>NZ_JACFRW010000001.1:0-1299521 GCF_016100735.1 Bifidobacterium sp. W8104
ATTCAGATACCCCAACACCACACTCTGACCAACACACAACCAAACCCACACACAGAACCTAAAACAACGCGTTTAGTTCCTATAGGCCAGATACCCCAACACCACACTCTGACCAACACACAACCAAACCCACACACAGAACCTAAAACAACGCGTTTAGTTCCTATAGGCCCTATAGGCCAAACCTGGCAGATAAAGAAAACCGCCGGAGGACCGGCGGTTGAGAGCTCCCGCAGCTGGGCTTGAACCAGCGACATTTCGATTAACAGTCGAACGCTCTGCCAACTGAGCTATGCGGGAATGTCCTGTTCAACTCTCGCTGAACACAATTACCATACTATAGTCAGAACTCTCGTATCCGACAACTTGGCGTGTCGATTACATGAGGATCCTGTCCAGGGGCATGGCCGAATCAATGGAGAAGTCGGGAGCAGAGGGAGCCCGTCCCGCCTGGACCAGATTGACGCCCAGCATGGCCACCATGGCGCCGTTGTCCGTGCACAGGTTGATTTTCGGAATGCGAACCTTGACGCCATCCTGCTCGCCGAACTCTTCAAGCTTGCCGCGCAGCTGCGAGTTGGCCGAGAACCCGCCGCCGACAATCAGGGTACCCGTGTCGAATCTGTGGCAGGCGGCCATGGCCTTGCGGGAGAGGACGGTGGCCACGGAATCAGCCAGGGAGGCGCAGACATCATCCACGGGAATGTCGAGCCCGGCCTGCTGTCTGCGCTCGACCCATCGAGCCACGGCGGTCTTGACCCCGGAAAAGCTGAAATCATAGGGATGCTCTGCTCCGGCCCGGCCCTTGGTCAGCCCCTGGGGCACGGCGATGGCGTGAGGGTCGCCCACCCGGGCGTGGCGGTCGATGTGGGGGCCGCCGGGATAGGGGAAGCCCAGCAGACGTGCGATCTTGTCGAAGCACTCCCCCGCCGCGTCATCCAGGGTGGTGCCCACCACCTGAACCGATTTCGCCAGATCATCCACATGCAGCAATGAGGTGTGGCCGCCGGAGACGATCAGGGCCAGGGCATTTTCAGGGAAAGGTCCGAATTGGAGCTGGGTGACCGCTATATGGCCGATGACATGGTTGATGCCATATAGAGGCTTTTTCGCTGCCCAGGCCAGCGCCTTGGCACCGGAAACGCCTACGGCCAGGCAACCAGCCAGTCCGGGACCAGCCGAGACCGCTATGGCATCCACTTGGGACAGGTCCATATCCGCATCATTCAGGGCCTTGGAGACGACCGGTACAAAGGACTCAGCGTGTGCCCGCGAGGCGATCTCAGGGATGACGCCCCCATAGCGGGCGTGCTCGTTCATGGAGGAGGCCACCACGTTGGACAGCAGCCGGTTGCCCTGCACCAGGGCGGCCGCGGTCTCGTCGCAGGTGGATTCGATGCCAAGCACCAGAGGCTCACTCATAGTCGATGATCCTTTCCTGTCCTTCTAAAAACTTGCTGCCGACAAATCCCACCGGACCCGGCCCGACCGAGCTCAAAGGTCTGGTCATAGTCCAGGCATCCACGTCTTGAGGCTGATAGTAGCCCTTGGATAGACCCGTCCTTGAGAAACCGAATTTTTTGTAGAGGCCAATGGCCGCCGGGTTGTCTATGCGCACTTTCAGGTTCATGCCTTGCAGACCTTCATGATCTGCTCCGGCAATAAGCCTGGCCAGCAGGGATCCTGCAATACCGCGATGCCGGGCTTCCGGCAGCACCCCGATGGTCATCAGCTCGGCATCCCTTTCGCCCGACCAATAACCTCCGTAGCCCAGGACGGTTCCCTGGTCCTCCCATACCAGGTAGGTGCGGGAGGGCGCAGACAACTCAAACCGCAGCTCCTGCCGGCTCCAGGCCTGGTCGCCGAAGATGTTCGCCTCCAAGTCGACAAGTTGGTCCAGGTCCCCCAAGGCCGCCCTGCGAATCATGACTGGACAGCCACGTGCTTGAGCGGATTGGGCACCGAAACGTCCGGCCGACGAAGGTAAAGCGGTTCCACCGGGTCGATCAGCCCCTGCCGGGCACGTCTGCATGCACAAGCTGCCATCAGAGCTGTCCCCTGGGTCCGATCCTCCAGGAAGGATCCTTCGTCCAGTATCACCCGTATATCCGGATGCTCATCCAGACGCTCCCACTGGTCAGCGTAGCGACCGGCTCCGTGGCCGCTAATGACCAGCGTGACAGGGCCCTGATCCGCAGACCCACACTTTTTCACAATGGCTGCGACTCTCTCACAGATGGCTGCTGGATAGTCGATGCTCATTTCGGTCAGCGGCCGGGCCGGGGCTTCCACGTCTCCAAAGTCGCCGAAGAGACGGTAATAGAGCTGCCGACGTCGAGCATCATTGACAGCCAGAACCAGCAACCGGGTATGGCCTTGGCCCTGCTGCTTGAACCGGCTGTAGGCATAGCGGGCCTGTGGTTCCAGGATGTCCTGTCCCAGCAGACGGGCACCGGTGGCAAAGGCCAGGGCTTTGGCGGTTACGATGCCTGCCCGCAGACCGGTGAAAGGTGCAGGGCCCAGTCCCACCACGATGGTCCTCAGATCGTCTGCAGACAGCCCGGCCTGGTCCATGACCTTGGCGATGTTGACCTGGAGGCGTTCCACATGCGAGCGCGAGTCGGTCTCGATGCAAGGCTCCCGCCCCGGCAATCCCACAGTCGAGCCATATGAGGTATCGATCACCAAAAGGGGCGTATCGCTCCCGCTCATGCCGTCATCGCCTTTCTCAACTGCTCCAGTCTGGTGGCCCACCAAGGACCCACTCCACGCAGACGTACCATACGCTGACCCTGGGAGCTGGGTGGCGCGTCAGGATCTTCCCGAGGATCCACGGGTCGGGCAATGCTCACTTCCAGACGTTGATCGGCCAGTGCCGAGGCCATCTGCTCACCCCATTCCATCAGGATGATGGTGCTTTGGCCCGGATCCTCCAACTCCTCGTCCAGACCGAGGGACTCCAGCTCGTCCAGGAGCCGATCCACGGCATCTTCGCCAGGCAGATAGTCCTGTCCGCCCAGCCTATAGGCATCCACATGGATCAGGGTGACCGGCGAGCCGTCGGACAGATGGCCATGCAGCTCTCTTGCAATGGTGAACGTGGGCGAGACCACAGGACCGTCCACTCCAAGTCCGCTGCCCAGCCCCTGGGCCAGCGTGGTCTTGCCCGCCCCCAGAGGTCCGGACAGGAGGATCACATCCCCGCCTTGCAAACATGAAGCCAGGTTTCTGCCCAGGCGCCGCATGTCCTCGCCCGTTGGCACGGCCAGCTCAAATCCATCCTTTTGCCCGGCACTGTCCTGCAGGCTCATGCCAACGTCCTTCCCTTGGCGGCGATCAGCTCCACTGCCCGTTCCAGAGCATAGCGGGCGTCGCCGCTGCTGGTCTTGCTGACCTCATCAGCGTGTGCCAAGGCCTCGATGCAGGCCGCCAGACCGGAGGAGGTCCATCCATGCAGCTGTCGCTTTGCCTCACGCAACTGCCAGTAGGCGGCCTTGGCCTCGGCTGTCGTGATGGATCCCGATTCGATGGCCGCCTCCTTACCCAGCGTCCGCAGCTTCAGGGCCAGTACTCCGATAAGTGATACTGGCTCGTTGCCCTGTTCCAGAGCTGAACGTAGGGCGACGACGGCTTGGGCCGGCCTGCCGGCAAGGGCCCTGTCCGCCACGGCGAATCCCGACACAGCCGGGTTATCGGTCAAATATCGGTTGACGATCTCCAAGGTCATGGGATCCTGGTCAAAATCGAAGCAGAGCTGGGAGCACATGGCGGCAAGTTCCGGAGTGCGCTCACCCAGGACATCCACCAGACGCTGAGCCGCCCTCGGCTGGATGCGACGCTGATGGGCCTTGAATTGCCCATAGACGAAATCAACCTTGTCATCGAACTTCTTCAGATCCGGCATACGCTCCATGACTGCTCCGGCACGTTCCATCTGGTCCAGAAGCCTGCGGCCCCTGTTGCCACCGTCATGACGCGCGATGACAATGCTGGTTTCGGATTCTGTTGGTTCGCGGCAGAAATCCACCAGGGCCTGAGTCAAGGCCTCATCGGCCGCCTGCAGATCATCCAGAAGGACCACGGCCGTCTGACTGAGCAGGGAGGGTCCGACCGCCTCCTGAAAGGCGTAAGCGTCGCAGTCTGCCGCATCCATCTCTATGTATTCGCTGTCCGGGTGGGCGGCACATGCCTGTGCGCACAGGTCCTTAACGCGCTGACCGTTGAGGAAGGGATCGCCGCCGACCACCAGATGGACGGAAGGGTTCTCCTGCTGAGCTTTGGTCATGCCTCAAATCTCCCTTTATCACTGGACATTACCCCGGTCGTTTTTTGAAGACCAACTGTGCAAGAAGGCCATAGGTCTGCCGTAGCCAGACCTTGATTGACCCCCAAGCCGATGGCCGAAAGGGAACCCCTGAATCCTCGTCTGCCACGGCTGACCATGAACGGTCCCACTTCCGGGTACGGATGAGTCGAACCAGCCGATGATCGATCACGACCATGAGACCCAGACCAAGCAGACAGGCGCTGCCGACTGGCCCCGAAGGCCAGGCCGCCGGAGCAGCCGCCTCGCCCAGCCATGTGGCGGCGAAAGCCATGACTGCAGTACCCAGGGAGGTCAACCGGGCCAGCAAGAGCCCCAATGGCGGCCAGAGCCAGGAGGTGAGCAGGGCCAGCAGGCCGGTCACGGTGGCAACGTCGACCACAGGAGTGACCAGCAGATTGGCCAACGGTGCCAGCAGAGGCAGTCCGGGACTCATCAGCACCTGCACGGGCAGCGTGCCAGCCTGAGCACACAGGGTCGTGGCCAATGGACGTGCCAGAAATGCCGGAAGATGGTCTTCAAGGAGGACCGTCAACCGCCGGTTTCCCAGACCTATGCCAAGCACAGCACCACAGGAGAGCGCGAAGCCGAAGCTTGCGGCCATGGAAGGCCGCAGAATCAGGACCAACAGCACACACCAGGACAGGGAATTCAAGGACTGGGCAGGCCGGCAGGCAGCCAGAGCCAAAGCTGAAAGAAGCCCCATGGCCTGGGCTCGCAAGACCGAATCCCCTGGGACCATCAGCATGCCCAAGCCCAGATAGGCGGCGGACAAAACCAGGGCCATCAGCAGGGGCGGCGAGCGCAGGGCCCGCATGATTGAAACCAGCAGCGAAGCCAGGATCATGAAGTGCCCACCAGAGACAGCCATCAGATGAAGGATGCCCGATGCACGGAAATCCTGGGTCAGACGGGTGGCATAGGCGGGCTCCACTGCCGGTCTGCCAAGGGACCCGCCCGAACCGGGCAGGGCCTGGTTGCCCAGGATACCCATGGTCAATCCCGGCACCAGGATCCGCCCCTGGTCGTCCAGCTTGCCGGTCTGTTCGAGAAAGGCATTTTGCATACGAACTATCAAGCGTCTACCAGGTCCTGGCGGCCTGACTTGTTTCAAGCCATCCTCCACGGTCAGCCAGGGCATGGGACGGCCGTAAACGGAGGGTCCCAAGAGGCCACGCGCACGATACAGTCCGCCCTGCTGCAGCAGGCATGACCGGCCACGGGCGAAGAGCACAATCCGTTCAGCGGAAGGCATGCGCACACCGGCCACAGTCACCCGGTGCAGCCTTAATTCCACCTGACAGTCCCATCCTCGCCGAGAGGATGCGCTCATAGGTCCTACAGCCCGACCACGCACCTCGGCCATCGCCTTTCCCTGACGGATCTGACGTGCTGCCGGCCCGCTGCGCACCGACTCATGACCTACCGCAGCAGCCAATGCTGCAGTCAGAGCCACGGCAGCCAGGACGGCCAGCGTCGGCAGCCTACGAGAATCAAACCAAGTGGACACCAAGCGATGGGGCCGACGAAAAAACTGACTCCTGCGATTGGGGACCTCTCTGGCGACCAAGCAGACGAGCTTGACGGCAAGCAGGACCATTGCAAGGAGTAATGGAAGCGCTAGGACAAGCGGCATCATCCAGACCGTCATACCCATGCCTCCGCTGGCCGTACCTCCACCGGCCATGCCGCCTCTGGATTCCCCCACCGACTTGGGCCAGTCACCGCGCTTGGCTGATCCTGCCGCCGATCCGCCCATGCTCAGGTCCAGAAGCCAGGGGACCAGCAGGGCAACCGCCCAGGCCAGACAAGCAGCGGGGAGCATCCGAAGATTGCGGCTGCCGTTCTCCCGATCAACCCCATCGTGAGCCCCATTGTGGACTCTTGAACGACCGGTCATCATTGCGCCACCAAATATGGGCGTAATCGGGCCAGGGTCTTGGCACCGATGCCGGGGACATCCAGGAGCTGGTCTACCGAAGTGTAGCGGCCGCCGATGGCTCGTCGATGTTCCAATATTTTTGCAGCCTTGACCGGACCGATCCCCTTGACGTTTTCCAGATCCTGCTGGCTGGCGCTGTTCAGATTCACGCGCCCCGCCTGATCGGCTGACCCCGAGGAGGCGCTGGAGACCGGAGCAGGAGGGGCATTGTCGGCCTTTTCGGCAGGTTGGGAGGAGCCAGAGACCGGAGGATCGGCCTGCCCGCTGCTCGCTTCACCATGGGTACCACGGCTGTGATCGTTTTCCGAGGCCTGCTCGCCTCGGTGTGCAGCACTGTTCACATTATTGTTCGTAGGAGCCGATGAGCTGGTCCCGGATCCGTCAACAGCCACCCCTCTGGCCAGGGCCCGTCCCTGCTGGGCCAGCAGGGTCAGACTTAAGGCAAGGGCCGCCACCAGAATGAGGATGGCTGTCAAGGCCTGAAGCGGCGTAAACCACCAAACGGGCCTATCCCGTCGAACCTGGGAGTCGGCCTTGCCTTCAGATGACGGCTCCGACCGAATCGATTGATTCAGGGCCAGAGCCTGGAGGGGCGGCGCCGGCGGCTGGGTGATGTTGATGCTCATGGGTCCAGCCTGGCATGAAAAAGCCCCCCGGTATGAGGCCGGGGGGCTATGTGGTCGAAGCTCATCGCCTGTCCACAGCCTGGCCTGGCTGTGGACAGTGCAGGGTCAGGCCGGCACGACCGATACGATCTTAGGCGCCTTGACAATGACCTTCCGCGGCTCCTTGCCGCCCAGCCGCTCCTGGACGGCAGGCAGTGCCAGAGCCATGGCCTTAAGCTGGTCGGGCGCGATGTCGGGGCTGACCTGCAGCTTGCCGCGGACCTTGCCCTTGACCTGGACCACGGCGGTGACCGTGTCCTCGCCAAGATAGCGATCATCCCAGGTCGGCCACTGGGCATGCGCCAGGGATTCCTTGTGACCCAGACGGCTCCAGAGCTCCTCGCAGATGTGGGGGGCGATGGGCGAGAGCATGAGCACCAAGGGCTCGATGGCTGCCCTGGGCGTCGGGTTCAGCCCGGTCAGATGGTTGTTGAGCACGATCATCCTGGCGATGGCCGTGTTGGGCCGCATGGCCTCCATCTCCACCGTCACGTCATGGATGGTGGTGTTGAGCAGCTTCAGGGTCTTCTGGTCGGGTTCGCCCTCGTCCAGGACCACCTCGCCGGTCTGCTCGTCCACCACGTTGCGCCAGAGCCGCTGCAGGAAGCGCATGCCACCCACCACGTTGCGCGTGTTCCAGGGCCTGGACTCGTCCAGGGGACCCATGCTCATCTCGTAGAGGCGGAAGGTGTCGGCCCCATAGGTGCGGTACATATCGTCCGGGGTGATGATGTTCTTGAGGCTCTTGCCCATCTTGCCGAACTCGCGGTTGACCGACTGCCCCTGCCAGGTGTAGTTGACCTTGCCGCCCTCCTCATGCTCCTCCACCTCGGCGGCAGGCACGTACTGACCGCGCTGGTCCGTGTAGGCGTAGGCCTGGATCATCCCCTGGTTGAAAAGCTTGTGGAAGGGCTCCTTGGACGAGACGTATCCCAGATCGTAGAGGACCTTGTGCCAGAAGCGGGCATAGAGCAGGTGCAGCACCGCATGCTCCACGCCACCCACGTAGAGATCGACACCGCCTGACTCCCCGGCCGTGGCGTTGTGCCTGGGCCCAAGCCAGTAGTCGTATTCCTCCGGATCGACCATATGCCGGTCGTCCTTGGGGTCGATGTAGCGCATGTAGTACCAGCAGGAGCCGGCCCAGTTGGGCATGGTGTTGGTGTCCCTGTGGTAGACCTTAGGGCCGTCGCCCAGGTCCAGGGTCACGTTCACCCAATCCTGGTTGCGGCTCAGCGGTGCCTCGGGGCTGGACTGGGCATCCTCGGGGTCGAAGGTCTTGGGCGAGTAGTCGGGCACGTCCGGCAGGGCCACCGGCAGCTGGTCGTCGGGCAGCAGGTGGGGCAGGCCCTGGTCGTCATAGACCACCGGGAAAGGCTCGCCCCAGTAACGCTGACGGGAGAAGAGCCAGTCGCGCAGCCGGTAGGAGACCGTCCCATGGCCCACCCCGGCCGACTCCAGCCAGGCAGTGACCTTCTCGATGGCCTGGTCAACCCGCAGGCCGTCCAGGCTGAGAGGATCGCCAGCGGCCTGGGTGGCCTGGACCGAAGAGTTGACCACAATGCCGTCGTGGGAGACAAAAGGCGCCTTGCCCCGGTAGTCGTCCAATGTCTGCCCGGACTCAGGCAGAGGGCTGACCGTGTAGACGATGGGCAGGCCATACTTGACGGCGAAGTCGTAATCGCGCTGATCACCGCCAGGCACAGCCATGATGGCTCCGGTGCCGTAGTCCATCAGCACATAGTCGGCGGTGAAGATGGGCAGCTTGGTCCCGGTGATGGGGTTGAGAGCGTACAGCCCGGTAAACAGGCCGGTCTTGGCCCCGCCTTCATCCACGCGATCCTTGGCGGTCTTGGCCTCGGCGGCCCTGCGATAGGCCTGCACACCCTCCGCAGGATTGGCATAGCCGCCCTTCCACTGATCAGGCACATCCTCAGGCCACTCCTGGGGCAGGTGCTGGAGCAGGTCATGCTCGGGGGAAACCACGGCGAAGGTGGCACCGAAAAGCGTGTCGGGACGGGTGGTGTAGACCTCCATGGTCTGGTCCCCGTCGGGGCCGGGCACGGTGAAGTCCACCGAGGCCCCGTGCGACTCCCCGATCCAGTTGCGCTGCATGAGCTTGACCTTTTCGGGCCAATCCAGGATGTCCAGATCCTCCAGAAGCCGGTGGCCGTAGGCGGTGATGCGCATGGACCACTGCTTGAGCTCACGCTGGTAGACCGGGTAGTTGCCACGCTCGGAGCGTCCTTCGGCGGTCACCTCCTCGTTGGCCAGGACCGTGCCCAGTCCAGGGCACCAGTTGACCGGCGAACGCGAGATGTAGGCCAGGCGGAAGTCGTTGAGCACCTCGGAGCGCTCGGCCTCGTCCAGGTCCTCCCAGGAGGCGTCGGCATGGCCGGGGATGGGCCTGCTTCCGGACTTGAAGGCCTCGACAAGCTCGCTGATGGGCCTGGCAGAACCCGTCCCCCCGTCGGCACGGCGATAGTCAGGGTCGTACCAGGACTCGTAGATGCGCGAGAAGATCCACTGGGTCCAGCGCACGTAGTCGGTATCGATGGTGGCGAAGGAGCGGCGGTCGTCGAAGCTGAGTCCCAGCCGATGCAGCTGCCAGCGCATGTTGGCGATGTTCTGCTCGGTGGTGACCCGTGGGTGCTGGCCGGTCTGGACCGCATACTGCTCGGCGGGCAGGCCGAAGGCGTCGTAGCCCATGGCGTGCAGGACGTTCTCGCCCTTCATCCGGTGGTAGCGGCTGACCACGTCGGTGGCGATGTAGCCCAGGGGGTGACCCACATGCAGGCCCTTGCCCGAAGGATAGGGGAACATGTCGATGACGAAGTAGGGACTGCGGCCCCCAGCGTGCTCCCCATGGGCATCCGTCAAATCACCCTTGGTGTTGGCGGCCCAGAAGGTGCCCTCCTTTTCCCAGCGCTGCTGCCAGTGCTCCTCGATGGTCTGAGCCATGGCGGCATCGTAGCGGAATTGGGGCTGATCGGATTCCTGGGTCTGCTGATGATCACTGTCTTCATTCGCGTTCATATGGTGAATTATCGCCATTCACATGGACACGGCCGGGCCGATGTCCAGCATCCGTCGTCCTGGCATGAGCCGTACTCAGTGGTCGCCGGGCTGCAGGGTGCGGGCGGCGGCATCGACGGAAAAGCCGATTGACCGGGAAGCCCGACCCAGGGCGGACTTGAAGGACCCGTCCCGCATCATCCTCTTCAGGGCCTGGTCGACGACATCCACCAGCTCCGGATCCCCGTGGGGCACGCCGATGCCGTACCGTTCATGGGAGAAGGGGTTGCCAACCAGGCGCAGCTGGCCGCCGCCGCGAACATGCGCCAGGCCGGCCAGGGCGAAGTCGTCGCCGCTGGCAGCATCCGCATCCCCGCTGAGCAGGGCCGTGATGCACTCGGGAAACTCATCCCGCTCCTGGACCTGGGCCTGGGGGGCCAGCGAGCGCACCAGTGCCCCGGAGGTGGACCCAGCTGCCACGCAGACCCGCTTTTGGGCCAGATCCTCCACCCCGGCGATGTCGTTCTGAGAGCGGCGAACCAGCAGGTCCTGCCCCACAGCCAGGTAGGGTCCGGCGAAATCCACCAGCTTCTGCCGATTCCGGGTGATGGAGTAGCCGGCCACGACCATGTCCACCTGGCCCTGTTCGAGCATGCGCTCGCGATCCGCAGGCTTCACCTGGCGGAAGACGATCTGCGACTCGGCGTATCCCAGCTCGTGGACCACGTACTGGGCCACATCCACATCCAGACCCCGGTACTGGCCGGACTGGGCGAATCCAAGCCCGGGTTGGTCGAAGGAGATGCCCACGCTGATCTTGGGCCCGATGGAACCCGCCCGGTAGCGATCCTCCTGGCGGCCGCACCCGCTCAGGGGCACCGCCAGAACCAGTGCCAGCAGAGCCGCCGCAATCCTGCGTGCAAACATGATCGGCCCCTACTTGAACATTCTCGAACGCGTCAGGAACCAGGTCACCAGGGCGGTCACCAGGCCTGACAGAATCACCACGACCGCGAAGCCCCAGGGCTTGTCGGTGAAAGGCATGCCGAACATGCCCTGGTTGAAGTTCATGCCATACATGGAGAAGATCAGCGTGGGCACCGACAGGCTGATGGAGATGATGGTGAAGATCCTCATGACGTTGTTGACGTTGTTGGAGACGATGGAGGCGAAGGCGTCGGTCATGTTCGAAAGAACGCTTGAGTAGATGTTGGCCATCTCGATGGCCTGCTTGTTCTCGGTGATCACATCGCCCAGTAGGTCCTCGTCGTCCGGATAGCGCTTGATCCGCTCCAGGCCGGTCAGCTTCTCCAGGACGATCTCGTTGGACTTGAGGCTGGTGGCGAAGTAGACCAAGGTCTTGTTGAGCTCCAGCAGCATGAGGATCTCCCGGTTCTGCATGGAATGGCGCAGCTTGAGCTCCAGCCGGTCCGACTCGCGGTCGATGATGCGCAGATAGCGCAGGTAGAGGGTGGCGTTGCGGTAGAGGATCTGCAGGATGAAGCGTGACTTCATGAAGGTGTTGAACCCCCGGATGGTGCCCTCCATGAAGGGATGGAGCAGGACGGTGTCCTGCATGCAGACGGTGACGATCAGATCCTCGGTGACGATAATGGACAGGGGGATGGTCTCGTAGTAGTCCCGGCCGTCGCGCTCTTCGGCCCGGGGAATGTCGACGATGACCATGGTGTACTCGTCCTCCACGTCCACACGCGAGCGCTCCTCATCGTCCAGGGGGGCACGCAGGTCAGCAAGGTCTATGCCCGTGGTCTGCGAGACGTTGGCCAGCTCCACATCGGTGGGCGCAGATAAGCATATCCATGAGCCCTTGGAAGCCTTGCCGATCTGCTCGATCTGCCCGTTCATGGTGCTGAATACTCTCATCATCGCCATCACCGCCTCTCGTGCTCGAACCTGGCCGACGTTTCTGGCCGAACCGATAGTAGCAGATAACCAGTTACTGCCGTGTTCAATTCCGCAGGGTAGTCCCCGGTCATCCCCGCCATGGCCGCAGGACGGCGGGTTGGATCTTGGAGGCGTCGAAGCGAAAATGCCCGGTGATGGGACGATGGCCCGGCAAACCCAGGTAGTCGTTCTCCCTGTCGCGCTGGCCCATGTTGTGCAGAAGCAGGGGAATGCCCCGACCGTCCCTTCTATCGGAGGCCATGCCGATGTGCCAGGAGGTGTCGAAGATGACGATGTCGCCCTGCTGCCACTGGTCGGTGGCCGCCGTGTCGTTGGTCAGACGCTGGGCGTGCCGGGACAGGAATACGCCGAGGACATTGGTGCGTCTGAAGTCGATGTTCGGATCGGGCCTGCTGATGACTCCGGCATAGGCCCCAGGAGACGAGGCGATGTCAGCGTCGACCATGGCTTTGAGATCGTAGCCGGCCTGTCGGAAGGCCCTCCAGATCTCATCGGTACAGGCACCCCGGTCATCGGGGGGATAGCCGCCCTGATAGTAGCCGCTGTCATATCGTGGATGGATGCGTGCCTCCTGATGGGCTCCACGCACCATAGCCGTGTAATCGTCCACACCGTCGTGGTTGTAGTCCACAGGCGAGATCAGAGGCGAATGGGCCGCAGTCTGCTCAGGAGAATACCCGGGAGGGCTATGGGAAGCGGTCTTGCGGCCGTTTGCAGAGGAACTTTGATTATCATGGCGAGCAGATCCGACACCCATCAACCTGCCAGCCAAGGCCAAGGAGCCCGCCACAATCAAAGCAAGCGCCAGCAGAACGGCCACCCACCGCAGAACAGTCGTCCGCCCACGACTGTTGCCGCTACGGCTTTGCTCTGTCGGCACGGCGGTCACCTCATCCGGTTGCGAAGGGGTCTGCCATCCATGAACCGACGAAGATTATCCAGGCAAATTGCCCGAACCTTGTCCATGTTGGAGGGTAGATGAGCTCCCCCGGCTACATGCGGAGTGAGCAGGCAGCGTGGTTGCCTCCAGAGTGGGTGGTCTTCAGGCAGAGGTTCCGGTTCGGTCACATCCAGCCCTGCACCGAAAATGCCATCCTTATCCAGGGCTTGGGCCAGAGCCATGCAGTCCACGGCATCTCCCCTGCCCGCATTGACCAGCACGGCGGTGGACTTCATCAATGCAAGACGATGGCCGTCGATGATATGTCTGGTCTGCGGCGTTGAAGGCAGGGCCAGAGCCACTACATCCATCTCAGGCAGCAGGGCATCCAGATCGTCAAAACCAGCCAGACGGTCGAACCCCTCCACCGGCTGGTCGGGATGCCGCCTGATACCGATGGTCCGAGCGCCTACAGCCTTGGCCAGACGAGCGAAGGAGGCTCCGATATCCCCCGTGCCCAACACCAGAACCTGGCAACCGCGCGGTGAAAGGACAGCCCCGCGAAGTTCCCAACGGCCCATGCGTTGATTGTCCCGGTAACCAGGAAGGTCCTTCATCAGGGCCCACATCATGGCGAACATGTGCTCGGAGACCGACTGCCCATAAGCGCCTGAGGCACTGGTCAATATGGCGTCCGGAGGCAGAATCCCCGGTTTCATGTAGGCATCCACACCCGCGCTGCTGGTCTGCAGCCAGACCAGGTTACTGCAGGCAACCACCTGCTCGGCCGGCGGATTACCCAAAATGATCGTGGCCTCCGATCGGAGGGATTGAGGGACATCGATGAGCCAATGCATGCTCTGCCGCATGTCCGTGTCGACAATGAACTCCTGACGAACGCCTGGAGCCGCCTGGAGGAATTCCTGTCGTTCGCTCTGGTCCAAGGGCAGGCAGTTGATGATGAGCTGGTCCCCAGGATGGTTCCCCTTCCGCTTTTCAGCCCGTACTTCGGCATCGTTTTTGCCGGTCATGGTCCGCCGCCTTTCCGTTGCTGCCGACCCCCTTGGTCGCCCCTTGTTCATCATGCTAGCGCACTTGCAAGCTCAGGAACGACCCAAGACCATTCGAGGATAAAATCCATCAATTAGCTCACAATCCCTGCAATTCCGGGGCAACACACTGAGTTGCTCCATTCGCCAATCCCGGTGTACTATAAGCAAGGCTTCACCAAGCAAGGCAAGCACGGGGCTATGGCGCAGCTGGTAGCGCGTCTCCATGGCATGGAGAAGGTCGGGGGTTCGAATCCCCCTAGCTCCACAGGTAGAATCCCGAGGTCACCTCGGGATTCTTTTTTATATCCAGAACCTCTGCAGCCGCGAGGGTCTGGACTAAGACACAGCGGCAAACTCAGCCAATTGTCGTCACGCTCTATAGAACCCATACCTTGATCAAGTCTGTAACCTTGATATGCCTGCACTGTTTTTATCTCCCACTTCACAGAGGTGGAACTCAATCAGATTCTCATTCTCCGTTGCAAGTTATGCATCTTTCACCGCCTGTGCCGACAATGTTCCAAGGGCATACAATGATTCTGATCAAAAATTTCGCAATCCATCTACAGACAGATTGATGGACCCATCGCAACGACTCCGGAGGCTTGCACAACAATGACCAGAACCGAAAGGGGCGCACTGGGCGCGCTTACTGGACTGTCCTTGGGGGACGCGCTGGGCATGCCCACGCAAAGCATGAGTCCAGCAGCCATTTATGAGGCCTACGGCAGGGTTGACACCCTTCGTGATGCCATCGCGGAACAGCCCATAGCCCCCGGTATGCCTGCGGGGTCTGTGACCGACGACACCGAGCAGGCACTGATCGTGGCGGAACTGATCATCGAGGGCAAGGGACACATTGATCCGAAGGAATTCGCCAAGCGTCTTCTGGCCTGGGAGGACGACATGAAGTCGCGCGGATCGCTCGACCTGCTCGGGCCCTCCACCAAGCTGGCTCTGGAACAGGTTCGCTGCGGCGCAGACATCATAATCACCGGAAGGACAGGCACCACCAACGGGGCCGCCATGCGAGTCACTCCGGTAGGCATAGCCAACAAACCCGAAGACACCAAGCGGCTGGCCAATCGCATCTACGAGTCCTGCCAGGTCACCCACGACACAGTCGCAGGCTTCCAAAGTGCCGCGCTGATCGCTACGACAGTCAGTCTAGGACTTGAAGGAATGACCGTTCGCCAGGCGTTGAAGGAGTCCCTGCGCCTGGTGCCCGCCATGGGAACCGCCGGAGCCTGGACTCCTAAGGCGTCGGTTCCCGCACGCGCCCGGCAGGCAATACAGCTGTCTGAAGAATTCAAGAATGAGGACGATTTCGAACACCACCTCATTGAGGACTGTGGTACCTCGGTCGAGGCCAATGAGTCTGTGGCAGCCGCCTTTGCCCTGGCCTGGAGGTTTGCCGACGATCCGCAATCGGCTTTGTTGGCCGCAGTCAACCTTGGCGGCGATACGGACACGATCGCTGCCATGACCGGAGCAATGACCGGCGCATGCAGCGGCCCCGAGGTCTTCGACCCTGCACTCTGCTCCCAGGTGGCTTCGGTATCCCACCTCGACCTGCAGCATACAGCTCGAGGCCTGATTGCCCTAAGGCAGTAAAGCGTAAAACCGATAAGACCGAACCAGTCGGTAATGCAAAAATGTAGAATCCAGGCAATCCACCACTACATTCGGTACATCTTGAGTCAAAGGAGACAATCCATGTCAACTGCGCCAAAAGAGGGCACCATCCTCTCCAGGGTGGAGCAAAGGGGCATCGAGCCCGTGCCCGAGGACCAGAGGAACGGGTCGCCCGGCCAGCTCTTCTGGGTCTGGTTCGCCGCCAACATCTCGATTCTGGGGATCCCTCTGGGAGCTACCCTGATTGCCCAGGGCCTCAACCTCTGGCAGGCCGTGCTCGCCACGACCATCGGAGCCTTCGGATCCTTCGCCCTGGTCGGCATCATCTCCATAGCCGGCAGAAGGGGCGGCGCCCCTACGCTGACCCTGTCCAGGGCCATTTTCGGCGTCAGAGGCAATGCAGGCCCCACCCTGGTGGCCCTGCTGTCCAGACTGGGCTGGGAGACGGTGAACACGATGACCGGTGCCTTTGCACTGCTCTCCCTGATCGCCATCATCTTCGGCACCTCGGCCGATGCCAAGCGCTCCCCCTTCCTGACCTTTGCCTGCATCGCCGTCTTCGTAGCCCTGACCGTGGTGGTCTCGGCCGCCGGCCATGCCTTCATTCTCACCGTGCAGAAGTGGGCCACCTGGATATTTGGAGCCCTCACCCTGCTGGTGGCCATCTATCTGGCCACGACCGTCGACTGGTCCTCCTTCATCGGCAATGCCCCCGGCTCAGCCGGTACATTCCTGATTGGTGTCGACACCATAGCCGCGGGGACGGGCATCGGCTGGGTCAACTCAGGCGCAGACATGGCCCGCTACCAGAAGACCTCGGTGAAATCCGGCTCTCTGGTCCTGACCGCAGCGGCGGGCGCCGGCATCCCCCTGGTGGTCGTCATCGGTCTGGGATCGGTCCTGACAGCCGGCAACTCCACCATTGCCTCCGCCGCCGATCCGGTCGCCGCGGTTCGAAGCGCTCTGCCCGCCTGGGTCTCAATCCCCTATCTGATTGCCGCATTCGCCGGGCTGCTCATGTCCAACAACCTTTCCGTATATTCTGCTGGCCTGACCACCATCACCCTGGGCATCAGAATTCCCCGCGTCTACGCGGTCGTGGTCGACGTGGTGGTAACCACCTGCGGAGCCCTGTACTTCACGCTGGGTTCCGACGGGTTCTACGGCCCCTTTGTCACCTTCATCTCCCTGCTGGCAGTGCCGCTGAGCACCTGGGCAGGCATCTTCCTGTCAGATATGATCTTCCGCAAGCGCTACGATTCGGACGGTCTTCTGAACCTTCAAGCCGATTCCCCCTACTGGTACTGGCACGGCGTCAACCTCCCAGCCATCATCGGCTGGTTGGTCGGAATAGTCGTCGGCTTCCTGTTCGTGACGGCCCAGGTCTCCAAGGACGAGGTCTGGTTCTCGGGACCCCTGGCCGGCAGTTTCCTGGGCAGGAACGGCCTGGCATGGCTGGTATCCCTCCTCCTGGGAGGGATTCTCTACGCCATTTTGCACCTCCTCTCCAAGGATTCCCTGGCGATGAGGGGCAAGAGCCATGACTGAGCCGAGGATCCTCCATCTCGGTCAGGTGGTGGTGGACCTGAGCATGGACATCGACCACCTCCCGGAACGCGGAGGGGATATTTTCGCCAGACGAAGCGCCATCAAAGTCGGCGGTGGATACAACGTGATTCGCGCAGCCAGGCAGATGGGGGCGCCGATAGCCTACATGGGGGCGATCGGCACAGGTCCGATGGCGGACATGGCCCGTGGAGCCCTTGCCGCCCTGCAGGTTCCCGCCCAAGGGCCTGTGCTGGATGACTGTGATACCGGATACTCGGTAGCCATGATCGAGCCCTCGGGCGAACGCACCTTTGTGTCGGCAAGGGGCGCAGAGACCCAGGTGCCGGAGGGCACCTACGAAGGCATGAACCTGGTTTCCGGTGATGTCATCTACCTGAGCGGGTATTCCTTCTGCCACAAGGACAACACCCGGAGCCTGGTCGGATTCGCACACTTACACCAGGGCGAAGGGTTCCCTGTGCTCTTCGACCTGGGACCCATGGTGGCCGATATTGCACTGGATGTGCTTGATACTGTCAACGGACTGCATCCGATCTGGTCGCTGAATGAACGCGAGGGACCAATCCTGGCTCAGCGTCTGGAGTGCCGATCCGAAACCGGCAATGCAACCGAGCCGGAATCCGTCTGCCGTTCGCTCTCGCTGAAACTGGACAGTCCGGTGGTTCTCAGGGCCGGCGCCCGTGGTGCCTGGTACTGCCAACCCAAGGATGCAAGGCAGAGCCAATACATTCCGACCCCGCAGGTCCATGCCATAGACACCAACGGTGCAGGCGATGCCCACTCGGGCGTCCTCTGCGCGGGCATCCTCCAAGGCCTGCCCATCGAGGAGGCGCTGACACTGGCCAACTGCGCAGGGGCCCTTTCCACTACACAGCCCGGTCCAGCTACCTGCCCTGATGAGGAAGCCATACGAAAGGCTGCCGCCTCCCTGCAAAGGTGACCAGCGCAAAACCAGTCAAAGGCCAGGCGGCCGCCGACTTCATGCCGGTGGCCGCCTGGCCTTTACAGATGGATCAGAGCAAGAGAACTCAGAGCTGCTTGCCGAGCTGATCGGCTGCACGCAGAGCGTGAGCCACGTCGGTGGGGGTCACCTCGAAGGGCATATTGCCCATGGTCTCGTCAGGGCCGCAGGCGTGCTCGCCGACCTTGAGCAAATCCTCCTCGCTGGCCTGTCCGATGCCGATCTGCTCCAGGGAGGTGGGCAGACCCACGCTCCGGAAGAAGTCGTAGACCTTGCGGGTCTCCTCCAGGGGCCGATCCTCAAGGACCAGCTGGGCCAGGGTACCGAAGGCCACCTTTTCGCCGTGCAACATGGAGTGAGTGCCCTCCAGGGCGGTCATTCCGTCATGAATGGCGTGGGCTGCAGCCAGGCCGGAGCTCTCGAAGCCCAGACCGCTCAGCAGTGTGTTGGCCTCGATGATCTTCTCCAGGGCGGCTGTGCGCACACCGGCCTTGGCAGCGGCCACGGCCTTGACCCCATCCTCCAGCAGGGTGTCGCGGCAGAGACGGGCCAGGGCGAAGGCGGCCATGGTGGCGTGCCCCCCGGTCATGGTCACCGCGTTCGACTGGACGCAGGCGGCTGCCTCGTAGTAGGTGGCGAAGGCATCGCCCAGCCCTGATACCAGGAAGCGCACCGGAGCCTTGGCGATCACGTCGGTATCCATAAGGACCACGTTGGGATTGGCGGGCAGGGGCAGGTAACGGTCGAAGACACCCTCAGGCGTGTAGAGTACGGACAGCCTTGAGCAAGGCGCATCCGAGGAGGCCGCCGTGGGCACAATCATAACCGGCAGGTGGGCGAAGTGGGCCACGGCCTTGGCGGTATCCAGGGTCTTGCCGCCGCCGATGCCGATAACCGCGTCACTGCCGCCCAAATGGTCACGATGACGGTCGATCTCCTCCATGGAGCACTCGCCGCCGAATTTCATCAGTTCGTAGGGGATCCCATCGTGCTCAAAGGAGGCGACGATGTCGTCGTGGTAGAGCCCGTCGATGACCGGATCGACGATCAGATGGGCGCCCTTGGTGCCCAGAGCCGCGTATTCTCCGGCCAGCTTTCCCATGGCGCCCTCCTGCTGAACATAGGAGCCTGGAGAGCACAGAACCTTACGCATATACACACCTTTCTCATCGCTGATCCCGCCTTCGGGACCAGATCCTTAGGGACGGGCCTCTTGGACCGCCCGAAAGTGACCCTAGTCACATTACATGGTGGGATGGGTGTGCCGCGCCGACTGACAGGTCAGTTACGAGGAGATGGACTGGTCGTGCTCGTCGGTGACGACTGTGGCGTAGGAGCCGTGCTTGAGGGACTTGGCGTGGAGCTGGTCGCGTCGGCAGACGGCGAAGGCGAGCTCGTGGGGTTCCCTCCCTGCGGTTGACTCTGCCCGGATCCCTGTTCGCTGCCTTGGTTCTGATTCGAGCCAGAGGGCTGGTTCTGAGGGGCACTCGGGGTCGTCTGATATTCAGGCTCCTCTGTGCGCCGCGCTGGCTTGGAGGGGGTCTCCTCCTCGCTGGGGGTTACCGTCTGGCTGGTCGGCGGGCTGACCACGTTGCGAACCACCTTGTCGGTGCCTTCGCCCTTGGTCAGGGCATTGATGGCCAGAGCGGAAAGCAGTACGGCCACCAGGGCGCTGACCACGGAGACAATGATGACATTGCGTCGGCGCTGATCCAGCTTCTTCCTGCTGTTTGCCGTCATGGAGGCCGCATGCGTCCGTGGACCATTGCTGGACGAAACGGTCCTGCCGGTCTTGGCTGCCGACTTTTCGTCATTGACAGGGGGCATGACCTGGGTGGACCCATCCACCGGGGCCATGACCTGGGTGGATCCGTCGGCAGCATCGCTGGATTTGTCCGAATGACCCTTACCCTGGGCAGGCAAGGTGGTGGTCTGCCCATCGGCGCCCGAATCGGCATCCGAGTCAGCCCTGGAGTCGTCATCGTCCTGGTCAGCACCGCCGACCACGGACTCCTGCAGCTTCTGGCCAGAGGCTTCCAGAACATTCTTGTAGATCTGCGAGGCCACGGCAGAGACGATGGAACCGATGGCCACGCCGATGATGGATCCCGCCACGCCGATCTTGGCGGCAAGCCAGAAGGAGGTCATGGCTGCAAGAGCGCCGGCGATGATCTGCGCCCAGGAAATGTCATGAAAGAACTGCTTCACTCCGACCCCTTTTGATCCAACGGCTGGTTGCTGCGCTCTTATGGTAGCTGGTGGTCATGGCGATACTGTGATGGTCGTCCGACCGCCCAAGGACCTCAGTCGGTCTGGACCAGCCCCCGGGGATTGTTCCAGTCCCCCCGCATGGCGATGGCCGGACCGCGATTGTAATCAATCATGGACCAGCGCAGACCGCCGTCCGGCAGATCCCGTGGCATCAATCGCGCCCAGTGGGCGTTGCGCATGGTGACCAGGCCCAGATATTCAGGATATGCGTTGGCCATGCCCAGCAAGGCCTGGAGAGCCTCAGCAATGAAGGACCCATGGGTGAAGACCATGAGATCCGTGTCCGGGCCAGCACGGTGGATCCACCGGTTCAGGGCTTCCAGGCCTCGTTTGCCCACCTGGGCCTTGGTCTCGGCACCGTGGAGCAGCTCTCCCCCGGCGCCCCGGGACCAGGATTCGTAATCCTCAGGCCAACGTTGACGAACCTCCTCGGCGCTGGCTCCCTCCCACTCGCCGAAGCCGCGTTCACGCAGCCCGGGATCAAGATGGACCGTCTGGCCCAAGGGGTCGGCGAAGGCATGAGCGGTAGCTGCGGCCCGGCCCAGGTCGGAGGAGACCACCAGCAGGTGACGGTCTTGGGGTGCGCCGTCCACATACTCAGCGCGGAGCTCTTCGGCTGTCCTCTCCACCTGCCAGCGGCCAACGCTGTTCAGGGGGATGTCGATCTGACCCTGCATCCGGTGCCCTGCGTTGTATGAGGTCTGCCCATGGCGGACCACGGTCATGGAGCGCACATGCCGTCCATCCTGCACGGCTGTATCCGAGTCAGTCATGGTTTTCCTGTGGGTCAACGAAACGGCTGCGCAGATCATCCCCATTCAGATCGTCCGCCTTGGAGGCCAGCTGGCCGTCCGGGTCATCATCCTTAAGGGTGAAGGGGTGCTCCAGCTGCAGGTCGATCTGGGGGCAGTCCTTCCAAAGCCGTTCCAGGTCGTAGTAGGCCCGGGCCTGCTTGTGCATGATGTGGATGACGAAGTCACCGTAGTCCAGCAGAACCCACTGGGCCTCCTGGACGCCCTCCCGCGAGCGCGGATCCAGGTTTTTCTGCAGATGGAGCTGCTTCTCCACCTCCTCGGCTATGGCCAGGACCTGGCGTTCGTTGCTGCCCGTGGCCACCATGAAGATGTCGGTGATGGCAATGGGCTGGGAGACGTCGAAGGCCACTACGTCCATGGCCTTGACATCGTTGGCGGCCCGAGCGGCCACCCGGACCGCGTCGATGGATTCCTGCAATGCTGGCACTTGTCACGCCTTTCCTTGTTGTGAAGCAGATGCTGTCAAGGTTACCGCTCCCAGGCGGGCTTCCAGTCCGGAACCTCATGCTGGTCGTTGGTGGAATAGACCATGGCCCCGTCCTCGACCGGATGGCGGATGACCGATCCTGCTCCGGTCGTAACCCCGTCGCCCACCTGGACGGGTGCCACGAAGAGGTTCCCTGCGCCCACATGCACTTCCGAGCCGATCTCGGTGCGGTTCTTGTGCACGCCGTCATAGTTGGCCGTGATGGACCCGCCTCCCACGTTGCTGTCGTGGCCTATATGGGCATCCCCCACATAGGAAAGATGGGGCACCTTGGTCCCATGGTCGATGGTGGCCTTCTTCATCTCCACGAAGGCCCCGGCCTTGGTGTCCTCGGCAAGGATGTTGCCAGCCCTCAGGTAGGTCCAGGGACCGATGTTGGCCCTGGCCCCGATTCGGGTCTCCTGCACGCGGGAACGCTCCACCTTGGCCTGCGGCTCGACGATGGCGTCAATCAGGGTGGTATAGGGGCCGATGACCGCGTCCGAGGCGATCTCGGTATGACCCTGCAGGAAGCATCCGGGCAGAATGACGGCATCCTGCTGGATGACCACGTCGTCCTCGATCCAGGTGGTGGCCGGGTCCAGGATGGTCACGCCCTGGCGCATGAACTCCTGGCAGACCCTCAGGTTGTGGGCCTTGGCCAGATCAGCCAACTGAATCCTGTCGTTGATGCCTTCGACCTTGAGCGGATCAGGCGCGGCGAAGGCCCCCACCCTACCCAGACGGCGGGCCGTCTCCAGGGCATCGGTCAGATAGAACTCCCCCTGGGCGTTGCTGTCGTCCAGACCGCGGACCGCCTGTCGCAGCAGATCAGTCTCGAAGACGTAGACGGAGGTGTTGACCTCCTTGACGGCCAACTCGGTACCGGTGGCGTCCCGCTGTTCGACGATGCGCAGTACCCGTCCATCCTGGTCGCGAATGATGCGGCCATATCCGGTGGGGTCGTCCAAATTGACGGTCAGCACGGTGGCCCCGTCGCCGGAACTGACATGGTAGTCGAGCAGGCTGTGCAGCGTGTCCGCGTCAAGCAGGGGCATGTCCGAAGCGACGATCAGCACCTGGCCGTCATGCCGGAGCTCACCATCCAGCTGGTCCACGGCGCACTGGACCGCACGCCCCGTTCCCGGTCGGCTGTCCTGACGCACGATGCGCACCTGGGAATCGTAGGAGCGGGCAGCCTGCGCCACCAGGTCGGCCTGATGGTGAACCACCACGGCCGTCAGCTCGGGATTGAGGGCGGTCACCGAAGTCATGACCCTCTGCAGGAAGGTCTTGCCGGCCAGGGTGTGCAGAACCTTGGGATGGGCAGAGTGCATGCGGGTACCCTCGCCTGCGGCCAGGATGATGCCAGCGGTCAGTGTCTGCCCGCCGCTCAAAACTCCACCACCCCGCTCTCGGCGATGTCGATCAGATCCTGAATGGAGTTCACCACCTGGTCCGGGCGGTAGGGGAAGGTCTCCACCTCGGATCGTGTGGTGATGCCGGTCAGCACCAGGAAAGTGTTCAGGCCGGCCTCGACTCCGGCCACCACGTCGGTGTCCATCCGGTCGCCGATCATGGCCGTGGTCTCGGAGTGGCCGCCCACCCTGTTCAGGGCCGTGCGGAACATGATCGGATTGGGCTTGCCCACAAAGTAGGGCTCCCGGTTGGTGGCCTTGGTCACCAGGGCCGCCACAGCGCCGGCTGCCGGCAGGACGCCGTTCTCGCTGGGGCCTGTGGCGTCCGGGTTGGTGCAGATGAAGCGGGCGCCGCCCAGAATCAGGCGGATGGCTGTGGTGATGGACTCAAAGGAGTAGGTCCGGGTCTCGCCCAGGATCACATAGTCCGGTTTGATGTCGGAAAGAATGAAGCCGGCCTCGTGCAGGGCCGTGGTCAGTCCGGCCTCGCCGATCACATAGGCCGATCCCCGGGGCATGGTCCGGGATACGAAGTCGGCAGTGGCCAGCGCAGAGGTCCAGATCCGATCCTCGGGCACGTCGATGCCCGAACGGCCAAGGCGGGCCGAAAGGTCACGAGGGGTGTAGATCGGATTGTTGGTCAGTACCAGATACTGGCGGTTGTTGCGCTTGAGGGTGTCGATGAATTCGGCAGCTCCGGGCAGGGCCGTGTTCTCGTGCACCAGCACGCCGTCCATGTCGGTGAGCCAGGTTTCGATCTTCTTGACTGCCAAGACAGTTCCTTTCGGTTGGTCACCGACCCCAAGGAGGCCGTCTCCGACCGGAATCGGCGAGCGTAAGCTCCCCCACCTGGATTCGAACCAAGACTAAGGGTTCCAAAGACCCGTGTGCTGCCTTTACACCATGGGGGAAAGGCGGAACCCTTCAGGCACCGCCAGGTTCATTATGCCACAGCCGGACGATTACGCCACGCCATGCCGCGCAGGCAGGGCGTCAAGCGAAGAGGAAGCCCTGGCCGTGATGGGCAGGATAGGTGTCGAAGAGCCGGGCCACCGAGCCGTCCTCGAAGACCGCCTTGATGGCCGAGGCCAGCAGGGGTGCGATGGATAGCACGGTCAGGCCATCCCAACGCTTCTCCTGGGGGATGGGGACCGTGTCGGTCAGGATGACCTCCTTGGCCTTGCAGGACTTGAGCCGTTCCACGGCAGGCCCGGACATGACGCCATGGGTGGCCACGATAGTGATGGAGTTGGCGCCGGCCTCATCCAGCACATTGCAGGCCTCGGCAATGGTGCCGCCGGTGTCGATCAGGTCGTCCACCAGTACGCAGTCCAGGCCGCGCACGTCGCCCACCACCCGGTGGGCCACGGCCTTGTTGGGCTGGGTGATGTCACGGGTCTTGTGGATGAAGGCCAGCGGCACGCCTCCCAGGCGCTGGGCCCACTGTTCGGCCACCCGGATGCGGCCGGCATCTGGCGAGACCACGGCCACCTTGGACAGGTCCATACGGTCGCGCACATAATCCACCAACACAGGCATGGCGATCAGATGGTCCACTGGCCCATCGAAGAAGCCCTGGGACTGGGCGGCGTGCAGGTCAACCGACATGATCCGGTCCGCGCCAGCCGTCTTGAGCAGGTCGAACATGAGCCGGCAGGAGATGGGCTCGCGCCCCAGGTGCTTCTTGTCCTGACGGGAGTAGCCCAGGAGCGGGCAGACTGCGGTGATGGATCGCGCCGAGGCCCTCTTGAGGGCGTCGATCATGATCAGCTGTTCCATGATGGACTTGTTGACCGGGTCTGAGTGGGTCTGTAGGACGAAGACATCCGCACCGCGCACCGACTCCGTATAACGCACATACATCTCGCCGTTGGCAAAGTCGTAGGCTGTCGTCTCCAGGACGTCGATGCCGAGTTGATCGGCCACGTCCGCCGCGAGTCTGGGATGGGCCCGGCCTGTGACAAGTATGAGATTTTTTCCTGGTCTGCCTTTGAGTATCGCGCTCACCATATCTCCAAACGTTGTTTTCGCTGAAGCGGACAGCCTCCATAATAATGGCGCGCGCTGACACAGCCGGGCTGTCCGTGTTGGCAAGTCCGACAGCATGCGAAGCTCAGGAAGCCGAGCGGTAGAGCCCGTGTTTGTTGATGTACTGCACCACCCCGTCCGGAACCAGGTACCAGACCGGCATGCCCCTGGCCGAACGACGGCGCACATCTGTGGACGAGATGGACAGGGCCGGAATCTCCAGGGTATCCACCCGCTGGGCAGGCACCTGAAGGTCGTCCAGGCTGGAGGAGTAGCCGGGCCTGGAGACGGCGACGAACTTGGCCAGATCCCACATCCGGTTGGCATCCTTCCAACGCATGATCTCGGCCACAGCGTCCGCCCCGGTGATGAAGAAGAGGTCGCTGTCGGGACGCATCCGCTTGATGTCGCGCAAGGTGTCCACGGTGTAGGTGATGCCAGGACGCTCAATGTCCACCCGGGAGACGGTGAACTTGGGGTTGGAGGCCGTGGCGATCACGGTCATCAGATAGCGGTCCTCAGCATTGGTCACCGTCTTGTTCAGCTTGAAGGCCGGACGGCCGGTGGGCACAAAAATGACCTCATCCAGGTCGTAGACCCATGCCACCTCCGAGGCAGCCACCAAGTGGCCGTTGTGAATGGGGTCGAAGGTGCCGCCCATGATCCCCACCCGGGGTCGGCGGTTATGGTGAGAAGGCCTACAGGATCCGTCAATATCTGATGGCTCCTGCCCGGATTCCTCCTCCTTGGACAGTTCAGACATCATCCGGTTCACCCCTGCTCGCCCTCCCGTCTGGCTTCCGAGGCGTTCTCCTCGTTCTCTGACTTGGCCTCCTGGCGCATCTGCTCGGCGCTGGGGTTGACCCGGTCAGGATCGATCCGCTCCATGTCGGCATTCCACTCCTCCTGAACCACGCGGCGGATCTCGGAGTAGGTGGGCAGGGGGAAGCCCGGCTGGTAGGCCCGACGAACCTGAGCCACGCATCCGGTGACAGCTACCAATGAATCGGACAGGTCAGCGATGCGCCCCTCCTGCTCCTGCTTGCGGAAGACCGGCACCCGCTCCTCCATGACGGTGATGTTGTGCCTGACCTGATTGAGCTGGTCCTGGTCAAGGTCGTACACATCATCGGCATGCTCGTCAGGCCAGCCAATCAGGACAGCGTCGGCGTACTCAAGGCAGGAGCGCTGGTCTGCATCCGGGATGCCATCCTCGATTTGCACCAGAAAGACGTACCGCAGCAGGCTCAGCCGCTCTGAAGCCACCCTCAGCCAGATGCGCGGATTGTCATGCTCGCGCTGGAAGAGCTCTTCGATCTTCTCGTTCACGGCCGCACCTGCCCCCTGCCGTAACCGATCCATTTGGTAGTGGTCAGCTCCTGCAAGCCCATGGGTCCTCGAGCATGCAGCTTCTGGGTGGAGATGCCCAGCTCAGCGCCCATGCCGAACATGCCGCCGTCGGTGAATCTGGTCGAAGCATTGACCATGATCACGGCCGAATCCACCCGACGGGAGAACTCCTCCACGGCCTCGTAGTCCCGAGCCAGGATGGCCTCGGTGTGACCGGTGGAGTGACGGTTGATGTGATCGATGGCTTGATCCAGGGAGTCGACCACACGCACCCCCATCTTCAGATCCAGATACTCACGGTCCCAGTCGGCTTCCTCAGCGCGAACCAGCAGTTCTTCAGGCAAACCATGCCCGGCGAGGATGTCCATGGAGACCGCATCCAGGTGCAGCTCAACTTGGGCCTGCGTCAGCGCTTGGGCCACGCGGGGCAGGAATTCAGCGGCCACATCCCTGTGGACGATCAGCTTCTCAGCGGCGTTGCAGACGCCCACCCGCTGGGTCTTGGCGTTGACGATGATGGGGATGGCCTGATCTATGTCCACCGATCGGTCCACGTAAATATGGACATTGCCAGCCCCGGTCTCGATGGTGGGCACGGTGGCCTGCTCAATTACGCTGCGGATCAGCCCTCGGCCACCCCTGGGCACCAGCAAATCGATATGACCGCGTGCCTTCATCAGGGCCTGGGCCCCATCGCGACCGTATCGGTCCACGGAAGCCACCAGAGCCGGATCCAACCCCTGCTCACGAAGCACCCCGCCTATCAGTTCCACCAGGGCGCGGTTGGTGCGCTGGGCCGCGTGACCCCCTCGCAGGAGGGCCGCATTGCCGGACTTGAGGCAGAGGGCCACCACATCGATGGTCACATTGGGCCGGGCCTCGTAGATCATGGCCACCACGCCCAGGGGGACACGCACCTGATTGAGCCGCATGCCGTTGGGCATGTCATGGCCGCGAACCACCTCGCCCAGGGGATCGGTCAGCCCCGCCACCATGCGCACGCCCCGGGCGGCGTCCGCGATACGAACCTTGTCCAGGCGCAGACGGTCGATCAGACCGGCGCTCATTCCTTCTTCAAAAGCCTGGGTGCAATCCTGCTCATTGACTGCGGTAATCTGATCGGCCTGATCGATCAGCGCATCAGCCAAGGCCAGCAGCAGAGCGTTCCTGGCCTGGCCGGTCATGCCCGCCAGACCTGCCTGTGCAGCGGCCGCCGCATCGGCCATGGCGCAAACCCGATCGAACACATCCTGACGATCGGAGTTCTCGTTTTCACTCATGTTCGTCAGATCCTTTCGCCATCGCGGGTCCGCCAGACCCATATTCTGTACCGATTGTAACCCTCAGCGAGGGCAATGACGACAGGAGGAGGGAGGGCATTGCTGCGCCTCCCTCCTTCAAGGGCCGATCAGTGGGTCTGATCCAGCTCAGGATAGAGCGGGAAGGCCTCGACCAGCCGATCCACCCGGGCCTTGAGGGCATCCAGATCCGCCTGGGGACCCTGGGCCAGCGCAGTGCCGATCACGTCGGCCACCTCCTCGTACTGGGCCGGGCCGAAGCCGCGTGTGGCCAGGGCGGAGGTTCCGATGCGCAGACCAGAGGCCACAGATGCCGGGCGCGGATCGAAGGGCACCGTATTGCGGTTGACGGTGATGCCGATCTTGGCCAGCAGGTCCTCCCCCTGACGGCCGTCCATCTCGCTGTTGCGCAGATCCACCATGACCAGGTGGACGTCCGTCCCTCCAGTGAGCACGGTGATGCCGTTGTCAGCCACATCCTTGGCCATCAGACGCTCAGCAAGAATCTTGGCGCCCTCCAGGGTGCGCTCCATCCGCTCCTTGAATTCAG
Source organism: Bifidobacterium sp. W8104 (assembly GCF_016100735.1). NCBI lineage: Bacteria > Bacillati > Actinomycetota > Actinomycetes > Bifidobacteriales > Bifidobacteriaceae > Bifidobacterium > Bifidobacterium sp. W8104. The sequence goes on from NZ_JACFRW010000001.1 coordinate 28,166, forward strand.
GCGTACCGGCCAGCTTGAAGGCCACAGCCTTGGCGGCGATCACATGCATGAGCGGGCCGCCCTGGTTGCCGGGGAAGACCGAGGAGTTGAGCTTCTTGGCATACTCCTGACGGGCCAGGATGAACCCGGAGCGGGGTCCGCCCAGGGTCTTGTGGGCCGTGGAGGAGACCACATCGGCATAGGGCACCGGACTGGGATGCAGACCGGCTGCCACCATACCCGCGAAGTGGGCCATATCCACCCAGAACTTGGCTCCCACCTCGTCGGCGATCTCCTTCATGGCTGCAAAGTCCTCAATGCGCGGGTAGGCGCTCCATCCGCCGATGATCAAAGCCGGATGAGTTTCCAGGGCCCGCTGACGGATGATCTCGGGCTCGATGCGGAAGGTGTCCGGATCGACCCCGTAGGACTCAGCGTGGTAAAAACGTCCGGAGAAGTTGATCTTCATACCGTGGGTCAGGTGGCCACCGTGGTCCAGGGCCAGGCCCAGCACGGTGTCGCCGGGCTTGATCAGGGCCTGGTAGACGGCGGCGTTGGCCTGGGCACCCGAATGCGGCTGGACGTTGGCATATTCGGCGCCGAACAGGGCCTTGGCACGGTCCCGGGCCAGGTTCTCGACCTGGTCCACCCACTCGCATCCGCCGTAGTAGCGTCTGCCGGGATAGCCCTCGGCGTACTTGTTGGTCAGCACGGATCCCTGGGCCTGCAGGACGGCCTTGGGCACGAAGTTCTCCGAGGCGATCATCTCCAGACCGCCCCGCTGACGCTCCAACTCGCCATCCAACAATGCAGCGATCTCCGGATCCACCTGCGAGATCGAAGAGTTCAGGACATCGTAGGATTGCTGTACCGGGTTCTCTTCGACCATGGGTCGCTCCTTTGTCTGTAACGTACAGCCTCGGATACAGGGGCTGGTGGGCAACACTGTACGCCATGCCGACCCCTGGCAGGCCCTGGCGTCCACAGACAGTTTCCTCCGCGAGCCGAGCAAGGCCATGGTTCGGACCCCTGCACGGGGTAGAATGCCCTGGTAATGATCAGTTCGGCGACATGGCGGAGGGGCAGGCAACCATGAGCACATACCACAGCACCCGAGGCGGCAAGGAGCAGCTGCAGTCCAAGCAGGCCATCAGACGAGGCCTGGCCCCTGACGGCGGACTCTACGTCAGCGATGGACTGGACGCACTGACCATCGACCCTGCCACGGTTGCCGGCCTGGACTACAAGGGCACGGCCAAACTGGTCCTTTCGGGACTGCTGAGCGATTACTCTTCCGCTCAGCTGGACTCCTGCCTGGACGCAGCCTACGGAGAACAGTGGTCCGATCCGGCAATAACCCCTCTGGTGGACCTGGGCGGCAACGACTTCGTACTGGAGCTCTTCCGCGGGCCCACCTCGGCCTTCAAGGATGTGGCCTTGCAGCTTCTGCCGAGACTGATGGCCCTGGCCGGGGAGGATGGCGAACGGATCATGGTGCTTACGGCCACCTCCGGAGACACGGGCAAGGCGGCACTGGCCGGATTCGCAGACGCGCCGGGCACGGGCATCACCGTCTTCTACCCGCAGGGCAAGGTCAGCCAGATCCAGCGCCTGCAGATGGTCACCCAGGAGGGCGGCAATCTCCAGGTCTGTGCGGTTCGGGGCAATTTCGACGATGCCCAGTCCGCAGTCAAGTCCATCTTTGCCGACACCGATCTGGCTGGTGAACTGGAGGAGAAAGCCTCGACCGTTCTCTCATCGGCCAACTCCATCAACGTGGGCCGCCTGGCTCCGCAGGTCGTCTACTACTTCCGGGCCTACGGGTCCCTGATGGAACGGGGGGTGATCAGACCCGGGGATCCGGTCGAATTCTGCGTGCCCACCGGCAACTTCGGCGATGTGTTGGCCGGATACTATGCCAAGATGATGGGCCTTCCGGTGGCCCGCCTGACCGTGGCCTCGGACCGCAACCGGGTCCTCAACGACTTCCTGACCAGCGGCGTCTATGATCGCAACCGCCCCTTCTACACCACCACCTCCCCCAGCATGGACATCCTGATCTCCTCCAACCTGGAGCGGATGCTCTACTACATGGCCGGCGGCGACACCGAACTGATCGCCTCGCTTATGGCCGACCTGGAGTCCACAGGACGCTACCAGGTGCCTGAGGCCCTGCTGACCAGAATCCGCGGGCTCTTCTCCTGCGGCTGGGCCGACGAGGACCAGGTGGCCTCAGCCATCAGCGGCTGCTGGGAGGACCGTGGATACCTGATCGATCCGCACACGGCCTGCGGTTACCAGGTCATGACCGGGCAGACCGACAGGGATCCTGCCGTGCCCCGGGTGCTGCTGTCCACAGCCAGCCCCTACAAGTTCCCCCGGGTGGTCTGCCAATCCCTGGGCCTGGAGACCCCGGACAGCGACTTCGACTGCATGGACATCCTGGCCGAGTCCACCAACACCAGGCCCCCCAAGGCTCTGCGCACCCTGGAAAACGCACCTGTACGCTTCCAGGACTGCATCGATCCAGGGGACATGTCCGACTACGTCCGCCACGCGGTCATGCAGTCCTGAAGCCTGAGCGAATTGACTCAGATCTCCTTCCTGGCATAGACCTTGCGAGATATGGCTATCGAAACCATATCAGCCGCCAGAATCACCGCCAGCCCGAGGAACATCGGCCGCCACAGGTCGGAAGTCAAAAATCGCATGATTGAATTCCAGAAGGTCCCCCAGTCCAAGGGCAGCAAACTGCCGATGAGGGCCGCGATTGGCACCAAACCAAGAAGCGCCAGGAAGACTATCATTGCCTTAACTGGCTCCAGCCAATAAAACAAGGGTGTAGCTACCGCAAAGAGCAAAGACTCCAACAGGAACAACCCCGAAGCAAACAAGACAGTGTCGCGCCAATGGTCCTGACCATGCAAAAATGAATCAGTAGCGTAGAAGAAGAATATTGCATAGCCGCAAGACTGAACCAGAACCAGCAGAATCACAGCAGCATAGCGTCCGAATACCTGGTGATCACGTGTTATGGGCAGCAGACCGTTCAAACGAATTGCCGTATTGCTGAAATCGACGAACATACCGAATACCAGGCCTACAAGCAGTCCGATTCCCATGCTGGTTACTGCTCCCGTCAACGCAGTCCGTGCATCTTCCCCGTCATTGCCTGTCAGGGCCATGACCAGGTTCAGCAGGATTCCGATGAGAGGAACGGACATGAAAATTATCACACCGACCCAGGTTCTCCCTGCTCCTGAGAAACGTTGCATGTCCAACCTGATCTGCTTGGCTATCGCCTTCATGACTCCACCTCCTTATTCCTGTCGGTCGCGGCAGGTGAGCCCGCGGTCAGTCTGATGATGTTGTCAAAGTCGGCCCGCTCCACCAGGTAGCGGCCATCCGAAGGCTCCACGGCGGCAGGGGAAGCCGATGCCAGAAAATCCTTCAAGTGTTCAGTGGGCACCAAAGCCTCGAAACCTGTGGCGGAACGCTGCAAGCCCATCAGATGCGGCATTTGTGCTCTAGCCAGATCGTCCGGTCCTCCTCTCACTATCTGAAAAGCCTCCATCAACTCGTCCTTGGGGCCGGTGTAGAAGACAGATCCTCGATTGATGTAGGTGACGAAGTCAGCCACCCGTTCAAGATCCGCAGTGATGTGCGTGGAGAAAAGCACTGAGTGACGACCGTCCCCGATGTAGTCCAGCAGAATATCCATGAGCTCGTCCCTGGCCAGGACATCCAGACCACTGGTGGGCTCATCCAGAATCAAGAGCCTTGCATCGTGGCTGAGGGCGACGGCCAGCATCAGTTTCATCTGCATGCCGCGGGAGAGTTTGCCGATTTTGCGGTTTTCCTGCAGACCGAACCGACGCAGATAGTCCTGATAGCAATCACTGTTCCAAGAGGGATACATGGGTGCCATCACTGGCTCGACAGCCTTGACCCTCCATGTCTCCAGGAAATAAATGGAATCGAAGACCACACCCAGGTCTGCTTTGACCTCCTCCTCCTGTTTCAGGGGATCACGGCCCAGAATGCTGATTTCTCCGCTGTCTCGACGGGTCATATTCAGCAAGAGCCGAATCAGGGTGGATTTGCCTGCGCCGTTGGGGCCTATCAATCCCATGATGTAGCCCATGGGCAGGTCCATGGTGACCTGGTGCAGACGGAAACCCGTACCGTCAGCCTTGACGTAGCTTTTCCCAAGGTCACTGACGCGCAGGGCATAGTCGATCCCTTCAACAGAAGTCGTCATCGGCGGTGATGCACACATGCTGCTATTCCTTTCCTTCTTCGGACGCGGGCGCGGAACCCTTGTCCCCCAGCAGGCCGTCGAGCAGGCCGCGAATCCGATCCGGCTCCATGCCAGCCCGACGAGCCGTATCGACCGCCTCGCCCAGCAGGGACTGCACGCGGTCCTCCAGATGCCGCCGCATGACCTGGTCGCCACTGTCGGCCACGAAGGTCCCCTTGCCCTGGATGTTCTCCACCAAGCCCTCTTGGGCGAGTTCGGTATAGGCGCGGGTCACGGTCAGCACGGAGACCCTGAGCTCTCGCGAGAGATGTCGCAGGGAAGGCAGCCCCTCCCCTGCTTTCAGGTCTCCGGTCAGGATAGCCGAACGTATCTGGTCCTCGATCTGCCGATAAATCGGCTGTCCGGACAGGGATGAGATGATCAGTTTCATCCAAGCCCCTTTCATTGATGGTCGGCACGACCCTGGCTGAGCTGTACCGGTGTTCATGTATACACTATAACAGTTTGATCATGAAGACAAACTTTGCCGCCGATCTTCTCAGGACGTGATTCACAGATTCCATAGAAACGGCGCTGCAGTGCTGAAATCCCGACCAATCAGGGCTTCGGACAAAATCCATGTTGACCAGGTCGTTGCCGCATTGCACATGCCAAGGGCGGATACGGTGTCATCAACGAAAATCAAGCACGGGTGTTACCACACGGTCATCTACAGCCGATTGCCTGCTGTCAAGGCAACAGAATGAAAAAGCAACAGAATGACAGATGTCAATCAAGCAGCGGCACGGCCACAAAGGCAGCAAAGTCGCCCGCAACAAAGTCGGCAAACCTTCTCAAAGTCGCTGAATCGAGGAACTTTGGCATGGCAAGGTTGAGGCTACAACCAGACCTATCGGACCTGGAGCCTGCTGGAGGACAGAAGCTCTCGGGCATGCTTCAGGGAGGTCGTGGACTCGCTGCCGGCCAGCATCCGGGCGATCTCCCGCTCCCTGTCCTCGCCCTCCACCTGGCGAACCAGGGTCTCTACGGCATCGCCGCCTTCACGCCCTTTGGCCACGACGAACTGTCTATCGGCCCAGGAAGCCACCTGCGGCAGGTGGGTGACCACGATCACCTGGGCGGTGACCGCCAGCCGGGCCAGACGCCGACCTAGTTCTACAGCTGCCCGACCGCCGACGCCCGCATCCACCTCGTCGAAGATGAAGGTCATCGTCGGGTCGCCGACCTGGGAATCACGGCCAGCATGTCCATGGCCAGACCCGTCAGGCCGCGATGATGTCCGGCCTTCGGCGGCCACAAGCTCCAGGGCCAGCATGAGTCGGCTGAGTTCGCCGCCAGAGGCGCTCTTGCCCATGGGCAGCAGGTCCGAACCCGGATACGGCCTGAAGAGAAAGTCGATCTGATCCAGACCATGCCCGTCCATGTCCTGGTCCTGGCGTGGTCTGACGCGGATCTCCAGCCCGGCACCCGCCATGGCCAGGGAGCGCAATTCACCGTCGACAAGTTCGCTCAGCCTTCGTGCAGCCTTGCCCCGTGACACAGACAGATTCCGAGCGGCCTTCAAAGCGCTTCCGCGAAGTTGCTCAACCTGACCTTCAAGCTCCTCAAGCTTCTCGGGTGAGGCATCCATGTCCTCAAGTTCAAATGCAGCCTTCTTGCGCCAGGCCAGAACGTCGTCGATGTCCGGCCCCCAGCGTCGGGTCAGCTCATCCAGATCGTGAATGCGGGCGTTGATCTTGTCCAGGTCGCCCTCCTGGCCCTCGTCGTCCAGCTGGCTGCTCAGGGTGAAAACCAGATCGGACAGGTCAGCATTCAGCGACCGCAACCGCTGGGCCGACTCCTGAAAGACCCCCTCCACACCGATGCCCTCCAGGGCGGCAATGGCCCGTTCCACCAAGGCCGTAGCCGAAGGTGCATCGGCATCCGGGTCGATCTGGCCGGAGTCCAGGGCGGACAATGCGGCCATGACTCCCTGACTGATCTGAGCTGCGTGCTCGATCCTGTCCCGCTGGGCCTTGAGCTCACGATCCTCGCCGGAATGGGGATCGACCCGGTCTATCCGTGCGATGGATTCACGGAGATAATCAGCCTGGGCCATAGCGCCGGACTGCTGGTTGCGCAGCTCCTCAAGATGGTCCTGGGCCTGTCGGTACTGCCTGAAGGCCTTGGAAAAAGCCTCCAGCTGCGGACCGTCACCGGCATAGGCATCCAGAAATTCACGCTGCCGGGCCGGACTGGCCATACGCATCTGATCCGCCTGTCCATGGACGGTGACCAGCATCCCAGCCACCTCCTCCAGCAGGCCCCGAGGTGCTGTCCTGCCGTTCAGGGCGGCACGGGAACGCCCCTTGACAGGCATGGTCCTCGCCAGGAAGATCTGCCCCTCATCCTCCGAGGGCAGGCCAGCCTCACTTATGGCAGCGGTCACTGGATTCTCGGCTCCTGCCCTTCCGGCGTCGAAAATCCCCTGGACCCAGGACTCGTGTGCTCCAGGCGACACGAGTTGCGGACGGGCGGTGGACCCTGAAATCAGCCTGATGGCGTTGAGCAGCATGGACTTGCCAGCCCCGGTCTCCCCGGTGATGGCCGTCATGCCAGCAGCAGGGCACAGCAGGGCATGGTGGATGGGACCCAGGTCTCGTACTTCCAGCTCTTCCAGCATCAGTGCTCCTTGTTCGACTCCGGCGGCTCCCCCTGGTCCTGCCCGTTCGCAGCCGCCGAGGGACGATGCTGCTCCCTCCAGCCGACCACCGGCAGGTCGAACTTGGAGACCAGCCGTCTGGTGAAGGGCACTCCCGACAGCCTGGCCAAACGCAGGATGTCGTGTGACTGTCGCACCACAATGCGGGACCGCTTGGGCACAGGCCGTTGACGGCGCCCATCGTTGCAGATCCAGCCGGCCGATTGGGAATCACCCAGAATATCCAGGGTGAACTGCGACTTGGGGCCGATGATCAGGGACCTGGCAAAGAGGGCGTGGGCAGCTATGGGCACCATCTGCAGCGACTGTGCATCCGGCCAGACGATGGGCCCGCCCACCGAAAAGGCATAGGCCGTCGATCCGGTCGGGGTGGCCACGATCATGCCGTCGCAACCGAAGGAGCTCATCTCCACATCGTCCACTCGGACCGATACCTCGATCATCTTGCCCCGATCATATCGTTCCAGGGTCATGTCATTAAGGGCCCAGTCGCTCAGTGGTCGATCGGCTCCGGGTATCCACAGGTCCACATGGGCCACCATCCGCTCGTCGATGGAATAGTCATGATCGGCCACCCGGCGGATGGCCTCCCCTATCTGGAAGCTCTCGAACTCGGCCAGGAACCCCACGTGACCCAGATTGACCCCCAGGATGGGCACCTGGGTGCCCTTGACCAGCTCTGCAGCCCGCAGAATGGTCCCGTCGCCGCCCAGGACGATGACGATCTCGGTGTCGTCAGCCACCTTCTGGCTGGGACTGCCGAATTCCGGGGCGGCGATGTTGTCGACAATCGAGACGCGAAATCCGTCCCGGCGCAGCTGCTCCTCAACCTCGTCAACCAGGTGGCCGCTTGCCCGGACCCGGCTGTGCGTGACCACGACAGCGCTACGAGCACCCATGGGGCCTCCCTTCCGGCAACAATGATCATCCTATCGGGCCCGGCCAACAGCGGCGCTCATCGCGGCGGGGTCAGGCCAAACGACGACCAGCAGCCTCTGACATGCCTCGCCCGGTCTCATACCGGGGCGATCCGGTCCCTTCCACGGCATCGGCATCAACCACAACACGGGAGACATCCGTCCTGTCGGGCAGCTCGAACATGGTCGCCTCCAAGGTGTGCTCGATGATTCCACGCAGCCCTCGGGCGCCGACCTTGCGCTCCAGGGCGATGGCGGCAACACGGTCCAGGGCGGCATCGGTGAAGACCAGATCGGCCCCGTCATCCAGGAACATGCGCCGGTACTGGTCGACCAGGGCATTGTCTGGTTCGGTCAGCACCCGCCGCAACTCATCGGCGCCCAGCGGCTCCAGGGTTGAGATGACCGGCAACCGCCCCACGAACTCGGGAAGCAGGCCAAACTGTTCCAGGTCCTCGGACCTGACCTGACTCATGACCCGGTCGTCGGGCACCCTATCGCTGCCCTGAGTAGCCGAGAATCCGCTCTCCCGCAGGCCCAGCCGCCGACGGACGATCTCCTCCAGACCGACGAAGGCGCCGCCGCAGATGAAGAGGATGTTGGCCGTGTCCATGACGACCGTGCGGACATCGCCGTGCCGCCGCGAACCCTGTACCGGCACACGGGCCTGGGTGCCCTCGATGATCTTGAGCAGGGCCTGCTGGACCCCCTCGCCGGACACGTCACGGGTGATGGAGGTGTTCTCCCCGGATTTTCTGGCGATCTTGTCGATCTCGTCGATGTAGATGATCCCACGCTGGGCCAGGTCCATATTGCCGTCGGCGGCCTGGAGCAGCCCCTGCAGGACGGACTCCACGTCCTCGCCCACATAACCCGCCTCGGTCAGGCTGGTGGCATCCACAATGACGAAAGGGACGTTCATGATGGTTGCCAAGGTTCGTGCCAGGTAGGTCTTGCCTACGCCGGTGGGACCCATGAGCAGGATGTTGGACTTGTCCACCTGGACGCGTGGGGCAGCATTCTTTCTCTCTAACGCAGTGTCAGCAACACGGCCACGGTCGCCCAGATCCATGTTTACGCGCTTGTAGTGGTTGTAGACAGCCACCGACAGTGTGCGCTTGGCGGCCTCCTGGCCGATGACGTACCGGTTTAGATAGGCGAATATCTTCGAGGGCGCAGGCAGGGACACCCGCTGATCGGCGGCATCCTTGGCCATATCCTCCTGGATGATCTGTGCGCATAGGCGTATGCATTCATCGCAGATTGCGCAGGAAGGTCCCTTGACCAGACGACGCACCTGATGCTCGTCCTTGCCGCAGAACTCGCAGCGATTCAGTCCGTCATTGTAGCTGACCACACGGCCCATGGCTCTCCCTTCCCGGAGAATCCGCAAGAATCGCCGAAATCATATGTGAGCGGCATCGTCCATGATGCCAAAAACGTCCGGAGGCCGTGGACCCCAGGGGCCCGCCGCCATCCGGACGATCAATCATGTGCGCAGTCACCGGAGCTAATCGCGGTGCTCCAGGACCTCGTCCACCATCCCGTAACCCTTGGCCTGCTGGGCGGTCAGAATGGTGTCCACCTCGATATCCTTGCGGATCTTTTCCACATCCTGGCCGGTGTGCTTGGCCAGTGTCTCCTCCAGCCAGGTGCGCATGCGCAGCATCTCCCTGGCCTGGATCTCGATCTCGGTGGCCTTGCCGAAGTCCTGCTCCATGGCCGGCTGGTGAATGAGCACACGGGCATTGGGCAGGATCAGGCGCTTGCCCTTGGTGCCGGCGGCCAGCAGAACGGCAGCAGCCGAGGCAGCCTGGCCCAGGCAGACAGTCTGCACATCGGGCTTGATGTACTGCATGGTGTCGTAGATGGCGGTCATGGCCGTCATGGATCCCCCCGGCGAGTTGATGTAGATGATCACGTCGCGGTTGGGATCCTGGCTCTCCAGAACCAGGAGCTGGGCCATGATGTCATCCGAGGAGGTGTCATCCACCTGGACGCCCATGAAGATGATCCTGTCGTCGAAGAGCCTGGTGTAAGGGTCCTGGCGCTTGTAGCCGTAGGGGGTGCGCTCCTCGAACTGCGGCAGCACATAGCGATCGGCGGGCATGGCGGCCAAACCGCGAGGGCCGGCCAGTCGACGGGCCCGTGCTACAAATTGCGCTTCTTCAGATGCCATGTGGAGTGCTCACTTCCCTTGATCCGCGGTCATAGTGCCGTGGGTGGTCACGATCCGGTCGACAAAGCCGTACTCCAGGGCCTGCTGGGCCGTGAACCAATGATCGTATTCGTTGTCCCGGTAGATCTCTTCCAAGGTGTGGCCGGTCTGCTCGGCCGTCAGCTGGGAGAGCGTGCGCTTCATGTCCATGATCAGTTCGGCGTTGATCCTGACATCAGTGGCCGTGCCTCCGACGCCACCCGAGGGCTGATGCATGAGCACCCGAGCATGGGAGGTGACGAAGCGCTTGCCCTTGGCCCCGCTGGAGAGCAGGAACTGGCCCATGGAGGCAGCCATACCGACTGCGACCGTAGCCACGTCGGGCTCGATCAGCTGCATGGTGTCGTAGATTGCCATGCCCGCCGTGATGGAGCCACCAGGCGAATTGATGTAGAGCCAGATATCCTTCTTGGGATCCTCGGCCGCCAGCATCAGCATCTGTGCGCAGATGACGTTGGCGTTGGCGTCCTTGACCTCGTCCCCCAGCCAGATGATCCTGTCCTTGAGCAGTCGGTTGAAGATGGGATCGGTCGGCGTAGGGGCCTCCCCCTCCTCCATCACAGGACTGGTTGCCAATGAGTTGTTCACCCTGTCTCCTTCGATAAACGTATCTGTATTGAGAGTAGCCCCCGCAATCGACGCGGCCGTGGTCTTTCCGCTCTTTGCGCAACCGCTACGACAGGGCCGCACCCAGGCTGTTTCGCCACTGGGTGCGGCCCTGTTCGTTGCGACTTGTGAGCTACTCCTGATCCTGGGAGAGCTGGTCGGCCACTTCAGCAGCGGCGGAGGCAGCCTGGACGCTCTCGTCCTGCTCCTCCTGGGCCTCGGGCTCATCCTCGCCCAGGAAGCGGCTCAGGTCCACCTCCTGGCCATCGGGATCCTTGAAGGTGACGGCCCGCATGCCGGCCAGCATGCCCTTGGAGCGGCCAACCTCCTGCACAGCCGAACCCAGCTGGCCGTTGCGAACGATACCGTTGATGAAGGCGCTGGGATCCATGCCGTACTGCTGGGCGATGGAGGCCAGGAAGTTGGTCACATCGGCCTGGCTGACCGTGATGCCCAGCTTCTCAGCCAGGGCGTCCAGGGTCATCTGGTCGCGCAGTTCCTTCTCCACGCTCTCCTCGGCCTCGGCCTTCTCGTCCTTGCTGGCCTTGTCCGGGTCCTTGCCGGTGTTCTTAAGTTGATCGGTCACCATGGACTGCTTGATGCCCTTGGGCACCGGGATGTCCAGGCCGTCCTGGAGCTTGGCGATGAAGGCGTCGCGGGCGTCAGTGGCCTGCCGACCCTCGGCATCCACCTGGCACTGCTTGCGCACGTCCTCGCGCAGCTCCTTCAGGGTCTCGAACTCCGAGGCCTCCTTGGCGAACTCGTCGTCCAGGTCAGGCAGCTCCTCGGCCTTGACCGAGTTCACCTTGACCTTGATCTGGGCCTTCTCGCCCTGGTGCTCGCCGGCCTCCAGGGTGCCCTCGAAGGTGGTCTCTTCCCCGGCGGACAGCCCGTCAAGGGCCTCATCCAGGCCGTCCAGCATGGTGTTGGAGCCCAGCTCGTAGCTGACCCCCTGCTGGGAGTCCACGGACTCGCCGTCGATGACGGCATCCAGGTCGATGTTGGCATAGTCACCCTTGGATGCGGGGCGATCCACGCTGACCAGGGTGCCAAAACGCTGACGCAGGTTGTCCAGACGCTTGTCCACGTCCTCGTCGGTGACGGCGGGCTTGGGGACCTCGATTTCCATGCCCTCGATGTCGGGCAGCTCGAACTTGGGACGAATCTCCACCTCTGCGGTGAACTTGAGCTTGGTTTCGTCCTTGGCCGAGGAAGGAATGTCCTTGACATCGATCTGCGGCTGCGCCATGGCGTGCAGCTGCTTCTCCTCCAGGGCCTTGGAGTAGAGCTCGGGCACGCCGGCGTTGACGGCCTCGCCCGCCACGCTGGCAAAGCCCACGCGCTGATCGATGATGGGTCCAGGGACATGGCCCTTGCGGAAGCCGGGGATGGTCACCTGCTTGCCGATCTCCTTACGGGCCTGATCCAGGTAGGGGTTCAGCTCATCGGGATCGACGGTGATGGTGAGCCTGACCTTGGTGGGCTCGAGGTTTCTGACGCTGATTTTCACGCTGCGCTCCAATTCATCCAAACCGTTTGATCTGCCAGTAAGGCAACCGTTACATGATAGCGCGAGTCAGGGACTCTGACAGGAGTGAAACCTGCCAGGGGCGGGCGCCCTCCTGACGCAGGAAGTCGGCCACATCCCGCTTCTCCGGTTCGTCGGTCCAGCACAGGTTGCGCAGGTAACGGGGCTTGATCAGAATCTCGTCGGGGGTGTTGGTCCGGCGTCCCACTTCGGCCACCGCCTTGCGTGCTGCCTCCAGCCTTGCGAACCGGTCCGGGTGGCGGTGCCGCCAGACCTGCATGGACTTGGGGGCGTTGGTCTCCTCACACCGCGGCTTGGGAGGCACCGGCAACTCTTCGGCAGGCAGACTCAGTGCCTCCAGAATGGCCTGTTTCCAGACCGAGGGCCTCACCCGGCGCTGAATGGGCGCGTAGCGCTCGAACATGCGGTCCTGCTCGCCGCCGGTGTGAATCCTGACCCGCTCGTTCAAGGACCGGATGGCCCGGAACTGAGCGTTGTTGTGCGGCTTGAGCCTGCCGGCCTCAATGATGGCCTTGTCAGGCAGGAGGAGCGTCGGAGCGATGTCATTGCGGCGGGCCAGCTGGTCTCGAGCGGTCCACAGCGAGCGGGCCACAGCCAGGCCTCGACGGTCATTGTGCAGGGCGTTGATATGCGAGATATGCCGCCAGGGCTGTTCAGGCTCCGGCTTGGGGATTTTGCCCTGCTCCAGCAGCCAGGCGAATTCCTGCCTGGCCCATTCATCCTTGCCGTGACGGCGCAGGTCCTCCAGCTCGCGCGACCGCACCTGATCCAGCAGCTCCACGTCCAAGGCGGCGTAATTGCGCCAATCACGCGGCAGTGGGCGGTAGGACCAGTCTGCGGCAGAGTGCTCCTTGGCCAGCGTCAGCCCCAGGTAATGCGCGGTCACTGCAGACAGGCCGTAATGGCCCAGGTTGAGCATCCTGGCTGCAAGCTCAGTATCGAAGAGCGATGAGGGCCTCATGCCCAATGCATGGAAGCCAGGCAGATCCTGAGGGGAGTCATGAATGATCCACTGGGCCCCATCAACAGCCTTATTGAATTCCGACCAGTCACAGCCCGCCTGCGTCAAAGCCGGTGGATCCAGCAGGAATATCCCCGCCCCCTGGCGCTTGAACTGGACCAGGTAGTCGTCGTGGCCATAGCGGAAACCAGAGGCCCGTTCAGCGTCGGCGGCCAACGCACCGCTCCCCCGGGACAGCATTCGACAGGCCCGGCGATATCCGGCCATATCGTCGATGACCGACGGCACACCCTGGGCGGGCTCTGAAAGCAGCTGCGTCTTAGGTTCCGTGGTCACCTGCGCTCAACCTCTTTTTTAGTTTGTATTCCATCACGCCACCGGACCGACCGGCCCGGAAAACACACGCCTGAAAGCATAGTCCATGGCCTCAACCCGCTGATAATTCTTACTGAGCAGGCTTCGTCGACAGTTTATTGATTCACAGGATCTGCCATTCACGAAGCCGGTCATTCAGCGTGCCGGTCATTCAGTAAGTGGATCATTTGCTGATTGGGCTGCTGGCCTTCGCCCGAGCAAACAAAACTCCCCAGGACATCCGCCATGGGGAGTGACACAAGATATTCGGATTTCTCCTAGGTCCGCCCAGAACCGGATTGGATTCCGAGGCTCAGTAGACCACGAAGCCATGGGCCTCCAGTTGCTTCTTGACACGATCCTTCAGAGCCGCAGAGGGGCCTTTGGCATCCTCCAGCGGGTAAGGAATGCGCAGCTCATGCCACTTGGGCCGTCCAAGCTGATGGAAGGGCAGCACATCAATGTGCTCGATGGCATCCTTGAACTGTTCGCATACCCGAGCGACATTCTCGACGTTCTCCTCGGAGTCGGTCAGCCCTGGCACCAGCACAAAGCGAACCCAGATCTTGCTGCCACGGGCAGCCAGACGCTTGCCGAATTCGATTGTGGGGGCCAGCGTGCCGCCGGTCACCTTCTTGTAGGTGGCCTCGTCGCCGGACTTGACATCCAGCAGGCACAGGTCGATATCGTCAATCATGGCATCGGTGTAGTTGCGATTGAGGAAGCCCGAGGTGTCCAGGCAGGTGTGGACGCCCATTTCCTTGGCGGCTCGAAAGACACGTGAGACAAAGGCTGCCTGCATCATGGACTCGCCGCCGCTGAAAGTGATTCCTCCGCCCGTACTCTTGAAGAGGTCCTGGTAGCGGGCCACCTTGTCGATCATGGCCTGCAGGTATACGGGCTGGCCATCGCGCATCTTCCAGGTGTCAGGATTCTGGCAGTACTGGCAACGCAGGGGGCATCCGCTCATGAAGACGGTCATCCTTGTACCCGGCCCGTCCACCGAAGTGTTGATGTCCCAGGAGTGAACAAATCCGATGTCGCCCGTGCGCAGGGCATTCATGCGGTCGTGCCGGTCCAGTCCAATGGGCGATTCAAACCCCGAAAGGCCGCCCATCAGCGTCTGGCTCTGGTAGACCTTGGATTCCTTGAGCATGTGCGGGTGTGTGGTATGGAAGGTGGTGGTCTCCGTCATCGGATCCTCCTGAAAAAGACGAAAAGGGGGCAGGGCCTTGGTGCGCCCCGCCCCATGATTCACCGTCTCATCAACGGTTGACTATCGCACAAGGGCGATCAGTCGGTCACCGCGCCCTGGTGGAAGGTGCGGGAGATAACGTCGAGCTGCTGCTCGCGGGTCAGCTTGACGAAGTTGACGGCGTAGCCCGAGACGCGCACGGTCAGGTGCGGGTACTTCTCGGGGTGCTCGACAGCATCCTCCAGTTGCTCCTTGCGCAGGACGTTGATGTTGGCGTGGTAGAGCCCGTGGCCGTTGCCGGCATCCAGGATGCCCACCAGGTTGTTGATACGCTCATCCTCGTCGCGGCCCAGGCCGTCAGGGGTGATTGTGTTGGTCAGCGAGATGCCATCCAGGGCGTCGTTGTAATCAATCTTGCCCACGGAGAACATGGAGGGCAGCATGCCGTGCGAATCCATGCCGTTCTCGGGGTTGGCGCCGGGAGCGTACGGGGTGCCCTTCTTGTGGCCGGAGGGGAAGGACCCGGTGTTCTTGCCATACTCCACGTTGGAGGTGATGGTCAGAATGGACTGGGTCGGCACAGCGCCACGGTAGACAGGCAGGCGCTTGATCTGGCCCATGACGGTGGACACGGTCCACTTGGCCAGATCGTCGGCGCGATCATCGTCGTTGCCGTAGATCGGGAACTCACCGACGGTCTTGTAGTTGACGATCAGGTCGTCGTCAGCGCCCTCGACATACTCAGGGGTGCCCTTGGCATCCTTGTTGTAGATCGGGTAGACCTTGGCGTACTTGATAGCCGACAGGGAGTCAGCGGCGATGGACAGGCCGGACATGCCGCAACCCAGGGTGCGGTAGACCTCCTTGTCGTGCAGGGCCATCTCGATGGACTCGTAGTCGTACTTATCGTGCATGTAGTGGATGATGTTCAGAGCCTCGACGTAGGTCTCGCTCAGCCACTGCAGGGCCTTCTCGTAGTTGTCCTTGACCTCCTGGAAGTCCAGAGAACCGTCTTCCTTGGGGGTGACAGGCTTGATTACGTCCTTGTCGATGACCTGCATGCCGGTCATCTCGTCACGGCCGCCGTTCATGGCGTAGAGCAGGGCCTTGGCGGAGTTGACACGAGCGCCGAAGAACTGCATCTGCTTGCCGACCCTCATGGGGGACACGCAGCATGCGATGGCGGCGTCATCGCCCCAGTGGGCGCGAATGTCCTTGTCGGACTCGTACTGGATGGCGGAGGTGTCGATGGAGATACGGGCGCAGAAGCGCTTGTAGCCCTCGGGCAGCTTTGGATCCCAGAAAATGGTGATGTTGGGCTCGGGGCCGGGTCCAAGGTGCTCCAGGGTCAGGGTTGCCAGCAGACGGAAGGAGGTCTTGGTGACCATGGGCCTGCCGTCGTCGCCGAAGCCGGCGTCGGACCAGGTGGCCCAGTAGGGGTCGCCCGAGAAGATGTTGTCGTAGTCCTTGGTCCGCAGGAAGCGCACGATGCGCAGCTTCATCACGATGTTGTCGATGATCTCCTGGGCGTCGGTCTCGTCGATCAGGCCAGCGGCCAAATCACGCTCGAAGTAGACGTCGAAGAAGGCGGACAGACGGCCGATGGACATGGCGGCGCCGTCCTGGCTCTTGACCGAGGCCAGGTAGGCCATGTAGGTCCACTGGACGGCTTCCTTGGCGTTCATGGCAGGACGGCTCAGATCCAGGCCGTACTCCTTGCCCAGGTTCAACAGCTGCTTCAGAGCCTTGATCTGCTCGGCGTGCTCCTCGCGGAAGCGAATCCAGTGCTCGATCTCTTCCTCGGTGAAATCGTTGCGGTAAGGAATCGAATCCTTGTCGGCCTTCTTGCGGGCAATCAGCTCGTCGATGCCGTACAGGGCCACACGACGATAGTCGCCAATGATGCGGCCGCGGCCGTAAGCATCGGGCAGACCGGTCAGAATCTTGTTGTGGCGGGCCAGCTTGATCCTCTTGGTGTAGACGTCGAAGACCCCATCGTTGTGGGTCTTGCGATACCGGGTGAAGATCTTCTTGACCTCGGGATCGGGCTCCTTGCCTGCCTCCTTGAGGGCCTGCTCAACCATGCGCCAGCCGCCGTAGGGCATCATCGCGCGCTTGCAGGGCACATCGGTCTGAATGCCGACAATCACGTCATCTTGGGTTTCGCCGGCAGGCTTGCCGTCGATGTATCCGGCCGGGAAGGCGTCAATGCCCGCCGGAGTGTGGGTATCCACGTCGTAGACGCGCTGCTTACGCTCTACGGCAAGGAAATTATCGTCCAGGTAGTTCCACAGGAACTTGGTCTTCTCCGTGGCCGGTGCCAGGAAGGATTCGTCACCAGTGTAGGGAGTGTAGTTCTTTTGAATGAAGTCGCGAACGTCGATGTCTTTCTTCCAGTCCTCGCCCTTGAAGCCCTTCCAAGCCTTGGCTTGCAGCTCTGCGGGAGAGACGGTATTGGTCTCAACTGCTGTCATAGTCAACTCCTTGTTGATATGGTCAATGGCGCTTCCTCACACCACTGTCACTTTCAAGTATAGGGGGCGCGTTACCACGGGAAACCGAATCGCGACGTGAGCTATATCACACTGCACGAAGACTCGCAATGGGCGCCACGCCCATATCTTGCGAGCTCGCCTGGCACACCGCCTGTGTCCTGATCCGTTCTGATTGCCTGGCCGACTGGTCGCCAACGCCGGCGGACGATCCAGCGCGAGCTTCATCTGTCAGCTGACGACTGTCCCTGCTCAGGATCTCCCTCCCAGGCCTGCCGCCAACGACGGTCTTCCTCATCCCATTCCTTGTTCCTGCGCTTGGCGATCTTCCAGGCATCGAGGGCTTCCTGCCTGCTGCGGTAGGGGCCCATCCGCCTGTCCTGGGGAGACAGCTTGCCCTGCTCGGGTCTGCCGGTGACCGTGTTGAAGTACCAGGCCGTCCGCTCCTGTTCGGCACCCATGGCGATCACTCCCTGAAGGCGTTGGTGACGGGCAGCCGGCGATCCCGGCCGAAGGCCAGGGAGGTGACCTTGGGCCCCAACGGATACTGACGCCGCTTCCACTCGGCCCTATCCACCAGCCGCATGACCGTGTCGACCGTGTCGGGATCGAAACCGTCGTCCAGGAGGTCGGCCCGACCGTGGGCATGCTCGATGTATGCCTCAAGGACCTTGTCGAGCAGGCTGTAGTCTGGCAGGGAATCGGAGTCCTTCTGCCCTTCACGGAGCTCGGCCGAGGGTGGCTTGACAATGGAATTGACCGGGATGGGCTCACGTTCACCCCGTGCCTGGGCCTGGGCATTGCGCCAGCGGGCCAGTTGCCAGACCCGGGTCTTAAGCAGATCCTTGATGGGCGCATAGCCGCCAACCGCATCGCCATAGATAGTTGAATAACCGCAGGCCAGCTCGGACTTGTTGCCTGTGGCCAGGGCCAGAAGCCCCTCGGCATTGGCGTAGGCCATAACGATGACGCCGCGGATTCGGGCCTGCAGATTCTCTTCAGCCACCCCTTCCAGATGCAACTGCCCTTGGAAGGCGTCGAATTCGGGGCCTATGGCTTGCACCACGTAACGCACGCCCAGACGCTGGGCCAGATCGGCGGCATCGTCCCGGGAGCCCTCCGAGGAGTAGCGACTGGGCATGGAGATGCCCCGCACATGCTCCCCTCCGCAGGCATCGGCGGCCATGGTCGCCACCAGGGCCGAGTCGATTCCGCCTGAGAGCCCCAGGCAGACGCCGGTGAAATGATTCTTGGCCATATAGTCCTTTAGACCCAGCACACAGGCCCGATAGACCTCCTCATCCCCAGGCATCTCTTCCGCCATGCAGGACTGGCTGGGCAGTGGGCGCTCCCCTCGTGCAGGCAGGGTCCAAGTGGACAGATCTTGGACAAACCTTGGCGAGCGCTCCAGCAGGGTGCCATCCTGGTCCACCACGAAACTGCCTCCGTCAAAGACCAGATCGTCTTGACCGCCCACCTGGTTCAGATAGAGCAGAGGCGCGCCGACCTGCTTGGCCCGGCGAGCCGCCAGCTCGTAACGGACATGCCCCTTGCCCTCCTCGAAGGGTGAGCCATTGATGGTCACCAGGAGGTCGATGTCCCGTCCAGCCAGGTCGCTGATGGGATCGCCCTCCTGCCAGATGTCCTCGCAGATGGCCAGCCCAATCCGGTGCCCCTGCACCTCCAGGACCACGGTCCTATCGCCCGGGGTGAAAATCCTGTACTCGTCAAAGACACCGTAGTTGGGCAGGAAGTGCTTGTCGTAGCCGGCCTCGACCCGACCCTGGTGCAGGACCACCAGCCGGTTGCGGGGCCGGTCCTGATCCGTATCGGTGCCAACGGTCCCCACGATTACATAGAGATGGCCCAGACCCTGCTCCTCAAGCTCCCCGGCCAGACTGTCGGCCCGAGACCAGGCGGCCCGACGGAAGCTGGCACGAAATGCCAGGTCCTCGATTGGGTAACCGGTCAGGCTCATCTCGGGAAAGACCACCAGGGTCGCCCCCTGCTCAGCCGCCTTTCGGGAGTAGTCCATAATGATGTCGGCGTTGCCGTCAAGATCGCCCACACAGGTGTCGATCTGAGCCAGAGCCACCAGCAGATCGCCATCCCGCCGCGGCTGTTCCTCTTGTATGCCCATACCCATGATTCTAAACCGTGCCAGGGTCGTCCGACGGGCAGACAGTCCCGAGCGGGGACCGCTACAGAGAAGACTGGATTGCGGATGCCTCAGACCTTATCAGCACCAGCCTTGCGGGCGGCCCGGCGTACCAGCACCGAGGCGACCAGACCCAGGAGGAGTAGCAGAACCGCGAAACCCATGGCCCACTGGGCGCCTTGGGTGAATCCCGCAGTCAGGGCCTTGGTCACCTGAGGACCCAGTGCTCCCAGCCGACCTCGGGTACCCTCAGCACGCAGACCGACTATGGCGTTTCCGGCAGAGGACTGAACCGATCTGACCAGGCCATCGGCCATCCGCGCCGAGATCCCCTTGAGGGCCGTCAGATGTCTTGGCAGCACCAGGCTCAGAGCAAGGGAGAGGACGGAACCGGAGACTGCGGCGCCCAGGGCGGTCCCCCACTGACGGATGGTGGACTGGGTGGCCGAAGCCTGGCCGGACTGTGCCACCGGGACACCGGAGAGCACCAGACTGGTCAGCTGTGCCGAGGCAAAGCCCAGACCAGCACCGTAAATAATCAGAGTCAGGGTCATGGGCCAGACCGGCACCGACCCACGCATGAGCAGAATGGACAGGGCCACGCCGACAATCTCCATCAAGAGACCCGTCTGCACCGTGCCGCCGGCCCCCAGACGGGCTGAAACCACCCGGGCCAAACCGCCGGACACGACCGATCCCAGTGCCATGACGCCCAGGATGGATCCGGCCCCAAGGGGACTCAGGCCTCTGGCGTTGATCAGATAGAGAGGCAGGATGAACATGACCGCGAACTGACCGGCGTTGACGATGGCGGCCGTGAGGTTGCCCCATCCGAAGGTGCCGATGGCGAACATGGACACGTCCAGGATGACCATCCTGCCCCTGCGCGCCCTGACCAGCTCGGTCAGCGCAAAGACGGCCAGCAGGGCCAGTCCCAGAATCAGACTGACCGGGACCGGTGACAGGGGCGCCGATGCAGACCAGTGCAGTGGGCCTAGTTCAAGTGTGGCGCGGGGATGCCACCAGCCGTAGGTCTGCCCCTCGATCAGCGCAAAGACCACCAGGGCCGAACCCAGGGCCGAAAGGAGTATGCCCTTCCAGTCGGCAAGCATCCCCCACCTATCACCTGTCTGCCGGGGCGCTGACTTGGTCTCGGGCACAAAGACCGCACTGGCCACAAGGACGATCAATCCCAGGGGCAGATTGACCAGGAAGATCCAGCGCCATCCGATGGTGCTGGTGAAAACCCCGCCCAGGAAGGGGCCGACCGCCGCAGCGGACGACATGACGGCCCCCCAGATGCCGAATGCAGTGGCCCGGTGACGGCCCCGGAAGGTGGCGGACACGGTGGACAGGGTGGATGGCATGACCAGGGAGCCGCCGATTCCCTGAACAAGCCGGGCCAGAAGCAGCAGTGTGCCGGAGGAGGCCGATGCGGCAAAGACGGAACCCAGCACAAAGATGACCGTGCCCACCTGCAGAATCCGCTTGCGTCCGATCATGTCCCCCAGACGGCCGGAGGGCAGGAGCAGAGCCGCCAGGACGATGCTGTAGAGGGCGGTCACCCACTGGGCTTGAGCCAGGTTGATATGGATGGCAGCGATGATGGAGGGTATGGAGACGTTGACGATGGACGAATCCAGCACAATCATGGCCAGACCCAGGGCCAGCACCCAGAGGGCACGCCAGGGCGGCGCAGCCTCCTGAGACCCCTGGCTGCCTGTCTGGCTGCCCTTCTTCACATCCATACTTGTCGATCCGGTCATCGGATTCCCCCTCACCCTGGTCTGCGAATTTTTTGCGACTATACGTCGCGAAAACCCGTCAGGCAAGTTCACTCTGCGCGGACAAGCCGCGGGCTGAAGAGGCCCTCGCGGCTTGGCTCTGCTGCGAATAGGCCATATCATATGCCCCATGACCGGTCGGGCTCGATTCACCAGGGCTGCACTTAGGCGGCCGGACCAAGGAGGACCATGCCCAGGATCCGCGAATCCACGCTCCAGGAGCACCGCGCCAAAACCCTGGACCAGATCATCGCCGCCGCCGAGGCCATCCTGCGCACCGGCGGACGCAACCAGCTGACCATGGCCGAGGTGGCCCGACGCACCAATCTGGCCCGGAACTCCCTCTACCGCTACGCCCGGGATGCCGACCAGCTCTGCGATATGGTCATGGAGCGACACCTGCCCGACTGGGGTCAGGCCCTGGCCCAGGCCCTGGGTACGACAGACGACCCGAGCCGGACGATCGAGGTCTGGACCCGCACCAATCTGGAGCAGGCCGGACTGCACGGACACGGCTGGCTGATGAACCTCTACGCCAAGCAGCACGACGAGCAGTTACGCCAGGCCCTGATCTACGGCAGTCCTTCGAATCCCCACGAGCCCGCCCCAGGGAGCGATCGGTCCACAGACCGGCAGATCCAAGCCCTGCTGGACTTCCACCGGCAGGTCAACCAACCGCTGATCCAGGCCTGGACAGCCCTGCGGCCAGCAGATCCGGCCATGGGCGTGGAGGTGACGCGGGGCATCGTCCAATCCGGCATGCGACTGATCGATGCCCTGGACCAGGGGCTTGCCCCCGAACAACGACAGCAACGACTGACCATCATCATCGAGAAAGTGACCGCCTGTGCCAAGGCCGTCACCGCCACACTGACGGAAGGACCCACATGCGCCTGATTGGCAACATCTGCTGGCTGCTGCTGGGGGGACTGGCCATCGCCCTGGCCTGGACCCTGGTGGGCATCGTGCTCTGCCTGACCGTGGTGGGCATACCCCTGGGCGTCCAGGCCCTCAAGATGGCAAGACTGACCCTGACCCCCTTCGGCAGGCAGGTCATCTACGGAGGCGGACTGGGTTCCTGGCTGGCCAACCTGCTCTGGATCATCCTGGGCGGCTGGTGGCTGGCTCTGGCCTATCTGGCGGCCGGACTGGTCACCATGCTGACCGTGGTGGGCATACCCTTCGGTCTGCAGGCCTTCAAGATGGCCCGCCTGGCCCTGATGCCCTTCGGATCCTCGGTGCGCGTCGCCGTCTTATGAAAGGATTGGGGACATGAGCACAGTCATCATGCATACCTCAGAAGGCGACATTCGCCTGGACCTCTTTGACGACAAGGCCCCCGAAACCGTGGCCAACTTCCTGGACCTGGCCGCCGGCCGCAAGGACTGGACCGATCCCGAGACGGGCCAGAAGCGACAGGATCCTTTCTATGACGGGCTGACCTTCCACCGGATCATCAAGGACTTCATGATCCAGGGCGGCTGCCCGCTGGGCACCGGCACAGGCGGCCCCGGCTACGAGTTCGATGATGAGATCGACCCCTCCCTGACCTTCGAGGAACCCTACAAGCTGGCCATGGCCAATGCAGGGCTGCGCCGCGACCCCGCCACCGGGAAGACCCACGGCACCAACGGATCACAGTTCTTCATCACCGCTGTGCCCACCCCTTGGTTGAACGGGCACCACACCATCTTCGGCCAAGTTGCCGATGAGGATTCCCGGAAGGTGGTCGACAAGCTGGATGCCGTGGCCACCGACTCGGGCGACCGTCCCCTTGAGCCGGTCTTCATCAACAGCATCGAAGTCCTCTGAGCCGTGCCGGGGATGGTTTCGAAAAAGACATCCAGCAGATTCCAGCCCGGCACACGCAGCTACACCATGTCCCGGATCAGGGGCACGGAAACATCAATAGAACGCCAGGTCCGGTCCTACCTCTTTTCGCGAGGTCTGCGTTTTCGCAAAAATGACAAGAGGTATCCGGGCCATCCTGATGTGGTTCTGCCCAAGTGGCGGGCCATGGTATTCGTCAACGGCTGTTTCTGGCACATGCATCAGGGCTGTGCCAAATTCTCCCTTCCCAAATCCAATGTGGAGTTTTGGACCACAAAGCTGACAAGGAACCGTCTGCGGGATCAGGAGCAGGGGGAAAAGCTGAAAGCCATGGGCTGGCGGGTCTTCACAGTCTGGGAGTGTCAGCTGGATGCCCGCCACGCCCAGGAAACCCTGCAGAAATTGTATGAGGCCATCACAGCAGATGGCGATTCGAACAGAGGAGTCAAGGATGAGCAGATTGAACGGCAAACGACAAGAGGCTGAGCAGAAGGGCATGCGGGTCAACTTCGCCATTCTCGGTGCCGGAAGGATAGCCAACGCCCTGGCCAAGACGGTGGTCATGATGGCCCAGGACCCGCAGTACAGCCATCTGATTGCCCCCTACGCCGTGGCCGCCAGGGACGGGGAACGTGCAGCCGCCTTCGCCGAAAAATATGGGTTCGCACATTCCTATGGCTCCTACCAGGAGCTCCTGGATGATCCGCAAGTGGATCTGGTCTACATCGCCACGCCTCACAGCCTCCACGCCGAGCAGGCCATCGCCTGCATGAAGGCCGGAAAGAACGTGCTGGTCGAGAAGTCCTTCGCCGCCAACGCCGATCAGGCCAGGCAGGTCATGGAGACATCCGAGAACACCGGCCTGCTCTGCACCGAGGCCATCTGGACCAGGTACATGCCCTCGCGTTCCATCATCGACGGCATCATCTCCTCGGGGGCAATCGGCACCGTCAGGACCGTGACCGCCAACCTGGGATATGTAACCGTGGGCAAGGCCAGGATGACCGACCCGGCCCTGGCCGGCGGCGCCCTGCTCGACGTGGGCGTCTACCCTCTCAACTTCATCGACATGGTCATGGGACCCAAGCCCATTGAACGGGTCTGCACGGATTGGGTCCGTAGCCCGGAGGGCGTGGACAGCCAGAACTCCACAGCCATTTTCTACAAGGATGGATCCGTGGGGGAAGCGACCAGCTCCATGGTTTCGGACAGCGACCGGACCGGCAGCATCTGGGGAGACCAGGGTTACCTGCAGTGCATCAATATCAACAACGTGGAGTCCATAGACCTGTACGACGGGGACCATAAATTGAGGAAGAGCTACCCCATCCCCGACCAGCTGACCGGTTATGAGTACGAGGTGGCCAGCGCCGCACAGGCCATCCTGGACGGCAAGACCGAGTGCGCCCAGATGCCCCACAAGGACACCATGCGCATCATGGAGCTCATGGACTCCCTGCGCCGCCAGTGGGGGTTGGTCTTTCCCTTCGAATCGAGAACCAGCAGATAAAAGCTGTAGATAAAAGCCATGGTGACCGCCCTGCCTATTTGATGCGGCGGACCCTGCCATGCTCGACCAGGTAGGCCCGCCGGGCAAGATCGATCATGGGCAGGTCGAAGGCCGAATCGGTGTAGAAGGCGTCGATGGCCGTCTCCCGGCCCAGGATCCGCTGAAAATGCAGGGGCTTGTCGGGTCCGAAGTTGAGGTAGCCCACAGTCAGGGACTCCAAATCCAGGGTGGAGCCGATGCAGCGGGTGATGCCCAGTCGTCGGCAGGCCTCCCCCGCCACCAGATCGAAGGAGGCGGTCACCACCACGTCGTCGGCCTGGGGGGTGTACCAATCCATGATCTTGTGCATGTTGGCATCCCAGAATTGGCTGACCAGACGATCCATGTCAAAGCCGGGACGCGAGGTCAGTCGACGCAGGTAGCGCGAGCCCACCCGACGCATGGCCGAATCCAGCTGCTCCAGGGTGACCCGGCCCAGACGGTAGCGAACGGCATAGAAGAGGGCAACCGGCAGGTAGTGCAGCACCCGCGGATCCTTGCGGACAGTGAACAGGTAGAAGTCAAGCAGGCTCTCGCCATCGTAGATGGTGCCGTCGAAGTCCAGTACCCGCATGCCAATCCTTTCCAGGTCCCGTCACGAAAAGGGAACATCTTAGCATACCGTGGAGCAATGACGGTGATAGTCCGCGACCTTGGCAGGACAACAAGGCAATTCCCTTAAGCCCATAAGCCTGAGCACAGGCCTGAAGTAGGCAGAAAATCCCTGCACAATCGACGATGAAAGGCTTCGAGCCGAATCGGCACCAGAAATCATGGCTTGCCCGGCCCATGTCTGGATCGTGGACGATACCCATGGTGTCGACGGTATTGATATGATGAAAAATGCGTCGTCCGTGCCGGGCCAAGGCTAGGGAGTTGCCGGAAACAGGCCTGGAAGGGGAACGGCGCCGAAGGGGTCCATGCGGTCAATCATGCCCGCCGAACTCTTTGATCTTCCTTACCAGCTAGGGGGCAGCAGCGATGTTGAAGAAGAGCCACTACCACAACCTGAGCAGCTGTATAGCCGGAATCTACCGGCATGCACGCAACGATGCCAGCCGGTACATAGGCGAAACCACCTTACGAGGCACCCAGGGTGATCTGATTATATACCTCTATGACCATCCCGGCCTCAGCCAGCGCCAGATAGCCCGGGACCTATGCGTAGACCCCAGTCTGCTGGCCCGGGATCTCAAGGCTTTGAAGGCCCAGGGTCTGGTCAGCCGTGAACAGAACCCCGCCGATCACCGGGTCAACATCATCGCCCTGACCAGGCCGGGCGCGGACATAGCCCGCAGGAGAATCAGGTCGGTCAACAACTGGTGGATCGATCTGTTCAAGCAGAATCCCGATATTGACCCCGAGACCTTCCAGAGCGAACTGCGCTGCGTCTACAACCGACTGCTGGCCAACCAGCTCTGATATCTCTTACAGATCAAGTGGCCTGGCCGAACCTTTCGCCGCCCTTGGACGGCTCCAGGCTCAGGCCAGCCCCCTTGATCTTCAGATTCCTTGCGACCTTGGACCGGCCTCTATCAGCCCACCGAACGACCGGAGGTCTCCCAGCCCATCAGGCCCACGACCAGCATGGAGGCCAGGGCCACCAGGCTGATGGTGACGAAGATCGAAGTGCTCCCCCATACGCTGAGCATGGCACCAATCAACACTGGCATGAGCACGTTGCAGAGCTTGGCGACGGCATTGGCGATGCCCACGCAGCGGAAGCGGACCGTGGTCGGGAAGAGCTCGGGGGCGTAGACGGCCACCACCGAAGACATGAGGACATAGAGGCTGGCCATGAGCAGGATGCCCACCAGAATGGCCGTGACCTGGCTGGTCTGCGCAGCGTAGAGCAGGCCGAAGACCGCCGTCAGTAGGAAGGCCGTGACGATGATCCGCTTGCGGCCGATCCGGTCCAGGAGCAAGGATCCGATCAGGCAGCCCAGTGGGGCGCCCAGCATCATCAGGGTGCTGATCCACAGGGATCCGCTCAGATTTATGCCCCGCTTGAGCAGGATGGTGGGCACCCAGGAGGTGAAGGCGTAGGAGCAGACGTTGGTGGCCGAGACCGCCACGGTGGCCACAATCAGTCCGCGAACCACGCTACCCGATGCCTTGGCGGGTGCCTCAAGGCCCTCATCCTTGCCAGCAAGTGCGGAACCGCTGACAGAATCGGAGCTTGACCCTCCTCGACCATTGCCGGCCTCCAGAAGCTCAACCACCTGGATGGCCTCGTCCATCCGCCCATGCAGGGCCAGCCAGCGAGGGGACTCGGGGATGTCACGCCGCAGATACCAGATCAGCGCCGCCGCCAGGCCAATGCCGACAAAGAGCGGCCGCCAGGACCAGCGCGGAATGATCCAGGCGCACAGGAGCATGGCCAGAGGCACTCCGGTGTTGGCCACCAGTGAGACGATGGCGCTCCAGCGGCCGCGGTGCCTGATGGGAGCGAATTCGTTGACCATGGAGAATCCGGTGACAATCTCGGCGCCCAGCCCCAGGCCGGCCCCCAGCCGGCAGACTGAAAGGACAGCCATGTTCGGCGCCAGAGCGCCCAGCAGGGTAAAGCCTCCGAAGAGCAGCAGGTTGATCTGATAGGCGGTCTTGCGCCCCCGCAGGTCTCCGATGAAACCGGCCAGCAGCGAGCCCACCAGGAGCCCCAGGAAACCGGCCGACAGGAAGAGGGAATTCTGGGCGACCGTGGACCATCCCGTGCTCAATGCCGAACTGGCTACTGCGCTGCCTACATAGACATCGATGCTGTCCATGAGCATTCCCGCGGCCACCAGGGCCACGATCTTATAAAAAGTAGCCGATTCACGAGCATTATCTACTCGCCGGGTAATCTCGCGGACCGCCAAGTCGTCCTCGGCCATGCCGAGATTCTTGGATTGTTCGGATATGTCTGCATTGTCAATGACCGCTGTCGACATCGTCACCCTCGCGCCCGTGCATGAGGCAGGCATGCCCCATGCGTCCATGCCAGACCTGCCGACGGCGACAGGCTCCTTCTGGGAGCATGGCGACCGTCAATATGGAAGGCCTGGACCCTGCGGCGTTTCGGTCATTGTGTGGCTACTCAACGTCTATTGGGTGACCAGTATAGGAGTCCGGACGGTCATTGCCCAGACCCGGCGTTTCCCTCCGGCCCGACGGCCCTGTCCAGGATGGCCCTGATCGCCTCCAGACGTGGGCCCAGCTGACGCTCATAGCCCCGATCATTGGGGTGATAGTAGCGCCGTCCGACCAGTTCGTCCGGCATGTACTGCTGGGGCGCCACTGCATCCGGCGCATCGTGGGCATACTGATAGCCCTCGTGGTTGCCCCAGGCCTTCATCAGCTTGGTGGGAGCGTTGCGTAGATGAAGGGGAACCTGGCCGATATGCCCGGCGTCCACGTCCTCCAGGGCCTGGTTGATGGCCAGGTAAGACGCGTTGGACTTGGGTGCGGTGGCCACGGCAATCACCGCCTCGGCCAGAATCAGACGGGCCTCAGGCATGCCCACCATGGCCACGGCCTGGGCAGCCGCGACCGTGATCTCCAGCACCTCAGGAGAGGCCATGCCCACCTCCTCGGCGGAGGCGATCATGATGCGTCGGGCGATGAAGCGCGGATCCTCGCCGGCCCGGATCATCCGAGCCAGGTAGTGCAGGGCCGCATCCACGTCGGACCCCCGCATGGATTTGATGAAGGCCGATGCCACATCATAGTGATCGTCGCCCTTCTTGTCATAGCGGACGGTGGCCACGTCCATGACCGAGGAGACCACCTTGGCGTTGATCAGCGGGCGACGCGCACCCTTGGCGCGAGACCCGTCCTCGGTAACCGCCCCGGCCGCAGCCTCCAGAATGGTCAGGGCCCGACGGGCGTCACCTCCGGCAAAGCGCACAATTTGTTCCAGGGCCTCTGGAGCCAGCCGCACCTGGTCCTTGAGCCCACGCTGGTCCTTGACGGCCCTGCGGACCAGCTTGGCCAGGTCCTGGTCGTCCAGGGCCTCCAGCTTGACCACCACCGAGCGCGAAAGCAGGGGCGAGATGACCGAAAAGCTGGGATTCTCCGTGGTGGCTGCGATAAACGTCACATCCCGGTTCTCCACGCTGGGCAACAGGGCATCCTGCTGGGACTTGGAGAAGCGGTGGACCTCATCGATAAAGAGGACCGTCTCCCGCCCCTGGCTGACCAGCCGCTCCCGGGCCTGGGCGAGGACCTGCCGCACCTCCTTGACCCCCGAGGTGACGGCCGAAAGCTCCTCGAAATGCCGCCCGGACTGTCGGGCCACAATATAGGCCAGGGTGGTCTTGCCCACCCCGGGAGGACCGAAAAGAATGACCGAACTGGGAGCGGTCAGACGGTTGTTCGGATCCGAGCGGGCCAGCCGCTCCAAGGGGGTTCCAGCAGCCGTGACCTTGTCCTGGCCGACCACCTCGTCCAGGCTCCTGGGCCGCATCCTGACCGCCAGAGGCAGGGTGTGCTCCTCGGGGGGATCCGCCGCCTGGAAGAGATCATCAACCATATGCACTACCTCATTCCTCGGGGCCCCTGTGGCTCCCCGCCCTCACCAGCATAGGCCTGTGCCTGCCACAAACAGCAGGACGAACGCGCTAGACTGGGAACCTATATGGCCGTATCGCCCAGCGCGTAGTTGGGTCCCGGAAACACGGTGTGTGTACAGTTTACTGGTCATCCGCCTGAATATATCTTCAGGTTGGCCCATGGACGGCAGCAAGGCCTGCCGCCTGAAAAACCCGGGACCGGCACAGTCGGAACAATAAGGAGAATCGCCAGTGATCGCCAAGCATGTTCGCCAGGGATGGACATCGGGTCCAGGCAGGTGGGCCATCGGCCTGCTCGCCCTGGTCCTGGGGCTCTCAGCCCTGATCGTCGCCCCCCTGGCCACGCCGGCGCAGGCGGCCGAGGACTCTCCCGCCGCCCAAGCGGTCCAAGGACGCACCTTCCGTGTCGCCACCGACACCACCTTCGCCCCCTTTGAATTCAGGGACTCCTCCGGCAAGCTGGTCGGCATCGATATGGATCTGATCCGCAAGATCGCCGACATCGAGGGGTTCTCGGTGCAGATCCAGTCCCTGGGCTTCAACGCCGCCCTTCAAGCCTTGAACTCCCAGCAGGCCGATGTGGTCATAGCCGGTATGACCATCACCGACCAGCGCAAGCAGGTCTACGACTTCACCGACCCCTATTTCGACTCCGGCGTGCAGATGGCCATCGCCAAGGACAACGACCAGATCCACAGCTACAAGGATCTGCAAGGCAGCGTGGTGGCCGTCAAGACGGGCAGCGAGGGCGAGGCCTTCGCCAAGCAGCGTGCGGCCCAGTACGGTTTCACGGTCAAGGCGGTGGACCAGTCCTCCACCATGTATGAGATGGTCAAGTCCGGCAATGCCCAGGCGGTCATCGACGACTACCCGGTCCTGGCTTACGGCATCGCCCAGGGCAACGGGCTGAAGACCGTGACCAAGAAGGAGCCTGGCGCCTCCTACGGGGCAGCCGTCCGCAAGGGCGAGAACAAGGAGTTCGTGGCCGCCTTCAATGAGGGTCTGGCCAGGATGAAGGCTGACGGCAGCTATAAGAAGCTGGTCGATTCCTACGTAGGCAGCGGCCACTCCAGCAAGAGCGCGCCCGCATCACGGCCCGGATTCTTCGAACTGGTCCGCCAGGCCTTCCCCTCCCTGATGCTGGGCCTGCGCAACACCCTGGCCATCACGGCAATATCCTTCGTCATCGCCCTGGCCATCGGTGTCATCCTGGGACTGTGGAGGATCAGCCCCAACCGGATCCTGTCCTGGATCGCCCGCATCTACGTGGCGGTCTTCAGAGGCACACCCGTTCTGGTCTGGGCCTTCTTCTTCTACCTGGGTGTCCCCCAGCTGATCGGCCACCGCATCAGCATCTGGCTGGCCGGCGCGCTGACACTGTCCCTGAACTCCGGAGCCTACCTGGTCGAAATCGTGCGCGGGGCCATCGACTCGGTGGACGTCGGGCAGATGGAGGGAGCCCGCAGTCTGGGCCTGACACGTCGCATGGCCCTGCGCCGGGTCATCCTGCCCCAGGCCGTCAGGTTCGCCACGCCCTCCATCATCAACCAGCTGGTCATCATGCTCAAGGATTCCTCCCTGCTGCTGGCCATCGGCTTCGGCGAACTGCTCTACCAGGCACAGCAGATCTACGCGGCCAACTTCCGCGTGACCGAAACCCTGTTCATGGTGGGCGTCATCTACTTCGTCGCCATCAGCGCCCTGACCTGGATGGCCAATATGCTCGATAGGAGGCTGCATCGATGAACTTCGAGGACCCGGACATGGACACCGGACGACTGACCCGTCGCATCCGCCAGAACCAAAGTCGCCGCAACCAGGGAGAGTCCCAGATGGCCGTATCCATCCGCGACCTGCACAAGCGCTACGGCGACACCGAGGTCCTCAAGGGGATCGACATGGAGGTCAAGCCGGGCGAGGTCATCTCCATCATCGGCCCCTCCGGCGCGGGCAAGTCCACCCTGCTGCGCTGCATCAACGCCCTGGAGATGCCGACCTCGGGCACCATCAGCGTCTATGGAATCGACATCTCCGACCCGAAGACCAACATCGACAAGCTCCGCGAGCATGTGGGCATGGTCTTCCAGCACTTCAACCTCTTCCCCAACATGAGCGTGGCCGACAACATCATGCTGGCCCCCCACATGTTGCACAAGACACCCAAGGAGGATGCACGTCAACAGGCCCTGGACCTGCTGGAGACCGTAGGGCTTCAGGAGAAGGCTGACGCACGGCCCACGGACCTGTCAGGCGGGCAGCAGCAGCGTGTGGCCATCGCCCGCGCACTGGCCATGCACCCGGACATCATGCTCTTCGACGAGGCCACCTCGGCCCTGGATCCGGAGATGGTGGGCGACGTGCTTGAAGTCATCCGCTCCCTGGCAGAGGGCGGCATGACCATGATTCTGGTCACCCACGAGATGGCCTTCGCCCGGGAGGTCTCCTCCAGGGTGATCTTCACCGACGCCGGGATCATCGAGGAGGAGGGCACGCCCGAGCAGATCTTCGGCCATCCGCAGAGCCCTCGTCTGCAGTCCTTCCTCTCCAAGGTCCTGTAATGCCCCGGGTCTAGAGGTCCATCAGCTCCTCGATGGGACCCACCCGGTATTCCTTGAAGACCACCTGACCGCTCTCCTGGGTGGCATCCAGGTCCACGATGCCGGCGATGCCCCAGTCGCGCTCCCCCTCCACATCGTCGAAGATCTGCCGGACCCGCCAGGTGTGCCCCTGGCGCTCGTCACGGTCATCCAGGCTGAAGAAGTCCGAGGACCTGGCCTGGGCATCGGTCAGAATCCGCTCATGGTCCTCGTAGAGGTCATCCAGCGCGTCGCTCCAGGCCCGCAGGCCATAGCCCCAGTCCGCATCCAGGTCGGCCAGGGCCTCCGGACGGTCGGCGGCCACCAGCTCCACCCGCTGGAACATGGCGTTGCGCACCAGCAGGGTCAGTCCCCGCCGGTCCGTCACCACCTGGTTCTCCACCTTGGGCGGGGCAGCATCCAGGCCGCTTGCGACTTCGCCATTTTCAGCCCTGCCCGCAGCCTCCCACTCATCCACCAGGCTGGAGTCCACCGAGCGCACAATCAGTCCCAACCAGGCCAGGATGTCCTCCAGCCGCTCATCCATGAACTCTTCGGGGACCGTCCTGCTGAGCGCCCGATAGGCATCGGACAGGTATCGCAGCAGGGTCCCCTCAGACCGGGATATTCCGTAGCGGGCGATGTAGCCGTTGAAGTCCGAGGCCGTCTCGATCATGTCCCGCAGAACGGACTTGGGGCGGATCTCATAGTCGTTGGCCCAGGGAACATCCCGACGGTAGCGGTCGAAGGCCTCCCCCAGCAGCTCCTCCAGGGGCTTGGGCCAGGTCACCTCCTGCAGACGTTCCATCCGTTCCTCGTACTCCAGGCCATCCTCCTTCATCTGCTGGATGGCCGCGTCACGGGCCTGCCGCTGCTGGGCCTTGAGAATCTGCCGGGGATCCTCCAGGGTGGCCTCGACCATGGAGAGCAGATTCATGTCGTAGTCAGGGTCCTCGGGATCCAGCAGCTCCAGGGCGGCCAGCAGGAAGGGCGAGAGGGGCTGGTCCAGGGCGAAATCCTCGGGCAGGTCCACGGTCGTGAAGTAGTCCAGGCCGCCGTCGGGGTTCCGTTCGGTCTCGATGACCCCCGTGTCGGTCAGGGTCTGGAAGATCTCGTCGGCCCGGTCCTGCAGATGCTCCTTCTGCTGCGGGGTCTGACGGGAGTCCTCGATCAGGTCCTCGACCCGTCTCCTGGCATCCCCGCCCTGGTCGACCTCGTTGAGCACCATGGCATGGGAGATCTTCAGGTGCGGCGTCAGGGTCTCGGGACGGGCCTCGATCAGTTTGTCGAAGGTTCCCTTGCCCCAGGTGACGAACCCCTCCTGGGGCTTCTTGCGTTTGATCCGCTTGAGCTTCTTGGGGTCGTTGCCGGCCTTGGCCACGGCCCTGGCGTTCTCTATCTCGTATTCGGGGGCCTCGGCCACGACCAGCCCGCTGGTATCGAAACCCATGCGCCCGGCCCTGCCTGCGATCTGGTGGAATTCCCGGGCCCGCAGGCGACGCATCCTGTAGCCGTCGAACTTGGTCAGTCCGGTCAGCAGGACCGTGTGGATGGGCACATTGATGCCGACCCCCAGGGTGTCCGTGCCACAGATGACCGGCAGAAGACCATCCTGGGCCAGCTGCTCCACCAGACGCCGGTACCGGGGCAGCATGCCCGCATGGTGGACCCCGACCCCGGTGCGCAGCAGCCGCTGCAGAATCCTGCCGAAGGCCGTGGTGAAGCGGGTGCCGGCCATGGCCTCCTTGATCCGGTCCCGCTGGCCCCGGTCGGAGACCCCCGTGCTGGACAGGGCCTGGGCCGTCTCCAGGGCGGCATCCTGGGAGAAGTGGACGATGTAGACCGGCGAATCCCCATCGGCCAGCAAGGACTCCACGGTGTTGGGCAAGGGGGTGTCCACATAACGGTAGTCCAGAGGCACCGGTCGTGGGGCGTCGGCGACGATGTCCACACCCACCCCGGTTTTGCGCTCCAGGTCCTGGGCGATCTGATCCACGTCGCCCAGGGTGGCCGACATGAGCAGGAACTGCACATCGGGCAGGGTCAGCAGGGGCACCTGCCAGGCCCAGCCGCGGTCCGGATCCCCGTAATAGTGGAACTCATCCATGGCCACGCAGCCGATGTCGGCATGGCGACCCTCCCTGAGCGCCTGGTTGGCCAGGATCTCGGCCGTGCAACAGATGACCGGGGCATCCGTGTTGATGTGGGTGTCGCCGGTGATCATGCCAACACGGTCGCGACCCAGAACCGAAACCAGGTCGAAGAACTTCTCGGAGACCAGGGCCTTGATGGGAGCCGTGTAATAGGAGCGCCGCCCTGTGCACAGGGCGATGAAATGCATGGCCAGGGCCACCATGGACTTGCCCGAACCGGTCGGGGTCGACAGGATCACATGGTCGCCTGAAACCAGGGAGAGGACAGCCTCCTCCTGGTGCGGCCAGGGGGTGATGCCCCGGGAAGCCACCCAAGAGAAGAAGCGGTCGTAAATCTGATCCTCGGTCAGGTTGCGGGGGCCTCCCGCCTCGGGGACCAAGTCGCCCAGGGAGGGAGGCCGGTCGGTTGAGGCGGTTGAGGAATCAGCATGTTCTTGGACCATGTCCACCAGTCTATCCGGCCAGGCACACAAGTCCGGCCGGAGGCCGGCTCCGTCACCTGACGCCTAAGTCCATAAAACGGACAAGCGACCAGGCAACAAAGCAACCGGGAGATCTTTGTCAGCTCCTGTTCTTGCCGTCTTTGTCGCTGCCGCCTTTCTTATCCTTCCTGGTCTTGCCCTCGGCCTTCTGATCGCCAGCGGAGCGGCTGCCACGGCCGGGCTTGAGGAAGTCCGGAATCTCCAGGCTCGCCTTGTGCGGATCGACCAGCGTGTCGGGCTGGGTCCGGTCATAGCCCTGGATGTAGCGGGTCTTCCTCCAGTGTTGGATGGAGGCGTTGGATCCACGATGGTGGGCGT
This sequence comes from Bifidobacterium sp. W8104, assembly GCF_016100735.1. NCBI lineage: Bacteria > Bacillati > Actinomycetota > Actinomycetes > Bifidobacteriales > Bifidobacteriaceae > Bifidobacterium > Bifidobacterium sp. W8104. The sequence continues at coordinate 62,802 of NZ_JACFRW010000001.1, forward strand.
GGTACTGCAATGGCGCGCCGCCGTACCGGTCCTCGTCCACCTCCTTGGCCACGGCTATCTGGTTGACATTGGAGGGATCCATGATGGCCACGGGCGCAGCCGGCTCCACGAAGTCGGCGGGGGCGGCGGTGCGCTCCTGCATCTTCTTGGGCAGCCAGCGGGCGAAGTGGGACAGCAGGAAGCAGACGAAGAAGTAGACCACCGAGGCCACCACCAGGGTCTGCAGGATGTTGAAGTACATGGAGCCCAGACGACGGGACTCCTGCAGCAGATCCGTGTACATGATGATGGAGCCCAGGGCCGTGTCCTTGAGGACCACGACCAGCTGGGTCACGGCCGCCGGCAACATGGCGTAGACGGCCTGGGGAACCTCGATCTGCATCAGCGATTGGGTCCTGGTCAGTCCCAGGGCCAGGGAGGCCTCGCGCTGGCCGTTGGGCAGGTTGCCCACGCCCGAACGTATCAGCTCGGCCACCACGGAGCCGTTGTAGAGGATCAGGCCCAGCACGACGGCCCAGTAGGAGGCCTGACTGACTCCGGCAAAGGCGAACCAGCGCCAGAAGAAGATCATCATCATCAGCACCGGGACGGCCCGGCAGAACTCCACGATGACGCCTGAGACCGCCCTGACCAGCCCGTTGGGCAACAGACGGCCTATGCCGAAGATGAACCCAAAGACGACCGAGCCGATCACAGCAACCACAGATGCCTTGATGGTCAGCCACAGCCCGGGCAGGTAGAAGTCCGACCAGGCTTCATAGTCCAGGGCCGGGCGCCAGAGCTCCCAGCTCAGCTGGTTCTCACCGTCCGGGGGGTTGTGCAGTCGCATCAGCACCAGGATGACCACTATGGCGAAGACGACAGCGGCTATCCAGTTGACGATTCGTATGGTGCGCCGGCCCTTGGGACCGGGCTGATCGAAGAGCAGCGAGCTCTCATTGTCCTGTGCCATGGCCGCTCACCTCCTCACTGCCAGCTTGTTGGACAGGTACGTGGTCAGCGCCCCAATGGGCAGCACCAGGATCACGTAGCCCAGGGCGAAGATCAGGAAGATGGCCACGATGGCGTTGGCGTGGAACTCGATCATCTCGCTCATCAGGGAGGAGCTCTCCGAGGCCACGGAGGCCGCTGCAGCCACGGTGGAGTTCTTCAGCAGGGCGATGAAGGTGTTGCCCAAGGGCGCCACCGACCCACGGAAGGCCTGGGGCAGAATGATCTGCGAGGCCGACTGGAAGAAGCTCAACCCCAGGGCACGGGCCGCCTCGGCCTGGCCCAGAGGCACCGTGTTGATGCCAGAGCGCAGGGACTCGCAGACGAAGGCCGCCGTATACAGGGACAGGCCCGTCACCGCCAGCCAGAAGAAGTTGACGGAGAATTCCGGCGAGAAGCTGATCTTGAGCTGAGCAAAGGCCCCCAGGACCATGAAGACCATGATGATGGTCAAAGGCATGTTCTGGAAGAACTCCACGTACCCCCGACCGACGGCCCGCAGGGAGGAGATGGGCGAGATGCGCATGATGACCAGGATGATTCCCAGGATCAGCGAGAAGAGGGCCGACCAGAGGGTCAGCTGGATGTTGACCCAGAAGGCCGCCGGAATGTCGTAGTCGGAAAACAGTTCGATGATGGTTGACATCTCACTCCCCTTCCACGGGCTTGGGCGGGTTGTAGCGCGGGTCGGGTTTGTAGTGGGTGCCCCGGGTGTTGTTCTCCAGTGCCCGCTGCCAGGAGCCGTTGGCCTCCATGTCGGCCAGGGCCGCGTTGATCTTGTGGGCCAGCTCGGTATTGCCCTTCTTGATGCCCACGCCGTAATACTCCTGGGTGAAGGGCTTGCCCACCAGCCGCAACCTTCCACGGGAGGCGGAGGCCAGACCTGCCAGGATGATGTCATCAGTGGTGACCGCATCGACGATGCCGGAGAAAAGGGCGGTGGCGCATTCGGCGTAGCCCGGCTGCTCCATCAGCTGGACCTCCTTGGCGAACCGTTTCTTGACGGTGACGGCCGAGGTTGATCCGGTCACCGAGCACAGCCGCTTGCCGTTGAGGTCCTCGGGGCCTCGGATATGATGGTCCTCCTTGCGCACCAGCAGGTCCTGGCCGGCCACGATGTAGGGTCCGGCGAAGGAGACTGCCCGCTTGCGCTCGTCAGTTATTGAGTATGAGGCCAGGATCATGTCCACGTCGCCGTTCTGGAGCATGGCCTCACGCTGTTTGGAGGGGGCCTCCTTCCAGACGATGTCGTCGGCGCTGTAGCCCAGCTTGCCGGCGATGTATGTGGCCACGTCCACGTCGAAGCCCACATAGGTCCCGGCCTTCTTGAAGCCCAGGCCGGGCTGGTCGAACTTGATGCCCACCCGGATCTTGCCTGCCTCCTTGTCGGAGCCGCAGGCCGCCAGGGAGACCAGGCAACCCAGAGCGCACAGGATTGCGGTCAGATTCCTGACCAGCCGTTTCAGCGGCCGGCCCATGCCATGCATGCTTGCATTCATGCGGATATGCTTCCCTCCTGCTTCAGTGTGTCAGAATCTTGGACAGGAAGTCGGCGGCCCGCTGGGTCTGGGGGTGGTCGAAGAAGTCGTCGGGGTTGTCCTTCTCCAGGATGCGCCCATCGGCCATGAAGACGATATGATCGGCGGCCTGACGGGCAAAGCCCATCTCATGGGTCACGCAGATCATGGTCATGCCCTCCTGGGCCAGCTCGATCATGACATCCAGCACCTCGTTGACCATCTCCGGGTCCAGGGCTGATGTGGGCTCGTCGAAGAGCATGACCTTGGGCTGCATGGCCAAGGCTCGGGCGATGGCCACACGCTGCTGCTGGCCGCCTGAGAGCTGGGACGGCATCTTGGAGGCCTGGGATTCCACGCCCACCCGGGCCAGGAGGTCCATGGCCAGGTCCTCGGCATCCTTCTTGGGCATGTGGCGCACCTTGATGGGCGCCAGGGTCATGTTCTCCAGGATGGTCTTGTTGGCGAACAGGTTGAAGGACTGGAAGACCATGCCCACCTCGGCCCTGAGTCGAGCAAGGTCGCGTCCCTCCTGGGGCAGGGGCTCCCCCTCGATCCTGATGACACCCGAGTCGATGGACTCCAAACGATTGATGGTCCGGCACATGGTGGACTTGCCCGAGCCGGAGGGTCCGACCACCACCAGCACCTCACCGGTGTCGACCTGCAGGTTGATGTCCTTGAGGACGTGCAGGCTGCCAAAATGCTTCTCGACGTGGGCCAGTTCGACCAGCGGCCCGGACTTGTCCTTGACGGGGCGATCCGAGGCCGGTTTCTCCGGCAGAATCCGCTCCGACGGATGTTTGGTTGTTTCGCTCATATTGGGCAGTTTACTCATCCTTTGTTGCGGAACGGCCATAGAAACGGTTCTCCTGGAAAGCGGATGCAATGGCCAACCCCCCGGCCGGCCGGTCTGCAGCACATCAGAGGGCACAAACAATAAAGGCCGGAACCCCGCAGGATTCCAGCCCTTGTGGTCTCTCGTCCCTCAGTGACGGAATGCGCTCAGTCGGCATCCTCCTGATCCGGCTCCCAATCCACACCGGTCTCGGCGCGTTGCTGGTCGGAGATGGGAGCCGGGGCTCCGGTCATGGGATCCTGGCCGCCGCCGGACTTGGGGAAGGCGATGACATCGCGGATGGAGTCCGCCCCCGTCAAAATCTGTGCGGTCCTGTCCCAGCCGAAGGCGATGCCCGCGTGGGGCGGAGCGCCGTACTTGAAGGCATCCAGCAGGAAGCCGAACTTCTCCTGGGCCTCCTCGGGGCCGATGCCCAGCACCTTGAAGATCCGGTCCTGGATGTCGTCACGGTGGATACGCACCGAGCCGCCGCCCATCTCCTCGCCGTTGCAGACGATGTCGTAGGAGTCGCTCATGGCGTGCTCGGGATCCTTGTCGAAGCGGTCGATCCAGTCGGCCGAGGGCATGGTGAAGGGGTGGTGCATGGAGGTCCACTTGGAATGGCCCACGGCCACATCGTCGTCATCCGGGTCGTCGGTGGGCTTGAAGAGGGGGAAGTCCACCACCCAGGTCAGGGCGAATTCGTCGGGTTTGAGCAGCCCCTGGCGGCGGGCTATCTCCACACGGGCCGCACCCAGCAGGGTCTGCGAGGCCTCGCGGGGTCCGGCTGCGAAGAAGACGGCATCCCCGTCCGAGGCACCCACGGCCTCCTTGAGGCCCTGGCGCTCGGCATCGGACAGGTTCTTGGCCACGGGTCCCTTGAGGGTGCCGTCGCCGGTGAACTGGACGTATGCCAGACCCTTGGCACCCCGCTGGCGGGCCCACTCCTGCCAGGCATCGAACTGCCGGCGGGGCAGGTTGGCCGCGCCTTGGTAGACCACGGCACCCACGTAGGGGGCCTGGAAGACCCGGAAGGGGGTGTCCTTGAAGTACTCGGTCAGCTCGACGATGGGGTTGCCGAAGCGCAGGTCGGGCTTGTCGGAGCCGTACTTGTCCATGGCCTCCTGCCAGCTGATCCTGGGGATGGGCAGGCTGACCTCGAATCCCGCAGCCTTCCAGACCTCGGCGATGACCTGCTCGGCCATGGCCATGACATCCTCCTGGGAGGCGAAGCTCATCTCGATGTCCAGCTGGGTGAACTCGGGCTGCCTGTCGGCACGGAAGTCCTCGTCGCGGTAGCAGCGGGCGATCTGGTAGTAACGCTCGAAGCCGCCCACCATCAGCAGCTGCTTGAGCAGCTGGGGGGACTGCGGCAGGGCATACCAGGACCCAGGCACCAGGCGGGCCGGCACCAGGAAGTCGCGGGCACCCTCGGGGGTGGACTTGATCAGGGTCGGTGTCTCGATCTCGCAGAAGTCCATCTTGTCCAGGGCGGCACGGGCGGCCCGATTCATGGCGGCCCTCAGACGGATGTTGTGCTGCATGGAGGGGCGACGCAGGTCCAGATAACGGTAGCGCAGCCGCACATCCTCGCCGGGCAGCTTGTTCTCGGCTTCGTTCTCCAGGGCAGTGGACACCTGGAAGGGCAGGGCTGCCGACTTGGCCAGCACCTCGATCTTGTCGGCCACGATCTCGATGTGCCCGGTGGACAGATGCTCGTTGTCATTGCCCTCGGGCCGTTCGCGAACCTTGCCGGTGACCTGAATCACGTACTCGCTGCGCAGGGGGCGGGCCTCTTCCTCGTCGTAGATGACAATCTGGACCAGACCGGAGCGGTCACGCAAATCAATGAAGGCCACGCCTCCGTGATCCCGGCGGCGATCCACCCATCCGGCCACCGTCACCTGGCGACCGACCATATCCTGCGTGACATCCGTGGCGTAGCTCGTTCTGTAAGCCGACTGGCCCATGCTTTCCTGTACCTCCATAATGCTCGGCCTGCCCCTGCGTCAGACCTGGTATTCCACACTCTGCCGGGCATACAGGCTATCCGGCGTCCACGACACCAGGTCAGCCGGAACCTGTTCGCCGGTAATGATGTTCTTGACCTGGTCGCCCTCCTGCTGGCCCTCCTTGGCCGGGAACCAGACATAGGGGATGCCCAGGTGGTCGGCATAGCGAATCTGCTTGCCGATCTTGGCTGCGGTGGGAGCCACATCGGCAGCGATCCCCCTGGCCCTCAGGTCCTGGGCGATGTGGTTGCTGGCGGTGCGATCCTCCTCGTCCCAGACAGCGACCATGACCGCAGCCGGGGAGACACGGGAGGCCTGGACCCCCTGGGCCAGCAGGTAGGAGAGCAGCCGTGAAAGCCCGATGGACAGCCCCACACCCGGGTAGGTGCGGTTGCCCTGGCTGGCCAGGTTGTCGTAACGACCGCCGGAGCAGATGGAACCCAGGGACTGCGCCCCCTCCAGGAAGGTCTCGTAGACCGAACCGGTGTAGTAGTCCAGACCACGGGCGATCTTCAGATCGGCGATGACCGAGCCCGGCCGGATGCGGGCTGCCTCGTCGATGATCATAGCCAGCGTCTCCAGCCCCTCAATGGCCAGAGAATAAGAAGGAGACTGCTTGTCGATGCCGACCTTGTCGACCAGGGCATCGAACCGCTGGCGCAGCTGCTTGCCATCATCGGCGGTCAGCTCGGCCAGATCCAGGCAGGCCCTGGCCTGGTCCTGGTTGGCGCCGCACTCACTGACCAACAGGTTGGCCACTTCGTCAGGGCCGATCTTGTCCAGCTTGTCGATCTCGCGCAGAACGCCCTCGACATCCTCCAAACCCAAACCCCGGTAGAATCCCTCGGAGAGCTTGCGGTTGTTGGCGTGCACGGTGGGCTTGGGCAGTCCGAAGGCCCGCAGCTCCTCCAGGGCGCTCAGCATGACCAGGGGCACCTCGACCTCGTAGTGGTCGGGCAGTTCCCCGTTGCCGATCACATCAATATCGGCCTGGACGAACTCCCTGAACCGTCCCTCCTGGGGGCGCTCCCCCCGCCAGACCTTCTGAATCTGCCAGCGCTTGAAGGGGAAGGTCAAGTCGTTGCTATTCTCCACCACATAGCGGCTCAGCGGCACGGTCAGATCAAAATGCAGGCCCAGCCTGCGCTCCACCGGTACATCCTTCTCCTGACCCAGGTCCTGCAGTCGGGAGAGCAGGTAGATCTCCTTGCTGGTCTCCCCCTTCTTGAGCAGGCTGGAGCCCTCTTCCACAGCCCTGGTCTCAATGCCGATGTAGCCGTTCAATTCAAAGACCTTGCGAAGCGTGTCAATGATGCGCTGCTCCACCACTCTTTGTGAAGGAAGCCATTCAGGGAAACCGGATAGAGATGTGCCTTTTGCCATAAGAACCTATACTATAGGAGGTCAAGGAAAATGGTATTGCCATATTTTGCGATCTCTCCAACACACAAGCCTAAGGAGCTGGCCATGGCCGACAACACCGCCATCACACCCGAGAACACCTCGACACCGCAGGAGGAGCACACCGCGGACGCGGAGGGCCAGGTCGCCGCTGCGACGACGCCCGAAGCCGGACAGACCGCTTCTACTGAGGATGCGGCGACCCAGAGCGCACCGGTTCCGGCTGAGACGAAGCCTGCAACTGCCGAAGCGCCTGCTGCACCCAAGCCCAAGGCGGTTCCCTCCCCTGCTGCTCTGGCCCACAAGGCCCCTCACGTCAAAGCCGCTCCAGCCGCCCCCACATACAGCCAGGAGGAGATCGACAAGGCTGAATCCTTCGGCCGGGTGGACGAGCAGGGCAACGTCTTCGTCCGCGAGGGCGACCAGGAGCGCCAGGTGGGTCAGTTCCCCAACGCCGATGCCAAGGAGGCCCTGAACCTCTACGCCCGCCGATACCTGGACCTCAAGGAGAAGCTCAACCTCTTCGCATCCCGGCTGCGCAGCCCCAAGATCAAGGCCCACGAAATCGACGAGTCCATAGCCTCGCTCAAGGAGGAGACCAGCCAGCCCGAGGCCGTCGGCGACTTGGCCGCCCTGCGCACGCAGCTGGACCAGCTGGCCGAACAGGGCCAGGCCCGTAAGGCCGAGCTGGCGCAGGCCCGCAAGGACGCCATGGCCAAGGCCATCAAGGAGCGGACCGCCATCGTGGAGAAGGCCGAGGGACTGGCCGCCTCCCTGGGCGACTCCACCAACTGGCGTTCCACAGCGGACAAGTTCGGTTCACTTTTCGAGCAGTGGCAGCACCACCAGCGCACCACCATCCGCATCGACAAGGCCGACGCGGACGCGCTCTGGAAGCGCTTCTCCTCCGCCCGCACCACCTTCAACCAGGCCCGCCGCAAGTGGGCCCAGCAGCGTGACGCCCAGCGGTCCGAGACCAAGCGGATCAAGGAGGAGATCATCGCTGAGGCCGACCAGATCAAGGACTCCACCGACTGGGGACCCACCTCCCGCCAGTTCAACGAGCTCATGGACCGTTGGAAGCAGGCCGGACGGGCGGGCCGTCAGGATGACGATGCCCTCTGGGCTCGGTTCCGTCAGGCCGCGGATGTCTTCTTCAACGCCCGTCAGGCCGACCGTGACAAGACCTCCGTCAACGAGCGCGAGAACCTGACCAAGAAGGAGGCCCTGGTGGCCAAGGCCGAGGCCCTGCTACCCGTCAAGGACACCAAGGCCGCCAAACAGGCCCGGCAGGAACTGGCCAAGATCCAGGAGGAATGGGACGCCATCGGTTTCGTCCCCCGTGACGACGTGCGCAGGATCGAGGGCAGGATGGATGCCGTCGACCGGCAGATCAAGGCCGTGGAGGATGCGGCTTGGAACCAGTCCGACCCAGAGGCCGATGCCCGAGTTTCCAGCTTCGAGCAGCAGCTGGCCGCCCAGCTTGAGGATCTGGATCGTCGCATCGCCGCCGAGCAGGATCCGGCCAAGAAGCAGGAGCTGGAGGCCGAGAAGGCCACCAAGGAGCAGTGGATGAACGCCGTGCGCTGACCACAGCCGTTTCCGCTAGGACCCCCGGCCTGGTCATTGACCACCGGGGGTCCTTCTGTAACCTCCGTTGATAACCATCTTTCGGACTTTGGCCAGACAAATTTCCGAGCTACCAAGGATGCTGTCGCAAGAGTGTAGAGGAAAGCAGTATATAGCTGTGGTTGGCTGCAGGGGAAGGTCAGATGGCCCGCATATGGGGGCTGGCCGAACCCTTGGCTCCGGTCAGCCGGTAGGCATCGAAGACCCCGTCAATCTTCCTGACAGCCGACAGGAGGGTGTTCAGATGCTGGGGGTCGCCCATCTCGAAGACGAACTGGCTGACCGCCACCCGGTCCCGGCCTGTGGACTGGCTGCCCGACAGGATATTGACGCCATGGTCGGACAGCACCTGGGTGATGTCCGAGAGCAGATGGGGCCGGTCCAGGGCCTCCACCTGAATCTGGACCATGAAGGTGCCCTGCTTGCCCGTCCAGGAGACCTCGATGATCCGTTCGGGCTGCTTCTTGCGCAGGTCCAAGAGGTTCTGGCAGTCGGACCGGTGGACCGAGACACCCTGGTTGCGTGTGATGAATCCGGTGATGGGGTCTCCCGGCACTGGGGTGCAGCAGCGTGCCAGCTTGACCCAGACATCGTCCACACCCTTGACCGAGATCCCCTGGGAGGTCTCCGGCCGACTGGACTTGGCGACCCGTTGCAGGGGAATGGCCTCCTGCTCCACCTCGTCCTCAAGGGCTGACCGGCCTGCGTCATGGACCAGCCGGGAGATCACGTTCTGGGTGGAGACCTGTCCGTCGCCGATGGCGGCGTAGACGGCATTCTCATTGGGATAGTTGAGCTCGTCGGCGGCCCCCACCATGGCTTCGGGAGTCAGCAGGGTGGCCACGGGCAGGTTCCGCTTGCGCATGGCGCGGATCAGCTCGTCCTTGCCCTCCTCGATGGTCTCCGAACGGCGCTCCTTACTGAACCACTGACGGATCTTGCTGCGGGCACGGGGGCTCTTGGCAAAGCTGAGCCAGTCGCGCGAGGGCCCATCGGTATCCGACTTGCTGGTCAGAATCTCAACCGTGTCCCCGTTGCGCAGCTTGGTATCCAGGGGGACCAGACGGCCGTTGACACGCGCACCCATGGTTCTGTGGCCGACCTCGGTGTGGACGGCATAGGCGAAGTCTACCGGCGTGGAATCGGCGGGCAGGGAGATGATCTTGCCCTTGGGCGTGAACACGTAGACCTCGGCCGAGCCCAGATCGTCCTTCAAGGAGCCCAGGAATTCATTGGAGTCCGGGGTCTCGCTGGTCCAGTCGGCCAGCTGCTGGATCCAGGTCAGGTTGTCCTCCTGGCTCAGCTCCCCCTCCTGGCGCTCACGCTTGACATCGGACTTGTCAGGCTGGGAGAGCTCGCGGCCAGCGGAACCATTCTCCTTGTACTTCCAGTGGGCGGCGATGCCGAACTCGGCGCGACGGTGCATCTGCCAGGTGCGGATCTGAATCTCCACCGGCTTGCCGCCCGGACCCACCACCGTGGTGTGCAGGGACTGGTAGCGGTTGGTCTTGGGCATGGCTATGTAGTCCTTGAACCGCCCCGGCACCGGGCTCCAGCGGGCATGGACGGCGCCCAGGGCCGCATAGCAGTCGCGGATGGTGTCCACGATGATGCGCACGCCGACCAGGTCGTAGATGTTGGCGAAATCGTGCCCGCGCACAATCATCTTCTGGTAGATGCTGAAGTAGTCTTTGGGCCGACCCGTCACCTGGGCCTTGATGCCCTGGGCGTCCAGATCCTCGTGAATCTCGTCCAGGATCTGCTTCAGGTAGACCTCGCGCTGGCCGGCCCTGCGGGAGACCAGGACCACGATCTCGTTGTAGATCTTGGGATAGAGGGTCTTGAAGCTGAGCTCTTCCAGCTCGGTCTTGATGGCGTTCATACCCAGCCGGTTGGCAAGGGGCGCATAGACATCCAGGGTCTCGCGGGCCTTGCGCTGTGCCGATGAAGCCTTGACATAGCGCCAGGTGCGTGCGTTGTGGACCCGGTCGGCCAGCTTGACCACCAGAACGCGCACATCCCGGCTCATGGCCACGATCATCTTGCGGATGGTCTCGGCCTGAGCCGAATCGCCGTAGTCCATCTTGGATATTTTGGTGACCCCGTCCACCAGACCGGCCACCGTGTCGCCGAACTCGTCCCTGCACTGCTCCAGGGTGTAGTCGGTGTCCTCCACGGTGTCGTGCAACAGACCGGCCGAAACCACTGTGGGCCCCATGCCCAGGTCTGCCAGAATCTGGGCCACAGCCAGTGGATGGATGATGTAGGGCTCGCCGGACTTGCGCCTCTGGTCGGCATGCTGAACCACGGCCCGGTCATAGGCGCGCTGAAGCATGGACAGATCTTCATCGGGATGATGAGCGGAGCAAATCTCCCAGATGGGCATCAGGGGGTTGAGCGGGTCGTCGCTGACCTCGCAGCCCAAGGCTCTGGAGGACAGGCCGGAAGGGGCCTGATCGCCGACATCATTGCTACAGACGCTGCCCTCCTGAGTGACCATTCAAGCCTCCAATGTCCTGATATAATGCACCAATCCTACACTTGCGTCTGGCCCATTCAGGCCGCCCGTGTCCGAAGGGTGCCTCAGCGGCCGGTCGAGCCGAATCCGCCATCCGAACGCACCGAGCCGGGCAGGCGTTCGGCAGACACGAAACGGGCCTGCACGTAGCGCTGGATGACCAGCTGTGCGATGCGCTCCCCGGGCTCGAAGTGGACCGACTCATGCGGATCCAGGTTGATCAGCGGCACCTTGATTTCGCCCCGGTAGCCGGCATCAATGGTCCCGGGCGCGTTGAGCACGGTCACCCCCATTTTGACCGCCAGCCCCGAGCGTGGATGAACCAGGCCGACGTAGCCGTTGGGCAGGGCCAGTGCCACTCCCGTGGGCACCAAGGCCCGCTGGAAGGGGGCCAGATCCACAGCCACACTGGCTCGCAGATCGGCCCCCGCATCGCCGGGCATGGCGTATTCCGGCACCTCGGCCCCATCCAGGGACTGGAACAGGACCTCGACCGTTTCAGGCTCGTTGTAGGACTCGTCATAGGCCATCAGGCGGCGCACTCCTTGCAGACGGGCTTGCCGTCGGGGGTGGTGTAGGCCAGCTGGCTCCGGTGCTTGACCAGGAAGCAGTTGGAGCAGATGAATTCATCGCCCTGCATGGGGATGACGGTCACCGAAGAGTCCTCATTGCTCAGGTCGGCGCCAGGCAGCTCGTAGTCCTCGGCGATGGCGTTCTCGTCGTCGTCAAGGTCAGCCCCGGAATCCTGGCCGTTTTTGCCAAGCTCCTGCAGGGATTCCTCGTCTTCGTCCTTGTCGCGCGGGGTATCGTAATCCTGTGCCATCGTGTACCCTTTCCTTGTTCGACCAGCCACCTCGTATGCCGGTCATTTCACACGATATGTACTGCGCATAGGATACACGATTTCAAAAGCACGTAAAATACCAACCGTAGGGCACAATGGAAATACCTAAGGCCGTGTAAAGGAACCGTAAGAGGATAGGGGCGTGCATGTCTGAGAATGGGACCAGGGTGGCCAGCTTTGACCATGTCGACGACAGGGGCGATCTGGTCTTCGTCTGTGACCACCGGCACTTCGCCGTAAGGGTCGACGATGCGCTTGATCGCGCCATTCTTGAGGCCAAGCAGGTCAAGGAGGAAGAGGACGTGGACCCCCAGACCGGCAAGTCCAAGCCACTGCCTGTATCAGCCATTCAGGCTGCTGTGCGCGCCGGCGCCCGCCCAGAGCAGGTGGCTCAGCAATACGCTGTCAACGAAGCGCTGGTACGGCGTTTCGCGGCCCCTGTGGAGACCGAAAAGAAGTACGCCATCGAGCAGTTCCTGACCATGCCGGCGCCCAAGGGGTCGGGCGGGCGAAACTACCAGGAACTGATCGGCAAGGTGCTGGCCCGTGCCGGGGTCAGCCTGTCACAGGTTTCCTGGCAGGCCACCAGACGAGGGTACGAACCCTGGAACATCAACGGCGTGTTTACGCTGGACAAGCGGATCTTCAACGCCCGCTGGGCCTGGAACATGCATGACAACACCGTGACCTGCATGAACGGGGCGGCCAGGATGCTGCTGGACGATTCCGAAGACGACCATGGCCAGGAGCGTCCCGGCTGGGACCAGGGTCCCGCCGAAGAGATCGACGACCAGACCGACAGGCGACCTCCAAACCAGGAGGATGCCCTTGCCCGAATCGAGGAAGAGGACCGTAGCTCGGACGACCAGGAGGACGGCGAGCGCCAAGCGGCACTCACAGCCTGGCTCTATGGCAAGCCCAAGGAAGGCCAGGAGCGGACAGCCGAGCGAAAGCCCAGCCACCCCAGTGCGGAACTGACCGAGGACCCCGACACGGCCGAGCATCCTCCCATCCGAGACAATGAATCCACCATGGTCCTGCCCGTACAGAACCATGGGCAGAGCCAGCAGCCGGAACAAGACGATGATGCCGGTCAGGACGAGCAGGAGGACGAGCCCAGGGAGGGCCGCCGCAGCAAGCGGGCCAAAAAGCACTCCGGGCGGTCGGCCGTACCCAGCTGGGACGAGATCCTCTTCGGCAAGTAGTCAGACCAGATCGATCAGGCAGGGGATCTGCGTCTCCAGACGGGTCCATGAGCCATGCACACCAGGTAGTCTGGTCGCGGCATCAGTCTGATCTGCAGAATTCACCAGGGTGACCCGGTCGCCGGCCAGAACCAGAAGGTCGCCGATCATGGGTCGAACCCGGGTGTCCACAGGGCCGAAGATGCCCCCTTGGATGGCTTGATCCCGGGTCAGCACCCAGGCCCGCTCCCCCAGACGCTGGTGCCAGCGTGCAGCCACCACCTGGGGATCCGCCCCCTGGTCCAGATAGAGCATGACCGCCCTGGGCTCACCGCCCACCAGTCGCACATCCCGGTTCAGCTCAGGGTCCTGGGCGATGTCGATGCGCTGGTCCGGATCAGCCTCGACCATGCCGTGATCGGCCACGATCACCGTCAGCGTCCCGGCGGGCAGGCGGTGATGAAGCTCGGCCAGCTGTGCATCGGTCACTTCGAGGGCGGCCACCCATTCCTCGCCCTCCCAACCGCTGTGGTGGCCCACCTTGTCCACATCGCGGATATAGAGGTAAGTCAGCCCCGGCTTGCGGGCAGCCTCGCAGGCGGCCAGGAGACGCTGACGGGAGTGGTTGTGGGCCAGATACTCCCCGCCGCGCAGAGCAGCCCGTGTCAGGGCGGAGTTACGAAAACGCGGCATACCCGACGAGGTCACCCGGACACCCTGCGCCTGGAGGGTCTCGAAGACCGTGGGGCGGCGCTGCAGACGCTCGGGATCCTGAGCCCCCCTGAACTGGATCATCTGACCCAGCTGGCCGGTGTCCGGATTGAGCTGGGTGTAGCCGGTCATGCCGGTCAGTCCAGGGCTGGTTCCGGTGCCGAAGACCCCCATGGCCGCCACGGTCGTCGAGGGCAGGCTGGTGTAGAGGGGACGCTGGTTGATGGGCTCGGACAGCAGCGAGCGCAGGTAGGGCACATGGCCCTGGCGGCTGACCAGGTTCCAGAATCCCAGGCCGTCCACCAGGACGACGACCACCGACCGGGCTTCCGGCAGTCCCAGAGCCTCCTGGAGGGTCTTGGCAGACGGATGGATGTCAGTGGACACGGGCGTTCCCAGACAGGCGCTCAGAGCGGGCAGGACGGCGGACAGATGCCTGGCCCCGCCAACCTGCCTGTCCCCCGCCCGGTCCCCGTATCGGATAGGCGGACTCGGCTGCAGCAGTTCCTTCATGTCAGGTGTATCCAGACCCATGCCTTCCATTCAAGCACGGTCAGACCCCAGGCCGACACTGCATCCCTGCTGTGAATGCTTTGGCGGACCGTCCGGTTATCATAAGGCGGAACGTGAAGGAGCAGGAGCTGGAGCATGGCAACTCATCGCAGGAGCAAGGCGGCGGGGTACGACCCCAGGCAGGTCAAGGAGCACATCGTCGAAACCCCTCTGAACGAGGAGATGAGCAAGTCCTTCCTGGAATACGCCTACTCGGTCATCTACGCCAGGGCCCTGCCCGACGCCCGTGACGGACTCAAGCCGGTCCAGCGGCGGATCATCTACCAGATGGGTCAGATGAACCTCAACCCCGACCGCCCCTACATGAAGTCCGCCAGGGCCGTGGGCGAGGTCATGGGCAAGCTGCACCCCCATGGCGACTCATCCATCTACGAGGCCATGGTCCGCCTGGCCCAGCCCTTCGCCATGCGCCTGCCCCTGGTCGACGGCCACGGCAACTTCGGATCCCTGGACGACGGACCGGCGGCCTCCCGCTACACCGAGGCCAGGCTGGCCCCGGCCGCTCTGGGCATGAACGCCGACATCGACCAGGACACGGTGGACTTCTCCCCCAACTACGACAACAAGCTCAAGGAGCCCCAGGTCCTGCCCTCGGCCATCCCCAACCTGCTGGTCAACGGGGCCTCGGGCATCGCCGTTGGCATGGCCACCAACATGATCACCCACAACCTGGGCGAAGTGGTGGCCGCCGCCAAGTATCTGATGGCCCACCCGGACGCAAGCCTGGACGAGCTCATGCGCTACGTACCCGGTCCGGATCTGCCCGGCGGCGGAATCATAGTGGGACGGGACGGCATCCGCAAGGCCTACGAGCACGGCCGGGGTGCCTTCGTGACCAGGTCCGTCACCCACCTGGAGAACGTGACCGCCCGCAAGAAGGCCATCGTGGTCACCGAGCTGCCCTTCATGGTGGGCCCAGAGCGGGTTCTGGAACGCATCTCGGATGGGGTGCGCAACCACAAGCTGGAGGGCATCTCCAGCGCCATCGACCTGACCGATCGGCACAACGGGACCCGCCTGGTCATCGAGATCAAGACGGGATTCGACCCGGCTAAGGTCCTGGGCAAGCTCTTCAAGTACACGCCCCTGGAGGACTCCTTCACCATCAACAACGTGGCCCTGGTCCACGGACGGCCCAGAACCATGGGGCTCAAGGAGCTGCTGGAGGTCTGGGTGGAGCACCGGCGCACGGTCATCCATCGGCGCAGCGAGTTCCGCCGCAAGAAGGCCCTGGAGCGTTTGCACCTGGTCGAGGGGCTCCTGCTGGCCCTGGTCGACATCGACGAGGTCATCCAGGTCATCCGCAGCTCGGACGACGCGGATGCGGCCAAGACCAGGCTGATGGCGGTCTTCGACCTGGATCAGACCCAGGCCCAGTACATTCTTGACCTGCGGCTGCGGCGGCTGACCAAGATGAGCCGGATCGAGCTGGAGGGCGAGCGCGACGACCTGAACAAGCAGCTGGAGGAACTGGAGCGGATTCTGGGCTCCTCGTCCGAGCTGGACCGGGTGGTCATCCAGGAGATGGATCAGGCGGTGGCCCAGTGGGGCACGCCCAGGCGCACGGTCATCCTGGACAAGGAGCCCTCCGGTGACCTGGCCCCCGTGCAGTCGGCGGCCGGCGATCAACAGACCACTCAGCAAACCTCAGGCAAAGTGGGTGCTGGCTCCCAGGCTGCGCTGCTGGCCGGCGGAGGAAGCGGCAGCGGTGGCGACGGCGGCGACCTGCACATGGAGGACAAGCCCTGCACGGTCATGATGAGCGCCACCGGCCTGCTGGCACGCAGCACCCCGGGCGCCCTGGATGCCTGGCGGTCCCGCCCGCGCAACCAGGACCGTGGGCACGACGACCAGATCATCGCCATATTCGCCACCACCACCCTGGCCACCTACGGCCTGGTCACCACGGCTGGACGGCTGATCACCGCACCTGTGGCCGACCTGCCGCTGATCCCGGCCACCGCCAACCCCAACCTGGGCGGGGGCATCGTGGCTGACGAGCTCCTTGGCGGAACCGCCAGCACCGAACCCCAGGCCGACGAGCACGCCGTCACCGTCATCGACATGGCCGACTCCCGACCTCTGGCCCTGGGCACACGCCTGGGCACGGTCAAGCGCTGGAACCGCGAGTCGCCGACCACCATGGACTCCTGGTCGGTCATCGACCTGAAGGACGGCGACCAGGTGGTCTTCGCGGCCCCCTGCCAGGACGGGGACCGCATGGTGCTCATCTCCTCGGATTCCAGCCTATTGACCTTCACCGGGGACAAGGTTCGCCCTCAGGGCCGCAATGCCGCCGGCATGGCGGGCATCCGTCTGGCCCAGGGCTGCCAGGTCGCCACCTTCGCGGTCGTGCCGGCCGGGGAGATCGGTTGGACCTACCAGGAGACCGGCGAGGATGGTATGAGCACCCAGGCCGGGGCCGTGGTCCTGACCGTGGCCGGCGACTCCGAGGCCCTTCCAGGCACCGAGAACGGCTCGGCCAAGCTGACCCCGCTGGAGATGTATCCGGTCAAGGGCCGCGGAACGAAAGGCGTGCGCTCCCAACGCTTCCTGAAGGGACAGGACACCCTGCTGCTGGCCCGGGTGGGCGCCTGGCCCCTGCACGCCAGCACCGCTGCCGGTTCCCCGGTCGAACTGCCTGATGTGGACATGCGTCGGGATGCCTCCGGCCAGGAGCTGGCAGCGCCCATCGCCTTCGTGGCCTGAGGGCGCTCAGCAAAAAGACTCAGTAGAGGGCCATGCCGCCCGGCCCGGCCGTGAATCCGGCGGCGGCCAGGGCCATGCCCACCGGTTCGCGCATGGTCAGGGGCCGGCCATTGGCATTACTGAAGAGGATGCGCCCCTGCCCGCCCCGCCTCAGCCATGAGGCCAGCTGGGCGAAGGCGGCCTCCAGCAATCCACGCTCGGGCTCACCGAAGACCAGCAGATGATGCCCCTTGGGCGCCGCATAAACCAGGGCGCGGCCTCGATTCTGCACCAGGAGGTTCCCCATCCGCCGAATGGGACGACCGCCGGCATCCCCTGATGTGGTCGGCCAGGCAAGGGCCGTGCCATAGAGGTTGGCGGGATCGGTCACATCCATGACCACGGGTTCGGGCGGCCGCTGCTTCGATCCACCTTCACCATCATCATTGCGCTCACCTTCTTGGAAGTCCCTGAGCTGGTCGATCACCTCCCGGGGGGCGAACTGGGCACCGCCGAAACCGTCCACGATGACCCCACGCGTGAACTGGCCGGCCTCCTCCATGCGTCTGCAAACCTGATAGAGGGCCGAGAATCCGCCGGGCAGGGATCGCACTTCGGGCAGGACCGGGGCCAGAAGCCCATAACGGTCCAGGATGGCCTGCCCCTGGTGGACCAGGCGGACGGTCCGCTGCCGGTCATCGTCCTGGCTGCTTCTGAGCTTGTCGCTTGAATCGGCCATGCCAATCCCCGATGCTCCGCGCTCATCCGCAACCAGGGTCCAGAATCCCTCCGTCGCCGCTGACAGCGCTGATGAGCCGGCCGTCCGTGTCAAGGCCGCGCGACCCAAGGGCCTGCCGCGTCCACGCAGACCATGGGGCAAACGGCGCGTCCTACCCGAAGTCTGTGAGCCTGATCCTCGGACCAGGCGCCGAACCGGAGCTAGGGAGGCGTTGGTGACCAGTCCACGCCTGACCAGGCCCCAGAGCGACCGGGCCATGGCCTCCTGGTCGGGGGCCTCAGAAACAGGGGGCTCAAGGTCATCCCCACTCCGGCCGGCACAGGCGCGCAGAAGCCGATCGAAGCGGTAGGCTCCCCCATCGGCCAAAACATCCAGCAGGGCCTCTTCCCTATCGCCCGGGTTGTCCAGGTTGCCCGACTTGCCGATCTCATCCGTGGCCGACGGGGAATCGGCGGACCGTGCTGGAAGCTCCTGATCCAAATCCTCTGCCAGATAAAAAGTCATGGCGCCCAGCGGGCCCTCCCCCTGGTCGGACCCCACCCAGACCACCTGACCCGAGGCCAGCAGATCGTCCATCAATGCCGGACCGTAATCACGCACCCTGGCCGGGAAGATAGCCGACTCCCAGAGTTCGGACGGCAGAGCCAGCCCTTCCAGCTGCGCAACGACCTCCAGCAGTCCCTCGGTGCCCATCAAAGGCTCCTGGCCCAGGGGTGCCAGACCCTGCCGGTGAAGAAGAAAGTCACTGTAGACATGACCGGGGACCGGCCTGGCGGCCTTGCTGGCCTTGGCCAGGGACCGCGAGCGCAGCCGACGGAAGACCTCGGGATCCAGCCATCCTCGGCGGGGTTCGCCTCCCTCCCATCCGGGCTCGTCATAGACTGTCAGGTCGGGACGGGGGAAGACCCCGGTCATGAGCAGCTCGCGTGCGACCAGGGAACGCAGCCTGTCCTCCAAGAGAGCACTGCCCAGGCCCAGGTGACCGGCCAGGTCCTCGGTGGTGAACGGCCCATGGACTGCGGCGTATTGCCTGACCAGCTGGTCGAAGGCCTCGCTGTCCGATTCCGATTGCTTTGTCGGCCGGGAGGATGGATGGATGATGCCGGGCCCCAGGACCGCCGTCAGCCGCCCCGCCTGACCGGCCCATACCCAGCAGTCGCGGGTGCCCAGTCTGACCTGGACCACCCTGGACTGGGCCTGCAGCTGCTTGAGCATGGCCCTGACCTGTGCCTGGGTCACCGGCTGGTCCTCCTGACCGCGCATGCGCCGAAGAATCCCGGCCAGATCCATGGGGCCCAGGGTGCGCAGCAGGTCGGCCAGTCCTTCGGCCCCCTTGGCCCGGGTCCTGGGCGAAAGCCGCTGCAGGTCAGCGGTCACCTGGTCGACGGTCTCCTGATCCAGAAGGTCAGCCATGTCCACCTGCCCGACCATCTGCTCCAGCAGGTCGGAATCGATGGCCAGCATGGCGGCGTCGCGCTCGGCCTTGGGCATGTCGTACTGGTACATGAAGGTCCCCAGGTAGCCGAAGAGCATCCCTGAGGCCATGGGCGAGGGAGTCTTGGTGGAGGCCGGGACCAGACGGACGCTCCCCTGCTCCAGGTCGGCCATGAGCTCGCACAGGGCAGGCATGTCGTAGACGTCCTGCAGGCACTCACGCATGGTCTCCAGAACCAGGGGGAAGTCATTCTCCTTCAGGGCCGCGTCCAGCAGACGGGAGGCCCGCAGACGCTGCTGCCAAAGCGGAACCCTGCGGCCCGGCTCCATCCTGGGCATATAGAGCGAGCGGGCTGCGCACTGGCGGAAGCGGGCCTGGAAGAGCGCAGAGCCAACCAGATGCCGTCGGACCTCGCGCTCCACCTGATCGGGGCTGAATCCGAATATTCGCTGATCATCCAGGAAGGCATCGGTGCCCGGGATCTGCACGACGATGCCATCCTCCCCAGCCCAGACGGAACCGTCATAGCCGCGCTCGCGGGAGAGCCGGGCGGCGATGGCCAGGGCCCAGGGCTCGTTGACCCTGCGGCCGTATGGCGAATGGAGGATCAGTCTCAGGTCGCCCTCCTCGTTGGGACAACGCTCGACCACCAGGTGTCGATCGTCGGGCACCCGGCCGGTGGAGGCCTGCTGCTCGGCCAGAAAGGCGGCCAGATTGTTGATGGCAGGACGGTCCAGGCCGTCCTCCAACAGACGAGAACAGACGGATTGAGTGAAGCCCGGCCGACCGGAGGCAGTTTGGACCGCCGGTATCAGGCCCTGTGACAACTCCCTGGCAAGCCTGCCCAGACGACGGCCGAAGGCGGGGTCACGGCCGGTGCCCTCCCCGTGCCAGAAGGGCAGTCTGGCTGAGCGTCCCGGAGCGGGCACCACCACCACACGGTCGCGGGTGATCTGCTGAATCCTCCAGGAGGTGGTGCCCAGGGTGATCACATCCCCCTTGCGGGACTCGTAGACCATCTCCTCGTCCAGCTCCCCCACTCGGCGGGGCTTGCCGCCGGCGGCCTCGGAGGGCATAACCACACTATAGGAGCCACGGTCGGGAATGGTGCCTCCGGAGGTCACCGCAAGTCGCTGCGCGCCGGGGCGGGCCGTCAGCGTGCCTGTCTGTTGGTCCCAGACCAGGATGGGGCGGAAGGCGGTGAAGTCCTGCGAGGTGTAGGCGCCGCTGAGCATGCCCAGCACCGCCCGGTAGACCTGCTGGTCCAGGTGGGCGAAGGGCGCGGCCCGTCTGACCGTGGCCAGCCAATCCTGCTCCTTGAGCGGTCCCATGGCGGCCGCGGCCACAGTCTGCTGGGCCAGAACATCCAAGGGACTGCTGGGCATGACGGTGGGTTCGATATCACCCTGGACCATGCTTTCCATGCTGGCGGTGCATTCCAGGATCTGCTCGCGGGTCAGGGGAAAAAGCCTGGCCTGCGATACCCGGCCCACTTGGTGGTCGGCCCGGCCCACCCGCTGCAGCCCCGAGGCGGTCGACAGCGGGGCGTTGACCTGGATGACCAGATCGACCGAGCCCATATCGATGCCCAGCTCAAGGCTGGAGGTGGCCACCACGCACCGCAGTCTGCCGGCCTTGAGGTCGTCCTCCACCTGGCGGCGGCGCTCCTTGGACACCGAACCATGGTGGGCCATGGC
The DNA here is from genome assembly GCF_016100735.1 of Bifidobacterium sp. W8104. Classification (NCBI taxonomy): domain Bacteria; kingdom Bacillati; phylum Actinomycetota; class Actinomycetes; order Bifidobacteriales; family Bifidobacteriaceae; genus Bifidobacterium; species Bifidobacterium sp. W8104. The sequence goes on from NZ_JACFRW010000001.1 coordinate 83,578, forward strand.
AATGGGTTGGTCGACAGGCTGGCCGGATGTTCTCTCGGAGGTGGACCCGGTGGCCGAATCGTAGTGGGCGGGCTCCCTGGCCTGCGAAACCCTGCCCGTGGGCTGGTCTGTTTCTGGGCGTAAACCTGGACGGTCCTGCCCACTGCTGCCTCGGCCACGGTGGTCGGACGCTTGCAGATCGGACTGGTGCAGGTCGTTCAACCGGGCGGTCAGACGCTCGGCAAGACCTCGTGAGTTGACGAAGACCAGGGTGGTTTGGTGGGACAGGACCTGGTCCAGAATGGCCCGCTCGACGGCAGGCCAGATGGACCCGCTTCTTTGGTCGCCCCCCTGACCCTCTTCGCCGGATTCGCCGGGTGGCACTGTCAGATCGCCCATGTCCTCCAGGGGCTCGATCAGCCGCAGGTCCATGGCCGTGGACGACTTGGGCTGGATCAGACTGACCGGACGGCTGCCGCCCAGAAAACGTGCCACCTGTTCGGGCGGCCGTACCGTGGCCGACAGGCCGATCCGCTGCACGGGCTGTCCAACCAGATCGTCCAGCCGCTCCAGGCTCAGGGCCAGATGAGCCCCGCGCTTGTTGCCCGCCAGAACGTGGATTTCGTCCACAATAACGGTCTGTACATTCTTCAACGTGCTGGCTGCCTTGGAGGTCAGCATCAGATAGAGGGATTCAGGGGTGGTGACCAGAATATCCGGGGGATGGGCGGCCAGGGCCCTGCGGCCGCGGGCGTCGGTGTCCCCGGTGCGGATGCCCGTCCTGACCTTGGGCGCTTTGCGTCCCTGCTGTTCGAATCGCTCGGCCATACCGTCCAGCGGAGCCTGCAGGTTGCGGGCCACATCCGTCCCCAGGGCCTTCATGGGCGAAATGTAAAGCACGGCGACCCCAGGCTTCCGGGAGCGCCGAGGCATGGTCATGAGCTCGTCGATGGCCCAAAGAAAGGCAGCCAGGGTCTTGCCTGACCCGGTGGGCGAAATGATCAGTGCATCACCGCCTGAGCGGATGGCCGGCCAGGCCTGCATCTGGGTCGGCGTGGGCCCGTCGGGAAAGGCCTGGCGGAACCAGCCGGCCGTCTGCGGGGAGAAATTATCCAAGGGATCGTCCATATGCGTCACACTCCTCTCCCCGTCCCTTTGGGCCTTGCTGAAGGTCGATCAGGTGTCGATCTTGCTCCGGTCGAAGTCGTCGGCATTGTCCACGATGAACTGCTTGCGGGGCGGCACGTCGTCGCCCATGAGCAGGGGGAAGATGCCGGCCGCCTGAGCGGCATCCTCCATGCGGATGCGGCGCAACATGCGGGTCCGGGGATCCATGGTGGTGTCGGCCAGCTGGTCGGCGTCCATCTCGCCCAGACCCTTGTAGCGCTGCACATCGGGATTGTAGTCGATGTGCTTGGCCCGCAGGTCGGCCAGCTTGCCCTCCAGCTCATCGTCCGAATAGGTGTAGATGAACTTCCCCTTGTTCTTGCCTGCAAGCGCGATTCGATGCAGGGGCGGCACGGCAGCGTAGACCCGCCCATTCTCGATCAAGGGCCGCATGTAGCGGTAGAAGAGGGTCAGCAGCAGGATGCGGATGTGGGCACCGTCCACGTCGGCATCGGTCATCATGATGACCTTGTTGTAGCGGGCCTGGTCGATGTCGAAGCTGGCCCCCGAGCCGGCGCCGACCACCTGGATGATGGAGGCGCACTCCTTGTTGGTCAGCATCTGGGACAGGGAAGCCTTCTGCACGTTGAGGATCTTGCCACGGATGGGCAGCAGGGCCTGGAACATGGAGTTTCGGGCTGCCTTGGCCGTACCCAGGGCGGAGTCGCCCTCGACGATGAACAGCTCGGCGATGTCGTCGTTGCCGGGCATGGAATCCGAGAGCTTGGAGGGCATGGAGGCCGACTCCAGGGCGTTCTTGCGCCTGGTGACCTCCTTGGTCTTGCGTGCCTGGACGCGGGCGTGCATCTCGCCGACAATCTTCTCCAGCACCTGACCGGACTGCTCCTTGAAGCCACGCTTGGAGCCGCTGATCATCTGGCCGAACTGGTCGTCGGTCATCCGGGTGACGATGGGCTTGACCTGGGCCGTACCCAACACGTCCTTGGTCTGGCCCTGGAACTGCGGCTCGGCGATACGCACGGTGACCACGGCCACCAGCCCGGCCAGGACATCGTCTCGCTCCACCTTGGTGTGGGAATCCTTGAGGTTGACCTTGAGGCGGCGGGCGTTGGCCTCCACGGCCTTGCGCACCTGGCGGGTCATGGCGTTCATGAACCCGTCCACATGCATGCCTCCGCCGGGCGTCTCCACCACATTGACAAAGCTGCGAACGACTGAATCGTAATCGTTGACCCAGCGCAGGGCGATATCCACCCCGCAGACGCGTTCCACCTGCTCGGCGTGCAACTCACCGTCCGAGCCCACCCGCTGGGTCTCCTCCTGGTAGGTGTCCTGGCCGCTGATCCGCCAGATGTCGCTGACCGGCTCGCCCTTGGACAGGAAGTCCACGAAGTCCGTCACCCCGCCGGTGTGCAGGAACTCCTCCACGCGCTGATGGCCGGACTCGTCCTCCGGCTGCAGCATGGCCCGGTCGGCCCGCTCGGTGGCCGAAAGGTCGGCATCATCCGGCTGCGCGTCCTCGGCACGTTCGCCTTCGGTGCCTTCTTCAGAGAGATCGTCGCTGTTGGAAGATCCATGAAGGTTTTCCTGATCGTCCTGAACGTTCTGGTTGTCCGGCTCCGCAGCGGATTCGCCGTCAACCTCCAGGCGCAGGTCCTGTTCGGCGCTTCCTGTGGCGGGGATGCGGTCGTCAATCACGGTGATCTTGAGGCCGGGCACCAGGAAACTGGTCTGGCGCACCCGGTCGATCAGCTGGGCGTAGCTGAACCGGGCCGTGGGGTTGAAGATTTCTGGGTCGGCCCAGTAGCGCACCCTGGTCCCGGTCCGGGACTTGGGCACGCTGCCCACTACTTCCAGGGGTGTAGGCCGGTTTTTCCTGGTGCGCTTGAAGGGCGAGTCAGGCGAGGGCCGCTCCGGATCTGGGTCCTGGTAGGTGCCGGGATGACCCTGGTGGAAGCGCATCCGGTGGGTCTTGCCATCCCTGTCCACCTCCACGTCCAGTCGGGAGCTCAAGGCGTTGACCACCGAAGAGCCCACGCCGTGCAGGCCGCCCACGGCCGTGTAGGAGGAGTTGCCGAACTTGGCGCCCGCGTGAAGCTTGGTCAGGACCACCTCCACGCCGGTCAGCCCGGTTCGAGGCTCAATATCGACGGGGATGCCTCGGCCGTTGTCGTCCACCTCGATGGAGCCGTCCTTGTGCAGAATGACCTTGATGTGGTCGCACTGGCCGGCTAGGGCCTCGTCCACGGCGTTGTCGATGATCTCCCAAAGGCAGTGCATGAGCCCCTGGCTGTCCGTGGTCCCGATGTACATGCCTGGACGTTTGCGCACTGCGTCCAGGCCATCCAGGACCGTCAGACTGCCGGCACCATAGGACTTTCCCTTTTCAGGCTTTTTCGCCACCATTTTCCTCGCCGTTCACCTCTTGGCGCCCAGGGGACACGGGTCCTCGCATGGGCGGTCGCTTACGCACCGATGACCATTTCTAGCAAGGAGGCCTCGACAGCATCCGGACCTCCCCGCCGGGCGCAGAGGTCACTGATCCAGGAAGTCACGCAGGGTCTGCGAGCGCGAAGGATGCCGCAGCTTGGACATGGTCTTGGACTCGATCTGGCGGATGCGCTCACGGGTGACCCCGTATACGCGGCCGATGTCGTCCAGGGTCTTGGGCTGCCCATCCTCCAGGCCGTAACGCATCTTGATGACGCCGGCCTCGCGGGGGCTCAGGGTCTCAAGCACCTGCTGGAACTGCTCCTGCAGCAGGGAGAAGGCCACAGCATCCGAGGGGGCGATGGCGTCGGTGTCCTCGATCAGATCGCCGAACTCCGAGTCACCGTCCTCGCCCAGAGGGGTATGCAGGGAAATGGGCTCGCGCCCGTACTTCTGGACCTCCTGGACCTTCTCGACGGGCATGTCCAGCTCACGGGCCAGCTCGTCGGGGGTGGGCTCGCGACCCAGGTCCTGCAGCATCTGACGCTGGACGCGGGAGAGCTTGTTGATGACCTCGACCATGTGAACGGGCACACGGATGGTGCGGGCCTGGTCGGCCATGGCACGGGTGATGGCCTGACGAATCCACCAGGTGGCGTAGGTGGAGAACTTGTAGCCCTTGGTGTAGTCGAACTTCTCCACCGCACGGATCAGACCCAGGTTACCTTCCTGGATCAGGTCCAGGAAGAGCATGCCTCTGCCGGTGTATCGCTTGGCCAGGGAGACCACCAGTCGCAGGTTGGCCTCCAGCAGATGGTCCTTGGCCTTCTTCCCGTCGTTGGCGGCCCACTTGAGCTCGCGGCGGCGCTTGAAGTCCATGCCCTCGCCTTCGGTGTCCAGCAGATGCTGGGCATAGAGGCCGGCCTCGATACGCTCTGAGAGGTCCACCTCCTGTTCGGCGTTCAGCAGGCTGACGCGGCCGATCTGCTTGAGGTAGTCCTTGACGGGATCGGCAGTGGCGCCGGCGGTGACCACACGACGCTTGGGGTTGCCTGAGGGAGTGACATTCTCATCGTCATCGGAATCGTCGACGACGAAGGCGCCCTTGACCTTGGCGGCGAGGGCATGGGCGGCCTTGCGGTCCTCCTCGGCCTCATCCTCGACCTGGTGGGCCTCGTCCTCCTCCTGATCATCCTCGTCGGGCTCGTCCTCCAGCTGATCCTCGCTCTTGTCCAGCTGGTCGTCGTCCTCCTGGTCCTTGAGCAGGTCCTCGTCGGGCTCCTGCTCCTCCGGCTGCAGGATGGGCTCCTCTTCGACCTTCTTCTTGGTCTTGGAGGCCGGGCGACGGTTGGTCTTGGCCGTCGAAGTGCTGGCAGTGGCGGTCTTGCGGGCTGCGGTCTTGCGGGCTGCGGTCTTGCGGGCTGCGGTCTTGCGGGACGCCTTGCTGCTGCTGGTCTTGGACCTGGTGGCGGTCTTGGTCTTGCCGGCGGTTGAACTGGTCCGGCCCTTCCCGGTATCCACTGCGGCTGTCTTGGCTGACTTGGTGTCCTTCGTGGCCAAATTCTCCTCCTGGATCATCCCACCCGCCGACACTGCTTTCAAGGCACAGCTATGGCAAGGTCAAATCTTAGACTCACTAAGTGAACCACCCCAGGGGGACGATTATTCCCGATTCAGCCCGATTGCCTCCAGGCCGGTTCGATGCCGCGGCCGATCAAAGCCAGGACGATGGCGGCCAGACTGCATGAGCGGTCGTCGGAAAGAGCTTCCTCGGCGAACCCGGATGCCCGGGATCCCCCACTCCACCAGTCGACGTAGGCCGCGACCGCCAGGGGCTGGGACCGAAACCCCGGCGGAACCTGATCAGCTATGGCTTCAAGCATGGCCAGCCCGGCCCGGCAACGCGGATGGTCCGGCCGCGTGGCAGGGTCCTTGAAGACCGCATCCAGAATGTTGCAGAGCACCGTCACATTGGACGCATCGTTGGGACGCACACACAGGTCCAGCAGCCGGTCAGCGTGCAGACCAGGCTCAGGCGCCAGGATTGACAGAATCAGCCCGTCGCGTATGGCCAGGGTTTCCTTGATGGCCACAGCCAGACGGTCCGCCGAGTCGGAGTCCAGAGGCGGGTGAGCCTGCTGCCGACCCCTCAAGCCGACAGTCCAGTCTGTCAAGGGTTGCTGGAGCCATCGCCTGTCAGCATCTTCCACGCCCCATCGTCGTCGACCCTCTCGATAGTTCTCCACCAGTTTTGTCATGCCGTGTTCATATGAATCGTTCATGCCGTCATCGCCTCCCATCCGCTCCCGGTCTGTGGTCCGGGGAGCCTGGGCACCATCCTGAACCAGCTGGAACCGTTAGGAAGGCCACAGCCGATCATGTGGTCAAGTGGGGTCACCCATCCACCAGGGGCCTTGCAGCCTGCCTGCTGGGCAGATATGCGGATAGGCTCTAAGACATGAAGAGCGTGACTGCAGCACGGGTCGAACAACGCATGGAGGAACTGCTCCGGAGTCAATGCGACCACCTGACTGCTCCAGAGCCCGGACCTGACCATCCCCTGGATCAGAACCCCTCACAGGGGGCTTTGCAGGAGGTCATCCACCAGGCAATCGAGGCAGGCCGTGGCGGCAAACGACTGCGCGCCCTCCTGCTCTGCGATGTCTGGCGGGCTCTGGAATCCGAGCAGAATCCGGACCGTGAACAGGCGGCAGTGGACCTTGCCTGCGCCTTGGAGGTCTATCAGACCAGCGCCCTGGTCCACGACGACATCATCGACGGCTCCCCCCGTCGTCGGGGCCGTCCTGCCGCCCATCTGGCCCTGAGCCGGTCGGCCGCCGGAAACGATCCAAGCGACCGTCTCCCCGCAGGCCCCGATGCCCGTGGCACCGGCCTGGGCATCCTCCTTGGCGACCTGCTGGCATCACTGAGCACAACCATGGCCCTCCAGGCGGCTGCCGGCCTGCCTCAGGAATCGGCCATCGGCAGAGCCTTTCAAGCCATGCAGACGGCCGTGGTCACCGGCCAGATCCTGGACATGGGTATGGAAGAGGCTCCACTGGACGATCCGAAACGCCTGCGCAGTCAGGCCCTGCACACCATGGCCTGGAAGACCGCCTCCTACACCACCATGGCCCCCCTGGCCCTGGGCCTGCTGGCTGCCGGAACGGACCTGGAAGGGCACAAAGATTCGGTACGCGCCCTGGGCCTGGATCTGGGTCTGGCCTTCCAGCTGGAGGACGATCTGCTGGATGTGGCAGGCGACGACCGCCACACCGGCAAACCTGTGGGAGGCGACATCCGTGAGGGCAAGCGGACCGTCCTCCTGGCCGACACCCTGGCCATGGCCGGCCCTAGTCAGGCCAAGGAGGTCCGCCGACTCTACGGTTCCCCGACCGAACGCCGCAAGGATGCCCAGGTGGATATGGTCCGTGACCTGATGCGCTCCTGCGGGGCCGTGGAAGCCAGTCGTCGACGCATTGCCGGTCTGTCCTCCCGAGCCCAGGCCCGAGCCCAGGCCCTGGCCGATGGTCTGCAGCTGTCGACAGAGGGCCGAGCCATCTTCCTCAAGGCCTGCAGACGCTTCCTGCCGCTTGCCACCACCGCCGGGTATCATGAACGTGTATCTTCCATTGATGCCGAGGCCGGTCAGGCCTCCGAGGTGCAGAGGGCCGGACAAGACGAGCATGAGTGAAGCGGACGAGAGGACCAGCGACCGGATCATAGACGGGCGCTACCGCATTCTGCGCGAGATTGCGCAAGGTGGCATGGCCACGGTCTACGAGGCTCTGGATCTGCGGCTGTCCAGGCATGTGGCGGTCAAGATCATGCACACCATGCTGGCCCAGGGCCCGCACAGGGCCCAGTTCGAGGAGCGTTTCCGCCGGGAGGCCAGGTCGGCGGCCGCCATCGCCAACCCCCACATCGTCCAGGTCTACGACACCGGCGTCGATCAGGGGCTGGACTACCTGGTCATGGAGTATGTCCACGGCATCAGCCTGCGGCGGGACATGGCCCGGCAGGGCGTCTATCCCCTGAAGGAGACCCTGCGGATCGTGGGCGAAATACTGGACGGCCTGGCCTCCGCCCACCGAGCCGGCGTCATCCACCGCGACATCAAGCCGGAAAACATCCTCATCAACGACCGCGGCCATGTGGAGATAACCGACTTCGGCCTGGCCCGCGCCGCCGCCCAGGCCACCCTGTCCTCCACGGGCATGCTTATGGGCACGGCCGCCTACCTGGCCCCCGAAACCATCGAGAACAATGAGGCCTCACCCCAGAGCGACCTCTATGCCGTGGGCATCATCGCCTACGAGATGCTGACCGGCACGGTCCCCTTCGCCAGCGACAACCCGGTGACCATCGTCTTCAAGCACGTCCACGAGGACGTCCCCTCCCTGGCCCAGGCCTGCCCGGGAATCGACCCATCCGTGGCCGCATTGGTCACCGGGCTGACCGACCGCTCACCGGAAAACCGCCCGGACGACGCAGGCAAGGCCCTGGAGAGCCTGAGGAAGGTGGTCAGGGGACTGGACCGGCAGGCCATGGACTACGTGCTGCCTGCAACAGCCACAGCGACCGCGGCAGCCGCAGCCAGCGGACAGCCCGGGTCCGCCAACCCTGAGATGACCGAACCGCCAAGGCAGGCAGCCACGGCACCCAGCGACGATGCCGAAGACGCAGCCACACAGACCATCGCTGCAGCAACCGAACCGGAGGATTCGGACACGGTCCTGAATGTGCCCGCCCCGCCCGAAACCGATGATGCGGACGCAGCGACCAGGCGCTATCGGCTCAACGACGTGGACACCCCCTCACGGGCAGAAACCACAACCGTCCTGCAGCCTCAGGACCCGACAGCATCCCCCGCCGATACAGGCCTCGTTCCGGCTTCCGTCCAGACCATGCAGCAAGGTGCCGAAACGGCCAAACCCAAGCACCGGCATAGGGGCCTGATCATCGCGCTGGTGGTTCTGCTGGTGCTGGCCCTGGCAGGAGGCGGCGGTGGCGCCTGGTGGTACTACCTGGGTCCGGGCAGCTATGTCGCCCTTCCCAAGCCGGACGACATCTCCTGCCCCGAGAATCAGGAGTGCAAGGTCATCGGCGCCGACTACGCCAGGTACGCCAGCACACTCAAGGTCGCAGGCATCGATGTCGACACCGACTACGACTTCAGCGACCAGGTGCCCAAAGGGGCCATCATGGCCGCGGATCCCGATACCGTCGGAGCCCATATCAGCAAGCGGGGCGGCAGTCTCAACCTGACCGTCTCCAAGGGGATTCGCCAGGCCACGGTGCCCAAGGACATCCTCATGCCGGACACCTCCAACGGCAAGGACCCCCTGCAAGCCCTGAAGGCGGCCGGGTTCGACAAGATCGACCATGACTCCTCCAAGGACCAGTACTCCATGGATATTCCCGAGGGAGCGGCGATTTCGGTGGAACCGGCCCCGGGAACCAGGACCCGGCATGATACCAAGGTCAGTCTGGTCCTGTCCAAGGGGCGGATGCCGGTGGCCATGCCCGACATCATCGGCAAGGCCAGGGATGATGCCAAGGCGGCCTTGGAAGCCCTCCGGCTCAAGGTCAACTACAGCGAGGACTGGTCAGACACGGTGCCCCGCAACCAGGTGATCTCCGCCTCCCACCAGGCCCAGGAACAGCTGCACTGGGGCGATGCGGTCAACGTGGTGGTCTCCAAGGGGCCGCAATTCATCAGCATGCCCGACGTGAAAGGCAAGAGCCAGGATGAGGCCACACAGATCCTGCAGGGATACGGGCTCAAGGTCAACATCTCCGCGCCACTGGGCAATCTGACCCACACGGTGCGAATCCAGGACCCCAACCCCGGCACCCAGGTCAAGGTGGTCAATGATGACGGTTCGCCGGCCGTCGTGACCCTGACTGTGGTCTGACCACCCTGTCTCTGCGGTCAGTCGTCAGCCAGCTCTTCCTTGTTTTCATGCGCCTTGATGACCTGGGCATACACATCCACGTAGCGCTGTCCGCTCATCTCCTGAATCTCCTGCATGATGCGGTCGGTCAGGTTGCGGATCTCCTCGTGGGTGAGGCTGTTGACCGGCACGTAGGGCACGTTGATGGGCTTGCCGAAGATGACCTTGGTCCTGCCCTTATGCGGAAGCACATGGCCGGGCTCCTGAAGCTGCCGGGTGCCGATGATGGCGGTGGGCACCACTGTCGTTCCGGTCTCGAAGGCCAGCCGCGCCGCCCCGGTGTGTCCACGGTAAAGTCTGCCGTCCGGGCTGCGCGTACCCTCCGGATGGATGCCGAAGATATGCCCGTGTTCAAGGATGGAACGTGCCGTTTCCATGGCTCCCAGCGACTTGGAGCCGCCCGACCTGTCGACGGGGAAGACTCCGACCGAGCTGAACCACCACTTCTTGAACTTGCCCTTTATCCCCTTGCCGTTGAAGTATTCGGCCTTGCCCATGAAGTGGATCATCCTGGGGCAGGTGATGGGCAGGAGGGCGTCGTCGATGACGGCCAGATGGTTGGAGGCGATGATGGCAGCCCCCTGCTTGGGAATGTTCCCCGTGCCTTCAACGGTCGGTTTGAACCAGGTACGCGCCAACGGACCGAGCAGTTTGACGAAGAACCAGTACAGCACAGAGACTCCTTGGTAGCGAATGCGTGCGGCCGAGGTTACGATGGTTCTATGACCGAGCACAAGCATAACGACGCCGGGAATCAGTATAACAGCGAGGCGGGAACCGGGCCCTCACAGGGGGACGAGGAGTGGGCGGACTTCCTGAATTCGCACGCTGACGAGCTGGGTTCCCTGGAATCGTCCAGGACGGCCAAGGAGTTCGAAAAGAAGGCCCGAAAGTCCGAGAAGAAGGCGGCGCTGAGGGCCGAGGACCTGAAGCGCGACTCCTTCGTCGGCGGCTCCGGACCACGCGATTTCCAAGGCAGCAGCTGGCTGGACACCGACGAGGTCATGGACCAGTCGTCGAACTTTGTGCCACCCAACCCCGATCTGAGCAACCTGGGCAGAAGGCATGCGGCCTTCATGATCATGACGGTGCTGGGCCTGATCTGCTTCTTCCTGACCATATTGATCCCCCGCTGGTCCGGCTTGACCGGCCTGCTGGCGGGACTGCTCCTGCTGATAGGCATCGCAGGACTGATCATCGACCGGAAGAACTTCCGCGACGATTCAAGCGGGCTCTTCGATGACGACGAACGGCACTACCGGCGATAATGCCGAGTGCCGCCATATCCAGGCCGCCAATACGTTCGGACCCCACTGGCAGAAACATCAGCCAGCGGGGTCCGAACAGGTTGTGCAGCCGCGAACCTAGACCAGGACAGGACGGCGTGTCCGTTCCTCTTGCCGGCAGCGGGACTGCGCTTCCTGGGCTCCGTGGATCCAGGCTGCCAGCAGGTCGGCCGCCCTCCCCTGGTCCACAACCTGGGTAGCCAGTTGGTAGGCCTGGGCAAACCGCACGCTCAGGTCGGCCTCGGGACCGGCATCGATCTGTGTGCCGTCGGCCACGATGGCCGAGGCCGCATTGAGCAGGGCCGTGGAACGCGAAGGAACCGACTTGCCGGCCAGGAAGTCCCTGACGACGCTGGCGTTGAAGGCGGGATCGCCACCGCGTAGGTCTTCCGGATTGACCGGGTCGAGCCCCAGTTCGCTAGTCGGGTCGAAGGTTCGCTCCTCCACCTTGCCCTGGTGGATCTCCCAGATGGAGACCGGGCCGGTCGGGGCCATCTCGTCAAGGCCTTCGACCGAGGTGTAGACCATGCCCTCCTGACCGCGAGAGGCATAGACCTGGGCCATCATGGGGCTCAGTTGGCGCTGGGCGCATCCTATGGCCACATAGCGCGGGTTGACCGGGTTGGTCAGAGGTCCCAGCAGGTTGAAGACGGTCGGAATGCCCAGCGACGAGCGGACAGGACCTGCAAACCGCATGGCGGGGTGGAAGGTCTTGGCGAAGACGAAGGTGATGCCGTAGCGATCCTCCATGGCAGCCACCTCCTTGGGCGGCAGATCCAGGGGAAGACCCAGCTGTTCCAGACAGTCGGCAGTGCCGCTCTTGCTGGATGCGGCCCGGTTGCCGTGCTTGACGATCCTGACCCCCGCAGCCGCAGCCACGATGGCACCCATGGTAGACAGGTTGACCGTCGCTGCCCCATCGCCGCCGGTGCCGACGATGTCGGTCACGTCGCCGCTGACCTTCAGCGGCACCGCATGGCCCACCATGGCCTTGGCAGCCCCCTCGACCTCCGGGCTGGTCAGTCCCAGGGCGGACTGCATGGACAGGGCGGCTCCCACCTGGACAGGGTCGGCATGCCCGTCCATCAAATCATTCATGCACCACTCGGCCTCATCCGCGCTCAGGTGCCGACCGGACACCAAGGAGTTCAGGACGGATTTCCAGCTAAGTGGCCGCATGATGACTCTTTTCCTTTGAAGAAGCGGGGCTGGATGCCCCGCTGTTTGCTCTAGGTTTACTGCCCTGCCCCTCCCTTGCACAAGACAATCCCATATTCTGGTCACTTTGCTACCAATATATGAAAGTAGGCAATCCAATATATGGAAACGGCCACCGCCCTTGTGAGCGATGGCCGTCAGTCAGATCGGCAACCCTAAATGTATCGGCAACCTTATCTGCAGAAGCCGCTAGTGATTATGCGAACCTGTCATTTCTTCTCGTTCTGGCCGTGGCACATCTTGTACTTGCGTCCGGAACCACAGGGGCAGGGGGCGTTGCGGGGCGTGCCCGGGAAGGTGCGGCCATCAGACCAAGGCGAGTGATCCTCTACGGCCTTGGGCCTCTTGTTGGCAGGGACCTTGCCCTCGGCATGGCTGATAGGGGCAGGCCCGACCGGGGCCGGAGCACCCTCGTCAGCGGCATCCTCAGAGGCATCCTCCTCTGAATCCTCCTGGATGCTGCCAGCCGGAGCACCCTCGTCATGCTCCTCGGCAGTCTCGTCGATGTCGGTGGTCTCGTCCTCGGCATCAGGCTCTTCAGGCGCCTGGTAGTTGACCGGCTCGGACTGGCTCTCCTCGTTCTCCTTACGCTCCTCGCGAGCGCGCCGCTCGTTCTCCTGGCTGGCCGCGATCTGCTTGAGGTCCACGTTGAAGAGCAGCTGCACGGTCTGCTCCTTGATGGCGTCGATCATGGAGTTGTACATCTGGTAGCCCTCGCGCTGGTACTCGACCAGGGGGTCACGCTGACCCATGCCGCGCAGGCCGATGCCGTCCTTCAGGTAGTCCATCTCGTAGAGGTGCTCACGCCACTTGCTGTCCAGGACGGAGAGGACCACCTGGCGCTCCAGCTGCCTGGAGCCCTTCTCGCCCAGCTCGTCCTCACGCTGCTGGTAGATGGAATCGGCATCCTCCACCAACTTGTCCGCCAGAGCCTTGACGGCCTTGTCGCCCTTCAAGCCCTCCAGGGAGTCCATGGTCTCATCCTGGTCGAGACTGACCGGGTAGACGGAGGCCAGCGCCTTCCAGAGTTCGTCGGCATCCCAGTCCTCGGGCTTGTCCGAGCCCTTCTGCGCACCACGGATGTATGAGGTGATGGTCTCGCTGATGAAGCGGAGGATGTCCTTGTGGATGTCCTCGCCCTTGAGCACCGCCTGACGCTCACCGTAGATGACCTGACGCTGCTTGTTCATCACGTCGTCGTACTTCAACACGTTCTTGCGAATCTCATAGTTGCGGGATTCGACGGACTTCTGTGCGTTGCGCACGCCCTTGGTGACGGTCTTGGACTCGATGGGCTCCCCCTCCGGCATGCTCTTGGAGGACATCATCCGAGCCACCAGCTGAGAATTGAACAGACGCATCAGGTCGTCCTCCAGGCTCAGGTAGAACCTGGACTCGCCGGGATCGCCCTGACGGCCTGAACGGCCGCGCAACTGGTTGTCGATACGGCGGGATTCGTGCCGCTCGGTGCCCAGTACGTACAGGCCTCCCAGCTTGACGACCTCCTCGTGCTCGTCCTTGACCTGCTCCTTGACTGAGTCCAGCATCTCGGGCCAGCGCTTCTCATACTCCTCAGGGGTGTCGTCGGAGGAGTAACCCTGCTCCTTGAGCTTCTGATCGGCAAGGAACTCCACGTTCCCGCCCAGCATGATGTCGGTGCCACGCCCTGCCATGTTGGTGGCCACGGTCACGGCCCCCTTGCGCCCTGCCACGGCCACGACCGCTGCCTCGCGCGCATGCTGCTTGGCGTTGAGGACCTGGTGGTCGATGCCGGCCACGTCCAGCAGGGAGGAGACCACCTCGGAGGACTCCACCGAGGCGGTGCCCAGCAGGATGGGCTGGCCCTTGGCATGCCGCTTGGCCACATCACGGACGATGGCGGTCAGCTTCTCCTTCTTGGTGCGGTAGATCAGATCCGGCTGATCCTTGCGGATCATGGGCTTGTTGGTGGGAATGGGCAGCACGCCCAACTTGTAGGTGTTCATGAACTCGGCGGCCTCGGTCTCGGCCGTTCCGGTCATTCCCGCCAGCTTGTCATACATGCGGAAGTAATTCTGCAGGGTGATGGTGGCGAAGGTCTGGTTCTCGGCCTTGACCTCCACGCCCTCCTTGGCCTCGATGGCCTGGTGAAGGCCCTCGTTGTAGCGGCGGCCCTTGAGCAGACGGCCGGTATGCTCGTCCACGATCAGGACCTCACCGTTCTGGACCACATAGTCGCGGTCGCGCAGGAAGAGCTCCTTGGCCTTGATGGCGTTGTTCAGATATCCGATCAGGGCGGTGTTGGCGGGCTCGTAGAGGTTGTCGATGCCCAGGTAGTCCTCCACCTTGGTGATGCCGGGGTCCAGGATGCCAACGACCTTCTTCTTCTCGTCGACCTCATAGTCCTCATCCCTGGTGAGCCTGGGGACCAGCTTGGCGAACTGCCGGTACCATCGGGTCACGTCGCCCTCGGCGGGTCCGGAGATGATCAGAGGAGTTCGTGCCTCGTCGATCAGGATGGAGTCCACCTCGTCCACGATGGCGAAGTGGTGGCCACGCTGGACCAGCTCGTCCTTGTCCCAGGCCATGTTGTCGCGCAGGTAGTCGAAGCCGAATTCGTTGTTGGTGCCGTAGGTGATGTCCGCCTGGTACTGCTTGCGGCGCTCGGCGGGGCGCTGGTCGGTAATGATGCAGCCCACGCTCATGCCCAGGAAGCGGAAGATGCGCCCCATGAGCTCGCTCTGGTAGGAGGCCAGGTAGTCGTTGACCGTGACCACATGCACGCCCTTGCCCTCCAGGGCATTCAGATAGCTGGGCAGGGTGGCCACCAGGGTCTTGCCCTCGCCGGTCTTCATCTCGGCGATGTTGCCCCAGTGCAGGGCCGCGCCGCCCATCAGCTGGACGTCAAAGTGCCGCTGGCCCAGGGTGCGCTTGGAAACCTCGCGAACCGTGGCAAAGGCCTCTGGCATCAGGGAATCGAGAGATTCGCCGTTCTCAAGTCGCTGCTTGAACTTAGGCGTCTGACCCTTGAGTTCCTCGTCGCTCATGGCCGAGATCTGATCCTCGAAGGCGTTGGTCGCCTTGGCCACCCCCTGAAGCTTGCGAATCTGACGACCCTCGCCCATACGGAGGACCTTGTCCAAGACTGCTACCACGTTGCGCTCCCTACCGTTCTTTTATGGCCCTAGCACGCCCTCAGCTGACGTAGGCCCAGACCTTGATTATCTTACGCGAATGCACCGATTTTCTCGAAACCGATGGTTCCGCAAACCCGGCTGCGGCCTTGGCAGCCGGACCGGGCATTGAAGAGGGCAATCCTCCGGAGGCCAGGCCAACCTGCCGCCGGGGAATCGCCCCGCAGTTCAATATCCGTTTTACTGTTACTTCTTCTGGCCCACATGCTCAGGCGTATCGATCTCGAAGACGCCGTAGCTCCAACCGTGCCGACGGTAGACCACCGACGGCCGCTGGGTCTCCTTGTTGACGAAGAGGAAGAAGTCGTGGCCGATCAGCTCCATCTCGTAGAGTGCCTCGTCGATGCTCATGGGCTCTGCGATGTGCAGCTTGCGGCGGATGACGATGGGGGTGTCTCCCACCTGCACTTCGACCGACTGACCCGGTGCCAGGTCCGAAGCCACGGCGCTCTGGGCGCTGTTGTCCGGGTTGGACTCCTGGCCCTGATCGCCCTCATCGCCTGCCTGCTCATCCACGGGCAAATCGGCGGGCAGGGGCGGATGCTCCAGTCCACGGCGGTGGTCCTTGCGGCGGTCGCGGACCCGGCGCAGACGCTGGGTCAACTTGTCCAAGGCCATATCCAGTGCACTGAACTCGTCGGCGCTGGAAGCCTCGGCGCGGATTACGGTCTTGCCGGCCTGGACCGTGAGCTCCACCCTCTTGGCACTGTCAGCCTGGCGGGGATTGCCTTCATGTGTCAGAACGACCTGGATGCGCTGGGCATCGGGGGCGATGGCCGTCACCCTGTTCATCTTGCTGTCCACAACGTCGCGGAACCGCTGCTTGATTTGGGTATGTCGACCGGTAATGACGATCTCCATGGGAATCTCCTTGCACTCGTGAGCGGATGAACCGCTTGTGCGATGGCGGACTTGGTCACCATCGACTGTGCTTCCGATTGTATCCGAAGAGCAGGGCTGACTCACTGATTGAGCTTGCGGCCAGAGCGGGATCATGACCGCTGGTTCGGTCGTTCAGTTCCGCTATGCTGTATCCCCGAGACCTCTCGGATGGCCGCGGTCCCTCCTCCTGGGAAGGGCTGAGGAACTTCCGGGCTCCACAGAGCACGATGGCGGATAACGTCCGCCCAGGGCGACCTGAGAGATAGCGCAACAGAGAACAGACCGCTCGCCTGGTAAAGGCGGGCAAGGGTGAAACGGCGGTGTAAGAGACCACCGGGTCGACGGTAACGCCGACCGCATGGCAAGCCTCATCGGGAGCAAGGCCAAGCAGAAGGCATTCAGGGGCTGCTCGTCCCGCCTTCGGGTAGGCCGCTAGAGCCTGGCGGCGACGTCAGGTCGAGATGGATGGCCATCCGTCTTCCGGATTTTCATCCGGTCGATGACAGAACCCGGGGTATATGAGAGGTCTCATTTTCTTCCCCTCAGCTGCTTTGATGCTTGCAATCATTGGAAAGCGGCTATCGAGTATTCCGTTTTGAAGCTAAAATTCAGGCGGTATCTTCAATCAAGCATCACTTGAAAGTCGATACTCAACGCATCTCTTCCACGGACACCATCCCTTTGTATAGTGATCGCCATTACTGAAGTCTCTAAGCAAACCAGGATCAAGCGAATTGATGAAGGATGCTTTGGCAATGCGAGTCACGCAGTAGATTGATATGCGAGAAGCGCCTGCCTCTTTGAGGCAAATACTGGCTGATTGCGCTGTGCTTCCCGTCACCCATGAGTCATCAATCAGAAGCACGTGGCGTAAGCAGCTTGCTTCTACAAAGCTGGCAATCGAGAAGGCTTTTCCATCCAGACTACGGGTCTTGGCCTTGTTGGCCCGCAACGTCACTTCAGGCATGAAAGGAATCAACCCTGCCACCAACTGATGGAGGGGGTGCTCCTGGCCATATCGTTTTGAATTCTTCGTCGATGGAATCACAGCCCACGCTGTTACCGGCGAGTTCACCTGCTCACCTATGCAAGAAAAGTGCCCAAGGATATGCAGAGCAAGTATGGACGCGACGATTGTTCGGTGCTCCTCGGCAGAGGGCAATTGCTCTTTGTAATCGTGGATGACTTTGTAAGTCTGTCCCCATTCTTCAACAGCATAAAAACCACAGGCTATGCAGTCGGCTAACTGAGTCTGACATCCTCGCCTTTGTGCTTCATGCAAGGTCTGATTGCAGGACCAGCACTTATCGTATTGACTTTGTTTGAAACCACCGCAGGTTGCACATACGTTATCATGTTTTGAATGGTAAACGACAGGCTTTAAATAGCTGCCAGCTTTCCCCCGCAGCAATTGATCAAGTCTGATTTTCTGGTTATCCATGTTAATCACCCCACACCGCCACTATTGGCATAAGCGCTGGCTTGGGCAACTATGCTGTTTATCGCGTCTTGCAGGTCACTATTGACCTCTTGTATCGAGTTGATGGCGCTAGCCACCTCATCCACATTGGATACGACGTAGACGTTGGGCTTGTCGACCAGACGCTTGCCCCATTCAGTATGGTCAACCACGGCGTCACGAATTATGATCGGCCGGCCATGATGCTGGGCCTGCCGAGCCTGAACACGGGTGCCGGAATATTCATGCGCTTCAACGATGACGGTAGCGATACCGTAGCCGCTCATAGTGGCATTACGTGCAGGAAAGGTCCACTTCGTGGGCCCCTGCCAGGGCCAGAACTGCGAAAACACTTGGCCGTTATGTTCGATGAGCTCCTGAAGATGACGATTTTTTGCGGGGTAGTACTTCCCTATGCCCGTACCGATGAAAGCTACCGTACGGCCATGCTCCTGCAGGGCACGATGATGGGCTTCAGCATCTACTCCCAAAGCCAAGCCGGCGATAACGGTCAGGCCTTTGCTCACCAGCATCGTTGCCACATCAGAAGCGAAATGCAAAGCCTCCGGTCCTGCATTGCGCGAACCCACCACGCTGACACCCATATCCTGTTGATCGGGGCTGAGGAAACGACCCTTGGAAAACAGGAACGGAGGCATATCGACAACCTCGCGCAGACTCAACGGATACCGTTCGTCAAGGACCGACACCATATCCAAACCCTGCTTTTCCCAGTTCCGAACCAGAGTTTCAGCCTCTTCGTGGGCCTGCAAGAGCTGCACACGACGTTGCGTGGTAACCGGTACGTCATCCTCTCCCAACAACATCATCTGAGTGCGGTCATCATACTCATCATCCTCATCGGGGTCATCCAGCCGATGATGCTGCGGGTCAAGCTCATGTTCAAAGACTTGAATAGCGCTACCCTGGCGTACAACCTTTTCAGCGATGGAGCTCCAGGTGTCATGCGATTTGTCGACGGTTCTCAGCAGGGCGACAAGTGCTGCATTCTCCTGCAGAAGTTCACTCTTATCGAGCATCCGACACCTCCACCTTCTGACAGACTTAAACAACCGCGGCAGCCCGTTACATCCAGACTAGCCGCTCTATGTGAAAGCGGGACCAAAGGTCTTGATTCATGGTTCGCCTATGCCGACTGGAGTGCTCCGAATAGTGCGTACCTCCAGCTAGAGCAGTTCGGTAACATGGCCATAGCCGCATATTGCCGTGCTTTTTTCATCGTGAAAACCAATACATCCACGAGATACCTCAATCGAGAGGGTCGTCAGAGACGAAAAGGTCTGCTGCCACCTGGTTGAGGAGGCCTGGACTATGGCCTTTGCGGGATCCAGCACTCCAGAATCGCCGTTTGCGCACCTTGAGATCAAGTCCGGCTGTCTTCCGGGCCACCTTGCGACCGAGCTCGTAGGCGGAGTCGACAAAGAGTCCCTCACGAGAGGCTTGGGCCACTACCTGTGCAGCCAGTCCCGGATCCAGTCCCTTACGGGTCATCTCTGAGAGCACGCCGCGCTCCCCCATGGTGCGATGCAGGCAGGAACGCAGCAGATCCTGGGCATAGGCCTGGTCATCTACCAGGCCCAGCTTGGACAACCGATCGATCACCTGATCGACCACGTTCGTGTCAAACCCCTTGTCGACCAGACGACGGGCCAGGGCTCCACTCGAACGGGCCGCTGCATCCAGCAAGGTCAGGGCAGCCTCCCGGCAAGCATCCGCATCATCCGCATCCGCTCGAGGGGCTGCAGGCGCGGAACCTCCGCCAAAGCCGCCAGCACGTGGACGACGGCCACGGCGGCGGGTCCTTCTGTCGGAACCCCGGGCAGAACGGCGACCATGGGAATGGCAACCTGCCAGGGAATCCTCACCCATATCAGCATTGGCATGACTGTCAATATCTTCCAGACTGCCTCCGAACCGAGCGCCATGTCCCAGACCCAGGGCAGCGGCCTGCACCGGGCGGCTGTCTTCCTTGTAGCTGCCATCCTTCTGGATAGCAGCTGGGCGAACATCCGTAGTTGGCAGAGAGGTTAAGGTATGCGGAGAGTCTGAGGCAGACCGCGAATCAGTAGCGGAATCAAAAGCCGTTCCAATACTCACTGACCCTCTCGAGTTGGCTGGAGCAGACGCACCAGCAGGTTCTGCCTGGAACCGGTCCGACCGGGAATCGACCGATTCTGTGATGGAGTCGGCAGGATCCTCGGTCTGCGCCAGTCGGACCGGATTTTCCTTGAGGAAGTCCTCGGCCGAGATCATCGGGTCATGCAGCCTGGGCCGTGGGCACAGTGCTGTCGATATCTACAGGAGCCGAGTCGTCTTCCTTGCTGTCTTGGCCAGCTTCAGCCTGATCGGCCTTGTCGTCCTCGGAGGGAGCAGGAATAAGGCCGAAGGCAACCTTGACCTTGTCCTCGATCTCCTTGGTCAGGCCGGGGTTGTCCTTGAGGAACTGACGGACGTTCTCCCTGCCCTGACCCAGCTGATCGCCCTCGTAGGTGAACCAGGAGCCCGACTTCTTGACGATGTTGGTCTGCAGAGCCATGTCCAGAACCGAACCCTCCTTGGAGATGCCCTCCCCGTAGAGAATGTCGAATTCGGCCACCTTAAAGGGCGGAGCCATCTTGTTCTTGACCACCTTGACCTTGGTGCGATTGCCCACCGCCTCGTCGCCGTTCTTCAGGGTCTGGATACGGCGGATGTCCAAGCGGACCGAGGCGTAGAATTTCAGGGCCTTGCCGCCGGTGGTGGTCTCCGGGCTGCCGAAGAAGACGCCGATCTTCTCCCTGAGCTGGTTGATGAAGATGGCCGTAGTGTTGGCCTGGGACAGGGCACCGGTCATCTTGCGCAGGGCCTGGCTCATCAGACGGGCCTGCAGACCCACGTGGCTGTCGCCCATGTCACCCTCGATCTCGGCCTTGGGCACCAGGGCGGCCACCGAGTCGATGACGATGACATCCAGGGCACCCGACCTGATCAGCATATCGGCGATCTCCAGCGCCTGCTCGCCGTTGTCCGGCTGGGAGACGATCAGGGAGTCCGTGTCCACGCCCAGTTTCTTGGCGTACTCGGGATCCAGAGCGTGCTCAGCATCGATGAAGGCAGCCACTCCACCACCGGCCTGTGCATTGGCCACCGCATGCAGGGCCAGGGTGGTCTTGCCCGAGGATTCGGGACCGTAGATCTCGACGATGCGGCCGCGGGGCAGTCCGCCGATGCCCAGGGCCATGTCCAAGGCCAGGGAACCGGTGGGAATGACCTCCACGTCCTGGGCGGGCTTGTCACCCAGACGCATGGCCGAACCCTTGCCGAAGCTCTTCTCCACCTGCGCGAGGGCCGTGTTCAAGGCTGCCTGGCGACGGGGGTCGATCCCGCCCTCCTCTTCCTTCTTTGCCTTGCCACTGTTGCTCTGACGTGCCATATGGCTCTCCTTCTTAGTAACCGACCTCACGATGACGACATCCTGATTGACGACCTCACGATTGACAGCCTATCCGCCGTCGGAACCCGTCTACGGTCTCGGCGCCCGATGTGGTCGAACGTGCCGATGGTCACCGGACCATGGGTATCAGTATACCCGACTATGCGAACAAATGTTCGAAAATCACCTGGAATGGGCAATAAATTCGCGGAGAATAAAACCCGCCGATCAGGCTGCCGGCAGGGGCGGCGCATTGTGGTCCTTCCCCCAGCGCCGGGAGTCGGGAATCTCCATCTGATCGCAGAGCACATTCCAGACCACGCGCGGCTCCACACCCGCATCCAGGGCCTCTATTACGGTCATGGCATCCAGGGCGGTCAGCCTCTGGTCACGGGCCAGACTGCGTCCGTAGACCCGGCCGAAGACCTCCTCCAGCAGCTGCCAGAATTCCCGTTCACGCACCCGACATCACCTTTCGTCCAAGACCCACCCTGTCACACCCCTTCTACGGTAGCAACCGACAGTCAGCAGAAGAGGGCGCCTGGTTCCTTAGAACCGGACGCCCTCAAGAACGGTCCGCCGATTCAACCGGCGGAACCTGACATACTTACTCCTGAGTGGACTCCAGGTAGTCCGCCACCATCCGCAGGGTCTGCGGCACACCCAGGCCCAGCGCGTCGGCGATGGAGCTCAGCAGTTCGGAGCTGGCCTCCTTCTGGCCGCGTTCCACCTCGGACAGGTAGCCCAGGGACACACCGGCCTTCTCGCTGACCTCACGCAGGGTCTTGTGATCGTTGGTCCTCAGCTCGCGCAGCACGTGGCCCAGGGCCTCGCGCAGGGAGACGGTATGGGTGACGGCCCGGCCGTCGTTGTTGGAGGCTGCCCGCTGACGGCTGGCTTCCATGCCGTCCTCCTCCATCCACATCTTGTTCAGGTTGGCCTGGCGCTCCTCCTTGGCCTTCTTGGCGGCCTTGGCACGGATCACCTGCTGCTGGGCGAAGACGACGGCACGACGCTGGGCGGGAGTCAGATCACGAACCCGCGCGTTGCGCTCCACTCCGGGTGCGGCCGGCTTGACATCATAGGTATCGTTGGTTCGAGTCATCACGGTCTCGGTGCTGGCCATAGCAGCCCCTTTCGCCATTATCGTGTTCAACTTCTTACACAGTGACCAACAGACAGGCCGCTGGATTATTCCAGGGGAGGAACCCGAAAGGCCTGCTTTGTGACCAAGGTCACGTATGCGCAAGGCCGACAGCGGTTAGTAGAAGCGACTCACCGCATCAGGCCGTCAGCCGAGCGAGTGCAGGGCCCGATCCAGCTGGTCCAGAATCCGCATGACCGTACCCCGGCGCACCTGTTCGCGATCGCCGTCCAGATGCAGCTCATAGGCATAGGTGCGGTAGGCATGGGACTGAAGGCCGGTCTCTATACGTCGACCCAGCACACGAACAGGCAGGGCCAGACCGATGTAGACCAGCCCGGCAGGATCGTCCCCGTCAGGGCCCGGACCGGCCACACCGGTAGTGGCCATGCCGATGACCGTGTCCTCGTGCCCCGGCCTGGTGTAGAGCCTGGCCGTGCCCTCGGCCATCTCCTGGGCGACCCGTGGATGGACCGCGCCCTGGGTGGCCAGCAGGTCCTGGTCCACCTTGAGGATGGCGGCCTTGGCAGCGATGTCGTAGGTGACGGCCGATCCAAGAAAGACGTCTGAGGCCCCGGGGATCCTGACGAAGGCATCGGCCAACAGCCCCCCGGTCAGCGATTCGGCGGCGGCCAGGAACAGGCCCGAATCACGGCAGGTGTCGATGATCCGTCCAGCCAGGTCGTCGCAACGGCCCTGCACGCTCTTGCCGATCATCGCCGCATCCCCATCACGTATTCCGCTCCCGAGTAGAGGCAGAGGGCCAGGGCCACCAGGATGACCACGCGGGTGGCCACCAGGTACCAGGGCCAGACCGTCGACAAAGGCACCATGAGCATGCCCAGGCCGATGCACTCAAACAAGGTCTTGTACTTGCCAGCCTGGGAGGCGGCGATGACCCGGCCCTGCTTGTTGATGACCAGGACCCGCAGCAGGGTGATGCCAAGTTCCCGCACCAGGAAGAGCACAGTGACCCACCACCAGAGCTCGCCGAAGACGGAGGCCACAATCAGCGCCGAACAGATCAACAGCTTGTCGGCGATGGGGTCCATGAGTTTGCCCAGCTCGGTCACCTGGTTGTACCGGCGGGCCAGCCACCCGTCCAGCTTATCGGTCGAGGCGGCGAGGACGAAGAGCACGGCGGCGGTCCAACGCATGCCAGGCCTGCGTTCGCCCCAGGGACCGGCCATCAGATCCAGGGCGATGAAGACCAGGACCAGGAGGATACGGGTGTAGGTGACCAGGTTTGGGGGTGAATTCCATCCTTCGAGAAGTCTGCGCCTCTCACGACCGGTCTCTGACTCGGCATGCTCCTGCATTGCCACTCCTTATACGCGATACTCGTGCGCTCGGGCCGTCCAACAAGAGATGCCGGGCGGCAGTTTCATCATAACGGTAGACCAGGCCCAGCTTTTTGGGCCGATGTTCAGCCCTGCGCTTGCTCATCCGGGGCGGGATCCATGGAGGTGGCGTCGCCTCGGATGAAGGCCAGGGCCTGCTGCAGCTGCGGCGGCTGGATGAGCACCTCGCGGGCCTTGGAACCCTCCGACGGCCCCACAATTCCCCTCGACTCCAGCAGGTCCATCAGCCTCCCTGCCCTGGCGAAGCCCACACGCAGCTTGCGCTGGAGCATGGAGGTGGATCCGAACTGGGTGGTCACCACCAGCTCGGCCGCCTGGAGCAGCTCGTCCATGTCGTCGCCGATCTCCTCCTGGATCTCGTTCTTGTGGTCGGCCTTGTCGGCCATCTGCTCGATGTCCTCACGGTAGTGGGGCTTGCGCTGGGTGCGCACATAATCCACGGCCTTGCGGATCTCGGACTCGGAGACCCAGGCGCCCTGGACGCGGGTGGGTTTGGCCTGGCCCATGGGCAGGAAGAGGGCGTCGCCCTGGCCGATCAGGGTCTCGGCTCCGGTGGCATCCAGAATGACCCGGGAATCCGTCGAGGAGGATGTGGCGAAGGCCAGCCTGGAGGGAATATTGGCCTTGATCAGGCCGGTGACCACATCCACCGAGGGTCGCTGGGTGGCCAGGACCAGGTGGACGCCGGCGGCACGCGCCAGCTGGGTGATCCGCTGAATGGAGCTCTCCACGTCGTTCTTGGCCACCATCATCAGGTCGGCCATCTCGTCGACCACCACGACCAGGTAGGGGTACGGGGCCACCTTGCGGTTGGAGCCGGCGGGGGCGTGGACCTTGCCCTCGCGGACAGCCTTGTTGAAGTCTTTGATGTGCCGGAATCCGAAGAACTGCAGGTCGTCGTAGCGGGAGTCCATCTCCTTGACCACCCATTCCAGGGCCTGGGCGGCCTTCTTGGGTTCGGTGATGATGGGCGTGAGCAGGTGGGGAATGCCGGCGTAGGCGCTCAGCTCCACACGCTTGGGGTCCACCATGATCAGGCGGACCTGTTCCGGCGTGGCCCGCATGATCAGCGAAACCAGCATGGAGTTGATGAAGCTGGACTTGCCCGAACCTGTGGCGCCGGCCACCAGCAGGTGGGGCATCTTGGTCAGGTCGGCGGTCACATAGTGGCCTTCCACGTCCTTGCCCACGGCGGTCATCATGGGGTTGTCGTCCTGCTGGGCCTTGTCGGAGCGCAGTACGTCGCCCAGGTGGACGATCTCGCGGTCCACGTTGGGAATCTCGATGCCGATGGCCGACTTGCCGGGAATGGGCGACAGGATGCGCACGTCCGAGCTGGCCACCGCGTAGGCGATGTTGCGCTGAAGGTTGGTGACCTTCTCCACCTTGACGCCCGGTCCCAGCTCCACCTCGTATTGGGTGACGGAGGGGCCGCGCAGGAAGCCGACCACCTTGGCATCCACGTCGAACTGCTGGAAGGTCGATTGCAGGGCCTTGATGACCGCGTCGTTGGCCGAGGTCCTGACCGCGTGGGGCTTGCCCTTGACCAGCAGGTCCGTGCTGGGCAGCACATAGGGCCGGCTCTCGTCCACCTGGCGGTCATCGGAGGAACCTGACGCTTCTGCAGCCTGAGCTCCCGCACCCTGGGTTCTGGCAGCCTGGTTCCCTGAGGCCTGAGCGGGCTGGGCATCCATCTGCACGGTGTCGGCCGCAGCGGCGGCAGCGGCCCAGGGATCCGAGGCCCCCACGCCGGACAGGGCGGCCGGATCCACCTTGGGGTGCGCCTGCTCCCTGGCATCCAGGAGGGCAGCCGTGGCCGGGGCCTCCACCGCAGGCATGTTCTGCGTGGACACCTGGTCGGTTTCGGGACCCTGCGTCGACTGACCACCCTGGTCAGCCCCTTCAAGGGAGGCCGCCTGGGAGAAGGGCTCGTCAGCCTCGTAACGCTCAAGATGGGTGTCCGTGTCCTTGCCGATGCGGCCATGCAGCAAGCGACTGAACCAGCCGGCCACGCCGCCCCTGCCGGAGTCCTTGGCATCCTCCTGATCCGTCTCCTGGTGGGTTGGCACGCCGGGCTCCAGAGGCAGGGTGTCATCCCCCAGCCTGACCTCGTTGGGAGCGGTCTGCTCCGGAGCCGAGTCGGAGGCATGGGTCCTCTTGCCGCGCAGCAAGGCAACCAGGTCGCTCATATGGAATCTGAAGGTGATGAAGAGGCCGAAAATGGCCACGAGGACGAAGATGATGACGGCGAAGACCTTGGACAGCCCCCAGGCCAGGGGCGAACCCAGGAAGAACCCCAGAAGCCCGCCAGAGTCGCTGATGGCCCTCATGTCGAAGCCGCGATAATCCGAGGCCTTGAGCACGTCAAGAATGGAGCAGACCGACCAGAGCACCACCATGAGGCCGCCCACCACAGGCAGGTTGCCCGCCTCGCGCCCGGTGTAGCAGACCAGCCGGAAGGCCGCGAAGAGCAGGACCACCGGCAGGATGATGCTGCACAGCCCCAGAACGCCCGCAGCCAGGGCGTGCAGCCCCCGTCCCAGGAAGCCGTTCACGCGGAACCATTCACTGGCGCAGAAAAGCACGGCCAGAATGACCAGTACGAAGCAGAGCCCGTCCTTGCGGTAGGCGGAAGTGTCACCGTTTTTGCCGGCCACGGCACGTACCAGGGATCCAAAGCCCCGGGGCAGGGCCAGCAAGGCCTTGTGCCAGAAGGGTTCCGGGTCCTGGCTTTCCTTGGATGTGGTCCGGCCGCGACCGCGTGCGTCTGCTTGCTGCTTACGTGTCATAACCCTTTCAGCCTACCCAGAACCCCGGTCTGCATCAGGCCCGACGGGTCAGTGTGCACAACTCTTTCAGACGGGGGCCGGCAGGGCTAGCATCGTTGGCATGACACCAGCCGAACGTCAGAGCGCCGTGGCCTTCGCCCTGCGCAACCTGCTTCTGGATGACCGTCAGCCCAGTCCTTCGGCCCTGCAGGCGGCCAGCGACTTTATGACAGGCAGAAGGCAGGCCGAGGCACTGGCCGACCAGGCCCGACATTTGGAGGCCAAGGCGGAAGCCCTGACGGATGCCCTCTTTCTGCGGACCATCCTGGTCTGTCAGCGGCCTTGGGCGACCGAGGGCGATCTTGCAGAGCTGCGGGCCATCCACCGCCGGCTGCTGCCCGGCCTGCCGGAAGAGCGAGCGCTCCGCCGACCTCAACCAAACGACAACACCAACCTGTACCCGGCGGCCATGCTGGAGCAGGGAGCGGCAGCCATCGGCCAGGAGCTGGCGGCCGAACGCAACCTGGCCAGCCTGGACCGTCCGGTCTTCGTGGAGCGTCTGGCCCATTACTATGATGAGCTCTCCTACCTGCATCCCTTCGCCGACTGCGACGGCATGACCCTGCGCATCTTCCTCTCACGCCTGTCCCACGATGCCGGCTGGGACCTGGACTGGGGACGGGCTGATCCGACCGCCCACCGCCGGGCCCTCCAGCAAGCGCTTCGGGGCAACACCGACGGCCTGCAGACCCTGATCGCGGGCATGGTCCGCCCGGTCAACCCAACCAGGATATTTCTGATCGCTGGATGGGACCAGGGCCCAGCCCACTGAGTCGACACCCTCAGCCCGGCAGCCTCAGCCCGGCAGCCGCTCGTTGCCGCTGCGCTTGGCGGCCTCGATGATCCGGGCACTCTGGTTGATCAGTTCTGTCGCCCCGGCCTGGTCGTGGTCGCGGACGTGACCCCAGTATTGTATTTTGAGCTGCACGTAGCGCTTCCGCGCCTGCAGGTCGGCCATCCGCTGGTCCAGCCGCCGCCCCTGTTCGTCCAGGAGTTCGATCTGCCGTCCGGCGGCCTCGGCTCCCCCAGCGCGGTTGCTCAGATACTCCCGCATGTGTTCCAGGGACATGCCCGTGGCGCTCAGGCAGGAGATGGTCTCCAGCAGGTCCAGATCCTCCTGGTTGTAGCAGCGGTGGCCGCTCGAGGGATCCCTGGCGATGGGCGGAATGATGCCGATGGTCTCGTAATAGCGCAGGGTGGTCTCCGGCATCCCCGACATGAGCGAGGCCTGGCGGATGGTGTACCAGGGCCCTGATTCCTGGTCGGGCTGGGTTTGGGCGGTCTGGGTTTCAGCCTGGGGCTGCGTGATGGTGGTCATACCCGTCCAGCCTAGGAACTTCAAGTACTTGAAGTCAAAGCGCGCCCAGATGGTGTCTGGTCACCCTCCCCTGGTCCGACTGGTCGGCCTGGGCATCCGCCTGGTTGAAGCAGCCTTGGTCGGCCTGGTCCACCAGATCCAAGGCCTGCCGGGCCAGGTCCGGGGCCAGGGCATTCAGCCAGTGGATGCGCGGATCGCGGCCGAACCAGCCCATCTGCTTGCGGGCCAGGCGCTTGGTCTTCTGCGCTATCAGCTCGAAGGCGGCATCCAGGTCGGTGCGACCGTCCAGATAATCCAGAATCTGCTGATAGCCCAGGGCGCGTGAGGCCGTGGTCCCCAGGCGGTTGCGCAACCCGCTCACCTCATCGACCAGCCCCTGGTCGCGCATGGCCTGGGTGCGCTGGTCGATTCTGCGATCCAGCTCCTCCCGGGGCAGATCCAGCCCCAGCTGCAGGGCGGGCAGCAGGTAGCGGTATCGGGGCAGGCTGGCCGAATAGGGCCGTCCGGTGATCTCCATGACCTCCAGAGCCCGCACGGTCCGCCGCACATTCCGGGGATCCATCCGGGCCGCAGCCTCCGGGTCCCGCTCCTGCAGCTGGCGGAAAAGCAGCCCGGGGCCTTCCTCTTGGGCCCGCTCCTCCAGCCTGGCCCTGACCGCCGGGTCGGTGCCGGGGAAGGACAGATCGTCGATGACCGCCCGGGTATAGAGCCCGGAGCCGCCGACGAGAATGGGCCGGATTCCCTGCGCCCGCAGGTCGGCTATCAGGGACCGGGCCATGGCCTGGAAGCGGGCCACGCTCATGGCCTCCTCCGGCTCGATGATGTCGATCAGGTGGTGGACCACCGCCTGCCGCTCCCCTGCCGAAGGCTTGGCCGTGCCCACATCCATCCCCCGGTACATCTGGTAGGCATCGGCATTGACGATATGAGCCTCCTGCCCGCGCGCCTGGAGCGCCTGTGCCAGGGCCACGCCCAGGGCGGTCTTGCCCGAGGCTGTGGGACCCACGATGGAGACGATGCGGGGTTCAGCGGATGTCATAGACCTGCCCCGCCCGGGGATCCGGATCGGCAATCAAATAGTGGGGCCCGGCCTGGGTGACGGTGCAGGTGACCAGGTCCCCGGGCTTTGGCGCAGGCATTCCCTGGGGGACCCCGACGTGGACCAGTACACCGGTGCGCTCATGCCCGGTCACCCGGTGGGTGCTGCCGTCGTGCCGGCCGTGCCCGTCGCCGATCAGCACCTCCACCTCTTTGCCCAGGAAGTCCTGCATATGCTCCATGGTGATGGACTCCTGCAGGGCCTGCAGCCGCTCGAACCGGTCCTGGACCACGGCCTTGGGCAGCTGGGGCATGCGGGCGGCCGGCGTGCCGGGCCTGGGAGAATACTCAAAGATGAAGGCCGACGAGAAGCGCGCCCGACGCACCACATCCATGGTGGCCTGGAAGTCCTCCTCGGTCTCCCCGGGGAATCCCACGATGATGTCGGTGGTGATCAGGGCATCGGGCATGGCAACCCGCACCTTGTCCAGGATCTGCAGAAAGCGCTGGGACCGGTAGGAGCGCCGCATGGCCCGCAGAATCCGGTCGGAGCCCGACTGCAGGGGCATGTGCAGCTGGTGCATGACCGTGGGCGTCTCGGCCATGGCGGCGATCACATCGTCGGTGAAGGCCGCCGGATGGGGCGAGGTGAAGCGGATCCGCTCCAGCCCAGGCACCCGTCCGCAGGCGCGCAGGAGCCGGGCGAAGGCGTAGCGGTCACCCGTGGACCAGCCGTAGGAGTTGACGTTCTGCCCCAGCAGGGTCACCTGGCGGGCCCCGGATCGCACGCAGTCCTCAACCTCCTGCAGGATGTCGTCCATGGACCGGTCCCGCTCCCGCCCGCGCACCGAGGGCACGATGCAGAAGGTGCAGGTGTTGTTGCAGCCGACCGATATGGATACCCAGGCCTGCGAGCGCGAGGCCCTGACCGCCGGCAGCCGCCCGGGCAGATCCCGAAGCTCCTGCGTAACCCCCACCTGGGGCCGCCCGTCCTTGCGGGCCTTGTCCAAAAGCCCGGGCAGCGAGCCGATGTCCCTGGTGCCGAAGACCGCATCCACCCAGGGTGCCGCCTTCACGATCCACTCCCGGTCCTTCTGGGCCATGCAGCCGCCCACGGCGATGCGCGTGTCGGGCTTGTGCTGCTTGAACCTGTGCCAGCGCCCGATGGTCCCGTACATGCGCTGGGTGGCGTTGTCGCGCACGGCGCAGGTGTTGAGCACCATCACGTCCACCTCGCGCGCGCGGACCTGCTCGGGCGTGGCCTGCTGGTAGCCCTGGGCCCGGAGCACCCCGGCGATCCGCTCGGAATCGTGCTCGTTCATCTGGCAGCCCAGGGTCCGCACATAGTAGACACCCCTGCTGTCCTTACGCTGAGCGGTCACGCTCATGCCCTCGCCTGCTTCCATAAACCCTGATTGTATGCGCAGGTCGGGTCCCGCGGCCATCGGGGCCTGTGCGTACCATGAGTCATGGTTACGAACGGCGGCATGGGAGGTTCATGTGATACTCGACCGTAACAGTGCCATGAGCGCATCCGAAATGAAGCAGCGACTGTCCGACCTGGACGAAAAGGACCGTCCCAAGCTGGACATCGACGAGATAACGGAATTCGTCAATCTCATGCAGACCTACGAGGGGGCCATGTACGAGATTTCGACCAAGCTGGACGTGCTGGACACGGAATTCCAGGTCCGGTTCAGCCACAACCCCATCCACCACATGGAGCGCCGGCTCAAGAGCGTGGACTCCCTGATCGGCAAGCTGCACCGCAAGAACCTGCCCGTCACCATTCCCTCGGTGCGCGATCACATCTTCGACGTGGCCGGCGTGCGCGTCATCTGCAACTACCGGGACGACGTCTATTCGGTCTCCCGCTACCTCTCAGACCAGTCGGACATCCAGGTGCTGAGGGTCAAGGACTACATCCGCAACCCCAAGATGAACGGCTACCGCAGCCTGCACGTCATCTACGCCGTGCCGGTCTTCCTGACCTCGGGCCCCCACTACACGCCGGTCGAGGTGCAGTTCCGCACCATCGCCATGGACTACTGGGCCTCCCTGGAGCACCAGCTGCGCTACAAGTCCGACCTGCCCGACGCCCGCCTGGCCGAGCATTCGCAGACCCTGCTGGACTGCGCCCGCTCCCTGCAGAACATCGAGGTGCAGATGCAGTCCATCCACCGCGACATCTCAGGTTCGCCCCAGGAGCAGGAGGCCGACGACGAAGCCATCAGCGGCAATGCCGATTAGCTGAATCATCACAAATCCTTTACCATAGAAGCCAGGCCAGGTGGAAGGGTTGGGGCTTCCGCCGGGTCCCAGGAGGAGGCTTCGCCTTCAAGGTCGGGTCTCCTCCTGTACCACCATCCCTTAGAAGTCGAAGTTGTCGGGATCCGCACCGGTGCGCTCGTCCCTGTTCATGGCGGTGATGGCCTTCATATCCTCATCGCTCAGCTCGAAGTCGAAGACCTGCGCGTTCTGCTCGATCCGCTCCTTGTGGGTGGACTTGGGGATGACGATGACCCCGCGCTGCAGGTGCCAGCGCAGCACGATCTGCGCCGGGGAGCGGTCATAATGCTCGGCCATGGCCTTGAGCCTGGGGTCGGCCAGCAGGTTGCCGCCGGTGCCGCCCAAGGGGCTGTAAGCCTCCACGTCCACACGCAGGGTGCCGTGGCAGTAGTCGATCAGGTCGTCGTTGACGAACTGGGGCGAGGACTCGATCTGGTCAACGGCCGGCTTGGTGCCGCTGATGGTGTGCAGCTCGTCCAGGTGGTGCTTCTGGAAGTTGCAGACCCCGATGGCCCGCACCCGTCGCTGGGTGTAGAGCTCCTCCATGTCCTCCCAGGCCTGCTGCCAGCCCTGGGCGGGCCAGTGGATCAGGTAGAGGTCCAGGTAGTCCACGCCCAGCCGGTCCAGGCTCTCCTTGAAGGCCTCCTTGGTCCGCCCCGCACGGATGTCGTCATTCCAGAGCTTGGTGGTCAGGAAAACATCCCGCCGGTCAACCCCGGAGCGGCGCAGACCCTCCCCCACGGACTGCTCGTTGCCGTAGATCATGGCGGTGTCGATATGGCGATAGCCCGCCTGCAGGGCCCAGGTGACGGCCTGGCTGGTGGCCTCGCCATCAGGTGTTTGGAAGACCCCGAGACCCAGCTGGGGAATGCTGACCCCATTGTTGAGGGTGATGACGGTGTCGGTGACGTTTCCTGTCATATAGTCATGCTCCTTATCGGCCAATCAACGGCCGTGACGTGTTGTGTGTTCATTCTATCTGCCAGGCAAGATGGGATCAGCTCTTGTTTAAGGCCTACCGTCGCGCTTCTGCATTTCGTGCGTTCTCTGTTGGCTTGGTGGTAAAGTGAAAATTGGGGTTGTTGGGAGATAGCTGGCTTCTACTTTATGGGCGATTAACGCCCACAGTAGCGTCGGTTCATCAACTTTGAAAGACGTTAATGCTGATAGGCAGGAGGCCTTGATACCGCTTGGCATTGGTGAAGGGGATTGATTTCATGCATCTGGGTACTCATCTGCGTCGCGCATCGGCGACGGTGATCGTCCTGCTGGGCCTGCTGGCAGGCCTGGGTGTCGCGTCCGCCAACGCGGTCGATGTCGTGTCCGCCAGTCCGGCGGACACTCCTGTATTTAGCGGGGGGGGGGGGGGGTCGTCAGACTCCTCGCGTAGCTAAGCAAACCCCCGACACACTCCCCAACAGCACAACCAGCACTCCCCTGCCTTCACCCTCGCCACTGCAAACCGCATCACCCCTGAACCCTACGACACCAAGCCCAGTCCCGTCAACGCCGAAGGACGCCACCAACAGCACAAGCTCCTCTACAGCCAAGCCATCCGGCAAGACGGACGGTCAAGCTTCGCACACGGTGCGCTTCGACCCAGACGACGGCAACACTCCTACCCAGGCGACCGTGAAGACCGGGACGCTTGCCTCACCTCCGCAAAAGAACCCGCAACGTGAGGGTTTCCGGTTCGACGGGTGGACACGTGACGGCCAACCCTTCGATTTTCAGACCCCCATCCTGCAGGACACAACCCTGAAAGCCAAATGGAGCAAAGCCACGGACTGGACGCTGAGCCCGGACCACGGACCCGCCTCCGGCACCCGGGTGACCATCAGCCCACCCAGCCTGCAAGAGCCCTACTATGTCAGCGTCCAAGCCGCAGGGGACCAGTTTACCGGTCTGACCGGCGACGGCCGCATCTACACCTGGGCACAGGACGGCACACCCAAGCAGGTTCCCTCCCCCGCCCATGCCCCCGACGGGTTCCGCTACCAGCAGACCACAACCGGCAACCAATGGCAGGCCGCAATAGGATCCGACCAGCAGATCTACACCTGGACCAACGGACAAACAACGCCCACCATCCTCGACACCAAGCAGAACACCAGGTTCACCAGCATCAGCATGAACGACGACCGGTTGCTGGCCGTGGACCAACGGGGCCGTGTCCACATCTTCCAGGCCAGCCAGGCTGACAGCCGGAACGAAAAATTGACAGAACAAGCCACGACCGTTCTGCCCGGACAGGCCCAGGCAATACTGGCCGTCGCCTCCCCCAGCCGGACCCTCGCCCTGGACGCGGACGGGCAAGCCTGGACCTGGAACACAAGCAGGACCGCCAACGTCAAGCCCGAACGCATCAGACAAGACCAGGGCATGCGCATCACCCAAGCCCAAGCCCTCAGCCAGGGGTTCCTCCTCCTGGGCGCAAACGGGCAGGCCTGTTACCTGGCCGACGGTAAGACAAGCCTCGCAACCACCGGCCTGTCGGAAAACATGAAAGCCAGCCGGATCACCGCCAACAAGAACCAGGCCGTCATCACCGGCACGGACGGCCACATCTGGACCTGGAAGCCAGGCGAGACACCCACGCGCGCGGACAAGGGGAGCCAGCCCTACACACAGGCCACCATTACAGGCAGCAGGATCACCGCCCTAGACAGGCAGGGCAGCCTATACCAGTGGAGCATCAACACTCAGAGCCAGCCAGACAAGCCAGCAAAAGTCAACACCACCACAGCGCCCACCCTGGAATCAGCCAGCCTGGACAGCCAGTCGCTGACACTTAACAAGACCGACGGCTCCTGGCAGACGGAAATGCCAGCAAGCCAGCCCGGACCAGTCACCATCACACTGACCGGCAGGCAGGACGGCCAGCCCTTCACCCGAAGCTTCAACTACACGGTAGACCAAACGCTTCTGAAGGACATCCGACAGAGTTCCACATCCACGGTCACCTTCAAGACAGACGGAGGAAGTCCCAAACCCGGAGACCAGCAAGTTACCTATCCCTACGGGAGAGTCCAACGGCCCTCACCCGACCCAACCCGCAGCGGCTACCAGTTCGACGGATGGTTTATCAACGAAGTCGCCTACGACTTCAGCAAGCCCGTCACCGATAATCTCACCCTCACCGCCAAATGGACCAGCAAAACCCCCGACACCTCCTGGAGAATCAACCCCGACAAGGGCAGCCAGCTCGGCCACGAAACCACCACCATCACCCCGCCAGACAGCACCAGCGGCATCAGATTCAACCAGGTCGGCGGAGCAAAATACTATACCTATGTTTTTTCCTTGGCGGTGGGCAGCGACGGGAAAGCCTACGCATGGGGAGACAACACCTATGGTCAGCTCGGCGACGCAACGACTAACAGCCGGAGTACGCCGAACATAGTGAGGAAACCTGCAGGCGTGCCGACCGACTTCACCTATGTGCAGGTCAGCGCAGGAAAATGGCATTCGCTGGCCGTGGGTAGCGACGGATACGTATACGCCTGGGGCAGCAACCAGCATGGTCAGCTCGGCAACAACACCACAACGTATTCCTCTGTTCCTGTGCGCGTGCGCGACCCCGCCAGCCCCACTGACCCGAGCAAAGGACTCAAAGCCATACAGGTCAGCGCCGGAGACGAGCATTCACTGGCCTTGGACAGCGACGGATACGTCTACGCCTGGGGATGGAACGACAATGGCCGACTCGGCAACAACAGCACATCAGATTCGTCTTTCCCCGTGCGCGTGCGCGACCCCGCCAGCCCCACTGACCCGAGCAAAGGACTCAAAGCCGTACAGGTCAGCGCCGGATGGCACCATTCGCTGGCCGTGGGCAGCAACGGATACGCATACGCCTGGGGATTAAACAACTATGGCCAACTCGGCAACAGCAGCAAAAACTCTTCGTCTTTTCCTGTGCGCGTGCGAGACTTCGCCAGCCCCAACGACGCAAACAAAGGACTGAAAGCCGTACAGGTCAGCGCCGGATACTCTCATTCGCTGGCCGTGGGCAGCAACGGATACACCTACGCCTGGGGATTAAACAACTATGGCCAACTCGGCAACAGCAACACAGCAGATTCGACAGTTCCTGTGCGCGTGCGCGACCCCACCAGCCCCAAGGACGCGAGCAAAGGGCTCAAAGCCACAGCGATCAACGCTGGAGGCGAGCACTCACTAGCTGTGGGCAGCGACGGATACGCATACGCCTGGGGATGGAACCTGTATCGCCAGCTCGGCGACGGCACTACCAGCAACTCAAGTGTTCCCGTGCCAGTGCGCGACCCCACCAGTCCAGCCGACGCTAGCAAAGGGCTACAAGCCACACGGTTCAGCGTCGGAGACCATCATTCGCTGGCCGTGGGCAGCAACGGATACGCATACGCCTGGGGAGAAAACAGCTATGGCCAGCTCGGCGACGGCACTACCGACGACTCAAACGTTCCTGTGTCGGTGTTGTTCAACCTGCAGCCGGTGATCACTGCAGCCAGATTCGACACCGACCCAGGCACGAACCTGGCTCCTGTCAGCAACGGTAACAGCGTAACCGTACTCACACCCGCACACCGGCCAGGTACGGTCACAGTCAGCGTCGACTATGCGATGGGCGGCGCAGGACGCATCCTGACCGACACCTCCCTCAGATACACATACCTGCCTGCAGGCGTGCTCCCCAAGGCCGGAGGGGAGGGCATCCTGCTCGCCCTGGCCACCGGCATGACCGGCATGGGCGGGGTCCTCGCATCCCGCCGCCACCGCAGGGAACAACACCAACTGCTATACGCTTCGCACGAGTAAGAGCGGCCGGGCGGCGTATCAATCCCCCCGCCCCCGGCCCACCTAGGGGGAGCAGGGAGGAAACGTGCCAATCAAGGCTCAAACCCCAAGAGAGCCGACACTTCCCTCCCGCACCCCCACCACACTCCGCCCAGCCTGCAAAGTCTGGACGGCACATCAGGAGAGGGGGCAACCGCCACGGCGGGATGTGGGCATGCAACCACCCCACCATGGCGGCCGTCCCTGCCTGATTCCAGCCAGAGCAAACACTCTTTATACCGCCAAATCGGCCATGTAGAATTGAACAAGACGACCATCCGCCACAGGCGGGAAGACAAGGAGGAGCAGATGGCTTTCAACGGGAATCCGCGGCCGCAGGCCCCATACGGTCAGTACACACAGCAGCCGATGCCGACCATGCAGGGTGGTGAGCCCTACGGTATGGGTTCGCCCATCGACAACAACGCAGCATACAGCTTTGAAAAGGCGGAGCGGGTCTCCATGTCCCGCGCCTATGCGGAGATGGCGGTCGGCCTGCTGGTCACCGCCCTGACGGCCTACCTGACCGCCCGGACCGGACTGCTCCTGGCCTTCATGCAGGCCACGGGCGCCCTGGGTTGGATCGGCATGGCCGTGGTCCAGGTGGCCTTCGCCATGATTCTGAGCGTCCGGGTCATGCGCATGCGCACCTCCACCGCCCGGGTCATGTTCTACCTCTATGCGGCCCTGATGGGCTTCACCCTGAGCACCATCTTCATGACCTACTCACTGCCCTCCATCATGCTGACCCTGGTGATCAGCGCGGGCTTCTTCTTCGTCCTCAGCATGCTGGGGCTGACCACGCGGCGCAACATGCTGGGCATGGGGTCCATCTTCATGGCCGGCCTGCTCATGCTGATCCTGGTCCAGGTGGTCATGCTCTTCCTGGCCCCCTCCGACACGGCCCTGCGCGTGGTCTCGGCCATCGGCATCATCCTCTTCGCCGGGCTGACCATGTACGACGCCCAGCAGACCAGGGTCATCTTCACCACCTACCGCAGCCAGGGGCCGGAGGCCATCAAGCGGGTCTCCATCCTCTGCGCCCTCAACCTCTACCTGGACTTCGTCAACCTCTTCCTTTACATCCTGAACCTGGTCGGCGATCGCAACTGATAAAAGAACATCCCCGCCCCTGACCTTGTGGGCGGGGATGTTTTATATCTTCAGGCCTCCTGGTCGGCCCTGGCCAGCAACCCGCGCAACACGTACTGCAGGATGCCGCCGTTGCGGTAGTACTCAGCCTCGCCAGGGGTGTCGATGCGCACCTTGGCCGCAAACTCCACCCTGCTGCCGTCGGGCCGCTGGGCCAGCACCTGGACCTGCTCGGGCAGGGAGCTGTTGAGCTCATCAATGCCAACCAGGTCATAGGTCTCCTGGCCGTCCAGCCCCAGGCTCTGGGCCGACTGACCCGCCGGGAACTCCAGCGGCAGCACGCCCATGCCGATCAGGTTGCTGCGGTGGATGCGCTCGAAGGACCTGGCGATGACGGCCCGCACGCCCAGCATCCTTGTGCCCTTGGCCGCCCAGTCCCTGGAGGAGCCCGTGCCGTACTCGCTGCCTGCCAGCACCACCAAAGGAGTGCCCTGCCTGGCATAGTCCTGCGCCGCCTCGAAGATGGTCGTCTCCTGGCCGTTCAGGAAGTCGTAGGTGAACCCTCCCGGCCGCACGTCCAGCCCCACCGAGGCCAGCAGCTGGTTGCGCAGGCGGATGTTGCCGAAGGTGCCCCGGACCATGACCTCGTGGTTGCCGCGCCGGGAGCCGTAGGAGTTGAAGTCCCTGGGGGCTATGCCATGCTCCTGCAGGTAGCGGCCGGCCGGTGCGTCGGCCTTGATGGCCCCTGCGGGCGAGATGTGGTCGGTGGTGACCGAATCCCCAAGCAGAGCCAGCACCCGGGCCCCGTGGATGTCCTCCAGGGGGTCGGGCTGGGCCTTCATGCCATCGAAGAAGGTCTGGCGGCGGATGTAGGTGGAATCCTGATCCCAGTGGAAGAGCTCGCCCTCCGGCACCTCCAGCTTCCGCCAGCGCTCGTCCCCGCCGAAGACGTCCGCATAGTCGCGCAGGTACATGTCCCGGTCCAGGGCGGTGCCCACCACGGACTCGATGGCCTCCTGGGAGGGCCAGATGTCCGCCAGCATGACCGGCTTGCCCTGGCTGTCCTGGCCCAGGGGGTCGCGCCAGGGGTCGAAGTCCATGGTGCCGGCCAGGGCGTAGGCCACCACCAGGGGCGGCGAGGCCAGGTAGTTCATCTTCACGTCCGGGCTGATGCGGCCCTCGAAATTCCTGTTGCCCGAGAGCACGGCCGTCACCGTCAGGTCGTGGTCGGCGATGGCCTGGTGGATGGCCGGGTCCAGGGGGCCGGAGTTGCCGATGCAGGTGGTGCAGCCGTAGCCGACCAGCTCGAAGCCCAGGGCGTCCAGGTCCTTGCTCAGGCCGGTCCGGTTCAGATAGTCCGTCACCACCTGGGATCCGGGAGCCAGCGAGGTCTTGACCCAGGGCTTGGGCTTGAGGCCCCGGGCGCGCGCCTGGCGGGCCAGCAGACCGGCGGCCACCATGACCGAGGGGTTGGAGGTGTTGGTGCAGGAGGTGATGGCCGCGATGACCACATCCCCGTCCCGCAGGCTGAACTCGCTGCCGTCGGCCTTCTTGACGGGCACAGCCTCGCCGTCGCTGTCCCTGTCCTGGTCGCTGTAATCCTTCAGGTCCCGATGGAAGGTCTTCTGGGCCCGGTCCAGCAGGATGCGGTCCTGGGGCCTCCGGGGGCCGGCAATGGAGGGACGCACCGTGGACAGGTCCAGCTCCAGCACCTGGGAATACTCGGGCTCGGGGCAGTCGGCATCCTCCGGGTCCATCCACAGGCCGTTGGCCTTGGCATAGGCCTCCACCAGGCGCACATGCTCGTCGCTGCGGCCGGTCAGACGCAGGTAGTCCAGGGTGATTCGGTCGATGGGGAAGATGGCGCAGGTGGAACCGAACTCGGGGCTCATGTTGCCCAGGGTGGCCCGGTTGGCCAGGGGGACCTGGGCCAGACCCTTGCCGTGGAACTCCACAAAACGGCCCACCACGCCCACCTCGCGCAGCATCTGGGTCACGGTCAGCACCACGTCGGTGGCGCTGACCCCCTCGGGAATGGATCCGGTCAGCTTGAAGCCCAGGACCTGGGGCACCAGCATGGAGATGGGCTGGCCCAGCATGGCCGCCTCGGCCTCGATGCCGCCCACGCCCCAGCCCAGCACGCCCAGGCCGTTGACCATGGTGGTGTGCGAGTCGGTGCCCACGCAGGAGTCCGGGTAGACCAGGGCCGGTCCCTCCCCCTTGGTCCTGTCCCTGCGCATGACCACCTGGGCCAGGTACTCCAGGTTGACCTGGTGGATGATGCCGGTGCCCGGGGGCACCACGCGGAAGTTTTGGAAGGCCTGCTGGCTCCAGCGCAGGAAGCGGTAACGCTCACTGTTGCGCTGGTATTCCATGTCCATGTTGTGTTCCAGGGCGCCCGGCATGCCGGAGCTGTCCACCTGGACGGAGTGGTCGATGACCATCTGCGCGGGGATGAGCGGGTTGACCAGGGAGGGGTCGTCGCCCAGGGCCTTGACGGCATCGCGCATGGTGGCCAGGTCGACCATGCAGGGCACGCCGGTGAAGTCCTGCATGAGCACCCGGGCGGGACTGTACTGGATCTCCCTGTCGGGCTGGGCCTTGGGGTCCCAGTCCAGAAGCTGGTCCAGCTGGTCCCGGGTCACCGTGGTCCCGTTCTGGTGCCGCAGCAGATTCTCGGCCAGGATGCGCAGGCTGTATGGCAGGTGGTCGATGCCCGGCAGGTCGCTGATCCGGTAGTATTCGAACTCCTCGGAGCCCACCTTGAGCTTGGAACGACCGGCATCTTGTGCGGATTCTGACATGCACCACCCCTTCCTTGGACGCTCGGGCCCCTGCCCTAGCGCCCATGTGGACCGGCGGCGGGAGGACCCCAGGCCGTCAGTGACGCTTATCTGTGCTTGTGAGGTTCATTCTTAGCGCCTATGTGTTACCTGACGGATGTAACGTGCGCATGCCGGATAGCCCAGGACGGCCAGGACCATGAGCAGGGCACCCGCCAGGGCGAAGGCCACGGTGGCGGCCAGGGCCGGACCGGTGGGCAGGCTGATGGCGAAGAACCGCGCCACAACGGGGATCAGGGCCCCGATCACCCCGGCTGCGGCGAAGAAGAGGACCAGCAGACCCCTCCAGGAGCGCAGGGGCCGGGCCACCTGGGTCAGGACCAGCACGCCCATGCAGAAGAGGACGATGGCGCAGACCGAACGCCAGCGCCCCAGGTCGCCGGGCCGGGCCAGGTCCAGTCCCAGCAGGCCAGGCAGGCTCCAGGCCGCCGCCAGCACAATCAAAGCCGTGGCGATGCCCGAGGGCAGGGCGAAGGTGACCACACGCTTCAGGAAGCCGGGCCGGTAGCGCCTGGTGTTGGGGGCCAGGGCCAGGAAGAAGGCCGGTGTGCCGATGGTCAGGGCGCCGATGTAGGTGATGTGCCGGGGCAGGTAGGGGAAGGGGATCCCGGTCAGGACCACGCCCAGGGAGATCAGGGCCGAGTAGACGGTCTTGACCAGGAAGAGGCCGGCCACACGCTCCATGTTGGCCATGACCTGCCGGCCACGGGCCACCACGTCGGGCAGGTGGGAGAAGCGCGAATCCACCAGGACCAGCTGGGCCACGGCCTTGGTGGCGGCCGCCGCATTGCCCATGGCGATGCCCAGGTCAGCCTCTTTCAGGGCCAGGGAGTCGTTGACCCCGTCGCCGGTCATGGCCACCGTGTGGCCCTTCAGGTGCAGGGCCTGGACGATGGCCTTCTTCTGGTCGGGCAGGACCCGGCCCAGCACGTCCACATCCTCCAGGACATCGGCCAGGGCTGCCGTGTCCTCGGGCAGCTGGCGGGCATCCATGGCCTGGGGCGCCCGGTCGCCGGTCAGGCCCACCTTGTTGGCGATGGCCGCCACCGTGGCCGGGTTGTCGCCCGAGATGACCCGGCAGCGCACGCCCTGCTGGCGGAACCAGGCCAGGGTCTCGGCGGCGTCGTCGCGGATGTGCTCCGAGCAGGTGATCAGGGCCAGGGGTTTCAGGTTCCCGGGCAGGTCGGGGCTGCCGGTGAAGTAGTCAGGCTGGTCGGTGCTCGGGTACCCGTCGGGGGCGGCCAGCATCAGCACCCGGTAGCCGCGGTCGGCCAGGTCGGCCACCTGCCGGTCCACCCGGGGCCAGCTGCCCGCATGGGATGCCAGGAGCACCTCCGGGGCGCCGAAGTACCAGATTCTTCCGGACTGGTCGGCCACGGCGCTCCACTTGCGGGCCGATGAGAAGGGCAGGCGGCTGACGGCCCTGCCCGGGCGCAGGTCGTCCATCCCCTTGAGGATGGCCCGTCCGGTGGCGTTGGGGCTCTCCTCCGCACAGACGTCCACCAGGGCCTGCCGCAGCTGCTGGGCCGGCAGATCCTCGGCCAGTTGGTGCAGGTCGTCATAAACGATGCCCCCGTCGGTGATGGTGCCGGTCTTGTCCAGATTCAGGGCATCCACCCGGGCCAGGGTCTCCACGGATTCCATCTGC
This sequence comes from Bifidobacterium sp. W8104, assembly GCF_016100735.1. Lineage (NCBI taxonomy): Bacteria > Bacillati > Actinomycetota > Actinomycetes > Bifidobacteriales > Bifidobacteriaceae > Bifidobacterium > Bifidobacterium sp. W8104. The sequence goes on from NZ_JACFRW010000001.1 coordinate 124,902, forward strand.
TGGACCAGGGTCTGGTGGCGGGCCAGGCGGATGGCGGCCAGGGCGAAGTTCAGGGAGGTCAGCAGGACCAGCCCCTCGGGGATCATGCCCACGACCCCGGCCACGGCGGACACCACGGCCTGCCGCCAGGCTCCGGTGGCCAGGGCCGTCTGGAAGCCGCCCACGGTCCGCATCTGGGTGAAGATGAGCAGCAGGCAGAGGGGAATGACCACTATGGTCATGACCTTGAGGATGGTGTTGATGCCCTCGTTCAGGTCGGAGTGGACCTTCTTGTAGACCTTGGCCTTGGCCGTCAGCGTGGCTGCGTAGGAGTCGGCGCCCACGGCGGTCACCTGGGCCAGGGCCATGCCCGAGACGGCCGTGGAGCCCGAGTAGACCTGGTCCCCTGGCTTGTGCTTGACCGTGCGCGATTCGCCGGTCAGCATGGACTCGTCCAGCTCCAGGCCGTAGGTGTCGATGATCTGCGCATCGGCGGGCACCTGGTCCCCGGAGCGGATCCAGAGCAGGTCCCCCTTGACGATGGCATCGTGGGGCACGGTCAGGTTGCGCCCTTCCCTGCGCACCGTGTAGTCGGAGGCCACCAGGATGGACAGCCCGTCCAGGGTGTGCTTGGCCTTGAGCTCGGTGGCCACGCCGATGCCGGTGTTGATGATGATGATCAGGCCGAAGACCGCATCCTTCCACTGGCCGGTCAGCAGGACCACCACCATGGCGGTCAGGATGATTCCATTGAAGAGGGTGAAGACGTTGTCGCGGACGATCTGGCCCAGACTGCGGGAGGTTTGGTCCTGGGAGACGTTGACCAGGCCCTGGGCCTTCAGCCGCTCCACCTCCTGGGAGCTCAGCCCCGGCCGGGCGGTCACCGGAAAGCCTGTGCCCGCTGTCGCCTCTTGCTCACTGCCTGTGCCCATTCTCGGCCCCCTCTCACTCAGCGCTCAGGCGCACGGCCATGATCCTGGCATGCGGTCCGTCGTCCACAATGGTCTGCAGGGCGTCGGCCAGCAGGGGCGCGCGTGGATGCCCGGCAGGATCCACCGGGTGGACCGTAGCCGCATAATAGAGCCTACCTGGGTCAGGGGTCCAAGCCTTGGCGCTTTGAGCGAACTCTACCACAGGAATGCCCGCCTTCCGGGCTGCCTTCAGGGCGGGGGTCCAGTCGCCGGCGCCGGGCCGACGGATCAGAATCAGGCTGACACCCCGGTTGATGGCATCCTGCACCCCATCCTGCTGATCGCTGGTGGACTGCGCTGAGGAGAAATAGCCCTTCATGCGCTCGGCCTTCAAGGATGCCAGGATGCGGCTGTCCAGACCGGCATCCGGGTCTTTCTCGCCCTTCTGCGGGCAGCCAATCAAAGCCACGAGTGTGTCGGAGCGATCCACGCCGTCGTGGGGCACGGTGCCCTCGTGCCAGGAGTCGCCCACAGCCCTGTCCTTGGGGGCGCAGCCGGTCAGCGTGGGCAGGCCTGCCAGCAGGGCGACCGCCAGCAACAGACCCGCCAGCCGCCTGACCACTGCCAAGACCCGCCCGGCGCGGCTCATGTCAGCGCTGCCTTCCCGCCGTGCGGGTGAAGACCGCCACGGTCTCCACGTGGTGGGTCATCGGGTAGATGTCAAAGGCCTCAAGGTGCTTGGGGCTGTAGCCCAGGGAGATCAGGGTGGCTGTATCCCTGGCCAGGCTGGTCGGATCGCAGGCCACATAGATGATGGTCCCCGCCTCGCTGGCGGCCAGCAGTCGGCAGACCCGAGCCTTGGCGCCGGCCCTGGGTGGATCCAGCAGGATCAGGTTGGGATGGCCCAGCCCCTTGGGAGCACCGCCAGCCAGGACCTTGGCCACGTCCCCCCGACGCAGGGCCACCCGGTCCAGTCCGGCCTGCTTCACGTTGTGTTTCGCGCTGGCAATGGCTTCAGCGGACCCCTCCACGGCAAGAAGCCGGGCACGTCCGTCAGCCAGAGCAGCCAGGGGCAGGGTGAAGAGCCCCGATCCGCAGTAGAGGTCCCAGATGACCGGTTGAGTTAACCCATCCAGAGCCTGCCTGGCCTGGTCCAGGACCGCCTTGGTCAGCACGACCGGTGCCTGACGGTGGACCTGCCAGAATCCGTCGGCCCGGACCTGGTACACAGGTCCTGCCCCGGCCCCCAGCCGCTCTGTCAGCAGGCGGCTCCCCTTGCTCAGGCGACCGTCCACCAGCAGGGCGTAGTTGTCACCGACCGGTCCCCCGTCGCGCGGCTGGGGCACGGCCAGGCGTATGCGGGCACCGGCGGGCAGGCCGCCCTCCCAGATGCCCAGTTCGTCGGCCTGATCCAGCAGCTCCTGGGTGGCCAGGGGCATGGTCTGAATCGGCAGGCGGTCATGCGATCCCCGCCGACGCATGGAGGGACGGCCCTGATCGTCGGCCACCAGCTCGATTCGGGTCCTCCAGTGCAGGCCGCCCAGCTCCTCATCGCCCGGTACCCGGGCCACCGGCACCTGGACATCCACCCCGCCCAGACGGGCCATCTGCTGACCGATCAGATCGGCCTTCCAAGCTAGCTGACCGGGCAGGCTGACGTGAATCAGATCGGCCCCACCCAGGCCACCACCCCAGGCCAAGGGTCCAGCCAGCGGCCAGACGGGTTCACGACGGTCAGGGCTGGCCTCCAGCACCTTGGTCACCTCGCCCGTGGCGAATCTGCCGACCCGGCCGTGAGGCTCATCCAGGAGGACCTCCACCAGCTCCCCGGGCAGGGCGAAGCGAACGAAGACCACCCGGCCGTCCTCCAGGTGGCTTACGCAACGGCCCTGGTCGGCATAGCGTTCGATGCGCAGACGAACCCTGGTCTCAGTCATGATCGGTATGAACCTCCTGGTCAGCCTGAACCTGGTCAGCCTGGCGACGATGGTAGGGCCCGCCGATCAGCAGCCAGCTGATCCAGATGCCCAGGGCAAACAGGGGCAGGCCCAGTATCAGGCGTGCAGCGCCCAGAAACCCTACGGAACCGGCCAGGTAGAGCGGTACCTGGACCAGCAGTCGCAGCGCGAAGATGGCAATCCAGACCAGGGTGGCCTGGGTATAGGCCCGGACCAGGTCCGGTTCACTGCGCCAGGAGTCCAGCCACTGTCTCCACCCTGAGACCACAGGCCGGCGCAGGTACTCCACCAGCAGGCCGATGCCGGGCATCCGTGCCAGCAGCGATGCCCCTAGAACGATGATCCAGAATCCGTTGGTCAGGAATCCTGGCAGATAATAGTTGCGGGCATCCCGGGTCAGCCATGCGGCCACCAGGCAGATGCCCACCGAAAGCAGACCGGTCAGCGCACCCAGAAAGGACTGCCGCTGGACCAGACGAACCATCAGCTGCACCAGGGCCAGGGCCGCCGAAACCGCCACGGTCAGCCCCAGACGGCCGGTGGCCAGGAAGAAAACCAGAAATACCAGCCCCGGCAGCAGGGACTCGACGATCCCCCGCCATCCGCCGATGGCCTCCATGACGGAGAAATCGTCGTCGGCCAGCGCCGCCAGCCCGGAATGCTTCTGCTTCACAGCCTTAGCGGACCTCCGAGAACATGGGTCCGCGCGACAGGGTGGTCTTCACCTCGGTCTGCTGGTCCGAGTCGAAGGGGCCCTCCGGCTTGCCGGGGATCTGCGCGCTCTGGTCGTCCTTGGACTCCGCGTCTTCGGCTTCTCCCCGGCGCTGATTGGGGGTGACGGGCGCATGCATGGGAACCAGGTCACGAGGGGCCAGGGGCTCATCGCCACGGACAACCACCAGGTCGGCCAGATAGCCGTCAAGCACATCCTTCTCCTTGCCGCCCTTGGCTGCCGGGCCGGAGAAGATGCCTCGCAGCATCCACCTGGGTCCGTCGATGCCCACCACCCGGGTCAGCAGGTTCTTGCCCTTGACCTTGACGGGCAGGGTCAGTTCCTTGCCGAAGACGCCGTCCACCTCCTTGCAGGAGGGGTTGGCCTTGAGCAGATCGGCCCGGACCTCGTCCCACAGGCCCAGGGACTTGGGGGCCGCGAAGGGCTCCAGCTCCAGACTGGAGGACTTGTAGGTGATGGTGGCTCCCAGCACGTCGCCGGTCTGCGAATTGGCCTTGAGCCTCAGCTCGCTGCCCTCAAGGAAGGGCAGCATCAGGGCGCCGATGTCCAGGTACTCATCGGTGTCGGGGGCCTCGGGATCCGTGCTGTCCCAGGGGCCCTTCCCGCTCTGCTCGGCCTCATCCTGCTCCGCAGCCGTCTCATCGCGGTCCTCCTGAGAGGTCTGCGAAGTCTGGTCGGATTTCTCAGCGCCCTCGGACTCGTCGAGCTTCTTGGACTGGTCCTTCTGATCCTCGAGGTCCTCCTCGGCCCGCTGCTTGGCGCGTTTCCTGCCGAAACCGAACAATCCCATGATGCCTCATTTCCTTGTGAGTCTGTGCAAAGGATGACTAGTCAAGACCCAGGCGCAGCTTACCGCCGGGAATGGCGTCCAGCAGATCCTTGGTGTACTGGCGCTGGGGGTGGTCGAAGACCTCGTCGGTGGTGGCATGCTCCACCAGCCGGCCGTGCTGCATGACCACCACCTCGTCGGCGATCTGCCTGACCACGGCCAGATCGTGGGTGATGAACAGGTAGCTGAGCCCTTGCTCGGCCTGCAGGTCGTTGAGCAGCCGCAGCACCTGGTCCTGGACCAGCACGTCCAGGGCGGAGACGGCCTCGTCGCAGATGATCACATCCGGATTCAGGGCCATGGCCCGCGCGATGGCGATGCGCTGACGCTGTCCGCCGGAGAGCTCGTTGGGGTAGCGCCCCATGACCGACTCGGGCATCTCCACCATGTCCAGCAGCTCCTTGACCCGCTTCTGCCGGGACTTGGCGTTGCCGATCTTGTGGATGCGCAGGGGCTCCTCAATGGAACGGTAGATGGAGTACATGGGGTCCAGGGAGCCGTAGGGGTTCTGGAAGACCGGCTGCACGTGCCGGCGGAACTCCATGAGCTGACGGCTGCCGAAACCGGCGATGTCCTGGCCCTCGTAGGTCACCCGACCCGAGGTGGGCTTGAGCAGGTGCAGGACCATGTTGGCCACGGTGGACTTGCCCGAGCCGGACTCCCCCACGATGGCCAGGGTGGTCCCCCGCTTGACCGAGAAGGAGACGTCGTCCACGGCCTTGAACATCTCCTTGCGACGGGGCAGCCTGAACTCACGGGTCAGGTGCTCCACGGTGATGACATGCTCGCTGCGCTCCAGGGTGCCCTCGCCCTTGACATGGTGCTCCAGCAGGCCCTCGGCATCCTGACCTCGCTGCTTGGCGGAGATGATGCGCTGGGAGGCCAGCGAGGGCGCGGCCTGGACCAGCCGCTTGGTGTAGGGGTGCTGGGGGTGCTGCAGGACCTCCAAGCTGGGCCCGGACTCCACCACCTGGCCCCGGTACATGACCACGATGTGCTGGGCGCGCTCGGCCGCCAGACCCAGGTCGTGGGTGATGAAGAGCACGGCGGTACCCAGTGATTCGGTCAGGCTGCGCAGGTGGTCCAGAATCCGCTTCTGGACGGTCACATCCAGGGCGCTGGTGGGCTCGTCCGCAATCAGCAGGTCGGGCCGGGAGGCCAGGCCGATGGCGATCAGGGCGCGCTGGCGCATGCCGCCGGAGAACTCATGCGGATACTGCCGGGCCCTGGTGGCGGCCTCGGGCAGCCCGGCCTCCGACAGCAGGCCGGCGATGCGGTCGTCCATATCCGAGCCGGTCACATGCTCCTTGACCAGCGCCCAGGCCGCGTCGTCATCCACACCGGCGTCGATCAGGGACTTGGCCACGCCCCAGCGGGTCTCGGAGCCCACATCCCACTCGGCCTTCATGGCCTCCATGGTCTTGTCCACGTCGGCGACCCCGGCATCGCTCAGGGCCTGACGGGCGGCCTCGAGCAGACCGGGCAGGTCCTTTGAGGAGATGAAGAGCTCGTCGTCGGACTTCTTTACCTTCACCTCTTCGTCGCCGGCCAGGGCCTTGGCCAGCCGGGAGCGCTTCTCCCGGGAGACGTCCATGTGGTTGGCGGTCAGCGCCTCCTTGACCTGGGAGCCGATGCGCCAGACCGGGTTCAGATTGCTCATGGGGTCCTGCGGGACCAGGCCCACCTGGGAGCCTCGCAGCGCCTCGTAGTCCTTGCGGTCCAGGCCCACCAGCTCGCGGCCCTTGAGCCGGATGCTGCCACCGGTCACCTTGCCGGTACCGGGCAGAAGACCCAGCACAGCCATGGCCGAGGTGGACTTGCCCGAGCCGGACTCCCCCACGATGGCCACCCACTGGCCGGGGTAGACGTTGAAGGAGGCGTCGCGAACCGCGTGGACGGTGCGCCCATCGGCGGTGAAATCCACCTGCAGGTCCCGCACGTCGAGCAGGGGTTGATTCTCCTGATTGGTGGTCATGTTCTTGTCTGCTTCAGTCATGCTTCCTCCACTCAGGCCGTTCTGCTCTTGGGATCCAATGCATCCTTGACCGCGTCGCCCATCATGATGAAGGCCAGCACGGTGATGGCCAGGGCTGCGGAGGGATAGAAGAGGACCGAGGGGTTGGTGGTCAGGAGATTCTGGGCCGTCGAGATGTCCCCGCCCCAGGAGACCACGGTGGAGGGCAGTCCGATGCCCAGGAAGCTCAGCGTGGCCTCAGAGACGATGTAGGTGCCCAGCGACATGGTGGCCATGACGATGACCGGGGCCAGGGAGTTGGGGATGATGTGCCGGAAGAGGTTGCGCAGGGGCGTGGAGCCCAGGGCCGTGGATGCGGTGTTGAACTCCAGGTTCTTGGCCTCCAGGACGGCGCTTCGGGTGATACGTGCCATGTTGACCCAGCCGAAGAGGGTCAGGGTCAGGATGATCTTCCACAGTGAGGTGGAGGTACGGAACATCTGCAGGAGCACGATCGCGCCCAGGATCATGGGGATGGCGAAGAAGATGTCGGTGATGCGGCTGAGCACTGCGTCGACCCAGCCCCCGAAGAATCCGGCGATTGCACCGACGAGGCCGCCCAAGACGGTGACCAGGATGGTGGTCATGATGCCGATGGCCACCGAGGTCCGGGCCCCGTGGATGACTCGGCTGTAGACATCACAGCCCTGCAGGTCGAAGCCGAAGGGGTGGCCGGCCCTGCCCGGTTCCAGGGAGTTGGACAGGCTGCAGGCCATGGGGTCCTGCTTGGCGAAGAAGTTGGGGAAGAGGGCCACCAGGATGACCACAATCGCCAGGATTGCGGAGATGATGAAGAGCGGGTTGCGCCTCAGGGTCTTCCAGGCATCGGCCCACATGCTGGTGGGCGGCACGTCCTCATCCACCGAGTCCACCTCGCGCAGGGGCGTCTCGTCGATGGGGGCCACGAACCGCTCCTGCCCCGGCAAGGGGTCGGGGAAGTAGACGCGGGCCTGGCTTTTGTTCTGTTCGCTTGACTCGTTCATTGCCGTTTCACTCATAGTCGGTCCCTCTTCCTCACGCATACCGGATCCGCGGATCGAGCACTGCGTAGAGCAGGTCGACCAGGAGGCTGGTGATGACGAAGATCAGGACCAGAATGGTCACGATGGAGACCACCAGGGTGCCTTCGCCCCTGAGGATGGCCTGGTAGAGGGTGTTGCCCACACCCTGGATGTTGAAGATGCGCTCGGTGATCATGGCTCCGCCCATCAGTCCGCCGATGTCGGCGCCCAGGTAGGTGACCACGGGGATCAGGGAGTTGCGCAGCACATGCCGTACGATGACGGACCGGTTGCTCATGCCCTTGGCCCGGGCCGTGCGCACATAGTCCTCGGAAATGTTGGAGGTGATCTCCGTCCTGGTCAGACGGATGATGGAGGCCATGGATACCGACCCCAGCACGATGGCCGGCATGAGCAGGTCAATGAAGCCCGGATTGGCCCCGGCCGTGGCTGGCAACAGATGCCATTTGACGCCGAACAGGTACTGCAGGATGAAGCCGGTGACGAAGGTGGGCACCGAAATCAGCAGCAGGGAGAGGACCAGGATGATGTTGTCCGACCACTTGCCCTTGGTCAGGCCGCCGATGATGCCGAAGATCACACCGAAGACGCCCTCGAAGACGAAGGCCATAAGGGCCAGCTTGATGGTCACCGGGAAGGCCCTGCCGATCACGCTGATGACGGGCTGGCCGGCGAAGGTGTTACCGAAGTTCAGGGTCAGCGCGTTCTTCAGGAAGAGCACGTACTGCACGATGAAGGGCTTGTCGAGATTGTATTCCGAGCGTATCTGTGCGGCAACGGCCTGGTTGACCGGCTTGTCCCCGAACATGGCGGCCACAGGGTCGCCAGGAAGCGCGAAGACCAGCGCGTATATCAGCAGTGTCGTACCGAGAACGACGGGGATCATCTGCAGAATACGTCGCAGAAGATATTTTCCCATCGGCTATTCTCCTTTGTCATCCGCGACCGGGATCGGCATGGGGATCGGGGCCGCCGCAAAAATTCTTGTTTGAGTCTACCAGCACACCTCAACAGGGGTGCAGGAACACCAAGGCCGGCGCGGAGTGAATCCTTCCGCGCCGGCCCGGGCGGTGTCAGTTTCAAGGTGCGGGATTCAGACTCCCGTCACCTCACTTGCTGAGGTTGTAGTAGGCGGGGGTTCCCTTCCAAGTGAAGGAGAATCCCTTGATGTTCTTGGCTGCCACGCCGTTGGAGTTCTGATAGTAGAGCGGGACTGCGGGCAGATCGCGGAAGAGCAGCTCCTCGGACTGCTGGTAGATCTTGTTGGCCTCGTCGATGTTCTTGGCGGAGGCCGCCTTGTCCATCAGCTCATCGAATTCGGGGTTCTTATAGTCACCGTCGTTGGACCCGTTGCCGTTGGCTGCCGAGCTGGCGAAATTGCTGGACAGGTAGCTCTCGGGCGAGGGGTAGTCAGGCTGCCAACCGGAGCGGAAGGCCGAGTCGGTGAACTTGCGGTTCTGCACGTTGGAGCGGAACTCGCTGAAGGTGGGCAGAGGGTTGCCCGCAGCCTGGATGCCCAGGGCGTTCTTGATGGAGTTGGTGACCGCGTCGTAGATCTCCTTGTGGGCGCCATCGGCGTTGAAGGCGATCTTGAAGGTGTCGCCCTCGCCCCAGGGGGAGATCTTGTTGGCCTCGGCCCAGAGCTCCTTGGCCTTGGACGGGTCATACTTGAGCACGTCGGATCCCTTGATGCTGGCTGAATAGCCGGGGATGACGGGGGCCGTGAAGTCGTGGACCTCCTTGGCGGTTCCGGACAGCACCTTCTTGATGATGGTTGGCCGGTCGATGGCCATGGAGATGGCCTGGCGACGGAGCTTGCCCTCCTGATCCTGGCCGAAGTGCTTCATGTAGGTGGGGATGGTGAACATCTGGATGACCGAGCCCGGGTCGTTGATGGCCTGGACCGTGTTGTCGGTCTGGAAGGTCTTGCGAGCCGAGGCAGGCAGGGTGTCCAGCACATCCAGGTTGCCGGCCTGCACATCACGGTAGGCTGCGGTGGCATCGGTGTAGGCGCGGAACTCAATGCCGCCGTTCTTGACCTTGATGCCGCCCTTGTAAGAAGGATCCTTGACCAGCTTGATGGCCTTGTTGTGCTCCCAGGACTGGAACTTGTAGGGTCCCACGGTCACCGGCTTCTCGCCGAAGGCCTTGGTGTCCTTGTAGAAGGATTCGGGCAGCGGGGCAAAGGCGGTATAGCCGACCTGGATGGGGAAGGTGGAGGATGGCGAGGTCAGATCCACGGTGAAGGTCTTGTCATCGATGACCTTCAGGCCGGACAGCTGCGCATCGCCAGGGGTGCCTTCCTTCTGCAGGTCGTCATAGCCCTTGATGTTGGCGAAGAAGCTGGAACCCAGCTGCTTGTTGGCGATGTTGGCCGCCCAGGACCAGGCCTTGGTGAAGGACTGTGCGGTGACCGGGGTGCCATCCGAGAACTTCCAGCCGTCGTTGATGGTCACGGTGTACTGGGTGTTGTCCTCGTTGGCCTTGATCTGTTTGGCGATCTCGTTGGCCGGCTTGCCCTTGTCGTCGAAGCGGACCAGCTTGGAGAACATGATGTCGATGGGGTTGCCGCCGCCCACCTCGTTGGTCATGCTGGGGATGAGCGGATTGGCCGGCTCAGGGTTGAAGACCGAGATGACGGCATCCGAGCTGCCGCCGTTGGTCCCCTTGGCAGAGGAGTCGGATCCGCCGGATCCCCCGCAGGCGCCCAGCGTGAGCGCCATGACGCACAGTCCGGCGCCAGCAATGGTCAGGGCCGATTGCTTCTTCATATATACTGCTCTTTCCTTTGGTTGGTTTCCCGAATCCGCCGCCAGTGCATAAGACCCGGGCGCGGATCCGCTTTGGTGCGGATCCGGCCGGGTCAGCGACGACGGATTATGCCGTTCCCGGCACGATCATCACTGCTTCTTGGACAACTCCGCAAAGTTCGGGTAGCTGTTCCAGCGCAGAGTCAATCCCTGCACATTCTTGGCTGACGCACCCTTGTTGTTGGCGTAGTAGAGCGGCACAGCCGGCATGTCCTGCAGGAGGATCTCCTCGGCCTGCTGGAAAAGCTTGTTGGCTTCGTCGGTGTTCTTGGCCTTGGCAGCCTGCTTCAGCAGATCGTCGAACTTCGGGTTCTTGTAATCGCCGTCGTTGGACCCGTTGCCGTCGGCCGCCGAGCTGGCGAAGTTACTCAGCAGGTAGCTCTCAGGAGAGGGGTAGTCGGGCGACCAGGCCGACCGGAAGGCCGCATCCTTATAGGCACGCTTGTTGACGTTGCCACGGAACTCGCTGAAGGTGGGCACAGGGGTGGCCACGGCCTTGATCCCCAGTGTGTTCTTGATGGAGTTGGCCATGCCGTCATAGAAGTCCTTGGCACCACCATCGGCGTTGTAGACCATTTGGAAGCTCTTGTCGGCAGGCCACTTGCTGATGGCATCGGCCTTGGCCCAAGCATCCTTGGCCTTCTTGGCATCGTACTTCAGGTTATCGGACCCCTTGAGATTCTTGGAGTAGCCAGGGATGGTCGGCGCGGTGAAGTCGGTGGGCTGCACGCCCAGACCGCCCAGAACCTTGTCGATCAGCATCTTGCGATCCAGAGCCATGGAGATGGCCTGACGGCGCAGGTGGCCCTCCTCATCCTGGCCGAAGTGCTCCATGGTGGTGGGAATGGTGAACATCTGCAGGACGGAGCCGGGCTCGTTGTAGCCCTTGACCAGATTGTCTTTCATGAAGGTCTTCTGGGCCGAGGTGGGGACGGTATCGATTGCATCCAGATTGCCTGCCTGCACATCGGCGTAGGCCGAGGCGACATCCGTGTAGACCTTATAGTCGATGCCGCCGTTCTGAATCTTGACATCACCCTTGTAGGTGGTGTTCTTGCGAAGCTTGATCATGGTGTTGTGCTGCCAGGAATCGAACTTGTAGGGACCCGAGCTGACCGGGTTCTCCCCGAAGGCCTTGGTGTCCTTGTAGAAGGACTCGGGCAGCGGCGCAAAGGAGGTGTAGCCCACCTGGATGGGGAAGGTGGACGAGGGCGAGCTCAGATCCACGGTGAAGGTCTTGTCATCGATGACCTTCAGGCCGGACAGCTGCGCATCCGCAGGCACGCCCTGCTTCTGCAGATCGTCATAACCCTTGATGTTGGCGAAGAAGCTGGATCCCAGCTGGCCATTGTTCACATTGGCCGCCCAGGACCAGGCCTTGGTGAAGGACTTGGCCGTGATGGGGGTGCCGTCCGAGAACTTGCGCCCATCGACCAGGGTGACCTTGTACTGATCCATGTCGTCGTTGCCCTTGATCTCCGAAGCCAGATCATTGTGGGCCTTGCCATGGTTGTCGAAGCGGACCAGCTTCGAGTTGATGGCATCCACCACCTGCCCGCCACAGCTCTCGACTGTGTTGCTGGGGATGAGCGGCTTGGCCGGCTCACACCCATGGGCCGAAACGACGGTATTGTTGCTGGACTGGGTGCTGGACGACTGCTGTGCGCCCTTGGTGTCTGAACCACCGCCGCAGCCGCTGGCCAAAAGCGCCAAGGCGCAGATGGTCGCGGATACAAGCGTAAGCTGTGAACCCTTCTTCATTGCTGCTGCTCCTATGTTTATATATTTACTGAGTGTCAACGTCACGTCTGCAACCAAGGACACCGGGATGACCGAACCTCAAGGATCCCTGACCGACGTGTAAGCCACAATACGCCATATTCTGGTACGAAGATGTTTCGTAAAGCAAGTCTCATCTCATTTGCCGGTCTCAGATCCGCAGCTGCTTGACATCACTGGTCCTTGGACAGCTCCGCGAAGATCGGGAAGCCGTCCCAGCCCAGACGCATACCGTGGACCCTCTTGGCGGAGGCGCCGGTGTTGTTGGCGTAGTAAAGCGGCACCGCCGGCATGTCCTTCAGGAGGATCTCCTCCGACTGCCGGAAGAACTTGTTGGCCTCATCGGTGTCCTGGGCCTTGGCTGCCTGCTGCAGCAAGGCGTCGAACTCGGGATTCTTGTAGTCGCCGTCGTTGGACCCGTTGCCGTCGGCCGCCGAGCTCGCGAAGTTGCTCATCAGGTAGGTCTCAGGCGATGGGTAGTCAGGCGACCAGGATGACCTGAAGGCCGCATCATTGTAGAGGCGCTTTTTGATGTTGCCACGAAACTCGCTGAAGGTGGGTACAGGGGTGGCCTCGGCCTTGATTCCAAGCGTGTTCTTGATGGAATTGGCCATGCCGTCATAGAAGTCCTTGGCACCGCCGTCTGCATTGTAGAGCATCCTGAAAGTCCTGTCAGCCGGCCACTGGCTGATAGCGTCGGCCTTGGACCAGTACTCCTTGGCTTTCTTGGCGTTGTACCTGATGTTGTCCGAACCTTTGAGGTTCTTGGAGTAGCCGGGGATGGTAGGTGCCGTGAAGTCCGTTGGTTCCACGCCCAGACCGCCCAGGACCTTGTCGATCAGCATCCTGCGGTCCAGAGCCATGGAGATGGCCTGACGGCGCAGATGGCCCTCCTGATCCTGGCCGAAGTGCTCCATGGCTGTGGGGATGGTGAACAGCTGCAGGCCGGAGCCGGGCTTGTTGTAGCTCTGCACCATGCTGTCGGTCATGAAGGTCTTGACGGCAGAGGTGGGAATCCTGTCGATCACATCCAGGTTGCCCGCCTGCACATCCGAATAGGCGGAACCCAGGTCGGTGTAGACCTTGTAGTCGATGCCGCCGTTCTGGACCTTGACCTCACCCTCGTAGTCGCTGTTCCTGCGGAGCTTGATCATGCCGTTGTGCTGCCAGGACTCAAACTTGTAGGGGCCCGAGCTGACCGGGTTCTCCCCGTAGGCCTTGGGGTCCTTGTAGAAGGACCCGGGCAGCGGCGCAAAAGCCATGTAGCCCACCTGGATGGGGAAGGTGGACGAGGGCGAGCTCAGATCCACGATGAAGGTCCTGTCGTCGACGACCTTCAATCCGGAGAACTGGGCATCCGCAGGCACACCCTGCTTCTGCAGGTCGTCGAAGCCCTTGATGTTGGCGAAGAAGCTGGCGTTCAGCTGGCCGTTGGTCACGTTGGCGCTCCAGGACCAGGCCCTGGTGAAGGATTTGGCAGTGATGGGGGTGCCGTCCGAGAACTTGCGCCCGTCAGCCAGGGTGATCTTGTACTGGGACATGTCGTCGTTGCCCTTGATCTCCGAAGCCAGATCGTTGCGGGCCTTGCCCTGGTCGTCAAAGCGGACCAGTCTGGAGTTGATGGCGTTTACGACCTGCCCGCCGCAGCTCTCCGCTGTGCTGCTGGGAATGAGCGGCTGGGCCGGCTCGCATCCATGGACCGACACCACGGCATCGTTTCTGGACTGGCTGCCGGACGACTGCTCGGCACCCTCGGTGTTGGTGCCGCCACCACTGCCGCAGCCGCTGACCAAAAGCGCCAAGGCACAGATGGTCGCGGATACGAGCGTAAGCTGTGAACCCTTCTTCATGGCTACTGCCCCCTTGAGCTGGTTCTCACCGTCGCGCGTACACCTCGAAGGTTCCTGACCGCCCTTCCTTGACCGACGTGTAGGCTGCGATACGCCACATTCTGATACCAGTATGTTTCACAGGACAGGTCTCGTCTCACTTGCCGAATCTCAGGCCCGGGGAAACGCCTGCCTGTACCGGGCCCGCAGCTGCTCGATGGAGACATGGGTGTAGCGCTGGGTGGTTCGCAGGGAGGAGTGGCCCAGCATCTCCTGAACCTCGCGCAGGTCGGCTCCCCCATCCAGCATATGTGTGGCGGCCGAGTGCCGCAGGGCATGGGGGGCGATGTCGGGAACCCCGGCCTGACCAGCCGCCTGGTGGACCACCTTGCGAACCTGCCGCTGGCCAACCCTGCCGCCCAGCTGACCCAGGAAGAGGGCCTGACCTGCCTTGCGGGCCGATTCGGCCCTTGTGCCGGCCAGGACCGGCCGCCCCTCCCCCAGCCAACGGTCCAGGGCGCGATCGGCGGGCAGGCCATAGGGCAGGACCCGCTCCTTGGATCCCTTGCCCAGGACCTTTACGGTGCGGCTGTGCCGGTTCACGTCATCCAGGTCCAGTCCGCACAGCTCGGCAACACGCATGCCCGTGGCGTACAGGAGCTCCAGCATGGCCGCATCCCGCACCTGCAGGGCCGCCTGAACTTTTTCGTCCTCCCTGGGCTCGACCGGATCCTGGTCGACCGTATCCATCAGGGTGCGGGCCTGGTCGTGCGTCAGGATCCGTGGAAGGTGCTCGGACTGCTTGGGACTGCTCAGGGCCAGGGTGGGGTCGGTCTCGATGCGGCCGTGCCGGCTGAGCCAGCCGAAGAAGGACCTCAGCGCCGCCGTCTTCCGGGCCATGGTCGAGCGGGCGTGGGTCGATGCCTCGTGGGCCAGCCAGGACCTGATGGTGGCCAGGTCGATCTGTGCAGGGTCATCGATGCCGTGCAGATGCATCAGGTGCAGAAAGCCCGCCAGATCGGCCCGATAGGATCGCACGGTGTTGGGACTCTTGCCTGCCACCCGGGAAAGATAGTCGGTAAAGTCCTGCAGATCCTGGTCCACTACGGGCACTCCCTTCACTTGGCTGTGCAATACAGTCTAGGCGCTTACACCCTCGTCGCAGCCGCAGGCGATACTGACCCAGGAGGTGGATGGCCATGCGTTTGCCAGCAACCATACCGGCCGGAGCACGGCTGGTGGTCAGGATTGCCCTGGGACAGGACCAGGAAGACGGAAGGCCCAAGTTCCGCGACTATGTGGGCCATGTGGTCGACTGGGACGGGCATCGGCTGATTCTGGACAGGGATCCGGCGGCCAATGGGTCGCGTCCCGGTGAGCGCGTGACCCTTAAGGCGGCAGACATGGTGGCGCTGAAGCCGGTCCCGGAACGCCGTTCGCCCCGCCCGGACCCTCCTGATCTCAGTCGATGACAGGCGGGTGCAGCACCCGGGCCCGGCTGGTGGTCAGGAAGGCCGAGACCTGCTCGCCACGCAGGGCCGAATCCATCAGCTCCTGCCGCCAGTTGCCCCCCTGCGGATCCAGTTCCAGATCAGTTGTGGGCATCTGCTCCCGGTCGCCCAGGGCAGCCTTGTAGCGCCGGAAGGGATCGGCCCGGAGGAAGAAGTCCCTACGCTTTTCATCGGCCTCCGGCTTCGGATTCCGCAAGAGGGAAGCCATGTCCTGCAGGTTTTCGACCAGGGCATCCAGAAGGTCGGCCACCTGGTCGGCGTTCTCCTCCACCATGGCCCGGGTCCGTTCCGGATCGGTCAGTGCCACACGGGTCATGTCCCGCCAGGATCCGGCCGCCAGAGCCGAGGCCACACGACGGTCGGGCGATTTCGTCAGCATGTTGGCCAGGGCGGTCGACACCACATGGGGCATGTGCGAAATCAGTGCCGCGGCCCGGTCATGGGTGGCATTATCCAGGACGATCAGCCGGTTGCCCAGCCCCTGGGTGACCATATCGGCCACGGTCAGGAAGCGGCTGTAATCCGTATGCTCATCGACACAGAGTGCCCAAAGGGCATCTTCCAAGAGGGCCGGGTCCGAGTCCTCATAGCCGGAGCCCTCGCTGCCGGCCATGGGATGGGCGCCTACATAACGATCGGCCAGACCGGCCTGTTCGACCTGCCTGCGGACCGGACCCTTGACACTGCCCACGTCCGTCAGGGTGGTGCCACGGGTCAGCACCGGGGCCAAGGCCTGGAGCACGTCGGGCATGGCCCGCAAGGGGGTGGCCAACACCAGCACGTCTGCCTTGCCCTTGGCCAGCTCCTCCAAGGTGTCCACGCAATGGATTCCCTGGCTGCGGGCCTGCTCATAGGGACGGTCGTTATGGTTCCAGGCGATGACGAACCGACCCCGGGCGGCCAGGCGGCGGGCCAACGATCCCCCGATCAGACCCAGTCCCGCAACGGCGATCTTGTGGGCCGAGGTCAGCACCGGTGAGGCGGCCATGCCCGCTATCGGGTGCATGTGCTCGGGCCCGGACAGATCCATGTGTGGGAAAGGCGCGGATTCATCTACCATAACAACTCCTTGCTGATTGTCTCGGAATCGGGGTCCTCACCCCGGAAGGCCCCCGCCCTGGGCAGCATCCATTCACGGATGGGGGGCGCTGGATGAGGGGTGCGCGGATGGACCGCCAGGGTCTTGAGCCAGTCCCCCCTTTCCAGCAGGTCGGCCAGCACCTGATGCAGACCCTTCTGCCACGGTGCGGCGTCGATGCTGGCTACGAAGCTGTAGGTTCCGTCGTGCCCCTTGATGGGCCGGGACATGAATGAGGTCATGTTCAGGCCCGCATCGCGCAGACGGTCCAGCAGGTTGGCCAGCACGCCCGGCCCGGTATTCAGGGGAATGAAGGTGACGATGGACTCGAAATCCCCGCCCGGCGCCAGGCGGCGTGCCAGTCGGGCTGCCTGATCCCGGGGTGCCAGCATAAGAAAGTCGGTGCGGGCCCCCTGATAGTCCTGCACCTCGCGCCGGTAGGTCTCCAGCCCGTAGAGGCTCCCGCAGATGCGCGGCCCCAGAGCCATCTGATCGGGGCCCAGATCACGGCAGGCAGCGGCGTTGGAGTTGGCTGTCACCGGATTGAGGCCGGTCTCTTTGATGAAGCCCTTGCACTGGGCCAGTCCGTGGGGATGCGCGCCGACCTGGCGCAGGGGGCCATGGTCGGCCCGGACGAAGGCATCGAAAACGATGGGCAGGCGGACCATGCCGAAGCCCGCCACCGCTTGAGAGTCGATCAGGGCGTCCATGTTGGGCACCACATGGCCCTCCACATTGTTCTCCCAGGCCAGCACCCCCCAGCCTCGGCCCTCCTCCACGGCCTCCACAATGGCAGCCGCATCCGTGCAGGGCTTAAGATCCGTCTGGCAACCCAGCCTTGTTGCCATGAGGTTGGCGGCCTCAAGGGCGGCCTGATGGGTGAAGGTCCCCTCGGGACCCAGGAAGTGCAGGGGAATACGGTCGGGCGGAGTCGCCGGTGATACTGACGGAACCCGGCTCATGCCGATCGCCCCTGACGACGCAGGAGGCCGTCAGCAAACCAGGAGGCCGGCAGGCAGATGGCCAGGGTCTGTATCAGGACCAGCCCGCCCATCCAGAGGAAGACCGCATACTTGGCAAAGAATGTAGGGAAGTTGGCATAGGGCATGAGCACGTCGCCGCCCGGTCCCCTCATGGAGAGCAGCCAGACCGTGACCGTCGAGGCCACCAGATGCAGGGCCAGCCCCATGGTGCCGCTGTCGCAACGGACCCACCAGGCAGCCAGGGCCACCAGCAGATAGGCCATGACCATCCCCCAAGGCAGACCCTGGGCGGCCCCGGAGCGCTGGACCAGGGTCCCCAGCACCCCCACCGCCAGGCCGATGGGCAGGCCCAGCAGGCAACGAAAGGCACTGGCCTTGCCAGACTCCCCCGTCGAACGGGAGGGGGCTTGGTCCTTGGATTTGGAAACCTGAGACTTCATGGGTTCCAGACTAGTCCGACCCGGTCACCGTGGGGCGGCCGGGTCGGACCAAGACCGATTATGAGGGAAGGTTTACTTCTTGTTGGCCCTGCGCTGACGGGCGTTCCACTTGTACCAGGCATCCCTGTCCAGGATGATCTTGCGCACGCGGATGGACTCGGGGGTCACCTCCACGCACTCGTCATCGTTGGCGAAGTCCAGGGACTCCTCCAGGCTCATGTCGATGGGCGGGGTCAGGGTCTCCAGCACATCGGCGGTGGAGGAACGCATGTTGGTCATGTGCTTCTCCAGGGTGATGTTGATGTCCAGGTCGCCGGGCTTGTTGTTGATGCCCACGATCTGCCCCTCGTAGACGGGCGACTGGGGCTTGACGAAGAACTCGCCGCGGGCCTGGAGCTTCTGCATGGCGTAGGGGCTGGCCTTGCCCGAGCGGTCGGAGACCATGGACCCGTTCTGCCGGGTCTTGATGTCGCCCGCCCAGGGGGCGTAGCCGGCGGAGATCGACGAGGAGATGCCGGTGCCTCGGGTGGCGGTCAGCAAGGCGGTGCGGAAGCCCAGGAGACCACGGGAGGGCACGGTGAACTGCATCCTGACCCAGCCGGAACCGTGGTTGGTCATGGTCTCCATGCGGCCCTTGCGATCGGCCATGAGCTGGGTGACCGCGCCCATGTACTCCTCGGGCACGTCGATGGTATCGGACTCCATGGGCTCCTGAAGCTTGCCGTCCACGGTCTTGGTGACCACCTGGGGACGGCCCACGGTCAGCTCGTAGCCCTCGCGGCGCATCTGCTCGGCCAGGATGGCCAGGGCCAGCTCGCCACGGCCCTGAACCTCCCAGGCGTCGGGCCGGTCGGTGGGCAGCACCTTGATGGAGACGTTGCCGATCAGCTCGCGGTCCAGACGGTCCTTGAGCATGCGGGCGGTCAGCTTGTGGTCCTTGCCCTCGGTGCCGGCCAGGGGCGAATCGTTGGTGCCGAAGGTCATGGAGACGGCCGGGTCGTCCACGTGGATCAAGGGCAGGGGGCGGGGATCGTCCTGGTCGACGATGGTCTCGCCGATCATGATGTCCTCCACACCGGCCACAGCCACGATGTCGCCGGGGCCGGCTTCGTCCACCGGGGAACGCTGCAGGCCCTTGGTCCGCAGAATCTCGGTCAGTTTGAAGTTCTCGATGGATCCGTCCACGCGCGACAGGCCATACTGGCGGCCCTTGATCAGGGTGCCGTTGTAGATGCGCACCAGGCCCAGACGGCCCAGGTAGTCAGAGGCGTCGATGTTGGTCACATGGGCCTGCAGGGGGGCGCCCTCCTCGTACTCCGGGGCGGGGATGTTGTTCAGGATGGCCTCGAAGAGGGGCTCCAGGTCATCGTTGTCGGGCACAGCGCCGTCGGCGGGCTGGTTGACGGAAGCCTTGCCGGCCTTGGCTGCGCAGTAGATGACCGGCAGGTCCAGGAGGGAATCCAGGTCCAGGTCCACTCCCTCCTCGCTCACGTCCTGGGCCAGACCCAGGAGCAGATCGGTGGACTCGGAGACCACCTCGGAGATGCGGGCATCGGGCCGATCGGTCTTGTTGATGACCAGGATGACGGGCAGTTTGGCCTCCAGGGCCTTGCGCAGGACGAAGCGGGTCTGGGGCAGGGGCCCCTCGGAGGCGTCCACCAGCAGGACCACACCGTCGACCATGGAGATGCCGCGTTCCACCTCGCCGCCGAAGTCGGCGTGGCCGGGGGTGTCCACCACGTTGATGGTGATGCCGTCGGGCTGGCCCAGTTTGGCTGCCAGGGGGCCGGTGTACTTGACGGCGGTGTTCTTGGCCAGGATGGTGATGCCCTTCTCCTTCTCCAGGTCGTTGGAGTCCATGACCCGGTCGGGCACCTCCTCCCGCTCGGAGAAGACGTGCGACTGCTGCAGCATGGCGTTGACCAGGGTGGTCTTGCCGTGGTCAACGTGTGCCACAATCGCCACATTTCGTATATCGCCGCGTACCGCCATCAAAACCTCATTCTCGTGAATGCTATCCATGCCCCTACCGGCCTGTCTGCCGGTTGGCGTGGTCCAGGAATTGGACAAACAGAGACAAGTGTAACCGCCTTGTGTGACAGGCGATCACTGCTCCTTGCCCTGGGGCGAATCATGATGCGAACCCTGGACCGGATCCGGGGACTGTAGCTGCCCGGACAGCTCCTGGCGGGCCTGGGCCAGGGCCGAGTCCTCGTCGGGCAGGAAGGGGGCCAGGGAGGGCAGATCCTCCAAGGATTGCAGGCCCATCCGCTCAAGGAAGAGATCAGTGGTGACCAGCAGGGCGGCGTGGGTCTGCTCGTCCAGGCCCTCTTCACGAACCAGGCCGCGCACCAGCAGGGCCCGGATGACCCCGTCCGAGTTGACCCCGCGGATCTGACCCACCTGGGCACGGGTCATGGGCTGGCGGTAGGCCACGATGGCCAGGGCCTCCAGGGCCGCCTGGGAGAGACGTGCCGTCTGACCGTCCTTGACGAAGGCCGCCACCACGGGCTGGTAGGCGGCCCGGCTGGTCAGCTGCCAGCCCCGGGCGGTCCGGCGCAGTTCGAATCCTCGGTCGCCATAGGACTCGGCCAGCGATTCCAGGGCGGCATTGACCGGTGCCGGGTCCACGGCCAGCACCCGGGAGAAGTCCTCTGCGGTCAGCGGCCGGTCCGTGGCCACCAAAATGGCCTCCAGACAGGCGGCCAGCCCGCCGGGAAAGTCCTGCACATCGAAGTCCACATATTCGGGACGGGTATCGGGAGCCGAGGATTGGCTCATGCGAAGTCCCCCTCACTGATCAAGGCCGTTTCCGGCTCCTGTGTCGGCCCAATCCAGCGCAGGTAGAGCGGCTGGTAGGGGCCATCCTGACGATACTGGATCAGTTCCTGTCTGAAGAAGATCAGCACGGCCAAGAATCGGGCCACCACCTGCGCCCGCCCCTTGGATGAGGCGACCAGATCGGCGAAGGCCACCGGCTGACCGGGCTGTGCCAGCAGGGCCTGGCGAACCTGGTCGGCCTCCTTGTTCAGGTCGACCAGAGGCACATGCAACTGGTCCAGACGTACCTCTGAGGCCGGAGCGTTGACCAGGGCATTGGCGCAGAGCAGGGCCAGATCCTCCGGCTTCAGGGTCCAGACCAGATCTGGCAGCAGGTGGGTCAGCTGGGGCTCCAGATGGCCGGGATGCGCGTAGCGGCCCGAGTTGGCGGCCAGCCTTGCTCGAAAGTCCTGCCCCGCCTGCTTGAAGGCCCGGTACTGCAGCAGCCTGGCGAAGAGCAGATCACGTTCCCGAAGTGCGTCCATGGAGGCCTGGTCGCGCATGGACTCGTCCTCCACAGGCAGGAGGGCGGCGCTCTTGGCCTCCACCAGCACCGAGGCCACATCCAGGAAGGCGCTGGCCTGATCCAGGCCCTGGCTGAAGTCCAGGGTGCGCACATAGTCCAGAAATTCCCCGGTGATGGAGGCCAGGGATACCTCCGTCAGGGAGAGCTTTCGGTTGGCCAGCATGCCCAGCAGCAGGTCGAAGGGCCCCTGGTAGACATCCAGATCGACGGCGAAGCCGTCCGCTGATCCGCTCACGCCACGATGCCGCGGGCGATCAGCTCCCGGGCGACCTCCCGATACTCCTTGGCGGTCTTGTGCTCGGGGGCGAACATGGTGATGGGCTCGCCGGCCACCGTGGCGTCGGGCAACTTGATGGACCGGCTGATGATGGAGTGCAGGACCTTGCCCTTGAAGGCCTCGTAGATGCGCTGAAGCACCTCGTCCGAATGCAGGGTCTTGGTGTACATGGTGACCAGCACACCGTAGATCTGCAGGTCGGGGTTGATGCGGCTGCGGACCTTCTCTATGGATTGCATGAGCAGGGCCACGCCGCGCAGGGCGAAGAACTCGGCCGCCACAGGGATGATGACCCCGTCCGCGGCAGTCAGCGCGTTGACGGTGAGCAGACCGAGCGAGGGCTGGCAGTCGATGATGATGGCGTCATACTCCTGCCGCAGGGGCCGGATGGTTGCCGCCAGGGCCTGCTCCCGGCCGACCTCGGTGACCAGTTGGATCTCGGCGGCCGACAGATCGATGTTGGCCGGGATGATGTCCAGACCGTCAAAACGGGTGTGCCTGACCACCTCGTGAACATCCAGGGAGGTGTCGAACATGGCGGTGTAAATGGTGTTGTCCACGCTGTTGGCATTGATGCCCAGGCCCACGGTGGCCGCACCCTGGGGGTCGAAGTCCACAATCAGCACGCGTCGCCCATACTGGCACATGGCCCCAGCGATGTTGATCGATGATGTGGTCTTGCCCACGCCGCCCTTCTGGTTGCACATGGCGAGGACACGGGCCGGGCCGTGCTGTTTCAAAGGCTCCGGGGCAGCGAACGTCTCATACTCGCGCCCTAACAAATCCGTAGGCATGCCTCTACCCTATCAAGTTTCCGACTGCATTCGCGGGTTGGCGGGTCAGCGAGCGCGGGGATGGGCCGTCTGGTAGGTCTCCATCAGGGCCTGGGGGCTGACGTGTGTGTAGATCTGTGTCGTGGTGACCGATGCATGGCCCAGCAACTCCTGGACGGAACGCACATCGGCGCCTCCCTCCAGCAGATGGGTGGCGAAGGAATGCCGCAGGGTGTGGGGGTGCAGGGGTCTGTTCAGGCCCGCCCGGCGTCCGGCATCCCTGACCACCTGCCAGACCGTCTGCCTGGTCAGCCGCTTGCCCCGCTTGTTGAGGAAGACGGCCCGCAGCTCTTTGCCCTTGGTGGCCCGATCGCAAAGGCTGGCCCGTCCCAGATTCAGATAGGCCTGCATGGCCTGGCAGGCGTAGGAGCCCATGGGCACCAGACGCTGCTTGTCGCCCTTGCCGGTCAGACGGACCACCCGCTCGTTAAGGTCCATGTCCTCCAGATCGGTCCCCACAGCCTCCGAGACCCGGCAGCCGGTGGCGTACATGAATTCCAGCAGGGCCTTGTCCCGCAGGACCACAGGATCCTTGGACCCGCCCATGGCGGCCACATCCAACAGCCGGGTCACCTGGTCCACGTCCAGCACATCGGGCAGGGCCGAGGTTCCCTTGGGGGCCTTGACGGTACGTGAGACATCCTGGTCGGTCAACCCCTGCTTGAGGGCGAAGCGGTGCCACTCATGGACGGCGGCCATCCTCCGGGAGCGGCTGGCTGGACTCTCGTCGGCCAGATGGGCCAGAAAACCCTCAACATCGGCGGTCTGGATCTGCTCCAGGCTGGTGATGCCTCGACCGGACAACCAATTGATGTACATACTCAGATCGGACTTGTAGGCCTTGACCGTTGCGGGGGCAAGACCCCGTTCCAGACCGGTGTATGCCAGGAACTGATCCAACAATGCAATCAGCCCCTTCCGATGATCACCGTCCACTACCGCTTAACCTCCGGTTCTCTTCATCAGTGCTGGTTTTAGGCCATATTCTAACGCCCCGCTCCCCTGTTTCCATGCTTCCAACGCGCTTGGGATTGGGGCGAACACTCAGGAGACCTCCCGGATCAGCCCTTGAATCCCCTCCTGCTCAAGAATCCGTCGGTAGGGGCCGGCCTCCCTGCTGATGATGCCGTCGATGGCGTGCATGCCCAGCAGCTCCACCGGCGCATTGTCATCGGTCAATACCCTTCCCCTCGCATCCCCGACCGTGCTCAGGCGGGAGCTGACCTGCTCCATCATCTGGGACAGGTCCGGATCAGGGCTGACCCTGGTGGCCGCCTCCGCCAGCAGGCCGGAACCCGGGTAATCCCCCATCGCTGCCTTCCTGACACCTTTTGTTTGCGGAAAATCGTCGGAAGCGGGACGACGCGCAAAGAGCTCGCGATTGGTGGTCTGGGGTACGTCGGCCGTCAGAATGGCATCGGATCCGAAGACCCTGGTGATGGTATTGGTCAGGGCTGCATTGATGGACCCCTGACCGTCGTCGATCATGTTCATGTTGACCACCATGACCCCGCCCGGATTCAGGTGCTTCCTGACCAGGTTGAAGAACTCGGTGGAGCTCATCTGGAAGGGTATGGTGATGTCCTG
Source organism: Bifidobacterium sp. W8104 (assembly GCF_016100735.1). Lineage (NCBI taxonomy): Bacteria > Bacillati > Actinomycetota > Actinomycetes > Bifidobacteriales > Bifidobacteriaceae > Bifidobacterium > Bifidobacterium sp. W8104. The sequence continues at coordinate 148,821 of NZ_JACFRW010000001.1, forward strand.
ATAGGCATCGACCATGATCAGGTCGTAGCGCTGGCGACTGGCCGCCAGCCAGGCTCGGCCATCGTAGGTGGAAACCGGAATATTGGCGGGCTGATCGAAATATTTGATGGCCAGGTCGCTGATGGTCCGGTCGATCTCCACCCCCTGGATGGCCATCCGGGGATAGTACCGCCTCAGCTGCCGGGCATAGGTCCCCGTCCCCATGCCCAGGATCAGGGCCGAGCGGGCCTGATCGGCCATGAGCGGCGCCGCCAGGGCCGTGTCGTAGTACATACCGGTCATCCCAGGGTGCTTCATGGTCACCGACTGAACGCCGAAGAGGACGTTGGTGGAAAGGATGGTTCTGTCCGCCAGGGTTTTGACCTGCAGGTAGTTGTAGATGGACTCGCCCTCGTAGGCCAGGCCCTTCTCCCAGAAGGCGAACCCCGTCATCGGTGACAGGGAGGCCGAGACCACAAAGGCCACCGTGGCTAGAAGGCAGGCCAGGCGGTGCGCATGGGAGGAAAGGAAGTAGGCCAAGGCCACCAGGAGCAGTATCCCGGAGAAGATCAGAAAGGTGACGAAGGTCCCGACGGCAGGGATGGTCACAAAGGTGGGCAGGAATGTGCCCAGGATGGATCCCACGGTGTTGCAGGCGCTGAGCCGACCGACCACCGAAGCGTTGTCGTCCAGGGAATCGGTGGCGCTCTTGACCAGGCCGGGGGTGATGGTGCCCAGGAGGAAGAGGGGCGGAACAAAGATTATCAGACAGGATATGAAGGCCGCCAGGACCAGGAAGTTGGTGGACACGGCCACGATCAGCAGCCCCGAAATCAGGATGATCAGATACTTGCCGACCAGGGGAATCAGGGCGATCCAGACGGCCGCGGCCATAATGTACAGGTAGAGCCTGTCCGGGTCGGGGTTTCTATCGGCCCAGCGACCGCCGACGACGGCGCCCAGGGCCAGGGCGATCATGATGGTCCCGATGATGATGGTCCACACAATCTGGGAGGACGAGAAGTAAGGAGCCAGCAGACGGGAGGCCCCGAGCTCGGCGGCCATGACGGCCATCCCCGAGAAGAACTCCGTCACATAGAGAAAAACCCGCGACCGCAGAATAGGGCGCGACTGATTGATTCTAGCCGGCTTGGATCTACCGCTGCTCTCTGGTGGAATGGACTGACCCGCCGATGCTGCCGAGACAGCCGATGCGTCTGCACTGTGATCATCGTTCATGGCGGCTCCCGGCATCATTGTCGTCAATCAACTTACCGTTCCCCTGAGGAATGGTCAAATATGCAAAGAACCCCGCGAAAGGCGAGGTTCCTGCAATACGGTGTTCAGGTCCGCTGATCAGGCAGCGACCGGAGCGTTCACATCGGCAGGCAGGGCCTTCTTGGCCTCGGCCACGATGGCGTTGAAGGTGTCGATGTCGTTGACGACCAGGTCGGCCAGGGCACGGCGGTCCAGCTCGATCCCGGCCAGGCGCAGACCCTGGATGAAGCGGTTGTAGGTGATTCCCTGGGCGCGGCATCCGGCGTTGATGCGCTGGATCCACAGCTTGCGGAAGTCGCCCTTGCGGGCCTTGCGGTCCCGGAAGTTGTATGTATATGAATGGAGCAGCTGCTCCTTGGCCTTGCGGTAGAGACGGGAGCGCTGGCCACGGTAGCCTGACGCCCTCTCCAGGACGACCCGACGCTTCTTATGCGCGTTGACTGCCCGCTTGACTCGTGCCATAGATATTCCTCAGCTTTCTAAAAACTCACTCGACGCGACAGCACCCGCTCAGCGGGCCAGCATCCTCTTCATGTTCTTGGACTGGGTCGGAGCGAGCACCTCGTCAGTGGACAGGTGACGACGCTTCTTGGCCGACTTGTGCTCCAGATTGTGGCGCATACCGGTCCCGGCGTGCATGAGCTTGCCCGAACCCGTGGTCCGGACGCGCTTGGATGCGGCGGAGTTACTTTTCATCTTCGGCATTGCTGCCCTCCTTGGATTTCATCTGCTTGGGAGAAGTATTGTTGTCGGCCTTGGCAGCCAGATGGGCCGCCTGACGGGCCTTGCGCTCGGCACGGGCCTGGCCGCCCCGCCGACGCTGCTCGGACTGGGTGTGGACCTTCTTGCCCTTGGGCGACAGGGTCATGATGATGTTGCGCCCCTCCTGCTTGGGGGCGAACTCGATGGAGCCCAGATCCGCGACGTCGTCAGCCAGCTTGCGCAGGAGCTCCACGCCGCCGATGGGCCGGGACTGCTCGCGCCCACGCAGCATGATGGTGACCTTGACCTTGTCTCCGGCGGACAGGAAGCGGCGCACGTGCCCCTCCTTGACCTCGAAGTCGTGGTCGTCGATCTTCAATCTGAAGCGGATCTCCTTGATCTCCGACATGCTCTGGTTGCGGCGCGCCTCACGAGCCTTGATCTTCTCGTTGTATTTGAACTTGCCGTAATCAATGAGCTTGGCGACCGGAGGCTTGGCCTTGGGTGCAACCTCGACCAGGTCAAGGTTGGCCTCCTTGGCCAGGTTGAGGGCGACGGAGGTCGCAATGATTCCCACCTGCTCGCCGTTGGGCCCGATCAGGCGTACCTGAGACACTCGTATATCGTCGTTAATCCTTGGTTCGTCGCTAATGATGACTCCTTCTCAAATACCACAACATCCACTGCCCGGCGAAGAACCCATAGGTTTCGAACATGACCGTCGCAGCCGTATGGCAACGCAACAACCAATGCCTGCACCGTATATGATGACGGCCAACCGTCACCGGTGCAGGTCGAACCCGAAGCCATGGAAGGCTCCCAGGTGGGATCATCCGCTTTCTTGATTTCTCAAGCCGAGTAGCAGTATAGCACAGCCCTCAGGACCATGCCCCGTCAGGAGGTCGCGCCGTCCACCAGGGGCAGGTAGTCGCCGTATCCCTCCTCCTCCATCCGATCCCGCGGTACGAACCGCAGGGCTGCGGAGTTCATGCAGTAGCGCTGCCCGCCACGGTCGGCTGGTCCGTCGTCGAAGACGTGTCCCAGATGGATGCCGGTCTGTGCCGTCCGCACCTCGATCCGGGGCCGACCCAGCAGCTTGTAGTCCTTGCGGTTGACCAGCAGTCGGGGATCGATGGGCTTGGTGAATGCGGGCCAGCCGCAGCCCGAGTCGTACTTGTCCGCCGAGGAGAAGAGCGGCTGCCCGCTGACCACGTCCACATAGATGCCCGGGCGGAACTCGCCGTCGTAGGCGTTGGTGAAGGGCCGTTCGGTGGCCGAATGCTGGGTGACCTCGTAGCTTTCGGGGTCCAGGGACCAGATGCGTTCGATGTAACGCTGGCGGGAGGCTGCGTTGGCGATGGCCTCCAGCGGGATGTGGCAGTAACCGCCGGGGTTCTTGAGCAGGTAGTCCTGGTGGGACTCCTCCGCCGGATAGAAGTTGATCAGGGCCTCCACCTGCACAGCGGGATGACGGCCTGTCCTGCGCTCCAGCTCCTCCAGGGCGCGCCGGAAGACGGGCTCCTCCTGCTCGCGATGCTCGGGATCCCAGTAGAGGCCGCTGCGATACTGCCTGCCCCGGTCGTTGCCCTGCCGATCCACCGAGAAGGGGTCGATCACATCCAGCAGAAGCAGGGTCAGGGTCCGCAGACTGACCGTCTGGGGATCATAGGTCAGCCGCACGCTCTCCACGGCATCGGTGACACCGCTGCAGACCTGTTCATAGCTGGGGTTGGGCACTGTGGACTGGGCGTATCCCACCTGGGTGTCGATGATCCCGTCCACCTCCTGGAAGAACCGCTCAATGCCCCAGAAGCAACCCCCCGCCAGGACGACCGTGGCCGGGTTGTTGGTTGAAATCTTGTTCTTGTCCATGATTCCTCCTCACATGCCGGTGCCTATCGATAGGTTCAACAGGAGCCGGAGAGCACCTATTCCGCCTCCCTCGCCTCTTGACAGCCTTCTCACATTGTCGACCGGCTTGCCCATGCGGCGCAAGGGGCGATTATCATATGACCATCTCCAAAACGAGGCCAGGAGGCGGGTCATGCAGCGAGCGCAGGAAGAGGTGGACGATGATGCGGAGTCCTCCGGAACCATCCTGGGCTCCCTAGCTGCGGCCTTCCCACGGACCTTGCCCATCATGGCCGGATTCCTTGTGCTGGGGATCTCCTACGGCTTTCTGATGACCAGCCGCGGATTCCCGGTGATCTATCCGCTGGCCATGAGTGCCCTGATCTATGCCGGGTCCATGGAGTTCGTGACCGTGGACCTGCTCATGTCCACCTTCAATCCCTGGGGCGCGCTGATGCTGACCCTGATGGTCAATGCGCGGCACCTCTTCTACGGCCTGGCCATGCTGCCGGTCTTCCGAGGGACGGGCCGGAAGAAGCCCTACCTGATCTTCGGTATGTGCGATGAGACCTTCGCCCTGGAGTCCGCCGACCCCCACCCGGCCGGGACCGACAAGGGCTGGTATCTCTTCTTCGTCACCCTGCTCAACCAGATCTACTGGGTAGGCGGCGCCACCCTGGGCGCTGTGCTGGGCAACCTGGCGAACTTCGACACCAAGGGGTTGGATTTCGTGCTGACCGCCATGTTCCTGGTCCTCTTTCTGGAGCAGTGGCGGCAGGCCGAAGCCCGCGTGCCGGCCCTTATCGGTCTGCTGGCCTCCCTGGCCTGCCTGCTGGTCTTCGGACCCGACCGGTTCATCATCCCGTCCATGGTGGTCATCCTGGCCATCTTCATCCTCTTGGACTTCCACAACCAGAGGGAGGCCTCATGACCACTGCACAGCAACTGATCACCATAGGCATTGTGGTCCTGGGAACCACGGCCACCAGATTCCTGCCCTTCATAATCTGGCCGGAGGGGCGTCGGCCGCCGGCACTGGTGACCCGGCTGGGACGTCTGCTGCCCGCCGCCGTCATGGGACTGCTGGTGGTCTATTCCTTGAGGCACACCAACCTGATGGGAGGCGACCATGGGCTCTACGAGGCCCTGGCCCTGCTGGTCACGGCCCTGGTTCACCTGCGTTGGCGGAACATGATGGTCAGCATCGCCTGCGGGACCCTGACCTACATGGCCCTGGTGCAGGGTTGGCTGGCCTTCCTGGTCGGTCTGGTTGGTCTGGGATGATGGGGGCGCGTCCGATGGGCGAGCGCAGAAAGAAGAATCCCATGCAGGATGACGGTCAGTCGGACCATACGAGCCAGGCGAGTCAGGCACCGCTCTGCCGGATCTGGGGCGCCGGACAATACTTTGGCGAAGAGGTGGCACGCGGAGGACAGGCCCTGGTCATCGCGGCGGACGGCGGACTGGAGCCGGCCCTGGAGCACGGGGACGAGCCCGACCTGGTCGTGGGCGACTTCGATTCCCTACCCGCTGGTAGCCGAAGGCTACGAACAGACATCCCCCGCCGGGTCCTGCCTGCCGAGAAGGACGATACGGACCTGCTGGCTGCAGTCAAAGTGGGCTGGCAGCGGGGCTGCCGACGATTCCTTATATATGGTGGCCTGGGCGGGCGCATGGACCACACGCTGGCCAACCTGAACCTGATCCATCTGATCGCCGCCAGCGGGGGCCGGGCCGAACTTTGGGGACAGGGAATGCTGGTCACGGCCCTTGGCCCTGGAAGCCTGGACTTCCCCGCCTGGGACTGCCCGCCCAGGTCCATGGTCTCGGTCCTGGCGGCTGGCGACCAGGCTCTGGGCGTTGTCGAACAGGGCCTCAAATACCAGACGGACGGCATGACCATGACCAGCCAGCAGGTGACCGGTGTCAGCAACGAGTTCCTGCCCGGCAGGCCTGCACACATAGCCTTGGAGCAGGGAACCGTGTTCGTCACCTACCCCACCTCGGCGCCCCAGCCGGTCTGGAGCACCAGCCTGGAGCCCAAGGCCGACCTGGGCTCCCTGGAGACCCATCCCTCCCGGCGGCTGGCCTGAGCCTCCTCTTGACTTGAAACTCCACTTGGAAAGGAAAAACCATGACAGCATCATCTACCACCCAGTCAGCGACCCCGACAGTCCGGCACCCGCTCTTCATCTGCTATAGCCGCTGCTCCACCTGCGCCAAGGCCCGCACCTGGCTGCGTGACCACAATGTGGACTTCATCGAGAGAGACATCAAGGAGGACCGACCCACCCAGGAGGAACTGACCGAATGGCTGGACATGAGCGGCCTGCCCGTGCGGCGATTCTTCAACACCTCGGGTCAGGCCTATCGCAGCCAGGGATTGAGCAAACGCCTGCCGCAGATGGACACGGAGCAGGCTCTGCAGCTACTGTCCACCGACGGCATGCTGGTCAAGCGCCCCATCCTGCTGGATGGTCGGCGTGTCCTGGTCGGATTCCGTCAGCAGCAGTGGGAGGATTGGCTGGCTGATACGAACGAAAATACTCACAATTCTTGATCGTTTTGTTGCGCAAACAAACAACAAAACCTACCAATTTTTTTGTTCGTTTTTTCCTTGGCAGAACCCGCGTAGTCGCTTGCTATAAGTACACAGGGTTCTATAAACTATGAGATGTTATCAGTAATCGGCCATATACGGTCCGGTATTTTTTGTGCTGTATACGGCCAATCTCCAAGGGAGAATTGAATGACAGTAAAGATTGGCATCAACGGATTCGGACGTATCGGTCGTCTGGCCTTCCGGCGCATCTTTGAGCTCCAGGCCCGTGGCGGCGACGCCTCCAACATCGAGGTTGCCGCCATCAACGATCTGACCACCCCGGCCATTCTGGCCTATCTGCTCAAGTACGACAGCACCCAGGGCACCTTCCGCCACGACGACGGCACCCCTGTCTCGGTCACCTCCACCGACACCGCCATCGTGGTGGACGGCAAGGAGTACCCGGTCTATGCCGAGAAGGACGCCAACAACATCCCCTGGGTCAAGAACGACGGCGTGGACTATGTGCTGGAGTGCACCGGCTTCTACACCTCGGCCGAGAAGTCCCAGGCCCACCTGAACGCCGGAGCCAAGAAGGTCCTGATCTCCGCCCCCGCCAAGGACGACACCACGCCCACCGTGGTCTACGGCGTCAACGAGGAGACCTTGAAGTCCTCCGACAAGATCATCTCCGCCGGATCCTGCACCACCGGCTCCCTGGCCGCCATGGTCAAGATGTTGGATGACAACTTCGGCATCCGTATCGGCTACATGACCACCATCCACGCCTACACCGGCTCCCAGATGCTGCTGGACGGCCCCAAGGGCAACAAGCCGCGCAACACCCGCGCCGCCGCCATCAACACCATCGAGCACTCCACCGGTGCCGCCAAGGCCATCGGCAAGGTCGTTCCCTCCGTCGACGGCAAGCTTCAGGGCCATGCACAGCGCGTGGCCGTTCCCTCCGGCTCCGTCACCGAGCTGACCTGCGTCCTGGACAAGAAGGTCACCGTCGACGAGATCAACGACGCCGCCAAGAAGGCCTTCGAGGGCAAGGACTACTACGGCTACAACGACGAGGGCATCGTCTCCTCCGACGTGATCGGCGACACCCACGGCGGCATCTTCGATCCCACCCAGACCGATGTCAACACCCACGGTGACGACCAGCTGGTCCGCACCGTTGCCTTCTACGACAACGAGTATGGCTTCACCAGCAACATGATCCGCACCCTGCTCTACTTCGCCAAGCTGGGCGACTGAGCATCCGGCCGGCTCCTCCGGCCATAACGATTTCGGGGTCCGTTCCCTACGGGGGCGGGCCCCTTGTTGGTAATCAGCGCCTTCGGGTGAGCGCCCGCATGGCCAGGTCGCAGACCAGGCCGACGACCATCCCCGCCAGAAAGCCGAAGGCCATGACGGCCAGAGGATTGTTTTCCAGCCATGAGGCGGCCAGATACCCCAGGGTCCACATATAAATCGACCAAAGCAGGCCGGCCAGGGCAGCCAGGGGCAGGTAACGGTTCAGCGGATACCGCGCCGCGCCGGCCGTCAGGTTGACCACGGTCCGGCCCGAGGGCACGAAGCGCGAGGCCAGTGTGAAGAAGCCACCCCCCTGCAGCAGGGCCCGATGGGCCCACGAGGTCACAGCCTTGCCTGCGGCACCTCGGAAGACGGCCAGACGATTCAGCGGGACCAGCCGTCCCAGTCCATAGGTGCAGGCATCGCCGCCTGCGAAGGCCAGGGCGCATACCAGAAAGACCAGGACGGGAAGGGGTCTTCCTGTGGCCCGGAAGGCCGAAGCCGTGGCCAGGACCATCAGCTCCGTGGGTATGGGGATGAGCAGGGCATCCAGAAAGGCGGCCAGGAACAGCACAGCCAGCCCCCAGCCGCCCGTCACCGCATCGAGCAGCCAGGCATTGACAGCGGTCATGGACCACCCTTTCCGCGCGATCGCGCCAAAGACACCCCTCAGCCTCCCTAAACGGTCAGTACCTTAGCATGGAGTCATGAGCAAGAAGAAGCGGGCGGATTCGGATGCCGCGACTCCGGCCATGGCCCAGCTGGAGCGTCTGGGGGTTCCCTTCACCATCCACGAGTATCATCACAACGCGGACCACATGGACCAGGGGTACGGTATCGAGGCAGCCAAAAAGCTGGGCCTGGACCCGCGCACGGTCTACAAGACCCTGATGGCCGACACGGGCAAGGAGCGGGTCATCGGCATAGTACCGGTGACCGGCCACCTGAACCTCAAGCACCTGGCGGCGGCCGTGGGCGCCAAGAAGGCCCGCATGGCCGACAAGGCCCAGGCCGAACGAGAGAGCGGATACGTCCTGGGCGGTATATCGCCTTTCGGACAGCGCACCCAACACGTGACCGTGCTGGACCAGGGCGCATTGGAGTTCGACACCATCATGGTCTCCGGCGGCAAGCGCGGCATCAGCCTTGGACTGGACCCTCGGGATCTGATCTGTGTCCTCAAGGCCAAGACCGCACCTCTAGCCGCCGACTGAAAGATCTAAGCGGTGGCCTTAGCCCTGTGGTTGCGGGACTTTCTTTGATGCGCGTGCTGAACGAAGGGCGGCAGGCAGGACGAAGTGCATGTGCTCGTCGACTGCTCGTTCCCGGGTCACCTGGGTGAACCCTCGGGCAGCCAGGGTCTCCAGCACCCCCTGAACCAGATTTTCGGGAACCGAGGCACCCGAGGTGAGTCCTACCGAATCCATGCCCTGCAGCCAGGTCGGGTCCAGCTCGCCAGCATCGTCGACTCGGTGAGCCCTCTGCTGGCCCTGACCGGGGAAACGCGCATCCAGGGCCTGACGGGCCACCTCGACCAAACGCACCGAGTTGGAGGAGTTGGCCGACCCCACCACAATCATGCAGTCCGCCTGACCGGCCACCAGCTTGACCGCCTGCTGCCTGTTCTGGGTTGCATAGCAGATGTCTGAGCCCGGCGGCTCCTGAATCCAGGGGAAGCGTCGGCGCAGGGCCGCGGCCAGGTCGGCGGTCTCATCAAGGCTCAGAGTGGTCTGGGTCAGCATGACCAGCGGGGTGTCGGGCCCGAAGTCCAGGGCCTCGATATCGGCCTCATGCTCGACCAGGTGAACCCGGTCCGGGGCCTCCCCCATGACTCCCACAGCCTCGTCGTGCCCACGGTGGCCTATGTAGATAATCGAGTAGCCGTCGCGAACGAAGCGCTGGACCTCCCGGTGGACCTTGCTGACCAGTGGGCATGAGGCATCGACCACGCGCATCCCCCGCCGCTGGGCCTCCTTGACGACCGAGGGGGCGATTCCATGGGCCGAGAAGACCACGGGCACCCCGGCACGGACGGCCTGGTCGGGAATCTGGTCCAGTTCGTCCACGAAGACGGCCCCCCGCCGGGACAGGTCCTCGACCACATGCCGGTTGTGGACTATCTGCCGGCGCACATAGACCGGTGGCAGACCCTGATCCTGGTGGGGGTTGTCCGCATCCAGGATGGTCTGCACGGTCTGGATGGCTCGGTCCACCCCCGCGCAGAACCCGCGTGGATCAGCCAGGATGACCCGCCCATGCCCCTGCGGGGTCGGCTGTTCGCACACGGTGGTCCGAAATCCTGCCACTGCCGCTCCTTATCGATGTCAATCCGGACAATCCCGGACGATGCAAGTCCATGGTAGAAAGCCGGAGCGGCCCCCGGTAGTCCATCCGCCACTCTTTCACCAAGAAGCCAAGACCGTCCAGGCGCTAGGATGGTGACGTACCAAGCATCAACGGCACTATGGAAGTGGGAGCATGCATACGAACGAGATGATGGGCGGGGCCGTGCCCCGGACAGGACAGCAGTACAGCATCCGTCACGGGGATTACGAGGCGGTGGTGACCGAGCTGGGAGCCATCCTGCGCGTCCTGAAATACCGGGGAAAGGACCTGCTGGCCTCATTCGACCCGGATGGAACCGTACCCTGCAGCAACGGGAACGTGCTGGTCCCCTTCCCCAACCGGATCGAGGACGGCACCTACGACTTCCAGGGCCACACCTACACCCTGCCCATCGACGAGCACGACCGGAACACCGCCATCCACGGCTACGGATACCGGGCCTACTGGGGGCTGCAGGCCCTGACCGAGGACTCCGTCAGCCTCTCCTGGCGGGTGCCGGACATGGGCGGATACCCCTTCGACGTGGTGGTCACCGTCACCTACACCCTGGACGACCAGGGGCTGACCATGACCACACGGGCGCTGAACCTGGGCGACGAGACCGCACCCTGGGCCTTCGGCATCCACCCCTGGCTGGCCAATGGCAAGCAGGGCGTCGGCGACCAGATCCAGAAGGACAACGCCCCCTGCACCCTGTCCATCCCCTGCCGCACCCACGTGGTGGTCGATCCGGACAGGCTGCTGCCCACCGGCACCGAACCCGTCCAGGGACGGACCGATCTGCGCCAGGGCCCTGTGCTGGGCGAGGATGCGAAATTTGACGATGCCTGGACCGATGTGGAGCGGGACGATGACGGCACCTGCTCGGCCTGGTTCACCCGGCCGGATGGCATCCGCATTCAGCTCTGGGGCGATGAGACCATCACCTCCTGGCAGGTCTGCACCGGGACCGGCTTCGACGCAGGCATGCGTCCGGCCGGCGTTGCCGTGGAACCCATGACCGCCTATGCCAACGCCTTCAGAACTGGTCGGAACCTGGTCATTCTGCAGCCTGCCGCCGTCTACACCACCCAGGTGGGATACCGGGCGCAAGAGGTCTGAGCAGCCTGGCTGGTCGACAAAGGTCAGCCCGGTGTGCGATAATCGGCAAGGCTTATAGGTTCATCAGTAGCAAAGGAGTCCAATCATGGGCATGCGCGGACGCAAGCGCAGGGATCGCCGCAAGAAGGCCGCCAATCACGGCAAGAGGCCGAACACCTGATCGTCTGCCCCGGCACCAACGGTGCCGGGGTTTTGCATATATACATAAAAACCATGGCTGCATAGGCATGACCATGGTTCCTGCAACTACCGAGACAGCCGGACAGACCCGCTCTTCTGCCAAGAAGCCGACCGGGCCTGCTTGGCTTTATCTACTTGTCCGTGGCGCGATCCGGTGTCCCCTGCTCCAGTTCATCCATCTGATCGAACATGTGCCTGAGCCGATCCAACAGACAGTCCGGCGCGCATTCGGGACGCAGATACCGGCGCAGCTCCTCGATGACCATGCGCTCCCGCTCGTCGCAGCAGGATTCCGGATCGAAGCAGTCGCTGGGGTCCACGCAGGAGGCATCCTGATAGATGCGCAGGCTGGTGTGGGTCACCCTGACGGAGCCGCCGTCATCGTAGGCGTAGTGACTCATCTCCACGCGTCCGTCCATGCTCCTGCCCGCTTCCTGATACCCGATCTTCGGGGGCCCTCAGTGCCCCTTGCTGCTGATCTCTTTTTTTATACTAGGCCTGGCAGCACCGGCACCATGTTGTTCCGCTGAGGGCTTGCCTGCAGCACCGCGCCCCTGCTGGTAGCCGCGCTCCTGGGCATACCGCTCCAGCTCCTGGCGCAGCTGCGAGCGCGCACGGTTCAGCCGGCTCATGACCGTGCCAATCTTGATACCCTCCTCATCGGCCACCTGCTGATAGCTCTTGCCGTCGATGGCAGCGTCGATGAAGACCCGTCGGCGTTCCGGACTGAGCCGGTTCAGGGCTGCCATGATCTCCTCGGGGGCGAAGGTCTCCATGTATTCCTGCTCGGCGGATTTGAGCCCCTCGGACCCATGTTCAGAGGCCGAATAGATGTCCCAGTCGTTGTACTCGCCGGTCGAGTCGTTGGCCCTCTGCGGGCGCCGCTTGGCCTTGTGGTACTGGTTGAAGTAGGCATTGCGTTCGATGGTGGTCATCCAGGCCTCGAAATTGCTGCCGGGCTGGAAGCGGTCGAAGGCCTTGAATCCGCGTTCGAAAGTGTCCTGGACCAGATCCTGGGCGTCGTCCGGGTTGTTGGTCAGGCGCATGGCCTGTCGGTAAAGCACATCCACCGCAGGCATGGACAGGGCCTCGAATTGACGTTTTCTGCTTTCGAGTTCGCTGGTATCTGCCACACCCCTATTGTGCCATCCCCCCTCGCCCGTTGCGGTTCCGACCCGGTCGCGGGCAGGTCGCTCCTCGGTTACCATAATGGCAGAGGAGAAATCGCTTATGGAAAACACCGAGTACACAAGCATGGAGCAGGCGCTTGCGTCCGCCCCGCAGCAGGAGGGGTCGACACGCCTGGGGGACTCCTGGCTTCTGGGGTTCGACACCGAGACCACGGGCACCAGACCGGGCAAGGACGGCATCGTTTCGGCCAGCCTGGTTCTGCGCGACCCGGCCAAGGGCTACTCAGGGGATGCGGTAGCCACCTGGATAGTCAATCCGCACCGGCATATCAGCAAGGGGGCCAGTCGGGTCAACGGGTTCACCGATCAGCAGCTGGCCGCCGAAGGCATGGAGCCTGAGCAGGCCACAGCACAGATGGCCGGGTTCATCGCCCGCGCCCAGGACAAGCGCATCCCTCTGCTGGCCTACAACGCCCCCTTCGACGTGCAGATGCTGGACGGGGACATCGCCCGCTGGTGCGAGGGTTCGGTCAAGCCACTGAGCGAGGGCGATCTGCTGGTGGTGGACCCTCTGGTCCTGGACAGGGAGATCTCCCACCGGTCCGGCCGCCGCAACTTGGGAATGACCAGCGAGTACTACGGCGTCATCCCCCATGGCAACTTCCACAATGCCACGGCGGATACGGTGGCGGCCGTGGACCTGATCAAGCCCATGACCACCCTGTTCCCCCAGGTGGCCCGGATCACCATGGATTCCCTCATGGACTGGCAGCGGCAGGCACAGGCCAAGTGGCGGGAACAGTTCAACCAGCACCTGCTCTCCCAGGGACGCCGCCCGGTCATCGACTCCTGGCTCTGAGCCTTCATCACCGGGGAATGGTCGGCCCGGTCACTTCCTGTATGGGACCCGAGGCATATGTATATTTTCGGTCAAGGGGTGGCAGGACTCCTCTGTGCCTGCCGGGCCGGGACTATAGACTTGGACCTGGCCTCGACCGGATTGCAGTCGGGCTGAAAGAACCCATCAGACGAGGAGGAAGACGGCATGGCGCTGACGATGGCTTCGGCCCTGGAACTGCTGCGCAAACACGATCAACTGCGCGAGGTAATTCAGGGTGATCGATGGACCTTGAATCAGCCGGCGGATCACTCCTCGCTCAAGCCCTTCACCGACGTCACCTACGACACCCGCCAGGCGGGACCCGGCAGCCTGCTCTTCTGCAAGGGGCATTTCCTGCCCGAGTACATGGATGCCTGCGGACCCGAGGGCCCGGCGGCCTACGTGGCCCAGCAGGACCTGTCCGCCCACACCAGCGCCCCGGGGATCATCGTCAATGACGTACGCAAGTCCATGAGCCTGCTCTCGGCCGCCTTCTACGGCTATCCGCAAAACCAGCTGACCCTGGTGGGGATCACCGGCACCAAGGGCAAGACCACCACCGCCTACTACCTGCACGCCATGCTGGGTGAACTCTCCGGAGGCCGGGCGGCCCTCTTCTCTTCTGTGGACAACTGCCTGGACGGCCGCCATTACGTGGAATCCCAGCTGACCACGCCCGAGTCGCTGGACCTCTTCCGCATGATGCGCCAGGCGGTGGATGCCGGCATGCGCTACCTGGTCATGGAGGTCTCCTCCCAGGCCTACAAGGTGGATCGCGTCTACGGACTGACCTTCGACCTGGGGGCTTTCCTGAACATCTCACCCGACCACGTCAGCCCCATGGAGCATCCCACCTTCGAGGACTACCTCTACTGCAAGCGCCGCATAGCCTACAACAGCAGGCAGCTGGTCATGGGAGCCGACATCCAGAGGGCCGACCTGATTTGCCAGGATGCGAGCGCCGCCGGTATTCCAGTGACCACTTTTGGATTCGGCCAACAAGAGGCCGATTTCGTGGCACGTAAGGCCCCGGGCAAGGGCAACGACTATCTGATCGGCCCTGCCAGTGGTCCCATGGCCCCGATCAGCCTGTCCATAGCCGGTGATTTCAACGCCTTGAACGCCATAGCCGCCTTTGCCATGCTGAACCGGCTGGGACTGGAACCCGATGCCGATGCCCTCCACGCCATGGAGAAGATCCGCATCGCCGGCAGGATGGAGTGCTTCCAGGCCGACAACCGGATTGTCTATGTCGATTATGCCCATAATTACGCCTCCATGAAGGCCCTGCTGGACTTTGTGGATGAGCGCTACGGCGAGCGCAAACCTGAGATCACCCTGGTCTGCGGAGCAACCGGCGGCAGGGGTATCGACCGACGAAAGGGCATCGTCCAGGCAGCCCAGGACCGCGTCAATCGACTCATCCTGACCTCTGACGACGAAAACGAGGAGAGCTCGGAACATGTGGACCGGGAAATGCTGAGTTTCGTCACCAACGCCAACCTGGAGACCAGCATCGTACTGGACAGGACCCAGGCCATCGAACAGGGTCTTGGCCAACCGGGCCAACCCGGAGATCGTCTGCGGATCATTCTGGTCACCGGCAAGGGCGAGGAGCGCTGGTTCAAGAATCAAGGCCGCCACGTGCCCTACGAGGGCGACGACCACGTGGTGGCCCGTCTGCTGGGCACGAAAAGCTACGACCTGGGAGCCACCGGCGCAGCCAAGGTCTGACGATTCCGGCAGGTTCTAAGATGGAAAGCCGAATGCCCCACGGCAGGGTGGGGCGCACGAGCACATGGTAGGTGGTTTCAAAAACATG
Organism: Bifidobacterium sp. W8104; assembly: GCF_016100735.1. Classification (NCBI taxonomy): domain Bacteria; kingdom Bacillati; phylum Actinomycetota; class Actinomycetes; order Bifidobacteriales; family Bifidobacteriaceae; genus Bifidobacterium; species Bifidobacterium sp. W8104. The sequence continues at coordinate 163,934 of NZ_JACFRW010000001.1, forward strand.
AAAGAATTCCAACCGGTCATACTGGGTACCGACATCAACACCTACGGGATGGCGCGAGCCTTCCACGAGGCCTACGGCCTGGTCTCCACCGCATTCGGCCACTACCAGCTCTCCCCCACCAAGTACAGCAGGATCCTGGACCTGCATCTGGTCCACGACTTCACCAATCCCGAGGTCTTCGTGTCCACCCTGAACGACTGGGCCGACGCTTATCACCGGGACCACCCAGGGGCCACCCTGCTCCTGCTGCCCTGCGGGGACACCTACGCCAACCTGCTGGACGAGTTCGGCGAGCCCCTGCGCGAGCGGTTCGTCTTCAACGCCATCGACAAGAAACTGAACCGGTCCCTCTCGCTCAAATCCTCATTCTATGAGCTCTGCGACCGCTATGACCTGCCCCACCCGAAGACTGTTTCGGTGGACGCCGACGACGTCAAAGCCGGCCGCCACCGCAACCTGCCCTTCGACTACCCGGTGGCCATGAAACCCGCGGACAGCGACGAGTGGCTGGGCATCGACTTCCCGGGCAGGAAGAAGGCCTTCATCTTCAGCAACCCGGATGAGCTGGACACCATGATCCGCAGGTCCTACCAGGCCGGGTACACCTCTCAGATGGTCATCCAGGACTTCGTGCCCGGGGGCGATGACAATATGAGGGTGCTCAATGCCTACGTGGACCGTCACCACCGGGTGCGCATGATGTTCCTGGGCCATCCCCTGCTGGAGGATCCCGCGCCCGAGGCCGTGGGCAACTACGCGGCAATCATCCCCGACTACAACCAGGACATCTTCGACCGGATCAAGGCCTTCCTCGAGGACATCAAATACAGCGGTGTGGCCAACTTCGACATGAAATACGACCCGCGCGACGGCGTCTACAAGCTCTTCGAGATCAATCTGCGCCAGGGCCGCAGCAGTTACGTGGTCACCCTGAACGGCTTCAACCTGGCCCGCTACTTCGTGGACGACCTGGTTCTGGACACCCCCTTCAACGGACGCACCGTCTTCGGCCGGGGGCATCGCCTCTGGATGGAGATCCCCAAGGACATCTTCCGCAAATACTGCGCCGAATCCGAGGACAAGCGGCAGGCCATGGCCATGATTCGCCGCGGGGACTGGGGCACCACCCTGGAGTACGGCAAGGACCGCAACTTCAAGCGCTGGCTGCTGATTCGACACATGTTTGCGATCTATCGGCGTCGTTACCGGCGCTACTTCCGTGACAAAAGGACACTGGCATGAGGAACTTCTTCGTCGTCCTGGGCGGCATGGGCACGCTGGCCACCGAGAGTTTCGTACGGGTGCTGGACCGGTTGACCGGGGCGCACCGGGACCAGGACTTTCTGGACTACGTGGTCTTCAACCACGCCACCGTTCCCGACCGCACCGACTTCATCCTAGGCCGCAGCAAGGATGACCCCTTCCCCTATCTGGCCGAGGACGTGCACCAGGCCACAGCCATAGGCGCCTCCTTCATGGTCATGGCCTGCAACACCGCCCATCAGATTCTGCCCAGGCTCCAGGCCCTGACCCCAGTGCCCATTCTGAGCATGCCCCAGGCCACCATCGACTGGGCAGATCGGCACTATCCCGCGAAATCCCATCCGCGCATGGGGTACATGGGCACCGAGGGGTCCCGCCATGCCGCCATCTACCAGGGCCCGGCCGACAGCGCCGGCTACCGGCTGGTGGACCCGGACCAGGCCCTGCAGGACCGGGTGAGCGCGCTGATCTACGACGACGTCAAGGAAGGGCGACTGGACCGGGACCGCTACCTGAGCGTCCTCCAGGCTTTCCTGAACGACTACCACTGCGATTCGGTCCTGCTGGGCTGCACCGAGCTCTCGGTGCTCAACGAGGCCTACCCCATGCCGCAGCTGCCCATCGTGGACTCCCAGGCGGTCCTGGCACAGGTCACCCTTGATCGGGCTCGGGCTCTTCGCGACCGGAACGATCCGGATCCTTCAACCGCTGGGAGATGACGGCCGTCACCCCGTCCCCCCGCATGGTGACCCCGTATAGGGCGTCGGCGATGCCCATGGTCCGCTGCTGGTGGGTGATGATGATCAGCTGGGCATGCTCCCGCAGCTGTTCGAAGGCCTTGAGCAGCCTGGTCAGGTTGACGTCGTCCAGGGCGGCCTCGACCTCGTCCATGACGTAGAAGGGGCTGGGCCGGGCCGTGAAGATGGCCAGGAGCAGGGCCAGGGCCGTCAGCGACCGCTCCCCGCCCGAGAGCAGGGAGAGCCTGCGGACCTTCTTGCCGGCCGGGCTGGCCTCGACCAGAACGCCGGTGGTCAGCAGGTCGTCCGGGTCCTCCAGCCGCAGCCGCCCGCGCCCGCCGGGGAAGAGGGTGGCGAAGATGCGTTCGAAGGCCTGGGCGGTGTCGTCGAAGGCCTCCTTGAAGACCGTGACCATGGTCGAATCCAGATCCTTGACCAGGGCCATCAGATCGTCCCGGGAACCTATCACATCCTGACGCTGCTCGTGCAGGTAGCGGTTGCGGGACTCCAGGGCCTCGTATTCCTCGGTGGCCAGCGGGTTGACCTTGCCCAGGGCGGCCAGGTCCCGCTTGGCCTTGGCCAGCCGCTTCTCCTGCTCACCACGCTGGTAGGGCACTGTTTTGAAGGCTGGCGTATCCCCGTCTTCCTCCGTCCCCTCCTGGTCCAGGGGCACCGGATTGCCCTCGTCGTCCAGGACGGGCACCGGACGATCGGGGCCGTATTCGCGGATCAGCTCCTCGGGCTCCATGCCCAGGTCATCCTGGATGCGCTGACGCAGGCGGCCGTCCTCACCGGCCAGGCGCTCCCGCTCCAGATCCAGACCGTGCTCATCCTGGCGCAGACCGGCCACCTTGGGTTCCAGAGCATCCCTGCTGGCCCGCAGATCGGTCAGCTCCTTGTCATGGGCCGAAGCCTTGGCCCTGAGCTGATCCCGGCGGCGGGCCGCATGATCCATCCTCCCCTTGATCAGCTGGGTCAGCAGGTCGGCCCTGAGCGCGATAAGCCCCAGGGAGGCCATGCCTGCCTTGCGACGACGGTTCTCCTCGCCTATCCGCTGACGATGGCGTTCGGCCTGGTCGGCCTGATCCCGCAGCAGATCAATCTGCCGCAGCAGGGAGGCATGCCGCCGGTCGCTCTCGGTCCAGGTCAGCTTGGCCTCCATCTCGGCGGTGCGGGCCTGGTCCAGGGCCGTCTCCAATTCATGCTGCCGGTCTTCCATGCCCTCCGGGTCATCAGGGTCGGACCCCCCGTCCTCCTGGGCGCGGGCCAGGCCTGACTTGAAATCCTCCAGTTTGAGTTCGTGGGTGCGCACCTGGTCGCGCACTTGGGCCAGCCGGTCATCCAGATCCTTGACCCCGGCCTGTGCCCGATCCGATTCCTTGCGGGCAGTGGCCAACTCCCGGGCGGCCTGCTCGGCCTTGATCCGGGCCTCGGTGCACTGGTTGCGCGCCTCCTGCAGCTGCTGCTCAGCCTGCTCAAGGGCGGCCCGGGCCGCATCCATCTGCGGCTGCAGTGCCTTGGATTCCTCCTGGAGGGCCTCCACCTGCTCCAGGGCCTTATCCCTGCGTGCGGTCAAGGCCAGGCCGCTGGTGGCCGGGGCGGATCCGCCTACAGCACCTACCCGGTCATAGATGTCGCCCGGGCGGGTCAGCGCCTGCTGCCATCCGTCCTCCAGGGCACGGCGGGCCTGATCGGCGTCATCGACGACAGCTGTGGAGGCCAGCAGACTGCGGACAGCTTCCAGCACCCCCTGGGCCCGGACAGAATCGGCAGGATGCTCCCGCAGGGCTACCAGGTCGGCGGCCGACCGCCAGGGGCCATCGCCCGGCTTTACACCTGCCCCCTCGAGCGGGCCTGATGCCGAGATCAGCGCGGCACGTCCCAGACGGTCCCGGCGCGCTCGCTCCAGGCTCTGATCGACCGTCTGGCCGTCCTTGGCCACCAGGGCCGAGGCATAGTCGTGCAGGGCCTGGGCCAGGGGCTCCTCCCAACCCTCCTCCACGCAGACGAAGTCGGTCAGCTGACCCAGCAGGGCCGGATCCCCGGCCTGAGACAGGGCCTCGCCGGCGCCGCGATGGTCCAGAGTGTCCGCCAGGGCATCAGCCTTGGCCTGGGCCGAGATGGCATCGGACTGAATGCGACGTTCGTGCTCCTGGAGGTCGTTGAGCCTGCTGCGGGCCTGGTCCCTGACCCGGCCTGCCTGGTCCAGGGCCTGTCTGCCGTCCTGGTCAGGGCTCTCCTCCTGGCTGTCCAGGTCCCGCACCCGGTTTCTGGCACGCTCCAGACCCTCCCTGACCTGATCCCGCTGTCGAATCAGGTCACGCTCGCGCTGCCTGGAAAGTTCCAGGGCCGATTCCTCCTTGGCCACCAGCTGCGTCAGGTCGCCCAGCCGAGCCTGCCGCTTTCTGGCAGCCTGCCGCAGCTCGGTCATGGTCTGCCGGTGAGCGGCCAGCCGCCGCTCCAGATCCGCACGGGCTTGAACGCAGCCATCCAGGGCGATCCGGTCGGCTCCGACCTGGCCCTCCTCCTGGTCGGCCTGGCCCCTGAGTTCGTCGGCCCGCCGCCTGAGCACCCCGGGATCCTGCCCCTGGTCGGCCACCATGCCGGCCTCCAGCGAACGGCTGCGCTCCCTGGCCAAGGATGCCAGGGACCCGGCCCGCTCACCCAGCTTGGTCAGGTCGTTCCACTGTTGGTTGACCGCCTCCAGGGCCGGACTGGACTGTCGGTCCAGCCCCTCCAGCTGTTCGATGCGCAGCTTGACCCTGGTCAGGTCCTCCTGCCCCCTGGCCAGCTGCCCCCGGGTCTGAACCAACCGCGATCGCAGATCCTCCAGCTTCTTTTGCGAGGTCAGGGCGTCGTCGGCATGGATGCGGGCCTGGGCGTCCCGCAGGCTGACCTGGATCATGTCGGCCCTGCGGGAGACCTTGGCCTGGCGGCCCAGCGGCCCCAGCTGCCGATGAATCTCGCCGATCAGGTCGTCCAGGCGGGACAGGTTGGCCTCGGTGTTGGCCAGCTTGTGCAGGGCCCGCTCCTTGCGCTTGCGATGCTTGAGGATGCCGGCCGCCTCCTCGATGAAGGCCCGATGGCCGGCCGGATCAGCCCGCAGGATGGCATCCAGCCGCCCCTGACCGACGATGACGTGCATCTGCTGGCCCAACCCGGTGTCGCTGAGCAGCTCCTGGATGTCCAGCAGGCGGCAGTCTGACCCGTTGATGGCGTATTCGGACCTGCCGTTGCGGTAGATGGTCCGGCTGATGGTGACCTCGGTGTAGTCGATGTCCAAGGTCCGGTCGGTGTTGTCGATGGTCAGGCTGACCTGCGCCCGGCCCAGCGGCGGCCTGGAGGAGGTGCCTGCGAAGATGACGTCCTCCATGGATCCGCCACGCAGGCTCTTGGCCCCCTGCTCGCCCATGACCCAGGCCAGGGCGTCGACGATATTGGATTTGCCTGATCCGTTGGGGCCCACCACAGCGGTGATGCCCGGCTCGAAGCGCAGGGTGGTGGCCGAGGCGAAGGACTTGAAGCCCTTGAGGGTCAGCTCCTTGAGATACATCAGGCGCGCTCCGCCTTAGGCTTGGCCAGATCGGGGTTGGGACGCTCGGCCAGCAGGGTGCGGGCGTCGCCGGCGGTGACGAAGCTGCCGCAGATCAGCACCCCTCGGCCATAGCCCACGCCGGTCTGGTCCTCGCTGTCGACCATGTCGACGGCGGTCTGGATGGCGTCGGGCATCCTGTCGCGCCGGACCACCCGGTCTGGCCCGAAGACCCGGACGGCGACCCGCTCCAGATCCTCGGCCGGCATGACCCGGCCTTTCCAGGAGTTCTCGGTGACCACGACGCTGTCCAGCACGGGCTCCAGTATGCCCAGATAGTCCTCCACCTGCTTGTCGGCCATCATGGAGATCACGCCCACCAGCTGCTTGAAGTCGTAGTTCTCCTCGATGGCCGCCCGCAGGGACTGGGCCGCGTTCAGGTTGTGCCCACCATCGATGATGATGGTGGGTGAGGTGCGCACCTGCTCGATCCGTCCGGGGATGCGCACCTGGCTCAGGGCCTCGGCCACCAGATCCTGGTCCAGGGCCCCGTTGACGGGGATGACGGTCTCGGCCGCCGCCAAGGCCGCCAGGGCGTTGTGGGCCTGGTGCTCGCCGAACTTGTCGATGGGCACATCCTTGTAGAGTCCCTGGGGCGTGCGCAAGGTGGCCACCTGACCGCCAACTGCGGGCATGCGGGAGACCACCTCCAGCTCGTTGCCATCCCTTAAGAGGGTCGGGGCGCCCTGCTCACGCACGGCCTGCTCGATGATGGGCATGACGGCATCCTCATGGGGCTGGGCTCCGACGATGACCGTGGACTTGGGCTTGATGATCCCGGCCTTCTCCCCTGCTATCTGCTCGACCGTATCCCCCAGCCACTGCATGTGATCCATGTCCACCGGCCCGATGATGGAGGCATCCCCGTCGAGGACGTTGGTGGCATCCCAGCGGCCGCCCATCCCCACCTCAACAATGGCCACATCCACGGGGGCGTCGGCGAAGGCCCAGACGGCCATGGCGGTCAGGACCTCGAAGAAGCTCATGGGAGCCCTGCCCTGCTGGGCGAAGCGGTCATCCACCATGGCGATGAAATCCTCGATCTGCTGGTAAAGGTCTACGAAGTCCTCGTCTGAAAGCTCCTTGCCGTCGATGGCGATCCGCTCGTTGATCCGCTCCAGGTGGGGCGATGTATAGAGCCCGGTGCGCAGACCGTAGGCCCGCACCAGAGCCTCGGCCATCCGCGCCGTGGACCCCTTGCCGTTGGTCCCTGTGACGTGGATGACCCGGAAGCTGTGCTCGGGGTGGCCCAGCAGGTCCAGCATCATCCCCATCCTGTCCAAGTCCAGATTGGGGCTGTCATGCTCGGCGGGACGCGCCATGATGGCCCGCTCGACATCGCGAATATCCTGACCCTTGCTGTTGGGGTGTTCGAATGACATATTCTGCCTGCGCCTCCTGCTGGCTGTGGATGCTTCCCGCCCATTCTATGCGCGACCGACCCCGATTGAGGGCCGAAACAGCCGACTGTCACATCGGCCGAACGCACTACCATGGAACCAACATAGTCAGAACCGGAATTTCAAGGAGGCTGGACGTGACCGCATCCGCTCAGGAGCATCTACAAGGAGACGCCGATCCCAAGAACGTGGACCTGGATGAGCAGAATATGGAGGACCGGGTGAACAACCGCACCCTGCGCCCCAACTCCCCCGCCTTCCAGGAGTTCATGACCACCGGCTGGCAGCCCCAGGAGCCGCAGATCGAGCCGCTAGAGTCCAGCAAATACACCGAGCGCCGCCTGCGTGAGCTGGGTAAACGCTTCCCTGGCGAACGCCTGGTCATCCCCGCCGGATCCTACAAGACCCGAAACAACGACAACGACTACGCCTTCCGCCCAGACACCACCTTCGCCTACTACACGGGCCTGGGCGAGGACTACGAACCCGGAGCCATCCTGGTCCTGGACCCGGTGGACCCCGACAGTCCCGAGGCCGCCAAGGGCCTGACCCATACCCCTGAGCTCTTCGTCCATCCCCGGGCCGATCAGTCCACCCGCGACTACTACCGGTCCTCACAGTACGGGGAGTACTGGGTGGGTCCCCGGGCCGGGCTGCGGGAGCTGGCCGTCATGACCGGCATCCCCACCAAGGACATCGCCTCTTTCCCTGACGCCATCGCCAAGGATCTGGGACCGGACCAGGGTGCGGTCAAGCTGCGTGTGATCCGCACCGCCGACCAGGAGGTCCTGAACCAGGTGGAGGCCGCCCGCAAGGCCAACGGCATCGGTGGTCCGGACCGCAATGAGGAAGCCGACGACAAGCTCGAGGAGTTCACCTCCGAGGCCCGCATGATCAAGGACGACTATGAGGTCAGCGAGATGCGCAAGGCCATCGCCGCCACCAAGGACGGGTTCGACAGGATCCTGACCCACCTGCCCCAGGTGGTGGGCAAGCCCCGCTCTGAGCGGATGCTGGAGGGCGTCTTCAACGCCAACGCCCGCGAGAAGGGCAATGACGTGGGCTACGGGTCCATCATCGCCTCGGGCAAGCACGCCCCCATCCTGCACTGGATGCGCAACGACGGGACTGTCCAGAAGGGCGACCTGCTCCTGATCGACGCCGGCGTGGAGGTCAACAGCCTCTACACGGCCGACATCACCCGCACCTTCCCCGTAGGCGGCACCTTCAGCCCCCTGCAGAAGCGGATCTACCAGACCGTGCTCAAGGCCCAGCAGGCCGGCTTTGAGGCCGCCAAGCCCGGCGCCACCTACTCGGACATCCACCATGCCGTCATGCGGGTGCTGGCCGAAACACTGCACGAGTGGGGCATCCTCAAGGTCAGCGTGGAGGAGTCCCTCTCCCCCCAGGGCCAGCAGCACCGCCGCTGGCACGCCTGCGGATGCGCCCACCACCTGGGTCTGGACGTGCACGACTGCGCGGAGGCCAGGTACGAGTCCTACCAGGGTGCCCCCATCACCCCTGGGATGATCTTCACCATCGAGCCCGGACTCTACTTCAAGGAGAACGACCTGCTGGTGCCACCGGAGTTCCGCGGCCTCGGCGTACGCGTGGAGGACGACGTGCTCATGACCGAGCAGGGACCCCAGTGGCTGTCTGCAGGAATCCCCAAGACCGTGGAAGAGGTGGAGGCCTGGATGGCGCAGCGGGCTGCGCTGGCCGACCCGGACCGGGACTGACATATGCCCACTCCCGAATTCGTGCTCGAACTGCGCCGGTCCATAGGCCATGACCTGCTCTGGCTGAACGGCGTGACGGCCTTCGTCAGTGACGACCGGGGCCGCGTCCTGCTGGGTCGGCGCTCGGACACCGGCCAGTGGGCCCTGGTCTACGGGATCAACGAACCGGGCGAGGACCCGGCTGACACCGTGGTCCGCGAGGTCAGGGAGGAGACCGGGGTGGATGTGATCGTCACCGACCTGGCGGCGGTCACATCCTCCCGGGAGGTGGTCACCTATGCCAACGGTGACCGGACCATGTATATGGATCATCTGTTCATCTGCAGGCCCGACCCCAACGGCAATGCCGATCCCTTTGTGGGTGACGAGGAGAGCCTGTCAGTCGGCTGGTTCGACCCCGGGCAACTCCCAGCTCCGCTGGCCCAGACCACTGTGGAACGCATGTCCCGGGCGCGAACCTATCTGAAACGCCTACAGGGCGGAGACGCCCACGCCCTCTTCGTCTTCAAAGGGCTGGAGAGACCAACCGCCGACTAGTACTGCAACAATCTGGTATTAACTGTCTCTGCCTTAACCACCTAGACAAAGGCGGTTCTACCGCATACAGGGGCTCTAGTTGCGAATAGCAGCTAACCCACTGTTTCGTCCTGAACTCGTTCCTCAGCAACAAACTTTTGAACACTGCAAACCAGTCTCGTCTCGGGGGGTGAGGGGCAACTTCAGGTCTTCACACAGCCGGTGGAAAATCGGAATACTATTGACAACTGCAGGAGAACATTAGGACAACAATCTTTCCCCATGAAAAACCCGGCCTCCAGGACCGATTATTCATCAAAGGAATGCCCTAGATGAATATTCTCAGATTGCCGGAGCAACCTGAAATTCAGATAAAGACCGGGTAAATCATTAGAGATTGGAGAAATTACTCGTAGTTCCTATGTCGCTTCGTCATTGATGAGTAACTTATGCCTTCTTCCTTGTGTATTTCATAGACAAGAGAATCAAAGAATACCCATGACGCTGTTTCCCACAAAGTTCCCATCGGTTGTAGGGAGGGAACCAAGTCACCCTGACCTTTGAATACGGTTGCCGGGATGAAGATAGTCAAATCTGCTACAGATGCGGCCGTACTCCCAGGAACGCCGGTGCAACAAACGACTGAAGCGCCCGCGTCCTTGGCTAGGCGGGCAATTGTGAGGAGATGCGCAATCTCTCCAGATCCACAGGTAAAGACAAATAAATCACCAGGTCCAAGAGCCGGTGCCGTGTCATCCCATACCCAATGGCTGTCAAAGCCCAGATGCATCAAGCGCATACAGAAAGCCCTACAGGTCAATCCCTCACGACCTACTCCAGCACAAACAATATGCCGTGCTTTCTTAAGCATTTGAATGAAAGAGTCGACATTCGTGTAATCCATACTATCAAAAGTCTGTTTTAGTTCATCAAGTATTGACTCTGTCTGCTCGCTGTCCATTGTCATTTCATTATCCAATCATTTTCCGATGATTTTTCGATGTTCGATGTCACCGAAGCGAACCCTTCTACTTGACCTTTTGAGTGTGCTTTGCTCTGAGCTCCAGAGCTCTGCTAATGACCATGACTATGATCAGAGCAGAACCCCAGGCCAAATTTTTAACAAAAGGCGAGAAGTTCAAAATGGTAAACCCTGTTTGCAAAACCTGAAGCATAATGACCGCTAAAAGCAGATTGCTGAATTTGCCCCTACCACCGAATGGATCAAATCCTGCCAACACAACAACAAGCAGAGCCTGCAACAGGTACGTGCCTCCGAAGCCAACACGAGCTGAATTAACCCTGGCTACCATGACAAAAGCAGCCAATCCTACGAATATACCTGAAAGAGCATAGGTAAGTATCAAGGTACGGTTCACTCTGTGACCAGAAAAAAGCGATGCAACAGGGTTTGAACCATATGAGTATAGTTCACGGCCGTAACGCGTGCGACTCGTAATCCAGGCAATGATGCCATAGCTCACCAAGCCAATCAGGAAAACTACGGGAATGCCCAGTATGGTCGCGGTTCCAAGTGTGGAATAGTCAGCAACTGAAACAGCAACGGAAGATCCATTAGTCGATGCAGAAGCCACTCCAGTGAACAACAGCTGAGTACCTAGGGTAGCGACGATGGGGTTGACGCCGGCAAATGAAACCAGACACCCGTTCATAACGCCGCATAGGATCGTGGATAGGATTCCCAACACAATGGCAATGGCAATCGACAATCCAACTGAGCCTGCACGTCCGACTTCACTACCCGATAGGAACCAAGCCACGATGATTGCCGCGACGTTCATGTTGGCCACCACGGACAAATCGATACCGCCCGTCAGCATAACTGTCCCCATGGCAAGAGCTAGGAACATAAACTCGCCTACCTGGAAGCCCATGGATTGGAGTGTTCCTACATTATAAAGACTGTTGCCGAGCAATATGTAGAACCCGATGCAGACAACCAGTACCGAGCAATACAGCACTTTGCTCGGTCTATCAAGCCTAACAACCAATGACCGTAGGATACCACTTATACGATTTACTTTCAATTCACTTGATTTTTGTCCCATAATATAATCCTCATCCCTCATCCCAGGAAGGACATGCTTCGAAGGTTACGGCGCTTTTCGCCGTAGTAAATGGCAACGACCGCGCAAACCATGACGGCTCCGATAAAGAGGTTGTTCCAGGAAGACTGAATCCCAAGAAGCACAAGAGTATTATTCAACAACTGCACAAGCGTCACTCCAAGGAATGTCCCCAGCAACGTACCGGATCCTCCAGTAATCCTGGTCCCGCCAATCACCACAGCAGCTATCACTGTCATATCTGTGCCCATGATGCTGGTTGGATCAACAAATTTGAGATTTCCGAAGGAAATGATCGCCATCAAAGCTGAAAGAACGCCCATCAAAGGATAGATGAAAAGCTTGATTTTCAAGGGCGACAGACCTGCCCGTCGTGCTGATTCCTCTGAATTGCCCAAGGCATAAATGCTGTGCCCCAATGTTGTATGGTTCATGATGAACCACAAGGCGATATAGATGAGAACAGCTATAAGGAAGAAACCCGCTATACCGCTGCTTTGTCCTTTGCTGGTGAATGAGACGACATTCCATGCGCCAAAATCTAGGAGGGACTTGGGCATCTCGCTAATCGTCACGGGTTTCGTACCCAAAACCGTAGCCATCAGTCCGTAAAAGACTGAGGATGTACCTAGCGTGACAATGAAAGTAGGCAGTGATAACCAATACACAAGCAACGCGTTAAAGACACCGAGAATGGCGCCGATGACGGCTGCTATTAGCAGTATCGCCAGCAGTGAGTCTATATGGAATGCCAAGGATAGGAGTACAGCTGAATATCCTGACGTAATAGCCACAGCCGGGAAAGACACATCAATGCCGCCGGAAATCATAATCATATACACCCCGGCAGCCAGTATTGCCATTCCAGTCCCATTACGGGTCAGATCAGCGAATGTTCCCAGTGTCAGGAAATTAGGATTCACTAAAGAAACAATCGCCGAATAACCCACGATAATGGAGAGGAGTGTGATTTCCATGGAATTTAACTTTTTTATTCGAGGCATCCTTGCCTGGATCTTCTGACTCATCAGGAATTGCTTCCTTTCTCATTTACAAGCCTTGAGCCCCTGGCATGGGAATCAGATTTCTTATCAGCATTTCGATATAACTGTGAATACCCTGGTTGTAATTGGTCTCCCGTCAGCTCAGTCGTCACTGTTCCTTGCACAAAAATAGCTATACGGTTACACACCGCCAATAATTCTTCCTCTTCGTCGGAAATAACCAGTATTGCGATGCCTTGGCCGGCCAAACGACGAATAATGTCATAAATCTGGGATTTTGAACCCACATCCACACCTACGGTGGGAGAATCCAATATCAGCAATTTGGGCTTTGTGGCAACCCACTTGCCAAGCAGTACCTTTTGCTGATTACCACCAGAAAGGGATTGTGCAAGCATGGAAAGATCCTGGGTGTTCACTTTCAGACCAGTCAGCACCTCTTTACCAATTTCATGCTCTTTTCTGGCGTTAATCAGTCCAAGCGAATTAGATAAGGGCTTAAGTACACTGGCCACACTGTTCTGAAGCAATGTCCTGTCAAGGAACAGTCCCTGTTCCTGCCTATCTTCGGGTACCAAGGCGATACCCTCCTCGATTGCCTCCCGTGGATTATTGATAGACACCTTTTTCCCATTTATAAAGACATGGCCTTTTTCGAGCTTGTTCAGCCCAAATAAGGTCAAAGCTGTTTCGGTTCTACCTGAGCCCAGCAATCCGCTCAAACCAACAATTTCACCAGGTCTGACTGTCAAATTCACATTGCGTACCCGGGCTGCGCTCACATTTTTCATCTCCAATACAGGCTGAGCTTCACGGACGACATGGTCCTCTGGATCACCGAACACAACATCATGACCTGTCATCAAAGCCGACAACCTGCGATTATCCAGACCATCCGATTGGTATGTACCAATGACCTCGCCAGATCGGAATACAGTAATCCTGTCTGCCACGGAAAATACTTCATCCAACTTATGAGAAATGAAAATAATGGATACGCCTGATGCTTTCAGCTTCTGGATGGTGTCCAGCAAACTCTGTACTTCAACGGACGTCAGCGCAGTCGTTGGCTCATCCATGAAAATGATATGGGCTTCAAGGGCAAGCGCTCTGGCAATGGCGACCTGTTGCTTGGCCGCCATGGACAGGCTTTCTACTCGCGCGTCCAGATCGATATCCGCATGAATCCGCTCCAGGGCTCTCGAAGCGATTTCGTCGCAACGACGGTAGTTGATAATCCACCGCTTACGATGAACCAGACCGGGCAGGCAGATATTATCTCTGACATTCATGGTTCCGAATAGCGACAAGTCCTGGTGTATGACTGCAATCCCAAGACTTATAGCTTGTCGTGCCGTAACCGACGAAAACTCCGAATTCCCGACTTGAATACTGCCGCTGTCGGGCACTAGTCCGCCAGAAAGAATATTTACGAGCGTGGATTTCCCTGACCCATTCTCTCCGACGAGGCAGTGAACCTCACCTTTCCTGATGCTGAGATTTACGCTCCGCAATGCTTGAACACCGCCGAAGGTTTTGCATATATTTGTAGCGGATAATTGTGCATTCATCACTGTTATTCCCTTGCTTCGCAAAGAATATTGGAAACGACAACAGACATATGACCTGTTGAATCAGAACGGATACTTACCGTCCTTGTAATCGCCCTTTTTGAGGATCAAAGGAGCGTCCCCATATACCTGGTGGCCCTTTACCTCTGACTTTTCGTAACCCTTGGCTTTCAAATCAATACCGCTGGCGATCTTCTTACCTTGAACCTTGTCATAGGCCAGTTGAAGAGCCGCATAACCAGCATCCTTGGGGCGCCATGTCTGAGCATAACGAACCCAGTCATCTTGAATGTATGGCATATCCACCGAGGGGATTCCCAAAGTGGAGACATAGACATTCCTGTTGCTCCGCTCCTTAAGAACTGCAGCCATATTGGAGCCGGCCGATACTGATGTGCCGAAGAATCCAGTGATGTCAGGGTGCGCGTTAAGGATCTCAGTGGCAACTTTGCGAGCCGTGTCATCATTGTTGTTATCTTCGTATGGTTCACTGGAAACAAATTGAATATTCGGATAGTCCTTTTCCATCATGCTCTTGCAGGCCCTGTACCATGCCATATGGGTCTCCATTGTCTTTGAGCCTACAACCGCTGCCAGTTTTCCTTTTCCGCCCATGTTCTCTGCAAGAGGTTTGCAGAAAGCAACTCCAAAATCTTCATTCTTGAAAGCTTCGATGTCGTAATCCACATCATCTGCGATGTTGCTGGCCTCATGGCTCACTACTACTATCCCCTTCGCCTTGGCCTGCTTGATCACCGGCTTCAGTGCCTGCGGATCATTGGGGACAACCACAATGGCATCAACCTGCTGAGAGATGAGATCGGATACCATCTGAACCTGCTTGGCCGAATCGCCTGAATCTGGCGCAATCTGCTTGACATCAACCTTGCCTTTGTTGTCTTCCGAGAATTGCTTAACCCCGGATCTCATATCATCAAACCACGGAATCCCCTCTTGCTTGGCAACCAGGACGATTTTTGTGGCTTTGCTATTCGCACCATTTTTGCTGCCGATGACTCCCCCAGAACCGCATCCTGCCGAGAAAGCCAGGCAAGTCAAGGCAAGACCAGCGGAAAGTGCGGCCTTCATTATGTTACGCATCGCGTATCTCCTTTGATTATTTGATGTTGCATTCTTTGTTTTTTAGTTATGGAAAAAAGTGTTTTACTCACTCAAGCAAGTGCATTGTCTTCTTTTTTGTGCATAAAGCAGGCTGACACTTCTTCAAATCGCTGGGATATGAAGGGAGAAAAATCACATTGATATTCACTGGAAAGGTTCGGCGTCCATATCGGGGGCTCCTTATTGCCCCCGTATACCCAAGCAGCCTGCCGTGCAGCACCATCTGCAACATATTCGCTGTACTCCGGAACAGTCACAGGCAATCCTAAAACCGATGGGGCTATACGCCTGACGGCCTCCGAACGCGCTCCGCCACCAATGAGGTTAATCTTGGTAACCGATATGCCGAGCTTCTGCATATCCCGTATTCCGATGCCAACTCCGCACAGCATACCTTCAATTGCTGCCCTTGCCAGATTGGAAGCCGTAAGATTCGTGTTCGTTATACCATGAATTGCGCCAGTGGCATCAGGATAGTTGGGAGTCCGTTCACCCTCAAAGTACGGAAGAACAACTAGCCCTTCAGCACCAGGTGGAGCCGAAAGCGCCGCTCGTGAGAATTCCTCATAATCCATTCCCAACATGGCACAGAAGCAATCGATAACCCGTGATGCATTAAGAGTGCAGACCAAGGGTAGGTATTTCCCACTTGCATCAGCGAATCCGGTGACATACCCCTGAGGATCGTGCGTAGCCTTTGTCGAGACGAGGGAGACAACGCCTGATGTGCCAATAGACATTGCGATTTCCCCAGGCTTGAGTCCTAAACCGAATGCCGCTGCAGCATTGTCACCTGCCCCTGGTCCAACAGTGATCTCGTGTCCCTTGATTATGGTCTTGGAAACTGCCTGATTCGGACCTTTTACAGAGGGGAGCACAATCTTCTCAGCAAATTTTCTGCCTGCCGCCAATGAAAGCAGGTCGTATTTGTATGCGTTTTCCTCCGGAGAGTAATAGCCCGTTCCAGAAGCCTCTGAACGATCTGTAGCCAGATCATGAATATCCTTGCCCCCTAGAAAATTCCAGGTCAGCCAATCATGCGGCAGAGCGAGGGCCGCTGTGCGCTCACAGTTGCCACGTTCCTTTTCCGCCATCCAGCGAAGTTTCGTCACTGTGAGTGATGCTACGGGAACACTTCCGACGCTATCAGCCCACTTACGCTTCCCTTTTTCATAGTCGCCATCACCAAGCTCATTGATGAGATCAAAAGCGTGCGGTGCAGATCTGGTATCGTTCCAAAGAATGGCATCACGGACAACATGACCGTCAGCATCAAGAGCAACCATGCCATGCTGTTGCCCGGCAATCGAAAGCGCAACGACTCCGTCTAATCCGCCAGCCTGTTGCAGGGCAGCATCCAAAGCATGTCGCCACACATGTGGGTTGACCTCCGTTCCTCCGCAATGTCTTGCAGCACCTGAACGCACCAGCTTGCCTGTATTGATATCGCGAATCACGACCTTGCATGACTGTGTCGAAGAGTCAATTCCGGCTACCAGTTTCTGCACAATCACCCTCCTTGGTCATATCATGCAATTATTGCTTTATGCAACATAGTAATTTATATTTATCATTTTGTCCAACTGTGCAACTTATTAATCCTAGGTTTTGTATTTTGCCATTGAGCAGAGAATAAATGCTGATATTTGAACTTTGGTGCATACTTAATATATGGCTGAAAGAGGATCCAATACTATGCGCAACGTAGCAGCAAGCAAGAAGAACGTCTTGAATACAGCAGGCAGGACCAGCCTGCACAACCACAATCTTGCAATAATCGCCAAGGCTGTAATAACCGGTTCGCTTCCTGATCCTTCTCGCGCGTATCTGGCAAAAATTACAGGCTTAAATCGGTCGACACTCTCGCGTCTTGTCGAGCAGCTCATCGCGTACGGGATTATCCGGGAACTGGACTCGAAAAACATAGGTTCTGGGCGGCCAGCCGTCCCCTTGGCTCCGGCTCTGCACACCTATGCATCGATAGGCGTGGATATTATGAGAGACTCCATAGAGGCCTCTGTCGTCGACCTGTCAGGTCAAATACTCGCACAACAATATCTGCAGACCGAAACAGAAGAGGCAGCTAAAACACTTGTTTTGGTTGGACGCATAATCAGTGATCTGCATGAAAGGGCAAGAAATGCAGATCTGATTGTGGTCGATGTCACCGCAGCTCTGCACGGTTACTTCGATAGGAACGGTACACATCTTCTCAGCAGTCCGACTCTTGGATGGACCGACGTTGACCTCGCTCGTTCCCTTCATATAGGTCGCGAAAAAAAGTACATGCCGGCAATTTCATTTTTAAATTCGGCGGACGCCGGGGCATATGCTGAAAACTACCTCAGGAATAAACATGGTGAACCGCTATCCGACTTTCTCTATGTCTCAGGAGGCTCAGGCATCGATGCCGCGTTGATGAAGAACGGTTCATTTGATGCAGGTTATCACGGTTGGGCAGGGGAACTCGGCCACGTGTATGTTGCTGAAGGCACTAATGTATGTTCATGTGGAAACACCGGTTGCCTTGAATCATTTGCCGGGCAGAATGCCATAATGGCGGCGTCAGGTTTTTCCCAGGACAGCCCCATAGGCAATTTGTTTGCCGCCCTGATGCGAAACGAAACCCGGGCCAGCAAAGCCGTGGCGAGCGCCGCCGACTACTTGGGTTTAGCTTTGGCTGATTTCGTCAATATATGCGATGTGCCGACGATCGTCTTGGACGGGTTGTATTCGAAACTGTTTGAGTACTTAAAAGAACCACTTCTTCTGAAGCTCTCCAAACGCGTGCTTTCGTCAAAATGGGCCAAAATCAACGTTTTGAAGTCAATTTCAACAAGCAATTCCGTCGCGTTCGGGGCAGCATGGAAGGGTATAACAAAATTTATCGATACACCGTCACGTTGGAAGAAACAAATCAAGAACAAACTCAATTATTATCCGATCACCGACACCCCATCGGTCACCTTGAGCGAATAACTCATCATAATCAAACAGGTACATCGGCCATAAACACCTGTCTTGACCATACTTAGTTGTCAAAGAATCCCAAAGGGTTGTCGATGAATTTACGCAGCCCGACAGAGGCTGCACCCCGCAGGGCCGGATAGGCAGACAGGCTGGGCATGAGCACCCTTACCGGTGCGGCGTTCCTGCCCAGGGTCAACCGATTGATCCGTTCCTGCAGGCGTTGTGCAAGATCTCTTCCGAGATTAGGCCAGAAACCGCCCAAGATAACGGCATCCACATCTACAATATTTATAGCTGTGACGATGACCGAGATCATGGCGTCCAAGCCTCTGTCGATAGCTTCGACGGCTTTGTCGTCTCCTTGCTGCCAGCGTCTGTAGAGCTCGTTTATCGCCCAAGTGGAAACAGCCTCGGCCCCAGATGCGATGCCCGCAGCTTCGACCAGGGCCCTGCGACCGGCATAGGTCTCCAGGCATCCCCGCCGCCCGCACCGGCAAGTGGGACCGTTCAGATCCACAGAAGCGTGCCCTAGCTCACCTGCAAAACCATGATCGCCCACTTCGACGGTACCCCCTCGAACCACAGCACCTCCAATACCGATATCCGTGGAAATGTAAAGAAAAGAATCAGTCGGCGATAGAAGGTCATTTCCCCCACCTGCTGTTCGTTGAGTCGCAAATCCCGGAATCTGGGCCAAGGCCGCCAACCGGGCCTCATTGCCCGCCACGGGGTTTAGTCGACGAACCAAGGCGAATCGGGAAAGGTCGATTCGCTCCCATCCTAGGTTTCGAGCCATGAGCAACTGCATATCGCCCGTGACCAAGCCTGGAAGGGCAAGACCAGAGCCCACCAATTTATAGTTATCCTCGCGGAGTCTGCCTTCAATGGGCTTTGCCAAGGCATCCAGGCTGGCAAAGACCTTTTCAGGATCAGCTTCACGCATATCGTCATCGATCCAGGCTGAATCAATCAGCGTTCCATCTAGATCCAGAGCCAGACACCCATAACCATCGGTATTGATCTGCAGGCCCATGCCGGCCCATCGCCCATGGGCGATGGATAGAGGCGTGCTTGGACGACCGTAACTGGTCTGTGTCGTCCCCGGCTCCCCCTCCCCTATAACCTTGTTCTTCAAGAGAAGTGCGCTCAGTAGGGACATTGTAGCTTTGGTCAACCCGGTCGTTTTGGCCAAATCAGCTCTGCTCAGCGCTGACGGGGAACGTAGAATGGTATTGATAATGACCGAAAGGTTGTGATTTCTCAGATCGTCCTGATTGATTGAACGCAAGGTAACCATAAATCGACCTTCTTAAAATTGACGTCTATCGTGGACGGCAGGAACAAACAGACCGTTTTTTAGTATTCCACCTACCATTGTCAATATCATCCAGCAATACTTAGTTCATTCATCTAATGATTAGGGTAGGATGGCATAAGAATCGCAATACATCTGCTCGAGCAAGGAGGCGGCCATGGATAGAGTGCTGGTGGCAGGAGTTGATACATCGACGCAATCCTGCAAAGTAAGGGTCACGGATGCCAGGACGGGACAAATGGTTCGTTTCGGCAAGGCATCACATCCCGATGGGACCAGCATCGACCCGCAAGCATGGTGGACTGCCTTTAGAAAGGCGGCCCAAGAGGCTGGCGGTCTTGACGATATCTCCGCCATCTCAGTGGGCGGTCAGCAACACGGCATGGTCCTCCTGGACGATACCGGCCGGGTCATTCGCGATGCCCTGCTTTGGAATGACACCCGTTCTGCAGCTGACGCCGAGGAGCTGATCATCCGCCTGGGCCGACCTCCTAAAGAAAGCGGAACCGAATCGGACCTGGATGCTGATCCGAATATGCGCGGTCGACAGCGCTGGGTCAGAGCGGTCGGTTCTTCTCCAGTCGCCTCTTTAACCATCACCAAAGTGAACTGGGTTAGTCGTAACGAACCCGAAAACGCCAATAAAATCGCTGCCATCTGCCTTCCCCATGACTGGTTGAGTTGGGCCATTGCCGGACATGGGCCTGCCGCCGCGAAGGGTGATGACGCACACCTGGCTGACCTCTTCACGGACCGGTCGGACGCATCCGGCACCGGTTACTTCAACTCAGCAACCGACACTTATCGGCGCGATCTCCTCAGCATGGCCCTTCCTGACGGAATGGCTGAGAAGGTCATCCTTCCCAAGGTCCTGGGGCCATATCAGGTCGGCGCCAAGGCCGATCCTCGAATCGCAGGCAAGAAGGTACCCGGCGGATGCATCATCGCACCTGGCGGGGGCGATAATGCCATGACCGCTCTCGGGCTGTCAATGCGAGTAGGGGACGTCTCGATCTCTCTGGGCACTTCCGGAGTTGCCGCGGCCATCAGCCCTGTTCCCGCATATGATATGAGCGCATCAGTCACAGGTTTCGCTGATGCCACTGGGCACTGGCTCCCCCTGGCATGCACAATCAACGCCTCTAGAATTCTTGATGCCGGCCGTGCAGCCATGGGCGTTGATTACGATGGCCTGGCAGATCTTGCCGACCAGTCAGAACCAGGAGCCGGCGGCATCACCTTAATCCCCTATTTTGATGGCGAGCGCACCCCCAACCGTCCGGATGCCAGGGCCAGCATCAATGGACTGAGCTTGGAAAACACAAACAGGCAGAACCTGGCTCGCGCCTTTATTGAAGGTCTTCTCTGTTCACAACGCGACTGCCTGGAATTGCTGAAACATCTCGGCACCGAAGTCAGGCGAATCCTCCTGGTCGGCGGAGGGGCAAAGTCCAAGGCAGTCAGGGCATATGCACCTCAGATTCTGGGCATGGATGTGGAGTTGCCACAAATCGATGAGTACGTCGCCATCGGAGCAGCACGTCAGGCAGCCTGGACCTTGTTCGGTCAGAATCAGCCCCCCGTCTGGCCAGTGAATATTGAAGAAACACTATCGGGACAGCCTCAGGACCAGGTATATCAGCAATACAGGAACTGGCGAAAATGAACCAGGATGGAGAGCAATTCCTCTCCATCCTGGTTCACGGATCTAGTGTGATTGGACCCTTAGATGCAGTCCGAAGGTGATTTCGGACTCATTCATTTGATAGGCAGGAGCCAAATCAGGTCCGCAACTATTGGAGCCGACACCTGCAGTTGCATAATCCAGGCAAAGCACAGTGGAACCGCATTCCTGCAGCTCATAGTCGTGACCTTTTTCAGTCAGCTCCTCTTGGGTATATGGGGAGCAGCTAAAGGAGATGGGAGTGTCTCCAACGACCTCCAAAGCCGACCAGCCATCCTCGACCATTAGATAATCACAACCGCAATGTGAACCGTTCTCTTGTGGGCGCAGATAGTGTTCAACCATGCCTTCCACAGTATTTGAGAAAACGCCATAGTGGCTGGCCTGATGCATGTCCCTATAGCTCTCGTAGGGCCCATATCCACAATACGTGACTTTGTCCATGGTTCTGGGGAGGAAGAGGCGTATGCCGAACCTTGGCAGTACAGGGAATTCGGAATCCTTGTGGAAGCTCAACCCAAGATCCAAACCTCCTAGACAATCAAAGGACCATGTAGCCTGGATACTTCCCAAGGGTTGGATGCTCGGCGACACCAGGGACAAGTCAGTGCGAATCGTGGTAATGCCTCTGTCCTCATCAATATTCAGAACAGATTCATACGCCCTGGTCACAGTCCTGTCGTACTGAGCCCTGATCCACTCCTGCTTAATGATGGCGTCGTTGTCTGTTGGAGCCCTCCAGACATTGACTTGGGTGGGAGCTGTCAGAAGCTGTCGATTGGCTACAATTGCAGTATCAAGCATGCCGGTACGCTTGTTGAAGACATATCGCCAGTCATCCCCCTCCACTTCAATCGTGCCTGCGTTTTCCTTGGTCATAGGCCGGACGACATCTTGTCGGTTGTGTCCGTGTTCTCCTAAAATGAATCCAGCCACACTGTTGCTCCGTTCATCCAGACCCAGCGCTGCCGCATTCAACTCATCGAACCCCAGTAAATGTCCCCGACGAAGGTTCCGGTCCTCTTTCTTCAAGGCATAGGAAACCAAGAGCGTCACTCTTCCGCGGTCGGGCCATTTTATAGGAGGAAGCTTGACCTTGCCCTCCTGATGAGGAGCGATGTGCAGGTCATCTTCGGCATTCTCCGACAATCCACCAGTAAGAACCGGTTCGCCATCCCTGAGCACGGTCCAAGACAGGGTCATGTACTCATCCAAATAAATAAAGTCCAGGTAATTATGCAGGCGAATTGTTTCATCTGCCGGATTAAAATCAACTACCCGAGCTGGACGAAAGACATTCTTGAACTCTTCCAAACCAGTATGGGGATGCCGATCAGGGTACACCAAACCATCCATGCAGAAGTTGCCATCGTTCGGGTACTCGTCGTGATCACCGCCATAGGTGTAGACCTGTCGACCATCTCTTGACCGTCCCTGATCAATGGCATGGTCAGCCCACTCCCAAACGCATCCACCAAGAATTCCCGGCTGCTCCTGGAAAACACGGAAGTAGTCCTCAAGATCGCCGGGCCCCAATCCCATGGCATGACAGAACTCGCACAGGAAGTACGGTCGCCTACCTCCGTCCCCGTCATCCCCGTGAGAGCTGACGCCATGGGGACCCTCAGAGGTGAAATACTCCTTGATCTGACGGATTGAGGGGTACATTCTGGAAGTGATATCCAGATTGGAATAGTCAAGGTCTGTCCTGGGTGAGCCGTGGATTGCCGATTCGTAGTGGGTGAGTCGCGAGGGGTCGCGCTGTTTAGTCCAGGCCAAAGCCGCTTCAATTCCACATCCGTACCCGCTCTCGTTGCCCATGGACCAGATGATGATCGAGGGGTGATTCTTATCACGCTCCAGACTGCGCTGGGCCCTATCAAGGATAGACTGGGTAAAATTGGGATCGTCGGCTATCTTGCCGTTCCAATAGTCGGGTTCCTTCCAGCCGGGATCATGATAGAG
This sequence comes from Bifidobacterium sp. W8104, assembly GCF_016100735.1. NCBI lineage: Bacteria > Bacillati > Actinomycetota > Actinomycetes > Bifidobacteriales > Bifidobacteriaceae > Bifidobacterium > Bifidobacterium sp. W8104. The sequence goes on from NZ_JACFRW010000001.1 coordinate 186,899, forward strand.
GTATTCGATTCCATGTGTCTCCAGGTCTGCTTCAGCCACCAGGTAGAAGCCCATCTGGTCAAAGAGTGAGTAGTACTGCGGCGCATTAGGATAGTGAGAAGTGCGGATGGCGTTGACATTATGCTCTTTCATCAGAACCAAGTCGCGCATGATTTGATCTTGATCAATGGCAAATCCCGTCCGGGGATCTCCATCGTGCCGGTTCACACCATGAATCTTGATGGGCGAGCCGTTGACCTTGACCACCTGGCCTTCGACGCTAACAGATCGCAGTCCAATGTAGTCGGTAATGACCTCGTCGGGATCCTCCATGGACGTCCCCACGGCATCGCCCTTATAGTAGAGCTCCAACCTGTAAAGCTGCGGGTCTTCGGCATTCCACAAACGGGGATGGTCGATTTCCATTCGCAGACATGATTGATTTTCGCCCCCACTGGCCCTGCTTTCAGCGATCTTCGAACCTGCTGAGTCCACGATCCTGCCCATGACAGACGGTTTTGCCGACTGTCCAGTAGCCGCTATATCAAGATCCACAGTGACACAGGCTCGGGAGTTGTCCTGCTTCAGATTAGTGTGAACGAAGTAATCCCGGATGCGGCTTTCAGGTCGACGCAGGATATAGACATCCCTGAAGATGCCGCTCATCCTGAACTTATCCTGGTCTTCCAGATAACTGCCATCGCACCACTTGAGCACCAGAACTGCGAGACGGTTGCGCCCCGGTTTCAGTTTTTTGGTTATATCGAATTCACTGGTGCAATGGGATACCTGGCTGTATCCCACAAGCTCACCATTCATCCATAGATAAAAGCAGGAATCCACCCCATCGAAGTTAAGCAGAGCACGCGGGGCCCTGGCAACAGGCTGATATTCGAAAGTCCGCAGGTAGATCCCGCATGGGTTGTCCTGAGGGACATACGGGGGATCAAAGGGGAAAGGATACCTGGTGTTCGTGTACTGGGGATTGTCATACCCTTGTGTCTGCCAGACTCCTGGCACGGTAATAGGCTTGAACACCCCATGACCGGCATCATCCTCGGGATTGAAGTCCTCCTGGTAAAAAACAGGTTCACCAGCCTCCTGGGCAGAGGTTACCTCAGCATCAAGATCATAAAGACTGCGATAATAACGAAAATCCCAGTCACCGTCCAGATCCAGGAAACGATCCGACTCTCTCCTCCTGTCACCCCTGGAATCCATCGGCCCTGAGGCTGGGATGAAGTAGGAACGATTGGGTTCAGTCCCCACATGCAGTCTGGAAGGGTCCTCATAGTAGCGTGGAATAAACATAAAGCCTCATCCTCATCGGTGATCCACAGGTTCAGGTCCTATCGGTTGCCAGGTGCTTGGGTTCGAACCAGGCCGACGCTACGCCAGCATGTATTCAAGCCCTAGGCACCTGACCAAGTTTATCCGTCAAAAGATATCTCGGCCTTGCGTTTCCAAAAGTAACCTCGAAACATCCCGAATCTGTCAAAGACAAATTCGCGATGACCCAGGAAATATCATCAGAGAACCTTTCACACCTTCACCGAATGCTCGGTTTACCAGGAGATCTGCATATTCCTCATTTCAGTTCTGCTGTATTGCATCAAGGACAATTCCTTCAACTTCAGGCGATCGGACACCAGAAAGCACCGAAAGCCGCCCAACCGTCTTCGGTATGCAGGTGAGTATGGAAGCGACTTGCAAAACCCGTTCAGGACATCAGACATTCAAGGACAGCAGGCTCCATGTCTTCAGCCTGGGCCATAATTTTTGCAGGCCCGGCTTCACCCGTCCCTCCTATCACCACGCCGCACTGCCCCTGATAGGCACGCATCTGCTTTGCCCCATAATCACCATTGCTTAGCAGACACCCATCGTCCAGCCCAACCATTCGAATCGGCCCCTGAACTTCGAAATGAATTAAAGGACTGCTTCTAAAGCACAGGACCCGGTCCTTGTCAACACACCTGAGTCCGATCAGACACCTGAAACCTTTATCAGCGGGAAAACGTTGCATAATGCCAGAATCCGTCTTGTCCGAGTCAAAAAGCCCAATACTGGCCGATTTGGTATCTGGACCAAAAAGAAGCCTCGCGGGTTTGCTTGGGGTTTGCACTGTTTGTTGACAGACCTTCTTCCCATTTCTGTAGCCTTCCACATGTACGCAGCCGGGTATGTAGGGCAGATAGCCTTTAATGCAACGGTTCCTCTCCTCATTCGGCTGTTCTAGGTGGAATTCCTTCCCATTCAAGAAGAGACGAACCGTATCGCAGTTGGTGGCAATCATGAAAGGCAGGACTCTTCTTCTGGTTCCAGGGAAGTCCCAATGATGCAGGTATGGGGGCATATCCCAATGTTCTTTGACCATCTCGTCAGGCTGGCTGTAGTCGAGAACACAGAAATGGACCATCGGTTCCCGAGACCAGTAACTCTGCATCAGGAAATAACCGGTTTTGGGAATGTTGTCAGTCCTAATCAAGGCTCCACTCCAACCCTTGGAAGGATAACCCATGGATTCACCTAGATAGTCGAAGCCTGCCCATATGGCCCCGCCTACGACATAGGAATGTTCAAAAGGTACAAGATTGGGGTTGGCGTCAGTGAAGTTCTGCATCTGATCGGGGTGACCCGAGAAATATTGGTAGACCTCAGAACCAAAAATCGGTTTATCGCTGATTGCCTTGTGGATCCGCTCATACCATTGTTCTGCATAATTGACTACCACCATGTCGCTGACATCTGCAACAGCCTTGATGCATCCGACAATTCCATCCAGGTCGGAGATTTCCTCATTGGCCGAAACATCATCCGTGGCCTGGACTATGCCATCCCCATTATTGCTCTGATCGGGTCGCTGAAAATGGGGGCTCAGGGCACAACAGGCAGGCCTGGTTGGGTCAAGTCCGTGGGCATAATCGACCATCGTTGACAGGGTCCTAAGCATAGCCGGCTGGGCCTGGTGCTCTACTTCGTTGCCCAGTCCCCACATGACCACCGAGGGGCGATTTCTGTCCCTGTACATGAGTGCTGCAAGGTCTTCCGTCCAGTGCTCAGCGAAGAAATGCTCATCATGCCCGCTGAACCACTTGTCGAAGGCCTCGTCATAAACATAGAAACCCAGTTCGTCGCACAGATCCAACAATTCAGTAGGATGGGCATGATGCACCGCCCGAATGCCATTGCAACCCATTTTTTTCAACAAAAGCAACCGCTGGCGTAATAGATCACTGGAAGTCCTGGACCCCATGCATCCTAAATCCTGATGCAGGCACACCCCCTTGAAGATGACCTTGCTTCCGTTGACCAACATCCCCTGTTCAGCATCAAAACTCACTCGGCGCAATCCGATATGCAGCTTAAGATCATCTATCAATTGATCGTCAGAGTACAGTCCTATATGCAACTTATAGAGATATGGATCTTCGGCGCTCCACAGATGTGCATGCGACACACTCAACTTCAGCGTTCCATCCAGGTTCTCCAATTTGCCCGAGGCTGCAACGATGCCGTTTTTATCAACCAGTGATGCCCTGATGTGCAGATCGCGCGGTTCATGTTCTCGGGTGGAATGGACCAGAGGAATTCTGCATGACAGGTCTGCCCGAGAACTTTCTACATCGATATGCTGCTTTATACTGACCCTATCCTGGTCCAAATGAGGGTTCGAGGCCTCTACTATACTTAGTTGCCTATATATGCCTGCGCCGCTGTACCATCGGTCGGGAGGGGTCCGAGTGTTGTCTACACGAATAAGAATCTCATTCTCCCCTGGGTGCACAGCGTCCGACAAATCACAGGAAAAAGGCGAATACCCGTAGTCATGGCCTCCTATATAGACCCCGTTCACGTGTATTGAGCTGCATTCATATATCCCGTCTGAATGAATCCAACAGGCTTTGCTCGCAGGCCTTTCATCCATATGAAAGGTCCTGCGGTACCAGCCAATCCCCCAACGATCACGAAATGCTTGTTCACCACCCCCGGGCATGTCCTCCTTGACCGGTCGTTCGATAGCCCAATCATGGGGCAGCTCGACTTCCCTCCATTGCCCAGGTGCCCGATCATCGCAGAATTCCCATCCGTCCATCAGGCTTGTGACAGTGCGCCTCATCAGGAAATACCCCCTTGACGCTCCGTCTCCTGCCTCTTCGCTTCTTCCTGGCGCTCAAAGTAGCGTTCGGGATCCGGGGCAGCGTTGAGCAAAATTTTCGTGTAGCTGTTCTGCGGGTGCAGGATGACCTGGTCGGAAGGCCCTGCCTCTACAATCCGGCCTTTCTGCATGACCATAATCTTATCGGAGAAATGCCTGGCCGTAGCCAGATCATGAGTGATATAAAGCATTGCTAAATGATCTTCATGCTGAATTTTCGCCAGCATGGACAGAACCCCGACACGCAAGGACACATCAAGCATGGAAACCGGCTCGTCCGCTATAAGAATCCTAGGACCGGGCGCAAGAGCACGGGCAATGGCCACCCTCTGCCTTTGACCGCCTGACAACTCGTGTGGACGACGCCACATATATTCTTCGGCAGGATATAGATCCACTCGTTTTAGTAGATCTGCAACTTTCTGCACATACTCCTCCTCACTGGATGCCATTCCATTAACCTTCATAGGTCGAACAAGATGGTGATAAATGTTGTGGTACGGATTGAGAGAAGCGAAGGGGTCCTGGAACACCATCTGAACATTGTGCCGGTACCGATAGAGTTCGCGCCCCTTATGCGGAACCAGCCTGCCATCCAGTTTTATCTGGCCGGATGTCGGGGATTCCAGACAGGTGATCATCCTTGCAATAGTGGATTTGCCCGAACCTGATTCACCGACCAAAGCAACGGTTTTGCCTGATTCCAAGATGAAATTGGCATCTTGCACAGCATGGATGGTTGTGTGCTTCAGGCCTTTGCGCAGCTCGAAATCCTTGCTGACATGTTCGATACTCAGCTTGGCCATCAAAATCACCTGTCCTTCTCTTGATAGGAGCGAAGCAAAGAACCTCTGTCGCCTGTCAAGGACGGGAAAGAGGTCAGGAGTTTCCTGGTATATGGGTGCTTGGCATGTCGATATATCTCGTGCGAATCATTATGCTCCACTATCTTGCCGTCTTTCATGACGGTGATCGTGTCTGTAATCTCCAAAAGCATGGGCAGGTCATGGGTAATGAAAATAACGGCAAATCCCTGCTCGCGCCTTAACCTGGAAATCTCCTCTATGATTTCTCGCTGAACAACCACATCCAGTGCTGTTGTCGGTTCATCCATGATAATCAATTGCGGCTCAAGCGCCAGAGCCATGGCTATCATTACACGCTGTCTCATTCCCCCCGACAGCTCGAAGGGATAGGCGGCCAATCGATTCGGGTCCACGTGCACCATCTCAAGAAGATGGGCGCATCTATCTTGGCGCTCCTTGGCCTTCATGGACGGTCGGTGCGTCTTGTATACATCTCCAAGCTGTTTGCCGATTCTCGTCACAGGGCTCAAAGAATTCATAGCGCCTTGGAAAACCATGGAGCATTTTTCCCACCGGTAGTTCCTCAGTGACTGACCCTGCAAAGCACGGACATCGATATCTTCACCGCTCTTATCGTGAAAGATGACCGTCCCGGATTTAATGGTCCCAGGGGGTTTCAGCAGTTGATTGATGCTGTAAGCAAGCGTTGATTTCCCACAGCCTGATTCACCGGCAAGGCCCATCATCTCCCCTCGATGAAGTTCGAAAGAGGCATTCTGCACGGCATGGACGGGCAAGTCGGTTTCATATACGACATCAACATTGTTAACGCTCAGGAGTACCTGGTCTCGCTCAATTGAAGAAGAAGACCCGTTCATGATATTCGTTCCCTTGTTATTCTCAATCATTCCTGGCCACCTTTTCCTTCCAGGGTCTTGTCCGGGGCGGATGTCCTTTTTCGTCCATGCTTGTGCCCCTTAGGGGTCTTTACACTTGCATTGCGCAGATGCGGATTAATAACCTCATCAATGGAGAAATTGACGAAGGACAAACCAGCGCCGACCAGGGCAATCATCAATCCCGGCGGCAGGAACCACCACCATGCACCAGCATTCAGGGCTGATCCATTTTGGGCATAGAACAGCATGGTTCCCAAAGAAAATTGACTGGAGGATCCCAATCCGATGAAAGAAAGGGACGACTCGCTCAGTATGGCTCCGAGGACACTGAAGGTGAACTGGGAAGCCATAACGGGCAGAAGGTTAGGAAGAATCTCTACGCAGATGACACGCAGGGGGTGCTCACCGGCAATTCGAGCAGCAAGAACGTAGTCACGGCCTCTGATTGAAAGCGTCTGTGCCCTGAGAACTCTGGAAGCGCCGGCCCAAGCCGTCACTGATATTACAGCCACGAGCATGCCTGTGCCTTTATTCGGAATCATCGCAGCTATGACGATGGTCAGCGGCAGCCCTGGAATAACCAGCATGACATTGGTTACGAGCGCAAATGTCTCATCCACCCATCCACCGATATAGGTCCCCAGCACGCCAAAGATTGTGGAAAGTATGAGGGCGATGACTCCGACCGAGAACCCTATGATCAATGAGCCTCGGGTGGAATAGCCTAGCTGCGCCAGGACATCCTGTCCCGACTTGGTCGTTCCCAGTAGATGCGAAGCCGATGGACCAGTAAGACCGATATCGCTGATCTGATTGGGCTCCTTCGCGAACAGGGGCAGGAAAATGGCCACCAATAGGACCAACCCAAGAATGGAAAGGCCGGCGACCAGACGAGCGGAGCGTTTGGGCAGCATGCCCTTGATTATGGCCAAGCGGCTGTTCCTAGACGCCCTATTCATGTTGCCAACAAGCTTTGTATTGTCGACAGAATTCAACTGGTTAGTATTCTCCTCTGGCATGGTGATACCTCAATCCTGAATTCTTGTACGGGGGTCCACAAGACCGTAGAGGAGGTCAACTATGAAATTGACCACCAGCACTGTAACGGTAATGATCAGGAAGAGCCCCTGGAGGAGTGCGTAGTCATTGCTTTGTACAGCCTGCAACATCATCTGGCCGATCCCCGGGTAGGAGAATACCTGCTCTGTGAGCAACGATCCCCCCACTACGTGCCCAAGCGAAGTTCCAAACCCCGAAAAAGAAGGCAGGATTGCGTTTCGCGCCGCGTAGCCGTACTTTATACGGCGTGGAGAAAGCCCCTTTGCCTCTGCCGTTGTGATGTAATCTTCAGACAGGGTTGAAACCATCATGTTGCGCATGCCGATTACCCCAGCTCCCAAAGAAGATACAAGAATGGCCAAGGCCGGCAGACACGCATAATACAGGGCGCTGGATATGAAATCCCAGGAAAAACCAGGAGTGACGCTTCTATAGTCATACCCGCCTGACAAGGGAAAGATATTCAGGGTCTTGGCAAAAAGCCAGATGAAAATCAAAGCCAGCCAGAAGTATGGAACGGACTGGAAAACCGTTGCCACCGGAGAGACGATATTATCGAAGAGCCTGCCATGTCGCCATCCTGCTGCAATACCCAAAAGCTGCTGGATAAAGAAGGAAATGACAGTCGTGCATCCGACCAGCGCTACAGTCCACGGCAGCGCCGAAGCGATGCACTCGGTAACCTGCGTCGGGAAGAATGTGACTGAAACACCCCAATGCCCTGTGAAGATGTTCTTTACATATTCGAAATACTGCGACACAATTCCCGTCTGGGTATCGCCCAGCATAGACTGAACAGCCGCCCTGGTCTCTGGAGCAATTGCTCCGCCCTTGGCAGCAAGCCTATCTATGAGGGAGTCAACAGGATTACCCGGCATCATTCTCGGAATGGCAAAATTGATAGTAATCGCCGCCACGAAGGCCACCAGGTAAAACCCAATTTTTCGAAGATAGAATTTCATTTTGTTTCCACCCCAGGATGCTTTCCTGGTGGGGGATGCCATCCGACTTCCCCCACCAGTGGAAAGCGATGTTACTTCAGATTGAGATTCTTGATGACGATTCCCAGATCGGGATTGGCCCAGGTCTGCGGATTTGCATAGAGATTATCCTTGGTCGGATATCCATTGACCTTATCGGTCCAGGTCTGAACCTGGCCACCTTGCCTCAGCAGCGGAATATAGGGCATGTCCTCGAAGACCTGCTTTTGAATCTGCGAGTATGCCTTCTTTTTGACCGCTGAGTCGGTTGTACTGTTGATGGTCTCCAATGCTTTGTTGACAGTCTCATTATTGTACCTGGCATAACCTGGGTAGGCTGTCTGGCCCTTTGGTGCGGTCTTCGCCCCGTTGAACCACTGGTTGTAGAAATTCCAAGCTTCAGTCGCATTTGGCAACCACAGGCCGTAAATAGTCAGATCGTAGTCTCCTTTGCGTAGTCCCTGGCCCCACTCATTGGAAGAAACCTGCTTGGTTTTCAGCTCAATGCCAATCTTTTTAAGCTGCTGATTCGCCACATCAATGGCGCTAATCCAGTCAGAAGTTCCATTGGTGACCGCGACCTCGAAGCTCAGCGGTTGTCCATCCTTTTGATAGAGCCCATTGCTTCCCTTGGAGTATCCGGCATCTTTCAAAATTTGCTCAGCTTTATCGGCCCTTGCTTTCATAGGTACCGGGGAATCTTCAACTGACTTGTCGAAATACTTCTCATACTGTTCAGTCGGGTAAAGCGAGCCATTGATTTTCAGGTATGAATTATTGAATGAGAGCTTATTGAGCTGTCCACGGTCGATCCCGTAGTAGATCGCCTTGCGGACAGCAGGGTCTGTAATCGGTCCTTTGCAACCCAACTCTGCATTTGAGCAAGTAATCAGTGAGACTTGGCTGGAAGGCAAATTCACCTGCTTGATGGCAGGCTTGCCCGAGAGGACCTGATCGGCATTGACTATATTCAGGTTTGCCCAGTCCAACTGACCGGCAAGAAGAGCATCTTGCTGCGACTGGGTATTGGAATAAACAATGTACCTGATACCAGCAATCTTCGGCTTCCCCTTATCCCAATAGTGCTTATTTCTCTTCAGCGTGTAGGACATGGAAGAGAAGTTGCCGCCTTCAACAGTCAGAGGACCGCTTCCAACGGCTTTTTCGTTGGTATCGCTAACCGGATCCTTCTTCTTCTCCCAATCGTGTTTAGGAACTATATACACCGTTGTGAGGAAAGTGAACCCGTTGGCGGATTGAGGTTGGTCGAAGTCCAGCTTAACTTCGTTCTCGTTGATTTTGGATGCCCTCCCGTGGAAACCAACCGTGTTCAGAGCACTGTTCTTGCTCAACAAGTCAAAGGTGTATACCACATCATCCGCAGTAAAAGGCTGTCCATCCGACCAGACCACGTTCTTACGCAAATTGATCTGGATGGATTTGGCATCCTGACTCATTTTATACGAAGTCCCCAGTAGAGGCTCCAGCCCTTTGGTCCCGTAGCTGTTGCAGAAAAACAGCCCCTCATACAAGCCTCCGTTTGTCCCCGTAAGAGCAAGGGAGGAGAAAGGATTGTAATTGATTGTAAGAGCCGTAGTCGCGTTCGTGGGTGCGCTGATGATGACATCCTTCTTCTCAGCACTCTTTTGTGCGGAACTACAGGCCGATAGTGGCAGGAGGGTCGCAACGGCGGCTAACCCCGCCGTAACGACCCTGAAAATTGAACCCTTTTTCATTACAAACTCCGTTCATCTTCGAACCCAGATTTGCCATCATAGACATCTCGGCGATTCTCGAAAGACAGTTTCAAGAACCGGTTTAATTTTGATTCGTTTTCCGAAAAAAGTCAAGTTGTCTTATCGTTCTATCGTTTTTTACGCAGGAAAACCAACTATTGCAGGCATTTATGTAGACGAAACTTTCGATATCCTATATTACGCAATGACCGCCCTTACACTGATCGCAATTCTGAGGCGGCTTTCTATTATGTCCATCGATGCAAAAATGCATGATCACGCCGATGTCCATACCTGAATGGACATGCCATAGACCCGCCTATTACCTGATCAATGGATCTCAAGCTCAAAGGGGCTGGCTGGAAGATTCTCCGAATTGTAGAGCACCGGCTTGGCCGTATCAGACCATGCGTATCGTATCGTTTTCCCACGAGGATCGAACCCGTCCTGCACCAGACACTCCACCATACTTCCGTCGCGGATATCGGCTTTGATCAAGCCAACGCCGGGGACTTCCATAAGCAACGGCCCGGTTTGCACCAATCCTTCTCCGACATGAGCGAAAGAGACCCTAACCGTATGCTTTTCCGCGCACCAGCTAGCAAGAAGCGGCATAGGGCCGCACGGCTCACCCGACTTTCCATAAGACATAACGCCTGCGGCCTTGGCGAAGGAATGGGCTATGGACTTTTTATCCAATGGGTGCAGGTCATTGTCCTCGCCCATCCCCAAAGTCACAATCATCATAGTGTTAGGAAGGACTTCGGATGCCTTCCTCTGCTCATCGCGCAGCCTGGGCCAGTAACGTTGGTGCTCTAAACCATAATTAGGCAACTGGGCGAAAATAAATGGAACAGAGGAATCATCCAGTATCCGACGCCATTCATCGATCAAAGCAACCATTCTTCGCGCGTAGGCCTCAGGATTGCCGGTATCGGCTTCACCCTGGTAAAAAAGCACACCACGAACGTGATAGCCCGATAAGGGATTGATGACCGTATTGAAGTCCCCGACAGGCAGATGGGTAAAGAAAGTCTGTGCCCGCAGATCGGGCATATCGGCCCCTCTCCTGACCGCCCAAGGCCCCTGACGATCCAAATCGATAAGATTACCGCTGCTCAAAGCCAGCACATGACGTTTGCCCTCGGTCAATCCCCCCTGCCCGTGAACCATCTTCAGCCTTATGGTCAGTTGGAAGTCGCCCTCCAGCTTTTCCAACGAATAATTCCGTGGAGGATACTGATAGCCGACTGCGCCAACCTGACGGCCATTCACGAAAGTCTGGTCCGCATCGACCATAGTGCCTAGCCGTAGCTGAGCCTTCTTCCCCCAAAATTGTCTGGGCACGTGTACGTATCGCCTCAGCCAGACGGATCCTGAACCCGTAAAGCTGAACCTGCTTATATCTGCAGGCTCGATTCGCTCCCAAGACGCATCATCAAGGCCAGGCTGTTCCCATCCGTTGCTCAGGCCCGGATCCCGACTGTCCAATCTCGAGTAATACTTATGCTCATCAGCAGCGAACGCTTCCTCTTCCCGATGAATGTGCTCCTGGTCCAATTCATGCAAATCCGGAGGCAGAGCTGCCACTCGTGCCAAGGTCTGTTCACTGAGCCAAGAATTTATGCTCGATCCGCCCAGAGCCGTCATTATAAGGCCAACAGGAACGCCTTCCTCGCGGCGAATATCCAGGGCAAAGAAGAATCCGACAGCCGAGACATCATAAATATCTTCTTTTAAGGCAGCTCGCCAAGGACCGCCGACAAAGTCATGATGACGTTTAAGAAAGTCGACCCCTGCATCTGTCTTGATGTATCTGATCAAAGAATCCCCGCATGCTGGCGCATCAGGAAACCTGGTCAAAATCCTCCTGACTGGAAGCTCCATGTTCGACTGGCCCCCAAGAAGCCAAACATCGCCGTAATATAAGTCCTCGACGGTCAGTGACTCGTCCTGGCTCTCCACGGTCATAGCAAAAGGGCCACCAGCTTCATGGGGAGGCAGACAAGCCTCCCAACGCCCGGATGAGTCGCTCTCGACAGTATCGGACGCTCCGTCTACTGCGATGCGGACCCGCGCATGTGCCCGGGAAAGCCCGCGAATCTCAAGAATGCGGTCACGCTGGAGAATGGCGCCGTTGCCAAAGAGCGGCGACACTGAGAGTTTCTTTTTCATATCACTCCGTTTTCCCTGCTACGGCTGCAGGACCCGGTTTCAGTATTCGAACACCGCCCGTAGCAAAGTTGACTTCGACTGGCCAGGGAGCTTGACCCAACAATTCCACTGAACGTGCATCCGGCTGACTGATACCTGCATAGAGAGTGAAGAAATCCCCATCGACAACCATTTTTCCCTGGCTATCAAACTCCATAAAGGCCTCTGGTCCGATTTCCAGATCGGCTACAACTTGTTCATCTGGCGAAAGATCAACCCTGGTAAAAGCCACAAGATTCCAGTTCGGCACCGACAATCCAGACTCATGATGGGCCAGATATATTTGAACCACTTCGCTCACGGGGTAATCACCCTCATTCCGAATCGGGACACCGACTGAAATACGCCTGGAGCCACCGGAAAGAACGACCGAAGGCCTGTCTACCTTGGTTTGTGAATATGTCAACCCATAACCGAATGGATACAGAGGAAGCCTGTCGAGGAAACGATAAGTCCGATTCCCAAGCTCATACTCCTGGAAGGAGGGTAGACCGGCATGAGTTCTATAGACAGTAATCGGTAGCTTGCCAGAAGGCGATGTTTCCCCCAGAAGCACGCCTGCCACCGCTCTGCCGCCCTGACCGCCCGGGTACCAAATCTGCATAATGGCCGCCATGTTTGCGTGATCCTCCAACCCGTGCAGGGCGAAGCCGCCACCGCCAACAAGAAGAAGGACGACAGGTTTGCCGACATCCAAGAGAGCGCGGAGCAGATGTTCCTGACGTCCAGGAAGACCTAGTTGCCCTCTATCGCCTGCCCCCATAGAGTTGCCTGCATCGCCCTGCTCACCTTCAATGCTGGAATCCATCCCCATCACCGCAACTACCAGATCGGAGGCTGCTGCCATGGCCAGAGCTTCCGATTCGCCTTCATCCTCATGGGCCAGTTCCGACCTGGCATGATTACCCGTTAGAGAGCAGCCCTGGGCATAGCGGACAGGCATAATGCCTTTCAAAGCCGATTCCATACCCTGTAGGATCGTCGTGGAGTGGGTGGGAGTGCCGAAGTAATTGCCAAGAAGAGCACTTCTTGAGTCAGCCAGGGGGCCCACTACGCAGACAGAACCGTACGCATTCGTATCGAGGGGCAGAATTCCTGAGTTATGGAGCAGGACGAAGGTCTCTTGGGCCATGTGCATGCTCAAATCCCGGTGATCCTCCGTGTCGCACTGATCTATTCCGATAGAGTTGTACGGACAGTCGTCCGCGAACATACCGAGACGAACCCGAGTCCGAAAAACCGGTTCCAGAGCCTCCCGGACCTCCTCTTCACCAAGCTGACCTGCAGCCAGCGCATCTGCAGTGGCCCCAGAGCATCTTCCTGTACATAGATTCACGCCTGCCCTGATAGCCAGAACCATCGTTTCCTGAGCGTCTGAAGCATAGGTATGATCTCCATAAACGTCTTCCAATGCCCAAGCGTCGGTAACGACATGACCTTGGAAGCCCCATTCCTGACGGAGTATATGGTTGATCAGTTCAGCATTAACACTGCAGGGGACACCATTGAGCGAGTTGTAAGCGGTCATAACTGACTCGACATCAGCTTCCTTCACTGCTGCCTTAAAAGCTGGAAGATAGGTTCTGTACAATTCCTGCAGGCTTATGCGAGCATCGAAACCATGCCGTATGGCTTCAGGACCTGAATGAACGGCAAAGTGTTTTGCGGCCGCAGCCAATTTGAGATACTTGCCCTCTCCTTGAAGGCCACGTATGAAGGCCACGCCCATACGAGAAGTCAGATAAGGATCCTCACCGTAGGTTTCCTGTCCTCTTCCCCACCTTGGATCACGATAAATATTCAAATTCGGCGACCAGTAGGTCAGCCCCTTATAGATATCCCTGTCACCGAGCTGTACGGAACTGTTGTACTTAGCCCTTCCCTCTGTAGCAATCACCTCCGCAACAGAGTGGAGAAGATCCGGATCAAAACTTGCCGCCATCCCAATGGCTTGAGGAAAAACCGTCGCGGTTCCGGCCCGTGCTACTCCGTGCAAACCTTCATTCCAGTAGTTGTAAGGCGGAATGCCCAGCCGTTCTATACCAGGTGCATCATAATTAAGCTGTTCCACGCACTCATGTGCTGACATCCTCGCAACTAACGCCTTTGCTTGGACAGCAGCTTCCTTACGCGACAACCTTTTCATTCCAGCCATCTCTGCCTTTCACTGCAAGTTGATCGATTGTGCCAACAAGTAAGAGCCCTATCGCTTCAGCACCACGTGGAATTGGCTTTGAAATAAAGACTCCAATGGCTCGCACCAGATGAACACTCATCATGATCAGTTTCATCATTATCGAATAAGATTATATTATATTTCGCTAACAAATTCAAAACTTAAGTTCGTGTTTATTAAAACATGGGACATTTATCCAAATAAACTGCTTCTCTATATGGAATTTCTGAAAGCGAAAATTTCGAGATATAATAATAACTATGAATATGAACAATGGGCGTAAGCCCACTAGCTCTTCCGGAGTCAAGCCACGTTTGACGGACATCGCCAAACAAGCAGGAGTGTCTATAGCTACAGTTTCAAAAGTCATCAACGGCCGGCCGGATGTATCGGATGGCACAAGAGAACATGTGGAATCTCTCCTGGAAAGTGTCGGTTATTCCAGGCCGCTTAGAGCGCAAAAGACCAATAACAATATTGAAATCGTTTTTCAGAAATTCGACAGCATCTGGGGAATGGAACTCCTTCAAGGCGCGTGTGGAGCGGCCAGAGAGCACAACTGCAGCGTCACCATAGCCGAAAGCGGCAATAGACGTTCCCCCTCTTCGGCCTGGGTCAACGGCGTCCTCGAGCGCAGACCTCTGGGTGTGATTCTTGTCTTTTCAGATCTGTCCAAGAAAGAGCGCAAACTCCTCTCGTCGCGTCAAATACCTTATGTGATCTTGGACCCTTATGGCAATCCTTCAGTATCAACTGCCTCTGTAAGAGCCGATAACTGGACAGGCGGCTTGACTGCCACCCGGTTTCTTATCCGGCAGGGGCATAAAAGAATCGGCATCATCAACGGCCCCAGGAAGATGATGTGTTCCAAAGCCAGATACGATGGATACTGTGCTGCCCTCGAAGAATCTGGCATCGCTGTTGATCCAAGTCTTGTCCGGTACGGCGACTTTACCGTTGATAGCGGCAGGCGCGAAGCATTTTCGCTTTTATCAAACGGCTCCATACCTTCTGCCGTCTTCGCGGGAAGCGATCTTCAGGCCATGGGCCTGTACGAAACTGCTCGTCGGCTCCATCTACGCATACCGGATGATATATCAGTAATAGGATTCGACGACATACAGGCATCCGCGTTTCTCGGACCAGCGCTGACGACGATCAGACAGCCTATGGCTGAGATGGCCTCCCAGGCAGCTTCAATGCTCTTTGACATGCATATGGGGAAGAAAGTCAGTCATGAGGTCGTTTTCCCCACCAGGCTGGTCGTGCGCTCTAGCACAATCGAACATTCTTGACAGCCCTGATGCGTCATGTCAGCCATTCTTTGATTGAATCAAAATCACGACGCGGAATACAACTACTCATAAATCACAATGAGTTTACACAACTCATGATGAGCGGACACCCAGAAAGATCCTGCGCGATACGTTTGACAGCTCACGCAGGATCTGCAATGTGGCGAAAAGAATCTCAGGCCTGAGCCAGAGCCTCGACGATGTAGTTGTTGATAGTGGCCTTGACCACTTCAAGATGGTCGGACTTGTCGGCGGCGATCAGTTCGGCCTGCGGCTTGTCAAGGCTGTATTCCTCCAGGGAGGCCAGTGTGGCCGTGCCGTCCTTTACCGTCGAGCCGATACCGGATTCGAAGGAGGAGTAACGCTCCTGCTGCAGCTGCTCGATGTAGCCGTCCTCATGCATCTTGGCTGCGACCAGCAGACCGGCAGCATAGGTATCCATGCCCACGATGTGGGTCCTGAAGAGGTCCTCAGGCAGGAAGGAGGAACGGCGCGGCTTGGCGTCGAAGTTCAGGCCTCCGCGAGGGCCGATGCTTCCGTTGGCCAGCACTTCCCACATGACTGCGGTAGCATCGTAGAGATCCGAGGGGAACTCGTCCATGTCCCAGCCGATAAGCTTGTCACCCTGGTTGGCATCCAAGGATCCCAGGAATCCGGCCTCACGGGCCACTCGGACCTCATGCTGATAGGTATGCATGGCCAGGTTGGCGTGGTTGCCCTCGATGTTGAGTTTGAAGTTATCCTGCAGGTCGTAGGTGCGCAGGAAGTTGATGGTGGTGGCCGCGTCGTAGTCGTACTGGTGAAGGGTGGGCTCCTTGGGCTTGGGCTCGATCAGGAACTGCGCGTCGAAGCCGATCTCCTTGGCGTAGTCCACGCACATGTGGAAGAGGGCGGCCATATGGTCCTGCTCCTCCTTCATACGGGTGTTCCAGAGGGATTCGTAGCCCTCACGGCCGCCCCAGAATACATAGTTCTCGGCACCCAGCCGCTTGCCGATCTCCAGGCTGTGCTTGAGCTGGCCTGCCGAGTAGGCGTAGATGTCAGCGAAGGGCGAGGTGCCGGCGCCGGCCTCGAAGCGGGGGTTGGTGAAGAGCGATGAGGTGTTCCAGAGCAGCTTGACCCCGGTGTCCTTCATGGCGGCCTCGATGCGGTCGATCACCTTGTCGAGATTGGCGTCGGTCTCGCGCAGGGTGTCGCCCTCGGGAGCCAGGTCACGGTCGTGGAAGCAGAAGAACTCGACCCCCAGCTTGGTGAAGAGCTCGAAGGCGTAGTCCACCTTGGCCAGAGCCTGATCCATGGGGTCGGTGTAGCGGTAGTAGGGCCTCTGCGCGGTGGGATCGCCAAAGGGATCCACCAGACCCTGATTAAAGGTGTGCCACCAGGCCACGGCGAAGCGCAGCCAGTCCTTCATAGGCTTGCCGGCCACCACCTTATTCTTGTCGTAGTAACGGAAGCCCAGGCCTTCCTTGACGCCCTGGCGACCCACGTATTCGATCTTGTCAATGTCCCACAGACCCATCCGAAATGCTCCTTTGCCTAATGCAGTTGCCTTTACGGCGTTCACAGGGGAGGAAACCAATTCCTGCCTCCTGAACATTAGGGTAGAGGGACGGATTGATTTTGTCAATTCGTTAAATTATATAGATTCAGTATCTCCGCCCTGGTTCCACTCAGTTGATTTCAAGAAGCTCCTTCACCGCATAGGGCCCATTACCCAACAGGTACCCGACGACGAAAGCCGAACTCCTTTTGGTCCGATAATCTGTCCCGCCGGTTTCAAGCCTTGACATAAGAAACCAGCCAAGGCAATGACCGACGGGCAGATGCTTGAGCGATTTGTTCAACTCGACATCTATGCAAACCTAAGACACCATGCATGGAAAGCTCGAAATGCCGCAGAGCAATCCTCTACTCATTGATGGTCATTCTCGCATTTTTCCCATCTTTCAATATGACCATCGCGACCGATCTAATCAGGAGTTCATCCCTTCCGAAGAATGTCGGCGAAGCCCCAGATCACAGAGGCGATCCGCCCCAGCTCCGATTCGCGGCTGACCTGACGCCAGACCGTGGCGTAAGACTCGAACCAGATCTCCAAAGCATCGGCCAAGTCCCCGTCGGCCATGGCATCCTTAGCTCCTGGCAGAACGCCATGGCGAACGGCCAGACTGCAACCCAGCGCGTTGAAGAGGCGCTGACCATGGACAGCCATCAACTGAGCCTGGAGAGTTCTGCGCGCATCAGCCCGGCATTCTGCGGCGGCTCTTCCCATGCGTGCAGCAGCGTCGACCAGCAGAGCGTCACGCTGATCCACCTGCTCAAAACGATTACGCAAAGCCATGAGCATATTCCGGCGTGCTTCCCTGACATCGGCAGATGAATTTAGCCCATTCATGCCTGGCAATGCAGAGGCCAGGAAATCAGCCACATCCTGGTTGAGGCCCCCATGGCCGTCATCCAGTTCCCAGTAGCGGACCATATCCTCCCAACCAAAGACCGCACTGGAGCCCGCCTGGATCAGTGCCGGCAGATAGTCCCCTGTCGCATCCCCATAAATCAGCAGGCCCATATCCCTATCCACCTGGGCTCGATCATCGTCATTTGGGTTCCAGAAGCACTGGGCGGCGTAGGCCATGCCAGGCAGGCTCATGCGCGGATCGTTGACATGCCCGTAATCGCCCCAGTCGGTGACCATGGCCCCAACGGCACCATACTGGACCCCGTATCGACTCAGACGGCTGATGTTGTTCCATGCATCGTCAATTGCAGGCAGGAGAAGATTCCAGGCGTGAACGGCCGAACAGACTACCTGCCGGGCCCCTGTCGAGGCCACAAGGGCAACCTTGTCAGGTTCCACCTGTGGGTCATAGAGCCAGTTGAGCAGCGTGCAGTCCTTGGGCAACCTGTCCAGGACCTTGGGCATGGACACAGCGACATCACCCCAGAACATGGGATGACGGCCCCGTGCATGCAGGTGATCGCACAGGCTGATCAGATAGTCGGCATACATGTCAGCAGGATCCTTGCTGGAACCGTCCTGCCGCGAACGCCCCTTGCCCAGATCAAAGGTCTCGTCTCCGCCGATATTGAAGTTTCGCGTACGCATAAGCGGCGCATAGGCGTCAATCAGCCCTGTAGAGAATGCCAGAGCCTGTGGGTGGTTGACATTGATGGTGTGATGCTCCTGACGCTCTATGAAAGAGTATGGCCGGTCCGCCTGCTCGGGAAACTCGCCCAGATCCCTGAATCCGCGAGTGCGAAGGCTGGTGTAATGGTGGCCGAAGGTGGAGATCGAAGGCACCAACTCGATGCCCAGGCGGGCGCAATAGTCATCGAAGTCGGTGATCTGCCCGGGCTCCAGGGGGCTTGTGCCCCTCCAGGCCTCGCTCATGCCCGGGAAAGCCATGGTGTGCTCAATGTAGAGTTGCAGCTGATTGAACTTATACAGGGCCAATATGTCCGCCCAGTGCCGCAGCCAGTCCATGGTGGGCACTCGACCGCGGGTCACATCCAGGCTGTAGATGCGCGTTGGATAAGCAGGGCGGTCCTGGATGTGCAGGGCCGGGAGCACAGGACCGCATTGCATGATGATCTGGCGAAGGGTCTGCACCCCCCATCGCAGTCCCTGACCGTCGCCGCCGCGGATATCCACGATCGGGTGGCGCTCCCCCTGATCGGCGATACGCAGAAGATACTCTTGGGGATCAAGTTTTTGGTCCAGATCCAGACTGATCGCGCCATTCCACGCCTGCCCTCGCGAATGATCCCAGACCATTCCCGTGGCCTGCTTAATGGTATCTGTCAACTGGTCGCTCAGGACGGAACCCAGCTCCTGGTCAACCACCGTACCGCAGACAATTCTGCCCGCCACCGGCAATAGTAACTGACCCCGATCCCTTTGGAAGTGGAGCGGCCGGGGAATTAGGGCCAATGGCCGCTCCCTAGGCGGATCGGCGACGGCGTCGATACCATTATCAAGACTCATGCTGCAGACCTTTCCCGAAACAGACTGATACCGTTGACGACACCATCAACGGCATGCTCCAGCCACGACCATCGATGGCCACCGCATCAGTCTACCCATACGCCGGGGACGAGGGGAGATACCTGCGCCCAGTACGAGCGGGCACTGACAGAGTCTAATATCCAACGCATAAGCAGCTTGCACAGGGCGGTGAGCCTGCAAGAACCTACGATCCATCGCACTGGTAAGGGGCTGCTGATGCACTTTTTAGGCTGACGATGACGCGGCCAACGGTGGAATTGCCTCTGTCAAGAAACCTCGAACAGGTTGAAACAGGTTGATACATGTTGCATAAGTTAATAAACAGTGTTAATATATAAACGTTGTTCATAAAGTGTGCGAGGTTCGCGTGCCTGCACCACTCAAGGAGGAGGTTGACATGCGCGGCAGCCCATACGCCAGCACACCGAAGGCCCTCTCCGAACTCAACCAGTCACGCATCGTCCAGTACCTGCACCAGCACGGCACCAGTTCACGAGCCCAGATGGCCCGGGACCTCAATCTGACGCCAGCTGCCGTGGGCAAGCTGGTGGGCCGTCTGATCGGCCTGGGCCTGATCAGCGAGACCGGCAGCATGGACTCAGAGGGCGGCCGTCGATCCATCGGCCTGGCCCTGAATGCCGACCGCTACCAGGTCATCGGAGTCAAGTTCGCCCGCAGCCTGGTCAGCATCGGACTATTCGACATCAGCGGCCGTCTGCTGGATTCGGAGGAGCTGCCCCCCGTCGACCCCGATGACATCCCCGGCGCCGTGGCCGAGGTCAGGACCCGAGTGGAAAGACAACTTGAGGCGAACCCCGCCATCGTGGCCGTAGGCATGGCCGTACCGGGCCCCTACCTGCGCGATACCGGCCGCATCGCCCTGGTCACCAGCATGCCCGGCTGGCGTGGGGTGGACTTTATCCACGAATTCGGTCAGGCCTTCCGTGTACCTACCTTCATCGAGCAGGACGCCCGAGCCGGTGCGCTGGCCCAGAGTCTGTTCGACCCAGGCGTGAGCGCATCCAGCATGGCCTACTTCCTGGTGGGCGAAGGCGTTGGACTGGGAGTCATCGACAGGGGCGCCCTGGTGGACGGCAGCCAGGGAGCGGCCACCGAAATCGGCCACGTCAGCATCGATCTGAACGGCCTGCCCTGCGAGTGCGGCAACCGCGGTTGCCTGGAATGCTACTGCTCGGCGGTAGCCATCCACCGCCGCATGTGTCAGCCGGATATACGTGATCACTTCCCTGGAGTCGAGGCCATGACCCACGCCAAGGCCTGCGCAAGTCTGTTCGACCAGGCCCGCTCCGGCCAGCAAGCCGCCCGGACCCTGGTGGATCAGGTAGCCGACTACGTGGGCTATGGCTGCGTGACCATCGTCAACGCCTACAACCCCGCCCAGATCGTCATCGGAGACATGGTGGCCGCCGCCGGTACCCGCCTGCTTGAACGAGTTCGGGCCATAGTATCGCAGCGAGCCCTGCCTGGTCTACGGGAGCACACGCAGATCCTGCTCTCCAACCTACCTGCCGATGCCACGCTGACCGGGGCCGCTGCGGTGGCTGCCAGCCAATTTTTGGAACATCCGGCCAGTATGGGCCGACCAGCTGTGAAGTCAACAAGCACAAGGCGGACGCATCGCCCGTCATCAGGAAAGGAACACCATGACCAGTAAACCCGTGGTCCTCAGCATCGGCGAGATCCTCTGGGACGTCCTGCCAACAGGCAAGCGGGCCGGTGGCGCGCCGGTCAACTTCAGCTATCATGCCGCGAAGAACGGGGCGGAAGGCTACGCCATCAGCGCCGTGGGACGCGACGACCTGGGCCGGGAGCTTGAGGAGGCTGTCCAGAAGGCCGGCGTCGATGCCGTCCTGCAGCACAACGACCACCCCACCAGCACCGTCGAGGTCCAGCTGACCGAGGGCATCCCCCAGTACGTCTTCAAGCCCGATGTGGCCTGGGATCATCTGGAATACACGGATGACCTGGCCGGGTTGGCCAGCAAGGCCGACGCCGTTTGCTATGGCACGCTGAGCATGCGCAGCAGCCAGTCACGCGAGACCTGCCTGCAGGTGCTGCGTCACACCAAAAGCCATGCCATGCGCTTCTTCGACATCAACCTGCGCGGCACCTTCTACAGCAAGGACCTGATCCAGGAGCTTCTGGACATGGCCACGGTCTTCAAGCTCAACGACGAGGAGCTGGTCACCCTGCGCGACATGTTCCGTGTGCCCGGAGCCACCGACGACGAACTCTGCCACTGGTTCATGGACCAGTGGCACCTGGACACCATCGTGCTGACCGCCGGCAACGACTACAGCACAATCTATCTGGCGGACGGCCAGTCCTCCCACCTGCCCACGCCTGAAATCACTGTGGCCGACACTGTTGGTGCCGGCGATGCCTTCTCCGGCACCTTCGCCATCAACCGCCTGCTGGGGGCCTCCCTGACCCAGTCCCACCGGGCTGCCGTCAACACCGCTGCCTTCGTCTGCACCCAGCCGGGCGCCTGGCCCGAATATCCCGAGCATATCCCCGACTACCTGGGCCAGCAGGGTCAATGATCCCCGTCCTTTGAATATGATTTGGCCCCGCCAGGTCGAACTGTCGACAGGACGGGGCCAAACTTATATCTACGGTATCGGGATTTACCAGATGCCGATGAGCCGCCACCAGCCCAGACCCACGGTCAGGAAGATGGCCACGGTCACCAGTCCGCAGATCAGGCCGATCCGCAGGAACTCAGAGGTCTTGACATATCCGGCACCGTAAATCAAGGCCGCCGGTCCGGAGGCGTAATGGGTCATGGCGCCGATCAGACCGCTGGCGCATCCCAGCATCAGCGCTGCAGGCATGGCGGGGACCCCGGCAGCCACGGCCACGCTGACGAAGAGCGTGTAGATGGCCGCCACCTGGGCCAGCTCGGAAGCGAACATGTAGTGGATGAAGAAGTAGAAGATCGTCAGAATGACCAGGACCAACACCCAGGGCATGCCCTTGACCAGTCCGGCGATGATCTCCCCCGCCCAAGTGGTGACGCCCAGGGTGTTCAGCGGTTCCGCCATGCCTACCAGAACACCAAAGAAGATCAGTGTGGACCAGGCCGACTTGTTGGCCACCATGTCCTGCCAGGTGATGATCTTGGTGCACAGCAGCACGGCCACGCCCAGGAAGGCCACGGTGGTGGAATTGATATGGATCACCGAGCCGGTCGCCCAGAGGACCAGCATGACCAGGAAGGTCACGGCCATGATCCACTCGTGCATGCTCAGCGGGCCAAGACCCTTGAGCTCATCCTTGGCATCCTCCTGAGCCTGAGGAACGTTCCGCAGGGTGGGCGGGAAGATGCGGTAGATCAGGGCGGGGATGAGGATCAGGCAGATTAGGCCAGGCACTATGCCGGCCAGGGCCCAGGTGCCCCACCCGATGTCCACATGGAATTTCTGGGCCAGCTGTCCTACGACCGGGCCCGCCGCCATAGCCGTCAGGAACATGGCCGATGTAATGGCGTTGACGTTGTTGGCCGTGATCGCCAAGTAAGCGCCGATGCGTCGCCGGGACTCATCAGTGTCCGGCTTTGAATCCTGCACGTCGCTGATGGACGTGATGATCGGGAAAAGGATGCCGCCCAGACGAGCCGTGTTTGACGGGGTGGCCGGAGCCAGGACCAGGTCGGCGGCCGAGAGCCCGTATGCTATGCCCAGGCTGGACTTGCCCAGTTTGGACAGAAAGACCAAGGCGATCCTGCGGCCCAGTCCAGTGGAGACAAATCCCTGAGCGATGAAGAAGGCCGCCACGATCAGCCAGATGGAGGCACTGCCCAGTCCGTTGAAAGCCGCCTTCTTGGGGTCCAATGCCCCGGTCAGCATCCCCACGGTCATGCCGATGATGGCTACCGCTGAAGTGGGCAGAGGCTGCAGAATCAACCCTAGGATGGTGCCCACGAAGACTCCCAGCATGTGCATGCCCTGGGCGGTCAGTCCCTTGGGAGGCGGAATCAGGAAGATGACCAACCCGACCGCTACACAGATCAGAGCCTTGACCAGTTGGCCCGTATTGAACGGCTGCCTGGCCCCTGTCTGGAGGTCTCCCCCGCCCCCGCCTGTTCGTACTGTTTCACCCATCATTGCTCCTTCGCTCATGGTCCGGCGTATGACCGCCTGAAAACCGCCGACCTCCTCGTCGGCTTGCTCGTGTGGACTTATGCTATGCGGCAGGCGGCAGGGACGACAAATAAGCGCTGCCTATATGAAGGACGCCGTATCCGGCAGCCGCTGAAGGCCTTAAAGACCCGTCAAAGACTGAAATGATCCCCTTGGCGGCATATAGGCAATGCTTATTTGCCGGGCTGCCAAGGGCTTTTCTAGGCTGATTGCAGAGGTCCGGCAACGCGGCCGGCCCCAATCGTGAAGGACAAGTGAGACCATGACAGGATTCGATACCATCAACGATTCCTATGCCAACCGGGGACTGGGATTCGACTATGAACAACGGCGCGAGCTCAAGCTGGACGGGCTGCTGCCCGCTGCCGTCCAGGATGACGAACAGCGCGAGCGCATCGTTTACCGCCGCTTCCTGGCCCAGCCCACCGATCTGGACAAGCGGCTCTACCTGATGAGCATCTGCCGCACCGACCGTCGCCTCTTCTACAGGAGCATGGACAAGCACCTGACTGAGTACATGCCCATCGTCTACGCCCCCACCGTGGCCCAGTCCATCCAACGCTACGACGAGTTCTATTCGGGCAGCGACGTGGCCTACATCTCCATCGATCACCCCGAAGGGATCGGCGACGCCCTGGACCAGTACGCCGGCGACCGACCCATCGATCTGGTGGTCTGCACCGACGCGGAAGGCATTCTCGGCATCGGCGACTGGGGCGCCCAGGGCGCTGAGATCCTGACGGGCAAGCTGGCGGTCTACACTGCAGCTGCCGGCATTGACCCCTCGCGCGTTCTACCGGTGATGGTGGATGTCGGCACCAACCGCCAGGCCCTCCTGGACAATCCGGACTATGTGGGCAACCACTTCGCCAGGGTCAGGGGCCAGCGCTACGACGACTTCATCGATGACTTCGTCCAGCAGGTCCTGC
The DNA here is from genome assembly GCF_016100735.1 of Bifidobacterium sp. W8104. NCBI lineage: Bacteria > Bacillati > Actinomycetota > Actinomycetes > Bifidobacteriales > Bifidobacteriaceae > Bifidobacterium > Bifidobacterium sp. W8104. The sequence continues at coordinate 211,300 of NZ_JACFRW010000001.1, forward strand.
AGCGCTACCCGGAGGCCCTGATCCACTGGGAGGACTTCGGCAGGCCTGAGGCGGCACCTGTCCTCAAGCGCTACCAGGACCGGATCCTGACACTGAATGACGATATCCAGGGCACCGGCGTGACCGTCCTGGCCGCACTGATCGCCGCCAGGAAAATCGCCGGAGCCGACCCCAAGGATACCAGGATCATGGTCTTCGGGGCAGGGACCGCCGGCGTGGGCATCGCCGACCAGATCGTGGACGACCTGATTATTCGCCAGGGCATGGATCCCGAGACCGCCCGGAACAGGGTTCTGCTCTTCGACCGTCAGGGGCTGATCGAGCAGGGCCAGGATGATCTGACCGAGGGGCAAACACGATATGCCCGCAAGCCGGACGAGTTCGCCTCAGTCACCGACAAAACCTCGCTGGCACAGGTTGTCGACGCTTTCCAGCCCACGGTGCTCATCGGCACCTCGACCAGGGCCGGAGCCTTCAACCAGGACGTTGTTGAGGCCATGGCCAAGCATGTGGAGCGGCCGCTGATCTGCCCCATCTCCAACCCCACGGAACTGGCCGAGGCCAAGGCTGCCGACGTAATCGCCTGGACCCACGGCCGCGGCTTCGTCATCACCGGCACCCCCTCAAAGCCTGTTGACTACCAGGGGGTCACCTATTCCATCGGACAGGGCAACAACGCCCTCATGTATCCCGGCATCTGCTTCGGGGCCATCGTCGCCAAGGCACGGCTGGTCACCAAGGGGATGCTGTTGGCCGCAGCCTACGCCATCTCCGACATGATCGACGTGGACAAGCCCGGAACAGCCGTGCTGCCGCCGGTGGCCGATCTCAAGGAGATCTCACGCCGGGTGGCCACCGCTGTGGCTGAACAGGCGGTCCAGGAGGGTCTGAACCGGGAGCCGATTGAGGATGTGGACGCCGCCGTCGCCAAGGCCCAGTGGCACTACGACGCCTGAGCGAAACCTGCACCTTCGCTTCTTGCGACATTGAAATTGGGGTCCGGCCGGCACGATTGATAATCGATAATCATGGCGACCGGACCCCAATCATGGGTCAGGAACTGTAAATATTTACAAGGGTCAATCTTCTCAAGTCCAGATGATAATGATATGGTTCTTATAAGTAGTCTTTCGCCAAAGTTGACGGATAAACAATAAGGATAAGCAATAATCTGAGCACCAATCAAGGGAAGCGGCTCATGACCTATATGGATAATGTCCGCGACCTCGAGCTGCTTACCATGCTGGCCCGGTACGGCAGTTTCACCGATGTCGCATTGGAGGCGGGCATCTCCCAACCTGCCGTCTCGCAGGCCATCAGAAGGTTGGAAAAGCATCTGGGAACCAGGCTGGTCCAAAGGCAGCGCTTCGGCGCAGGTGACGGCACGCAGCTCACCCAATCCGGAAGAACAGTGGTGGACCACGTCGGCCAGGCCTTGGACCTGATTAACTCCCTGCCCGAGGCCTTGGCTGCGAGGACCGGGATTCGACGGCGCACCATCGGACTGCCACCCATCATCTCATCGCTGCTGAGCTCAGAACAAGGGCGGCAAGGGCAGTGCGGACCAGACAAGAACACAACTGTAGAAACCATAGGGTCCCAAAAGCTGCTGAGCCAGATAGAGGCCCACCGTGTGGACTATGGGGCGGTGGCCAGCGTGGACGAGTCGCTGAGCGTGGATGGGGTGGAGACGACCAAGCTGGCCTCCTTCCCCTTCGGCATGGTCTGCACCCAGTCCATGGTCGAACGACTGGGCACGACGGGAATGACCAGCCTGCACCCCGAGGACCTGTCCATGCTTCCCGGGGATGTCCCCTTCGCCACCCTCAACCGCGATTTCGTCCATGCCCAGGCCGCCCAACGGCTGATTCACCTGTCTGAACCGGTCAGCCACCTGATTGAAGTCTCCGACGTGGAAACACTGAAAATGGTGACCACATCCGGCCTGGTCTGCAGCCTGATCACCTCGGCCGGCGTGCATCCTGGCGACGGCCTGCGCTTCATCCCCTTTGCCGGTGATGACATGCCTCGCTTCAACATCTTCCTCTTCAACGACACCAAGCGGGAGGCCTTCCACGAGGACGTGGAGGAGGTGCATGCCTTCAGTGACTATGCCACCAACCGACTGGGCTCTGTGGCTTGACCGAAATTGGAGTCAATGCCGAGGGAGAAGCGGGAATATCCGCGGCGTCCATCTGTTGTATACTGACGAGGCTGGTCCGCAACGGCACCGGCAGAGCTTGATAATTCAAGATTGGGGCTGATCGGTTTCGACGGTGACCTGTTCGTCGCAGGGAAGCGTGCCGAGAACGCGGGGGTCCGCTCGTTAATGTCCTCCCGCAAACAACAAGTGCTAAATCTAACCGCACTGAGTTCGCTCTCGCTGCCTGAGCTTCGCGCCAGGATTAACCAGTGAGCAGCTGCTCCGTTCACTCCCCTTCGCCTTCGGGGGGATGCTGAGCGTCATTAAGAAGACTTGCCTGAACTGCTGCGCCACAGGGCGGTTCGGGGACTTTTACTGCGGCTATGCCCGCCACCGGTTGTCTGCGACACAGGTGGGGGCAGACAGATAGCCACAAAGGCCAGCAGACTACGCACGTAGAAGACTGAGGGTGCGGTCACCGGACCGGGGTTCAATTCCCCGCAGCTCCACAAAACAAGGGCCGGCCGAGGCAACTTGGCTGGCCCTTTGTATACCGCTTTTACGGTTCAAGAATCCATCTCTTTGCATTTCTAGTGCATCATATTGTCCACACAATCTTATTCATGAATTCTTGGTCATCTCTTTGCTTTATTTTCAGAGTTAAAATAACTCCAAGACAACTCCAAGGCAACTCCAATCGGAGCAAGAATGATATAATTCTGGAGATAACGAGGACTAATTGAGCAATCGGAAGGTGAAAGTAATGAAAGAGACAGCGCGAATTCAAATTCGCACCAGCGAAGATATGAAGCGTCGAGCCTCACAGCTTTTCGAAGATCTAGGTCTTGATCTCGGCACGGCGATTAACATGTTTCTCTCTCAGTCCCTGCGCGAAGGAGGACTTCCATTTCGCTCCCAACTTTCCAAATTTGACATGGAAATGGAGGAAGCTGAGGCTTCGCCGGTCACTCGTGCGGGTGATGTAGAGAATATGAAAGACATCATCCATCATGTATGAGTTTGCATATACACAGAAGTTTCTGCGTGATGTCAAGAAAATCAAGAAGAAGCATTTCGACTTAAGCAGGCTCGATCAAGTGCTCTACGATTTGGCTGACTACAATTCAGCACTGCTTAAACGTAGATACCGAAATCACCAGTTGAAAGGACGCTGGTCCAAATATGAGGAGCTACATGTCGACGCAGACTGGCTCCTGGTATACAAGCGCGATAAGAATCGAATGATTCTTACCTTGATGACCACCGGCAGCCACGATCAAACACTGTGACATATGTGAAAGTCTGGGTGATCGAGCCTTGTTCCGACTGGCGCGAGTCACTGTACCCAATACACAAATTTGACCGCCAATTGTTTATCCACTTCTCAGTTAAAAATTAATCGTCAGCAGGATCTCCTCAAGATCAACATGCCATAATGACGATACCCATCTTCGAGCAACCAACATGCATTTGCCGTATTGACCAGTGCCGGTCAATACGGCAAGGAACCGCAGATTGACGAATATGTCACACAGCCATGGCCGCGATCAATGCTCGGCAAGACCCCTCAATTACGCATCGCGAGTCCAGGAGTAAAAGTTCATTGTCGATCATTCGCCTATGGCCCCTTGCAGAATAGCTATGGGCGAGCGTCTCAATGCAGGCCGCGCCGTCAGCATGGTCGCCAGCGACCCGACGACGATGATCGGCAACCCGCAGATAAGGAAAAACTGCCAAGGAAAAACTACGGACAGACTGTGTATAAGGGGCCAGTAGACCATAGCTGTGCTCAGTCCGACCAGTCCGGTGCCGCCTGCTGCGATGATAATGCCTGTAGTCATCACGATGGTGCCGTCCAATGTGGATATAGCAGTAAGCTGCTGCGGTTTTGCCCCAGCGATTGACAGGAGCGCCAGATCGAGGTCACGATCCCGAGCGGCGATAGCGAATCCCGCGATCACGCCGACCAGGGCGACAAGCAACGCTGCCCAGAAACCATAGAGCAACTCCAAGGTTCCACCTGATGTGGCATTCGCTATTCCCGGTACCTTGTTCATGGCGACGGTACTGGTGCCTCCGGCAGCCAACAGACCGCCGACCAGAAACATACAGGCAGTCAGAGCTATAACTGTTGAGCCGAATGTAGTGTCTCGACTCCTGACCACAGCCTGTGAACGCGCTATCCGCCAGACGGCAGACGATGACGGCACCAGAGCAGTCCAGAGTTGAGTGGCCCTGCCTATAACCGGCCCACCAGCGCGAGCCAAGGCTATCAGAAGCAAGAGAATGGCGAAAAGCGGTCCACTTCCAACGGCACTTATGACCGCCTGGACTTGCTTAGGATCCAAGGGCCCAGAGCCGCTGTGCGAAAGATAGGCAAAGACAGGCAACGGCAACAGCAGCAAGGCCAGCCCAAGAAAAAGGGATACAAGACCACGTCCATGTCGGGGGCGGTCAATCGATTCGCTCTCCTCAGCACGGCGCACCACCCGGACAGGTGTCGTCTTTCCCAAATCCCGCAATGTCCGGCTGGTCGCCAAGACGGCCGTGGCCAATCCCACTGTAAGACCGGTCAGGGCAGACCCGGGAAAACTGCGCCAGGTAAAAGCAAAATGTACCGGCATTCGCATCCCGGTGGAATACCAATCGAGGATCCTTCCAGCCAGCGCAGGTGAAAGAGCCACGGCAACAAGGGAGGCCGGCAGAATCAGAATGATCACCTGCAAAAGTGTAAGTAGCAGGATCTGCTTAGGCGTGGCTCCCAACAGCGAGATAAGGGCCAGGCCTCGCCGACGTTGGCGAATTGATGCCTGCAGTGTCTGCTTGATCACCAAGCAGCCGAGCACAATGACCGTGAGGAAGACCAGACTCAGGGCCGAAGCCAGACTCTTGGCGGGATCCCTGGTCTTGACCGACAGACCCTGGTAATAGCTGTTGACTCCCATGCTCACGCTCATGGCACAGAGCAGGGTTTGGGTAACCAGAAGAACGATAAAGACGCCAGCCCAAATGCCGCTATTGGCTTTCAGGTCACGCAAGGCCCAAGTCATGTTTCATTCACCTGCCACGTCCTCGTGCATACACTCTGCCGGATTACTCTATTTATATAAATAGTTGATCGGCGCGGGAGACAACATCCGGCAAACCCCTGAAACGACCCTGAATTAACCCTGATTCCTTCTTACAATGGGCCGTCGGCCATTCCCCTGCTCAGTCCACCATCCGATGCTCAGAATCTTGTTCAGGTCTCCAAACAACAACAAAACTAGCCGAAAAGGGATCATGTCCTGGTGGATTGTACTGACCACCGCACCGGGCAAGTCTCAGGATCCTGAGCAAAATATGGCCGGACGAATGCGCATGGGAACACAAAGGCCCCGCCCAACGTTTCTACCAAACCATGGGCTTCAAACGGACCGGCGAGCATGCCTTCACCTTGGGCGAGGACATTCAGACCGACTGGATTATGACCGCATCAGTCAATTAATGGCTATATCTGTACAAACAAGCGACACCGGGCCGTCATCGCAACAATCGTCGATATCCGACATTACCCCAGCCTCGAGCACAAACTTGCGCGTCTGACGCCCGAATCAGAGCATCCGACTCTGATCCGAGCACCAGACGCGCAGGTCATCCATGCGACAGTCATGTATCACGGTTCCCGCAGAAGACCCATCCTTCGGCAGGGAACGAGTTGCTCAATCCGACATGACCGTAGCGTCTATCTTGCCTCGGAAGAGCATGACCACCACAGCCACGACGATTTCGACAATGCCAATGATCAACATCAGCGGCAGTTGCTGGTCCAGGGTGGTCAGTCTGCCATAAACCAGCAGCATGATGGCTGTGCCGATGGCAGCCGACAGGGTGAAGGCGGTCTGCATCTGGGTCTCGTAGGACTTGGGTGCGATGGCCGCCACGGTCGAGTTGGCCGCAACGCCATAGGGGAAGCCGCCGAAGTTGGAGACCACATAGTAGAGCAGCAGCCAGAGCACGGAATACCTGGCCGTATGAGGATTGAGCACCACGGTGGGAACGATCAGCAGCAGGTTGGAGATGCCAAAGAAAGCGAATCCGAACCAGAGACGGTTGGTGGACTTCCACCGCTTGCCCGTGTCGGTCAACCAGAACCAGCTGAAGAAGATGCCGGCCAGCATGGCGATGATGCCCACGAGAGTGTTGAAGGAGCCCGGCGCGATTTCAATGCTGCCGAACTTTCTGTTGATCCGCTGGTCCAGGAACATGAGCAGGGTGGTGCCCTGAATGGCGTAATCCACCCCTGCAACAATCTGCATGATCACGATGGGCACAAAGGCCTTGAGCCGACGACGCTCCACTCCGACGATCCTCTTGGAACGCCAGATGACCAGGAAGAAGGCGATGGCCACTACAAAGGTGCATGAGCTGACCGTACTGGCCAGCGCGTTGACGCTGACCTTGTGGGTGGCAAGGAGGACGGCGATGAACAGGCCGATCACCACCAGCACGCCCAGGGCACCCCATCCGTAGCGCTTACACTCCTGGCTGTTGAGCGGGCGGGAGGGCTTGGAGCCTAGCGAACCGAAGAAACGATTGCCCGGCACGCCGATGATGGCGGCGTAAATCAGCGCAGCGACCGCTCCTATCGCGAATCCGTAATGATAGTTGATCAGCCCCAACTGGGCGGAGATGATCGGGGTGATGAACCCGGCAATGTTGTTGGCAATGGCGTGAATAGCGAAAGCGCCGTCACGACGGTTGTCCTTGCGATGGAAGAGCATGCCTGTCAGCGAGGCGTTCGACGCCCCCATGATGGGCAGGTTCATGAGGATCATGCCCACGATGGCCATAGCTCGGCCTTGACTGACGGAGAAGGCCGGAATGGCCAAGAGCCCGCAGGACAGCCCCTTGACAATGTTGCCGATGACCAGGGCCTTGCGCGCCCCGAACACCCGATCCGCCAGCCAGCTGCCCACGATGCCGAACATGGAATTGATGGCCGCCACGATGGCTATAAGCTGTGCTGCCTCCCCCTGGCTGAATCCCAGACCCTGGGTCCAAGGCTTATAAAGGTAGTAGATCGTCACGGCCCCGTAGGAGGCCCAACAGATCGAATTGAAGAAATTGCCGGCCGCCAGGGCACCGATGCCCTTGGGGTAGCCGAAGAAGGAGCGGTCCGCCCTCAGCTGGTTCAGCTCCTCCTCCTGTCGTCGGTCAACCTTGAGACCGGATTCATCGACCACGATATCCGGTTGCTCGCCACCGTTTTCCGTTGGTGTTGCCATACGCTTCTCCTCGCTTCTCAATGGCACCGACCCTCGTTGTTCGGCACTCTTTTGCTCTGCGTGGAACCACAGGCTGTTCCACTCTGAACGGTAAATCTTCTGTCCCTCGGCCTTAGGTGCAAAGAGAGCGGGAAAAGGTGGATATTTCTCGGTAATGCCATCCGGCAGCTGCTCGGCAAAGCTCCCCTGGCAGGACGTTCCTTGCTCAGAAAGCGCGCCATTGCACGGATTGCAAGAGAATAGAAGCCAGCCTGAACCACTCCAGGCCAAAGACACAAGATTGTCCACCCATTCGACGATTTCCCCCACCTTCCTGATCGGGCTTCCGTCCATAGACTGATGGGGTAAGGCGCACGAAGGCGTCGGGGCAGAGCGGCGCCGACGGATCGGAGACGACCCGACGGAAACCATGACCGGCCAGAATCCGCCTGTCAGCGGAGGAAGTAGGTAATTCATCATGACATCATCCATGCACACCGATCAGGACTGCGTCGATGAGGCGGCCCGTCAGATCTACATCGGCAACACGGGCACCGTGGACTTCGACCTGAAACTGCCGACCGAGGGGGTGGAGGGAACCGCCATCGAATGGACCAGCAGCGACGATCGGTGGGTGAACCCTCAAGGCAAGGTCAACCAGCCCGAATACGGTCGGGGCGACCGGAACGTGACCCTGACCGCAACCGTCACAAAGGGCGGTGCCAGGGCCCAGCGCAGCTTCGATGTGACCGTGCTGCAGATGCCCAACAAGATTGAAGTGCGCAAGGTCTACCCCATCGAGATCAAAGCGCGCAAGGGCACCACCTACTATCTGCCCATGTTCACGGCCGTGCTGACCAAGGACGGGCAGAAGGTCTCCCAGCGGGTCAACTGGGACGAAGGCGTTGGGCAGCGGGACGAGCAGATCGGCGAGCACGACTTCCAGGGGTCCATCGACGGAAGCGACATCCGCCTGCAATGCAAGGTTCAGGTGGTTGACGAAGACCCAGAACAGCCTGTGGATTCCAGCCCCAGGGTCCGCCGCGTGCCAATCTCCCGCGTGCGGCTGACCGGCGATGGCATGCTGGCAGGCAACCAGCGCCGACGGATAGCCTTCCTGAAGACTCTGGACGACGACCAGCTCCTGGTGGAGTTCCGCCGGGCCGCCCACCTGGACACCAAGGGCGCCAAGCCCATGATCGGCTGGGATGCTCCGGACTCCAACCTGCGCGGCCACACCACCGGCCACGTCCTGTCCGCATACGCCTTGGGGTATGCGGCTACGGGCGACGAGGACATTCGGACCAAGCTGACCTATCTGGTCGACGGGCTCGCCGAGGTCCAGACCGCCTTTGCAAAGAGCGGGACCACCAAGCCGGGCTTCCTGTCGGCCTACGACGAGAGCCAGTTCGACAAGCTGGAACAGTACGCGCCCTACCCCACCATCTGGGCGCCCTACTACACTCTGCACAAGATCCTGGCGGGGCTGATCGACGCCTACCACTTTGCCGGCAATGAAACGGCTCTGCGCGTGGCCTCGGATCTGGGCGACTGGGTCTATGACCGCGTCCACCGTCTCCCCCACGAGCAGTTGCAAAACATGTGGAGCATGTACATCGCCGGCGAGTTCGGCGGCATGAACGAATCCCTGGCCCATCTGTACGCCATCACCGGCCGTAAGGAGCACCTGGAGGCCGCCCGCCTCTTCGACAACGACCGTCTCATGGTCCCCATGCGTCAGAAGGTGGATGCCCTTGGCGGGCTGCATGGCAACCAGCACATCCCCCAGGTCATCGGTTCGGTGGAGCTCTTCCGCCATACTGGACTGCCCTACTACCTGCAGCAGGCCGAGTTCTTCCTCAAGTCGGTCATGGGCCATCACATCTATGCCATGGGCGGCACCGGGCAAGGGGAGATGTTCCAGCAGCCCGACGTGATCGGCGCCCTGCTCAAGGACAACACCGCCGAGTCCTGCGCCTCCTACAATCTGCTCAAGCTGTCGGCGCTCCTGTTCTCCTTCGACCCAGACCAGGAGTATGCAGACTACACCGAGCTGACCACACTCAACCACATCGCCGCCAGCACCGACCATGTGCCCCAGGGCGGCAGCCTCTACTTCTTCCCCACCCAACCGGGCGGCCGCAAGGAGTTCGATGAGGAGAACAGCTGCTGCCACGGCACCGGCCTGGAATCGCACTTCTACTACGCCGATGGAGCCTTCTACACGGACGAGACGACCCTGTGGATCGAGCAGTATCTGCCCTGCAGCCTAAACGACATCGACCGTAAAATCGCCCTGAACGTGGACGTGGACGACCGCCACCCCGAGAAGGTGACCATCACCATAGAGGCTCTGGACAGGCCGCGCCTGGCCCTGCGCATCCCCGCCTGGACCCGCGGCAGGTTCCACATCGACATCGATGGCACCCCGGTCTCCCAGACTCTCATGGGTACCGACCCGGCTGTGGCGGTACTTGATGCGAGCGCCTGCGGTCTGGATTCCTGGTCAGGAACCACCGTCACGCTGACGTTCGACCCGACCATCCGGCTGATCGGCACCCCTGACAGGCCCTCCCTGGCCGCCGTGGCCTGGGGCCCCTACGTGCTTGCCGCCTTGAGCCCCAGCACCGACATGCAGAGCCTTGACATCGACCGGAAGGATCCCGGGTCCGCCTTCGAGCGCCAGGGCGAAAAGCTGATCTTCCGTCACCGGGACAGCGGCTTGAAATTCGTCCCCCTCTGGACCATTGACCATGACCAGCCCTACCATGCCTACGTCGAGGTGGCCAGCCACTGACCGCGTCCTCAGGCCAAGAAGTCACAGACAGTAAGGACGGTCAGCACGTATCAGGCAATCATCACCAGTTTCCCCAACGATGCGGCGGTCTTCAAATCCGCAGGGCGCTTCATCGGCACCCCAGGATGGATTCATGAGCGCCGCACCGTTGACAGCTTTGAGTTGATTCTGGTTGAAAAGGGCGTCCTCCCGCTGACCGTAGCCGGGCGGCATCATGATCTGAAGGCAGGAGGTCTGCTGCTGATCCCGCCCGGCACCCCTCATGAGGGCAGTCGACGACTGGGACAGGAACCGCTGACCTTCTACTGGGCCCACTTCACCTTGCCCGACTGGAAAGGGGTTCAGGGCCTGACTGACGAACAGAGGGATGGAAAGGGCCAGGGCGCGGCACGCGTGGTGCTGCCCCTGGATTTTCGCCTGGCAGACAACAACCGGGTGACCGTCATGTTCAACCAGCTGCTGGACATCTATCAGCGCACCTACCCGGAGCCCAGCCCCTACTGCAGCTATTTCATGACCTGTCTGCTCATGGAGATCTCCATGGGAAGGCCCGCGCCCAAGGACCCTCAGGAAGCGGACGACGAGGACAGCACCCTCCAGAAGGTCCAGGATTGGATCCGCATCAACGCCTGCGACCGGATCAGTGTGGCCAGCGTGGCGGAGAACTTCAATTACTCGCCCTCCTACCTGTCGACCATCTACAAGCGGCGGTTCGGCATAGGCATCACCGGGCAGATCAGGCGGGTGCGCATCGAAAGGGCGCAGGAGCTGCTCCTGTCGACCTGCATGGGCGTCAGCCAAATCGCCGAGGCCTGCGGGTATGACGACCCCAAGTACTTCATGCGGGTCTTCAAACGGTTCTCCGGCCTGACACCAACCAGGTACCGCTCCAGCTTTTCCCTGCGACACTACAACAACGCCTGAAGTCTTTAGACTGGAACCATGAGAATCGTCATACAGCGGGTCAGCCGTGCCCAGGTTGATGTGGTCGACGAACAGGGGCAGCCGGATCCTGATTTCAAACCCCAGAGCATCGGCACGGGCCTCTTGCTTCTGGTGGCCGTCCAGGATGGCGACGGGGCTGACCAGGTGGACTATGCCGTGCGCAAGCTGACACGAATGCGTATCTTCGCCGACGAGGAGGGCCGGATGAACCGGTCGGTCCTGGACTGCGGCGGCTCCATCCTCTCCATCTCCCAGTTCACCCTCTATGCGGATCTGCGTCGCGGCAACCGTCCCAGCTTCATGGCGGCCGGAGAGCCCCAACATGCCCAGAGCATCTGGCAGGACCTGAACCGGGCCCTGGCCGCGACCGGTGTCCCTGTCGCCGAAGGTCGCTTCGGTGCCCACATGCGAGTGAATCTGGTCAACGACGGCCCTGTGACCATCCTGCTGGACACCGACAGGCTGATGAAGACGGCTGTTCCTCCAGCGACTATTTAACGATGGGTCGCAGAGGCGCCGATACGTCCAACTGATGCTTGTCGCCAATCTTGGACGGATCATTGATGATCTTGTCGACCACGGCCTGCTTGAGCTTCAGGTCGGAGCCGTCGCCCCAGATGATGACATGCCTGCCCTGATCCAGCTCGGTGGTGATGGAATCCTGGGTCTCCGCAGTCACCTTGGTCACCGAATGGCGCATGGCCTCGGGCATGCTCGACAGAATCCGCAGGGTCTGCTTGACCGCCTGATCCTGCTGGGCCCGCTTGACGGTGGCCACCTGGATGACCGGCACCCCGTCCACCGGCTTGGACACAGTGTTGAGCGCCCTCCCCTGCCTGTCGACGGCCGTCAGCTTGCCCTGTGCATCCTTGAAGACCGCCGTGGGCTCCTGGGCATCGAAGGTCACCTCCAGACCGTGCGGAAAACTCTTGCGGACCTTGGCATCGGTCACCCCGGCCATGCCGCTGATCTCCTGCTCGACACCATTGGTGGAAATCAGCAGCAGCGAGCGATCCCCCTGATGGGCCACGATTGAGGCCACACGATCGTCGGACACCCAGGCATTGCCGCCGCTGACATTGACCTGGTCGGTCTGCAGGCGGAAGACCGGCGAGAGGAAGAGCAGCCATGCCAGTCCTGCAATCATAGCCATGACCAGGATGACGACACCTGTCCGAATCAGGACCAGTCTGCGGCTGACCTTCTTCTTCTCACGCACACGGGCCTGAAAGTCCAGCACCTTGGGACGAACGAAGATCCCCAGCCCCTGCTCCTCCTGATCGGTGCCTATCCTGCCTGAGACGGGCCGATCCGGCGGTATGGTCCGGGCATCGACGAATCCGCCGGCCGAACCTGTAGAGCGTGAGGCCACAGACTTGGAAGCTGAGGCGTTGTTCCTTTTTACCAGGGAGCGGGAGGATGAGGAGGCGGATCTGGCACTGCGAGTCCGTGATCCGCCTGGATTCCTGGTACGACCCGGACGACCCCTGAGACGCTTCGACCCTTTGAGATGCTCGGACCGCTTCAGACGCCTGCCCTCGCTGCCGGTTTTCCCAGTCTTGGACCGGCGGCCTGCCAGTGCCGCACCATCGGAAACAGTCGACCTGGCCGATCTGGCGGTTCTGCTGGTCCTCTGTTCCTTTTCCGAAGACTTGGTGCGCCCAGACCGGGCCTCCCGTGCGGCCTTGGCAGCCCGGACGGCCCTGGTCCTGGACGAAGCCCCGCTGGAGACGCGGCGACCCTTGCCGGTCTTCACTGCTCGTCCCGTTCAGCCAGCCTGTCAAGAATGACCGGCCCCATGTCGGTGACATCGCCTGCGCCGACGGTCAGGATCACATCCCCCGGCTCCGCCCGCTCGGCCAGGTCCAGAGCCGCCTGATGCATGTCCGGGCAGGCCCGGAAGATGGCTCCAGCCGACCTATTCCCGGAATCCTGAGACTCCTGGTCCTTTGCCTTGCTGGCCGCTGCGGGGATGGTTCCGGCATCCACACCCGGAAAATCGCTGGCCAGCTCACGCGCAGGGAAGATGTCGGTGACGGTCACATCGTCCGCCAGGGACAAAGCCTGCGCAAAACGGTCGGCAAAGATGGCGGTGCGCGAATACAGGTGTGGTTGGAAGAGCACCCTGATGGTCCGACCCGGATAACGCCGTCTGGCGGCGGTCAACAAGGCGGCGATCTCCGTGGGATGATGGGCGTAATCGTCCACCACGGTGACCCCATGCCGGCCGCCACGGACCTCGAAGCGACGAGAGGCCCCACGGAAGTCTGCGGCGGAAGCGGCGGCCGTATCAGGATCCATCCCCAGCAGGATGGCGACGATGATGGCTGCGGCGGCATTGCGGGCGTTGTGAATACCGGGAATCGCCAGGTCCACCTGCAGTTCGAGCGGCTTGCCGGCCTCCAAGCCTGCCGCCTGGAGCACCTGCGCGGGGAGAGCCAGACGGCAATGCTCACGACCGCTGCCGCTGCTTTCGGACTCGGACCCGATGCGGACCAGGCCAAGGACCTCGGGCAGGGAGTCCATACTCAGTCGGGGATCCGAAGTATAGACGATGATCTTGGCCTGGCAGTCCCCGTGCAGCCGCTGCAGCACCTCCAGGGCGCCCTGGTCATCCCCGCAGACCACCAGGAATCGTCGGGCATGCCGGGCATGTTCCACGAAGGCCTGGTGGAAGGCATCGGCCGTGCCATAGTGGTCCAGATGGTCGGGCTCCACGTTGGTGATGATGGCGATGTCGGGAGTGTACTTGCCAAAGCTGCCGTCGGACTCGTCCGCCTCGGCCACCAGGACCCGTCCGGCTCCCACATGCCCGCCGTCCATGGGCCCCTGGTCGCTCTGGAGGCTGCCCCCGATGGCATAGCTGGGATCGGCCAGATCCCCTTGGTCGCCCTTGGCCAACAGGTGGGCCAAGAGAGCGCTGGTGGTGGTCTTGCCATGGGCGCCGGCCACGGTGACCGAAATCCTGGATGCCATGAGCAGGGCCAGAATGTCGCTGCGATGAACCAGCCGGGCTCCGGCGTCACGAGCTGCCAGAATCTCGGGATTGTCAGGCTTGATGGCACTGGACCAGACCACCGTGCGCGCCCCGGCTACATTGCGGGCGTCCTGGCCGATGACGACCCGGATCCCCAGCTGACGCAGACGACGGGTCTTGTCCCCCTCGGCACGGTCGGATCCGGAGACCTGCACCCCCTCCTGGTGGAGCATCTCGGCCAGCACGCTCATCCCGGCCCCTCCGATGCCGATGAAGTGCGTGGGCCCCAGATCCTTGGGGTCGTGCACTCCGGCCTGGGCCAGGGCAGGCAGACAGGGGTCCAGGACCGGCAGGGACCGTTCACCACCGTCCTGTCGACCGGGCACTGTATTCAATTCATGCTTGGGCACAGTAGTTGCATCTCCTCCAACAGTTCAGGACCATTTAGGACGGTCGCCAATCGCCTGCCTCCATTATGCCCGATTAGGCCCTCCCGGAGTCCTTGCGGGCAAGGTGTTGGTCGGCCATGGTCAGGATCTGCTCGGCCATCACCTGGGCGGCATCGCGAATCCCGTACCCCCAGGCCCGTCGGCGCATGTCAGCCAGCCTATCCCCGTCGGCCATAAGAGCAGGGACATGGTCAGCCACCCATTGGGCATCCAGGGCCGCATCATCCACCATGAGCCCTCCCCCGGCCTGCACGACCGGCTGGGCGTTGAACCGCTGCTCACCGTTGCCGATGGGCAGGGGCACGTAGACGGCGGGCACACCCAGGGCTGCCAGCTCGCTGACGGAGCCGGCACCAGCCCTGCAGACCACCAGATCAGCGCAGGCAAATGCCAGATCGATCCGCTCCAGGTATTCGGCCATGTGGTAGTCCCCCTGGCCCCGATGAGCCGGGTCCAGATCGTTGATTGCCGCATCGCCCAGGTCAGCCGCCACCTGCTCCCTGACCTGGTCGGCCTTGCCACGTCCCGTCAGATGGATGACCTGGGTTCGATCCAGCAGCTGCCTTGCCGCGCCAGCCACCGCCTTGTTCAGGCTGAGCGCACCCAAGGATCCTCCGGTGACCAGCAGGATGGGCCTGTCGGGATCCAACCCCAGAGACTGCGCAGACTCCCGGCGGGCTCCTGCAGGGTCGGCCTCCATCTGCCTGGCCAGTCGGGCGATGGCCGGACGCAGGGGCAGACCCACACGGTGCACGGGCACTCCGGCCCGGGCCCGGATGCCGGTATCCTCATAAGCCGTACCCACGAAATCGGCCCAGCGGGCACCCAGCTTGTTGGCCATGCCCGCCCGGGCGTTCTGCTCATGGACAACGATGGGCAGACCCAGGTTTCGTGCGGCCCTGTAGGCAGGCGCCGAGGCATAGCCGCCAAAGCCGACCACCAGGTCGGCCGACCGATTCTGCAAATACCCTCGTACCCGTTGCACCTCACGCCGCCAACGCCGGGGGAAGTCCAGGGCGGCCTTGCCGGGACGACGAGGGAAGGGAACCTTCTCAATCAGGTCCAGGGGAAGTCCGGCGGCCGGGACCAGGTCGTGCTCCAACCCGACGGCAGTGCCGATCACGCTGACAGCCGCCTGGGGGCAGCGCTCCCGAATGGCCGCAGCCACACTGAGCAGGGGGTTGACATGCCCTGCCGTCCCCCCGCCGGCCAACACCAGATGGGGACCAGCGCCTTTCCCGGCATGCTTCTGGTCATCCCCAGGCATCCCTTTCTCGGTCCTCGTCGCTGTCGTCATCCGTGAATCCGCTTCCTTTCCGCCTTGTCCATTCCGCATCTCAGGACCCGTCCGTGGCTGCCATCACGTCCGGTTGGGTCCGAATCATCTTCAGAGCCACCCCGGCCGAAGCCAGGCAGGAGATCAGGGCGGTCCCTCCAGCCGATACAAAGGGCAGGGGCAGCCCGATGACCGGCAGCAGCCCCAGAACCACGCAGATGTTGACCAGGGCTTGGCCCACCAGCCACACATCCAGGCAGATCAGCACCATGCCCGCATACCGGTCCTTGGTGGTCAGGGCGATTCTCAGCATGCACCAGCCCATCACCACAAAGACCAGAATAAGCATGGCTGCCCCTACAAAGCCCAGCTCCTCGCCGATGACAGCGAAGATGAAGTCATTGTGTGCCTCGGGCAGGTAGTTCCACTTCTCCCTGGAGTTGCCCAGCCCGACCCCGGTCAGCCCCCCCGAGGCCATGGCGTAGAGCCCGTGGATGGACTGGTAGCAGACCCCCTGAATGTCATCGGCCGAGCACTTGCCATAGGCGGCCATGATCCGCTGGGTCCGGTTGCTGTTGCCGTAGACCGAAAAGCCGATGACCGCGGCCATGCCCAGGACTGCCAGGCTGAGCAGCCAGCGCAGGGGAAAGCCCGAGACCAGGAAGGCCACGAAGCCGATGATGACGATGATCATGGCCGTTCCCAGGTCCTTGCCCAGCATGATCAGCAGGAAACTGACGAGAAAACCGGCGGCCGGCTTGGCATAGGCCTTGGCCAGGCTCTTCAGGTCGGAATCCTTGCCGACCTGCCGCTGGGCTTCGATCAGGGCCTGGGGCAGCCACAGACACAGGGCCAGCTTGAGCAGCTCGGCCGGCTGCATGGAGACGCCCCCCACCGAGATCCACCCCTCATTGCCGTTGGCAGAACGCCCCAGCGGCGTACGGGTCAGCAGCTGGATGCCCTGGCTGGCGATCAGGAACCAAGTGCTCCAGTTCCGGTAGTGGTCGACACTGATCCTCACGGCCAGTAGGGCCAGCAGCAGCCCTATCACTGCGTATATGCTCTGGCGAATGACCTGGCTCCAGGGTGAGCTGCCCTGGGCCACCAGATCCACAGCCGAGGAGGAGAAGACCATCATCAGGCCGAAGACCGTGGTGGCGACGACCGTCGCCAGAAAGCCGTAGTAGCACCAGAGCGGATTGAGGATGGCCCGCCATCCCCGGTAGTCCCCCTTGCCGCCAGACCCCCGGGAGGAAGCCGTGTGCGGATCAGCGTCGCGCTTCATGCTCGTGGACCCATTGTGTTGCCTGCTGGGCAAACTGGTCACCCCGGTCGGCATAGGAGGCGAACTGATCCATGGAGGCGCAGGCAGGTGCCAACAGAACCACCTGCCCGGGGCGTGCATAGGAGCCGGCCGCACGAACGGCCCGGGCCATGACCTGGTCGCCTGCATCGGGGTCGATCAGGGTAACCGGAAGATCGGGCGCCTGGTCCTTGATGGCCTGGAGCATGGGCTGCTGATCCTGGCCGATGATTACGGCTGCGGCCAACTTGGATCTGCGGGACCGGATCAGATCTTCGAAGCGGGCGCCCTTGGCCAGTCCACCGGCCAACCAGACCACTTGGCCGTCATGGTAGCTGGCCAAGGAGGCCTCGGCGGCGTGGGCGTTGGTGGCCTTGGAATCGTCTACAAATCGGACGGCCTGCGAACCCTGGCCCAGGGTGGCCACGGTGCTGATCCTGTGGTCGCCGGGCGTGAAAGCGCGCATGGCCTCGATGGCCGCGTCGACCCTGGCCCCGGCGCCCAGTGCCAGAGCCAGAGCGCAGAGGGCATCAGCCAGCAGATGGGGATAGACCGTGCCATCGGGCTCGCACAGGTCCGTCAGATCCGCCACCCGAACCAACCTGACACCCTCATCAAGGTCCTGACCGGTCAATCCGCTGCGATCCACGACCCAACCGTCCTCCACGCCCAGCTGTCCGGACTCGGGCTGCCCCAGGGTGAAGCCCACCCGTCGGCAGCCCGGGGCTGGCTGTGCCTGCCTGGCCAGATCGGAGACCCGGGAGTCATCGGCGTTGTAGACCAGGGCCTTGCGCACGCCCCGGTAGATGCGCGCCTTGTCGGCCGCATAGGCCTCGAAGCCCCCATGCCAGTCCAGGTGGTCGTCGGCCAGATTGGTGATGGCCGCGCACTCCAGGGCCGGCGAGAAAGTGAAGTGCAACTGGAAGGAGCTCAGCTCCACGCAGAGCATGTCATTGTCGGGGTCCAGGACGGCTGTGGAGACGGCCTTGCCGATGTTGCCCACCGCAGGGGCCGTAAACCCGCTGGCCTGCATCATGGAGGCGACCATCCTGGTGGTCGAGGTCTTGCCGTTGGTTCCGGTGATCCCTATCCAGGGGGCTGGGCGGCCGGTCCCGACTGAGGGCACCCGCAGCATCCAAGCCATCTCCACCTCGCTGACCACTGGAATGCCCCGACGCTGCGCCTCGAGGATAAATGGGGTGCGCGGATTGAAGACAGGCGAAGCCATGACCAAGTCCACCTGGCACCAATCCACCTGGCCGAAGTCATGAAGATCGGCCTGTGGGGCGCGCTGGTCCACAGTGGTCACCCCGGCTGCTCGTCCTCGCAGGGCTGCGGCCACACTCCGTCCGGAAATGCCCAGCCCGGCGACCAGTACACGCTTCTGGCTCAAGTCCATATCCATGAACACCTCATTCCGCTAGCTCCGGCATCTGCTTGGCATGATACCGGCTGCCGAAGTCCGGTACCGTGAATGGACGCACTCAGATGGGCAGCCCGGAGCGGACCACCCAGTCCGCATAGAAGCAGACCAGGGCCAACAGGACGAAGATCAGGTCCACCATCCAGAACCGGACGACCACCTTGGACTCCTGCCAGCCCATCAGCTCGAAGTGGTGGTGGATGGGCGCCATTTTGAAGACCCGCTTGTGGGTGAGCTTGAAGTAGCCCACCTGGATGACATCGGAGGCTGCCTCTCCCACGAAGAGCCCGCCCAGGATGACCGCCAGAAGCTCGGTATGGGTGGCGATGGACAGGGCCGCGAAGAGCCCACCCAGAGCCAGGGATCCGGTATCGCCCATGAAGATGGAGGCAGGATTGGTGTTGTACCAGAGGAATCCAAAGCAGGCCACGGCCGCACAGCAGGCGATGATGGCCAGGTCCAGGGGGTCGGAGACCGCGTAGGCATGGCCGGGATGGCCGCCGCCCTTCAAGTGGTAGCTCTCCCAGAAGGCGATGACCGTATAGCCCACGAAGGCGATCATGGAGGATCCCGAAGCCAGTCCGTCCAGGCCGTCGGTCAGGTTGACCGCATTGCTCCAGGCCGTCATCAGCAGATTGACCCAGATGATGAAGAGCACCACGGACAGGACGCTGCCCGCCATTCGGAAGTCGATGATGGGCTGCTCCACGAAGGATATGCCCGCCTGGGCGCTGGGGTAGCCGTTCTTGGTGGGCAGCTTCAGGGCCAGCACCGCGTATATGGTGGCCAGAATGAACTGGCCGATGAACTTGGCCCTGACCGACAGGCCCAGATTCTGTTTTTTGCGCACCTTGGCGAAGTCGTCGATGAAGCCCAGAAAGCCCATGGAGAGCATGGCGAACAGGACCAGCATGGCCGACAGGGACACAGACTCCCCCCGCGACAGGTAACGGTAGAGCGCCGAGGCCGCCCAGCCCAGCAGAATGGCCAGGTTGATGACCAGCCCGCCCATGGTCGGGGTGCCGCGCTTGACCAGGTGGGACTTGGGCCCGTCCTGGCGGATGTACTGGCCGTAGTGCAGGCGGTGGACCAGCCGTATCAGCAGGGGGGTCCCCGCCAGCGTCACCACCAGGGCGACCAGGATTCCGATGATGAGGGCAATCACAGTGTGTACTCCAACTCTTGGATTCTGTCCTTGAATATTAGACCCCGCTGCGGGGATGCCGATGGACCCATGGCTCAGCCCTGCCACCGGTCGGCCAGATCGGACAGGCCGGACATGTGCGAGCCCTTGAGCAGAACCAGATTCTGCCGGTCCGAATGCCTGGCGCACAGGCGGCGGACCATCCGGTCGGCCTGGTCAGCGTCCTGGGCAAAGAGGACACGCATGGACCCAGAGTGATCCTCGCTCGGATCGGATGGGCCGCCGGCACCAAGGACCAGGGCCTGGACCAGAGCATCCATCTGTTGGTCCCGGCAACCCACCGCGACCAATGCATCGATGCCCTGACGACGGCAGTAGGCGCCGATCTCCTGATGCAACCGCTCCCCTCGATCGCCCAGCTCAAGCATGACCCCCAGGACAGCTATCCGATAGACCGGGCCATCGGATCCCTTCCAGGCGGCCAGAGCGTCCAGACCGGCCCGCACGGAGTCGGGATTGGCGTTGAAGGAATCATCGATCAGGGTGAAGGAGGCTTCCGGCAGCCGGACCGAGGATAGGGCCATCCGATGCGGACTGATCCGACGCTGACGGCCCAGTTCATCGGCGATGCGCTCTGCGTCCAGACCCAGGGCATGGGCTACCGTGGCGGCGGCCAGGGCGTTCATGACGTTGTGCCGTCCCGGAATGCCCAGACGCAGCCGAACTGGTTGCTGGCCACGCAGGCACAGCTCGAAGGCCGGCCTATCCAGGCTGTCGCTGTCCAGGTAGCGAGCCGAACCGTCCAGGTCGCTGCCCTGCCCGCCGCCTTGAACGGCCATGCCAAACCGCAGAACAGGCCCGGAGGCCAGATCAGCCATGGCGGCCACCCGGGGATCGTCGGCATTGAGCACGGCGGTCCCGCCCGGCACCAGGCCTTGCACAATCTCGCTCTTGGCCTGGGCGATACGCTCCACGGAGCCGAATTCGCCCAGGTGGGCCACTCCCACCTTGAGGACCAGGGCCATGTCCGGGGGAACCATCCGGGTCAGGCCCGCAATCTCGCCCACGTGGCTGGCACCCATCTCCGCCACCAGGTAGCGTGTGTCCGGCCCGACCTCCAAGGCGGTCAGAGGAAGGCCGATCTCGTTGTTGAAGGACCCGACCGGGGCCACCACAGGGCCCAGCAGGGCCAGCAGGGAGGCCAACAGATCCTTGGTCGTGGTCTTGCCGACTGAGCCGGTGATGCCGATGACCGTGAAGGGGCCTGTGGCCTCACGCCGGAGGTCCATGTTGGCCCTGGCCAGCAGCCCCAGGGCCGCAACCGTATCGTCCACAAGAATCTGAGGCAGGTCAGCGTCCGGAACCAGGTGGTCGACCAGGGCCGCCCGGCAACCCTTGGCCCCCAGGCCGGGAACATAGTCATGACCGTCCACGTGCTCGCCCTTGATGGCTACGAAGAGTCCATCGACCCCCGCCTGCCGGGAGTCGGTCACCACCCGCATGCGCACGGACCGCCGGTCGGGTTCGCGACCAGGACCGGCCTCGACCAGCCGACCGTGCACATATTCGACGACCTCTTCCAGGGTCATGGGCATGGACCCGGCCCCTACAGACTGACTCATCCTCACCTCTCAGGACATTTCGCGGGAGACGCGCAGGGCGCTCCTGATGTTGTTGCGTTTGACGCCGGCGGCCATGGTCATGGCGATGCACAGGGACAGGTCGTCGCTTTCCGCATCCGCAGGCAGGGACTGGCGGGCCAGCCCGTCCGATTCCTCGTTGCGCCGGGCCACAATGGTGTGTCCACCCAGGTTGAATCCGTATCGGCGGGCCCTGGAAATCAGCCGCACGTGCCGCATATCGCGGGTGGAGCCCTCCTGGGCGCCCAGGGCCACCACATCCAGGTCCACCGCCTGCAGGGCATCCCTGGACAGGGTCTGCTCCTCCACGGAGATGACCACGGCGGCCGCCCCGTCCTCCAGGGCGATGGACAGATTGCGCTGCACATCGAACATGCTTAGGGGGTATTCCAGGTCCAGCCGCCGGTCCAGCGAGTATGAGCCCTTGGCGCTGAGAATGCCGACGGGATTGCCCAGCACGTGCAGAAAGTCGGCCAAGAGATCCACCTGGTCCTGCACCTGGGAACCGACCAGGGCGAAGACAGCCAGTGCTCCCGAAGGATCACCGGCGGCATTGGCCAGCAGCTGGCCCATCTGCCAGGGGTGCATGGTGCCGAAGAGCAGGGGTATGCGGGCTCGTCCCACCTCTTGACGGGCCGCAGTCGGCAGCAGGGCTGCGTAAGCCCCCCGACGCTCGGCCTCCTCGATCATGCCCTGGTCCACCTGCTGGTCTGCAGGCACGTAAAGACTGCCGGGCCGCACCGAGGGCAGGTCGTCCACCAGTGAGGTCACCGTCACTGGTTCAGCGAAGTCGGGGACCAGGGTAAGCCCGTAGCGCCCCTTGAGCTGACCCAGGGTCAACCGTCGGGAGATTGATTCACTCAGCGCACTCATGCTGCAATCTCTCCTTCGTCCGGGAACGCCATGATGCCTGCCGGTATCACCATGTTACCGGGATAGCATCGGTTCTGGGCTGGGACGTGGGGACCTGGTATTTCTGCATAAGGAATTCACCGATCTGGGCGAAGATGGGACCAGCGGTGACGCCGCCGAAAACCCCGGCACTGCTGTGGGGATTCTTCAGCACCACGGTGATCACAAAGCGAGGATCGTCAGCGGGCAGTATGCCCACCCAGTCGCTGACGATGCCGCTCAATCTGCCGGAGCTGTCGGCCACCTCGGCGGTGCCGGTCTTGGCGGCTATCCTGTAGCCTTCCACCTTGACCGTCTTGTCGTATTTCTCTGACACTGACTCCATCGCGTTCATGACCTCAGCCGCCACCTTCTCATCCACGACCCTGACCTGATTGGCCTTGACGGCGCCCTGACCGCGGATGATGGTCTGGTCGGAACGGACCCCCTTGTTGGCCAGGGTGGCGATGGCATTGGTCAGCTGGACGGCGTTGGTGGCATAGCCCTGGCCGAACAGGACCGTGTTGCGGGTGCGTCGATCCCAGGTCTGAGGCGTGGTCAGCAGTCCCTTGGACTCCCCCGGCAGACCCAGGGCCGAGACATGGCCGATGCCGAAGCGGGTCAGATAGTCGTAGCGCTTCTGGTCCGGGTAGTTCTGACCGGCCATGACCATGCCCACGTTGGAGGAATTCTGCAGAATGCCGGCCAGCGTCCAATGCTCGTCCCCATGGTTGAAGGAATCCTTGTACTGCTGGTTGTCGAGGGTGATGTGGTCGGGCACGGTAAAGCGGTCGGTCATGGAGTGCGCCCGCTCCTGGAGCATGCCTGCGGCCGAGATGGTCTTGCCGACCGAACCGGGCTCGAAGGTCTCCGCCACAGCCCTGGAAGAGTTGACCTTGGCCTGGTCGCTGCCCGCCTGGTAGTCGTCGGTGTCGGCCAGGGCCAGGATCTCGTTGGTGTGGGTGTCCTGAACCACCGCCAGGGCCCAGTCCGCATGGTAGTTCTGGCAGCCTGACTTGAGGGCCTGGCGGACGTACCAGAGCACGTCCTGATCGATGGTCAGTCTCACGTCCTTGCCATTGACCGGATTGCGCTGACGGGTCATGGTTCCGGGAATCTCCTGGCCCAGCATCCCCTGCTGATAGACCGTATAGCCGTCAGTGCCGGTCAGCCGCCGATTCTCCATCTGCTCGATCCCGGCCACGCCCTTGCCGCTGTCGTCGATGCCCCCGATCAGGGCTCCCATCAGATCCGCGTGCGGATAGGTGCGTTCACTGCTCAGTTCGGCCGTGATGATCCCCTGCAGTCCCAGCTTGTCGATGGAACGCTTGACCTCGGGGGTCACCCGCTTGGCCAGGACCACATACCGTCCGGGGACGCTGAGCTTGCCCCCCAGCTCCATGGCGTTCATCCCCAGGGCAGGCGCCAGAAGGCGTGCCACGCCCGCAGCACCGTCAGCGCCCACCGGATGGCCTTTGATGCTGTGGCAGTCACTGCCCGTGCGCTTGGTGCAGTTGATGGGTATGAAGGAAGCGGCCGCCTCGGGGTCGCCGATGATGTTGTATCGCTCCAGGCTCTGGGCCAGCACCCGGCCGTTGACATCCAGGATGCGGCCACGCTGGGCCTTGATGGTATGCGGCACGGTGCGACCCGCCGCAGCTGCCTGGGCCATGGACCTTCCGTCGAAGAGCTGGATGTAGGCCAATTTGCCCAGGGCCAGCGCAGCCACGAGGATCAGGATCAGGCCCACGGACAGGGAACGTTTGCAGAAAGACAGGTGCCAGGAGCGCTTGGTTCCCTTGCCGCTCATGGATGCCCCGCTTTGCCCTGGGCATCCTGAGGGGGCCTGTAGCCCTGCAGATCGATGGAGTTCAGACCCTGCTGGGGCTGCATGCCCAACTGCTGTGCCTTGTCCGGCAGGGAGGCCTGGAGCTGGTCGAGTTTGTTCTGGTCATCCTGGACGTCCTGGTTGAGATTGCTGATCTCACGCTGGATTCGGGTGGCTTCGAAGGAATCCTGGACCATCTGGGTACGCAACATCAGGGAGCCGAACATACAGGCGGCCAGAAAAACCACGGAGGTCATGATCCTCAGCAGAGGATTGCCACGGGTCCGCGTCCAGCTGATCAGGCGCCGGGCCCCCTCAGCCACCGGGCCTCGTTCTGGCTGGCGGGCCTTGCCCGGCTTGCCTGTGCCCTTGATCAGACTGAGCTCAGGCCTGGTGGGCATTTCCTGGATGCGGGGATGGCCCTTGTCTGCAGAGGCCTTGGAACGGACTGAACGTGCTGGCATGGTCATGACCGGCGCCTCGATTCCGAACCGTGGCCGACGCGGCGACGGCGACCATCCGAACCCTCACCACGGGCCTCGGCCTGAAGCCGACGACGACGCTCCTCAGGGATGGTTCCGCTCATCTCCACAGCCCGCAGGCGGACCGAGGCGGACCGGGGGTTGCGTTCCCGCTCGGCCGGGTCTGCCTTGATGGCCCCGTGAGTCAGATCCGACAGGTAGGGACGGGCCTGATCTGGCACCACCGGCATGCCCGCAGGAAGGTCGACATGCAACCCAGGCGCCATGAAGCGCTTGACCATGCGGTCCTCCAGGGAATGGTAGGACTCCACAATCAGACGACCCCCCTGGGCCAGCCGCAGAATGGCCTGGGGCAGGGTTCGCCTCAAACGATCCAACTCCCCGTTGACCTCGATGCGCAGGGCTTGAAAGACCCTCTTGGCCGGATTGCCCGGAGGACGGTGGCCGCGCGGCACAGCCCTGTCGACCAGGCGGTCCAGCTGGGCCGAGGTGGTCAGCGGCTGCTCCTGCCTGGCCTCGACGATGGCCCGGGCGATGCGTCCCGCATAGCGTTCCTCCCCATACCGGGAGAAGATCTCGGCCAAGTGTTCCTGGTCGTACTCGGCCAGGACCTGTGCGGCCGTCAGCTCCTGGCTGGTGTCCATGCGCATGTCCAGCGGAGCATCCTGCCGGTAGGTGAAGCCCCTGTCGCGCTGGTCGATCTGCAGGGAGGACAGCCCCAGATCCATGAAGACCAGGTCCACCTGGCCCACTCCCAGTGCATCCAGCTGCCGGTCCAGCTGGTCAAAGGGTGCATGCACCGGCGTGAAACGGTCGGCCAGACCCTCGTCGCGCATCCGGCCTGTAGCCAGATCCAGGGCCTCAAGATCCCTGTCGATGCCAATAAGACGAGCCTCAGGGCAGGACTTGAGGAAGGCGGTGGCGTGACCAGCCAGACCCAGCGTGCAATCCACAGCCACGGCCCCCGGGTGCTCCAGGGCGGGCCGGGCCAGCGCAAGGCATCGCTCCAGCAGGACGGGACGGTGGACCATGCCTCTGTCCACGGCCTCCTGATCGGGTGGATTGCGATTTTCCATGAACGCCTCCATCAGCAATCCACCGCCGGAAGAACATCGTCGGCAATGTCGGCGTAGCCCTGTTCCTTGCTCTCAAGGTATGCGGTCCAGGAATCCTGATCCCAGATCTCGGCACGGGTGCCCACACCGATGACCACGACGGGGCCGGTCAGCCGTGCATAGGAGCGGAGCATGGGCGGAACCAGGATGCGACCCTGCTTGTCGGGGACCTGGTCGACAGCGCCGGACAGGAATACACGCAGGTAGTCCCTGGCCGACTTGTCGCCCATGGAGGTGTGTTGGATGCGCACGGCCATCCGCCGAAATTCCTCAGCGGGCAGCAGACTGACGCAGCGTTCCTGGCCACGGGTCATGACCAGGCCCTGACCCAGCTGGGCGCGGAACTTGGCGGGCAGCGCCAGGCGGCCCTTGGAATCCATCTTGGGGGTGTAGGTGCCCAGAAGCATGGGCGGCAGGGAAGGCAAGGCAGCATCTGCGTCGTATGTATCGGCCATGCCCCACCTCCAATGCCAGTTCGGTAACCATGGGACGGCCCCATCGGGTAGTGTCCCCTGCGCAGTGCTCCCCACTTTACCCCACTTATCCCCATTGCTCACCACCTTGACACCACTTCAGGCCCAAACCCAACCATTCGACTCGCCAAAGTGTCCGGTCCGGCGTTTCGCCACCTGGCGAAGAGGGCGCTACCAAGGATCTGCCGGGCCGAAAAAGTAGAGGTCCAGCGGTATATTGGATCATCCGATTTTTGAACATTGGACAGAACGGACGCACATGTCGAGCTATTCCTCACAGCTGCATGAAGAGCAGACGGCGGTGGACAGGGCCTACGCCCGTCTGGACGAGCTGCGGACCCAGGCCAGGACCAGACTGGACGCGGTCCGGGCCGCCGGCTCCCACGGATCGCCCACCCAGCGCACCGAGCGGGATTCATTTGCCAACATGTACGAGGACCGGCTCACCCAGCTGCGGGCCGTGGAGGACCGTCTGGTCTTCGGCCGGCTGGATACGGCCCAAGGCGGCCGACGATATATCGGGCGACTGGGCCTGCTGGACAGCAACCATGAGCCCATCCTGACCGACTGGCGTGCCGAGGCGGCACGCCCCTTCTACGAGGCCACCCCGGCGGACCACGGCGACATCGTCATGCGTCGGCACATCACCCTCAACTTCCGCCAGGTCACCGGCATCGAGGATGAGGTTCTGGATCTGTCGGCCCCCGAAGTGGACAAGGCGGCCCAGGGCGGCACCCTGGCCGGCGAGGGCGCGCTCATGGCCTCCCTGTCCAGCCGCCGCACCGGGCAGATGACCGACATCGTGGCCACCATCCAGGCCGAACAGGACCGGATCATCCGCTCCCCCATGACCCGCCCGCTGGTGGTCCAGGGAGGACCAGGCACCGGCAAGACCGCCGTGGCCCTGCACCGGGCGGCCTATCTGCTCTATACCCATAGGCGCAGACTCGAGAGTTCAGGCGTGCTGATCGTCGGGCCAAGCAACGCCTTCCTGCACTACATCGACCAGGTCCTGCCCTCCCTGGGCGAGACCGGAGTGCTCAGCCGAACCATAGGCGACCTCATCCCCGGCATCAGCACCGAACGCCGTGAGGATCCTCAGGTGGCCCGGCTCAAGGGGGACATCCGCATGGCCGAGGCCGTAGCCAACGCCGTCGCCTCCCGGGAGCGGGTGCCTGCCTCCCTGCCAACGGTCAAGGTGGATGGGGTGGCAGTCCCCATGCTTGCGGTCGACCTGGAACAGGCCCTGGTCGATGCCCGACGCAGCCACCAGCCCCACAACAAGGCCAGGAACACCTTCGTGCGCTCGGCCCTGAACGCCATGACCGCCCGCTATGCCGAAGGGGTGGACTATCAGCCCGGAGCCGAGGAACTTGCCCGGGTCACCTCCCTGCTGCGGCTGAACGACCAGGTGCGGCGGACCCTCAACCTGGCCTGGCTGCCCATGAACCCCCGCTGGCTGGTCAACGACCTCTGGTCCAGGCCGGATCGTCTGCGCCGGTTCGCCCCCTGGCTGACCCCGGAACAGATCGACCTGCTGACCCGCCAGGACGGCGCCGAACTTACCGTATCCGACATCCCCATCCTGGATGAGGCCATGGAGCTGCTGGGCCCAGACCCCCGCCAGGCGGATCGTGAACAGGCCGAAAAGGCCCGCCGCGATGAGGAACGTCAATTTGCCAGCGACACCCTGGCCCAGAACGGCATCGGCACAGGCATCGTGACCTCGCAGATGCTGCTGGATTCCATCAATGGCGAGGACGAGAACCAGGCAGCCACTCAGGCGGCCGCCGACCGAGAGTGGGTCTACGGGCACATCGTGGTCGACGAAGCCCAGGAGCTGACGGCCATGGACTGGCGGATGCTGGTCCGGCGCTGCCCATCCCGGTCCTTCACCATCGTCGGGGACGTGGCCCAGACGGCGGCCCTTGGCGGCACCCGGTCCTGGGCCTCCACCATGGACAGGCTTTTCGGCCCGGACGGATGGGACCTGCGGCAGCTGACCATCGACTATCGCAACCCTCGTCAGGTATCCAACCTGGCTTCCTCCTTCGCCGCCTCCGAGGGTCTTGAGGTTTCCACGCTCAAGGCTGTGCGTGAGGTGGAAGGCTCGGTCAGCCACCTGCGGGCCGACGATCAGGCCAGCCTGCTGGACCAGCTGCCCGACCTTGTGGGCGAACTGGCGGAACGTCACCTGGGCAAAGACGGTACCGGACGCCTGGCCATCATCGTTCCCAGCGCCCTGGAATCCGAGGTCGGCTCACAGTTGCATATCGATAAGGCTCAGGAGCACCAGATCACGGTCACAACCACCGGCCACACCAAGGGCCTGGAGTTCGACGCCGTGGTTCTGGTTGAGCCTGGAGCCATTCAGAATGAAGCCCCCTCCAGGCTGAGCGCGGCGGCCGACCTCTATGTGGCCATGACGCGACCGACCCAGGAACTGGTCATCGCTGAGACTTCCGAGGATCAGAGACTGCTGAATCTGGGATGATGCGCCTGGCACACCGTTCACTTCCAGCTCCATCTCACAACGGCGGGAGGTGCTGGCCTGTGGCAGTGTAGGCCTGATGCAGTCAGAACGGCCGGGCCAGGGTAGCTGATTTCTCAGGACTGTGCAGTCGCAGGCTGCTCTTCAGCTGACTGGTCCTCGGCGCGAAGGGTGTCGATGGCCTGCTGGAAGTCCTCCAGGTTGCTGAAGTTGCGGTAGACCGAGGCGAAGCGCAGATAGGCCACCTCGTCCAGCTCCCTAAGGGGCTTAAGAATGGCCCTGCCGACCTCTTCCGAATCGACCTGAGCCAGGCCGCGCGAACGCAGATCCTCTTCGACCTGCTGGCCCAGGAGCTTCAGGTCATTCTCATCGATGGGCCTGCCCTGGCAGGCCTTCCTTACACCAGAGATGACCTTGTCGCGGTTGAAGGGTTCGGCGTTGCCTGAACGTTTCATGACCAGGAGGATCGAGGTCTCCACCGTGGTGAACCGACGCGAGCAGTTCGGACACTCACGGCGGCGTCTTATGGCATGGCCGTCGTCGCTGATTCGTGTATCCACAACCTTGGTATCGGGATTCTGGCAGAAAGGACAATGCATATGTAATATCATAGCGCCAAAGAACCTCAAGACCCACGTATACCGGGCCTATCAGCGTATAACCCTGGACAAACTCCTTGAATTCAGCTAGTACCTTCATCCCGGCGACGAGTCATTGAAACCGCGTCGTTAATTCCCTGGACCGAAAGTCGCTGCATCAATCGTCGCTGGGAATCAGAATTCGGTCACCAACGCGCAGGTTGGGCGAGGACATGTTGTTGATCCGCATGATGCGGTCCACGTTTTCAGTGACATCCTCGCCTTGCGGGGTGATCGAGGCTGCATAGGACCAGACATTATCGCCCGGACGGACCGTTCTTGTAATGACCTCCTGCGGTCCTGGAACGGAGCTGGCCGGACGAGCCATCCATCCGGCCCCAATCAGGGTCATCGCGCCGACAGCCAGAAAAGCCGCGAATCTGCGCACGACGACACCCACGAAACCCCGATCGGACACACAGGCTTTGGCAGCACTGCGAAGACGCAGCATGACGGACGAGAACAGGGAACTGACATACACCCGGCAGGCCGAGGGCAGGCTCGACGGCGTAGACATGCGGGAACTGACACCGGCACGAACAACCACAGCACACCTCTTTCGAACATTTGTTCTATCGAACAGATGTTCTCATTCTGGCATCTCACTCGTCGTTTGGCAAGGCCGATTCGAACATTTGTTTGATTTTTCACTTTGGGCAGGTTAGACTGAGTTCAGTTTCCAAGGAAAGGAGCCATCCGTGAGCACCATCCCCTTTGTCGGGCCTGCAACCATGAGCTCCGACAGCAAGTCCAGCGCCGCTCATGGCGCAACCTCTCAGGAAACCGCTGAAACCTCCGCCAGCACCGAGCATCCGAATCAGGGGTCCAGGCCCAAGTTGACCGATCGCCAGGCCAGGGTGCTGGAAGCCATCAAGCGGCACCTGTCGGAGCGCGGATTTCTGCCCTCCTACAGGGAGATCGGCAAAGACGCGGGACTGCGCAGCACTTCTTCCGTCAAACACCAGCTTCAGGTCCTGCAGGATCTGGGATACATTCGTCTGACTGCCAACAAGGGACGTGCCATAGAGCTGGTTCAGGACCAACCTGAGCCGACTGCTGGAACCGCCAGGATCATGCCCTTCCCAGACAAACAGACCGACGAGGCCATCATGCAGTCGCGCGACGTGCCCCTGGTCGGCAGAATCGCCGCAGGTCAGCCCATTCTGGCCGAGCAGCATGTGGACGATGTCATGCGTCTGCCCGAGCGCCTGACTGGATCAGGTGAGCTCTTCATGCTTGAGGTCCATGGGGATTCCATGGTTGATGCCGCCATCTGCGACGGGGACTTCGTGGTCGTCCGCCGCCAACAGGAGGCTGAGAATGGAGACATCGTCGCGGCCCTGCTGGACGATGGGGCCACGGTAAAGACCTTCCGTCGCGAGGAGGACCACGTTTGGTTGATCCCCCACAACCCCGCATACTCCCCCATTGACGGCACCCACGCCGTCATCATGGGCAAGGTGGTCACTGTTCTGCGCAAGGTCTGAAGGCTACATGTCCAAATGCTCGCCGCTGCTGTCCCGGTGGCCCTGGGGCTCTATCTGAAAGGTCGTGTGTTCGACCGAGACCGGGAAATGATTGCGCAGACAGCGTTGCATGCTGGTCAGAATGCGTTCGTTTTCGACAGCCGTCGTATCCTTACGAACGATCACATGTGCCGTCAGCTGCGGCAGACCAGTGGAGACGCTGTTGGCATGCAGGTCATGAACCTCCAGCACGCCAGGCACGCCCTCCAGGTGCTTCCTGACCTTGGCCATGTCGAGGTCCGCCGGGGTCTCCTCAAGAAGCACGGAGACACTGCTGGCCAGCAGTTTGATCGCGCGGGGAATCATCAGCAGAGCAATCAGGGCTCCCGCTACGGCATCGAATCCGGCCCAGCCGGTGAGCATCATGACCACGGCAGATACCAGGACGGCCACCGAGCCCAGTGCATCGTTGACCACTTCGAGAAAAGCGGCACGCATATTCAGGTTGTCCTTATGCCCGGAGGCCAGGACCAGGATGGACCCCACATTGGCAGCCAGACCCAAAATGCCGAAGAAGAGCAGCAACCCCTGCTGATGAACCTGGTCCCGCCCGGGCGACCAGAGCCTCAAGACGGCCTCCACAATGGCGTAGATGCCCACAGCCAGCAGAACCAGAGCACCGCCAGCCGCCGTGATGACCTCCAGACGGGACCATCCCCAGGTCCGCCGGTTTGTGGGACGGCGCTCCATCAACACAGCAGTGACTGTGGAGGCGATCAGCACGGCCATGTCGGTCATCATGTGCCCGGCGTCGACCAGCAAGGCCAGGCTGCGGGTGACCAAGGCGCCCACGACTTCGGCCACGAAGACCGAGCCCGTCAGCGCCAGGGTCATCAGCAACTGTCTACGATGGGCGGATCCGCCGCCCTGGACACCACCTTCATGAGCGCTCATGCATACCCCGATTCATCAGTCACCAAAGTATGCCACCAGGGGTCACAAGGCAAGGGTTTTCCGGGAAATACTCAGAAGCCGAACTTGCTTGCCGTCTCCTTCAGGGTCTCGGCGGAACGCTTCAGGGCGGCCAGCTCGCCATCGCTCAGCGGGGTATTGATGTGGGTGTTGACCCCGTCACGGTTGAGCACGCTGGGAACCGACATGCACACGTCAGAGATCCCGTGGAAGTCCTCCAAGAGGGAACTGACCGGCAGAATCCGGTCGGTGCCGTTCAGGATGGACTCGATGATGTCCACGCCGGACATGGCGATGGCGAAGTTGGTCGCACCCTTGCCCTCGATAATCTGGTAGGCGGCGTTCTTCACCTCCTGGTGGATCTCCTCACGCTTGGCCGCATCCAGAGGCTCATGGCCGGGCAGCTCCATCCAGTCGCACATGGGCACGCCGCCGATGGTGGCCGAGCTCCAGAGCGGGACCTCGGAGTCGCCGTGCTCGCCGGCGATGTAGGCATGGACATTCTTGACGTTGACCCCGGTCTGCTGGCCGATCAGGTAGCGCAGGCGGGCGGAGTCCAGGTTGGTGCCCGAACCGAACATCTGGTTGACAGGCAGCCCGGACAGCTCCAAGGAGACCCTGGTGACGATGTCGACGGGGTTGGTAATCAGCAGGAAGATGGCATTGGGGGCCACCTCGACCATCTGAGGAATGATGGACTTCATCATGTTGATGGTGGCGCCGGCCAGGTCAAGCCGAGTCTGTCCCGGCTTCTGCCTGGCTCCGGCCGTGATGACCACCATGTCGGCGTCGGCGCAGATCTGCGGATCGTCCGAGCCGTCGATGGTGACCGTGGGGTAGAAGCTGGATCCGTGCTGCATGTCGCGGACCTCGGCCTCAACACGCTGGGCGTTGATATCCTCAAGAACGATCTCTCGAGCCACACCGCGCTGGGCCGCCGAAAAGGCCAGGGTCGACCCCACGGCTCCGGCTCCCACGATCGCTAGCTTGGTTGGCTTGATTGATGATTCCGCCATATTCTATGGACCTCTCTTATCGGAACCCGGGAAACGGGTTTGCCGCTGACACAACATACGTAGTCTACCCAGCATAGGTGACCTGGTGCGCATCTGCCCTTAAGAGTTCCGCCCCGCCGATGGCGTGTCACCCCCTGAAGCCTGCAAGGGCTTCCGGTCAATGGCCTGGTCAAGCACGGCGGCCGCCAGCCGGTCGTCCACATCAGCGCTCAGCGCAACACCGTCGGCCCGGTATTCCAATGAATCAACCCTTCCCAGCTGCCGCACCTGTTCCAGCAGGGAGCCGCTGGTGTAGGGCAGGATGGCCTGGACATGCACGGCGGGGGCGGGCAGCAGCTCCTCCACCCGCCTGCGCAGGGGTTCCAGACCCTGACCCTGCCTGGCCGAGACCAGAAAGGCCTCGGGTTCGAGGTTGGCAAGCCGCTGCCTGGCGTCCTGATCGATCAGATCCACCTTGTTGAAGACCAGCAGGCGGGGAATGGACTCGGCGCCGGGGATGTCCGCCAGCACAGCGTCCACAGCCCTGATCTGGCCGAACGGATCGGGATGGGAACCGTCCACCACATGCAGGATCAGGTCGGACTGCCCCACCTCCTCCAGGGTGGATTTGAAGGCCTCGACCAGCTGGGTGGGCAGGCGGCGGACGAATCCGACCGTGTCCACATAGACGTAGAGTCGGCCATCTGCCGCCTTGGTGCGCCTGACGGCCGTATCCAGGGTGGCGAAGAGGGCGTTCTCCACCAGTTCCTGGGACCCGGTCAGCCGGTTGGTCAGCGAGGATTTGCCGGCGTTGGTGTACCCCACCACGGCCACGGCCGGCAACTGGTAGCGCCGTCGGGACCCACGCTTGACCTGACGCGAGGGGGCCATCTGGGCGATCTGGCGCTTCAGCCGGGAAATCCTCCGCCTGATGACCCGCCGGTCGGTCTCGATCTTGGTCTCGCCCGGGCCGCGGGAGCCTATGCCGCCGGCCTGCCCGGCAGCCTGACCACCAGCCTGGCGGGAGAGTGATCCGCCCCAGCCGCGCAGCCTGGGCAGCATGTACTCCAGCTGGGCCAGCTCCACCTGGGCCTTGCCCTCGCGGCTGGTGGCATGCTGGGCGAAGATGTCCAGGATCAGGGCCGTCCTGTCGACCACCTTGACCTTGGTGACATCCTCCAGAGCCCGTCGCTGGGAGGGATGAAGGTCGTCGTCGGTGATGATGGTGTCGGCACCCAGCCGGGCCACAATATCCGCCAGCTCCCGCGCCTTGCCCGAACCCAGGTAGGTGGCAGGATCGGGCTTGACCCGCTGCTGGAGCAGTCCGTCGAGCACCTCGGCCCCGGCGGTCCGTGCCAGGGCGGCCAGCTCACGCAGGGACTCCTCGGCCTGGCCGACCGTGGTCCGCGAACCCGACCAAACCCCGACCAGGACCACACGCTCCAGACGGACCTTGCGGTACTCCACCTCGGTCACGTCCTGGAGCTCCCCCAGCCCCTCGACATGGCGGAAGGCATTGCGCCGGCTGCGCTCCTCCCACTCCTGGTCCTGGTCCTGCCCGACCTGCTCCCTACTGCCTGTCAGCACCTCGGACTTGTGGGCGAGCGGGTCCTGATGGGCATCGACAACCGCTGAACCATGCTCTTGGGTCGGTTTTTCTTGGGTCAAAGGCACCTCTGCATTGATCTATGGACTGGGGAACGAATCCGGTATAGGCGGAATCATGACACAGTCTTTATTATCATCTTCTTAGCAGACATCAGCGAGCGCCCGAGGGACGGGCAGGATTCAAAGACGGACGGGATGGACATGACGCACAGGGAGCATGGCAGCAGCCGGGGGCAATCCTCCAGGACCGGGACGGGCGGAGGCGAACAATACTTCGTGGCCCGTCCGGCCTCCCCCGACCAGCGGCGGACCATCCGGGTGGAGCTGGCCGGCCGCACCTGCCAGGTGGAGGTCTCCCACGGGGTCTTCTCGTCGGGCAGGCTGGACCTGGGCACCTCGGTCCTGCTCAAACGCGCCCCCCAGCCCCCGGTCGAGGGCGATTTTCTGGACCTGGGCTGCGGCTGGGGGCCCATCGCCCTGAGCATGGCCATCCAGTCGCCAAAGGCCAGCGTCTATGCTGTGGACACCAACCTGCGGGCCCTGGATCTGACCGCCCGCAACGCCCGGTCCCAGGGCCTTGACAGGGTGCACACGCTGACCCCGGAGCAGGTGCCGGACGATCTGTGCTTCGACCTGATATGGTCCAATCCGCCCATCCGGGTGGGCAAGACGGCCCTGCACGACCTGCTGATGACCTACCTGCCCAGACTGAAACCCCAAGGCCGGGCCTACCTGGTGGTCCAGCGCAATCTTGGCGCCGACTCCCTGATTGCCTGGCTGGCTCAGGCCCTGGGCTCCGGCTGGACGGCGGAGAAATATGCCTCGTCCAAGGGCTACCGGATCATCGAGGTGGGCCGGGCATGAGGTTCGAGTATCCCGCCGAGCTGCCCATCAGCGCGGCCAAGGAGGACATCGTCCATGCCGTGCAGTCCTCCCAGGTGGTCATCGTCTCCGGTCAGACCGGCTCGGGCAAAACTACCCAGATCCCCAAGATCCTCCTGGAAATGGGTCGCGGCGACCACGGCCGCCAGATCGTGCACACCCAGCCCAGAAGGATCGCCGCCAGAACCGTGGCCGAGCGCATCGCCTCGGAGACGGGCACCAGGCTGGGCGACCAGATCGGCTACCAGGTGCGCTTCACCGACAAGTCCAGCAGGAGCACCCGCCTGCGAGTGGTCACCGACGGCATCCTCCTGGCGCAGATCCAGGGCGATCCCCAGCTACGGGCCTACGACACCATCATCATCGACGAGGCCCACGAGCGCAGCCTGAACATCGACTTTCTGCTGGGCTACCTGACCGCCCTGCTGCCCAAACGGCCCGATCTGAAGCTGATCATCACCTCGGCCACCATCGATTCGGTCAAGTTCCGGGACCACTTCGCCAAGGCCCTGCATACCCAGGTGCCCGTGCTGGAGGTCTCCGGACGCACCTATCCGGTCCAGACCCTCTACGAACCTGCAGGATCGGCGCCTGCCCTGATGCGGCATGTCCCCGGGTTCGACTCCGATGAGGACGGCCAGGACAGGGAGGAGCCGGACATCCCCAAGGCGGTGGCCCGGGCCTGCGCCGAGCTGGTCATCCACTCCACCCACGTGGACGGCCCCAGGGACATCCTGGTCTTCGCAGCCGGAGAGCGCGACATCCGCGAGTACGAGACCGCCCTGAGACGGCACTTCGGCCCTCGGACCTCCGACATGCGCCGCCCGGACGCCCTGGAGATCATCCCCCTCTTCGCCCGACTGTCGGCCAAGGAGCAGCACCGGGTCTTCGAACATCACGGCCACCAGCGCATCGTCATCGCCACCAACGTGGCGGAAACCTCCCTGACGGTACCGGGCATCCGATACGTGGTGGACCCGGGATTGGCCAGGATCAGCCGCTATTCCAAGTCGGCCAAGGTCCAGCGCCTGCCCATCGAGCCCATCTCCCAGGCCTCGGCCGATCAGCGTGCAGGCCGCTGCGGACGTGTAGCCGACGGCATCGCCATCCGCCTGTATGCCAAGGACGACTATGACACCCGTCCCAAGTTCACCGACCCGGAGATCCTGCGCACCTCCCTGGGTTCGGTCATCCTGCATATGCTCTCGGTGGGCGTGGCCCATACGGCCGAGGACGTCACCGACTTCGGCTTCATCGACCCGCCCGACACCCGAGCAGTCAGCGACGGTCTGCGGGAACTGACCGAGCTGCAGGCCATCTCCCGCCAGCAGGGCCTCATCCGGCTGACCAATCTGGGACGACGGCTGGCCAGGATCCCCATCGACATCCGTCTGGGCAGAATGATCCTGCAGGCCGGCCAGGATGCCACCCCGGACACCCTGGCCGCCGTTCTGGTGGTCGTGGCCTTCCTCTCCCTGCAGGACCCTCGCGAGCGACCTGAGGAGAAGCGCGAGGAGGCCGATCGGATCCATGCCCGCTACGAGGACCCATCCAGCGACTTCCTGACGGCCCTGAACATCTGGAACCGCTTCTTCCCGCAGGACAAGGAACCCTCCAACGGGGCCCTGCGCAAGGCCTGCAAGCAGGAGTACATGGCCTTCCTGCGCATGCGGCAGTGGCATGACCTTTACCGGCAGCTTGCCCAGATGTGCCGGGGCCTGCACATGAAGGTGGGCTCCCCCGTCCCCGTCAAGGGACCGGATCAGGCCCTGCTGGCCCTGCCGATTGGGCAGCAGGCGGCACACGCCCTGGTCTGCTCCTGGGACGACCAAGGCATCCACCGGTCCATGCTGGCCGGACTGCTCTCCAGCATGGGCATGCAGGTGGTCCACGAACCCAAGGCCTCCGATTTCGCCGGCCTGCATGGTGCCGCCCGGGCCAAGGCCATGAAGCGGGCTCGCCGGCAGGCCAAGAACGACTATCAGGGGGCGCGCGGCACGCATTTCGCCATCTTCCCCGGCTCTGCACTGGCCAAGGCCAATCCGCCCTGGATCATGGCCGCCGAGCTGGTGGAGACCTCCCGGCTCTGGGCGCGCTGCTGTGCAGCCATCGACCCCGCCTGGGCCGAGCCCCTGGCCAAGTCCCTGACCAGGACCACCTACGCCGAGCCCCATTGGTCGGCCTCCCGTGGTGCCGCGGTGGCGACCTCAAAGGTTCTGCTCTACGGCCTGCCCATCGTGCGCGACAGGACGGTCCAGTGGGCCCGCATCAACCCCGGCCAGGCCCGGGACATGCTGATACGCCAGGGCCTGGTCGAGGGTGACGTGCGCGAGCGCTTCCCCCATGACGGCTTCATTCAGGCCAACAGGCAGGTGCTCAGCGAAGCCGGAGAGCGGACCAGCCGGACCCGCCAGGTGACCGGCACCGTCACCGAGGAGGACCTCTACGACTTCTACCAGGAGCGCATTCCCCAGGAGGCCACCTCTCTGGCCGCACTGGGCGCCTGGTGGCGGAAGCACCACGATGCGGACCCCCACCTGCTGGACTTCGACCCCGACAAGGTGGAGCGCCTGAACGACCAGTCCGCCTCCTACCGACCCGGGGACTACCCCGACCACTGGCATACCCTGGGCATCGACGGCCGGCCCATGGATCTGCCCCTGACCTACCGCTACCAGCCGGGAGAGCCGGACGACGGCATCACTGTCCACATCCCCCTGCACTGCCTGAACCAGCTGACGCCCGGACAGTTCAGCTGGACCGTGCCCGGTCTTCTGGACGACCTGATCACAGCCACCATCAAGTCCCTGCCCAAGGCCCTGCGGGTCCAGTTCGTCCCCGCCCCTGACGCCGCCCGGACCATCCGCGCCTGGATAGACGGCCACTATCCCCTGTTGCCCGGCGCCGATCCGGCGCCGGCTGAGCAGGCCACCTACGGGTCGGCGGACCAGCCTGCGACCGGGGGTGAAAACGGTGCAGGTGCCATCCCCGCCGGGGGCTGGCCGGACTTCGAGCAGGCCTTCACCGCCGCAGCCATCGATACGGTCGGCGCCCAGCTGCACCCGGAGGTATTCACCCAGGCCAGGTTGGAACGGCTACCCGACTACCTGCGCCCCACCTTCCAGGTGGAGGAGGATCGGCGCCAGGGCCACGGCCGCAAGGGCCAGGGCCACCCCAAGGTCCTGGGCCGGTCCAAGTCCCTGACCGACCTGCAGCGCGACCTGGCCGGACAGGCCCGGCAGTCGGCCCGGTCCCGGGTGGACTCCCAGGCCAGCAAGGCCGCCCGACAGGGTCAGGTGGTCAAGAGCGCCGACCTGCTCCACCAGTCCGGCGCCACCACCAAACCGCGCGAGGAACTGATCTGGCAGGCCGCCCTGGACAAGCTCCACCTGCCTGCCCAGCGGATCTCCTCGCGCTGGCTGAGCCGGGAGGCCCTGATGCTGGCCTCGGCCCCCTACCCGAGCACCTCCGCGCTTGCCGAGGACCTGCAGATGGCCGCTGTCAAGCGCCTGATCCCCCACACCGAAGCCGTCACCGACGACCGGACCCTGCAGGAGGCTGTGGCCGGCGTCAGCCAGGTCTACGAGGACACCGTCTATCAGGTGGCCAGGGATGTGGTCGCCATTCTGGAGACCTCGGCCCAGGTGGACAAGGCCGTGTCCGGCCCGGCCGATCTTCCCCTGCTCTCGGTCCTGCAGTGGATACGCCAGCATTCTGCCAATCTGGTGGCCAAGGGCTTCATCGGCGCCGATCCGCCCTATGCCCTCCCCCGCCTGCACACATACCTGAAGGCGGACCTGATGCGCCTGGACAAGGCCCGCAGGGACAAGGATCGTGACGTACGATGGGCATGGCAGGCGCAGACCGCCCAGGATCTGGTGGACCAGGCGGCCAAGGCGGCCAAGGCTCTGCCCGCCGGTCCCGGACGAGACCAGGCCATGGACCGTGCGCAAAGGGGACGTTGGATGATGGAGGAGTACTTTGTCTCCATCTGGGCCCAGGAGCTGGGGACGGCCATCCCCGTCAGCCTGCAAAGGATCAGGAAGGCGCTGGAAGGAAAACCATGAGCACAAGGCCATCGGGACGAGCACGCAGGGGCGGCAACAAACGCGGACGGATGGCCCTCCGCCGCGCGCAGACCCTGGGGGCAGCCCTGATGGCCATAGTCCTGGTGGCCGCCCTGTGCATCCTGGCCGTCCGCTTCGTCTCCTACCGGCTGATGGTCGGCCGCGTCATCCGCCACCAGGAGCAGCTCTCCCAGGAGTACGTCTTCAATCCAGGCAGGATCATCACCGATCACCGCTTCCATGACACGGTGGACATGAACGCCGACGATGTCCAGGCCTTCCTGGACCAGAAGGGGGGATCCTGCAAGGGCTCCACCTGCCTGCGCAGTCTGCAGATGGATGTCCCCGACCGCCCCGGCGACGGCCTATGTGATGCCTACAAGGGCGGCAAGGGGCAGAGCGCGGCTCAGATCATCGACGGGTCAGCCCGCTCATGCGGGATCAGTCAGAAGGTCCTCCTGACCATGCTGCAAAAGGAGCAGCACCTGGTGGCCACTGACCAGCCCCCCACCCAGGTCCAGCTCCAGTCGGCCATGGGCCTTTCCTGCCCTGACGATGCAGACTGTGACGCCCGCTATGCCGGCTTCTTCAACCAGGTCTACGGGGCCGCCCACCGATTCCGCTACTACAAGGCCCACCGGGACCAATACGGCTACCGGACCAAGGCCCTGAACGATGTGCGCTTCAGCCCCGATGCCTCCTGTGGCAGCGGCAAGGTCTACATCGAGAACGATGCCACTGCCCTGCTCTACATCTATACGCCCTACCAGCCCAACGAGGCAGCGCTGCGGGCAGGCGACGGCGAGGGCAACCGCTGCTCAAGCTATGGCAATCGCAACTTCGTCATCATCTACAACAGCTGGTTCGGCCGATCGGACCAGTGAGCCCCGGATTCAAAGCCTGGGCAGGTAGTAGGCCAGCTCGTAGGGGGTGACCTGCCGGCTGTATCCGGCCCACTCCCGGTGCTTGTTGCGCAGGAAGTACTCGAAGGTCTGCTCGCCCAGCACCTGGGCCACGAAGTCCGACTTCTCCATGACCTTGAGGGCCGCGTCCAGGCTGTCAGGCAGGGGCTCGATGCCCATGGCCTGCCGCTCGGCGTCGGTCAGCTCCCAGACGTCGTCGCTGGTGGGCTCACCCAGGGTCATCTTCTGCTCGATCCCGTCCAGGCCGGCAGCCAGCAGCACCGAGTATGCCAGGTAGGGGTTGGCCCCCGGATCCAACCCCCGGAACTCCATCCTGGCCGAGTTGCCCTTGCCGGGCTTGTACTGGGGTATGCGCAGGAGGGCGGACCGGTTGTTGTGCCCCCAGCAGACGTAGCTGGGTGCCTCGGCTCCCCCCCAGAGCCGCTTGTAGGAGTTGACGTACTGGTCGGTCACCGCGCAGATCTCGGCCGCATGGGCCAGAATGCCGGCGGCGAACTGCCGGGCCGTCTGGGACATGTTGAACTCCTGGCCCACCTCGTAGAAGGCGTTGGTGTCCCCTTCGAACAGGCTCAGATGGGTGTGCATGCCCGACCCCGGCTTGTCGGTGAAGGGCTTGGGCATGAAGCTGGCGTAGATCCCCCGCTCCAGGGAGATCTCCTTGACCACGGTCCGGAAGGTCATGATGTTGTCGGAGGTGGTCAGGGCGTCGGCATAGCGCAGGTCGATCTCGTTCTGCCCTGGTCCGGCCTCATGGTGGGAGTACTCCACCGAGATGCCCA
The DNA here is from genome assembly GCF_016100735.1 of Bifidobacterium sp. W8104. NCBI lineage: Bacteria > Bacillati > Actinomycetota > Actinomycetes > Bifidobacteriales > Bifidobacteriaceae > Bifidobacterium > Bifidobacterium sp. W8104. The sequence goes on from NZ_JACFRW010000001.1 coordinate 252,253, forward strand.
TCTGCTCCAGCATGTTGACGCAGGCCCGGCGGAAGTCCATCCCCGGGCTGCGGGGCACGTGGTCGAAGTAGCCGCCCTCGTCGATGGGGGTCGGAACCTGGGACCAGTCATCCTGGTTCTCGAACAGGTAGAACTCGATCTCCGGATGGGTGTAGAAGATGAAGCCCTTCTCCTTGGCCTTGGCCAGGGCACGCTTGAGCACATGCCTGGGATCGCCGCTGCTGGGCTCGCCGTCCGGTGTGAGCACGTCGCAGAAGATCCGCGCCGTACCCTGGGGTCCGCCCCTCCAGGGAAGTATCTGGAAGGTGGACGGGTCGGGCTTGACGATCATGTCATCCTCGGAGACCCTGGTCATACCCTCGATGGCCGAGCCGTCAAAGCCCAGTCCCTCCTCGAAAGCCACTTCCAGCTCGGTAGGCGCTATGGCCACCGATTTTAGTGTTCCCAAGACATCGGTGAACCAGAGACGAATGAACCGGACATCGCGCTCCTCGACAGTGCGCAGCGCGAACTCCTCTTGCTTATCCATAGAGCCTATGCTCCCATTCCTATATTTCGCAGATTTGCTTATAGCGTTAACAAAGCCCTGAGACCAGGTTAAGCGCCTGCTCCAGCGTGAAGGCCCCCTCATAGAGGGACTTGCCCAGGATGGCGCTGTCCACGCCCCGATCGGCCAGATCCAGGATCCGGCTCAGGTCATCGAGGCTGGATATACCTCCCGAGGCGGTCACCTTGGCCGGGGTCCGGTCAGCCACCTGTCCCAGCAGATCCAGGTTGGGACCGGTCATCATCCCGTCGCGGGTCACGTCGGTGACCACGTACCGGCTGCACCCGTCACGGTCCAGTCGCTCCATGGCCTCGAAAAGGTCCCCGCCCTGTCTGGTCCAGCCCCGGGCGGCCAGGGTGTGTCCGCGCACGTCCAGACCCACGCAGACCCGCTCGCCGTAGCGATCCAGGACCTGGCTGGTCCACTCCGGGTTCTCCAGGGCCGCCGTGCCGATGTTGACCCGGGTGGCGCCGGCATCCAGGGCTGCCTCCAGGCTGGCGTCGTCGCGGATGCCGCCACTGAGCTCCACCTTGACGCGATCGCCCAGCTCGTTGACCAGGGCGGCCAGCTTGTCTCGGTTGTCGCCCGTGCCGAAGGCCGCATCCAGGTCGACCAGGTGGAGCCACCCGGCACCCTGGTCCACCCAGGCCTTGGCTGCATCGGCAGGCTCCCCGTAGACCTTTTCGGAACCGGAGATCCCCTGCTTCAGACGGACCGCCTTTCCGTCACGGACGTCGACAGCGGGTAGGAGCGTCAGCATCTCATTCACCTTTCTCGCAAGGGAGTGCGGAAGCCCCGGGAAGGGTCCTCACCCAATTGGTCAGCAACCGTGCCCCGGCCTGTCCGGACTTTTCAGGATGGAACTGGGTGGCGCTCAAGGGACCGCATTCATAGGCGGCCACGAACCTGCTGCGTCCATAGGTGGCCCAGGTAACCAGCGGTTCACCGAAAGAGGCGCCCTGTGAGGTTTTGTCCGACCCTGGCCGGAATGACCCTGGCCGGCTGTCACCATGTTCTTTGAATGCTGATACCCGCAGGCACAGATCGGGCTGCGTCCCGCTAACCCGGTCATCCCCCTGCGCAGCCATGGCGGCATAGGAGTGGACGAAGTAGAAACGCTGGTCCTGGACCCCTGCCAGTAGTCGTGTTCCCTGAGGCGCCTGGACATGGTCCCAGCCCATATGGGGCACCACATCGGCATCCAGCTTGGTCACACGACCGGGGATCAGGCCCAGACCAGGCTCGCTGCGGCCGTCCTCGTCCCCGAACTGGAACATGACCTGGAGGCCTATGCAGACCCCCAGAACCGGCAGTCCCTGGGCCAGACGATCCAGGATGATGCGGTCGCCGCCCACGGCGCGCAACCCCGCCATGCAGGCCCCATAGGCTCCCACACCTGGAATGACCAGGCCGTCGGCCTTCATGGCCAGGTCCGGGTCGGCGCTGATCTGCGCATCGACCCCCAGCTGGGAGAGAGCATGCACCATGGATCTGACATTGCCGAACCCATAGTCAAGCACCTGTATCCGGGTCATGTTCCTCCTAGCCAAGCCTCTTGCCTGAACTTCTACTCGACTCGATTACTCGACGCGGCCTTGGCGAGTCGATCCGCCGGCACCGAACCTGGTGTGCGAGGCGATGATGCCCATGGCCTTCTCGCGGTTGTACTCCCCCGAGTCGAAGACGGCGGCCCCGTCCTGGCGCAGCCTGTCCACCGTGGTGGTCCCGATCATCAGATCCTCTACGAAGTCGGCGGTGGCGGCAAAGAGGATGGGCGGTGCAAGCGTCTGCCCCGACTTCCCGCTGATCCAGAGGGTCACCTCGAGCTTGTCGGCCCGGTTGACCGCCAGGATGGCGCTGAGCCCGGATACGACCGTGGTCAGATCGCGGATGGCTGCCTCGGGTCCGTCCCCGTCCAGGTTTCTCAGGACGGCCACGGCACCCTCACGGGCCTGGATGCACCAGGCGGAAATGTCGGAGATTTGGCAGAAGGCCGCCAGAAGCTCCGCCGAAGCCAGACGGGTCACCATGACGGCGGCCTTGGCCCGGTTGCCGATCAGGCCTTCCAGCTCCTGATCGAAATCAGCCTCAACGCCATCAGCCCCGTCCGGTTCCGCTGACGATTGGTCAGCAGGCTCGGAATTCAGCCCAGCCTCGTCGTCCACGCTCGATTCGGAGTGCTCAACCGGCTGATCCGCTTGGTCCTGGTCCTGATTGAACTCAGCCTCAAAGCTGGCCAGGGCCCGTTCGACCTCCTCCTCGCTCAGATGATGGCCGGAATCCGGCAGGTCCTGATCCTTGTTGTCGTTGTTGTCGTGTTCATCAGTGCTCATAGCGACCCCTTGGTGCTGGGGATGCCCTTCACCCTGGGATCAGGCTCCACGGCGAAACGCAAAGCCCTGGCCAGGGCCTTGAATTCAGCCTCGGCGATGTGATGCGGATCCCTGCCCGACAAGAGGGTCAGGTGCAGGCAGATGCCGGCGTGCAGGGCGATGGACTCCATGACGTGCCTGACCAGGGAACCGGTGAAGTGCCCGCCGATCATGGCGTACTCGAACCCCTCCGGCTCACCGGTGCAGACCGCATAGGGCCTGCCGGAAATATCGACCACGGCTCGGGCAAGTGCCTCGTCCAGGGGAACGGTTGCATCGGCGAAGCGCTTGATGCCCCGCTTGTCCCCCAAGGCCTGGGCCAGGGCCTCGCCAAAGACGATGGCCACGTCCTCGACGGTGTGGTGGACGTCGATCTGGGTGTCCCCGCTGGCCTTGATGGTCAGGTCGATCAGGGAATGCCTGCCCAGGGCCGTCATCATATGGTCATAGAAGGGAACCGAGGTGTCGATATCGGTCACTCCGGTGCCATCCAGGTCCAGACTCAGGCTCACCTTGGATTCACTGGTCTGGCGGGTGATGGTGGCTGTTCTGCCTGCCATTGCTGCTCCTCCGCTTTCTTGCCGCGCACTCCAGTCCGCACTGTGGCTCCTGCACGGCGTCTAGACCACCAGCATAGCCGTGCCGCTGGTCTGCATCCTCCTAGAACCGCTTGAGGACATGGACCAGGGTTTGCCGGAATCGCTCCATCTCCTCGTCCGTGCCCATGCAGACCCTCAGATACCCTTGGGGACCCACGGCCCGGATCAGCACGCCTTCATCCTTCATGGCCTCGAAGACGGCATCCCGGTCGGGGAAGATGCCGAAGAGGATGAAGTTGGAGGCCGAGGGGATCACGATCAGGGGTCGGCCGTGGAACTGCTGCCCGGCCAGCCACTCGGCGGTCTCCCGACGGGTCTGGCGGAGCTGATCCACACGAGCCAGCTGGAGGTCGGTGTGTTCCAGGGCAGCCAGGGCCGCAGCCTGGGTCAGCGCGCTCAGGTGGTAGGGCATCCGGACGATACGGACCGCGTCGATTATTCCCTGGGATGCAGCCAGGTAGCCCACCCTGGCGCCGGCGAAGGCGAAGGCCTTGGACATGGTCCGGCTGACGGCCAGGTGGTCGTACTGCCCGATCAGGCTGACCGCCGAGGACGTACCCGGGTCTCGGAACTCGATGTAGGCCTCGTCCACGACCACGATGGGCCGGGCGGACGGATCCGCGCCCGCTACAGGGACCTGGGAGCAGGCCTCCAGGAGCCTGGTCAGCTGATCCATGGGCAGGGGCGTCCCAGTGGGATTGTTGGGGCTGGTCACCAGGACCATAGCTGGCCTCAAAGCCTTGATGCACTCGATGGTCGTTTCAACATCCAGGCTGAAATCGGGCAGCCGATGGGCCAGCTCCCAGTCGGTGAAGGTATCCCGGGCGTACTCGGGATACATGGAGTAGGTCGGGTCGCAGCCCAGGGCGGTCCTGCCCGGCCCACCGAAGGCCTGGAAGAGCTGGAGCATGATCTCATTGGACCCGTTGGCCGCCCAGAGCTGCCCGGGTTGGAGCGAGGTCCCTGACTCCTTCTTCAGGTAGGCAGCCAGGGCCCGCCGCAGTTCCTCATGCTCCCTGTCCGGATAGCGGTTGAGGCCGGGGGCCACCTGGCGCACGCGCTGGCAGATGGCATCGACCACCTCCTGGTCCAGGGGGTAGGGGTTCTCGTTGACGTTCAGGCAGACCGGGACATCCAGCTGGGGGGCGCCGTAGGGCTCCTCCCCCACAAGGTCCGCACGGAGGGGAAGATCGGCTGGTATGGCACTCACCGCAGACCGGCCTTCTCTTCGTTGGCTTCCAGGTCGGCCTTGTCGTAGGGGTCGTCCAGGAATCTGCTCAGGACGCACTCGCCATGGGCGGGCAGGTCCTCGGATACCGCGAAATCATTGATCTTGGCAGCGATGGGCTTGAGCCCCTCCTGGTCGTACTCAATGACTTCGACAGGTTTCATGAAGGTGTGGACTCCCAGGGCCACGTCGAAGCGGGCGGTTCCGCCGGTGGGCAGGACGTGGTTGGACCCGGCCATGTAGTCGCCCAGGGGCACAGGAGAGTAAGGGCCACGGAAGATGGCTCCGGCGTTTCGAATCCGGTCGATGACGGCGTCAGGATCGGCCGTCTGAACCTCCAGGTGCTCGGCGGCATAGGCATTGGCCACGTCGATGGACTGGTCGATCCCGTCGGTCAGGATGATTCCCGACTGGTTGCCACCCAGAGATGTGCGCACCCGGTCGGTGTGTTCGGTCCGAGGCACCCTGCGCTCCAGAGCCTCCTGAACGCCCTGGGCCAAGTCCTGGCTGTCGGTGATCAGCACCGAGCCGGCAAGCTCGTCATGCTCGGCCTGGCCGATCAGGTCTGCGGCAACCCAGTCGGGGTTGGCCTGACCGTCGGCAAGAATGGCGATTTCCGTGGGTCCGGCCACAGCGTCGATGCCCACCATGCCGGAGACCATCTGCTTGGCTGTCGCCACAAAGATGTTGCCAGGGCCGGTGATCTTGTCGACCGGGTCGCAGAGAATCTCCCCGTCCTGAGGCTCGGATCCCTTGGCCCCGTAAGCGAACATGGCCACAGCCTGGGCGCCGCCCACGGCATAGACCTCGTCCACCCCCAGGATGGCGCAGGTAGCCAGGATGATGGCCGCTGGCAGACCGCGGGGGTCGTCGGATGCGGGCGGCGTGGCCACGGCCAGGGAATCAACGCCGGCAATCTGGGCGGGGACCGCGTTCATGATGACCGAGGAAGGGTACAGGGCCTTGCCTCCCGGCACGTAGAGGCCTACGCGTTCGATCGGGATCCACCGCTCGCTGACCCGGGCGCCGGGTGCCAGGTCGGTGGCCATGGGCTTGGGCACCTGGGTGGTGCAGACCTTACGGATGCGGGTGACGGACTCCTCTATTGCCGCCCTGACCTTGGAATCCAGCCCATCCAAGGCCTCCTGCATGGCCGATGCCGGAACCCTCAGATCATGGGGACGCACATGATCGAACTTCTCCTCCAGGTCGCGCAGGGCCGCAGCCCCGTGCTTGCGCACCTGGTCCAGTATGGGCTGCACCTGGGCGCTGGCCTCCCGGGTACCCATATCGGCCCGGGGCATGGCGGCCAGGAGTTGGGCGCGGGACATGGTCTTCCCGCGCAGATCCATGGTTCTCATCATGAGCTTTGACATACTTTGATGGTAGTGAACTTTTGTGTCGCCAAAGCCAGCGACTCACCGCCGTCCCAAATGGTGAGACGGTTCCGGACGCGTCCTAGGCCGACGGCAGGCAGGAGGGCCCGAAGACCGATTTGATCTCGGCCATCATGGAGGTGTCGTGCCTGGTGCGGAAGCCGTCGCCAAAGGTCAGCAGGCGCACATTGCCCCGGTCGTCGGTGACGGCCAGACGGACCTGGCAGTAGCCGGGGTGGGACTTGAGTATCCGGGCCAGCCGCTCCATGTGCCCCCGATCCAGGGCCTGCCTGGGCAGGGTGATGGTCAGAGGCCGCTCGTCCGCCGACTCCAGGACGGGCACCTCCATATCGTTGACGCGGATATTGGTGGCCTCGTCCCGCAGCTCGACCACACCCCTGACCCGGATGACCGAGTCCAGGACCAGGTCGTCGGAGTGGGCGTCGTAGACCTTGCCGAAGAACATGCACTGGATGGAGCTCTCCAGGTCCTCGATGGTGACGATGGCCCAGGGATTGCCCTTCTTGGAGACCCGGCGGTCCACTGCAGTGACCAGCCCGGCCAGGGTCACCGCCTTGCCGTCCATGCCCTTGGACCGGTTGAGCAGCTGGGCGATGGACATGTCGCGCATGCCGGCCAGAACCGAGGTCATGCCGCTCAGCGGGTGGTCGGACACATACAGGCCCAGCATCTGCCGCTCGAAGTTGAGCTTGGTGGACTTGTCCCACTCGTCGATGTCGGGCACGGTCACCTGGGCATCGCCCAGTGCGTCCTGTTGGGGTTGGTCTTCATCGGCATCGGCGAAGAGGTCGAACTGGCCCTCGGCCTGCTTGCGCTTGATGGGCATGACCTGATCGACGGCCTCGTCGTGGATCTGGAAGAGGGCCCTCCGGTTGGGGTCGATGCTGTCGAAGGCGCCGCCCTTGATCAGGGATTCCACGGTTCGCTTGTTGAGCACCTCCATGGGCACCCGCTTGACGAAGTCCATGAAGTTGACGTACTTGCCCCGGGGTCCCTGGCGCTCCTTGATGATGTCCGCCACCACCTTGTCGCCCACATTGCGGATGGCGCCCAGGCCGAAGCGGACCACGTCGCCGACAGCGGAGTACTCGGACACGGACTCGTTGATGTCGGGTGCCAGGATGCGGATGCCCATCCTTCTGGCCTCGCCCAGGTAGAGGGCGGTCTTGTCCTTGTTGGTCCGCTCGTTCTGCAGCAGGGCGGCCATGAATTCCACCGGATAGTGGGTCTTCAGGTAGGCGGTCCAGTATGCGATCAGGGCGTAGGCCGCGGAATGCGCCTTGTTGAAGGCGTAGCCGGAGAAGGGCACCAGGACGTCCCAGACCGCCTGGGCGGCCTCCTGGGAGTAGCCATGCGCCTTCATGCCCTCGAAGAAGGGCACCTGCTCCTTGGCCAGGACGTCGGGCTTCTTCTTGCCCATGGCCCTTCGCAGCACATCGGCTCGGCCCAGTGAGTAACCGGCCAGAATCCGGGCTGCGGACTGGACCTGCTCCTGGTAGACGATCAGGCCGTAGGTCTCGTCCAGCACACCCGCCAGGGGCTTGGCCACCTCGGGGTGGATGGGCTCGATCTTCTGCAGCCCGTTCTTGCGCTTGGCATAGTTGATGTGCGAGTTCATATCCATGGGCCCCGGCCGGTAAAGGGCGATCAGGGCGGAGATGTCGTTGAAGTTGTCGGGCTTGAGCATGCGCAGCAGGGATCGCATACCGTCGCCATCGAGCTGGAAGACACCCAGGGTGTCGCCCCTGGACAGCAGCTGGTATGTCTCCTTGTCGTCCAGGGGGACCTTCTCGATACTGATGGGCTCCTTGCCGTTGCGCTTGATGTTGTTGACCGTGTCCCTGATGACCGTGAGGTTGGACAGCCCCAGGAAGTCCATCTTGACCAGCCCCAGGGTCTCGCAGGTGTGGTACTCGAAGGTGGTGGTCACCGTGCCGTCGGTGCGCTCCATCAACGGCGAGGTATTGGTGATGGGGTTGGAGGCCATGATGGTGGCGCAGGCGTGCACGCCGGTCTGGCGGATGATGCCCTCGATGCCCTTGGCCTCCTCGGTGATCCGCTTGACGTCCGGGTTGGACTCGTACAGGTCGCGGAACTCCTTGGCCTCCGGGTAACGCTTGGACTGGGGATCGAAGATCTCCTTGAGGCTCATGTCCTTGCCATTGACCGTAGGCGGCAGGGCCTTGGTGACCTGATCGCCCACCGAGTACTCGTAGTCCATGATCCTGGCCGAGTCCTTCAGGGCCTGCTTGGTCTTGATGGTGCCATAGGTCACGCACTGGGCCACCTTGTCGGAGCCGTACTTGCGGGCCACGTAGTCCAGGACCTTCATGCGCCCCTCGGGGTCGAAGTCCACGTCGATATCGGGTAGGGAGACGCGCTCAGGGTTGAGGAAGCGCTCGAAGATCAGGCCGTGCTTGAGCGGGTCCAGCTCGGTGATGCCCATGGCGTAAGCCACCATGGATCCTGCCGCCGATCCACGGCCCGGCCCCACCATGATTCCGTGGTTCTTGGCCCAGTTGATGTAATCGGCCACCACCAGGAAGTACCCGGTGAACTGCATCTGGCAAATGACCCCGCACTCGTAGTCGGCCTGGTGGGAGACCTCCTCGGGCACCCCGTCCGGGTAGCGGTTCTTCAACCCCTCGTCCACCTTCTTCAGGAAGAGGGAGGTCTCGTCCCAGCCCTCCGGGCAGTCGAAACGGGGCATGAAGGCCCCGTCCTCGTGGTCGTCGAACATGACGTTGCAACGTTCCGCGATCTCCAGGGTGTTGTCGCAGGCTTCGGGGAACTCCTTGAAGATCTCACGCATCTCCTGGGCCGAGCGGATGTAGTAGCCGGTGCCGTCGAACTTGAAGCGTCCAGGGTCGGTCAGCCGGGACCCCGAGTTGATGCAGAGCAGGGCGTCCTGGGCCGAGGCATCCTCCTTGCGCACATAGTGCGAGTCGTTGGTGGCCACCAGGGGGGCATCCAGACGACGGGCGATCTCCAGCAGATCCTTGGTCACCCGATGCTCGATCTCCAGCCCGTGGTCCATCAGCTCCACGTAATAGTTCTCCTTGCCGAAGATGTCCTGGAACTCCCCGGCGGCCCGCAGCGCCTCGTCGAACTGGCCCAGCCTCAGCCTGGTCTGGACGATGCCCGAGGGGCAGCCGGTGGTGGCGATGACCCCCTTGTGGTAGGTGGACAGCAGGTCCTTGTCCATGCGGGGCCACTTGCCGACCAGGCCCTCCAGGTTGGCCACCGAGGAGGCCTTGATCAGGTTGACCAGGCCCGTATCGTCGCTGGCCCAGAGGGTCATGTGGGTGATGAAGCCGCCGCCGGAGACATCGTCCGAACGCTGCTCGTCGGTTCCCCAGTGGACCCGGCTCTTGTCCTGGCGGGCCGTCTCAGGGGTCACATAGGCCTCGATGCCGATGATGGGTTTGATGTCGGCGTCCACGGCCGTCCGCCAAAGCTCGTAGGCCCCGTGCATGTTGCCGTGGTCGGTGATGGCCACGGCCGGCTGTCCCAGACGTCCCACCTCGGCGACCAGGTCGGGGATCCTGCTGGCCCCGTCCAGGGTGGAATAGTGGGTGTGGGTGTGAAGGTGAACGAAGTCTGACCGGGTTGAGGACATATCTCCAACTTACCCAGGACCCTGGCCGAATCGCCGGAGTCCGCTAGCTGCGTATACCGGAGGCGCTCTGACGCTCGATCTGCAGGGAGCGGCGCAGATCAGCCGGATAGGAGGAGACCACCTTGGTCCAGATCTTGGTACGGGGATGGCGGAATTCCAGGCGCATGGCGTGCAGCCACTGCCGCTTCAGGCCCAGCCGCTCCGCCAGGTCGGGGTTGGCCCCATACATGTGGTCGCCCACCAGGGGATGGCCTATGGAGGAGAAGTGCACGCGTATCTGATGGGTGCGTCCGGTCTCCAGATTGACGCTGACCAGGGTGGCCGAGCCGAAGCGCTCCAGCACATCCCAGTGGGTGATGGCCTCCTTGCCGGCAGGGGTGACCGTGAAGCGGAAGTCCGAGACACGTGCCCGGCCGATGGGGGCCTCGATGGTGGCCTTGTCCTCAGTAAGATTGCCCTGGACCAGGGCGTGATAGATCTTGACCACCTCATGCCGCGCGAACTGCCGGCGCATCTCCTTGTAGGCCAGGTCGGACTTGCAGACCAGCATGAGGCCGCTGGTGCCCGCGTCCAGGCGGGAGACGATGCCCTGACGGCCCTGTGCCCCCATGGAGGTGATGTGGGTGCCCCGCTGCAGGAGGCTGCCCAGGACGGTTGGGCCGGTCCAGCCTATGGAGGGATGCGCCGCCACCCCCACCGGCTTGTCCACGACGACCACGTCTTCGTCCTCGTAGACCACGGGCATGTCCTCGGCCACCGGCTCAACCTGCTCGGCTGGCTCGGGCTCGTCCAGCTCTATCAGATCGCCGCTCATCAGGGTGGTGGCCTTGTTCACCCGGCGGCCCATGATCCGCACATGGCCCTGTGCCACCAGATCGCTGGCCTTGGCCCTGGACAGGCCCAGCATCTTGGACAGGGCCATGTCCAGGCGCCGACCCACCAGGGCATCCGGCGCGGGAAGAAGCCGGGTCACTTGGCCTCTCCCCCGTGTTCTGGCGTCCCGGGCCGGTCACTGAACCGCACATTGCAGAAAATGAGCACCACCACGGCCACGCCTGCCAGGGTCAGATAGATATCGGCCACATTGCCCACCGACCAGCCGTAGTCCAGAAAGTCGACCACGGCACCGTCAAGGAAGCCCGATGCATAGGCCACCCTGTCGATCAGATTGCCTGCCGCCCCGGAGAAGGCCAGGGAGAGTACCAGGGTCCAGACCATGGAGGTGGTGCGCAGAGCCAGAACGATAATGAGCAGACAGGCCGCCAGGGCGATCAGGGATATGACCCAGGTACTCCCGGAACCCAATCCAAGCGAAGCCCCGGGGTTGCGTACCAGACGCAGTCCGCGCAACGGTCCAGGAAGGACCACCCTGACACCGTTGCCCAGCCGGGCCAGGGCCATGGCCTTGGTCACCTGGTCCAGGGCTATGGCCACTGCCGCCAGAGCGACGAAGACGGCCACGCGCCCGCGCAGCCGTCCCTTGTCTATGTTCTTCGTCATTACCGGATGGAATCAGTGAGCCTGTTCGGTCTTCTTTTCCATGGACTGGTAATTGCTGGTGTCCGAGATCTGGTTGATCAGCTGGTTGAGGAACTCGGTCAGCTTGCTGCGGTAGCCCGCCTCGAACTGCTTGAGCCCCTGGATGTTCTCCTCCAGAACCTTGGACTGATCCATGAGCTTGTTCTTGACATCGGCGGCATAGCGATCGGCGCTGTCGCGGGTGTTCTTGTCGTACTCCTGCGCCCGGGTCTGCACCTGGGTCTCGTACTCGTCGGCCTGGGTGTGCTGGCGCTTGGAATAGGCATCGGCATCGGAACGGGTCTTGACCGAGTACTCGTCGGCCTGGGAGCGTACGCGCTGCGAGTAGCCATCGGCCTCGGAGTGGACTCGCTTGGAGTACTCGTCCACCTCGGCGCGGGTCCTCTTGGAGTAGTCCTCCGCCTTCTTGACGATGTCATCGTGCTGGGCGTGGCCCTCGGCGACCAGCTGGGAGGCGTTGGCCTTGCCCTTGTCCACGTACTGATCGTGCAACTGCATGGCCAGGGTGAGCATGGCGGTGGCTCTCTCGGGTTCGCTGCTGGCCTCGGCGCCAGCGCCCGCGATCCGCTGCAGGCTGCCCGTTTCCGTGGAGGGCTCGGCCTTGGAAACCTGCTGGCGCAGCTGCTCCTCACGCTTGCGGGACTCCTCCAGCTGCTTGTTGAGCTGCTCGGTGCGCTGCTGCTGCTGCTGAGAGGCCTTCTGTGCCTGGGTGACCTGCTGGCGGGCCGTGGCCATGCTCTGCTGGGATGCATTGAGCTGGTTGGTCAGCGCCTGAACCTGCTGGCGGGCCTGGTCGCGCTCCTTCTGCATGGCGGTCAGCTGGTTGGTCAGCGCCTGGGTGTTGTTGCCCGCAGCGGCCTGGGCGGTCAGCTGGTCGATCTGGGAGTTGAGCTGCTCGACCTGACGCTTGAGCTGGTCGTTCTGGGAGGCCAGGGTCTTGACCTGGCTCTGGGATTCAGCCAGGAGCCGCTTGGTCTGGGCATCCACGGCAGGCTGCTGGGCGGCATTACCCTGGGCCTGCTTCAGATCCCGGTTCTCCGTCTGCAGGGATTCCACCTGAGCCGTCAAGTCGGAAATCTTTGAGTTCAGCGAGGCCACATCGGTACCCAGGGACTGGGTGGAAGCGGCGTTGCCTTGCATGGCCTGCTTGCCCAGGGCTTCAACCGTATCGGTGACCTGATCCAGGAAGTCGTCGACCTCGTCGACGTCGTAGCCTTCCTTAAACCGCACTGTCTGGAAGGTATGCTCCCTTATGTCATTAGGCGTCAATAGAGCCATATGTTTCTCCACCTCGCTTCAGGCCAACCAGCCCGATTGTGTTCTCTTACTGCATGCTAGCACGGAGTCTGCCGTATCCGCGGTCTTGCTTTCTACCCCAGCAGCACCTGGATGATGATCAGGGCGGCGTAGAGCACCATGAAGGACACGTCGAGCTGGATCCTGCCCATGGGCAGGGGCCGGATGTACCGGCGCAGCCAGCGCAGGGGCGGCTCGGTCAGGGCATAGATGACCCGAATGAGCGAGGCCACAAAGCCACGGGGGTACCAGCTGGGCGACAGAACCAGGACCCAGTCCAGAATCATCCGCACGAAGAGGATGAGCAGGTAGGTCTCAATGCAGATGTCTATCAGATATCGAATAAAAGGAACAAGCATGCGTCTTCAGGCTCCTGCGGACACGGCTTCCAGGGCGTCGGTCACTGGGCGAAAAGCCCCTTGGCCGAGGAACCCGACTCGGGCTCCTCCACCTTGATGTTGACCTGTGCGGGGCTGAGCAGGAAGACCCTGGGGGTGACCCGCTCGATGGACCCGCGCACCCCGAAGACCACACCGGCGGAGAAATCGACGATCCTGTAGGCCACCGACTCGGACACGCCTGTCAGGTTGAGGACCACCGGAACCCCGTCCCGCAGGGCCCTGCCGACCATCTGGGCATCCTCGTAGGACTTGGGATGGATGGTGGTGATGCGGTTGATCCGGCTCTGGAAGGGCGTGGACTCGGCTTCCTGGCTATTGGAGGTGGATTGCGGAGCCATGGGAGTCACAGAGTGATCGGTGTCGAAGCCATCGCGGGCCTCGTCATCGTCGGCCAGGTCGTCGTCATCGTCATCCACGACATCCGACATGCCGAAAAAGGACATTGCGTTCTTCATCAATCCTGCCATACCTGCTCCTTCGCCTGATTACCGCAGAAAGTCAGGGATATCCAGATATCCCGGGTCGGAGGTGCCGTCATCGCCGGAGGCGGGGGGCACCACATCGTGTTCGGAGGTCTCATCGGACTCCGCCTGGGCGGACGGGGTCGTCAGCGGCTGCTGGGGCTCCTGGACCGGGGTGGCCGCTGCCGGTGCTGTGGTCGTGTCCACTGCAGGAGCCGGGGTCTCGTCCTTCTTCGGGGTGGGATCGAACCCGGCGGCGATGACCGTGACCCGCACCTCGTCCCCGTAGGCATCGTCCAAGGCCAGGCCCCAGATGATCTGCGCCTCGGGATGGATGGCATCCTGAACCAGCTGGGCGGCGGCAGAGGCCTCCTGCATGCTCAGGTCGGTGGGGCCGGCCACATTGATCAGGGCCCCATGGGCACCCTCGATGCTCTCCTCCAAAAGCGGGGAGGAGATGGCGATCTCGGCGGCCTGGGTGGCTCGATCCTCGCCCCGGGCTGCGCCGATGCCGAAGAGGGCGGTGCCGGCATCCTTCAAGATGGCGGTGACATCGGAGAAGTCCACGTGAATGTAGGAGTTCATGGTGATCAGGTCGGTGATGCCCTGAACGCCGGCCAGCAGGGCCGTGTCTGCGGTCTTGAAGGCATCCATGACCGAGACCGTGCGATCCGAGAGGTCCAGAAGCCGGTCATTGGGGATAACGATAAGGGCATCGACCTCCTTGCGCAGGTTCTCGATGCCCGATTCGGCGGAAGCGGAGCGCCTGGGCCCCTCAAAGGTGAAGGGACGGGTGACCACGGCGATGGTGAGCGCGCCTTGCTGACGGGCTGCACGCGCTACCAGGGGGCTGGCACCGGTGCCTGTACCGCCGCCCTCCCCTGCTGTGACGAAGACCATATCGGCGCCCTTGAGTACCTCTTCGATATCGGACTGATGGTCCTGGGCGGCCTTGGCGCCCTTCTCCGGATCGGCTCCGGCTCCCAGGCCGCGGCTGTTGGCATCGGAAAGGGAGATCTTCACATCGGCATCTGAGCGCAGGAGATCCTTGGCATCGGTGTTGATGGCCACAAACTCGACATTCTGCAGACCTTCGGCGATCATGCGATTGACAGCATTGCCACCGGCTCCACCAACACCAACGACCTTGATGTTGGTCTTGTCATTGAAATTGTCATTCTGGGCAATCTCGCTCACAGTATGCTCCCGTCACTCACGTTACGCTCAACTCTAGCGCAGGTCATATACGCCAACACGCATTTGCCCACAGGCGTTCCGACCCTCCCTGACGGCCGTGGGCCCAGGGTCCGGGAGGTCAGAGCCAACCGCCCTGGCCTTCCGAGAGAACCTCCACGCCGTTCCGTCCGTATTCTAAACCCTGATTCTAGACCCGGATGCGCATGATTGGTGACGGGAATATTTCCGGCTTCAGTAGGAGGCGTCCATGGGGTCGTTGCCGAAGAGCGTCTCGCGCTCCTGATGGGTGGTGGTCCGCGAATCCAGCCAGCCATAGGGCAGGCGGACCTTCTTGGCATAGCGGACCCGGCCCCGGGGCTTGCCGGCCACGGCCCGCGGATAGGGCATGTCCTGGTCAAGGTCGGCGATGCAGCGGTCCATGTCCTCCAGGCTCTCGCAGGCCATGAAGTCACGGCGCACCTGGCCACCCACGGCGAAGCCCTTGAGATACCAGGCCACGTGCTTGCGCATATCATGGACTGCCATGCGCTCGTCGCCGTCGTAGAACTCGACCAGTAGCCTGGCGTGGCGGGCCATGATGGCCCCCACCTGGCCCAGGGTGGGCTCCTGCCGTTCCGGGGAGCCGGCCAGGGCCGCCGCTATGTCGGCGAAGAGCCAGGGACGGCCCTGGCAGCCCCGGCCGATGGCCACGCCTGCGCAGCCGGTCTGGGCGAACATGTCCAGGGCATCCTCGGCGGTCCAGATGTCGCCGTTGCCGAAGACGGGGATATCGACTGCCTGGACCAGCTGGGCGATCCGGTCCCAGTCGGCATGGCCGCCATAGTATTCAGCCGTGGTTCTGGCGTGCAGAGTGACGGCGGCACACCCTTCCTCCTGGGCTATGTGGGCGGCCTCCAAGAAGGTCTCGTGCTGGTGGTCGATGCCCACCCGGATCTTTGCGGTGACGGGGATCCCGGCAGGCGAGCAGACAGCGACCACACGATGGACCAGTTCGGCGAAGAGGTCGGTCTTCCAGGGCAGGGCGGACCCGCCGCCATGTCTGGTGACCTTGGGGACCGGGCAGCCGAAGTTCATGTCAATATGATCGGCCCAGCCGGCATCGACCACCATCCGGGTGGCCTGCTCCATGATCTGAGGGTCCACCCCATACAGTTGCAGGGAGCGCACCTTCTCCTGGGGGGCGAAGCGGCATAGCCTGAAGGCCTTGGGGTTGCGCGCCACCAAGGCCCTGGCCGTGACCATCTCCCCCACATACAGTCCGTCGGGTCCGTACTCCCGGCAAAGCAGGCGGAAGGGCCAGTTGGTCACGCCCGCCATAGGCGAAAGCATGACCGGCACAGGCACGGTTATGGGGCCCAGCTGCACCGGGGCAACCTTCGGGGTCCGGCGATCAGTCTCAGTACCGGCCACCGGCCTCGGCCACCTTGATGGGTTCGCTCTCGTCCGTGCCCGGCTCGCTGGCCAGGTCCGTGTAGCCGTCAGCGGCGCGCGCACCCGTCAGGTCGGACGGGCCCATGGGGTAACGCACACGCTGCTCGCCGACGACCCGGCGCACATAGTCCTCCACCTGTTCCAGGGCCACCCGGTCCTGCTGCATGGAGTCGCGGTTGCGGATGGTGACCGCCTTGTCGTCCAGGGTGTCGAAGTCCACGGTGATGCACAGGGGCGTGCCGATCTCGTCCTGACGACGGTAGCGGCGGCCGATGGCGCCTGACTCGTCGTAGTCCACCATCCACTCGTTCTGGCGCAGGTCGGCGGCCAGGTCATGGGCGATCCGCTGCAGATCAGGCTTCTTGGACAGGGGCAGGACCGCGGCCTTGACCGGGGCAAGCCTCGGGTCCAGACGCAGCACGGTGCGCCGGTCGACCCCGCCCTTGGTGTTGGGGGCCTCGTCCACGTCATAGGCATCCACCAGGAAGGCCATCAGCGAGCGCGTCAGACCGGCTGCAGGCTCGATCACGTAGGGGATGTAGCGTTCCCCGCTGGCCTGGTCGAAGTAGCTCAGATCCTCGCCCGAGTGCTCGGCATGGGCCTTGAGGTCGTAGTCGGTGCGATTGGCCACGCCCTCCAGCTCGCCCCACTCGGAGCCCTGGAAGCCGAACCGGTACTCGATGTCCACGGTCCTCTTGGAATAGTGTGCCAGTTTCTCCTTTGGGTGCTCATAGTGGCGCAGGTTCCCGGGCTTGACGCCCAGGTCCACGTACCAACGGGTCCTGGCGTCGATCCAGTACTGATGCCACTGTTCGTCAGTGCCGGGGTGGACGAAGAACTCCATCTCCATCTGCTCGAACTCGCGGGTGCGGAAGATGAAATTGCCGGGCGTGATCTCGTTGCGGAAGCTCTTGCCCATGTTGGCGATGCCGAAGGGGGGCTTGGAGCGGGAGGAGGCCATGACGGACTTGAAGTCCACGAAGATTCCCTGGGCGGTCTCGGGGCGCAGATAGTGCAGGCTCTTCTCGTCCTGGACGGGTCCCAGGTGGGTCTGCAGCATCATGTTGAAGTCGCGCGGCTCGGTCCACTGGCCCTTGGTGCCGCAGTCCGGGCAGGGGATGTCCCTGAGGCCGTTTTCCGGATCGTGGCCGTGCTTTTCGGCGTAGGCCTCCTCCAGGGTGTCGGCCCGGTGCCGCTTGTGGCAGTTCAGGCACTCGATCAGGGGGTCGTTGAAGACGGACACATGGCCCGAGGCCTCCCAGACCGCCGTGGGCAGGATGACCGAGGTGTCCACGCCGACCACGTCGTCGCGGGTGACCACCATGGTCCGCCACCACTCACGCTTGATGTTGTCCTTGAGAGCCACGCCCAGAGGACCATAGTCCCAGGCCGAGCGCGTCCCGCCGTAGATCTCCCCTGCGGGAAAGACGAATCCTCGGCGCTTGGCCAGGGAGATGACCTCATCCAGTTTCGATACTGCCACTGATCACACCTTCTGCTCGGGAACCCCCTCCTGGGGGCTACGACCTGATGACCGGCCTCCAGCATACCTTCGGCGGGTGACCTGCTGTCAGCGTGGAGGCCTACCATCGAGGCAGGTGCGGGAGGGCGCGCAGGTGACCGCAGGGGACACCGGGCATCCTGCCTGCCAACACCAATCGATGCGGAAAGGTTCCCGATATGCCCGATGTAAACGACCCGTCCTATCTGAACACCGTAGCCGAGGTCACGATTGCACCCTCCGGCCAGGGTGAGGAGCTGTCAACCTATGTGGCCCAGGTCATCAAGGTCATCAGGGACTCGGGGCTGCCCAACCAGACCAACGCCATGAGCACCGTCGTCGAAGGTGATCTGCACCGGGTCATGGAGGTCGTGGAAGAGGCCACACGGGTCCTGGCCGAACAGGGGTACAGGACCGGCGTCAGCCTCAAGCTGGACATCCGTCCCGGCAAGCGGGACCAGATCCACGAGAAGGTGGAGCGGGTCGACCGGATCCTGGCCGGGGAAAACCGCTGAAATCTCACTGTCACTGAAGATCAACCGGGCTGAAATCGCCTGAGCGGGTTAAGGTGTGCCCATGATCACGATGAAGCAGATCGCCGAACGCACAGGCGTGTCCGTCTCCACGGTCTCCCTGGTGCTCAACGGCCGCGACAAGGGCAGGGTCAAGTCGGAGATCGCCCGAAAGGTGCGCAGCACCGCCAAGACCCTGGGCTATCGGCCCAATCCCATGGCCCGGTCGCTGCGGACCAGTAAGACCGGCATGCTGGGCTTCATCAGCGAGCAAGTAGCCACCACGCCATACGCCGGCGCCATCATTCAGGGCGCGCAGGATGCGGCAGCGGAGCGCGGCTATGTGCTTCTTACCGTCTCCACCGACGGGGGCGTTCGGGAAGCCGAGCAGATCCAGGCCCTGAAGCGCTATGGGGTGGACGGTTTCCTCTTCGCCAAGATGTATGACCAGAATGTCGACCTGCCCCAGGCTCTGCGCTCCTGCCCTGCCGTGGTGGTCAACGCGGTGGAGCAGGGCGACCGCTGCCCCAGCATCGCCCCTGACGAGTTTCTGATCGGCTACGATGCCACCCGCCATCTGATTGAATCAGGCTGCCGCCGGGTGGCCTACCTGGGCACCACACAGGATCTGCCGGCGCAGGAAGACAGAATGCGGGGGTATCAGGCCGCTCTCAAGGAAGCTGGGTTACCTGCAGGCCAGTCCTTGATCCGACTGGCGGGATTCAACCAGGATGCCATGGATCAGGCGAACGACCTGATGGACGACGAGCACCCCGATGGGGTCTTCTGCTTCAACGATTCGCGCTCCATTTACCTCTACCAGGCGGCCGCAGCCCGCCATCTGTCCATCGGCAGGGACCTCAATCTGGTGGGCGTGGACAACCACCAGGTCATAGCCGAAACCATGGCACCTCCCCTAAGCACAATCGAACTCCCCCACTACGAGATGGGCTTCTGGGCGGTGCGGCGACTGCTGGCGCAAATCAATCCCCGTCGCGCTGCTCTTCCGCTGCCCGACACCCGTGCCGTCCTGCCGCCGCTTGATCAAGCTGACGGGGTGCGCATCCATTGCGCCCTGATCCGCAAGGGCTCCACCCGCCTCGACGCCGCCTCGGACCCGGGCCCAGCCAGCCGCTGAGCCACAATCACCCTTCCCCCTTCACCTCGCAAGATGGTGAACCGAGGTCTAATCCCGGCTGGATTGGTGCCAATCGCCAATAGCCGATAGCAAATCAGCCGGCATCCCCTGCCAACCGATCATCGTGATCGTAGGTACGCATAGCAATCATCAATCGTCAATCGTTTGACGTAAATCGATTGACGACCTACTATACCTACAGGGATCCGCTCTGCACACAGGAAGTGCATCGGACCTGGAGGCACTGCGGAGAAGCGGTGCGCAACAAGGAAAGAGGGGCAGCATGGCCACCAAATTATCGGCGTGGAGGAATCCATCATATTTGGAATCCTCTACCGGAATATTCTTCTTCTTCTGCGCCTGGGGCATCTGGTGGTCCTTCTACTCGCCATGGCTGATCAACGGCCTTGGCATGACCAACACCCAGGTCGGCAACATCTACTCCATCAACTCCGTGGGCACGCTGATAATAATGTTTGTCTACGGGGTAATACAGGACGAGCTGGGGGTCAAGCGTAGGCTCGCCATCTTCATCGCCGCCATTGCAGCGCTGGTCGGACCTTTCGTGCAGTTCATCTACGCCCCCCTCATGCATTCCAACCTGATCCTGGGCGCCGTACTCGGTTCAATCGTTCTATCCGCAGGTTTCATGTCAGGCTGCTCCCTGATCGAGGCCATCACCGAGCGGTACAGCCGCAAATTCGGATTCGAATACGGCCAGTCCCGCGCCTGGGGCTCCTTCGGCTACGCCATTGTGGCTCTGATCGCAGGGTTCACTTTCAACATCAACCCGATGATCAACTTCTGGCTGGGGTCCGCCTTCGGTGCGTGCATGCTCCTGGTCTACGCCTTCTGGATCCCCGATGAGCAGCGCGAGGAGATCAAGCGGGAGTCCACCCCCGAGGGCGAAAAGTCCCAGCCCTCTTTGCGCGACATGATCCATGTCCTGGGCATGCCCGCCCTCTGGCTCCTGATCGTCTTTGTAATCTTCACCAACACCTTCTACACGGTCTTCGACCAACAGATGTTCCCCAACTACTATGCCAACCTCTTCCCCACCCCGGAACAGGGTCACGAGGTCTATGGCATCCTCAACTCCATCCAAGTGTTCCTGGAATCAGCCATGATGGGCGTGGTTCCCATCATCATGCGCAAGATCGGCGTGCGCAACTCCCTTCTGCTGGGAGCTACGGTCATGTTCGCCAGGATCGGCCTGTGCGGCTTCTTCCACGATCCGGTCATGGTCTCTGTTGTCAAGCTCTTCCACTCCATTGAGGTCCCGCTCTTCAGCCTGCCTGCCTTCCGCTACTTCACTCTGCACTTCAACCCCAAGCTGTCCGCCACCCTCTACATGGTGGGCTTCCAGATCGCCTCCCAGGTCGGCCAGGTGGCCCTTTCCACCCCGCTGGGCATGCTCCACGACCGGGCCGGCGACCAGGTCACCTTCTACACCATCTCACTGGTAGTACTGGTCGCCTTGATTTACGGCATCTTCGTGCTCAAGCGCGACGACCAGCAGGTGGACGGCGATCCCTTCATCAGGGATTCGCAGAAGTCCGCCGTAACCCAGGGCTGATCCCCATACCAACCATCATCAGCACCCATCCAACCCGAAAGGATTCAAGGATGAACCAGCCAACAACCAAGGAAAACGCCGACATGAGCGCTCAACTGGACAAGGCCCAGAAGAGCATCGACCGGCTCTTCGCCACCCGCAATGACCGCTGGTATCCCCAGTGCCACATCGCCTCCAAGGCCGGATGGATCAACGACCCCAATGGCCTGAGCTACTACAAGGGGCGCTATCATGCCTACTTCCAGCTCAATCCCTACGGGAGCGAGTGGGGCAACATGCACTGGGGGCATGTGTCCAGCGCCGATCTGGTCACCTGGCGGCGCGAGCCCCTGGCCATGGCGCCCACCCTGGAGGTCGAGAAGGACGGAGTCTTCTCCGGATCGGCCGTGGTGGGCGACGACGGCCGTCTGACCATCTACTACACAGGTCACCGCTGGCGCAACGGGGTCAACGATGACGACGGCAACCTCCAGGAGCAGTGCATGGCTGTCTCCTCAGACGGGATCCACTTCGAAAAGAAGGGGGTCGTGATCCCCTGCCCGGACGACAAGATCCTGCACTTCCGCGATCCCAAGGTGTGGAAGATGGGCGGGCTCTGGTACATGGTCTTCGGAGTCAGCACCCCCGCACAACGCGGCGAGATCTGGATGTACACCTCCAATGACATGGAGCACTGGACCTTCGACCGGGTGATCTACCGGCACCCCGACCCTGAGGTCTTCATGCTGGAATGCCCCGACATGTTCCCCCTCGAGGACAAGTGGGTGATCTGCTACTCGGCCATGGGCCTGAAGCCCCAGGGGTTCGAAGCCCGCAACCACAACAACGCCGGTTACGTGATCGGCAGCTGGCAGCCCGGCGGCGACTTCCATCAGGAGACTGAGTTCCACCTCTGGGACGACGGCCATAACTTCTATGCACCGCAGACCTTCCAGGCCCCTGACGGCCGTCGGCTGGTCTTCGGCTGGATGAGCCCCTTCACGGAGCCCATCCCCATGCAGGAGGATGGCTGGTGCGGACAGTTCACCGTACCCCGCGAGGTCACCCTGGCCGGTGATCACCTGCGCTGCCTGCCGGTGCGTGAGTTCTCCGACCTGGACCAGGACAAGCAGGACTTCGGTCCCATCGAGCTGGAGGTCAACGGCAGCCGGGATCTGGTGAACGACGCGCAGACCGCCGACATCAATATGGAGATCGATCTGAACAAGTCGCAGGCCGAGCGCATCGGTCTGGAGATCCACAGGACACAATCCGGCGATCACACCTTGGTCTGCTATGACGACCAGCTAGGCCGCGTGGTGCTTGACCGCCACTGCAACACCTACGGGGACCGGGGCTACCGCACTGCCCCCGTCGACAAGTCCTCGGGCAGGCTCAAGCTGCGCATCATCGTGGACCGGGGCTC
The DNA here is from genome assembly GCF_016100735.1 of Bifidobacterium sp. W8104. Lineage (NCBI taxonomy): Bacteria > Bacillati > Actinomycetota > Actinomycetes > Bifidobacteriales > Bifidobacteriaceae > Bifidobacterium > Bifidobacterium sp. W8104. Next base: position 274,472 of record NZ_JACFRW010000001.1, read on the forward strand.
GATCGAGGTCGTCGTCAACGACGGGCTGGAGGTCATGTCCTCCTACTCCTTCCCCGCCGAAGGACCGCGTGGCATCCGTCTGATCGCCGAATCCGGCGAGGGCAGGGCCCTGATCGACTCCCTTTCCATCGCCAGGCTGGGCACCATCTGGGAAGAGCCGGATCGCTGATCCTGCTCCCCTCGTCGGCGCAGGAAAGGCCCGTCCCTGAAATCCACTCAGGGGCGGGCCTTTTGTCTGGCAAGCGCCGGCCTCAGACATCCATTGTCAGAACCAAAGAATCAGAGATCCTCGAAGAAGTAATGGTCCTTTGGCAATGACTCCTTGCCATGGACCGGCGGCCATGACCTGGCCCAGGCTTCTGATCTTCGGAACCTGAAGCCCGAACGAGGCCGCCTAACCCTTGGCTTCACTTGCCGACCCTGACCAACAGAGCCATGAGGCCGGAGGCGATGGCCGCCGCACCCATGAAGATGAAGGCTCCGACGAAGGAGCCGCCGGCGGCCTTGACCAGGTAGCCGATGATCATGGGAGCCAGGAATCCGCCCAGGGTGCCGCCGGTGTTGATGATGCCGATGGCGGAGCCGATGATGTGCGGGTCCATGATCTTGTGGGGCCAGGTGAAGATGCCGGTGAAGGCCACCACGGAGACGCAGGATACCAGGATCAGCAGCAGGAGGGAGAGCCAGATGTTGCGTGAGAAGACGAAGCATACAACCAGGACGGCGCTGATCACCCCGGCACCAAGGATGGCCAACTTCTCCCTGCCCAGGAAGAGCTTCGAGAGCAGCTGACCGGCGTAGATGGTGGCGACGGTCGTAAAGACCGCATTGACCGCCAGCAGAATGCCTGCCTGACCGATCGAAAGCCCGAAGGTGTTCTTTATGAAGGTGGGCATCCAGGAGATGTTGCCGTACAGGAGGATGTTCAGCAAGAGCATGGCCACGAAAAGGACCAGTACGTTCCGGTTCTTCAGAACTTCGAGGAAGCCCGCCCCCCTGGTTCCGGGCTTCTGGCCAACCTCGGGCTGGCGGGGTTTGGAGGGCACGAAAATCAGGATGCAGACAAAGGCCAGCAGGTAGAGGGTGCCCAGCACAGCGTAGGCCAGGTGCCAGTTGATGGCGACCAGGTTGGCGCCCAGAACGAAGGCCAGGATGCCGCCGATGCCCGAGGTCGACAGAATCAGGGATTGTACGAAGGTACGCCGTTCCTGGGGGAAGTTCTCCGCGATCGACTTGGAGCAGGAGGGCGGGTAGCCGCCGTGGCCCATGCCGGCGAAGAACCGGACGATGATGAAGAAGGCCAGACCATTGGCCAGGCCGAACAGGTAGCTGAACAGACCAATGATGATCATGGAGGCCATCAACACACGCTTGGCCCCAAGCCTGTCGGCCAGCCAGCCGCTGGGTATCTGCATGAGCGAGTAGCCCAGGAAGAAGGCCGACATGATGATGCCTGTCTGCCCCGAGTCCAGGTGGAACTGCTCGGAGATGGGGATGATGGCGGTCGAGATCATGTTCTTGTCCATGTACACGATCGAGTAACCGGCCATCAGGGAAAAGATCAGCGTTCCGCTCGCCGTTTTTGAGGATTGCTTGATTGCCATTGGTCTGTCATCCTTCAGTAGAAACCGGCCGCCGCCGGGTAAGGTGATCCGCAGGGATCCCGGAGCAGGCGGCAGCCGAACAGTATGTCAGTGGGGCATCACATCGTCGGGGATGACGACCTTGTACTCCTGGCCGGCGAAGGTCTTGTCGAAGTCCTCCTTGGCGGCCTTGACCAGATCCGGGTCGGTAAACGCATCGTAGGCGGTCAGGGCCAGGGTCTTGCCCGCAGCCAGCAGACCCTTGTGGGCCACCGAGGACTTGCCGTTGGCCGCCCACTGCCAGGAGTGAGCAGAGGTGCCCTGGGGCTCGAACCCGCCGCTGAACTGGGCGGTGGGCGTCTGCCAGCTGACATCGCCGACGTCGGTGGATCCCGATGCCGTATCGGTGAAGACCAGTGGATACTTCTTCAGGGCCATGGTCGACTCGGCCATCTTCCTGACTTCCTCATCCGTCAGATCAGGGAAGGCCTCCTTGGTGCGGCTGAGCACCCGCTGCTTGCCGGCCTCGGGGACTGTGTCGGTGTAGCGGCGCTCATAGTCCAGCTCCTGCTGGTCCAAGGGCAGGGGGCCGACGAGGTCCAGGTTCCTGTCTACGGCCTCGGTCAGCGGATGGTTGGGAATGAAGTTGTAGCAGGCCGCGTCGAACTCCTCCTTGACCTGGGTCTCGGTCATCAGGGCCGCACCCTGGGCGATCTTCTCCACACGCTTGAACAGATCCTGTGCCTGGTCCATCCTGGGGGCGCGCACGAAGTAGTAGAGCCGGGCATGGGACTGCACCACGTTGGCCGACTCACCGCCTGCGTCGATGAAGGCGTAGTGCACGCGGGCCGCATCGATCATGTGCTCGCGCAGGAACTGCACGCCCACATTCATGAGCTCCGCGGCATCCAGGGCGCTCCGGCCCAACTCGGGAGCCGCAGCCGCGTGCGCCGGCACACCGGTGAAGTCGAAGTAGGCCTGCAGGACCGCCAGGCTGGAGGAACCCCAGGCCTGGGTCACATCCGAGGGATGCCAGGACAGGGCCAGATCCAGCCCGTCGAAGACCCCATCCCTGGCCATGAAGGCCTTGCCATAGCCCGACTCCTCAGCCGGGCAGCCGAAGACCTTGATGGTCCCCTTGAGGCCCTTCTCCTCCATGAAAGTCTTGATGCCCACGCCTGCCGCGACGGCCGCCATGCCCAGAATGTTGTGGCCGCAGCCTTGCCCGTTGCCGCCTTCGACCAAGGGCTTGTGCTCGCCCAGGTCGGCCACCTGGCTGAGACCTCCCAGTGCGTCGTATTCGCCGGTGATGCCGATCACCGGACGGCCCGAACCCCAGGTCGCCACGTAGGCATAGTCCATGTGGCCCACGCCCTTTTCGACCTCGAAGCCCTCCTGCTCCAGCACCTTGTAGTGCTGCTGGACCGACTCCTTCACGGCAAATCGGGTCTCGGGGGTACCCCAAATATGGTCGGCGGCCTCGATGAACTCCTGTGACTTGTCCTCGATGATCTGCATGATGCGTTGCTTGTCGTCCACGCCTGTCGACTCCTTCGTTTCGTTTGCTGCGCTGATTTCCACGGCGGACATGGCCTGCTCCGCTGTGATACGTCACAGACTACCTTTCATGGGTGTTACGAGAGTGTTCAGACCTGTGAATTTGGACTATTATGGTTAACCTCACAAAATTGGAAGCTCTGTCTTCTCAAGCTTGGTCCACTCCGCCGAAGCGCCTGTCCCGGTGGATGTAATCGTCGATGGCCCGCCAAAGCACCTCGCGCCCGCAGTCGGGGAAGAGCTCGGGTACGAAATCCAGCTCCGCATAGGCCGCCTGCCAGGGCAGGAAGTTGGAGGTGCGCTGTTCCCCCGAGGTGCGCAGGACCAGGTCGCAGTCCGGTATGTCTGGGTTGTAGAGGTGCTGGGCGATCATCTTTTCGGTGACCTTGGAGCCCTTGATATGCCCGGCCGCCACCTCCCGGGCGATATCGGTGGCTGCATCGGCCAGCTCAGCCCTGCCCCCGTAGTTGATGCAGAAGATCACATCGATCCTGGTGTTGTGCCGGGTGCGCTCCATGGCCGCCTCCAGCTCGTCGATGACCGACTTCCAGAGCCGGGGCCGACGGCCAGCCCAGCGCACGCGCACCCCCCAGTCATCCATTTGGGCCACCCTACGGTGGATGATGTCCCGGGAGAAGCCCATCAGAAAGCGGACCTCGGCCGGCGAGCGCTTCCAATTCTCCGTGGAGAAGGTATACAGGCTCAGGTATCGGACCCCGGCCTCGATGGCTCCGGCTATGGTGTCGAAGACCACCGGCTCGGCGGCCCGGTGACCCTGGGTGCGCTCCATGCCCCTCTGCTTGGCCCAGCGGCCATTGCCGTCCATGATCACACCCAGGTGTCGCGGGACTGAGCCCTCGGGGAAGTGCGGGATACGAGCGGGATCGGAGAAGGGGGCTGCAGGCACATCCAGGGAGGTGTAGTCGACGGGGTCAAAGCTCATGCTTCAAGAATCTAATAGCCTGAGGGACCTGATGGGCCGCTCCAGGTAATATTCGCCCCATTTCTCGACAAGACCGTCGCACAGGGGGGTGGAACCCTTGCCGTCCAGCTTGGACCAGTCCCCGGTGCTCAGCGCCCGGAAGCGTGTCATGGTGGCGGGATCCACCGCCACGGCGTCGGTAGGCCTGTCCCGACTGCAGACCACACCGCCGCCGGGCACCGAGAAATGGGTCAGCTGGTCGGTCCGGCCGCAGACGATGCAGGAATCCAGCCGGGGCCTCCAGCCCGCCAGCGCCAGGGAACGGAGCAGGTAGGAGGCACCGATGTCGCGGGGTCCATGCCGGTGACCTGCCAGGCTGGCCAGGGCGGAGACCAGCAGACGGTATTGCTCCGGGGCCGGCTCATGCTCGCCCACCACCAGTTTGTCGGCGGTCTCAAGCATGACGCCCCCGTTGGCGTAGAGGTCATAGTCGGCGCATATGGCATCCGCATAGGCGGCTATGCAGACGGCCTGGGAGACGATGTCCAGGTTGCGGCCACGGGAGATGAGCAGATCGTCACGCATGAATGGCTCCAGCCGGGCGCCGAAACGGGATTTGGTCCGTCGAACCCCCTTGGCCACGGCCCTGACCTTGCCGTGTCCCCTGGTCAGAATGGTGACGATCCGGTCGGCCTCGCCCAGTTTGACCGTTCTGAGGACCAGGCCCTCGTCACGATAGATGGCCACGACGGTCCCGTCCTTTCATTGGTAGATGAACAGGCCCCAGAAGGCGAAGATCAGCAGGACTCCGAACATGGCCAGGGTGGTGACGATGAAGAGGGCAATGCCAAAGCGGGTGGAGGCCAGAACAGGCCTGGGATCCAAGTTGCGCATCTGCTGACGCAAAGTGGGGCCGCCGGCCTTGCTTGTGCGGACCCGGTCGGGAAGCCGGTCCAATCCCCTCAGGGAGGCGACCTCGACCATGCGGGCGAAGGTGCGCGACCAGGCCCAGATGACCAGGGCGCAGACCACCTGGATGACCGGCCAGCTCCAGTAGCTGACCCCGGCCTGGTCGGGCACGCCGCCCCAGCCCAGGCGTACCACCGCCATGATGACCTGCCCCAGACCGGCTCCGAAAAGGACCAGGGTAGCCAGGGTGGTGCCGGTGATGGTGACCAGGGTGCCGCCGAAGCCATGGCTGAAACCCAGGACCGGTTCCTTGCGTCGTCGCAGGCGGAACAATTTCATCAGACCGGCCACCAGGGCCATGACCAGGGCCGCCAGCAAAAGCACCAGGGTCAGCAGGTGCAGGACCAGCATATAGATGGTCAGCGAGCGCCGCCCCCGCAGGTCAGTGGGCACGGCTATGGACTGGTGGATGGTGGCCCCGCCCACGCTGGGGCTGGTCTGATGCAGGCCGTGGACCTGGCCCACCGCCCAGTCGATCATGTCCTGCTGATAGTGGTCGGCCAGGGGTGTGCCGGTCCGGGCTTCATCCCCCAGCCGCAGCACATGGTTGGAGACCGGGTAGGACCGCACAGTGACGTTCTCGTTGCCCGAAGCATGGGCCTGGGAGAGCACGCGCTGCACCCCCTCCACCTGGGCGGTCATGACATCCTTGGCCCCGTAGGCCAGCAGGGTGGGAATGGCATAGGTGTTGCGGTCGGTGGGATCGATATCCAGATTATTCAGGCCCAAGAGGGAGGCATCGGTGCTGAAGAGCCGACGGACCACCGACTGGTAGCCCTGGTTGGCCCCGGCGATGGCGAAGTCCTGGGCCACGAAGAAGCCCATGGCGTGGCGCGGGGAATAGACCATGGGGCTGAGCAGGATCTGGAAGGCGATCCGGTGGTCCATGGTCAGCAGCATGGCGGCGATCCAGGTGCTCTCGCTGGTGGCATAGATGCCCACCTTGGATGCATCCACATCATCCCGGTCGCGCAGCAGGTTGGCAACCCGCTCGTAGGCCTTGGCCGAAGCAGGATAGTCCCGGTCGGCATCCGTGGTGGACCAGACCGGCTTGTCCAGCACGGCGGTGACGAAACCGGCAGAGGCCAGGGTCCGGGCCACGTCCCCGAAGGAGTTGTCGCAGGTGCCGTATCCGGCGCCATGCATGAAGACTACTGCCGGCCGATTCCCTGAAGCCCCCTTGGGGGTGCGGATCAGAATCCGGATGCGCTGGTGCTCCCCAGTGGCGGGCCTTTCCACGCTCAGTTCCTGGTGACGGGATTCGACCTGGTACTGCCCCACGGTATCCCTGTCAACCCCGGCAGGCCAGTCGAAGGTGACCGCGGTGTCCGGAGTCAGGGTGGGAAAATTCTGATCCACTGGTTCGTATTTCCAGGGAACGGCGGTCAAGTGGGAGACAGAAACCAGCAGGCCCATGAGGATGATGAAGACGGGCAGGCTGGTCATCAGCCGCCTGACCCTGCTCCACCCGCTTGCAGGGAGGGAACGCTCAACCTCTTGGGACACGTCGGTCATTGTAGCCGGTGGCGGGGATGGCGCTTACGCCCTCAGCTGGCACGGCCAGTGACCGGGACCACCATGGGGCCCGCCTCCGGCAGGGTTTCACCCTCGGCCGCAGCCTTGGCATCCATCTGGGCGGCGATTTCCTTGGCCCGTTCCAGCAGGGTGGGGACGATCTGGTCCTCAGGCACGGTCTGCACCACCTTGCCCTTGATGATGATCTGACCCTTGCCGTTGCCCGAAGCCACTCCCAGGTCGGCCTCCCTGGCCTCGCCTGGTCCGTTGACGATGCAGCCCATGACGGCCACCCGGATGGGTGCGGTGATGTCCTTGAGCCCCTCGGTGACCTCCTTGGCCAGCTCGATCACGTCCACCTGGGCCCTGCCGCAGGAGGGGCAGGAGATGATGTCGAAGTGGCGCTGGCGCAGACCCAGATATTCCAGAATCTTGCAGCCCACCTTGACCTCTTCCACAGGCGGCGCGGACAGGGAGACCCGGATGGTGTCGCCGATGCCCTCGGCCAATAGCGCGCCGAAGGCCAGGCAGGATTTGATGGTTCCCTGCCAGGAGGGCCCGGCCTCGGTCACGCCCAGGTGCAGGGGCCAGTCGCCCTTGGAGGCCAGGAGCCTGTAGGTCTGGACCGTGGTGACGGGGTCGTGGTGCTTGACGGAGATCTTGAAGTCGTGAAAGCCCACGTCCTCGAACATATGGGCCTCTTTCAGGGCCGAGGCGACCAGGGCCTCCGGAGTGGGGCCGCCGTAGCGGGCGTAGATGTCCTTGTCCAGGCTGCCGGCGTTGACCCCGATGCGCAGGGAGATGCCCGCGTCTGTGGCCGCCTTGCAGATTTCGGGGCCGACCTGGTCGAACTTGCGGATGTTGCCCGGGTTGACCCTGACGGCTGCACAGCCGGCATCGATGGCCTGGAAGACGTACTTGCTCTGGAAGTGGATGTCGGCGATGACCGGGATGGGCGACTTCTTCGCAATGATGGGAAGCGCGTCGGCATCATCCTGGCTGGGCACAGCCACCCGCACGATGTCGCAGCCGGCGGCGGCCAGCTCGGCGATCTGCTGCAGGGTGGCGTTGATGTCAGCGGTGACCGTGTTGGTCATGGATTGCACCGAAATGGGGGCTCCCCCGCCGACCGGCACAGGCCCCACCATGATCCGACGGGAGCGGCGACGAGGATGCAGCGGACTCTGGCTGATGGCCTGCTCGCCTGTCTTGCGGAACCCCTGGGAGGATGCTGACTGTTCGGTCTTGGGAATGCTACTCACGCTGTCATGTCTATCAAAGCATCGGCCCTTTGGCGTGCCTCATGCTCGACTTGCTCCATTACCTCCACGGATGTGAATGTTCCCGGAAGATGCTTTTCCATGGCATCCATGACCGACCGGATGGTTTCGACGATGTCCAGATAGGGCAGCCGGTGATCCAGGAAGGCCCTGACCGCCTGCTCGTTGGCGGCATTGAAGACCGCAGTCATGGGCTCGCAGCTGCCCAGAGCCCGCCTGGCCAGGTTGACCGCCGGGAAGGCCTCGTCGTCCAGGGGCTCGAAAGTCCAGCTGCTGGCCTTGGACCAGTCACAGGCCGCAGCCACATTGTCAAGACGGACTGGGGCCGAAAGGCCCAGGGCGATGGGCAGACGCATGTCAGGAGGCGAGGCCTGACTTATGGTGGCCCCATCCTGGAACTGGACCATGGAGTGGACCACGGACTGGGGGTGGACCACCACGGTGATCCGCTCGGGCTCAATTCGGAAGAGCCTGCTGGCCTCGATGACCTCCAGACCCTTGTTGACCATGGTGGAGGAGTTGATGGTGACCACCGGACCCATGGACCAGGTCGGATGGTTCAGGGCCTGCTCAGGGGTGACCTGACGCATGGCCTGACGGCTCCAACCCCGGAAAGGACCTCCCGAGGCGGTGACCACCAGACGGGCCACCTCTCCATGCTGTCCCGAACGCAGGGACTGCCAGATGGCCGAATGCTCGGAGTCGACCGGGTTGATCTGGCCCGGCCTTATCTCGGCGTCAAAGAGCAGATGGCCGCCGGCCACCACAGACTCCTTGTTGGCCAGAGCCAGCTGGGATCCGGCCTGCAGGGCCGCAATGGATGGGCGCAGACCGACTGATCCGGTGATGCCGTTGAGGACCAGATCGCTGCCGGAGCCGGCCAGAGCCTGGACCGCATCCATGCCTGCCTCTATCCGAATGCCGGTCGACCCCAGGGCCTTGAGAGCCTGCTGCAGGGCCGGAACCCGGGTCTTGTCGGCCAGAGCCAGACGAGTCACGCCAAAGTCACGGGCCTGTCGGGCCAGAAGTTCGACATGGGCACCGCCAGCGGCTAACCCGGTCACCTGGAAACGATCCCTATGACGACTGATCAGATCAAGGGCCTGGGTGCCGATGGATCCTGTGGATCCCAGGATGACCAGACTACGAGACTGGTCGGCATCATCCCTGGGCGACCAATCCGTCAAGGTGCGCTCACACCCGACCGACAAACCGCCCTGCCTGCCTTCACTGCCTGTATTCACTGCTGTCAGATGACTCATCGACCGCCTTTATCCTGCTCCCCCTCGTCGCCGAAGGCCGGGAAAGAAATATCGGGGATGTCCAGATCCATCTTGGGCAGATCCTGGTTGAGCAGGGAGGCCAGATAGGAATCCGGGTCCTGGTCCTGCTTGTTCCCCTGTGTGTTTTGTGAGTACCGAGGCTTGGCCCAGTCGGGTGTATCCGTGCTGCTCCCGGCTGTTTCAGCCCAGGGACGCTCCTGGGCCTCGGGCACTGCTGGTGCCGGTTCCTCATAGCTGCCAAGTGGTCCGCCTGCGCCCAGAGGACCATCGACGAAGGGCGAGGAGATGATCGAGGTGGATCCCGGCGTAGACGTGCCGTCAGTATCAGCCCCTGTCGTCGAGGCAGACACCGGCGGTTCCGGCCTTGTGGAGGGGACGAAAGCATTCCCTGCCGATGTAGGCGGGGTGGAGGCTACGGGTGCCGAAGGGGTCGGTTGGAATGCAGCAGGTTCAGGAGTCTGTGGTGCAGTGGAAGGCGAAGAAGTCGTCACCGGGTTGAAGGGGGCGGCTTGCGCAGCCGACGCGGATGCCGCTGACGTTGCAGTGGGATCCACAGGATTGTGGCTGATTGGCGCAGAGACCGGCTGTGCAACCGCAGGCGGCACGGAGACAGGCATGACCGATTCCTGTTGACCGGAGACGAATGGATTGGCAGGGGCGGGATCGGCAGAGGCGACGGGGGCTCCGCCGCTCATGCCTGCTGATGAGGCAGGCGTAGCTGCCGCAGATGCCGCCGTGGCTGCCCCAACGCCTTCCTGGGCCAGTCGCTGGTTGACCGCCGAAGCCAGAGCACTCAGAGAACTGTTGGGCTGCGCCGTCGGAGCTGTAGGCGTCGTCTGCGTGCTGCTTGTCGGAGCCTCGAAGATGGCCCGCTCCGCCTGGTGCAGTTGAGCGAAATCGTCTTGACTGCCCTGGGCGCTCGCGACAGCGGAGGCATTGGGGATGCTCCAGGCGGGTGCCTGGCTCTGTCCAATCAGCGGCTGAACACCCGAAGCTGAGGGGTCCTGCACGGCTGGCTGCGACTGCACAGGAACAGCAGCGGACGCCGTTGCATTGGCGCTGGCTCTCTTGGCCCTCTCGCTGACCCTGGCAAAGGACTCCAACTGCTCCAGAAGCTCGACGGCCTTGGCCAGGAAGAAGTCCACCTGGCGCTCGTCATAACCCTTGGGCCCCCGCCGCTGGGTGAAGATGACGTTGGAGACGCGGTCAGCTGTGATGTCGGTGTTCTTCGACTTGCCCGAATCCGTCTTCCGCCCCTCCTGGAGGTTGAGCTGGTCAGAGGTCTTGTTGAGGACCTGCTCAATCAGCCGTTCCACCTGCTTGCAGTCGTATGAGGGCATGCCGGGATCCCCACGCTTGAAGACACTGCCCGATGGTCTGCCGGCATGAGTGGTCAGCTCCGATTGCAGACTGACCATTCTGGTCGTCCAACCATCCACGCCCACCCGGGCTATCTCCAGACTGGTCTGCCTGTCGGAAATCACCCTTTCCAGCCGTGAGAGGGCAGCGTCCACCTGGGTGATGATATAGCCGTTCTTGCACAGATCAAAGGAGGCGTTGGCTATCTCCTCCTGGGTCAGATCAGGGTCCTGGCTCTCATAAAGTGAGTGAGCCCGCTCCAGGAAGGCGTCCACCTGCTTGGTGTCATATCCCCACTTGCGCTTGCCCGAGCGCGCGATGGTCGCCTCGGTTCCACGGGCATCAGGCTTAGCTGACATCAGGCATCGACCTCCTGACCTTTCTTGCCAACGATCGTCGTGCATCGATTCTACGTGAGCGCTAAGACGCGACTTCGGGCACGCCCCCTAAAAACCCCTGTGGTCCCGCCCGGACTCGAACCGGGGACATCCACCGTGTAAAGGTGGCGCTCTAACCAACTGAGCCACGGGACCAGCACACTACCTTAGCAGAATACACGGTGACAAGGCTGCACGGTGCGGCTATAATCCACTAGGAATTCGCGGGCCTTGTCCGCAAAAGAAGAGAAACACACCATATTCACCATATAAGAGGGGGTTCGGATTGTCACAGACAGTCGATACAGGCAGTGGCAGGAAGACCAACCGCACCCTGGTGACGGTGGCGGTCTTCATCGCCACTTTCATGACGGCCATCGAGGGGACCATCGTCTCCACCGCCATGCCCACCATCATCGGGGACCTGCATGGGCTGTCCATCATGAACTGGGTCTACTCCATCTATCTGCTCATGACGGCGGTCACCACGCCCATCTACGGCAAGCTTTCGGACCGCTTCGGCCGCAAGCCCCTGCTGACCATCGGCCTGCTGGTCTTCGTAATAGGGTCCACCCTGTGCGCACTCTCCCAGTCCATGCCCCAGCTGATCGGCGCCCGTTTTCTGCAGGGCCTGGGGGCAGGCGCCATCCAGCCGCTGACCTACACGGTCCTGGCCGACATCTACCCCCTGGACAAGCGGGCGGGCATGATCGGCCTGAACGGCTCGGCCTGGGGCATCGCCTCCATCATCGCCCCCCTCTTGGGAGGCTTCATCGTCCAGCAGATAAGCTGGCACTGGGTCTTCGCCATCAACGTGCCCATCGGGCTGCTGGTCATCATCATGATCCAGATCTTCCTGAGCGAGCATATCCAGGCGCGTGAAACTCGCGTCGACTACATCGGCATCGGGCTGCTCAGCGTCTGCCTGATCTGCCTGATGCTCTGCCTGCAGAGCCTGGGATCGGCTGGCGATACGCGGATCACCCTGGTCCTGGCTGCGGCCACCGTGGTCACCTTTGCCCTGCTTCTTCATGTGGAGGGCCGCCAGGAGGATCCCATCCTGCCCCTGCGCCTCTTCCGCATCAGGACCTTCGTCATTCAGAACATCTGCATGCTCCTGGTGGCCGGATTCCTCATGGGCTTCGACACCTACATGCCCATCTGGATGCAGTCTGTTCTGGGGATGAATCCCTCCCTGGGCGGCTTTGTGGTCACCCCCTCCTCGATTCTTTGGCTCCTGGGCGCCTACCTGGCCGGACCGCTGACCATGCACCACCCGCCGCACCGGGCCACCAACATCGGTCTGGCCTTCATCCTGACGGCCTGCATCTGCTACATAGCCGTCCCCCAGGCCACCGCCTACTGGGTCTTCCTGGTCATCTCCGCCGTGGTGGGCTTCGGCTTCGGCCTGACCATCACCACCTCGACCATCACCGCCCAGAGCGTGGTGCCAGCCGGCGATGTAGGCGCCTCGACCAGCTTCAACACTCTGGCCCGTTCCCTGGGGCAGACCCTGATGGTCTCCATCTTCGGCATCGTCATGAACACGGTCATCGCCCGCGAGGTGCCCCAGCATAAGGGACTGACCGAGGACATGATGAACAGCATGATCAACCCGGCTACGGCAGGGAGCATCCCCTCACGCCTGTTGGGCCCGGCCCGCACCATCGTCTTCGACGGCCTGCATTGGATCTTCCTGGTGGGCCTGGTCATCCTGATCGTGGCCTTGGTGGCCAACCTCTGCGACATCCGCTCGCGCACCCTGCTGGCCGAATACCAGAACAAGGCCACGACGGTGGCTCCTGCCATTGCTGAGAAGGGCGAGCAGTAAAGGCCTCTGACCAGACGGATTCCTTCGGGAATTCCCCTTGAATGACAATGAGGTGGTAGGGGCATCGGTTGACCCTGATCCCCCACCACCTCGTTGAGTGGCGCTTATGCAACCAGAAGTCTCACTTGCCCTTGCCGAAAGCCCGCAGCTGGGTGGCGTTCCAATCCTTGCTGACGGTGGTGGGCATCAGGGCGTTCATGCCCGCGGTCTTGGCCGCGTTGGAGACGACCCCCGGCGCCGAAGCTCCGGGCCTGCCGGGTTTGGGGGTCAGCACCCAGAAAGGTGCGCCCTCGTTGACCATGGCCGAGGCATCCATGATGGTATCCGCCAGATCGTCCTCGGCATCCCCGTCCCGCCACCAGATGATGACCCCATCCACGGCTGCGTCATAGTCCTCGTCCACCAGCTCTTCGCCGGTCAGATCCTCGATCCTGGTCCGGATTCCGTCATCGACATCATCGTCCCACATCCATTCCTGAACGATATCTCCGGGATGAAAACCGAACTCTTCCGCTGTATAGGTTGTAGTCTCAGCCACGGCTTCAGCATAACAAGACTGCCGGAATTCACCAATTGCACCGGCCTTGTCTTACCTGCCTTTGGTGGCCGTGCAGCGTGGCAGCCCATCCCCCTGGCCATGGCCGATGGCCACCAGGGCCTTGTAGGCCTCATCCAAGGTGGATACCCGCACATCGCGCAGCCCCTGTGGCACATGGCCTGCAACCTGGGGGCAGTTGGCCTCCGGGGCCAGGAACCAGGTGGCGCCGTCCCGCCTGGCGCCCAGCATCTTCAACTGGATGCCGCCGATGGCACCGACCCGTCCCTTCTGATCCATGGTGCCGGTTCCGGCGATGGTCAGACCGCCGGTCTCCTGCTCCGGGGTGATCTTGTCGATGGCCCCCAGAGTGTACATGAGTCCGGCCGAGGGACCTCCGATGTCGGCCACCCTCATGCTGAATTGCAGGCCTGATACGTCATATCCACGAGCCTTGAGGAAGGCCAGAGCCTGGGCCGAGGCAGCCTTCTGGGAACCGTGCATATCGCCCTGCTCCTGACGCTTGTATTCCTCCACGCTCTGTCCGGGAGGGACTACGGCCTCCTGGGGAAGCACCGTGGCGTGGGGGTCGACCCAGCCCACCAAGGCATCCAGATTTGAGGCCGGATAGCCGGGGATTCCGCGGGCATTGACCGTGGTCATCAGCAGGCGGCCCTTGTCATGGTGGACCTGACCGCCCCTGACCCTGATGACCGGTGAGCCTTTTGAACTTCCCAGCACGTCCTGGGTGGGCCCGGGCGTCTCGATGGTATAAGGCGAGGGGAGGAAAAGAACCAAGATGGCCAGAATGACCAGAAGACCGCCGACCAGCATTTTGCGGGTGGGTCCGCCAAGCTTCCCGATTTGCCTTTCGGGTGCGCCTGTGGCGCAGTGATCCGATTTCCCGTGCGGAAGTGTCATAGCTCCAATATTATGGTTGATGAAGACGATAATCCCGGCAGACGTCAACCTTGATGGCGGACGACCTGCCTTGGCGAGGACTGGAATCAAAGCAATGGACGAGAATGCAATCCACCAATGGCTCATCGAGTGCTTCGGCCCGGTGCAGGGCGAGCTGGCCTGGAGTCAGTTCTCACAGCTGCCTGAGTCCATCCGCTCCCAGATGGCGGCCCAGGGAGCCGATCAGCTGCCCAAACCCTCCGAGGTCCAGGCTCTGATCCAGGCCTTCACGGCCGGGGGGCTGAACACCCCTGCCGATATGCAGGCCCAGGCTGACCAGGGTCCCATCAACGTTGCACTGGCCAAGAACATCGCCTTGGGACGCACCAGGGCCGACCAGTCCGATACCACAATCACAGCCGAGGACAGCGACCGGGTGGCCCGGGTCATGAGCGAAGCCAACCTCTGGCTGGACACCGTCTGCGCCTTCGACCCCGCCCCGGGCCAGACCGAAGCCCTGACCCGCGCCGGATGGATCGAGGGCAGCATAGACGCCTGGGTCCAGTTCGCCTCGCCGGTGGCCCAGGCGGTCAGCGAAGCCCTGACCTCCGTCATAAGCCAACGTTTCCAAGGCTTCGATCAGGGCGAGATCTCAGGAATGTTCGCCGGACCTGTGCCCATTCCCCTGCCCGACAACCTCAAGGATCCGACCACCCTGTTGAGGCTGCTGGGGAACACCTCCTTTGCCATGCAGCTGGGGCAGGCCGCCGGAGAGCTGGCCAAGGAGGTCCGCGGAGGATTCGACCAGGGCATACCGTTGCTGAAAAACCCCGCCGGAGCCCTCATTCCACAGAACATCAAGGCCTACGCCAAATCCTTGGAGCTGGATCTGGACGAGGTCACCCGCTACATGGCCCTCAAGGAGGCCGCCCACGCCCGGCTCTACGCCGCCGTCCCCTGGCTGATGCCGCGCTTCGAGGCACTGATCGGCAAGTACGCCCGGGGAGTATCCATCGACCTGGATGCCGTGGAGGACCAGCTGCGCGACGCTGAGCAAATCAACCCCGAATCCATCGCCGGTGCCATCAACCTCAGCAACGTAGGCATCGAAGACACCCCTGAGCAGAAGGAGGCCCTGCACAGCCTGGGCGACCTGCTGGCCCTGGTCGACGGCTGGGTGGATTGCGTGGTCTGGAACGCCGGCATGGCCCACCTGCCCCATCTGGAGCAGCTGCGGGAGATGACCCGACGCGAGCGTGCCGTGGGAGGGCCGGCCGAGCAGACCTTCGAGTCCCTGCTGGGCCTGCATCTCCATCCCAAGCGGTTGCGCGAGGCCGCCGACCTTTGGGGGCGCATCACCGCTGAAGAGGGCGTCCAGGGCCGTGACGACCACTGGTCCCATCCGGATCTGCTGCCTTCCCTGCCTGTCAAAGCGGAAGCCGACGAGGGTGGAGCATCGACCTCTGCGGAGGGGCAATCCGAGCACAAGGCCGACACTCCCGCCACATCGGTGGACTGGGATGCCGAGCT
Source organism: Bifidobacterium sp. W8104 (assembly GCF_016100735.1). Lineage (NCBI taxonomy): Bacteria > Bacillati > Actinomycetota > Actinomycetes > Bifidobacteriales > Bifidobacteriaceae > Bifidobacterium > Bifidobacterium sp. W8104. The sequence goes on from NZ_JACFRW010000001.1 coordinate 290,113, forward strand.
GGACAAACTGCTGAACGCCGAGGAAACGGATTCCTCTGCCGATCCGACCACCCCTGCAGACTCCGACGTTTCCAATGACCAGGAGCATTCAGATCACGAAGCTCCGGGCAACCAGAAGAGCGCCGGCAACGATTCCAAGGACACCGATGACGGTCACCCGGATCAGAACGCTTCAGACAAGGGTGATTCGGACAACCACCAAGACTGAATCGCATCCCCTCTGTCCCGAGTTCCCAGGGCCCGGGGATAGCACTCAGCGGTGAATGAACCGGCTGGGGGCCCGTCGGACGAAGGCACTCCCGTCCTTGTGCTCCGCGTAGGAAAGGTGGAGGGTGTCCTCGGCCCGGGTCACTCCTACATACATGAGGCGGCGCTCCTCCTCCAGGGCATCCCCCTCGGGCGGTGAACCAAAAGGAATCAGCCCCTCGGCACAGCCCACGATGAAGACATGGGCGAACTCCAACCCCTTGGCGGCATGAATGGTGGAGACCGTGACCCTTCCCTGACCCATGCCGCCCTCCAGCTGCTCCAGCACCTCCTGCTTGCTCAGATCGACCGACTGGTTCTGCCATCCTGACTCAGTGCGGACCCGGTAGCCGATCTCGCGTTCGTGCAGGGCACGGCAAATCAGGGTCTGTTGGGCGTTGATCCGCGTCAGAATCGCAAATCGACCGGGCCGTGCACCCTTCCGGATCATGGAGGATATCCGGGAGGCCACGGCCCCAGCTTCATCAGCATCGTCCTCATAACGTGTCATCGCGACTCTGCTGCCCTCCTGACGGGCCGAGGTCAGCTTCAGATAGTCGTCCCGTACTGGCGAGCGCGCCAGAATGCCGTTGGCGTAGTGAACCACCCTTCCCGTGGACCGGTAGTCGGTGGAAAGGTCCAGGTCGGCCTTGATGCCGGGGAATTCCTGGGGGAAGTTCAGCAGGTAGTAGGAAGTGGCCCCGGCGAAAGAGTAGATGGTCTGGGCCGGGTCCCCCACCACACACAGGTTCTGCCTGCCGTTGAGCCAGAGCTTGAGCAACCGGTGCTGCAGGGGCGAGACATCCTGGTACTCGTCCACGGTCAGCCAGCCGATTCGGTCTCTAATGTCGGCAGCAGCCTGGCCGCCTTCCTGCAATATGTGACAGACCAGCAGAAGAATATCGTTGAAGTCCATCTGATTATGGGCGGCCTTGGAGTTCTCGAAGACCGTGTACAGGTCGGCCATCCGATCAGCCTCCAGACCGGCAGGCGGCAGACGGTGGCTGGCCGCGCAGACCCGAACGTAGTCCTGGGGAGCGATCAGCCCCACCTTGGCCCAGTTGATCTCCGCAGTCAGGTCCCTGACCTGGCCCGGGTCGGCCTCCTGCCCGCAGACCCGCTGGTAGGAGGAGGACACCAGGGGCCCCACATCCTCGATCAGATCAGGAGGATAGGTTTCGCTGACCTGGGGCCAAACCCGCCTGAGCTGATGCAGGGCCGCCGAGTGAAAGGTCGCCGCCTGCAGGGAGGCCGACACGCCAAGCTTGGTCAGCCGATCGCGCATTTCTGCCGCGGCACGCACCGAGAAGGTCACTGCCAAGGTTCTGGAGGGCTCCCAGCTGCCGCTGGCGCAGGCATAGGCCATCCGTCGGGTGATGGTCCTGGTCTTGCCAGCCCCGGCCCCCGCGACGATCCGCACAGGCCCTTCAAGCACTGTAGCCGCCTGCCGCTGGGCGGGATCCAGACCCTCCAGCAATCGTTCCTCATCCTCATGCACACCCCCATTGTGTCAAAGGCCGGTACCGAAAGCAGCGGCGGCGTGCCCATGTGGTCAAGTGGACAACCGTATTCACAACGGTCCTTGTATTATCCTTGAGAATGTGACTGAACGAACGAAGCTGACCCTGGCCGCCCTGGCGTCGGCTGCCATGCCCGAGGTGCCCATGACCGGCGCGCGGGACTGCGACCAGCTCAGCAGTCTGGATCGTGCACAGGGCGTGGACTGCGCCGTGGTCCAGGACGCGACCGGCAACGTCTACGACGTCTGGGCCACCAGCTCGGAAGCCGGCAAGCGTCGGCTGGCCGCTCGGGTCAAGGCGGCTCAGGCCCTGGCCGACGCCAAGGAGATGGCGGCCATGGGCTTCCGAGTCGAGCGCATCCTGGCCTACCAGCCCGGCGAGAGGGCGGACAGTCCGACCGGCACCACAGCTGTTGCCGTCATGACCCACTGCCCAGGCCGAATCCGCCCCCTCCACCTGCTGACCATGAACGAATGCACCGCCGCAGGTACAGCCATCGGCGCCATCCATCGGGTTCGCCCTGATTTTCTGAAGACCCACGGCTATCCGGCCTTCTCCACCGCCCAAATCGCGGCCCAACTGCGGGGATGGATCAAGCGGCTGCGCATGGACGGCCATGTGCCCAAGGAAATCACCAATTCGTGGGCATCCATCGTATCGACCGACGGACTCTGGTCCTTTGAAACCTGCACCGTGCACGGAGGCTTCTCGGACGGCGATCTGCTCTATACAGGCTCCGGACTCAGCGGCGTCTACGGCTGGCAGGATATGCAGATCAACGATCCTGCCCGTGACCTGGCCTGGATTTTCGCCAAGCTGGACGGGTCCCGCCGCAATGCAGTCATCGCAGCCTATGGCAGGATGATGGGGGCTCGGCTGGACGACCTGATCATGCTCCGGGCCAATCTCTGGCTGCAGATGGAGCAGGTGGGCGACTTCATCACCGCCCTGGATCATGCGGACAACGAGCGCATCATCCAATTCAAGGCCCAGGTGGAGCGTCTGGCCCAACAGCTGGGCGACCACGAGCAGGATCAACGCGCCCGTCGGCAGCAGAATACGCCCAGTCCGTCACCCGCTGGCGCACCCTCCACAATCACCGTGGGCACCCTGCTGGGCGACGATAATGCTGAAGACCCCTCTGCTTCCAAGGTACAGGAGAACCCGGCACCGGAGCCGGACCCCGCCTCGACGAATGCCTCGGATGAGAACTCGGCCACCATCGCCATCAACAGGGTGGAAATGGCTGACCTGGCTCTGGCCCAGACCGCCATGGACCACTCCGATGCCAGGAACAAACCCATCAGACAGTCCCGGAGCACAGACACAGACGCCGACGATCAATCCAAGCCACCGACTGTTCCTCCCCTTGCCCAGGAGGAGGCATCAGGCCTGAGCGATCACTTCCGCGGCATCGGCAACCCAGCCACCAGTGACGAGGATGCGGATGGCGAAACGAATCCAAAGGCTGCGGTAATCGGCTCGTCCGCAGACCCGTCCGGAGACGACCAGCCCTCGAACACCCCTGTGCCGGGAGAAGCCGCTCCCCAGCCGCATGATGCCCCACCAGCTCAAGCCCTGGCAAGCGATCAGGCAGAGACCATCATCCTTCCCAGAAAACCCCAGCCCGAGCAGACCCCCACGCTCACAGCAGACGGGCAGGCATCGGCATCCCCGTCGGAAACCGTGTCTTCCCAGGAGGAACATCAGGGAGACGCTTAGAGCGTAATCACCTGGGTCAGCGAATAATGAGACCGGAAGATCCGCGGACCGGCAGGTCTGGGCGACGGAGAACAACCTTGGAGGTAGCAATGGATATCGAATTCGGCATCAAGAATGTGGCCCGCACGGTCAACTTCAGCACCAATGCCAAGGCGGACGAGGTGGCTGCCCACATCACCCAGGCCCTGAACGAGGGCGGACCCATCGACCTGGTGGACGACAAGGGTCGGCACATCATTGTCCCCAAGGAGTCCCTGGGCTACGCAGTGGTCGGTTCCGACACCACCCATCCGGTGGGCTTCGGCGTTCTGGGAGGCTCCGCCGACTGAGGCTGTGATCGCCTGACGGGGGCGGCCGGATCCTTGTGGTCCGACCGCCCCCCATCCATATCGGTTAACCCTTCCAGGCCACAGGACGGCTCCCCCGGGCCCTGGCCACGATTCGGGCCACCACGTCGCCACTGGTGCTGTTCTCCCCCATGCGATTGGGCTTGCCTTGGCCGTGCCAATCCGATCCTCCGGTGACCAGCAACCCCCAGCGTTGGGCCAGGGCCAGCAGCCGTCGACGTTGCTCAGGAGGATTGTCCCGATGCCAGACCTCCAGGCCTCCCAGACCCTCCCTGGCCAACGCGGCGATCTGTTGGTCGGGGAGCAGGACGGGATTGCGGCTGACGGCACCGGGGTGGGCGATGACCAGGACGCCGCCTGCATGGTTGACCGCTTCAAGCACCTGATGGGTGGTCGGCGAGGGCGTAGGCAGGTAGTAAGCGCTTCCGGAGGAGCAGACCCCGGCGAAGGCCTGACTCCGGTCGGCATAGACACCGGCCTTGACCAGGGCATCGGCGATATGCGGACGCCCCACCGTGGTCTTCGACCCCTCCTTGACCTGGTCCAGCACATCCTGCCAGGTGATCGGATAATCCCGGGAGATCAGCTCCACCATGGTCCTGGTCCTGGTCAGCCTGGCCTCCCTGGTCTTGGCGAAGAGCCCGGCGATGACCGGATCCTCCGGATCATAGAGGTAGGCCAGCATGTGGACCGAGACACTGCCGTCCTGAGCGGTGATTTCGGTGCCCGGCAGCAGGGGCATCCCCAGCTCTTGTGCCGCCTGTCGGGCCTCATCCCAGCCGGCATTGGTGTCATGGTCGGTGATGGCCAGACCGTCCAAACCCAACTGCTGCGCCTGCTCGACCATCCCCCGGGGCGTCACGGTTCCGTCGGAGAACACAGTGTGGCAGTGCAGGTCCCAGCCGGAGACCGTGGCAGTATCCTCATGCGTCATGCCTCCATCCTAAACTCGTGAACGCGTTCCCGTCTCAGAGAACCTTCCCGACCATTGAGGTGATGGACCCCATGAGCGAACCGACCTCGTCAACCCCTTCCAGCTATCTGATTGCCGCCTTGGCCTCGCTCGCAGCGCTCTACGCCAGCCTGGTCCTGTCAGCGGAAACCCTTCAGCTGGCACGTCACCCCCAGGGCCAGCTCAGCTGTGACATCAACTCGGTGGTCTCCTGCTCTGCCGTGGCCCAGTCCCCCCAGGCCGAGCTGATTCGCCTGGGCACGCTGCCGGTCCCCAATGCCTTTCTGGGACTGATTGCCGAGTCCGTCTTCCTGACGCTGGCCGTGGTGGGCCTGTGCCGGATCAGGATGCCCGCGCTGTTGGCGGCTGGGACCTGGCTGGCCTCGGTCGCCGCCCTGGCCTATGCGCTCTGGCTGTTCACCCAGTCGCTCTTCGTCATCCACGCCCTCTGCCCTTGGTGCCTGGTCATGACCTTCGCCACCAGCCTGCAATTCATGGCCTTCAGCCACGCCACGGTGACCCAGCAGGGTCTTCCGCGCAAGAGGTCGGGATGGCTGCAGATCTACTACCAGCGGCACTTCGATCTGATGGTCGACCTAATCTGGCTGGTCGCATTGGCAACCATCGTCCTGGCTGTGGAGGGATCCGCCCTCTTCGGCTGATCAGCAGCCGGGAACATGCTCCAGGGTCAGACGGGCGACCATTCTGGCCGGTCCTGTCAGCCAGACATCCTGCGAATCCACGTCCACTCTCAGACGGCCCCCACCCACCTGGATGGTCCAGTGATCGACCCCGGTCAGGGCACGTAGCAGCACGCCGCTGGCGCACAGACCGGTCCCGCAGGACAGGGTCTCCCCGACGCCACGCTCATAGACCCTCATCGTGGCCCGCCCGCCGCCATGCTCATCATCCAGGGCATCCAGACGCAGAAACTCCACATTCTGCCCTTCATCCAACCCAGGCCTGACCCGCGGCGGGATCGACAGGTCCAGATCACCCAGGGCAGGCAGATCAGCCCTGGCCAGCAGGTCGGTCACCGTCCCGGGCAGCCCACCGGCCTCCGATTCAGCAGCGACCGAGTTCAGAACGACTGCGTGAGGATTGCCCATATCCACCATGGTGCCTGGAGCAGAGCCACCCAGTGCCCCGCCGTCGACCAGCTGGTCCCCTACCGGTCCCATCCACCAGGCCCCGACCTTGACCTTGAACACATGCTCGCCATCGTTCTTCATCGGACTGCGCGACACGATTCGCTTGACCCCGGCCCGGGTCCCCAGCAGGAAGGAGGAGCCCTCCATGGTCGGGGTCAGCCCCTGCTTCTGGGCGAAGAGTGTGACGGCCCGCGTCCCGTTGCCACACATCTGGGCCAAGGAACCGTCCGCGTTACGGTAGTCCATGAACCACTGGCAGCCGAAACGGTCGCAGGTATCCACCTGCTCCTGGCTCAGGTCGCTGACATCGGCCGGATGGGTCAGCCGGATGACCCCGTCGGCTCCGACCCCGAAATGCCGGTCGCACAGCCATCGCACCTGGTCGGCCGTGGGCTCCAGATCCCCCCGGGGATCGGCGTAGACCACGAAATCGTTGCCGGTGGCTTGCATTTTGTATACAGTCCGGGGAATACTCATGCTTGTAGCGTACGGCCCTTCGGCGACAGGCTAGGCTGGTTTTTCGGCTGCGAAAGGAGCGGATCACATGGCATCAGATGCACCAATCGGGATCTTCGACTCCGGGCTCGGCGGTCTGAGCGTCACCGCAGCCATCCGTAACCTCCTTCCTCAGGAAAATCTGCTCTATTTCGGCGATTCCGCATACGCCCCCTACGGCACCAAGGAACCGGCCCAGATCGCCCAGCGCTGCCAGCTCATCGGCGACCGGTTCATGGACCAGGGTGTCAAGGCCTTGGTCATCGCCTGCAACACCGCCACCAGCGTCTGTGTGGATCAGATGCGCCAACGCTACCCGATCCCGGTGATCGGCATGGAGCCGGCCCTGAAACTGGCCTGCACGCGCGGCGGAGGCCGACCCCAGCGGGTTCTGGTCACCGCCACCCCGCTGACCTTGAAGGAGGCCAAGTTCTCGCGCCTGATGGCACGGTTCTCCGGCAGGCACACCATTCTGACCCAGCCCTGCCCAGACCTGGTGACCATCGTGGAGTCTGACAGGCTGAATGACCAGGCCCTGGTCGACGCCACCCTGCATCGTTATTTGGACCCCTATGATTTGCAGAATTTGGATGCTTTGGTTCTGGGCTGCACCCACTTCGTCTTCTTCCGCCAGTCCATCGCCCGCATCTGCCCGCCGGACCTGGCACTGATCGACGGCAACCCGGGAACAGCCCGCCACCTCAAGGATCTGCTGGCCCAAGCCGATGCCCTCAACCCGGGCCCCGGCCCCGGAAGAGTGCAGATCGCCAACTCTGACACCTCACCAGCCATGCTGGATCTGTCCAAGCGGCTGCTGGCCTCCTGCCGCCCCTGAACGGCTTGTCCAATGTTCACGCATAAGCTGTCATCAAGCGCGAATATCTGTCAGGAATCGAGGTGCCCATGGCACGCAAAAGAACAGCCGTCATCGACGTAGGCGGCGGCTACAGGTCCATCTTCGGCGCCGGCGTCTTCGACCGCTGCATGGAGCAGGGCATCACCTTCGATCACTGCTACGGGGTCTCGGCCGGCAGTGCCAATCTGGCTTCATTCCTGTCGGGCCAGCTCAGGCGCTGCTACCGCTTCTACACTGTGTATTCCTCCCGCAAGGAGTACGCGAGCGTGAGCAACTTCCTGACCAAGCACACCTTCGTCGACCTGGACTACGTCTATGGCAAACTGTCGGCCCACGACGGGGAATGCCCGCTGGATTACCAGGCTCTGAAGGCCAACCCGGCCCTGTTCACCGTAGTGGCCTGCAGGGCCACCGACGGATCCACCGTCTACTTCGACAAGTCCGACCTGGCCCAGGACAACTATGACGTCCTCAAGGCCTCTTCCACTGTGCCAGTAGCCAATAAGCCCTATATGATCGATTGCGTGCCCTATCTGGACGGCGGCATCGCCGACCCGGTCCCGGTCCGCAAGGCCATGGACGAGGGCTATGAACGCATCGTCCTGGTCCTGACGCGCCAGAGGGATATTCTGCGCGAGCAGAAGAAGGATGTCCTGCCGGCCCGAATCCTGGCCAGGACCTATCCGGCGGCCGCCGAGCGTCTTATGGAGCGCTACCGCACCTACAACGACGAGGTGGCCCTGGCCAAACAAGCCGAGAAGGAGGGCCAGGTACTCATCCTGGCCCCGGACAGTCTGTGCGGGCTGACCACGCTGAGCAAGTCTCTCAGGGGACTCAACGCCATGTACGACAAGGGCTATCGGGCTGCCGAGGCTATAGCCGACTTCCTGGAAAGCTGAACAAGACCTTACAGAACCGGTGTCCCGGTCCCGCCCTCTGTACCCGCATTCCTGCGGCCGTGCCGGGGATCCGCACTGCCCTGGGTGCTCTGGGCGGTCATCAGCGCTGCGGTCATCTGGTTGAAGAGCTCGTTATACCCGCCGGGGGTTGACGCAGGCAGGACCAGGGTCTTGGCATTGCCGGACTCCGCCAGCGAGCGCATCACATCCAGATACTGATTGAAGAGCACCACATTGTTGACGGCATCGATATCCATGCCCACGGCCCGCAGGCTGTTGATCTGGTCCACAATGCCGTTGGCGATCTCCCGCCGGTAGTTGGCCTGGCCCTCGCCCTGCATCCTGGTCTTCTCCGCATCGGCCCTGGCCTGGGTCTCGATTTCGATCCGACGGGCCTCGGCACGCTCCTTGGTGGCCTCCTTCTCGCGCTGGGCAGCGTTGATGGAGTCCATGGCCTGCTTGACCTGGGTGGAGGGGTCGATGGCGGTGACCAGGGTCTTGATGACCGAGAAACCAAAGCGCTGCATCTCCTGGCCCACGGTCTTCTGCACGTCGGAGGCGATGTCGTCCTTGCGGGCGAAGGCATCGTCCAGGCTCAGGGCGGGAATGGCCGACCTGAGGGCGTCCTCCATGTAGGAGCGCAGCTGGCCTGCCGGGTCGACCAGCTCGTAGTAGGCCGTGGACACGTTGGCCGCCTCCACCCGGAACTGTGCGGAGACCTCCACGGTGACGAAGACGTTGTCCTTGGTCTTGGTCTCCAGCTTGACGTTCAACTGGTTGACCCTCAGGTTGGTCTTGGCGGCTATACGGTCAACCAGGGGGATCTTGGCGTGGATGCCCGCCAGCGCCACCCGGTGGTACTTGCCGAAGCGCTCGATGACGTCCGCCTGCTGCTGGGGCACTACGAAAATCCCCAGGAGGAAGATGATCAGCGCCAGAACCAGCACGGCGATCACGATGGCGATGCCTAGATGCATGAGTGTTCTCCTTCGAGCTTAAACCCTTGGATGCCGGACCTGGAAACCGCACCATTCCGGCCTTTCCTCTCATCACCATACATGAAGGACCCGTCTGAATAATCGGTCGGGGCGCACAAGCCGTAATAGACTCGGCTTAACAAGCCTTCAACCCGAAAGGATGAACATGGCAAAACTACGCGGCATCGACGCCGAAATCTTCCCCCTGGTCCTGGGTGGCAACACCTTCGGATGGACCAGCGATGAATCCACGTCTGACCAGGTCCTGGACGCCTACACGGCAGCCGGAGGCAACCTGATCGACACAGCTGACGTCTATTCGGCCTGGGCCCCCGGCCACTCCGGCGGCGAGTCCGAGATCGTCCTGGGCCGCTGGCTGGCCAAGAACGGCAACCGCAACAAGGTCCTGGTGGCTACCAAAGTCAGCCAGCACCCCCAGTACTCAGGTCTTTCGGCCAAGAACATCGAAGCCGCCGCCGATGCCTCCCTGCTCAGGCTGGGCCTGGATGTGATTGACCTCTACTATGCCCACTTCGACGACAGCTCCACCCCCTTGGAGGAAACTGCGGCAGCCTTCGACAAGCTGGTCAAGGAGGGCAAGGTCCGGGCCATCGGTCTGTCCAACTACACCCCGGACCGGATCCGCGAGTGGTTCAGCATCGCACGCAAGGAGGGCCTGACCCTGCCGGTGGCCCTGGAGCCCCAGTACAACCTGGTCTACCGCAAGGACTATGAGGGTGGCCTCATGCAGGTCGCCAAGGACGAGGATCTGGCGGTCTTCCCCTACTTCTCGCTGGCTTCGGGCTTCCTGACAGGCAAGTACCGGACCATGGACGACCTCAAGGGGAAGAAGCGCGAGGGCATGGTCAAGGACTTCTTTACACAGGAGGGACTGGACGTGGTCGCCGCCATGGACGGCATCGCCAAGGCCCACGGGGTCGAACTGGCCACCGTCGCCCTGGCCTGGCTCAACCACAGGCCTGGGATTGCAGCCCCGATCGCCTCTGCACGCACCCCCGAGCAGCTGCCTGCCCTCCTGGATGCTGCCCATCTGGAACTGAGCGACCAGGATATGCAGACCCTGGACCAGGTCAGCGACAAGGTCAAGAGCTGATCAGCAACCGGCACTCCATCGCAATATTGCCAGCCGCACGGCCAAGCGTGGCGCAGACGAGCACCTAGCCAGACAGGTCGTATGAAAAAGGGCTTCCATCTCCTATCAGATGGAAGCCCTTTTTATGCAATTATGATCAGGCTTTGACCAGGTCGACCTGCGGCTGGTCCAGATTGCCGGAATTGACGGTCAGGCTGGTGGCCAGGGTCTCTCGGGCGATCAGATCGCTGAACTGCCGGGCCTTGGGGGCATCCTCACCAGGCAGGGTCAGGGTCAGCCGAATCCGGTCGGCAATGTCCAGCCCGGCGGTCTTCCGGGCATCCTGAACCTGGCGGATCAGATCCCTGGCGTAGCCCTCGGCCAGGAGGTCGTCGTCCAGCTGGGTGTCGAGGATGACGAAGCCGCCGGTGGGCAGGGCTGCGGAGGCTGACCGGTCGGCCTGGGAGCCGTCCTCCTGCTCGATCCGGTTGTCCAGCTCGTATTCGCCCGGCTCCAGGGCCACCGGTCCGTCGGGTGTAGTGACGACCACATGGCCATCCTGCTCTGACCAGTCGCCCTGCTTGGAGGCCCGGATGACGAACTGGACCTGCTTGCCCAGTCGGGGTCCGGCAGCCCGGGCATTGACCTTGAGATCGTGGATGATCCGCAGACCGTGCTGACCGGCCTGGTCCAGGGTGCAGAACTCCACATCCTTGATGTTGAGCTCGGACTTGAGCACGTCCACATAGGGACGGGCCGCGTCGGGGTCACGGACCACCACGGTCAGCCGGGACAAGGGCTGGCGGACGCGGATCTGCTCGGCCTTGCGCAGGGCCAGGGTGGCCGAAACCACCTCACGGACCTTCTCCATGGCAGCTACCAGGGCAGGATCGTCACGCAGGACCAGCCCAAGTTCGGTCTCCTGCCCGGTGGTCTCATCGGCCAGGAAGGGCCAGTCGGCCAGATGGACCGACTCGCCGCCTGTCAGCCCCCGCCAGATCTGCTCGGCCTCCATGGGCGCCAAGGGGGCCAAAACGCGGGCGAAGGCCTCCAGGACCGTGTAGAGGGTGTCGAAGGCCTGGTGATCCTCGCCCCAGAAGCGGTCGCGGTTGTTGCGGATGTACCAGTTGGTCAGCACATCGATGAAGTCGGTCACCGCATCACAGGCCTCCGAGATGGCGAAGTCGTCCAGGGCCTTCTGCACCGACTGGATCAGCCGCCGGGTCCGTGCCAGCAGGAAGCGGTCCATCTCCGGCAGGTCGGCCACACGCTCCGGTGCCAGCGCCTGGGCCTGGTAGCCGGCGCCCTTGTTGGCCGCGTTGGCGTAGAGCGTGTAGAAGCAGTAGGAGCTCCAGACCGGCAGCATGACCTGACGGACCGTGTCGCGGATGCCATCGGCGGTGACGACCAGGTTGCCGCCGCGCAGGATGGAAGAGCTCATCAGGAACCAGCGCATGGCATCGGATCCGTACTTGTCGAAGACCTCGTTCACATCCGGGTAGTTGCGCAGGTGCTTGCTCATCTTCTGGCCGTCGGAACCCAGGACGATGCCATGGCAGATCACGTTCTTGAAGGCCGGCCGGTCGAAGAGGGCCGTGGACATGATGTGCATGGTGTAGAACCAGCCGCGGGTCTGACCGATGTACTCCACCACAAAATCACAGGGATCCCTGTCCTCGAAGTACTGCTTGTTCTCGAAGGGATAGTGGAACTGGGCGAAGGGCATGGATCCCGACTCGAACCAGCAGTCCAGCACATCGGTGATCCTGTGCATGGTGGACTTGCCGGTCGGGTCGTCCGGGTTGGGCCTGGTCAGTTGGTCGATCCAGGGCCGATGCATGTTGATCTGTCCCTTGTCATCGGTCGGGTAGCGGCCGAAGTCCTTCTTGAGCTCATCCAGGGACCCGTAGACATCCACCCGGGGGTACTTGGGATCGTCCGAGACCCAGACCGGGATAGGCGAGCCCCAGAACCTGTTGCGGGAGATGGACCAGTCACGGGCGTTGGCCAGCCACTTGCCGAACTGGCCGTCCTTGACGTTTCCGGGGATCCAGTTGATCTGCTGGTTGAGTTCCATCAGACGGTCCTTGATCTTCGTCACGGAGACGAACCAGCTGGAGACCGGCTTGTAGATCAGCGGTGTGCCACAGCGCCAGCAGTGGGGATAGGAGTGGACGTAGCTCTTCTCCTGGAAGAGGATGGCCCGGTGCTCGGCAGGGATCTGTGCCAGGGGGCCGTCGCCTGCGCGCAGGTTGCGCACGATGGGCATGTTGGCCTCGAAGGCCTGCATGCCCTGGTAGTCAGGGCACTGCGCGGTGAAGACGGCCCCGGCATCGAGGACGTCCACGCTGCGGATGCCCTTGGCGTTCAGGGTGTTCATATCGTCCTCGCCATAGGGAGCCTGGTGGACCAGGCCGGTGCCTTCCACGGTGTCCACGTAGTCGGCCGTATAGATGGTATAGGCGTTGGGACCGGGGGTGCCGCCCTCGGATTCGGCCTGCTCCCCGGCGAAGTAGGGGAAGACCGGCCAGTACCGCCAGCCCTCCATCTCTGACCCTTTGAGGGTGCGGACCACCTGGTAGCCCTCCCCCAGCTGCTTGGCGTAGTCGCCCAGACGGGCCGTGGCGATGTAGAAGCGCTTGCCGGCGAAGGGCCCGGACACCGGGCTGACCTCCGAGTACTCGATGTCGGCGCCGACCACGATGGCCAGGTTGGTGGGGACGGTCCAGGGGGTGGTGGTCCAGAAGACCGCATAGGCGTCCTCGTCCCTGAGCTTGACGGCCACGGAGACGGTGGTGTCCTGCCGGTCCTGATAGACATCGGCATCCATGCGCAGCTCATGGTTGGACAGCGGGGTCTGGTCCTTCCAGCAGTAGGGCAGCACCCGGTAGCCCTCGTAGGCCAGACCCTTCTCGTAGAGGGTCTTGAAGGCCCACATGACCGACTCCATGTAGGAGACGTCCAGGGTCTTGTATCCGTGGTCGAAGTCCACCCAGCGGGCCTGACGGTGGACGTAGTCCTTCCACTCACTGGTGTACTTGAGCACCGAGGCGCGGCAGGCGTCATTGAACTTCTCGATGCCCATCTGCTCGATCTGATCCACGCTGTCGATGCCCAGCTCGCGCTGGGCCTCCAGTTCGGCGGGCAGGCCGTGGGTGTCCCAGCCGAAGACCCTCTTGACCTTGTGGCCCTTCATGGTCTGGTAGCGGGGAATGACATCCTTGACATAGCCGGTCAGCAGGTGCCCGTAGTGGGGCAGGCCGTTGGCGAAGGGCGGGCCGTCGAAGAAGACGAACTCATTGTCGGCATGGTCGCCGGACGGTCGGCGGTCCACCGACTTGTTGAAGGTGTCGTCCTGATCCCAATAGTCCAGGACGGACTCCTCCATATGGGGGAAGGAGGGATTGGGCGTCACCTTGGCCAGAGCCGGGTCCACCACCGCCTTGGGATAGACTTCGCCGTCCCGATTTGTCGCATCTGAGGTATCAGTGGTCTGATTCACCGTTCACGCTCCTCGCTGGTCGTTCATGTCGCCATGTCGAGGACGAGGGACCCATGGGGCCCACCGCGGTACCACCTCGCTTGCCCGGCCAATGACCCGCGCCGGACCGCTTGAACTGGGCTGTGCGGGCCCACCCGTCGGTTCTACTGAGGACCGCCGCAGGCGATCCCGTTCTTCCGAGGGCTCCCCGCTGATGACGGATCAAGGCCCATTGGTGACCAGATTATACCATCCTCAGGAAACCGGACCCGCCCGTTCGCATAACGAAACAGTCGTCAGGACTGGAAGAGATCGGGATGACGTGGATCGCCCGGAAGATCATCCAGAGTGTCCTCGGCACCTAGCGCCTGCCGCCAGAAGTCCAGGGAACGGCCATAGGGGCTGGCCTGGCCCCCGCGAACCTGCAGGTCGGCCTTGGCCTGGAGCACATCCTCCTCGCTCACCCCGTCCAAAAGACCGACAAGTCCGGCGAATTGATCCGGGTCGTAGAAGATGCCACCGATAACGTCCATAAGTCGGCTGGCACGTTCCATGGGCAGGGAGTCCCAGTGCCTGAGCTCGATGTAGTTCTTCAGACGGACATCATTGAAGTGGGTGGTCAGGATGTGCGCTATCTCGGCATCGTTGAGCCGGCGGTCAGGATAGATCTCCCCGGCGTTTTCGTGCCAGGCGATGAAGACCTGCTGCCCATGCGGCCCCTCCACCTCCGGTGTGTGGGAGACATCGGCCACCATGAGCGGGGTGGAGAGCATGTCCACGGCATAGTCCTCCCAGCAGAAGCCGTCCTCGAACAGCCCGGGAATCAGGCCTGTGCGCTGGGTGTCGAGCCAATCCCAGATCCGCTGACGCCGCAGGGGCATGCGGTTGGGCTTGCCCTCAAAGATTGGGGTGTTGCGGAAAAAGTAGGCCAAAACGGGGCCGATAGCCGTGCCCAGACGGATCTTGGCGATGGCATCGTCCTCATCCTGGTAGTCGATGCTGATCTGGGTGGACGCCGTGCTGCGCATCATCATGGGACCGCACTGTCCGATGCGACCCAGGTAGGTGTTCATGACCGCATAACGTTCCTTGGGATTGACCCCTACATCCGCGTAGGACCCAGCCGGACGGTACCCGTACTCGACCAGCCGGAAGCCCAGCCGCTCGGCAATGGGGTCGACCTCGGCACGGAAGCGACGGTAGAGATCCTCGAATTCTCGGCTGTCACGTACCACACCCAGGGAGCACTCCACCTGGCTCCCGGGCTCCAGGGAAACCACGCAGCCCGGCCTGCTCAGCCCGACCAGGTGGCCATCCTCCCGGTATTCCTTATCGCCGTCGTAGCAGGGCTCCAAGGCCGACAGCAGGGCTTCGATGCCCCGCTCCCCCTCATAGGGAACCGGGGCATCGGACCCATCGTTGCGCACCGGCAGATGCTCGATCTCGATGCCGAACCGCCACTGGGACCGCGGCTTTGACCCCCGCGAAAAGTAGTCGACCAGGCTGGCCACATGCCGCGGATTGGGAACCGTCAACAGGTGCGCATACCCAGCGCCTACGCTTTTCCTCATGCTGTCATGGTAAGAGCGGGCGAGGGCTCTGGGCAACCAACACGCGAGGAGTTCCGCTGTCGGATGGTGGTCAGCATACGGTCACCGTCACGGCCTGCAGGTCAGCCCTGCGTGAGGAGGACCCCACCAGCACCTGGAACCGACCGGGCTCGACCCTGCGTTCGCAGTCGGCATCGACCAGGGCCCACTCGGACACCGGTAGATCGAAGACCACCTTCCGGGTCTGCCCTGGATCCAGCTGAACCCTTTGGAAGGCCTTGAGCTCCCGATCAGCCCAGCTGACTGAGGTCACCAGGTCGCTGATATAGGCCTGGACGACCTCGGTGCCTGAGCGCCGGCCGGTGTTGGTCAGATCCACGGTCACCCTGACCGTATCCTCGGGTCCGACGGTATCCGGCCCATCGACCCCAGGCTTTCCGTAGGCAAAGGTGGTGTAGCCCATACCCTGGCCGAAGGCGAAGGCCGGATCCTGGGTCAGATCGGCATAGCGGTCACCATGCTGGCCCCGGATCTGGTTGTAGTAGACCGGCAGCTGCCCGGCATGCCTGGGGAAGGTGATGGGCAGCCTGCCTGTGGGCTCAACCTTGCCGGTGAGAATCCTGGCCAGGGCACGACCGCCCTGCATACCAGGATCGGGCTGCCAGATCAGGGCCCTGGCAGCCCGTGCGGACGGAGGCAGGATCAGCGGCTTGGAGGACATAAGCACGATGACCATGGGCTTGCCCGTCTGCGCCAGGGCATCCAGCAGATCGCGCTGAGGACCGTAGAGTTCCAGGGTGGCAGTCGAACGGCCCTCGCCCACCAGCTGGACCACGTCGCCGACCACGGCCACCACCAGGTCGCTTTGCCTGGCCAGGTCTACGGCCCTGTCGAAGCGGCCCTGATCGATCCTGGCCGGGGCCGCCACCTTGGGCCTGGGCTGGCCATCGGGGAAGAGCGGACCCGCAGGGTCGTCGACCAGACGGAGCACATCGACGCCCTGCTCGCAGTCGAGCCGCCAGTTTGCAGGCAACTCCTGGCGCAGACCGTCGGCCACTGTCGAGATCATCTCCCGAGGCTGGTCCTTGATCCAGTCGCACTGACCCGAACCGCCAGCCCAGTCCCCCAGCTGGTTCTGGGCATCGTCAATCAGCGGCCCCACCAGGGCGATGCTATGCGCTGAATCATCGCCAGGGCGGCCATCGGCATCAACCCCGCCGAACAGGGGCAGGATGCCGTCGTTCTTCAAAAGGACTGCCGACTCCTGGGCCACCTGGAGGTTGAGCTCCTGGTGCTCCTTAGAGTTGATGATCGTCTTCTGGGCTTGGGGGTCGGGCAGACGCGGATCCTCGAAGAGCCCCATGCGGAATTTCAGGGCCAGGATGTGCTTGACCGCCCGGTCAAGGTCCTCCTCGTGCAGAAGCCCGGCATCCAGTGCATCCAAGGCCCCCTGGTAGAAGCCGGGCGTGGTCATGATCAGGTCATTGCCGGCCTTGACGGCGGCTGCAGCGGCCCTGGTGTAGTCGGGCTGCACCTTCTGCTCCCAGACCATCCGGCCCACATTGTCCCAGTCGGTGATCAGGGTGCCCTGGTAGCCCCACTCCCCACGAAGCACGTCGTTGAGCAGCCAGTTGTTGATGGTGACCGGTACCCCGTCGATGGACTCGTAGCCCAACATGAAGGTGGCCACGCCCTCCTTGGCCAGGCGCTCGAAAGGCGGCAGGAACCAGGAGAGCAGCTTGCGGTGCGAGAGGTCGGCCTCGGAGGCATCGCGCCCGCCCTGGGTCTCGGAGTAGCCGGCGAAGTGCTTGGCCGTGGCCAGCACGGCATCCTTGGGCAGGGTCCCGGTCATGGCTGATCCTCCCTGGTAGCCGCGCACCATGGCCGAGGCCATCTCGCCGATCAGGAAGGGGTCCTCGCCGAAGGTCTCATCCACCCGGCCCCAGCGGGTGTCCCTGGCGATGCAGAGCACCGGCGAAAAGGTCCAGTGGACGCCTGTTGTGGCGACCTCCTGGGCTGTGGCCCGCCCCATCCGCTGAACCAGTTCAGGGTCGAAGGAGGCTGCCATGCCCAGCTGCTCGGGAAAGATGGTGGCCCCGCGGAAGAAGGAATGGCCATGGATGCAGTCGTCGCCAATCAGCAGGGGAATGCCCAGACGGGTGCGATGAACGGCCTTGTCAGCCTTGATCATGCTCTGCGGAGAGACATGCAGCAGGGATCCGGCGTGCTGGTCCACCACCTCCTTGTCCACTCCCGAGCGGGCATCAAGCTGCATCATCTGGCCCACCTTCTCCTCACGGGTCATCCGGCCCAGCAGGTCGGCCACTCGCTCATCCACGCTCAGGTCGGGATTGCGGTAGGGTAGGTCCCCTGTCAATTTTCTTGATGCCATCTGGGCACCTTCCTTTCTTCATATCCGGTCAGTCTCAAGCCAATCAGACCGGGACCGGTCTATCGAACGATGATCGCCAGATCCCAGGGTCCGATGGTCATGGGCTGGCCCTGGTCGACATGAGCCTGAGGATCAGCCTGCCCGTCGGCCACCAGCAGATGCCCCCCATAGGGCGCGGCCAGCCTGACCTCCTTGGATGAATAATTGAGCAGGTAGGCAACCTGCTCCCCCAGGGAATTGATGCCCTCCCGCACGGTGACCAGGCCAGCCAGGTCCCGGGCGGGGCCGCCCAGGCCAGCCGCATCCGCCGCATCCGAAAGCAGCATCCGCATGCCCTGGGCCGAGGGCAGGGTGCCGATCCACTCCGCACTTCCGTGGCCGTAATCATGACGGGTCACAGCTGCATACCGCCCCCAGACCGGATGGTCATAGGAGGCTAGGACCTGGGTTCCGGTTCGCGGATTCAGCAACTCAATCAGCCCCTGGCAGGTCGGTCCGGCCTGGTCGGACCCATGTAGATCCAGGGTGAGCCCCTTGCCGGGACGGGTGAACTGGTTGTAGTCGATGCCGAACACGTCGGTCAACAGGTGCGGAGCCTTGTCATGCCAGACCTTGAGGTTCTCGTCCGCCACAAAGGAGCGCAGCGTGGCCACCAGGTGACCTCCCTGATGGACGTAGTCGGCCAGGGCCGTCAACGTATCCTCATCGGTGCTGTAGAGGGCAGGGACCACGACCATGGCATATCGGCCCAGATGGGACCGGTCAGCCTTGTCGCTGAGGAAATCGCACTCGATGTTGAGCTCGAAGAGGGCATCGTAGACCCGTCTGACCACATCGTTGTAGGAGATCTGCCCCTGCTCACGGGGGAAGCCGGTCTCCAGGGAGAACCAGTCCAGGGCGGTCAGGGAGTCGTTGCCCACCATGATGGCGACCCTGTTGCACTTTCGGAGGTTGATCAGGCGCTCCCCCATACCCTTCTGCGCTACCTGCCTGCCGAACTGGCCGGCCTCCTCATAGGTAGGGTTGGGCTCCATGTCCTGCGAAAGCAGACCCTTCCAGTAGGTCTCGAAGGAGTTATGGATGGAATGCCAATGCCAGTACATGACCCCGTCAGCCCCCGAGGCCAGATGGCTGTATGCCTGCAGCCGCAGCTGGCCCGGGTAGGGCAGCCATCCGTTCTGCCCCTGGGCCTCGGTTTCCAGGACCAGGTAGTTGGCCCCACCCTTCAGGCTGCGGGTCATGTCCCCGCCGAAGGCGATCTCCTTGCCGGTCAGGTCATCCTCGGTGGGATGGTAGATGTCCACACCGGCCACATCCAGGCACTCGGCCGCCTCGAAGTGATCGACAGCCGGCTGGACGCCGTATGACCAGCCCGGGCCCCAGTCAAAATCGAAGTTGTGGGTGACGAACTGGTCCTCGCGGGCATATTCGCGCACGATGCCAGCCTGCCAGGCCAGGTAGCGGCTGACCTGGCTTCGGCGGAAGCGGTCGAAGGCCGACCCCAGGGATGCATTGATGGTCCCGGTCAGATCGGGAAAGTCCTCCCAGGAGTCGATCCTGTTGGACCAGTAGTCCAGGCCGAAGGCCGCATTGAGACGGTCCAGATCATCGTCGAAACGCCGTCGGAGATCCTTGACGAAGAGCCGCTGCATGTCGGGCGACACACAGTCGTAGTACTTGGTCTCGTTGTCGACCTGGTAGCCGATCACCTGGGGGTTGTCGGCGACATGGCTTATCAGCCTGCGGATGACGCGCTCGCCATAGTACCGGTAGGAGGGGTTGACAATGTCCATGATCTGGCGGGCGCCATACCGGTTGTGGCCCTTGGGGGTGTCCGCCAGAACATCCGGATGCATGGCGACCAGCCAGGAGGGGACCGCATAGGTGGGCGTGCCCACGATGACCTGGATGTCGAAGCGTCCAGCCGCTTCCAGCACCCGATCCACATGGCTGAAGTCGAATACGCCAGGCTGGGGCTCCAGGGTGCTCCAGGTGGATTCGGCGATACGAATGGTGGTGATGCCGGCGGACTTCATCATGGACATGTCCTTGTCCACCCGCTCATAGGGCATATATTCGTCGTAGTAGGCGCATCCGAAGATGAGCCTGTCCGGCAGACGCGTGCCGCCTGACGAAGCTGAGTGGTCCTTGGTTCGGACTGCCTTGTCTGACATGATGAACTCCAATCTTAATCTACAAGACTCATTTCATAGGACGAAGGTGTTGAAGGATCGCGGCTCCAGAGTCGCCTTGAAGCCTTGGCTCCCTTCGTTGTCTTCTCCCGGCACGGAGAAGGAGAAGGGCATGGCGCGATCCAGGGCGTTCTGGACCACCACAACGATCGACCCATCCGGGTTTTCGAAGGCTGTGGCCATGGAGCTGAAATGGCCGCGGGTATCCAGCAGGCGAGCGCCCGGGCGCACATAGTGCGAGTAGTGGCGCATGACGTAGTACTCGGGGTTCCGCCTGACCTGGCCGGTGCTGGTGTCGACGGTGAAGAGGGAGTTCTGCCGCCAGCCCCAGGTGGATATGCCTTGGCCCAGGACCATGTTCCAGTAGGTGTAGCAGGTGGCTCCGGCCCGAAGATACCGGTTGACCAGCGAGAAGACGTATTCGGCGTATTCCCAGGTGTTGCCGCCCATGCCGCATTCGGACTCGGTCTGCTCCAACTCGATCTCTGGCCAGGACTGGTGGGTGCGCTCGATGACATGCTGGCCGGCCCACTGGTAGCCGATGCCGGCGATGTACCTGCGGCAGTCCTCGTCGAAGAGGATGTTGTCCACGTACCGATTGTAGTTCTCCAGGATCATGCCTTCGGGACCGAATTTCATATCCTCGGGACCGTTCAGGGTCCCCAGGAAGATGGCCGTGTCCGGCGCCTCCTTGGCGAAGAGGGGACCCAGATAGTCGCGGATGAAGATGCGCATGTCCTCGCTGGACCAGAGGCAGGAGGGGAACTTCTGGTCCGCAAAGACCTCGTTCTGCACATGCAGCTGGTCGATGTGGATGCCGCGGCGGTCATACTCGCGCACATACCGCAGAAGATAACGGGCATAAGCAGATAGGTTGCGCTCACTCATGTCGATTCGCCCGAAATTGTAGACCTTGGGCCGTTTCATCCAGGTGGGCGGACTCCAAGGGCTGGCGAACAGTCCCATGTCCGGTTGATACTTCCGGGCCTGGCGGATGTATGGAATCAGGGTCTGCTCGTCATGGTCGACGCTGAAATGCTCCAGGTCATAGTCGCCGTCGGTCTCGTCGTAGCTGTACCAACTCGCGGCGAAGTCATTGGCGCCCACCGGGGTCCTGTTGAAGGTCAGATTCAGCTCGTCCGGGCTGAAGAGCTCACGGATGACCCGATCACGTTTCTCCTCCCCCAGCTCCTGCAAGGGCAACCACCCCAGCTCATTGAAGCAGCCGCCAAAACCTCGCAGCGTCTGCTTTTTGGCACCGGTACATTCCAGATCAGCTGACGTCTCCATGGCGGAGGCAGCCAAGTGCTGCTCCTGCATGGCCTGCTGCCGAGTGGTTGCAACCCAAATCGGTCCTGCATTACTATTCATGGATCTTCTGCTCCTTTGCATATTTTCCCTGTATGACCGTAGAGGCCAGGATCACTTGACGTTTCTGATCATCAGGATAAAGACGCATCCCAACAGGGCAAAAACGATGGCCGTGGGGAAAGCCGCCGCATAACCCCAGTTCAGGGTGATGAAAGACATGACCAGAGGACCGGCCATTTGTCCCAGTGTGGTGGCCAGGTTCAGGATGCCAAGATCCTTGCCGGCCTCCTCCTTGCTGGGCAGGACATCGACGTTGAGCGCCTGGTCGACGGACGAATAGACCCCGTAACCGAACCCGGCGATGCCGGCGTATAGGTACATGCCCATGACCGTGGGGCTGATCCAGGGCATGGCGATGCCGATGGCAAAGAGGACGGAGGCGATGACCACCGGCACCTTGCGCCGCCCGATCAGGTCGGAAACGGGCCCCGAGACCAACGAGCCCAGCAGGGAAACGACCATGGTGATGACGGACATGACCGAAATGGTTGCAGCTGCCTGTGTTACGGTTTGGCCCACATACTTTTCGATGATGTAGAGCTGATAGGCGGAGATCATCTGATAGCTCAGCAGCATGCAGAGTCTTCCGACGAAGGCCTTATAGAAGTCGTGGGCTCCATGGAAGCGCGGAGGCCGGAAAGACTTGAGCACGTCCATGAGGGTGCCCTCATCCTTGGGCAGGTAAGCAGCCGAGCCTTCCCTGGGCATGATCAGAACGGCCACAACACCACCCAGGAACATGAGTACGCCGGCGAGAACGAAGCCAGTGAACATATGGGTCACCAGGGCGGCACCGATCAGAGAACCGATGGGTGAACCGATGGTGGAGCCTGCCCCGTAGAAGGCGGACAGGGTCCCGCGCACACCGGATGGCACGCGGTCGGACAGAATGGCCACCATAGGGGCGATCATGCAGTTCAGTCCGAACATGCAGAGGCAATACACAATAGTCAGCAGAACGGGGTTGGTGGTCATGCCCGTCAGGAACAGGGTTACACCACCAAGGACTGCACCACCAAGAATCCATGGAGTTCGACGCCCGTACCGGGAGCGGCTGCGATCTGAGAAGTTGCCGAAGAGCAGATTGGAGACCAGTGAAGCCACGGCCGTGCAAGCATTGACTATGCCCATCAACGCCTCGGGAGCGATGCCGGGGACCAGCTTGAAATGTTCGGGAAGCAACACGACGCTGACGATTCCCAAGCCCGACATCCACAGAATGCCGAAAGCCAGGAAGCTCGCACCAAACCGAAACAGGGTCTTCTTAGGAACCGGTCTACCAGTCTCAGGCGATAATAGTGGATCACTCTGTGCTGCAGCAAGGGCAGCCTTATGCGCCTGCAGAAGTTCAGAATCGTCCGATGCAGGGGTTGTTGAGTCGCTCATGGTGTCGACCTCTTTCAACTAGTCTTCTCTGACACGTCCAATGTGTGGCAGACAACCATATCTACCAACCATTAGATAATCACATATCTAACAGGCATTCGATATATTTGTCAAATCAATCATCCAGCGCGGATTCGCGAACGACAAGGACTTCCTTGTCCAATACCCTACCGAGTCGAGACCCTGTCGAGCCTACGGCGTCACTGTTATGAATCCGGCCCCATGTACCATGAGTATCAAAAGACCGACAGCACCCAGGCGCTCAGGGACAGCAAAAGGAGCCGCAAGACTAGACAATGGCGAGCCGAACCAGAAAATCACCGGAGGTGAGACGGGCGGAAATCACACAAGCCGCCGCCCATCTCATCAGCCAACATGGATACAACGGCATATCTCTCAAAGATGTCGCTGACATGGTGGGGATGTCACAGCCGGGCGTCCTCCATTATGTGGGCAGCAAGGAAGGGTTGCTATCCCTCCTGGTCACGGATATCTACGATGCCAATGGCACCCCGGAGGAATTCATGCAGACAGGCCTGCCCGGGTCCGAACCCGATCATCCGCATCTTCCGGCCTATTTCGACTATCTGGTCGCCCACAACGCGGGGCGGCCCGAACTCACCCAGCTATATACGGTCCTGGAAACCGAGGCCATCTCCACCAACCATCCCTTGCACGATTACTTCATCCGCAGGCCGACAGAGGTCTGGGAGCACTATTCCAAATTCCCCTGGCTGCTTCCTGATGGCATAGAGTGGGCGGCAGACATGCCAGGCAAGGTGAGAATGAGTCTGGAAGTCATGGACGGCATACAGATACGGCTGCTGCGTGAGCCGAAAATCGACTACATCCGGGAATGGAACCGGTTCAAGGCGCTGATCTTCCCCTCCCCACTCTGGGATGGGTACTGCTGATCAAACCCACGACCGCAGGAGTCAAGCCGACAAAGTGATACCGGGCACCGGCCAGCCCGACTAGTCCATCCTGAAGGGCCTGGCATCATAAGGCGCCTGATACCGGCGATCCCTCCAGAAGTATTCATAATCGTGGTCATTGATTGGACGGACGACCTTGCAGGGGTGGCCGTAGGCGACCACATCGGAGTGGATGCCCTTGGTGACCAGGGACCCCGCCCCGATGACCGTGTTGTCTCCGATGGTCACTCCCGGCATGATGATGGCGCCTGCTCCGATCCACACATTCCTGCCGATGCTGACCGGAACCGTGAACTGGGGCGTTCCATAGGCTCGTATATCGGGGCGAATGGTGTGCCCGGTGGTGACGATGGTGACATTGGGACCGAACATGGTGTGGTCGCCTATGTCAACGCGTCCGTCGTCAACCAGAACCAGGTTGAAGTTGGCGTAGCATTTGCTCCCCCAGTAAGTGTTGCAGGCCCAGTTGGCCCGCACCGGTCCTTCGATCCAACTGCCTTGGCCGAATGAACCGAACATCTTCTTGCAGAGGCCCTGCTTTTTCTCCACCTGGCTGGGACGGCAGGCGTTGAACTCGAAGACCAGGTCCTGCTGAGCGTCCTGGACCTGCTTCATTTCGGGTGTATCGGCAATATAGATCTGGTCGGTGTCCAGCAGAGCCTTGATCTGCTCTCGGCTGGTCATGGGAACCCCCTCTTTCCTTGATCCTCGTGGTTCAGCAATTCCGAGGCCGGCGCGTTGGTTCCGAACACCGGCCTCGGCCTGGCGGCTACAGGCTCTCCAGAACCTTCTCCTCGTCCTGGACGGGTGCTGCCTGCCCCGCATCCAGGCCGGTCGATTCCGCCGGCTGGGATTCCATGGCTGCCTTGTGGTCCTGGTTGAGTTTTTGCTGGTCGCCCGGCTTCTTGGCAGCGGCGATCATCAGCTTGATCCTGTTGAGCTGGTTGGCCTCCGAAGCGCCGGGGTCGTAGTCGATCGAGACGATGTTGGCCTCGGGATAGGTCCTGCGGATCTTGCCGAACATGCCGCGTCCGGTCACATGGTTGGGCAGGCAGGCAAAGGGCTGTGCACACACGATGTTGGGGGCACCGGACTGGATCAGCTCGATGATCTCGCCGGTCAGGAGCCAACCCTCTCCCGCCTGAACACCCAGGGAGGTGACCGATGCGGCCTTGTCCCTCAATTCGCTGATGTGGGCGGGAATGTCGAACTTTCCATGGGAGGCCTTGAAGCCGGCGATCATGGGGGCACGGTAGACATCCGCAGCCTTGAGGACGATCTTCTTGACACCCACCTGGCCGCCGGTGCCCAGCATCTCCTCGTTCCATTCGGCGTTGGAGATGCCGTTGACCATGAAGTCGCAGACTCCGGGGAGCACGGCCTCGCAGCCCTGGCTCTCAATCAGGTCGACCACGTGGTTGTTGGCATCGGGATGGTACTTGACCAGGATCTCCCCGACTACGCCAACTCGCGGCTTGCGGGGAATATTGCGCAGAGGCAGCTGGTCGAAGGCCCGGATCATCCGCTTCATCAGTGTGCCATAGGGCAGATAGCCGTGGCCATAGACCTTCTTTGCGGTCCTGGAGTACCCGTGGTGCTCAATGGTCTCCTTGCAGATCGTGTCCCAGAGCTTGTAGAGCCTGTTGGCCGAGCCGGGCTCCTGCTCGTAGGGACGGACCCTGAGCAGGCACTCGATCATGGCATCGCCCAGGTAGAAGGCCTTGACGGCGCGGTGCAGCAAAGCCGGGGTTACCTGAAGGCCGGGATTGGCCCGGAATCCTTGAACGCTGAGGGTGATGATCGGGACGTAGCCATAGCCTGCATCAGCCATGGCCTTGCGCAGAAGGCCGTAGTAGTTGGTGGCCCTGCACATGCCGCCGGTCTGGGTGACGATGACCGCACACTTGTGCGGGTCGAACCTGCCGGACAGGAAGGCGTTGACCAGCTGCCCCACCACGATGATGGCAGGGAAGCAGGCATCGTTGTTGACGTACTTGACGCCGGTGTTGATGTCTTCGACCGTGGCATGCTTCAGGAGCTCGAAGTGGTAGTCGGCGCTGGAGAAGACCGCCTCCAGAAGGGAGAAGTGCACTGGGGACATCTGTGGTGCCACCACTGTGAATTTGTGCCCCATCTCCTTGGTGAAGCGATGCTCTGTGGCGTACTTGGACAGGGTCGGCTTGGCGGCAGCCCCGCTGGCCTGGACATCCTTGCCCTTGTTGTCGGCTTCCGGCTCCTGTTGCCTTGATGCCATGGTCTCCCGGATGGGCCTGATGCCCATGGGATGAAGACCTATCAGACCCTGATCGCTCTTATCGTGCAGGGCCACGAACCGTGCCAGAGCCACAATGTCGGCCTTGCGCCGGGAGAGGTTGATCTTCTGCGCGTTGGTGGGCCGGAATCCATCGGATTTCGACTTGTCGGACGCATTCACTCCCGCCGCTTCACTATCGCTGGCAGACTCTTGAGATTCGTGAGAATCGGATGAATCCTCCACCCGAACAAGGTCAGGCAACGGGGCAGCATCCTCGACCGCGACCTTAGCAGGCGCCTGCTCCATAAGGGAGGCTTCCTTCTGGTCTTCGCTGTCCCCCTGGGCCAGATCCCGCTGATGGCGTTCGTCCATGGCGGCCTTCAGCGAGCGCAGACGGATCTTGGCCGCACCCAGGTTGGAGACCTCGTCGATCTTCAGCTGCGTGTAGACATCGCCCTTATCGGCGAGGATCTCCTGGACCTGGTCGGTGGTGATGGCGTCCACGCCGCATCCGAAACTGACCAGCTGGACCAGCTGCAGGTCTGGATACTCGGAGACGAACCTGGCTGCCGAGTAGAGCCTGGAGTGGTAGGCCCACTGGTCGGTCACCCTCAGAGGCATCTTCTGATGATCATCGCCGAATCCCGGCACGGTCTTCCTGAACTTGGCGGCCGTGGGGTTGTTTGAAGCCAGGGCCCGCTCCCCCGCCGCCGGAATGATATAGTCGCTCAGCTTGGGCAGTTTATGCACGTCCAGCTCGCAGATCGAATCCTCTGAAAGCACGGCCATGCCCAGGGAGCAGATGGTCTCGGGAATGCCGTGGTTGACCTCGGGGTCCACATGGTAGGGGCGTCCCGACAGGACCACGCCCTTGACTCCATACTCCTGCATGTAGGCCAGGGCACGAAGCCCCTCCTGGCGGACATCCTCCTTGAACCGGGCATCCTCACGGTAGGCCTCCTGGACAGCGGTCCGGGCCTCCTCCTCGCTGACCTTGGCCCAGTCGAAGACCTTGACGATCCGCTCGACCATCTTCTCCTTGTTGGACAGGTTGAAGTAGGGCCTCATGAAGCGGACGCCGTTCTCCTTGAGCTCGGCCATGTTGGCCTCGATCACCACCGGGTAGTTGGCCACGATGGGGCAGTTGTAGTGGTTGTCCGTATCGGGAACCAGTTCCTGCTCATAGGTGACGCAGGGGTAGAAGATGGTCTTGATGCCCTTGTCGACCAGGGAGTGGATGTGCCCGTGGACCAGCTTGGCCGGGTAGCAGATGTTCTCGGAGGCGATGGACTCCATCCCGCTCTCGAAGAGCTCATGGTTGGAACGCCCGGAGATCATGACCCGGAAGCCCAATGAGGTCAGCAGGGTGAACCAGAAGGGGTAGTCCTCATACATGTTGAGCACACGGGGAATGCCGATATCGCCCCTGGTGGCCTTGTCGGGGGTCAGACGACGGTAGGCGAAGGCCCGCTTGTACTTGAAGTCGTAGAGGTTGGGACGGTCGGAGCGCTTCCTGTTCTTGTCTCCGCCACGTTCGCAGCGGTTCCCGGTGACATAGCGACCGCCGTCCTCGAATTCGGTGATGGTCAGCTTGCAGTGGTTTTGGCAGAGCTTGCAGACATCGTGGGTCGTGGTCATGGAGAGGTTGTCCAGATCATCCCCCGCCAGGATGGAGCTGACCACATGGCCGTCCCGCACCTTCAGGTCGGGCAGGGTCGTCTTGAAGCCCTGGTCGTTCTTGGAGGCAATCTTGTTGACGGCGACCGGTGACACCTTTGACCGGGTGGAAGTCGGAGCCCTGTTGGGCGTGGTCGGCGTGCTGCCCACGGACTTCGCCCCGTCGACCACGTGAGAGCTTGCCGCGACGATATCCTCGACCTCTTCATTCTGCGGGCAGTGCATGCGGGCCGTCAGCGCGGCGCCGTAGGCTCCCATGAGCCCGGCGATGTTGGGCCTGGTCACCTTGCGGCCGGTCAGGAGTTCGAAGGCCCGCAGAACGGCATCGTTGAGGAAGGTGCCTCCCTGGACCACGACCACCGGCCCCAGGGCGTTGGCGTCACGCAGCTTGATGACCTTGTAGAGGGCGTTCCTGACCACCGAGTAGCAGAGCCCGGCGGCGATGTCCTCCGGGGAGGCGCCCTCCTTCTGAGCCTGCTTGACCGAGGAGTTCATGAAGACCGTGCAGCGGGAGCCCAGATCGGTCGGGGCCTCGGAGGCCAGCGCCTGCTTGGTGAACTCCTGGATGCTGATGCCCATGGACTGGGCGAAGGTCTGCAGGAAGGACCCGCAGCCTGCCGAGCAGGCCTCATTGACACAAATCGAATCGATGACCCCGTCGTTGACGGCGATGTACTTCATATCCTGCCCGCCGATGTCGATGACCGAGGTGACGCCGGGGCTGATCTCCTCGGCGGCCCGGTAGTGGGCCATGGTCTCGACCACACCCTCGTCAACATGCAGACCAGCCTTGACCAGACCCTCACCATATCCGGTTGCGCAGGCACGGGCGATGTAGGCGCCCTCCGGCAGGGACTTCCTGACCTCCTTGACGATGTTGGCAGCGGCGATCAGCGGGCTGTCCTTATGCACTCCGTAGGTGGACCAGACGATGGTCTTGTCATCGTTGATCAGGACGGCCTTGATGGTGGTGCTGCCCGCATCGATGCCCAGGAAATGCGGCCCCTCGGCTCCGGACAGATCCCCGGTGGGGATGACCTGGGCACCATGCCGGTCATTGAACTCCTTGCGCTCGTCTTCGTCCAGGAAGAGCGGCCGTATCGTTCTGGCCGTGGAAGGCATGTTCTCCAGGCCCTTCAGGGCGGAGAGGACACCATCCAAGGAAGTCAGATCAAAGTTCATGTCCTGATTTCGGCTGGCATCCGTGGCGGCCTCAGCCGCCGGAACCTTGTTCCCACCGTCCACCAAGGTGGTGGTGCGGCCATCCTGCATGGCATCCTGCAGAGCCATCTTGTCCAGGTTCGAAGCCTTCTCGGACCTCGCCTTGTCGACTTCAGCCTGGTCCAGCCCCCAGGCCGGGCCGAAGGGGTCGTTTACATCGGTCTCTGGCGAGTAGTCGGTCTTGACCTGCGCGGCCTTGTCCTGGTCGTCCTGGTCGTGGCGGCCAGCCATGATGGCGGCGCCATAGGCCACATAGAGGTGCGCGTTCTCGGGAATGATGTAGCGGCTGACCCTGTCCTGGAGGATCCGCTTGAAGGCTTCCCTCAGCTCACTCATAAAGAAGAGGGGCCCACCCAAAAAGATCACGTTGCCGCGGATGGGACGTCCGCAGGCAAGACCTGAAATGGTCTGTGTGGCTACGGCGTTGAAGATGGATGCAGCCAGATCCTCCTTGGCGGCTCCGTCGTTGATCAGGGGCTGCAGGTCGGACTTGGCGAAGACCCCGCAACGCGAGGCGATGGGATAAATGGTCTTGTATTTGGATGCCATATCGTTCAGGCCGGAAGCATCGGTATTGAGCAGGGTGGCCATCTGGTCAATGAAGGCTCCGGTCCCGCCTGCGCAGGATCCGTTCATTCGCTGCTCCGGGGTGGGCTTCAGATAGGTGATCTTGGCATCCTCGCCGCCCAGCTCGATGATCACATCCCCTTCGGGATAAGTGGCGTTGATGGCCTCGGTCTCGGCGATGACCTCCTGGGCAAACTCAGCCTGAAGCTGGCTGGCAAGCTCCAACCCGCCCGAGCCGGTGATCACCAGGCTGATGGGATTGCCGGCCAGGCCAACCCTTGACAGGGAAAGCCTGATGTCGGTGACCAGTTCCGCCACGCACTGTCGCACATTGGCGTGGTGGCGGCGATAGTCGCTGAAAAGCGCCTGATCCAGCCTGTCTCCTGTGCCAAGAACCACGGCCTTGACTGTGGTGGAACCAATGTCCAAACCCACACGCAGGAGATCCCGCGGTCCTGTGCCCTTATATCGACCCGCTATGTCGACGCCATCAGACATGAAACAACCTCAATCCGTGAGACCGCCGCATGATGGGCTCGGAAAGCAGACACCACATCATATCCGGCTTACTTTATTTATGCTACCGCCAGAGCGTGAATAACTTCCGCGATCCAGGGAAACAAGACTGTCTCCTATGACACAGCCACCTATGACACAGCCACCAGCAAAACCGCCTCTGGTGCAGGCAAGCCGCAGACGAGGGCAGGTGCAGCAAGGCGTTGTTCCAACCCCTCTCCTTCACACTTTGACCTCAATCCAGCCTCCTTGCAAACGGGAGAAATGCCACTGTGCCCTCGGCGAAATCGGCTCAAAAAACAATCAGCAGAGGGCCTGCAGCAGACCGGCAGAGACATGGGATTGTCCCCGTATTGAGAGACCCTGAGAGGACGTTTCCTTCGCTGACCAACCCGCATACCATCCTGTACGGGCTATGCCGGATGAGTTGGTCAGGCTGGCGGAACCGATGGTCAGGAGGCATCAGGTGCGAGCATACATGGGTTCGAACATGCGCGGGTCGATGGGTGCGTCGACTGGCTCAGCCCCATCCGGACTGGCCCCCAGGCCCTTGGATCAGCTGCCCCGCCTGGCACGAGATACCACCGAGGAAGATCCCTGGCCGGTCAGTGTGCTCAGCCAGAAGTACCACGACGCAGTGGCCCGCTGGCCCGGAGCCTGGGTGGAGGGTCAGATCGTGGAGATCAACACCCGCCGGACCGGTTCGGCATACCTGACCCTGCGCGACAACTTCGAGGACATCTCCATCAACGTCATGGGCTTCCGCGCCTTCGCCACCCAGGCCAGGGAATTCCGCCAGGGCGACCGGGTGGTGGTGCACGGGCGGCCCGACCTGTGGATCAAACAGACCCGTCTGAGCTTCATGGCCGACCGGATCAAGCGTGTGGGCACCGGCGACCTGAAAGAGCAGATCGACCAGCTCAGGCGCAAGCTCAGGGGGGAGGGCCTCTTCGATGCAGAAAACAAGGTTCCCCTGCCTGAGTTTCCCCGACGCATTGGCCTGATCTGTGCACCCAAGGCCAGAGCCGAGGGGGACGTGATCACCAACGCCCGCCTGCGCTGGCCCACCATCGAATTCTCCGTGGTGCACGCCCACGTCCAGGGTCCTCAGTGCCCGCCCGAGGTGGTCGAAGCCATCCAGAAGCTGGATGCTGATCCTGCTGTGGATGTGATCATCGTGGCCAGGGGCGGCGGCAGCTTCGAGGACCTGCTGGGCTTCTCGGACGAGTCCGTGGTCCGGGCCACGGCAGCCTGCGTCACCCCCATCGTCTCGGCCATCGGCCACGAGGACGACTGGACCCTGATAGACCTGGCGGCGGATCTGCGCGCCTCAACCCCCACCGACGCAGCCAAGCGGGTGGTACCCGACCTGGTCGAGCAGGAGGGTATCATCCAAGAGGCCCGGATGCGCATAAACGCGCGCATCGAGAATATGGTCGAAGGCGAGACACGGCTGATTGAGGGATACGCCAACCGCCCCAGCCTGACCAAGCCGCAGACCATGCTGGACAAGCCCCAGCGGCTGGTCGATGAGTCCCTGGTTCGCCTGGACATCGCCCTTCGGCGAATCGTGGACGACGCCTCCCTGACCGTGGAGAAGCTCCAGTCCTCGCTGACCGCCCTCTCTCCCCAGTCCACGCTGGACCGCGGATACGCAGTCGTGCAGACCCTGGACGGGAAGGTGGTCGTCAGTCCCCAGCAGGTCCATACCGGTCAGGATCTGACCCTGACCGTCAAAGAAGGCCGGATCGAG
Organism: Bifidobacterium sp. W8104; assembly: GCF_016100735.1. Taxonomy (NCBI): domain Bacteria; kingdom Bacillati; phylum Actinomycetota; class Actinomycetes; order Bifidobacteriales; family Bifidobacteriaceae; genus Bifidobacterium; species Bifidobacterium sp. W8104. The sequence goes on from NZ_JACFRW010000001.1 coordinate 321,666, forward strand.
ACCAGGGTCGTCAGCGGGCAGTGACCGATCCTACGCGGTCAGCCACATATAATCATCAGCGATAATCATCCTTATTAATTAAAAATTTGATAACGCACCAGATAAGAAGAGGAGCAGGCATGAGCGACACCGACGAGGCGCAGACCAAGGAGCAGGGCAAGGAAGAGCCGGTACTGGCTTCGGCCCTGAGCCAGAAGGAACGCGAGACCATCGCCAAACTGCCCTATGAGCAGGCCCGGGATCAGCTGATCCAGGCGGTTCAGGCACTGGAGGCCGGCGGCCTGGACCTGGATGCCTCCATGCGTCAGTGGGAAATTGGCGAGGCCCTCGCCAAGCGTGCCCAGGAGCTGCTGGGCCAGGTGCGGGCCAAGCTTGATGCAGCCCAGCAGGAGCAGGCCAGCGCCGGAGCCCAGGCCGGCACCCAGTCCAATCTGGATGCCTGAAGTCCCCTACTCCACCATCACCGTGGCCAGCAGGGCCGCATGATCCGAGCCCGCTATGGGTACGGCCTGCAGCCGATTGACCCTGATGTCACGGTCCACCACAACATGATCGATGGCTGCCAACCTGGGCAAGGGGGCCCTGTCGGCCGGCCAGGTCATGCTCATGCCATGCCCGGCCTGACGTGCCCCATCACTAAACCGCTCCCCCAGCATGTCTCGGAAAACGGCATGATCATAGGTGGCGTTGAAGTCGCCCATCAGCACGTATCGCGTGTGCTCGTGCTTTCGCAGTTTCCCCAGGTCGGACACGCTGCGTCGCCAGGCGTTCCAACTGCCCGGTTGCGGCGAGGTGGTATGGACCGAGACGAATCTGACGCTGGTCTTGCCCCTGCCGAAGTCGATGCTGGCCGCCGGCATCATGGAGGAGCGGGAACCCACGTCGTCCTTTGAGGGCGACTGCATTGGCGCGGCCGTCCAAAGGCCGTTGGCATATTCCTTCGAGGATGTGGAAAGCTGCTCGTGCGGTAGGTAGCGGTCGATACCGGCCTTGTGCAGACGGTCCACAAAATCCTCGCTGATTTCCTGCAGAGCAAGCACCTCGACCCTGTTGTCGCTGACGGTCTTGACCACCTGATCGGCATCGGCCCGACCCTTGTAGACGTTCAGCGTCATGACCCGGGCCACATCGTCGTACCGGTCGGGATGCCCAAGGGCCATGAGCTGATCGGCTTTCCCATTGAGCTCGGAACCCTCCTGGTAGAAGGGGTACTGCCAGTAGACATTCAGGGCCAAGGCGGCGATAAGCACCAAAGCCGTGAACCATCGTGAAGCCATGAGAGCCAGGACCAGGGCCAGCAGACCCAAGAGGATGAACCAGGGCGTCAGCGCGGCCAGGTCCGGCAGGTATGGGATCGTTGACAGCCATGCCGGGCAGGCACGCGCCGCCAGAGCCAGCAAGCTGACCAACGCCAGCAGCCTGGCCGTCCACCCAAAGACATGCTTCACCAGGAAGGACTGTCTGAATCTCGCCATGGTCTCCTCCAGCAAATCATCGCCGACCCGGTCCCGTTGTGAGGAATGCACAGTCAGCTCGGCCGTTGAGCAATTGTAAACCATGACCGCATGGCGAGCAGGGATAGGGGGCCAACTTCTCCAGGAAGAGCACGGTCCCAAGGCCTTCCCTTGGCCCCCACACCAGCGACCTGCCCAAGTCCCACCTCGTGGTACAGTAGTTTCCGTTGCCCCGGTAGCTCAGGGGATAGAGCACTTCTCTCCTAAAGAAGGTGTCGTGCGTTCGAATCGCATCCGGGGCACCCTGAAAGTTCAGAAATAAGGAAGTACCAGGCTTTACTCTCTGCAATAGTTTCCCAACCCTATGGCTTATGTATTCTGACGCGTCGCCTTAAGTAACCCCCGCTGCCTGCTTCCACACATGTACATTGGCATGGGTGGCCCGTCGCGGATTAGGTGTCGGTACCGTTAGTCGAGCTTATACGCGGTCCGGCTGAATGCAGATGCCGGGCAGTCCATCGAAGTCAGAGCGGTCAATCGGGCACGGGCTGATTCACACCATGTGCTGATCGTTATGCTCGTTTGACCTTCCCAAACCGAAAGTAAGAAGACGCTACAGAGTAGGGCTATCCATCTGAGTTCCGCGAGTCTGTTGGGGAAAAGAGGACGGCACGTCGTCCCGATTCTCTTTCTGCTCGGCCTGCAGTGCCTGCTGCCTGTTCCACTCGGCCAAGTGGCGAATGATCGTCTGATCATTGTTGAGGTAATAAGCGGCCAATTCCCGGTTGAACCAGGTTCTGTCCTTATCACTTGTAGGCACAGTGAGCAAATACCGGTCACCGTGCCCGATCAGCAACCCATTGCCGGCGAGCAGCGCGGTCCTCTTATTGCCGTCACCAAATGGCTGCATTTTTGCTAAGCCAACGAAAAGACGCACCGCATCTTTCAGAATATCCTCCTCAGCTGCTCCCCTAACGGTGCTTTTTATCAGAGATGCGATAGCGACAGGATCAGGTACGGGCGGCTCGTACCTTCCCAAAGGGGTGTTGACCATGACGGGAGTGCGTTCGTCGCGCAGCTTGCCGGGTTCCATGGCAGCGGTCCTTGTCATCTGCGCATTGATAGATTTTACGTACGCCAGGTCGATTGGCTTGCGCACATAGTCATAGTGCAGGGTGTACTCTGCAGCCTGTCGCAAATCAAGCAGAAGGTTGTAGTCAGCCTTGGAATTGACAACTTGGGGGTTGCCCGTACGCAGGAACTCTTCAGTAGCCATGAAGGTCGACTGCAGTCCATCAAAGGTGCGGCCCATGGAGTACAAGAGCCCGGCAAGTTGTTTGGTGCTCAGCGATTCGTACTCGCTCATGTGCGTTTCCTTCCGTTCTTGTTCTGCTTAAGATTCTCTCATACCGAGCGTGTACCGAATATGCTGTTCTCGCCCGGATTCCAACCGAAGTTCCTATCAAGGCATTGACCCTAGCGAGCAGGTCCTCGCCGCAGCTAAAAACGCCGCCATGTTGGCGGCCTGGTTCGGATCAACGCAGAATCTGGCATTGACGAGGTTGGCGCTCTGTTGACGTTACAGCCGATGCAGTGGATCTCCACACGCGTGCGCATGAGTTCCTGACTCTTTGAATCATCCGTACCGATTGCCCTCCATCTCCCAGTGCCGTTCCACGGCTAAAGGCATGACCAGAGAGATGCCAGCAGTGGCGGTGAGACGATGCCTCCCACCCCAGTATGTGTGCTGTGCCGGTGGTGCAGTCGTACACATCGGGGATTGCCAGCCTCCTCATCCAACCTTGACGATAACCAACTCGGGGTCCTGCAAAAGCGGTCGACATGGTTCTTATCGAAGTTGGCCGTGGACAGGATGACGCTGTCTCCCTCTTTCTCCCGGTCATCCACGACGTACTTCGGTTCGGTAGCTACGGGCCAGTGTCCGGTGAAACCGTCGACGAGATTCCGAGTCACGCCAGTAACCTCAACCCAACTGTGTCGTCATGGGTGGTGCATCGGCTATCGGTTCGCGGGTAGGTGACGAGTTCGGCTTCGCACAAGGATTGCATAGTCTGAAGTGTGGCGGAGGTCGTCATGCCCATGGTCCTGTTCATGCCTTTATACAGACCTGTCAGGTCGTACAAACCTTGGCTTGTTCCCTTTTCTCGTGCGTGTCGGACGTCCTCGACGTCGAAGCCCGCGGACATGACCGCAGCGAGGACCGGTTACACCTCACTAGGAGTGTCCAGTGTGCTGATGAGCGTGAAGACACACGTCCACCTATCCGCGCATCTTTCCGTAACATTCAGTGTCGTATGCAAAATGTTGCCGAGGAAGGAACCAGATGAAAAAGGATCATCCCGCATGCGGTGATCGTCGACATGAAACTGGATCGGGTAAGAAACTGGATCGGGTAAGTAGCGAAATAAGAGCAAAAAGAAGGGGTGGCGTGACATACTGCTCGGCCATGATTAAATCGTGCTGACGTTGGATGTCATCTCCTTGGTGCTGGGGGCTTCATTGTCACCCGGCAGGAGTGTATAGGTGTACGTTACGACAAGGTTCCATCACGGCCGATGGCACGTATGCATGCCCGCAAGCCTGGCGGATAACGAGGTCCATGCTGCCGTTGAGGGGTGGAACAATGATCCATACGAGTGCCTAGTCTAACTGTGGGGTCACAGGTCCGATTGACGGCGGAACGCTGAGAATCCCTCCTCGAGCACCTACGAGACACCCAGGCATTATCGGGAGGCAGTATGACATCGGCCGACACCAGTTGGAAAGACGATACAATGGCACAGATTATCAGGTGCCTCGAATACATCTACCACAGGTGCACGAATCCGTGCAAGACCAAGAGCTTCTAGCTCTCTTGCAAATGGTGCTGAATCCCATGCTGGTCCTTCAGAGTCCCTACCTATGAGGGGATGCGGCGTCTTCAGTCGTATTCCCAATACGCCGGGTTAAAGTCTATGGGGGCCTGCTTGATGGTCAGCCTGCCCTCCAGCAGTAGCTTGTGCAAAAGATTCTTGCCGTGATCCTCGTTGTCCAAGGTCCGCCCGTAGGTAGTTATGAGACGGTTGACCTTCTCGAACATCTCCTGCTGCGCCTTGTCCTTTGTCTTTTCTGCCGCCCCCTTCTCCTTATCGTTACTGCGGTTCGCGTTATAGTAGAAAATCAGGTGCGTGTTGCTTTCATAGAGGTTCACTTCGTCGAAAATGGCCTGGAAGTACGAGTAATCCGCGTCGCCCAGAGAATGGCCGAAGAACTTGATCATGTCTGTCGCACCCTCTGTTGAATTAGGAAGGTACGGGCGGACCAAGGATCGGTGAGAGTGACTGCTGAACGCCATGAGACGGTATGTCTTGGTGAATTTTACGGTATCCGCATAGTGGTTCTGCCCTTCACTCAGGTTCGCTCCATCAATGCCAAAGATGATGTCCCCCTGGCTTGCCAAGCCGTGGATGTTGAGAGCGTCCGGTTTGCCTCCCCAATTAGTATTTAGCGGATCTGTGTAATTGAAATTCAGTATGCCGATTGATTCTGGGTGTGATGTATACGTCCACCGGAGAGGATTGGCTCTGAGGACTGGACTAGACATCTGATCATTAACCAAATTCAAGAGCAAATTAGTGGCCGAGCTGAAATAGTCCTTGTTTTGCGTTTGTTGTTCTTTGAGGTATGTGGCAAATGCTTGCTCGTATTGATGGAGCTCATCCATGAATTCATGGAAAAGCCCTCCGATTCCTTCATCACATAGATAGAAATCCTGCGCGTAGGTCAGGATGACATTTTCCGTTTCTTTGGAAATTTCTGGATTATACCTCCGCTCCCATTGTTTCCAAAAATCTTGATGCTGATGCGATTGCCTGTATTTCAGATAGTCCGAGTGCACTTGCTGTATAGGTGGTACATACTGAGGGTTTTTGGGGTTCGACCGGCAATCGACCCATTTTCTTATACATTCCTCGATGTCATACCATGCCCGTTGTTGCTGATCCTCGTAGAGGATGAAGTCCCAAATCGTCAATCCGTTATACCGATACCAATACGCTGGGGAATTACCTCTTACTTTTTGGTTGTGTGCCGCATCCATGTAACCTGTTTTGGGTGGAGTAGGTGAAGACGCAACCATACCACGTGTTTTGAAGAACACGGCCTGTCTAGTTTGCATAAAATCTTTGAAGCTCGACTTCAACCCACATTGGAGGTCAAAACCATTCCCAAGGATTAACAACTGTCTATCGCACGACAAGATAATTCCTTCCTTGTACAGCCTCACCACCGCAAATCCAACTATACGTTTAATGATTGAAAAGAGCCTCCGATTCCCTTCCACACACATCTCTGAGAGCATCCCCAAACCACTGCTCTAGCAGGCATCAAGATACGATGACTGGTGGTCAATAGTCTTCATACATAAACAGGCGAACATCTTCAATGGCAGCATACGATCTACCTAATTCAGGTCGCCGTTTTATCACAGCCTGATCATACAGATCTGTCCAACTTTTGTATTCTGCTGCCCAGATCCGTCCTTTGTTACTCCAGTTGTTTAATCCGTTTCCAGCCAAGCATAGGCCTCAGTCAGGAACGAACTACTGCTGACCGCTTGCTTTGATCGACGGGACTAGGTTATCAGCCAGCTATGCAATCACCCAGTCATTCTTGCCCCATTTCAAGAAGACGCTCACCCACGCGTTGCAAGTATGATGCCTCTTGCTCACCTTTCATTCACCTACTGCCCACTACCACTAAGCAACAAAACCATGAAAGACACAACCTAAAAGCCGTAACAGAATCGGAATCAGACAAGGGAGGACACCAAAACTTATGACGGGATACCCAAAAACGCCCCATCGGCCAGAAACCCAGCGAACCTCCAAGACACGTCGCAAGTCCAAAACCAATCAGAAGTAACCAAGAAGAAAAGTGCTCGAATCGCATCCGAAGCACCCTATATTTGCCAACGAAGTAAATATTCAGGATAATAAAGAGTTGCATATTCGCACATGACTGACGAGTCTGCGCAAATATGCACTTGAAAACCTGCTCTGGATACTGTCCGGCTCGATCACTGTTGATAAGCCTCATCAGAAAGGAATACCGTGCCTCATCAAATGCATCAGAACGAGGATGTAGAGGATAATCTCCTCAACTGGAATGACAGGGCAGTTGTGCATGCCAACGGTGGCTATGGAGACCTTGACGCATTTGCGGATGATCCATCGGCCCTGTCGTCAGTAACCCTGCGGGATCTGGAGGTCTTGAAGCCCCATCTGCCAGGACACAGCATCAAAGGGTTGCACCTTTTGCATCTGCAATGCCATATAGGCTCTGATACCCTGTCATGGTGGCGCTTGGGAGCACGAGATGTATATGGCCTGGATTTCTCTCCCACCTCGCTGGATTATGCCAGGAAACTGTCTGAACGGGCCGGCGCATCCATAACCTATGTTCAAAGCGATGCTCGATGCGCTGCCGATGCCATGCCCGAGCAGAAAGGCTCATTCGATGTAATCGTCACCAGTTGCGGAACCATCACCTGGCTTCCCGATTTGAAGGACTGGGCTCGTTCAATCGCCTCTCTTCTAGCAGACGGTGGAATATTCATGATCCGCGACAACCATCCACTGCTTTTCGCCTTGAACAATGAGGGCATGTCGATAGTTCAAGATTATTTTGGCGGAACAGAAACGACCTACGAGACGGATCAAAGCTACACGTCAGCAACCGACTCGCTCGAAGATGGGACAAAACCCCAAATTACCCACACCACCAATCACAATTGGGCTCATGACTTCCAGGAAATAAGCGGCGCTCTTCTGGATGCCGGACTGACTATAGAGGCCATCGGCGAGCATAATGTGGACGACTGGCAGTCACTGCCAATGCTTGAGTACAGTCCAGACCTCCAGGGATGGATCATGCCCCTCAATCAGCCTCAGATCCCCCTGACCTTCTCGATGGTAGCCAGAAAGAAAGTTTGACCGGCAAGTACGAGCGTGGTTTTGCTTAGACATGATCTGACTTGGCCCGGCGGCCCGTCCAGCAGATTGGCTTCTGTTAATTGCGTTGCAGCATAACTTGCGCAACGCAATTAACAGAAGCACTCCGTGCCGAATTACGATAACGCATTATCGTTCACCTTCGATCCCGCCAATGTCGAGGGACAGATCTGTGGAAGGCCGAGATGTAAGAATGCGCAAAACGCGCATTTTAGAAATGCGTTTATGCAGGTAAGCCGCTGGCGCCGACAGCCCAATCACTCCTGTCAGTCATCCGCCCTGCTTGAGCCTGCGATATTTCATGGGTGTCATGCCCGTGTTCTTCTTGAAGGAGGCGCACAATGAGGATTCGGATGTGAAACCGCACTGCTGACAAATCTGGCGTATGGACATCCCGGTGTTTACCAGCAAATACTGCACCGCGTGGATACGGGAATCCACCAGGTAGGCATGCGGCGTGATGCCTGTTTCCTGTTTGAACAACCGAATGAAGTGGTACTCGCTCAGAAAGACCCGTTTGGCCAGCTCGGAGACGGTGAGCGGCTCATACAAGTGGGAGGACACGTAGGCGATCGTGTCCTCAACCACCTCCTCCTGCTTTCGTTTGAAGGAACGCGGCTGCTCATCGGCAAACTCGGTGAGCAGATCGGTGATGTATTTGGACATCCTCGCTTCCGAATAGCCGTTCTCCGCCGTCATTAAAGAAGTGATGGTCCGCATCCGCTCCAAGGCGTAGGTCTCGGAGGAGAGCATGAAGACGTTGCTCAGCTTCCTGATGATGTAGTCGTAGTAGGGCCGGGCCATGATGCCGTCGAAGTGGAGCCATTGGGCGGTCGTCGGGACATCAGTGCCGTAGGCATGGTGTGCGTAGCAGTTGACCAGCGCAAATCGGCCCTCCTCGGCTACGAAGGACCCTTCAGGCAGGTCCAGTGTCAGCCTGCCGCTATCGATATGAATGATCAGATAGCTGTCAAAGGATCGTCGCTCCAACCTGTAACCGGGTTCATAGGAGAATTTGCCCACCCGTAGCGGATAGAAAAATGTTGTTCGCGCAATAGCCGAAGGGGTGTGAATCAAAAAGTCAGAGGCCTTGACATCAATGCCGTGTTCAGCAGGCTTCGCCACGATGCACCCTCCTTTCCGCACAAACCACATTCCCCACCAATCACGACAGCCGCTCCTGGCTGGCCACCGTCAAACGAAGCCAGGAATACACGCACGCAACCGGCAGCCTCAACCTTACGCATCAAGCCATAGGACGTCGTCCTTGCTAATACAGCAAGGCCGTTGCCTCATACCCAAACAATACAAGGCAACGGCGGCGTTTTCATTTACTTTATGAAGATCAATGTACGTTGAAGCCCTGCTGCTTACCGTATTCCTTCAGGTGCTTCTGCCAGGCATCCACACCCTGCTTCAGAGTGATCTTCTTGTCGGTGTAGGCGGAACCGACGTCGTCAGCGAATACGGTCCGCGCATAGACCTCGAAGGGCAGCGTGGCATGGCCAGGGATCACATCGCTTGCCGCCTTGGCCAAAACCTCGTTATACTTCTGACCGCCGAAGTATTCGATGTCATCGCCCTTGGTGTTCTTGACGGTGGTGGCCTCCTTGAACTTCTTCGATTCGGTGGTCTTCACATCGTCGGGGAATGAACCGCCTGCCACGCGAGCGTCAATGCTGGCCTGATTTCGCGAGATGAAATCAATGTACTTATAGGCTGCATCGGTCTTCTTGCTTGAAGCCATAATCGCCAGCGACGAACCGCCATGGTTGGAGTTGACCGCGGATCCATCCTGGGTGGGCATGGTAGTGACCCTCCACTTGCCAGCTTGGTCGGGTGCCACGTTGACCAGCGTAGTTGGGATCCAGCAGCCGATCAGCGCAGAGGCGAGCTTGCCATTGTTCAGGCTCTTGTTCCAGTCCTCGGTCCAGATGACGGTCTTGGTGTCGACCAAATCCTCGTCGATCATCTTCTGCCACCACTTGATGAAGCTCTGAGTTCCCTTGTCGGAATCGAGGTTGATGGACAGATCCTTGCCATCTGCGGACAACTTGTAAGGATGCCCGTTGGCCTGCCATATCATGGCGTCGAAGAAGCCCGCGTCACCGGAATCGGCAGCGATGTAGGAACCCACCGCCCGAATCTTCTTAGCAGCCTCGTAATACTGATCCCAGGTCTTGATCTGGGTCGCATCAACGCCAGCCTTGTCAAACACATCCTTGTTGTAGAAGAAGGCCATGGCTCCAGAACCAAAGGGCAGTCCGTAGGGCTTTTTGTTGACCAGAACCGAATTCCAAGTGCCGGGATTGTAGAACTTCGAGTAGCCCTTGGTCCTGTCACTCAGATCAGTCAGCCGATCATTGATGGCATACTGGCTCAGGGCATAGAGTTCGATTTGCGCCACATCGGGTGCCCCCTTGCCTGCCTGGAAGGCATTGTCAAGTGCAGTGTACTGCTCCTTGGCTGTCCCGGCATTCTGCAGCTTGATCTTGATGTTCGGGTACTTCTTCTCGAACTCCTTGGTTGCGGCCTTCAAGGTGGGCTCCCATGCCCAGACGTTCAGCTCCACATTCTCGTCGCCACTGCTCTGCTTGCTACCACCGCAGGCGGTGACGCCGAGAAACATGGCCAGCACGCCGGCACAAGCCACTAGACGCTTCAGCCCTTTTGCATGTTTCATTACATCACTCTTTTCTCTTAGTGCTTTTCATCAGTTTTTATTGGCATGAATCCTTGCCGCATGACAGACGAAAGACTCCCTTCCCGGCCACTCACCCTGCGATCGGCTCAAATGGCCGCAATTGTAAAAATCCATTCATTCTTTGACCGCACCTGCAGCCAATCCGGACTGCCAGTACCGCTGGAGAATCAGGAAAGCGATCATCAGAGGAACGACAGTGATCAGCGATCCGGTGATGACGAGATTCTGTATGGCGTGACCGCCGGCAGTGTTGGCCTGGTTCTTCCATTGGTTCAGTCCGATGGTCAGGGGGTACCAATTGGCATCCTTCAACATGATCAGGGGCAGGAAGTAGTTATTCCAGGTGGCCACTATGGCGAACAGGGCCGTGGTTACGATTCCGGGAGCCAGCAGGGGCAGACTGATGGTCAGGAAGGTTCTGAACTCCCCTGCACCGTCAACCCTGGCCGCCTCCAGGAGCTCTGTGGGAACAGCCTGCTCGGAGAATATCCACATGAGGTACAGACCAAAGGGACTGATAAGGCTGGGCAGGATCATGGCCCAGGGCGTATTGGTCAAGCCCATCTTGGCGAACAGAAGAAACTGCGGAACAGCCAGGGCAATGCCGGGCACACTGATGGAACCCAGCACGACCGCGAAGACTGCCTTGCGGCCAGGAAAAGCGAACTTGGCCAAGGCGTATCCGCCCATGATGGCCAGTACGGTTGCGCCACCCGCTCCCACAACCACGTAGAGCAGCGTGTTCAAGAGCCAACGTCCGAATATGCCGTCCTCATAGGTGAAGACCGTGGTTATGTTGTCCCAAAGCGCGAAGGTGTGACCAAACCAAAGACCGAAGGTCGAGGTGAAGTCGGACTGCGTCTTAGTGGCGTTGATGATCAGATAGGCGAAAGGAAACAGGCAGTACAGAGCGAAGATGCCGGTAACCAGCGTCAGCGTCATCGAGCGACGAGGGTTCGCGGGATTGGAGAATCCGTTTTTTGCGGCGCGTTTGCGTTCCGCCCTTTCATCCCTGGCCACTCGCTTGGCACGTCTGCGTTCACGCGCCCGAATCGCTGAAGGCGTCTCATCCAAAATGTCAGAGGTCATTTCATCTGCTCCTTCAGACTGTTCAACTGGACCGCATACGCGATCGCCATGGTGATCACCGCCATGACAATGGCCAAGGCCGCGGCATAATTCGACTGGTTGCCCGCGAAGCTCAGACTGTAGGCATACATATTCGGCGTGTAGTAGCTGGTAATGGTGTTCCCAGGCACCATGTTTTGCATGATCGAGGGTTCATTGAACAGCTGGAAGGAGCCGATGATGCTGAAAATCACGGTGATGGCCAGACTTCCACGCAACTCCGGCATCTTGATCCGCCTGACGATCTGCCATTCGCTGGCCCCGTCGATTGCCGCCGCCTCATAGAGCGAATGCGGAATCGTGGACAGGGAGGAATAAAAGATCAGCATGTTGTAGCCGGTGTATTCCCAGGTCACGATGTTGCCGATAGACACCAGAAGAATGTTGGAAGCCAGCAGGTCCAGATGCAAGCCGGTCCATGAATTGAAAGAGCCGACCAGTCCATACTTGGCCCCGTACATGAATCCCCAGATCAGCGTGGACACGACGGCAGGAACGGCATAAGGCAGGAAGGTGGAAATTCGGAAGAACTTGGTTCCGTGCAATCTCATGGAGTCAATCGCCAGAGCCAGCAAGGCTGCCAGAAAGAGGCAGAGCGGCGCCTGGATCAGGGTAAAAGCACTGACACGGCCGACCGAACTCCAGAAATGACCATCTGCGAACAAACGTTTGTAATTGCTGAGCCCGGCGAAAACCGTGCCGCCAACCATCCGTTTTTCAAAGAAAGAAATATAAATTGCGTAGATGATCGGAATGATGAACACCAGCAGGAAAGCAACAGCGAAAGGCCCCATGAACTTCCAACCGCGCCAATCACGCCTGTGCTTGTTGACGGTGCTCGGCTGCTGATTGTTCGCAACATCAGCTGGCCCTGCCGCCGATTTGGAAAATGTCATTATTCTCCTTTGAGATGTCTGATTGCGTGACCCCAACCCCACCGTCAACAACGACGAAGAAGAATTGGGTCAACGAACCGGAATTGAGGGAACGGACCCCTGCAATTGGTCGTTGGGCATCTAGATGTCAGAAACTGTCAACCATTCAGACAACTCTGTTGAATGTAGATGTTTTGCTGTAAAAGGTCACGATTGTTTTTCACATGCACACATCCTTGTGCCTCTTTTCATTACCCTGATAGTACAATCATTAACGTACTTTCAGTCTATAAACAAATAGAACGCTCCGTACATGAAAACTGCTATCTAATATCAAAATATTGCTTTCACTGTAAGGGGTTTGTCGTCTGACTACCTGAAGGCGGTTCCGGTTCGCCAATTGCAACTTTGGTGAACCAGAACCGCACAGGGTGTTGGAAGACAAGATGCCCGCGGTACCCTTATCGTCTGCTTGACAGGTACCGCCTGCCGAGCAATGCCGCGAACGACGTCAGCGCCAGAGCTCCGACCAGCAGGGCTACCGAGATTATGGAGGCTCCTGAATGCGCGAGAACCGCATGTGAAGGTCCACCGAGCGGAGAATGATTCCCGTACACACCGCCAGCACCTGTACCGGACGCATTCCGCCCGGCGGCGTTTACCCAAATACTGAAGCTGGCGTTCACTCCACGGTAGGCCACGACAATGGTCTTTTTGCCGGCCACAGTAGAGTCAAAGCCCGTCACAGACAGCCCGGGATCGTCCAAGGCCAAAGACCTGACTTCGACGCGATCCTTATCCTTGGAGATGTACACAGCGCTGACCGCCAATCCGCTTGGGTCAAACCGCTCGCCGATGGCATATCTGGTCTTCGTCGGCGGGACGACCTGCAACCCCTGCAAATCGAAGGATCGGTAGCGGACCGAGTAGACCCTGGAGCGCGAACCGTCAGCAGAGGTGACGGTAATCAGGCTCTTACCACCGATCGTCATTCCTTCATCAGTCTGAACCACCTTAGCCGCGTTGTCCCTGCTAAAGGCCTGCAAGACCGGGTTGCTTTCGGAACCAACCGGCAAATCGACTACATAATCATTGCGATCGGACGAGAAATCCGTAATGGTTTGTCCGTCCAAGCGCAGATCAGCCAGGTTGGCATCATTGCCTGGCTCAGGCTCGAAGGCCGAAATACTCTCCGTGCCGTTTACCTCAATCTCGGCCACGTTGATATAGGTTTTCGTGTCCTGAAGACTGTTGACAAGCCGCACCGCCTTTGCCTGGACAGGGTTGGAAAGGGCGAAGGTCACCGTCGGCGCATCGGCTTCTGTGGAGGCATCAGTACCACCGGCCTGGGGAAGATACCATCCCGTCTTGGTTTCCAGCCGATGCCAGTTGCCGGATTGATCGCAATATTCCAAGGTCTGCGACTTTGGCCAGGATGCTCGCCCATCCCAGTGGAAGACGGTCTTGACCTGGCTGATAGTCCTGATTTTGTCGAAGTTGAAGGTGGCTGTCGGATCGACATCCGAAGATGCCGACTGGGTGGACCACCCCGAGGCGACATGTCCGTCAATGGCTTTTCCAGCCGTATCACCATCCTGGACGTTGACCGAGAAGTGGGTGCCGGCGCCCCAAGCCAGATTTCTGACCGGGCCTACCCATGGACGGGCCCAGGCTTCGATTTCCGCCGCATCCATCCAGGCGTTGTCTACCGTGTTGACGATGCGGACCTTGCTGGCTCCTACCATGCCTGCTGCCTGGAAGGTCACGGTCTGACCAGGCTGCGGGTTGTTGACGACTTTCCCCAGCGGCTTCCAGTTGGCACCATCGTTGGTGTATTCAGCCTTGGCCGACACCGGCGGATGATCCTTGTATGTGATGGCCACCCGATCCAGCTGACGCACTTGCCCGAAGTCAAGATTGGCAGTTGGGCTATGGCGGTAGTTGCCGGCGGAATTCCAAGTCGCCCAGGCTTCCTCCCGCATATCGCCATCAGTGAGTTTCCTCCACTGATCCTCCTTGCCATACTCAACGTCTTGGTCGGTAACAGTCAGGTTGTAGCTGACATCAGCCATGTTCTGTGGTTTGGCCGCCTCCAGGTAAAGGCTGAAAGACAGGGGCAGGGAACGCTCTCCGCCTATGGCCAGGGTACCTTTCACGGGCACCACATCACCCTCGTGCGCTCGGTCCAGCTTTCCTTGAAGATCAGCCCAATCCCAGCTGACAGCATGAGGATCGACCTTAATAGACGGCGAAGCCTTGACATGGGCGTAGACAGTGGTGGATTCCATCGCCTTGCGAGCCTCCTGGGCATCTGAACCGAAGAGAATAGTGGCGGAGACAGGATCGGTCACGGTGAATTCGCCCACGAAAACCGATGCCTGGCAAGGGAATGTATTGCCAAAGAAATCAGTGGCAACACCTTGAACCTGATAGGTTCCCTCCGTGCTCACATCAACGGCCTCGGTCTTCCAGACCACTGGCACTGGCTCTCCCTGACCCCAGGAATAATAGGGAATCACTGTTTGAGGCATGATAACGGATCCGCCAAGCGGAACCTGGACCTTAGTCTTCTCGGCACCAGTCGGCTCCGTAGACCTGAAGTACCAACCTTGGTTGTCAGCTCCCGTCGATTCTGCCACAGAGATCGTGGCACCCGCATCGGTCCGCTGGCCAGTCACGTCCAGGGCAACCTTATCTGCCTGGTTGACCAGACTGAAGGTCTTGCCATTTTCCGTATTGAGCATCCAGATGAACCGTCCATCGGTACCGATCGATGCTCTGGTACCCGCCCGCATCCGGCCATCCGCACACAGGAACTTGTCCCCGTCCGAAGAAGAGATCAGGTACCGACGCACCATAGGG
The DNA here is from genome assembly GCF_016100735.1 of Bifidobacterium sp. W8104. Taxonomy (NCBI): domain Bacteria; kingdom Bacillati; phylum Actinomycetota; class Actinomycetes; order Bifidobacteriales; family Bifidobacteriaceae; genus Bifidobacterium; species Bifidobacterium sp. W8104. The sequence goes on from NZ_JACFRW010000001.1 coordinate 336,700, forward strand.
CTGCCGGCAGACGGCTCGACGCTGTGAACAGTGAAGGCTTGGGATCGTCCCTGATCCGGATTCTTGGCCATGCCTTCAAGCATGAGAAGACCATCGGAGGACGCGGTGAGCATCTTTCCTGACTGCTGCCCTTGAAGCTGAACCGTGCTGCCATCCTTGACCTGGGCCTGCGGGGAGACCCCGGATACGCCGGTGAGCTGTATGGAGGCGATGGAACGAGCCGGCAATTTGACTGTGGCCGTCTTGGCTGCCGCATCGATGGTGACTCCATGCGGCTGCTCCTTATTGGAGTACTTGTTCATATAGCTCATATCAGCCGTGTATATATCCTGCTGATGATCAGGTTCGGTGGTCAAAAAGAGCTTTCCGCTCGCGTCGGAATCGATGCTCCCGTAGTTTGACAGATCGATGACCAGCGTCTGCGGCTGATCGCTGGCGTTACGGTGTATCACCGTCTGGGTCCTGCCATCTGCCGAGCTGGCGGTCATATTGTCCTTGGTGGCGTTATTGGCGGTGATGGAATCCCCGGGATGGATGAATTTGGTGTAGGCGCGGACAGCATTGTACTTCGCGTTGACCACGATCCGGCAGGGGCGAATTCCCGAGGTCTGACCTCCATTATTGTCCACTTCCCTACGAGAGTAGAGCTTGCCGTCAACGCCGGCGACCGAGCAATCATAATCGAGAAAGACAGTGCCCCAATTGGTGTCCTCCCCCTTGGGATTGGCGCTGTTGCCATTCATATCCTTGTCACCAGTGGCCACGTTGTAAAGGTCCTCGCCGATCTGCCAGAAGGTGTAATCCCTGGACTGCAAGGCGTAGACATCGGCGTTGATCTTACCGGCCATGCCCAAGGCATTGTCGAAACCATAGGGGTTGAAGCCTCCGGATTGCCAGGAGCCATCCACCTCGCTCATTGACAAGGCTTTGCCGTCCCCCTGGGCAATGTCCCGGGCAGCCCTCTGGCGGTTGGTGCCATAACCGTGGGTGTTGTACTGGCCGATGACATCCCTGACATCCTGCGGATAGCGATGGTAGGAATCGACAAACTGACCCGAATCCGTCGCGTCGGTAGCTGAGACCAAAGTCTGCTGCAGGCCTTCGGCATCCAGGGCAGATCTGAGAGCGCGTATGACATTGCCGGCTGTCCCGGTATCGACATGCATACCCTCCTGGGGCTTTTTGACCTCGGTGGTATATGGCGTGACAGCCTTGTTCTTACCCTGGTAATACCGATTCCAGTATCGGTCGATCAGAGCCCTGTCCTCGGCTGGCCAGGCATCCGAAGCCCTTCCTCGCGGCGAACTCCAGTATCCGGTCTCCGACTCGTTGAGCGGCTCAACTGTATTGACCCCAACCCGGTTCCCATTGTCAGCCTTGAGCTGTGACAGATGCCGGGTTACCGCAGCCAGATACTGAGCGAATTTGTCCGCATCCGCAAGGTTGTTGGCATTCCCGCTATCGCCCCCGCTCACATACCCGCTTTCCGTCATGAACCAGGGAGCCGCGTTGGCTGCGGCTTCGACGTGGTCGATGTCATGGTTCTGAGCTCCCCTTTTCAGCCACCACTCCTGAGCCTTGACGTCGCGGGCCTGCGGGGAATCAGAGGAGGCGGATCCCCACACATAGGAGGCATCGCTGTGAGGATCGAAAACCCGATCAATGCCGGCCTTGTTGGCCATCGTCGTCGCCAGACCGCCGTAAAGGCCCAAGGAGCCGTCCGGGTCCTGGGCCCAGTAGCCGGGCATGGCGGCGCCTTGCCGCATGAACGGATAGCCATATGCCACGTCCGAGGCATTGCCACCGCCTATGTTGTAGCGAGCCTTGTTGAGACCAAGACCCTCCTTACCGAAGATGCTCGTATAGAAATCCTCACGAAGTTGCCGCCCATAGGCCAAAGCCTTGGCATCGGTCTGAGGGTCTCCGCTGGATTGACTGATTGAACCGGGTTCTCCATAGTTGCCTGTGGCATTGGCAAACCATGCCAAGGAAGTTCCCCAACCCTGGAAGGGGCCATCGGCATACCAGGGATTCGGCGTCACATTGATTGTTTGCTCATCTTCCGATGCCATGGCTGGAGTCGCCATCGATGCACCAGTCAGAAGAACGGCCCCTGCCATTAATCCTGCAAAGACCTTGTGGGATATGCTCATGTCCTGTACCTTCATTCTTCTCTGAATAGTCAGACTGTCCACCCTTCAGCTCATCCCGGGGTCCTGGCATTTAAGGCGCCATTGCTACAAGATAAGGACCCTGTCACGAGACATGATTACGTGCACTGCTCTGTCGCAGACCATGCCATGCGGAAGTGGCTAACTTCCAACCACCTACATATGAGCCGGACGGGAAGACTTCCGTTTGCCTATACGGTAAGCCCGGGAATCGGGCATTTTCCCTGCATAGCAAGAAGATGATATTTGTTGCCAAAATCCGGCAATGCACGTCCACCGCGTCCTTGGGCCTATCGAATCTTGAACCGATTCCTTACAGGGTTCTGTACAGGGGATCCGGCAGAGCGACCAATTATCAGAGTCTGAACAACTTGTCCATACCCGGAAGATCATTCCTTAGGCAGCCAACAATCTAACCGGGGAGAGCCTTTGAACAAAAACTATGGCAAGCGTATAAAACGGGCAGCCAACATCATGCCACGATCAATGGATGCTTACGCGGCCCAATACAGGCTCACGGGCCCCCAGATGTCCATCATCGACTTTCTGGGCAAATCCCAGGACCGCACCCAGCGGGACATCGAGATGGAGTTCGACATCCGCCCATCCACAACAACAAAAACCCTGCAGCGAATGGAGGCCAGCGGGCTGGTCGCCGCCAAACGCGACCCCAGGGACGGCCGCCAACGCATCATTGCGCCCACCGCCAAGGCCGGTGACCTGCAGAAAGCCGTGCGGGCATATATCGACAACCAGCAAAAGGCCATGGAGCGCCAGTTCGACCATCGGGATCTGGCTGCCTTCGACCGCGTGCTGGCCTATTTCACCACCTTGAATTCCGACGATCCCTCCCAGGCTGGAAAGGAGTCTCGCTCATGAGCGCAACCCAAGCAACGCAACAAGCGCAAAACACAGCAATCCCCCGCAGGGTAATAGGCGCGGTGGTGGCCACCGGCATCATGTCCTTCTGCGGCGTGATCGTGGAGACGGCCATGAACATCACCTTCCCGGCCCTCATGAGCCATTTCGGCATCGGGACCTCCAGCGTGCAATGGATGACAACCCTCTACCTGCTGGTCGTCGCCTCCATCACCCCGCTCTCGGCGGCCCTCAAGCGTCGATTTCGCAGCCGAACCCTCTTTCTTTGTGCCAACCTGCTATTCCTGACCGGACTGGTCATCGACGCGCTGGCTCCGGTCTTTCTCCTCCTGCTGCCGGGAAGGGACGTACAGGGGTTGGGCACCATCAACGGTTCCCAGCATGCACTGATTCTGTTATTGATCATCGGCGGCATGGAGGCTCTGTTGACCCTGGCCGCCCTGCTTCGCTCCCAGAAACCGCAGCGCACTTAAGGGATGGCAGAATGGCCTTCAGCCCACGTCCAGGAAAACCCTCATCTCGTTTTCGCCACGGTTGGACCAGGCGAAATAGGGAATCAGGGTGGCCGTGGTCGGCATGCGGCGAACAGGTTGCCGCAGGCGGTAGAGCGGAGCGGCATCAGCCCCCTCTGCCGACTCACGCCAGGCAGGTACCCGCAGTCTGACCATGCTGCGGATGACCGCATCGGCATCCGGATGATGCGCCAGCGAGTACCCAGCGCCTCCACCCGTTTGGAGAAGTCGGTGTCCTGGAAAACGTAGCCATAGAACTTGTCCGGATCGGGATGGTCCGGGTCCTCCGGCAGCCAGTGGAATCCCTGGTTGGTGTAAGTCGGCGGCCGGAAGTCCCCGCTTCCCTCCTGCACATTCAGCCTCTCATTGAGAGCAGCGAAGGCACTGAAGTTGGGCATGCAGTAGCTGGGCGCAGCGCCGGGCACCTGGTCGTTGAGGGCCCTCCATTGGTAGGGCAGGACCGCTGTTCTGACCAGAAGTGGTCGTCGACGCTGGCCTGACTGATGTCGATGGGCCCGCTCATGTTGAATCGCTGACTCATGCTGCCATCTGCCTCTCTATGCGGCGGCTGAACACAATCAGCACCAGCGCAACGGCCAGCAGGGCCACGGCCACGATGGGGAAGAGGTAGACCTGCTGGTCGGCCGTCTGGAAGAATTTGAAGAATATGATGGCTATGGCATTGCCGATGGCCGCGGTCTGATTCCAGGCGGTCTGCAGCTGGGTCTCGTAGGATTCAGGCGAAAGTCCGGACACCAGGGAGCTGCCGATCGGTCCGACCAGCTGGTCGGACAGGGCCATGAAGGCGTAGTAAATCAGCACCCACCAGAGGGAGTAGCCGGAGGATCCGCTCCCGCCCAGAATCAAGGAGGGTATGGTCAGCGTGAAGAAGGCCAGAGCCGTGACCAGCAGCCCCATACCATACTTATAGGTGGTCCGGATTGCCCCGGCACGAGTCTTGGTCCACAGGAAGATGAAGATGGGGCCGGCTATCAGATCCATGACCATGTAGATGACCTGGAGTGAGCCGGGGGCGATGGTGATGCCGAAGATCACCCGGTTGACCTTCTTGTCCAGGAAGATGGCGATTGCGCTGGTCAGCAGGGTGGCGCCCAGGGCCATGATGATCTGCGCGAAGAAGAACCAGAGAAAGGCCCGAAGGTGTGTATGGTCTCGGCCGGTCAGGTCCTTTTTGGCGAACAGGTTGACCAGGAAGCACAGGGGTACCACGAAGGCGAAGGTGGTGACGGCGTTGATGATGGCGTTCAGGTTGAAATGCTTGGTCAGCACAAGGGCGGCGATGACCAGTGCCAGCACAACCAACCCGATGACCAGACCCTTGAGTATCCGCTGGCGCTCCCGGGCCGACAAGGGCTTGATGGGAGCCTCGCCCAGGGGTCCGAAGAAGCGGTACTGGGTGAAGAAGATGGCCGCACCGTAGAGCAGGGCGAAGACCCCGGCCACAGCGAAGCCGATATGGTAGTTGCTCAGACCGATCTGGCCCACCACGACCGGGGTGATGATTCCGGCCACCGTATTGGCGAACTGGTGGATGGTGAAGGCCGCGTCGCGCCTGCGGGCATCCTCCTTGCGGTAGAGCTGCCCGGTCAGGGAGGCGTTGGACATCCCCATGATGGGCATGGACAGCAGCACCAGGGCGATGTAGGCCATGGTCTGTCCGAAGACCTGACTGGTCGGAGGTATGGCCAGGATAAAGAAGGCTATGGCCTTGAGCAGGTTGCCCAGTATCAAGGCCTTACGCATTCCCAGGACCCTGTCGGACAGCCAGCTGCCCACGATGTTGAGCAACCCGTTGGCCGCCCCCATGGCCGCGATCATCAGAGCCGCATCCCCCTGGGAGAATCCCAGCCCCTTGGAGAAGGGGGTGTAGAGGTAGTAGATCATCAGGGCGTAGAAGGCGCCCCAGGCGGCCGAGTTGCAGAAATTGCCCAGGGCCAGGGTACCGATGGCGCGAGGGTGTCCGAAGAAGCCCTTGTCGTCTCTGACCTCCTCCAAGGTGCTCTCAGTGTGTTTCATGATTGCATCGCTCCCGGAATGGTGGTGAATTTATAGAAAAGGTGGAAGATTTTGAGGTATAGATTCTTTACAGGCGCCTGGGTCACCAACCCCTGCGCTGGAATGGTCCGGTCTGCCACAGTCGTCCCGTCTCCTTCTGACGTGCCTAGGCTCCACTGTCTATGCTGTCTTCAATGGTAGCGATGGTCAATTCCGTATCCGGTGGCCTAGAATCCACAATACGTGGAGCATTTTTACCGATTCCCCCGAGGAGAGGTCGACTTTCATGACATTGTTCTTTGACCAGGAAAGCCAGCCCCGACCTGAGCTGGTATCCGCCGGGACCTTCATCGGCGAGCCGGGCTGGCAACACGACAAGCGCGTCATCAGTACCTTCGAAATAATCTGCAACATCCAAGGCACGCTGCCCCTGCAGATTGGCGATACGCGCTATATGGTAGGGCCCGGCACCTTCCTGATCGTCCCGCCCGACCTGAAGCATCAGGGATTCCGCACCATCACCGAGAACCTCAAGTTTGATTGGTTGCACTTCAAACTGCCCGGTCTGAATCCCATCGAGGGTACCGGCGACGACCCTAGGGTGGACGAGACTGCGAGCATCCTTCTGCCTGCCTACAGCGAGAATCTGCTCATGGACCGGATCACCGTCATCACCAACCAGCTGCTGGACGTCTACCAGATGCACGGCGACCAAAGTTATCTGAACGCCATCCTGGCCTGCGTGCTCTACGAGGTGACCATGCAGACCAGGCAGCTGCTTCGCACGCAGTCCATGAACATTCATGAGCTGCAGCCGGTGCGAGATTGGATCCGCATTCACGCTCTGGGACCCATCAGCCTGGGGCAGATCGCCAACTACTTCAATTACAACAAGAGCTACCTGTCGCGCAAGTACCGGCAGAAGTTCGGCATCACCATCTCTCAGGAGATCGAACGTTTCCGCATGGAGGCGGCCAAGTCGCTGCTGGTGGAGACCGACGACACGGTGGAAAGCATCGGGACCATCGTCGGCTACAAGGATGACAAGTACTTCATGAAGGTGTTCAAACGCAGCACCGGCATCAGCCCCACCCGCTACCGCAGAACCTTTCATCAGCGTCACTTCAACTCCCACTGAACCCGACCGCAGGGTTGAGCGAAGGGAACAATAGGTGGTTTTTATTGACTCAATGGTCTCCGCAAAAGAGATTTCGCCCACAAGTCCCATAGGATGAAACCATCAAGGTGATTCCGCGATGAAGGGAGATCCCCCAATGCCTCATACCAATCCACCTCGGGTGATTTTCAGCCAAATGATCGATCCTCGACGCATTGAACTCTATTGGGATCAGGAGGTGCAGGGAGCCGCCGACCCCCGCCACTTCCGCCTTTTCCTGGACGACCATCCCCTGCCGCTGATGGAGAGGACCGACGTGGAGTGGAACCTGCTCAACGTTTACGAACCCATCAAAAAACGGTCAACACTGATTACCAGGGAACCCTTGGATTTCACTGTTCTGGGACGCCTGACCGTACTGGCGGATGCAGCCATCGTCAACCGCCAAGGACAGCGGGCTGATCCGGAAGTCGAAATCGTAGTCAACAACTGGCACTATCAATACACCCAATTCACCAACTGCCGCTGCGGCATCCCCATCGAATCATCTGACGACGTCCAGCACCACACCCGGCTGCTTGCGGCCGATCTGATCGACACCATGCTGTCCGCATCGCCGCAGGTGGCCCAGACCATGATCACCGAGGGTGCCAGGGTCGCCATCTACGGGCTGCACGAGGACGTCTATGACATACCTGAGCACCGCGGAGGCGCCCAGATCATGGATCGGCCGGTGGAAGGCTATGGAGGCATGATCGGCGACCCGATCACTTCCATCTCCGCCGCCAACATCGAACGTATCACTGAGGACGTGCACCAGACCCGCTACCCCAACGAGTCCATACTGGCCCATGAATTCGGCCACGCCATCCACCTGCTGGGCATCAACCGCCTGGAGGATCAGAGCCTGGCCCATCGGATCCAGGCCGCCTACAGCCATGCACAGGAGACTGGTCTCTGGCCGCACACCTACCTGATGGGCAACATCGAGGAGTACTTCGCCACCCTAACCGCCATGTGGTTCAACGTGATGGCCGAGAGTGCCGACGATACCTGGGACGGCGTCCGAGGCCCGCTCAACACAAGGAACGAGCTGCGCGAATACGACCCGACCGGCTACGACGTGCTGGCGGACATCTATCCGCAGACCGCACTGCCCTACCCCTGGAACACCAACCCTGTCAACCATGACTACAGCGGGCATATGGACCAGCTGCCCTGAGGACGCAAATCAGCATGAAAGGAGGCAAGAATCACATGCTTGCATTGACTATCGCCAACATGTTGATCACCTATCCTCATACACACCTGTATTTGACAAATATGAAAATCAACAAGCTGGTGTATTTCGCACAGGTTGAATGCCTCCGGATACACAGGCATAGGCTTTTCGACGAACCTGTACAAGCCTGGGAAAGCGGCCCCGTGGAACCGAGCGTTTATGCAGCATTCAAAGAGTATGGCCCAAATCGGATAACTGCCCCCGCTATAATAGATGCGCATGATCAAACCGATTCTTCAGTCGGACTCCGAGCAGCGAAAAACGTAGTTCAAAGAGTTGCCACTTTATACGGGCCATTGGCAGCCTTCGAACTTGTGGACTATTTACATCGCGACGGTTCAGCCTGGAAAGCTGTATATGAATCCGGCAAGAACAAAGAAATTACTGAAGAAGCCATGCTCCGCTCTCACGATGGCATTGATCATCCTGATTTGCGGAGAACCCTAGCCGGAGGTGTTCGTGCAGTCGATGAGCGATTCCCAAATGCGCTGAAACTGCTGGAAGACACATAAGGCAACACTGCAAGGAACAAGCCGACAAAAGAGCCGTCTTGCAAGATTCGTCTTCTTAGGTTTTCAGAATGGGTATCGAATTGGATATTGACGATTCAGACGAACCTAAGCGCAATGGCATGTATCGCTGGATACAAGAAATAGCCAGCGGACAGAAAACATTCACTGAACTGGCCGCACAACTCAGAAATGCAGCTAAACTCGTTTTATCTACTTACCGCTCATCTGAGTTATGAAACTTAAATCCAACTAACAATGTTGTGAACCCTCCTCTACCTGCCTAAGGAGAACTGATGAAGAAGACAAAGGCTTATGAGCAGACGGACTTTAATTCGACAGTGGCGCATCAGCGGGATCCGCACGGACACTTGGGTCGGCTCACGGCATTGCCAGCCCGGCTCCATAGCGAAGCAAGGACGGCTGGCGCCATCTGGAAAAAACAAATAATCGCCCTTGTAGCAGTTTTGATGAGTGTGGCCCTGTTCTCGGGCTGTCAGGGATCCAATCGGTCAGAGCCGTCCGTGGAACAGGCCTCCAATTACCTTTCATCTTTGACAAAGTACGACGTTTCTGGTGACAGCAGCGTCACAACCATCTCCGCGAACAAGCCGGGAACCCTGTATGTACTTGCGCGACGGGCCGATCTTAAGCAGACAGAAGCCGCGCAATGCAAGGTGAACGGACAAGCTATGCAGCGCTCTTCTTCAAACTTGAATTATCCAGCAGGCGACGGGCAGAATTTCTTCCCCTTCGCAAAGATTGACATTAAACAGGGTAATCCGCACAAACTCTCATGCGACCAGCCGAATGGTGTCAAATTGCTTGCATTGCTCGATCCACATGTTCGGAGTTTGCCGAAGCAGACCGCATAATTCCGGGTACAGCCTCCTGCACTGATTCGGCACGTCGTCCTATTGATGCGATGGAGAAAGTGCGACGCAAAGCCCTGCGGGTATTCGGCACTCGCTCCAACAGTAGCGGCCCGCATTCAGTGCGGATCATCCCCGGTGACAAGCTGCTACCTAAACCCCCGTCAGTGAGGTAGCATCAATCAAAAGCGATACCAGAATCTGAGAATAAATTCTCTCACTTGTGTGGCCTGGGGCATATTCAAAAAGCCACTGATATCCTTATCCACACCTACAACGTTCAGACGTAGGCCGAGCCATATCGCATTCCCCAGCGAATATAGCAAAGCACTGTGAAAGAGACAGCCTCATGGGCCCCACTAGCAATACTAGCAGGGTAGAAAATCCTCCAGGCGATCAGCACCTATGGCAGATGTTCAATGCCCAATAAATCAGCCAATGCCACAGGAACCATCCGGATTACAACCATGATGCGTTGTATCTAACGGGGGCAATACGGCATGCCCGCCGGTTCCATTACCATCACCTCTTTGTGGGGATGATGGGGCTGTCGGCGCCTGCGAGGATCCACCGCCTCCGCCGCCCCGGTTCCCGGAAGGCCGGGAGGCAGGCCGACGGGATTGCACGGAGCCTCTTCGACCATTGTTGGAGGATGTTGGCCGGCTTTGCCGTTGCGCCTGAGCAGCGGTCTGCTGGTCTGCCTGGCTCTTGGCCTGCATGGAAGCGTTCACCCGATCAGTGGCCACTTGTAACGCGCTCACTGCGTCCTGATAAGCCTTTATCTCGCCTCCCGTAACCTGACCAGCCTGGTCTATGACCTTCTGCAAATTGTCACGAGCGGTATTGTCAGCTACCTTCCCATCGCTGTCCTGCAACAGTTTCTTTGCTTCGTTTATTTTGCCACTCAGAGCAGCCTTCGCATCATCGAGGGTCTTGGCGTCGCGGGAAGCCAGAACCGCATTGGCAGCCTTGTATACAGCGTGGTACCCAGCATCTAACTTCTTAAACTTGTTGGCAGTTGCTTCCAAACTCTCTGTTGACATGGATGTCTTGCATTGGAGAGTCTGCGGGCGAAGACTGCCGACAGCCTTGACGCTCCGGTTCATAGTTTTTATGGTCTTCACGTCCTTCACTTGGTCGGCCCGCACAGCTACGGCTTCATGATATCTGGCCAGCTGAGACGGTCTTGTGAGCCCATGTAAATTGCTAACAGCTTGCGAACACGAGGAAAGCGCCGAATCATGTTGGCGATGCTCATAGGCACGCCAGGCGAAAACACCAGCCAAGGCCAGCACCGACACTACTACCACTGCAATTAAGGGAATCATCCATTTCGGACGACGCTCCTTCGCTTCGTCAGAATTAGGTTTGGACTTGTCCTGACTATCCATTTCTGCGAGCCGCTCTATTCCCTGATTCATATCGTTCACAATCAATTCTGTCAATTCACTGTTACCAAATTTAACAATTACCGCAGGCTGGGTGGAAGGTACCTGCATATATCAATTAGCCAATGCCACAAGCCTCACCCTTTTTGCAAGGGCTGGGATTGAAATGGTGAAGCCAATCATTGACCGCCGAATCTGAGACATCTCCATTTTGTGGCGTTGATGGTGCTGGAGCTGATCCGCTGTCTCCGCTGCCTCGGTTGCCGGACGGCCGGTAGGCGGGCCGGCGGGATTGCGTGGAGCCTTTCCGCCCATTGTTGGAGGAGGCCTGCCGGCGTCGGGTGGTGCCCTGCCGTTGCGCCTGCTGCTTCGAGGCCTGCGCCTGCGCCGCCTGGGCTGCGGCCTGCTGGTCGGCCTGGCTTTTGGCCTGCATGGAGGCGTTCACCCGGTCGATGGCCGCCTGCAAGGCGCCTACCGCATCCCGGTAGGCCTTGGCTTGATCCCCCTTGACCTGGCCGGCCTGATCAATAGCTATCTGCAGACCGTCACGAGTCGCGTTGTCGGCCACCTTCCCGTCCGAATCGGCCAGCAGCCTCGACGCCTCCTCCCTTTTCCCGTCCAAGGCGGTCCTGGCATCCTCCAGGGCCTTCGCATCACGGGACGCGGTCACAGCCTTGGCAGCCCTGGCCACAGCCGCATATTTGCCGTCGATTTTTCTCGCCTGGTCGGCCGCCGCGTTCAGATCCCCGGTGGACATGGTGGCCTTGCACCGGACCGTCGGCTTCCTGATCCCTTCGGCGTCCTTCACGCTGCGGGCCATGGCCACCACGGTGCTCGCGTCCTTGACCTGGTCGGCCTTTATGCCCGCCGCCTGGCGGTAACCGGCCAACCGGTCCGAGCCGGTCTTCCCCTTTAGGTTCTTCACCGCCCGGCTGCAGAAGTCCAACGCCGCACCATGCCGACGGTTCTCCATCACGCGCCAGCCCACAAAACCAGCCACAACCACCGCTACCACGGCGACAACCACCAGCACCAGCCACCTCGGTCGTGGCTTGCCCGGCGGATCTCCCCCGTCCTCCGGCACGATCGCCGCAGGAGCAGAAGCCTCACCCCCGACCGGTCCGGACACGCTCTCCAGGTCCATGGTCCCCTCATCATCCTGGTCCGCCATGACCATCCTCTCTTCCCATCCGCGCGGATTACTGCCGTCCTATCCCAGCGTAATTGCCCGCACAAAACTCAAGCCTCCTCCTGCACAGAAGCAAGCCGTTCCTATCTGAAACACTCCCTGTAAAACCAAAGATCAATCCTGACCAATGAAATCTTCTACTCGCATAGGGATTGGATATACAGCTCCGGCAAATAATAAAGAGGTCTCTTTGCCCAACCAGTCTCACCAGGAAGGGGAGTCGGCACAGATCCTTGGCATATACAGGACCTCCAACCCGAACTCCGAGTACATTCCCGCATGCAATTTATTTCGTAATGACGGCTACAACAGCTGACAGCAACTGTCACAACCACCGCCTTGCCCACCCAGCGTCCGATCTTTCCGGGAGTCATCATTTATGTTTCCCTTCCACTATCATGAAGGGGACGGCCAATATGGTCGCCCACAAACAACGCCAGCGGGATAGGAGACCTTCCAAGAAACCGGTCCCGCTGGCAAATTCTCAATCAATCAGCCAAGGACACACACGCCAGCCGAATTACAACCATGGTTTCCAATCTGCTTTTGGTTTTTTAATTTTTCAATCCAGCTATTATCCTCACCGCCGCCTTGCGGAGCAGATGGAGCGGATCCGCCGCCTCCGCCGCCCCGGTTGCCGGAAGGCCGGTAGGCGGGCCGGCGGGATTGCGTGGAGCCTCTCCGCCCATTGCCGGAGGAGGTCTGACGGTGTCGGGTGGTGCCCTGCCGTTGCGCCGGCTGCTTCTGCGCCTGCTGCTGTGCGGCCTGGGCCTGCGCCGCCTGGGCTGCGGCCTGCTGGTCGGCCTGGCTCTTGGCCTGCACGGACGCGTTCACCCGGTCGATGGCCGCCTGCAGCGCATCCGCCGCATCACGGTAGGCCTTCGCCTTATCCCCCTTGGCCTGGCCGGCCTGGCCGATGGCCTGCTGCAGACCGTCACGGGTAGCATTGTCGGCCACCTTCCCGTCCGAATCGGCCAGCAGCCTCGACGCCTCGCCCTTCTTCCCGTCCAGGGCCGCCCTGGCATCCTCCAGGGCCTTCGCATCACGGGACGCGATCACCGCCTTGGCAGCCCTGGCCACAGCCGCATATTTGCCGTCGATCTTTCCGGCCTGGCCGGCCGCCGCGTTCAGATCCCCGGTGGACATGGAGGCCTTGCATTGGATCGTCGGCTCCTTGATTCCTTCGGCGTCCTTCACGCTGCGCGCCATGGCCACCACGGTCTTCGCATCCTTGACCTGGTCGGACTTTATGCCAGCCGCCTCACGGTACTGCGCCAACCGGTCCGAGCCGGTCTTCCCCTTTAGGTTCTTCACCGCCCGGCTGCAGGAGTCCAACGCCGCACCATGCCGACGGTTCTCCACCACGCGCCAGCCCACAAGACCGGCCACGACGACCACCGCCACGACCACGGCGACAACCACCGGGACCAGCCACTTCGGTCGTGGCTTGCCCGGCGGGTCTCCCCCGTCCTCCGGCACGATCGCCGCAGGAGCAGAAACCTCACCCCCGACCGGAGCGGGCATGCTCTCCAGACCCGCAGCCCCCTCATCATCCTGATCCGCCATGACCATCCTCTCTCTTCATCCGCGCGGATTATGGCTGCCCCTCCCCCTTTAGGATAACCGCCTGCACAGTACTAAAGTAAATTTTTGTACATAAACCAGCCATCCTTACCACAGAACCCAGTGCGTAAACCGGAGATAAATCTTAGCTAATGAGTCTCCGGCTCACACAGGGGCTGGATATGCACCCACAGGCCAAGCCGGAGCCCAGGCGCAGCAGCCGGCCCGCCCAGCATTCAAACTTCCCAAGAGACATCAGTCGCCGGTCATGGTTCCCATACCTCACCGTAAATGCAACAACCCCATAGCCTCCCACAAGCAACCCCAGCAGGACAGAGGAGCTTCCAAACAGCGGGCTCCGCAGGCAAATCCTCAATCTTCCAATCAATCAGCCAATGCCACAAGCCTGACCCTTTTGACAGACCGGCTTTCCGCCATTTGAAACAGTGCCATTTTGAAGCCTTTCTCTCCAGTTTGAATGATCTTCCTGCGGTGTCGCAGGTGCTGGAGCTGATCCGCCGCCTCCGCCGCCACGTTGACTGGTGGTTGGGCGAGAGGGCGTGTAGCCTCTCCTCCCTCTGCTGTGTGAGGACGATAATCCTTGTTGCGAAGATTTTGAGCGCTTGGCAGTCTGCTGCGAGGCTTGTGTCTGCGCCGCCTGAGCTGCGGCTTGCTGGTCGGCCTGGCTCTTGGCTTGCATGGAGGCGTTCACCCGATCAATGGCCACCTGCAACGAATTCGTCGCCTCTTGATAGGCCTTCGCCTTATCCCCCTTGATCTGGCCGGCCTGATCCATAGCTGTCTGCAAATCGTCACGGGTCGCGTTGTCGGCCACCTTCCCGTCAGAATCACCCAGCAGCTTCGACGCTTCGTCCTTCTTCGCGTTCAGGGCTGTCTTCGCGCCTTCAAGTGTCTTCGCATCACGGGACGCGGTCACCGCCTTAGCCGACTTGGATACGGCCGCATATTCACCGTCAAGCTTCTTGGCTTTACTGGCTTCGGTGTTCAGCTCGCTGGTGAACATGGAGGCCTTGCATTGAATAGTAGGAGGCTTGAGTCCGCCGGCAGCCTTCACACTGCGGCTCATATCCGTCACGGTCTTCGCGTCCTTGACCTGATTCACCTTTACACCAGAAGCCTCCTGATACTTGGCTAACTGCGCCGAGCCGGTTTTGCCCCGCAGGGACCTGGCGGCCTGGTTGCAGGATTCAAGCGCCGAATCATGCCGGTGAGACTCCACTAGATGCCAGCCCACAAGACCAGCCACAACAACAACTACGACTACTGCCACCACCAACGGAACCAGCCACTTGGGGCGCCGCTTCCTAGACGCGGCTTTCTCATCTTCTGGCACGACCGTCGGCGGAGTCGAAGCCTCGTCTTCAACTAGATCAGATGAGCTCTCCAAGTCCGTACTCCTCTCATCTCCCTGGTCCGCCATGAGGTAACTCTTCTTCCCATTTGCGCTGTCTACTTCCTTCTCCCAGCGTAACCGACCGCACAAAGCTAGAGTGTCCCCAAATACATAAGCAGCAGCTCCTACCACAAAGACCTTCGGCATAAAACAAAAACGATCTTGACCATTGAGCGTTTAGCTCTCACATAATCCGTATATGTAGCTCCGGCGAAAGTTGAGGGGATCTCTTTACGCATCCATTCTCCCAGGAATGGGAATCAGCTCACGTCCTTGACCTATGTGCTGGGAATACAACGCAAACTGCAGATCCCCCCCCCACATACAATTTATTTCTGAATAACGATCACAGCGGCCAAGAGAGGCGGCCATAGCAGGCGCTTGAGCCCACCATGCCGGAGCCCGGGTGCAAAAACTAACCAGCCTACTTTCTGATCTTTCAGAACACTTATAGAGGTTTGCATCTCCTGTTATAAAGAGGACTCCATTATGTTATAAAGAGGACTCCATTACGGGCGCATACAAAACGCCAGCAAGATAGGAAGCCTGCTAAGCAACCTGTCTCGCTAGGAAATTCTCAATTTTCAATGAATCAGCCAATAGGGCAGAATTCCCCGGGATGACAGCGGCTCGGAGTTTTATGTTCTTCGAACCATTGGTGCCAATCGAAGCCTCCGTCATCTCCTTGTGGGACTGATGGAGTTGCAGGCGCCTGTGAGGATCCGCCACCTCGTTTGTTGGATGCTGGCTGGTGGGACATATTGCTTTCCCGCTTGTTGTTGGAGGTAGTTGCCCTGCGTTGAGTGGTACCTTGCCGTTGTGTCCGCTGCTGGGCCGCTTGGTCCGCGGCCTCCTGATCGGCCTGACTCTTGACCTGCATGGAGGAGTTCACCTGATCAATGGCCGCCTGCAAGGATCCAGCCGCATCATGGTAAGCCTTCGCCTCATCCCCCTTGACCTGTCCGGCCTGATCGATGGCCTGCTGCAGATTGTCGCGGGTCGCGTTGTCGGCCACCTTCCCGTCAGAATCACCCAACAGCTTTGACGCTTCGTCCTTCTTCGCGTTCAAGGCCGTCTTAGTATCCTCCAGAGTCTTCGCATCCTTGGATTCGAGAACTGCCCTAGCCGCCTTGGATACGGCCGCGTATTCACCGTCTAGCTTCCTTGCCCTGCCAGCCTCGGCATTCAGATCACCGGTGGACATGGAGGCCTTGCACGCTACAGTCGGCTGCTTGAGCCCGCCGACGGCCTTCGCGCTGCGGCTCATGTTCGCCACCGTCTTCGCATCCTTGACCTGGTCCCTCTTCACGCCGAATGCTTCACGGTAGCGGGCCATCCTGGCCGATCCGGTCTTCTCCTGCAGGGGCTTCACCGCTTGATTGCAGGATTCGAGTGCCGAATCGTGCCGACGGTTTTCAACCACACGCCAGCCTACAAGGCCTGCTATTACCACCACCACAATCACTATCACGATTACCGGAACTAGCCACCTGGAATGCGGTCTGCCAGACGGAGCACCCCCATCCTCCGATACAATTCTCGGCGGAGTCGAAGACTCACCCTCAATCGTGTCTGACACACCCCGCAAATTTGTAGTCCCCTCATCCCCGTGATCCACCATGACAAATCCCTTTTTCTTACTGAAACGAGCTACTGTCTTCCTCCAGCGTAACGGCCCGCACAAATCTAAAGTGGGCTCAAGCCCAAAAGCCAGCCATTCCCACCTACAAGACCCCGTTGGCGGAAATCAAAGATGAATCTTGGCCGATAAGTATTCAATCCACACAAGGGTAGAAAATGTAGACCACACCGCAGGCAAAACCGTGGTTTCCCTTTTCAATCGTTCTCTTCCTGTATGCGGAGCTAGGCACATGTCATGCTCACAGCCCACACTGTCGATACAGCTCCGTATGCGATCTATTCCTCAAAGACAGCGACGGGAGTAGCCTTAAGCCCACCTATGCCGGAGCCCAGATGCAGAATTCGGCCGACCTAACGTCCAATCTTCCAAAAGCCATCGTTTAAGATTCCCCTACATCTGAATATGAGAAGCGACTGCCCGATGGCCTTTTACAAATAAGGCCAGCGAGAGAGGAGACCTTGCAAGCAACCGGTCCCGCTGGCAAATTCTCAATCAATCAGCCAATGCCACAGGAACCATCCGGATTACAACCGGTACCAACTTGAGGTCGATGTATGAAATCATTCCATTCATCTTCCCAAGACTTATCATTCCCTTGGTTTTGTGGAGCAGATCCGCCGCCTCCGCCGCCCTGGTTGCCGGACGGTCGATAGGCGGGCCGACGGGATTGCGTGGAACCTCTCTGCCTATTGCTGGAGGAGGCCTGACGGCGTTGGGTGGCGCCCTGCCGTTGCGCCTGCTGCTGCGCGGCCTGAGCCTGCGCCGCCTGGGCTGCGGCCTGCTGGTCGGCCTGGCTCTTGGCCTGCATGGAAGCGTTCACCCGGTCAATGGCCGCCTGCAAGGATCCAGCCGCTTCCTGGTAGACTTTCGCCTCATCCCCCTTGACCTGGCCGGCCTGATCGATGGCCTGCTGCAGGCCATCGCGAGTCGCATTGTCGGCCACCTTCCCGTCAGAATCACCTAGCAGCTTTGACGCTTCGTCCTTCTTCGTGTTCAGCGCCGCCTTCGCATCATCGAGGGTTTTCGCATCTCTGGAGGCTAGCACTGCCTTAGCCGACTTAGCCAAGGCCGCATAATCGCTGTCCAGCTTCTTAGCCTTACTGACTGCAGTGTTCAGCTCGCCTGTGGACATGGATGCATTGCACTGAATCAAAGAAGGCTTGAGCCCGTCGGCAGCCTTCACGCTACTGCTCATGTTTGTCACGGTCTTCGCATCCTTGACCTCGTCTGCTTTCACACCTGACGCTTCACGGTAGCGGGCCATCTTTGCAGAGCTAGTCCTTTCCTGCAGGCTCTTGGCAGCCCGGTTGCAGGATTCCAGCGCCGAACCATGCCGGCGGTTCTCCACCACGCGCCAGCCCGCAAGACCAGCCACGACCACCACCACAACGGCGACAATCAACGCAACCAGCCACTTCCGATGTCGCCTGCCTGACGTGGTATCCTCATCTCCCGACACGACCTTCGGCGGAGCCTTATCGACCTTGGCCTCTTCGTCTGCTTCCTCAACTTCTGATTCCTGATCCTTATCGCCCATAACCCTTTCTCCGATTCTCTTCGCCGAGCATCACACACAACGTACCAGGCTGAAAGATAACTACGAATTTATTATCACTCATGCAAAATCAAAAGAGGCCTCGAGCTATCACCAATAAAGATATGTATGCAACTATTGCGAGCCCATCCCCCGACAAGGTTTAAGTCTCGTGCCTGCATCGCAGATCCCCGTAATTGGTGATGTCGGAATGCGATTGTTTAAATTCCAAATTAATAGTCGGGTCCAATCACAGTTCGTACCTAGACGTACAGATGACGGTACTGCGAGAAGCTAAAGCTGACAATTGACCTTGTTTTCCTATGTGAACATGAAAGCATTGAAAAGCGTTGACCGACTCTCTGCCCCAAACCTCTATGGTCGACAATGCCCTCACTTTGTCAGCCAAACCAAGCTATATCAACAAAGACAGAAAGGCTGAACAAGAAGACATAGATTGTATGAGAAAGGTTAACAGTTCTATTTTAGCATTTCCCCTTTCAAAGGCTCATACTTATGTATGAGAGACGGCCGTAAAGCTGTTCTGAATTTGGTACATTCATATATCTTCTGACTAAAATTTTCATATTCATTTCATTTTCACCTATCGAATTACACCAAATTTTGTATCGTCAGAGGATTCATAATCGGCTTCCTGATAAAGTATTGAATATCAATACATCAATGATTCACTGCACAGCAGCGCACGGAAGTTGTTTGCAGCCTTGACGAGACCACGAAGACTGTGCAGCAGAGGCAGACTCTGATGGGTGACAGAGTGGCATCGCCACAAATATGCGAGGTGGCAATGCGCGCCTGACCAATCAATCACTGATCCTGAAAAGAGACAGAGGCTGAGGGAAAGAGGGAGTGTTTCATGGCGGACCATGATGGCGAGGGGGCTGCAGGCCTGGAGAGCGTGTCCGACCCGGTCGGGGGTGAGGTTTCTGCTCCTGCGGCGATCATGCCGGAGGACGGTGGAGCCCCTTCGAACGGGCGGCGCCCGAGGTGGCTGGTGCCGGTGGTTGTCGCCGTGGTCGTGGCGGTGGTCGTCGTGGCCGGTCTTGTGGGCTGGCGCGTGGTGGAATCACGCCGGCATGATGCGGCGTTGGACTCCTGCAGCCGGGCGGTGAAGACCCTAAAGGGGAAGACCGGCCCGGACCGGTTGGCGCAGTACCGTGAGGCGGCTGGCATAAAGTCCGACCAGGTCAAGGATGCAAAGACCGTGGTGGCCATGGCGCGCAGCGTGAAGGACGCCGAGGGGATCAGGCAGCAGACGATCCGGTGCAATGCCTCCATGCCCACCGGTGAGCTGAACGCGGCGGCCGACCAGGCCGGAAAAATCGACGGCAAATATGCGGCTGTGGCCAGGGCTGCCAAGGCGGTGACCGCGTCCCGTGATGCGAAGGCCCTGGAGGATGCCCGGACCGCCCTGGACGGGAAGAAGGGCGAGGCGTCGAGGCTGCTGGCCGATTCGGACGGGAAGGTGGCCGACAATGCGACCCGTGACGGCCTGCAGCAGGCCATCGACCAGGCCGGCCAGGCCGAGGGCGACAAGGCGAAGGCCTACCAGGATGCGGCGAATGCGCTGCAGGCGGCCATCGACCGGGTGAACGCGTCCGTGCAGACCAAGAGCCAGGCCGACCAGCAGGCCGCAGCCCAGGCGGCGCAGGCGCAGGCCGCGCAGCAGCAGGCGCAGAAGCAGCCGGCGCAACGGCAGGGCACCACCCGACACCGGCAGGCCTCCTCCGGCAATGGGCGGAGAGGCTCCACGCAATCCCGCCGGCCCGCCTACCGGCCGTCCGGCAACCGGGGCGGCGGAGGCGGCGGATCAGCTCTGGCTCCAGCTCAGGACAATTGGTCGGAACAAGCGTTTGAGGAATGGTCCAAAGGGAATACTACAGGCGGTAATGGTTGTAATTCGGCTGGCGTGTGTGTTCTTGGCTGATTGATTGAGAATTTGCCAGCGGGACCGGTTTCTTACCAGGTCTCCCATCCCGCTGGCGTTGTTTGTGGGCGACCATACGGCCGTCCCCTTCATGATAGTGGAAGGGAAACATAAATGATGAATCCCGGAAAGATCGGCACTGGGCGCGCCGGCTGCTGCGCCTGGGCTCCGGCTCGGCCGGCAGGCGCATATCCAGCCCTGCCGCGAGTCGGAGATTTCCCAGCCAAGACGTATCCCTGTCTAACATCGACAGGATTCTGGGATAAGAATGGCTGGCTTAAGTATGGGAGCATACTTTAGAAAAGTGCGGGCCGTTGCCTTAGAGGAGGGCAACAGTAATCCGCGCGGATGGTTAGAGAGGATGTTCATGGCGGACCAGGATGATGAGGGGACCCTGGACCTGGAGAGCATGTCCGCTCCGGTCGAGGGGGAGGACCCGGCGCCGGCGGCGATCGTGCCGGAGGACGGTGGAGATCAGTCGGGCGGGAGGCGTCCGAGGTGGCTAGTTCCGGTGATTGTCGCCGTGGTGGTGGCGGTGGTGGTTGTTGCCGGTCTTGTGGGCTGGCGCCTGGTTGGAAACCGCCGGCATGATGCGGCGCTGGACTCCTGCAGCCGGGCGGTGAAGGCCCTAAAGGGGAAGACCGGCTCGGACCGGTTGGCGCAGTACCGCGAGGCTGCGGGCATAAAGTCCGACCAGGTCAAGGATGCGAAGACGGTGGCGGCCATGGGCCGCGGTGTGAAGGCTGCCGGTGGGCTCAGGCAGCCGACGGTCCGGTGCAAGGCCTCCATGTCCACCGACAAGCTGAACGCGGAGGCCGGCAGGGCCAAAAAGCTGGACGGTGAATATGCGGCCGTGGACAAGGCGGCCAAGGCGGTGATCGCGTCCCGTGATGCGAAGGCCCTTGATGATGCGAAGGCGGCATTGAACGCAAAGAAGGACGAGGCGTCGAGGCTGCTGGCCGATTCGGACGGGAGGGTGGTCGACAATGCGACCCGTGACGGCCTGCAGCAGGCCATCGATCAGGCCGGCCAAGCCAAGGGGGATGGGGCGAAGGCCTACCGGGATGCGGCGGATGCCCTGCAGGCGGCCATCGACCGGGTGAACGCCTCCATGCAGGCCAGAAGCCAGGCCGACCAGCAGGCCGCGCAGGCCCAGGCCTCGCAGCAGCAGGCGCAACGGCAGGGCGCCACCCAGCGCCGTCAGGCCTCCTCCAACAGTGGACGGAAAGGCTCCACGCAATCCCGCCGACCCGCCTCCCGGCCGTCCGGCAACCAGGGCGGCGATGGAGACAAAAGCTGGATTGATGAATTAAAGAGTCAAAAGCCATATGGAGAAGCTTGTAATTCGGCTGGCGTGTGCGGCATTGGCTGATTGATTGGTATTTGCCAGCGGGACCGGTTGCTTGCAAGGTCTCCCATCCCGCCGGCTTTACTTGTGAGCGACCATAAGGTTACCGCATTTACAGTGATGTATGGGAAACATAACCGATAACTGATAACTCTTGGAAAGCTTGGATACTGGTTCGTTCGGCCGCTAAATGCGAGCTCCAGCTTGGCCGGGAGGTGCATATCCGACCCTTGGGCAAAATGGAGACTTATCAGCAAAAAATGCATATCTGGCTTAAGTGCAGCAGCTTAATCTAGAAATGTGCGGGCGGTTACGCTGGGATAGGACGGCAGTAATCCGCGCGGATGGGAAGAGAGGAAGGTCATGGCGGATCAGGATGATGAGGGGGCTGCGGGTCTGGGGAGTGTGTCCGCTCCGGTCGGGGGCGAGGCTGCGACCCTGCCGGCGATTGTGCCCGAGGGTGTAGACCAGTCGGGCGGGCGGCATCCGAGGTGGCTGGTTCCGGTGGTTGTCGCCGTGGTGGTGGCTGTGGTGGTGGTTGCCGGTCTTGTGGGCTGGCGCGTGGTTGGAAACCGCCGGCATGATGAGGCGTTTGAATCCTGCAGCCGGGCGGTGAAGACCCTGCAGGACAAGACCGGCCCGGACCGGTTGGAGCAGTACCGTGAGGCGGCGGGCATAAAGACGGACCAGGTCAAGGATGCGAAAACCGTGGTGGCCATGGCCCGCAGCGTGAAGGACGCCGAAGGGCTCAGGCAGCCGACGATCCGGTGCAAGGCCTCCATGTCCACCGGGGATCTGAACGCGACGGCCGACCAGGCGAGAAAAATCGACGGCAAATATGCGGCTGTGGCCAGGGCTGCCAAGGCGGTGACCGCGTCCCGGGATGCGAAGACCCTGGATGATGCCAGGACCGCCCTGGACGGGAAGAAGGGCGAGGCGGCGAGGCTGTTGGCCGATTCGGACGGGAAGGTTGCCGACAATGCGACCCGCGACGGTCTGCAGCAGGTCATCGACCAGGCCGGCCAGGTCAAGGGGGATCAAGCCAAGGCCTACCGGGATGCGGCGGCCGCCCTGCAGGCGGTCATCGACCGGGTGAACGCCTCCATGCAGGCCAAGAGCCAGGCCGACCAGCAGGCCGCAGCCCAGGCGGCGCAGGCGCAAGCCGCGCAGCAGGCATCCCAAAGGTCAGGATCTCCGCAACGAAAGTCGGCGACCTCCAGCAACAGGCGGAAAGGCTACACACAATCCCGTCCAACCACCGGTCAACACGGCGGCGGAGGAGGCGGATCCGCCCCATCTACTCAACACAGTGGTGGATTTAATCTTCAGGACTACCCCAACCTGTGGAACCAGCTGCAGCAGGGCCACGAGGGGCCGGCCATCGACAACCAGGGGAACTGTATCGCCGATTGTTATGGATGGACAGGCTCTAATTAGGCTTTTACAGAGTCAGGTGGCTTGCCGGAATGGCTAATTCTAAAGACCCACCCTCCGCTCGGCATGCACTGCAAAACCATCCCATCCATCTGTTGGTGCTCCATCTCGTTGGCACCCAACGCCAGCCTCGCCCTTTTGCTGAACTCGGCCAAATATCAGCGACCACATGGGACGACCATGGAAATAGAAGGCAAGTGAGTCGACGTCTTCAGTGCCATCTCGCTACCCCTTTGCCTGTCTCTATGATATCTTGCCGCAGACCTTCAGGCTTGAGACGAACTACCGCCGTTGGAGTCTCGTCTCAAGAAGATCTCGGTGCAGTCCTATCTGGACGTATGAGGATAGCGCAGACCGAAAGTCTGCTCTTGGGGCCTCACACCCAAATCATCACCCTGAACGTCGCTCGGGCGCTGCCGCATACTGTTGGGCTGCCTGGCGTATAACGGCAGAAAGAGTCGGCATTTGACCAACAAGCTTTGGAACGGAAGCATACCGAGTCGCTGCACTTTGTATCGGTATTTGCCACTACCTCGATAAATTGCTGGCGCGGAAACCAGGTTTGATCGAGTAATCAACTATGACCATCTAGCGTAAGATCAACTGCAATCAGAACGTGTGTACTAGCACACGAATAAAAAACCTGGGCGATACATCAACCATGTCCTGTATTACTGCCAACACCGCATACTTAACACATCGACGAACCCATATCATCTCCGCCACGAATCTCTTGGTGGCCATCCTACATAGTGCTACAAGGTTCCATGGCTATCGGTTTTCCCTACTGAACTCTTAGCATACATAACACCGTTTTGAGTTTGCTCTCTTCGTCGTTGCAGTGATAACCATATCTATTCCCCTGGTATTCCTTCTGTTTCGCTTACCAGATCGGTAATGGACCCCTAGGGAGCGAAAGGTCGGCTACGAATGAAAAGCCGACGAGCGCCATTAAATCGTCAGAAAGTAAACAGAAATTTCTCAATTTTATTTGTTCTAGACCATCAGCGCTTATGCTACTGTGTCATTAGCGGCCAAAGTTGTCTTCGGCACGTGATTCGCCGGATGTTGGGGATTCTTGACAATATGGCTGCGATTCCTGGGGAAGGGGATCATACTATGCCTCGTCAGCACTCCAATATAACTGTATCCGCTCGACCGGCCTTGTTGATCAGCCTCCTGCTGGCAGTTATTCTGCCCTCAAGCCTCCTGGTCTGCACCTATGCCACGGCAGACAGCGCCACAACCCAATCCAGTGCGGCCCGCGCAGTAGCGCCGACCCCATATGGGAATAGCGGGGAGGAGGGGGATCGTGAAGCTAAGCAACAGTCCAGCAATGCTCCTGACATCACCACCCAGCCAACAGAAACAGCAACAACTCCCGTTTCTCCTATTTCCCCCTCTCCGCTGGCCTCATCCTCCCCTGTGAATCTCACACAACCGACCCCCTCCATCTTCCCCACGCCGGATAAGACCGGGACTCCCGACGACAAAGACAACGCTGGACTGCAATCACGCGCCTCCACATCGCACACCGTCACCTTCAGCAACCCCCAAGGCACCGACACGACGCAAACCATAGCTGACGGCGAGCGCGCGAAACGTCCAGCGAATCCGACCAAAGATGGCTACCTGTTTGACGGCTGGTTCATCGGTTCAACACCCGTCGCCTACGATTTCAACCAGCCCGTCACCAACGATCTGAAGCTCACCGCTCATTGGACCAAGGCGGATGCCTGGAGCATGAGCCCTGTGCAGGGGCCGGTCGCCGGCGGCACGAAAGTCACCCTGACCCCGCCCGGACCCCGAGGAATACGCTTCAGCCAGGTCAGCGCTGGAAGGGGGCACATTCTTGCAGTCGCCTCGGACGGCAACCTTTACTCTTGGGGAAGCAATGATCATGGCCAACTCGGCGACGGGACCATCACTGAACGTCATGAGCCGGTCCCTGTGAAGAAACCCCAGGGCGTATCCCAGGATTTCACCTGGGTCCAGGCCTCAGCCGGATACTTGTTCTCCATGGCTCTGGGATCAGACGGCAAGCTCTACAGCTGGGGCGACAACACCTATGGCCAGTTGGGGAACAACACTACAACCGCGCATTACACCCCCGAACAAGTTAACATGCCACAAAATGCCCCGTCCGGGTTCACATGGAAGCAGGAAGCGGTAGGTAGCCTGCATGCTCTTGGTCTGGGATCAGACGGCAAGCTCTACAGCTGGGGCGACAACGATCATAACCAACTGGGGGACGGCACTACCACTGAACGGCATGCCCCCATCCAAGTGAAGATGCCAAACGGAGTACCCTCCGGATTCAAATGGAAGCAGATGAGCGGATGGGGATGGCATTCTCTGGCCCTGGGATCGGATAACTGGCTCTACGGCTGGGGCGCAAATACCCGTGGTGAAGTGGGTACAGGATCAATCACCGATAATAAGATCACGCCCGTCCGAATTGCCACACCGCAAGGTGTTCCCTCCAATTTCACCTGGGGACAGTTCCAAATGGGGGACTACTACTCGCAAGCTATCGGATCCGACGGCAACATATATACATGGGGTTACGGCGGAAACGGCAACGTTGGCAATGGGTCCACCGTTGACGTGTACGGGCCAACTCAAGCGCATAAACCCAATGGAGTGCTACCTAATTTCTCATGGAAACAAGTAAGCCTCCTATCTGTTGCATCACTGGCCATTGGCTCAGACGGAAACCTCTACTCCTGGGGTGCCAACAACAATGGTCAGCTGGGCGACAACACCACTACCCAGCGAAACACCCCTATCCGGGTTGCTGCGCCGCAGAACGCGCCAACCGGACTGACCTGGGTCCAGGCAAGCGCCGGTTGGGACAACAACTCCTTCGGCTTGGCCTCGGACGGCAACCTGTACTCCTGGGGTAAAAACGCCAACGGCCAGCTGGGCGACAACACCACCAACGATCGGCATATCCCCGGCCGGGTGAACCTGCCCGGTACCACCACAGTCACTGCGGTCAGCTTCGGCGGGACGGCAGGTACGAACATAACCAAGAACTCGAATGGTACATGGAGCGTCACCACACCCGCGCATGTGCGGGGAAAAGTGGACACAACCGTCTCATGGACTCTCAACGGCCAGCAGCCGGACGCCCACCTGGCCTATAGATACCTGGACTCCTACACCGTCACTTTCACCAGCACGGACAGCTCCTACCCGACACCCTCCGGCATGCCCCAAAACCAGACCGTCACCGAAGGCAGACAGGCCAAACGCCCCTTCCCCAATCCGAAAGCGGACGGCTGCCTGTTCGACGGCTGGTTCATCAAGGACGCCAGCAACGATTCCTGGATCGCCTACGACTTCAGCCAGCCGGTCACCGGCAACATCACCCTGGCAGCCCACTGGACCATAATGGACACCCACTGGGCCCTGAACCCACAAAAAGGCAACGTGCTCGGCGGCCAGCACATAACCATCACCCCGCCCACCATCAACCGGGGCATCCGCTTCAACCAGGCCAGCGCCGGAGGCTCCTTCTCCATAGGCGTCGCCAGCGACGGAAACGCCTACGCATGGGGAAACAACAAGTACGGGCAGCTTGCTCAGAAACCGGCTGATGCCGCCATGCAGAAAACTCCAGTCAGAATCCCCCTGCCCGACGGCGCGGACTCCGGCTTTACCTACACGCAGGTTGCAGCCGGTGACTCGCACGTCCTGGCCATCGGATCCAACGGCATCCTCTACAGCTGGGGACGCAATGATCACGGACAGCTGGGCGACGGCACCACCACGGACCGGTATCAGCCCCAGCCCGTCAAGGACACCAGCGGCCAGCCATTCAAAGCCGTACAGGTCAGCGCCGGCGTGGCAGACTCGGCCGCCATCGACTCAGAAAGCCGCGTCTACACCTGGGGCAGCGAGAGCACCGGCAAGGGACAGACGCCCGCATACAGCGCAGCCAGGAAGAACCCGACTCCAGCCGCCGACCCGGACAATCCGGGACAGACCTTGCATGCGGTCCAGGTCAGCCTCAACTGGAGCTTCGTCATGGCCCTGGACGCCGATGGCAACGTGTACACCTGGGGATACAACACGAACGGCCAGCTCGGCAACGGCACCAGCGACAGCACCAATTACTCATCCAATCCGGCCCGACTGCCCAATCAGTCCTTCCAAGCCACCCAAATCAGCGCGGGGAGTTGGAACGCCTTGGCCATCGATACGGACGGGAACATCTGGACCTGGGGATACAACGGGTACGGCCAGCTGGGGGATGGCAGCACCAGCGACAAGTACAAGCCACAAACCGTGCAGAACCCTACCAATACCAGCCAAAACCTTAAAGCAGCCCAGATCAGCGCAGGTGTGAACCACTCCCTTGTCGTCGGCCGGGACGGCAGCCTCTGGGCATGGGGATGGAACAGCAACGGCCAGCTGGGCATCGGCAGCACCGTCAATCAGAGCAAGCCTGCGACCATCAAGGACCCAGCAAACAAGACCCAAACGTTCAAGGCCGCTCGAAGCAGCGCCGGACAGCTCCATTCACTGGCCATCAGGCAGGATGGCAACCTCTGGGCCTGGGGAGACAACCAGTACGGGCAGTTGGGCAACAACCAAACGGCAGCCAAAAGCACGACCCCCATAGCGGTTGCATTTGATCCGACGCCTTTGGTTCTTACTGGGGTCAAGTTCGGCGGCATCGACGGGACCAGCCTGTATCGGAACACGGACGGCACCTGGAGCATCACCAACCCGCCCCATGACGCAGGACCCGTCGACGTGGCCGTCGACTGGACCATCGACCAAGCCGTGCAGACGACCGCCCACCTG
The DNA here is from genome assembly GCF_016100735.1 of Bifidobacterium sp. W8104. Classification (NCBI taxonomy): domain Bacteria; kingdom Bacillati; phylum Actinomycetota; class Actinomycetes; order Bifidobacteriales; family Bifidobacteriaceae; genus Bifidobacterium; species Bifidobacterium sp. W8104. The sequence continues at coordinate 364,333 of NZ_JACFRW010000001.1, forward strand.
GGCTACACCTATGAGGGCATCCTGCCCAGGGCCGGCAGCACCGGACTTCTGGTCCTGCTCGCTGCAGGACTGCTCGCCGCCGCAGGCGCCACAGCAGCAGCCTCCCACCAGCGAGAAAGCAGCAACCGTCGCCACTAAACTCTTTGCACGAGTAAGCGGGGTGGCCCCGCAAACCCCAAGATTGCGGGGCCACCCATTTCCTTATCCTGCTGTTTCACTCTCCAGTTGGAGCTGCGTAATCGCTGAACAAGGGTGATGGCGAACTATATGCAGAATGGTGTGTACAAAATCGTACCCAGTGAACGAAAAAGGCGTCCCGCTCACAGTTGAGCAATCCCACTGCATGGTCGATCAATCCCCCGGGTCTTCTTCGTTGAAGAGCAATTACCAGATTCCCAACACTGCTAACGAAAATCATAGTATTTGCAAGTCAATGCAAGGCGTATATCCCCGCCAAGCCACATCAGAATATCCGAAAGCTGACGCAGACCACAATGCGGCCCATGAAAACCTCGGCGAGACCAGGTTGTTAACAATGTTATTATAGTTTACATTGTTAATCACTAATGATCGTCAGGAGGTATACCTTGCAACCTGCAAAAAACGACTCAGGGGAATATGCCCTGTCCTGTCACCAGGTGCGCAAATCATACGGGAGCAGGCAGGTGCTCAAGGGTGTGGATCTTCAGGTCAGACGCGGAAGCATCCTGGGCCTGCTGGGCAGGAACGGGGCAGGCAAGTCAACCCTGATCTCGGCATTGACCGGGCTGGGCGAGCCGGACTCAGGCCACATCACTGTCGAGGGGCACAACCCTTATCGAACCCCCTCGCGCATCTTCGGCCGAGTCATCGGACTTGCTCCCCAGGATCTGGGCATCTATCCCCACCTCAGCGTCCGGGACAACCTACGTGGCATGGCCGGCCTGCAAGGGCTGAACACCAAGCAGGGCAGCAGAAGGGCCGACGAACTGATAGAGCTCATGGGATTGGGATCCCAGTCAGGAACAGCAGCCGAGAATCTATCGGGAGGACAAAAGCGCCGCCTCCACACTGCCATGGCCATGGTCCACAATCCCCCGGTGCTCTTCCTGGACGAGCCGACGGTCGGAGCGGATGTAGAGGCCCGCGCCAGAATACTGGACATGGTCAAGGCCATGAGCCGGCATGGCACCACCATCATCTACACCACCCACTATCTGAAGGAGTTGGAGGAGATAGGCGCGGACCTGGCCTTCCTGATCGACGGGCGGATCAAGGTACAGGGCTCCCTGCAGGAGGTGCTCCACAAATACGCCAGGGCATCCCTGCGTATTAGCTTCGTCGGTCAGGCCCCAGGCCAGATCCCCGGTTGGCGGATGACAGACGGCTTCCTGGAGCCCGACCACCCAGTGTCCAGTCCGGAGCAGGAGCTGGCCCGCCTCCTGCAGAAGCCGGTCATGAAAGAGGCCCGTCTGTCGTCAGTCACCATCGTCCAGCCTGACATCGAGTCGGCCTACATGGCAGTCATGGGTGTATCCTCAAGCAATCCTGCCGGGTCACCAGCATGGGAAGACAGGTGAGCGCCATGCATTTCAACGGTTACCTGGCAGCCTTCCGCCTGAATTTCAAAATCGAGTTGCGGAGCATCTGGCTGCAGGCGGTCATCGTGGCCATTCCCCTGATCATCATCCCCTTCATGCTGCCCTCCTACCGTGACTCCCTGCGGGCCCAGGGGCATCTGGGCGCGAACGGATCAGAGCAGGCGCTTCCGGGGTTCGCCATCCTTTTCGCCATGTTTTCCCTGCAGCTGGTCCTCCAACTCTTCTTTCAGGAGCATGAATGGCACACCTGGGACAGGATGCGGGTGTCGGCGGTCTCCCTCTTCGACCTGGTCATGGCCAAACTGAGCGCGTCCTTCATGGTGCAGGTGGTCCAGGTCGCTCTAGTCATGCTGATCGGGACGGCGCTCTACCACTATCGGCCCAATGGATCAGTCCTGGCCCTGGCCGCGGTCTGCCTGCTCATTTCGATTGTGCTGACCCTCTTCGGCCTGCTGCTCTACATCTTCTCGTCCTCGCAAAACATAGCCATGTCCTTCAACAACATTCTTGGCATGCTCCTGGCTGGCATGGGCGGAGCCCTCAGTCCTGTCTCCGGATTCCCGGACTGGGCACAGAAGCTGGCCAAGGGCAGTCCCGTCTACTGGGCCATGGATGCCGTAGGAAAAATCAATTTCGACCATGCCGGAATGGCGGATGTATGGCCTGACCTGCGTATCCTGCTGGCCTTCCTGCTCGCCCTGGCTCTTCTGGCAACGGTATTATTCAAGAGAGGAGTACAGCGGAAGGAGTGAGGAAGCATGGCTGACCCACCCAAGGCACCCGTCAAGACGACGCTGAACCGAGACTACGTTCTGCGTTCCGCCCTCTATTTCGTCGACGAGCACGGACTGGAGGCCCTGAACATCCGCGCCTTGGGCAAGCAAATGGGGGTGTCAGGACCAGCCATCTACCGCCATGTACCCAGCAAGGCCGCCCTGCTTGATGGAATCGTTGAGCTCATCTGGCAGTCAGCCACCGACCTGGACTCCATACCCCAGGACATGGGATGGCGGCAAGCGCTTGAAGATGTCATGCTTCAGGTTCACCGGACGCTGCTTTCGCATCCCCGGGCGCTCCCGCTCATGGCCACGCATCCCATCAACACCGACCAGTCCTTCCACATGGTCAGCACCTGGTTGAACCAGCTGACCGCCCACGGGCTCAAGGTCGATTCCGACACCATCCACCTGCTCAACAGCCTGGCCGGACTGACCCTGGGCAGCGCCATCGCCCAGGCCTCTCCCCCGGTCGGCGGGGTGGGCGGCCAGACCAACACGGATCTGGCCAAAAGACTGGCCGAGGATACCCAAGGATTCGATGATCTGAAAACGCTCTTCGCCTCTAAGGACAATGGAATCAGTGCCCTTATGGAGACCAGCTACCGCAAGGGCCTGCACGCCCTCATCGCCGGATGGCGCACCTGATTAGTGACCAATGGATCGTTCCCAGCCACGCACCCATAACACGCACTCATAAACTTCATGTTCTACTCAGAATTACTTCCCCGACATTCCACCTGAGAGAACCTTATCGGCACGTAGTATAGTTGAAAGACGCAAGGCTTCCTGCTTGTACCCTCGCACAGAGGGATGGGGATATACGCTACGTCATGGAAGCCTCCAAGGGTATTTCAACCGGTAGGGGCCGGTGGGTCAGCCTTTGGGGAAGGGGATCATGCTTAATAGGTGTCAGCATCAGCACATCTCGATCAGACCGGCCGCAGCCGTCAGTCTTCTGCTATCTTTCGTCCTGCCTCTAGGCCTCCTCGCCGGCACCAGCGCCGATGCCAGCACCACCGCCAGCGAGCCTGCTGTGGCCAGCGCGAGCGCGCCAGCCATAGCAGGAGGCACAGGGGGGGGGGGGGTCGGCAGACCCCTGGCGTAGCTGAGCAAAATTCCGGCATTTCCCCCAGCAAGGCAACGCCGACAACCGTACCTTCGATGCCCCAGCCACCACTGGCCACACCATCGCCTTTACACACATCGTCGCCCCTAGAGCCAATTCAACCTACAGCATCCGCTGCGCCAAGCACGAACGTCGAAAATCTCCAGACCCGCTCAACCACTCAGCACACCATCAGGTTCACTGATACAGAGGGCGGGACCACCACACCCGATCAGACCGTCGACGAAGGCGCCCAAGCGCAGAGACCTGTCGACCCAGCCCGACCCGACTATTCGTTTGATGGCTGGTTCATCAGCGGCACATTGACCGCCTACGACTTCAGCCAGCCTGTCACCAGCGACATGACTTTGGAAGCCCGTTGGACCAAAAACGGTGATGTCTGGGACCTCTCACCCACTCAAGGCCCCACAGCCGGCAACACTCTTATCACCCTTACTGCACCTCCTGCCCGGACCATCCGCTTCAGCCAGTTCAGTGCAGGATACCAATACTCAGTGGCAGTGGGATCAGACGGCAGCATCTACCACTGGGGAGAAATGTATGGCTCCGACTACAACTGGCAGCCAAGCAGGGAAGACACCCCAGCCGGACTTCGTTTCATCCAGGTCAGTGCAGGTTACGATCACTCCCTGGCCCTTGATTCGGATGGGAACCTGTACAGCTGGGGCAGCAGCAGTTATGGTCAGCTTGGGCGTGGCACCGGCACCACGCCAGCCGACACTCCGGGAAAGGTGGACGCCCCTGCAGGAATTCGTTTCACCCAGGTCAGCGCAGGAAAGTACCACTCAGAAGCATTAGCCTCGGACGGCAGCATCTATAGCTGGGGATACAACAGCGACGGCGAACTGGGACGCGAGACCATCACCACGCCGAGCACCAGGCCAGGCAAAGTGGACACCCCGACCGGAATCCGTTTCACCCAGATCACCTCCGGATATGACTACTGCATGGCCTTCGACACTGATGGGAACTTATACAGCTGGGGAGGCAATGGTCATGGTCAGCTGGGCCGCGACGCCAGCACCACGCCGATCAACAAGCCCGGAAAGGTGGATCCGCCTGCTGCCGGAGTCCACTACACGCAAGTAATCGCCAAAGGAATGCACTGCCTGGCCTTGGATTCGAATGGGGTGCTCTACAGCTGGGGATACAACAATTTCAGCCAGCTGGGACGAAACACCGGCAGCGCAAGGATCAACCCGCGAGGCAAGGTCAACGTGCCCACAAAGACACGCATAATCCAAATCAGTGCGGGAGACTGGAATGGCTTCGCCTTGGACGACCAAGGGATCCTATACACGTGGGGGAACAACAGCCATGCGCAACTGGCAAGGCCATATTGGGGTGCGACAGATTACCGACCAACCAGAATCGACCCGCCAGCGAAGAACGTCAACTACACCCAGGTTATCGGAGGCGGCGATCATGCTGTGGCAATCGGCTCCGACGGCAACCTCTACAGCTGGGGACGCAACTCCAACGGCCAACTGGGACGAGACACCAAGAAACGGGATTCCTATCAGCCAGGTACGATTCCCCTGACCAACCATGCCGTGATCACCAGCATCGAATTCGGCGGGACACCGGGCACAGGGCTGGCCGCCAACGCAGACGGCACCTGGAGCGTCACCACTCCGCCGCACAGCAAGGGATGGGTGAATGTCACCATCTCCTGGAGCATGAACGGACCGCAGCCGGACGCATACCTGTCCTACACATACACCGGGCCCAAATACAAGGTAGGATTCACATCCACGGACGCTGCCTGTCCGACGCCTTCCGGCATGCCGGCAGACCGGTCCGTCATAGAGGGCGGGCAGGTCAAGCGCCCTCATCCAGATCCAAAAGCAGATGGCTGTCTGTTTGATGGCTGGTTCCTCAAGGACGCCAAAGGTGATTCCAATGTGGCTTATGACTTCAGCCAGCCGGTCACCGGTGACATCACGCTGGTCGCGCACTGGAGCCCAGCCAACACCGGCGGGTGGTCGATCAACCCGGTCAGGGGCAGCTCCCTGGGAGGCCAGCAGGCGACCATCACACCGCCCAAGATAAGCCGAGGCATCCGCTTCAACCAGGTCAGCGCCGGCGGCTATCAGGCCGGAGACTTCCGCGGATTCTCCGTGGGCGTGGCCAGCGACGGGAACGCCTACGCCTGGGGCAGCAACCAGCAGGGCCAGCTCGGCCAGGGCACTACCAACAGCACCCCGCAGAAAACGCCGGTCAAGGTCCCGCTGCCCGACGGCGTGCCAGCCGGCTTCACCTACACGCAGGCCGTGGCAGGCGGCTACCACGTGTTGGCCGTAGGCAGCGACGGCATCGTCTACAGCTGGGGGGCCAACGACCACGGGCAGCTGGGCGATGGCACCACCACAGACCATTCCAAGCCGCAACCCGTCAAAGGCGAGTATGGCCAGCCCTTCAAAGCCGTCCAGGTGAGCGCCGGCGCCTACGACTCAGCCGCTATCGACCAGCAGGGACGCGTCTACACCTGGGGCAGCGAAAACAACAACTACACCGCATACAGCAGGTCCAAACCGACACCGACACTGGCCAAGGACCCCAATGGCTCAAACCAGGGACTGCACGCGGCCCAGGTCAGCCTCGGATGGAGCTTCATCATGGCCATGGACACGGACGGCAGCCTCTACAGCTGGGGATACGACAACTACGGGCAGCTTGGCAACGGCGCGGCCACAGGAGAGTACAGCACCACATACACCGCAGAGCCGGCACCCGTGCCCGACCCCGGGAACACCAGCAGGACCTTCAAAGCCGCGCAGATCAGCGCAGGAGCCAACCACGCCCTGGCCATCAGCCAGGACGGCGCAGCCTGGGCATGGGGTTACAACGACCACGGACAGCTGGGCGACGGCACGAAAACCAGCAAGCCCTCCCCCAGGCGGGTGCCAAGCCCCACAGGCTCCAGCCAAGGATTGCAGGCCGCATGGATCAGCGCCGGCGTGCATCACTCCCTGGCCATCGACCAGAACGGCGCAGCCTGGGCATGGGGATGGAACACCGACGGCCAGCTCGGCGACGGCACCACCAGCGACCAGCCCACACCTACGCGAGTATCGACGCCCGCCGGCCAAGACAAGGCCGGCAGCGGGCTCGCAGCAGCGCGCGCCAGCGCAGGACGAAACCACTCCCTGGCCATCGGCCAGGACGGTAACGCCTACGCCTGGGGCGACAACGCATACGGCCAACTTGGCGACGGGGGCACGACTCAGAGCAGCACCCCGGCCCTGATCACCTTCAACCCGGAGCTGCTGATCACCGGCGTCAGCTTCGACCAGACAGTGATCGATGCCCTCCGGCAGAACGCTGACGGTTCCGTCACCCTGACCACCCCCGCCCATAATCCGGGCCTGGCTGACGTGATTGTGGATTGGACACTTGGCGGTACCAGCCAGACCCAGGCGCACCTGGCTTATACCTACGAAGGCATGCTGCCTCGCGCAGGCAGCAGCGGGACCATGATCCTGCTGGCCGCTGGAATACTTGCCGCCGCTGGTGCCATCGCAGCCGGACGCCACCAGCGGGAAGCACGCAGCCCGCAAGCCTGAAGACTTCACACGAGTAAGCAGCCAGGCCATACCCCAAGGTGGCCCGGTCAAACAGGGTGGCCCCGCAGACCCCAACTCAGCGGAGCCACCTACCCCCCCCTTATCTCATTCCCCTGTCACATCAACCCCAGCAGCAAAAGGGAAACAACGCAATATAGACACCAACAAGGCAGCGGCTGACACCGGCACTTCCGCCGAATTCCAGTCCCGCAGTCAATGTGTGTAGAGCGTGGTAGCATGATGAGATAGAAGCCGGGACCGTTCCCGGCATGCAGCTCGTTTTCTTGGGATTTTTATCAACGGGCCGTTGATTTTGAGGAAGGGGATCGCACCCATCATGCGTCATCGTCGGAAAAAGCAGATTCGGTCATCCACTGTTGCTGGCCTTCTGCTCGCGATTATCCTGCCTACCAGCCTTCTGACTGGCCTTGCTGCCACTGCCGAGCCGGTCACGAACGATTCCAGTGCAGCCAGCGCGAGCGCGCAGACTGCTCTGGAAGGCACCGGGGGGGGGGGGTCGACCGACCGCTCGGGTAGATAAGCAAAACCCCGGCACTTCCTCCAGCACCATAATCTCGCAGAGCCCGTCAACAAAACCCGCGACACCTTCTTCACCTACAGCAACCCCAAACACCTCAGCAACACCATCAACGCCTTCCACTGCCCCAGACACATCGGAATCGCCGTCGGCTACTACCGCATCCCAGAATCCCACCAAGCCGACTCCCTCTTCCGACTCCTCCCCTGCTCCTACGGCCACCCCGTCTGACAGTGATTCCAATAATGCTGACAAGGCAGACGAAAGCAACGGAAACTCGGTCCAGCCACGCTTGGCCACAACATACACAGTAACTTTTGACAGCACAATAGGTTCGTCAACACAAAAGTCAACGCTCAGCCGTGGAAGCAGGGTGGTACGTCCCCCAGACCCCTACTGCAAAGGCTATTCCTTTGTCGGCTGGTTCATTGGGGATGTCGCCTATGACTTTACCCAGCCCGTCACCGAAAACCTCACGCTGACAGCCCGCTGGGTCAAGGGTCTCAATTCCTGGAGTCTCAGCCCCAACCATGGTCCTGCCACCGGCAACACGACAGCAACCCTGACCCCGCCGGCCATAGGAGATATTCGCTTCAGCCAGTTCAGCGCAGGAAAAGACTTTTCACTAGCCCTTGACTCGCTCGGAGTGCTATACAGCTGGGGCAACAACAGCGAGGGGCAGTTGGGACGCACACCCACCGCCAGCGAACCTGCCGATCGGCCTGGACGAGTAGACGTTCCAGGTGGCACTCGCTTCATCCAGGTCAGCGCAGGAGACGAATTTGTTGTGGCCATCGATATCAGTAACCATCTATACAGCTGGGGAAGCAATGAAAAAGGCCAGTCAGGACTAGGTCTCGTCCACTCATCAAGTCCCGTGCCAAATCAGGTGGTCCCATCTACAAATTCCTCCAAAAGCTTTGTTCAAGTCAGCGCAGGACCAAACTATGCGCTGGCCACATGCTCGGACGGAACTGTGTACAGCTGGGGAGACAACAGCAACGGCCAGCTGGGACGCGAAACCGGCGAACTCCATGGTGACTCGTCGATTTATGGGCACGCGTACCCGAACCCAATACCGCTTCCAAAAGACGTAAAGTTCACCCAGGTGTCCGCGGGCGGCACGGCTTCCTTTGCACTCGCCTCTGATGGCAGCGTCTACAGCTGGGGAGACAACAGCAACAGCCAGCTGGGACGCACACCCACCGCCAGCGAACCGGCCAATCAGCCATACAAGATGGATACTGCGGACGGTTTGAGCTTCACCCAGGTCAGCGCAGGATATCGCCACACACTGGCTATTGATTCAGATGGCAATGCATACAACTGGGGGTATGGCAGCACCAGCCAGCCCAGCAAGGTAGCCCTGCCTGACGGCATCAGAACAAGGCAGGTCGGCGCGGGATACGACTACTCTCTGGCGACTGGTTCCGACGGCAACATCTATAGCTGGGGAGACAACAGCAGCGGCCAGCTGGGACGAGATACGGGTGGTGAAACCACAAACCAGCCGGACAAAGCGAACATGCCCGACGGCATCACCTATACTCAATTCAGTGCGGGGTACAGGCACATCCTGGCTATGTGCTCGGACGGCTACCTCTACGACTGGGGAGACGACAGCAGCGGCCAGCTGGGTGCCGGGAACACCAGCAGTGTGCCAGTTACCACACCAAACAAGGCCGACTTCCCACAAGCATTCAAATTCATCAGCGCCAAGCTGGATGGAACCCCGATTACCGACTTGACCAAGAACCAGAACGGCACCTTGAGTTTCCGCACCCCAGCGCACGAAAAGGGCCGGGTGGACTTAACAGTCGCATGGATCAGGAACGGCCATCAGCCCGATGCACACCTGCCCTACAAGTATGATGGTTCCACGTACACAGTCACTTTCGACAGCGCAGGCGGTACACCAACACCAGATGCCCAGCGGGTCATGGATGACGATCAGGCCGTCCGGCCCGACAAGGATCCGGCCAAGGACGGCTATCTGTTCGACGGCTGGTTCCTCAAAGACTCCAAGGGCGACTCCAATATAGCCTACGACTTCAATCAGCCCGTCACCGGCGACATCACCTTGGTCGCCCACTTCAGTCCCCTCTCGCACTGGACCATCGACAAGAAGGAAGGACCGCAAACCGGCGGCCAGAGCGTCAAACTCACCCCGCCGCAAGGCCCACGTGGAATCCGCTTCTCTTGGATCCAAGCGGGACAGGATTTTTCCCTGGCTCTCGGTTCAGACGGCAACCTTTACAGTTGGGGAACAAATTATAATTACCAACTTGGACACACCCCCTCAGATAAGCCTGTCGTGGTGGAAACTCCCGCCGGAGTCCGCTATACCCAGGCCGCTGCAGGACAAAAGTTCGCCTTGGCCCTTGGCTCAGACGGCTATGTATATACCTGGGGAAGCAACGATTGTGAACAGCTGGGACGCAACACCTTCGCCAACAATCGCAATCCCCCAGACAAAGTGGCACCGCCTGCGGGAATCCACTACACTCGAGTCTACGCGGGCGATAGCTTCGCCTTGGCATTAGGCTCCGATGGCAACCTCTACGCCTGGGGAGACGATAGGGAAGGCGCACTAGGGCAAGGCAGGTCAGGATTAAAGAGCAGAGACCCTCTTAGAGTCGCTGCACCCGAAGGCATCACATTCACCCAGGTTTTCACAGGTCCATTCAGCAAGCATGTCCTCGCCCTGGGCTCGGACGGCAACCTCTACAGCTGGGGATACAACAATTCGTTCCAACTGGGCCGCCAACGTAGTACGACAACTGACCTATATGACCCTCTGCCCTACAAAGTAAAGGCCCCAACCGGCGTCACATTTACACAAGCCAGCACGGGCCTGAACTTCTCGCTGGCTCTCGGCTCCGACAATAATCTCTACAGTTGGGGAGGCAACAACAAAGATCAGTTGGGAAACACGGCACTGATTTCTGCGACCCCTTCCAGGGTCGTCATGCCGTCAGATGTTCATTTCACCCGGTTTGTGGCGGGAAGTTACTTTGCCCTCGCCACAGGATCTGACGGCAACCTCTACAGTTGGGGATACAACGATTGCGGACAACTCGGACGCACCACCAGCGGCAAATCCGACCATCTGCCCACCAAAGTGGACGCTCCAGCCGGCATCACCCTCATCCAGCCTCAGGCAGGAGGCAATCACTCTTCAGCCATAGGATCGGACGGCAACACCTACAGCTGGGGAAAGAACGACCAAGGTATGCTGGGACGCGACATCAGCGGTGACCATGATCCGCATCCAGGCAAGATCATTTTCCCTGGAGTCGGCATTCCCAAACTCGTTCAGTTCGGCAATACGAGCGGAATTTATCCGACAGCCAACAATGACGGCACTTGGAATGTGACTACGCCGCCTTACACACCAGGGCCGGTTACGGTAACCATCAACTGGACGCTGAACGGGGTTACGCAACTCCCTGACACCAGCAACACCTACCTGTACACCTCCATCAGCGTCCTGCCTCGGGCCGGCGGCATCGGCATATTCCTGCCCCTCGCCGTTGGTCTGCTCATCATCACGGCAACCATGGCAGCGCGACGCCTGAGAAAGGCCGGAAGCCTGAATCAGTAGACTTCGCACGAGTAAGCAGGCCCGGATTACGTCTATCCCCAAATTATGACGATCCTGGCCCTACAGGGTGGCCCCGCAATCCCCCAACACAGCGGAGCCACCCTTCTTTATTCACCCGGGTGTTGCTCCCACTCTTGCCCGTCCGCGCGTGATAGACTGCAATACAGCTGTCGGGATGGTCCCCGGCACACGTCTCGTGAAGCGACTTGGGGATTTTCATCATCGAGCCACCTGTTTGGGGAAAGGGGTTCGCAGCCATCATGCACCATAGGGATGCTTCTGCCCGGCCATGCATTGCCGCGAGCCTTCTGCTTGCCATCATCCTGCCCGCATGTCTGATCATGGGCAGCCTCGCCACAGCCGACACCGACACCGACACCGACACCGACACAAGCCAGCCAACGCTGCAGGCCACGCCGACGACACCCCAGTCCCCATTGACACCAACACCCTCGCCACTGAACACCACACCATCGCCACTGAACACCACACCCGAACACGATCAAACACCTGACAGCCGCCCCCAAGCACGCTCAACAAGGCACACCGTCACCTTCGACAGCGCCGACGGCAGCAGCATCGACCCTCAAAACGTCGATGACGGCGCACTGGCCAGCCGGCCCGCCAAGGACCCGACCCGGGACGGCTACCTGTTCGACGGCTGGTTCACCGGCAATCTTGCCTACGACTTCACCCAACCCGTCACTGCAGACCTCACTCTGACCGCCCACTGGACCAAGGGAACCAGTGCCTGGAGCCTCTCCCCCACCTCCGGGTCAGCCGCCGGAGGCGACAAGATTACCCTGGTCCCACCCGCCAAACCCGGCGTACGATTCAGCCACATCAGCTCGGGTCTATGGCACACCTTGGCGACGGGCTCGGACGGCAACCTCTACAGCTGGGGACAAAACAAAGCAAGTCTGGGACGCGACACCAATGAGACACCAGCCACCGCAGCGAGCAAGGCGCCAGAAGGCACCCCAGGCCTGGTCACCCCGCCGACCGGCGTCCACTTCACCCAGACCAGCGCAGGAATGAGCCTTTCCCTGGCCATGGGCTCGGACGGCAACCTCTACAGCTGGGGACTAAACGACAACGGGCAGCTGGGACGCAGCACCACCATCACGCCAGCTGACAGACCGGGCCTGGTCACCCCGCCGACCGGCGTCCACTTCACCCAGTTCACCGCCGGATACTCGCAATCCCTGGCCATCGGCTCGGACGGCAACCTCTACAGCTGGGGAGACAACAGCCGAGGCCAGTTGGGACGCGACACGGGATCAGCGACCTACGACGCCACGCCAGGCAGAGTGTCAATGCCGACAGGCATCACCTGCACCCAGATCAGCGGGGGAACCTTCTATTCCCTGGCTCTGGGCTCGGACGGCAACATTTACAGCTGGGGAGACAACACTCAGGGCGAACTCGGACGCAACACCAACAGCGAACAGCCAGGAACCCTGCCGAACAAAGTGATCCTGCCGAAAGGCGTTACGAAATACACCGCGATTGCCGCACAGGGATGGTGTTCTCTGGCCATGGGCTCAGACGGCAACCTCTACAGCTGGGGTTACAACAGCTACGGCCAGATGGGACGAGATACCGACACACCAACACAAAACATCGATCCAGGCAAAGTGACGCTGCCCATAGGCGTCACGAGATTCACCCAGTTCGGCGCAGGAAACCAACACACCCTGGCCGTAGGCTCGGACGGCAACCTCTACAGCTGGGGGAGCAACAAATTCGGCCAGCTGGGGCGTGATGCCAACAGCTTGAGAAATGTCACACCGGGCAAAGTATCCCTGCCGGCAGGCATCAGCTGCATCCAGATCAACGCAGAAAATACCTCCTCCCTGATCCTAGGCTCGGACGGCAACCTCTACAGCTGGGGAGACAACAGCCGAAGCCAGTTGGGACGCACGACCACTGGTCGTTCTGACGCCCTCCCCGGCACAGTCACATTCCCCGAGGATCCCAGACCCGTCAGCGTCAGCTTCGGCGGGACGCCCGGCACCAACCTCAACGCCCAGTCAAACGGCACCTGGAGCGTCACCGCGCCCCAGCATGCAGCAGGCAAGACCGATGTCACCATCATCTGGGGCATGAACGGCCAGCAGCCCGACGCCCACCTGACCTACCAATACGTGAACACCTACCATGTCACTTTCTCTTCCGACAGTGACTCCCCTACAGCACCCTCGGGCATGCCCGGACCCCAGTCCGTCACCGAAGGCAGGCAGGCCACACGCCCGATCGCAGACCCGACCAAAGACGGCTTCCTGTTCGACGGCTGGTTCCTCAAGGACTCAAAAGGCGAATCCAAGGTGGCTTATGACTTCAGCCAGCCCGTCACCAGCAGCATCACCCTGGTCGCCCATTGGAGCCCGGCAGACATCGGGAGCTGGGCAATCAGCCCGAATAACGGCGATGCCCAGGGCGGTCAGCAGGTGACCATTACTCCGCCAAAAATAGGCCGGGGCATCCGCTTCAACCAGATAAGCGCCAGCGATAATTTTGCCGGTTTTTCTATAGGGGTGACCAGCGATGGGAATGCCTATGCCTGGGGCGGCAACGACTACGGGCAGCTGGGCCAGGATCCGAGTACGACGGCCACACAGTACGCGCCGACCAAGGTCCCCCTGCCTGACGGCGCAGCTACCGGGTTCACCTACACGCAGGTCGCCGCAGGCGGAACCCACGTGCTGGCCATCGGCTCCGACCAGACCGTCTACAGCTGGGGACACAATCAATATGGCCAGCTTGGCGACGGCAGCAGACAAGACCACTCCAAGCCACAGCCCGTCAAGGGCCCAGACGGACAACCCTTCAAGGCCACCCAGGTGACCGCCGGATTCACCGACTCGGCAGCCATCGACCTGAATGGGCGCGTCTACGTCTGGGGCAGCGAAACCTACGGCCCGGACACCTATAGCGCGCCCAAACTGACGCCGGCCCTGGCCAAGGATCCGAGCGGCTCCGACAATGGGCTGAAGGCGGTCCAGGTAAGCGCAAGATACAGCTTCCTCATGGCCCTGGACGCCGACGGCAACGTATACACCTGGGGATACAACAACCACGGACAGCTCGGCAACGGCCAAAGCACAGGAAAATACAGCACCGCATATGCTGCCGACCCAGCTCCCGTGCCCGATCCCAAGAACGCCAGCAAGACCTTTAAGGCCAGGATGATCAGCAGCGGTGAAGTCCACGCACTGGCCATCGGTCAGGACGGCACAGCCTGGGCATGGGGAATGAACGCGGATGGCCAGATCGGCGATGGCACGCTAACCGACCGGTCCACACCCACGCAGGTAAAAAACCCTGCCGATTCCAGCCAGGGATTCCAGGCCGCCCAAATCATCGCCGGAGCCACATATTCGCTGGCTATCGACCAGAGCGGCACAGCCTGGGGATGGGGAGAAAACACCTTTGATCAGTTGGGCAGCAACCAGGGCACCTCCGAGCTGCTCGTCCCCTCACAAGTGTCACCCCCAGCGGGCCAGGACAACGCAGGCAAGGGGTTCGCGGTCGCACGAATCAGCGCAGGATCGGCTTCTTCCCTGGCCATCGGTCAGGACGGCAAGAGCTACAGCTGGGGATACAACTACCGTGGGCAACTCGGCACCGGCAGCAACAGCGATACGAAGATCATTACGCCGACGCTGGTGGCGCTATATCCGCCGCCGCTGATTACCGGCGTCAGGTTCGACCAAACGGCAGCCAACAGCCTGCAGCAGAACGCGGACGGGTCGGTCACCCTGACCACGCCAGCCCACAATCCGGGACTGTCTGATGTGATCGTGGACTGGTCCCTGGGGGCCGCCAACCAGACCCCGATCCACCTCAGCTACACCTTCAAAGGCATCCTGCCCCTCACAGGCGAAACGGGAGTACTCCTCCTGCTCGCCTCAGGCCTGCTTGCCGCCGCCGGCGCCCTAGCAGCCGGACGCCACAGGCATGAATTCGCTTCGCTCGAGTAAGCGGTCGGGCCGCATCCCAAGAACGGCCCGGACATGATGGGTGGCTCCGCACCCCCCAACATCATGGAGCCACCCATTTTCATTTTTTATCTCTGCGCCTAGAGGAAAATATCTTCATCCCAACTTGACATAATATTTTTTACTCGTTTTATCCGAGTGTTGCTCCCCGTCAGACCCGAACCTGCATGCTAGCGTTCTTTCTAGCTACCGGGAACGTGCCCGGCAAGCAGCCGATGAAAAAACTTGGGGTTTTCATCATCGGACCGCCTTACCTTGGGAAAGGGGTTTGTAGCGATCATGTGCCATCCGGACGCGTCTTCCCGGTCAGCCATTGTTGTAGACATTTTGAAAGTTATTGTCATTCTTCCAGCCAGCATGATCATCGGCGGCCTCACTGCGGCCGACGCCATCGCGAAACCGATCGGCCCGGCCCAGCCGACCAGACTGGAAGAAACTACAGCAGACCGGCAAACAGACGCATCCGCCGGTACGGCAGCAAGCCGTGCTCAGGCAGGTTCAACTTCGTATCGGGTCGTCTTCGACAGCGCAGACGGCAGCGGCATCGACTCCCAGAACGTCAAGGACGGTGCTTTGGCCAGCCGTCCCGAACAAGACCCGACCAGGGACGGATACCTGTTCGATGGCTGGTTCGCCAAAGACGCCAACGGCGACTCCAAGGTGGCCTACGACTTCACCCAGCCCGTCACCACAGATCTCACCCTGACCGCCCACTGGACCAAGGGCACAAGCGCCTGGAGCCTCTCCCCCGCCTCCGGGAAAACCAAAGGATACGCCAAAATCACCCTGACCCCGCCCACCAAACCAGACATACGCTTCAGCCACATCATCCCGGCAGAAGAAGACGGGTCCCAGGCCATAGCCTCGGACGGCAACCTCTACCGGTGGGGGGACAACAACTACAAGTTGGGAACCCCCGAAGAAGAAAAACGCACACCGAGCCTGGTCAACCCGCCGGCCGGCGTCCGCTTCACCCAGGTCAGCGGAGGATCCTCTCATTCCTTGGCCCTGGGATCGGACGGCAACCTCTACAGCTGGGGATACAACAAACAAGGCCAACTGGGACGCGAGACAACCGGCGAACCCAAGAGAGACAATCAGCCGGGGCTGGTCACTCCTCCGGCCGGCGTACACTTCACCCAAGCCTGCGTAGGATCCTGGCATTCCCTTGCATTAGGCTCCGATGGCAACCTCTACAGCTGGGGCGCAAACAGCTACGGGGAGCTGGGACGCGACACGGGTTCAGCCACATATGATGCCAAGCCAGGCAAGGTGAACCTGCCGACAGGCGTCGCGAAAATCACCCAGATCCGCGCAGGGACCTTCTACTCCATGGCTCTGGACTCGGACGGCGACCTCTACAGCTGGGGAGACAATACTTATGACGAGCTGGGACGTTACACCGGCGACCTTGACTTCAAAGACCGCACACCGCGCAAAGTCTCCACCCCGCTTGGCGTCAAGAAATACACGTGGATCGCGATTGGAGAGTGGACATCCCTGGCCATCGGCTCGGATGGCAACCTCTACAGCTGGGGTTGGAACGAATCTGGCCAGCTGGGACGCAACACCGGATCAGCAACACAAGACCGCAGACCACGCAAGGTGAACATGCCGGCAGGCGTCAAGAAGTTCACCCAGATCAGCACAGAACGCAGGTACTCCCTGGCCATCGGCTCGGATGACAACCTCTACAGCTGGGGAAGCAACGATTGCGGCCAGCTGGGTCGCGACACCGGATCAGCCAGATATGAGGCCAAACCCGGCAAGGTGACCATGCCGACGGGCATCGCAAAATTCACCCAGGTCAGCGCCGGCTATTCCCACTCCCTGGCCATCGGCTCGGATGGCAACCTCTACAGCTGGGGATACAACCAGTACGGCGAATTGGGACGCCCCACCAGTGGCAGGTACGACAGCCGCCCCGGCATGGTCGCCTTCCCCGAGGATCCCAAGCCCGATAATGTGAGTTTCGGCGGGACGCCCGGCAGCAACCTCGACGCCAACCCGGACGGCACCTGGAGCGTCACCACGCCCCCACATGACCATGGCAGAGTTGATGTAGTCATCACCTGGAAGATGAACGGTGAGCGTCCAGACGCGCGTCTGTCCTACAGATACCTGGGCAATTACCTTATCGTTTTCGACCCCGACGGTGGCACTGGGTTCGGTTTCCAACCCGTGACCGAGGGAAACCGACTGAAACCCCCCGCCAAGGATCCAACCAAGAATAAACACCTGTTCGACGGCTGGTTCATCGGCGACACAGCCTATGACTTCAGCAGGCCGGTCACCGGCTCGGCGACTCTGACCGCCCACTGGAGCAGTGCCGACAGCAACAGGTGGAAGCTCGACAAGGACAACGGGCCTGAGACCGGTGGCCAAACCGTCACCCTGACCCCGCCACCGGAACGCGGCATCCGGCTCAGCCAAGCCGATGCAGGAGACATCCATTCCGCAGCCGTAGGCTCCGACGGCAGCCTCTACACCTGGGGGGACAACGACAGCCATGGGCAGCTGGGCCGCGACACCGCCGGCAAGCAGGACAGCCACCCGAGCAAGGCGGATACCCCTGCAGGCGTCAACTTCATCCATGTCAGCGCGGGCTACGGATTTTCCGTGGCCCTGGGCTCCGACGGAAGCCTCTACAGCTGGGGAGACAACACCCACGGCGAGCTCGGGCGCACAGTCACCAGCGGCACCCCAGCCAACAGGCCCAACAAGGTTGAGACCCCGGCAGGCATCACCTTCGTCCAGGCGAGCGCAGGAGGATCTCATGCCGTGGCTCTGGGCTCGGACGGCAACATCTACACCTGGGGTGACAACGGCGCCGGCCGGCTGGGACGTACCGTCACCAGCGGCTCCCCCGCTGACAAACCCGACAAGGCCGACACCCCGGCAGATGTTACTTTCACCAGTGTCAGTGCAGGCCAGGGACACACGGTGGCCGTGGACACACAAGGCGAGATATACACCTGGGGAGACAACACCCACGGCGAGCTCGGGCGCAACACCACCAGCACTCCGGCAGACAAGCCCGGCAGAGCCGACACCCCGGCTGGCGTCACCTTCACCCAGGCCAGCGCAGGCGGAAGCCACTCCGTGGCCGTGAGCGACGACGGCAGCCTCTACACCTGGGGCAACACCGGCAGCACCCCCGCAGACAAGCCCGGCAAGGTCGACACCCCGGCTGGCGTCACCTTCACCCAGGCCAGCGCAGGAGGCAAGCATTCCATCGCCTTGGGTTCCGACGGCAGCCTGTACACCTGGGGCGACAGCGGCAAAACCTCGGCAGGCAGGCCCAACAAGGTGGATACCCCGGCAGGGATCACCTTCACCCAGGCCAGCGCAGGTGCATCGTACTGCCTGGCCCTGGGATCTGACGGCAACCTCTACAGCTGGGGGGACAACGCCAAGGGCCAGCTAGGCCGCGACACCGGCGACACCCAGTCCGCCAGTCCAGCCAAGGACAACTTCCCCGAACTAGGCATCCCCACGCATGTCCTGTTCGACAATGTTGAAGCCTCCGACCTGACCAGGAACCCCGATGGCACCTGGACGGTTGCCACGCCGGCGCATATGCCCGGCATATCAACCGTCACCATCGAATGGAGGCTGAACGGAGCAGACCAGACCCCCGACACCAGCAACACGTATCGATACAACTCCATCAGCGTGTTGCCTAGGGCCGGCGGAGGCGGCCTGGTCCCCCTGCTGATCGCCGGGCTGCTCGCCTTCGCATGCGCCGCAGCAGCCAGGCGCCACCGGCTGGAAACCCTCAGTCGACAACAATAAAGACTTCCCTCGTGTAAGCAGGTCCGGGTTATCACTATCCCCAAACACAGGCCCGGACCACACGGGTGGCCCCAACTCCCCCAACGCAACGGGGCCACCCATATTCTTCCGCCAGACGGCTTTGGCACCGCATGGCGGCATTGCCGGAATGGACAATATATGTAGCGCTACAATTATCATCAGCAATGCCGCCGACTCCGCCATCGCAGGCCTGTCCGAACGGCACCGCAAGGAGGAGCCATGACCGATGCGCGCCATCAATCCCAGTCCATGCAGAACCGTCCCGGGTCGGATGCCCACTTCAACCCGTCGCAGGTCCGTCTGACCCCCGGCAGCGTCTACGCCGATGCACAGCAGGCCGGCGCGGACTACCTGCTGAGCCTGGATCCCGATCGCCTTCTTGCCCCCTACCGGCGCGAGGCAGGCCTAACCGCCACAGCGGATCCATACCCCAACTGGGAGTCCATGGGTCTGGACGGCCACATCGGCGGCCACTACCTGTCCGGACTTGCGGCCTACTGGCAGACTCTGCGAACCTGGCCCTTCCTGGAGCGCGCCACCCGCATGCTGACCGGCCTGCTCGAGTGCCAGGAGGCCTCGGGCGACGGCTTCCTGGGCGGCATGCCTCACAGCGCCGAGCTCTTCCGGAACCTGCGGGAGGGTCACGTGCAGGCCCAGTCCTTCAATCTTCTGGGCGCCTGGGTGCCCCTCTACAACCTGCACAAGCTCTTCGCCGGCCTGTTGGACTGCTGGCAGTCCTTCCAAACCAAGAGCGCCTCCGAAATGGCCCACGTCATGGTCCTGCGCCTGGCCGACTGGTGGTGCGACCTGGCAGACAGGATCGACGAACAGGAGTTTCAGACCATGCTGACCTGCGAGTACGGGGGTCTGAACGAGGCCTTCGCCCGCCTTTATCAGCTGACCGGAGAGGACCGCTATCTTCGCCAGGCCCGCCGCCTGACCGACCGTCCCTTCTTCGAGCCGCTGGCCGCCGGCAAGGACCAGCTGACCGGCCTGCACGCCAATACGCAGATACCCAAGGTCCTGGGCTACGAGCGTCTGGCCGAGATCACCGGGGACAAGGCCTTCCGCACAGCCGTGGACACCTTCTGGCATGGTGTGGCGGACAAGCGCACAGTCTCCATCGGGGCCCACTCCATCTCCGAGCATTTCAATCCTCCGGACGACTTCTCGGCCATGGTCACCTCCCGCGAGGGCCTGGAGACCTGCAACAGCTACAACATGGCCAAGCTGGCCCTGCGCCTCTACGACCGCACCGGACAGGCCCGCTATCTGGACTTCTATGAGCGGGTTCTGGTCAACCATCTGGTTTCCACAGTGGGCATCCGCGAGCATGGCTTCGTCTACTTCACCCCCATGCGACCCCGGCACTATAGGGTCTATTCCAGCGCCCAGCGCTCCTTCTGGTGCTGTGTGGGCACCGGCCTGGAAAACCACGCCCGCTACGGTGCCATGATTTTCGAGCATCGGCCCGGAAAGAAATCCAGCCAGGAATCCGAGTCCCTGGCGGTCAACCTCTTCATCCCCGCCAGCCTGGACTGGTTCCAGCGCGGACTACAGGTCAGCCTGGCCTACGCTCCCGGCCCTGGAGCCACCAACCTGGGCCATCTGGATCTGGAGGCCAGCGACAAGAGTCAGCAGACCTTGGACCTCTACATACGCCATCCCTGGTGGCTGGAGGATGCCGACTACCGGATCGCGCAAGGCCAGGCGGACATGACCGTCGAGCCGGCGAAGTCCGATCCGGATGGCAGCCCCTGCTTCGACCACCTGCATCTGACCTGGACCGGCCGAATGAGCCTGGAGCTGTGCCATCGGGTCCGGGTGACTGCCGAGCCCCTGCCGGATGGTTCGGACTGGGTCAGCCTGCTGCGCGGCGTCAAGGTCATGGCCGCCCGCAGCGACGATGCCGACCTGATAGGCCTGAAGGCTGACGACTCCCGTGCCGGACACATCGCCTCCGGCCCCCTGCGTCCCTTGGGCGACCTGCCTGTACTCCAGGGAGAACCCCAAGACTTCCTGCTGCCCCATCCCCAGGACGACGGTGCCATAGAGGTGGCCGTCTCCAGACCAAAGGACGGAAAACCAGGGTGGACCGATTCACGCCTGCTGCTGGTCCCCTTCACCTCCATCGAGGCCTCCCGATATTCGGTCTACCTGCCCTGGGCGCAGGATGGCGATAAGGACCGTGTTCACCGGGCCCTGGAAGAAATTGATGCACAGGAGCAGGCCCACGAGCTCCAGGTCTGCGACCGGGTGGACTGCGGGTCCCAGCAGTCCGAAATCGACCACGAGTATCAGGGCAGGAATGACCGGCAGGAGCTGATTGAGGGAATCAACACCCGTCACGCCCTGGCCGGAGGCTGCTTCTCGTACCGGCTGCGGGATGCCACCGGCGGTGCGAAAATGCTGGAGGTGGCCATGCGGGACCAAGGCAGCACTGCGCCCTACTCCCTGCAGGCGGAAGGCCTGGAACTGGGCCAGCCCGTAAGAAGCCGCGAAAACGGCAGAATACTGGACCGTTACCCCCTGACCGGTCATGGATTGGACGCCCTGCCCGACCGGGCCGTCAGGGTGCAGATTCAGGCAGAAGCCGAGGGCCCCACCCCTGACCTGCTGACTCTGGCACTGATTCGCGGTTGAAGGGCTCAGGACCGGGCTGTGCTGCCAGACACGACCAGTGAGAAGGGCAGGACCACCTGCTCGGGCTGATGTCTGCCGGGCGGATCCTTCATCCGAGCCATGAGCAGTCGCATGCACTCGGCCGCCACCCGGTCCGTATCCACGCGAATGGTCGTTAGGGCGGGTGTGAGGAAGCGGGACACTTCCAGCCCGTCGAAACCGATCAGGGCCACCTGCCCGGGCACCCGAACCCCATGCTCCCCCAGCGCGTGCAGGGCCCCGATGGCCACCACATCCGTCAGGGCGAAGATCCCGTCAAAATCCCTGCGGCGGGTCAACAAGGCGGCCATGGCCTGGTCGGCGCTGCCCTGATCCCAGTCGCAATCGACCACATCTTCGGGCCCTATGCGGATTCCATGGCCTCGTGCTGCCTGTATGGCCCCCAGGAGACGCTGGTCCTGCCCTAGGCTGGACTGAGCCAGCTCGTCCGGGGCTTTGTAGGCGGCGCCAAGAACCAGAATCCGCCGGCAACCATGGTCTATCAGATGCCCAACTGCCGCCTGGGCACCCTGGCGGTTAGGACTGCGCACGGTGTCTACTGATCGGTCCAGTCGAGGCCCGTCGAAAACCACCAGGGGATAGCGTCGATTGAGCGCGGCGATAGAGTCAGCGGACAGGGCCGGCGCGGACAGGATGGTTCCCTCGCAGAATTGGGTGGCGATGTCTGCCACCATGGATGACTCGTAGCTGGCCATCTGCCGGGTCTGCTGAATCAGCGTCTGATACCCCATGCTGAAGGCCTGATCCGATACCGCCGCCGCCAGGGCCGCCGAGAAGGGCGAACGGTCCAGTTCCACAGTGGAGAAGCCGATGATCCCGGACCTGCCCGAGCTGAGCCGCCGGGCCGCCAGATTGGGCCGGTATCCCAGCCGCTGAGCCGCCTCCAGCACACGACGCGCCGTGGAGGGTTTGACCGAGGATTTGCCCCGTAGGGCGTTGGACGCCGTCATCCGCGACACCCCGGCCTCGCCGGCCACATCATCCAGAGTCGTTACTTTTAGCCGTCGCTTCCCTCGCGCCTGATTCGCCAGCCCATTCTATCGCCGGGCAGACAAGGAACTTGAAGCTGAAATACGGGTTGCAATACGATGTTTGCTTGCTTTGTCTTCAGTGAGGCGGTAAACAGAGATGCTGTGCTGGCACGAAGCCCGAGGCTGGCTTGACCTATATGGATCCGATATCACAAACGGCGTCGTGTGTTCTTGTTTTTTCAGGTAGCATGATGAGTGTAGTGGTGTTGGGGAGTTGGCTGGGTTTCGATATGGCTTGTACGCCGGCGTGGGGGCTGGCTTGAGCAGTGGAGAGCTGGACGGCATCCTGACGGATAGGACGTTGTAAGCAGGGATTCATCGGCACGTTTCTGGGGATGTTCGAGGTGACTGTGTCCGGTGCGGGCGAAAGGTTGTCGGCTTATGCATCTGGGTACCCGTCTGCGTCGCGCCTCGGCGACGACGATCCTCCTGCTGGGCCTGCTGACAGGCCTGGCAACGGCATCCGCCAACGCGGACGCTCCCCCATTCATCGAGTGGGGTCGTCAGACCCCCCACACAGCTGAACAAACCCCCAGCATCCCCCCCGGCAGCACAACCAGCACCCCACTGCCCTCACCCTCGCCAATACAAGCCACCACATCATTAAGTCCAACAGCAAGCCCAAACACTCCGTCATCGACGACGGGGACACCCGACAACACAGGATTCACTTCAACCAAGCCGTCCGATACCGCTGATCAAACTTCGCATGTGGTGAACTTCGACCCGGCCGACGGCAACACGCCTACCCAATCAACTGTGAAAACCGGCACCCTCGCCACTCCCCCGCAGCAGAACCCGCAACGTCCCGGCTTCCGGTTCGACGGGTGGACACGTGACGGCCAGCCCTACGACTTCCAGACCCCCATCCTCCAGGACACCACCCTGAAAGCACACTGGTCGAAAACCACGGACTGGACGCTGAGCCCGGAGCACGGGCCCGCCACCGGCACTAGGCTAACCATCAAGCCGCCCAGCCTGCAGGAGCCTTACTATGTCAACGTCCATACCGCAGGAGAGCAGGTTATCGGCCTGACAGGCAACGGCCGCATCCACACCTGGACGCAGGACCACACACCCAAACAGGTTCCTTTCCCCGCCCAGGCTCACGAAGGGTTCCACTACCAGCAGGCCACAGCCGGCAGCCACCTGCAGGCAGCACTCGGATCCGACCAGCACATATACACCTGGGACAACCAGCAGCCCGCGCCTACGCTCTTCGACACCGGACAGGATGTCGGGTTCACCAGCATCAGCATGAACGGAGACCTGCTGCTGGCCGTGGACCGGCAGGGCCGAATCCACAGCCACCAGGCCGGCCAAGATCCGAAATCCACTGAGCGGGCCACGTTCAGCCTGCCCGGGCAGGCGCAGGCCGTCACCGCCGTCGCCTCCGGCATCCAGGCCCTCATCGTGGACGCGGACGGACAAGCCTGGACCTTGGAGACGATCAACACCGGGAAAGCCAAACCAGAACGCATCAAGCAGGACCCGGGCATGCACATCGTCCAAGTCCAAGCCCTCAACCAGGGATTCCTCCTGCTGGACACAGACGGTCATACCCATCACCTGGCCGACAGCACAACCAGCATCACAGCTTTCAGCCTGCCAAAAAGCATGAAAGCCAGCCGGATCACCACCAACGACAGCCAGGCCCTCATCGTGGACAAGGACGGCCATATCTGGGCCTGGAAGCCCGGCGAAACACCCACCAGTGCGAATAAAGAGAACCAACGCTACATGCAAGCGGTTCGCATCGGCAGCAGGATCACCGCCTGGGACAGGCAGGGCGGCATCTACAGGTGGAGCCTGGACGGGCAGGGCCAGCCCGGCCAGCCAGTAAGAATCAGCACCATCATAGAATCCACCTTGGAATCAGCCAGCATGGACAGCCAGCCGCTTAAACTCACCAGGAACAACGGCTCATGGCAGGCGGACTTGCCCGCACGCAAGCCGGGGCCAGCCGCCATTCTCATCACAGGTAGTCAAGACGGCCAGCCCTTCACCAAGAGCCTGAAGTACACGGTCGACCAGCCGCTGATACGAGGCGCGGAACCAAGATCCACGCTCACGGTCCGATTCAACACGGGCGGAGGAAAACCCGAACCAGCAGACCAGCATTTCCCCACCACCAACGGCAGGGTGAAGCGGCCCTCCCCCGACCCTACGCGCCAAGGCTTCCTGTTCGACGGATGGTTCACCGGCGAGGTAGCCTACGACTTCAGCAAGCCCGTCACTAAGAATCTGACCCTGACCGCCAAGTGGACGCCGGCAAGCCGGAACAGCACGTGGAGCATCAGCCCGGACAAGGGCAGCCAGCTGGGCAGGGAATCCACCACCATCACCCCGCCCGACAGCGCCAGCCGGGGCATCAGGTTCAGCCAGGTCAGCGGATCAACATACGCTGGTTTTTCCTTGGCGGTGGGCAGCGACGGCAACGCCTACGCCTGGGGAGGCAACTACTATGGCCAGCTCGGCGACGGGACAGGCCGCAGCCACCGGTCTACGCCGGTCATGGTGAGGACACCCGACCGCAGCACGTACCCGGACCTGCCAGCGGACTTCACCTACCTGCAGGTCAGCGCCGGAGGCGATTATTCCCTGGCCCTGGGCAGCGACGGCAACGCCTACGCCTGGGGATGGAACTACAGTGGCCAGCTCGGCGACGGGACAACCAGCGAGCGGCATGCGCCGGTCAGGGTGAAGACGCCCGACCGCAGCACGTACCCGGACCTGCCAGCGGACTTCACCTACCTGCAGGTCAGCGCCGGAGGCGATCATTCCCTGGCCCTGGGCAGCGACGGCAACGCCTGGGCATGGGGATCCAACACCTATGGCCAGCTCGACAACAACACCGCCAGCGGGACCAGTGACGCGAATCCTGTTCCTATGCGCGTGCGCGACCCCGCCAGCCCCACCGACACGAGCAAAGGACTGCAAGCCGTGCAAGTCAGCGCCGGATACACTCATTCGCTGGCCGTGGGCAGCGACGGCAACGCCTGGGCATGGGGAGACAACAGCGCTGGCCAGCTCGGCAACAACAGCACAAACAACAAGTCGGCTCCTGTGCCGGTGTCGTTCAACCTGGCTCTGGTGATCACCGGCGTCAGATTCGACCAGACCCCCGCATCAGACCTGACGCGCGGCGACGGCAGCAGCGTCACCGTGACCACGCCCGCACATTTGCCGGGCACGGTCACGGTCAGCGTCGACTACACGATGGGTGGCACAGGAATCACCCTGACCGACACTTCCCTCAGATACACGTACCTGCCCGCAGGCGTGCTCCCCAAGGCCGGAGGGGAAGGCATCCTGCTCGCCCTGGGCACCGGCATGACCGGCATGGGCGGAGTCCTCGCATCCCGCCGCCACCGGAGGGAAACGCACCGACTGCTTTACGCTTCGCACGAGTAAGAAAAGGCCTGGGGCGCGTATCAATCCCCCCGCCCCCGGCCCATATAGGGGGCAGGGAGGAAAAGTGTCACTTAAGGCCCAACCCCAAGAGAGCCGACACTTCCTCCCGCGCCCCCACCACACATATCAGTCGACCGCCCGAACGCAACAGAGGAATCGACTCCTCTTATCCAGCTCGGACGGTCGACTACAACTGTTCTACTGCTGGTCGGCAGTCGTGGCGTAGATGGTCTTCTTGCAGGCCAAGTACACGACCAGGCCCAGCAGGGACACGGCAGCTCCGATCAGCAGCAGGTTGCTGTAGTTGGCGGCCGGGCCGGTGGCGCCCATGATGCTGAAACCCTCCAGGCTGGGCTTGCCCATCAGACCGCCGATGATGGCGATGCCGATGGAGCCGGTCACGTTCATGACCAGATCGTTCATGCCCACGCCGCGGCCCGACTGGTCCTGGGGCAGGGTGTCAAGCACGGTGGAGACGATGGGCGAATACATCAGTCCGACCCCGGCATAGTAGACGCAGGCAGTCAGCGTCAGGGCCAGCAGGCCGGAATTGACCACCAGAGCCGTCCCGGAGAAGCCCAGAATCATCAGACAGGCGGCGATGATGATGGCGGTCTTTCGGCCGATCTTATCTACAATGGCGCCCGAGGTGGTGCCCAGCACGGCGGCCACCAGGAAGGCCCAGACCACATGCAGGGAGACCGTGGTGGTCGACACCTTGTAGACGTCACGTCCGATGGCGTTGAAGATGGGCGACATGCAGTAGTTCATGAAGTAGAAGATCAGAATCAGCCCGATGCCCATCAGCCAGCGCTTGTTGCGGAAGAAGTCCGGGGTGATGAAGGGGCTCTTGGCCCGGCTGATGTACACGGCGAAGATCAGGTAGCAGACAGCGGAGGCCACCAGCAGCCACCAGGCCGTGTACGAGAAGAAGAGGGTCAGCAGGGCCGTGGCCAGTCCGAAGATGACGAAGCCCAGCCAGTCCACCTTCTCGCCGTTGCCGCCGCCGGTGGGCAGGCTCTTGAGCAGGATGGGCAGGAAGATGATGGTGACCGCGGGAATCAGGAAGAGGTACTGCCAGGCTATGGAGCTGAGCAGGCCGGCGGCGAAGATGCCGATGGCTGCAGACACCTGGTAGCCTGCCGTGAAGATGCCGAAGAAGATCACCTTCAGTGAGGGCTTGAGGTACTTGGTGGCCACGACCAGGTAGGCCGAGCCAGCCACCTGTTCGCCGGCGGTCTGCAGCAGCCGGGCCGCGATCACATTCCAGATGTTGGGGGCCATGATCGTGTTGGCCACGTATCCATACACGGACCCGATGAACAGTATGCACAGGCCGAAGGTGACCAGCTTGCGCAGGGATACGAAGTCACCCAGGGACCCGTAGATGAAGCAGACGATGCCCAGGACGATGCTGGGTAGGGCCGTGATCAGCGAGGCCTGGTCGGGGGCGCCGGCATCCTTGCCGACCTGCTGGAAGACCAGGTTGAAGCCCTGCAGGCACAGGGTGCCCAGGACGAAGGTGATCAGCAGCAGGATCAGCGATCGTACGGCTGTCGAATCCTCGGTGGATTGCTTTTCGGACATAATGTCTTCAATTCTCTTTCTTTTGCGTGAACTTGCCGGGGATGGAGGACCTCAGTCGGCCTGGGAGGCCAGCCTGGTGATCCGGGTCATGAACTCGTCCAGGAAGCGGGGCACGTCCACGCCGACGGCCACGCGCATGGTCTTGTTCGGGTCGTTGAGCCGCTGCTCGTCCCCGATGGTACGCCCGCGAGTGGCGCCTTCGGTCTCCACCTTCATATTGATGGGCAGGGTGGTGACCAGGGTCGGATCCACGGCCACGCCCACGGCCAGCGGATCGTGCAGGCCGCAACCACCCAGATGGGGCGAGGTGGTCTCGTAGGCCTTGATGTAGAAGTCGGTCATGTCCGCCAGGAAGTTGCCTGCCGCAGTGCCCAGCTGCCTCCAGCGGGCGGTCTCCTTGTAGGTCAGCAGGGTCTGCAGGGTCACGTCCAGGCCGACCATGGTCACGGGAGCGCCGGAGCGGAAGAGCACATCGGCCGCGTCCGGGTCCTGGGAGATGTTGGCCTCCTGCCAGGCGTCCACATTGCCCGGCACGGTCAGGGCCCCGCCCATGAGCACAATGGAGCCTATGCGCTGGGCGATGTCAGGCTCCTTGGCCAGGGCGGCGGCGATGTTGGTCATGGGGCCGGTGGGCACGTAGACCAGATCCTTGCCGTAGGTGTTGACCGCATCGATGATGAAGTCCACGGCCGACTGTGTCTCAGCCTTGCGGTCCGAGTCGGGGATGGCCACGTCGCCGATGCCGTTCTCGCCGTGGATGAAGGCGGAGACGGGCAGCACCTCGAAGGAGTCCGCCTTACAGGCGTGGGACAAGCCCGGGTAGACCTTGACCTCAGGATGACCCAGCAGGTCGGTGATGGCCAGATCGTTGCGGATGCCCTGCTCCAGGAGCACGTTGCCATAGGTGCCGGTTATGCCGATCAGCTCAACTTCGGGGCTGCCCAGGGCATAGGAGATAGCCAGAGTGTCGTCGACACCAGTGTCCAGATCGAGAATCAGCTTACGCATACAATGTTTCCTTTCATCGCCATGGCTGTATGGAACCATGGCCGTATGCATCCACGATGTCCTTGTGGTGGATGCTTGTTTATCATATGCGAAATCGAGCGGTTTCGCTCCCCTATGACATGCGCAAGTCGTGGACAATATCCGCAAATGTTCATATAGCCCGCAACCAGGGCCCGGATAACGAATCCGGATAGCGAATCCAGCAGCTGGTTCTCCGGCTGATTCCCCTGTCCACAATGGCGAGCCTGGTCGACGGACCGCTCCCCCAGATGCCTATGATTACCCTGATTAAGCCCGGATGATCTGGCGAAAGGGGAGCCCATGGCTGCGATTCAAGGGCGGCGGCGCAATCTGCAACTGATGACCGCCCTGGGTGTGCTGGCCGGCGGCCTCTATGGCTATACCTTGACCGTCATCTCTGGCGCGCTGATCAGCATGAATCTAGGCTCCGGCCCGGGCGGGCATCTGACTGCCGGCGAACAGGGCATGGTCACCTCAGCCCTGCTGATAGGAGCTGCATTGGGATCCTACCTGGCTGGCAAGTTCAACGACCGTTTCGGCCCCAAGCACATCATCCTGGCCGGCGCCCTGCTGGCCATCCCCGGAGCCCTGCTGAGCGCCCTGACCCCCAGCCTGATCCTGCTTGGTCTGGGAAGATTGATCATCGGAGCTGGCATCGGCATGACCTCGACCATCGTGCCCATCTACCTGGCCGATACGGTCGGCACGGAGGAACGCGGACGGGTGGTTTCGGTCAACTCGGTCATGATCGTGGTCTGGCAGCTGCTGGCCGTCAGTGTCAACGCCATCCTGGACCGGATGGGTGCCGACTGGCGGACCATGCTCTGGGCCCTAGTGCCGCCCGCCATCCTGCTGGCCCTGCTGGCCTGCTTCCTGCGTGACAGCCCGGCCCACCTGATCCGCCGTGGCCAATCGGACCAGGCAGCAGTCTTCCTGGAGTCCACCCGCGACCAGGCAGAGGCCCGGGTGACCATGAGGGAGCTGTCGGATCCGGCGAGCGCGAAGACCGCCGGCTTCAAGGCCCCCTGGCTCCGGCGGGTGCTGATCGTGGGCATCGGCGTGGCCATGATCAACCAGCTGACCGGGCTGAACATCGTCAACTATTACGCGCCGACCATCTTCACCGACACCCTGGGCTTCGACCCCTCCCTGTCCATGGTGGCCACCGTGCCCGTCATCCTGGTCTCCGCCATAGCGGCAACCATCGGAGGGCTGGGACTGATCGACCGCTTCGACCGCCGCGCCATTCTGGCTGTGGGACTTGCAGGCACCATCATCTTTCTGGCGGCCATCGGGGTCTGCTACCGGTTCGTCGGCGCCCCGGGCAGCGGGTCACGGACTGCCGCCTGGATCATGATCGGCATGATGATGATCTACGTGGTCTTCGTCCAGGGCCTGGTGGCCCCGGTCACCTGGCTGCTCCTGTCCGAGATCTTCCCCCAGCAGGTCAAGAGCCGTGGCATGGGCTACGCCAACGTGGCCATGAACCTGACCAACTTCGGGCTCTCCCTGGTCTTCCCCACCCTGCTGGCCCGACTGGGCGGCACCGGCACCTACCTGCTCTTCGCCCTGATCAATGTGTGCGCCCTGGTGTTCGCCTGGGTCATGGTGCCCGAGACCCGTGGCAAGAGCCTGGCCCAGATCGAGCAGGAGGCCCGGGCCCGGGCATGAAACCGGCATAAGAAGAGGGCGGAACCGGATACCGGCCCGCCCTTATGGAATCTGATACTTCAGATTCATATGCCTCAAATGTTGAAGACCTGCTTGGCCAGCTTGGCGATGGTGTCGCCGCCCAGCTGTGCGACATCATTCTTGCACTGGTTGATCCTGCCGAAGAGCTGGTCCGCGTCGTTGTATGACAGGGGCTGGCCGATCTCCTTGGACAGGTCAACCAGCTGGTCGATGGTCTCCAGGTTGCTCAGCTTCTCTACCAAGGTCTTCTCGTCCATGAATCACTCCTCTGTAAGCGGCGGTGCAGACACCGGGGGCCTTGCGCCATCGATGCCCACCTTTCCCCTCCCATCATAGCCAACTAGCGGATGAACCAGGCGCGCAGAGAGGCTCAAATCAGGTCGTAGGAGAAATCGTGGATCTGGTCCAGGGCCTGCCGGCTCTCCTCCAGCCAGGTCATGGCCACCGGATAGACGTGTCCCAGGGTCTGCAGGCGGTTGGGCCTCAGGTCATGCAGCTCGAAGTCGCGGCCCTTCCCGCACAGAATCTCGGCCAGCTTGAGCGCGTCACCCTGCAGAAAGTCGTCGGCGCTGGTGTTCAGGAATACCGGCGGCAGGCGGACCATGTCGACCATGGTCGTCAGGTCGGCCACCTGGTCGCCCCCAGCCTGCACGAAGCTTCTGAAGAAGGATGGAGCAACCATGGCCAGGGCATTGGTGGCGGATCCAGTTGTATCGGAGTCTTCCGGATCCACCGATAAGTAAGGAGTCAGATCGAACAGGCCTGAGACGAAGGCAGCACCCCGGGGCCGCAGCCCGGCAGGCTTCAGCCCCAGCCTCTGCGCGAATTGGTCATCGGACTCCACAGCCAGCATATAGAGCGCCAGGGTGCCTCCGGCCGAGTCACCCGTCAGAAAGATCCTGTCGGGCGAGACCGGATACTCGTCCAGGTGGTTCTTGATCCAGGTCAGAGCGGTCAGCACGTCAGACAGCTGGCCCATGAAGTCCGTGCTGGGGATCAGCCGGTAGTTGACCGAGAAGGCCGCAAAGCCACGCTGGGCCAGGTGGGTACAGAAGTTCCGGTTGAGCTCCTTGTAGCCGTACATGAACCCGCCGCCGTGGATGTCGATGTAGACCGGGGTAACCCTGCCGTTGCGCAGCAGTACATCATGAGGCAGGTAGAGATCCAGCTTGTGGGCTCGCAAACCATCGTCCACATAGGCGATGTCGTTGAAGCAGTCCACCCCCTCGGGCACCTGCCAGTGACGGGAACGGGGAGCATCCATGCGCCCGAAGGTCAGCCGGGATCCCAGAACGGCCCGAACCATATCGGGACTGCAACCATCCAGGTCCCCGTCGACCTCGGTCCATCCCTCCAACAGTTCACGTTCCTCGTCGGTTACGGTCATCTGTGCATCCTTGCTCATCATTCAGCCCTCATCACTCCAACCCGCACAGCTTCTCGCATCCGGTCTTGCGGGTTTACAGCCAATATACCTTGCCGGCAAACGGACACTCCTGCCCCTGGTCGCGCTCCTGCCGGTAGAATGACGGAAACAGCGACAGAAAGGCCAAGGATGACAATCGCAAGCTACGAAGGCGTATCCGCGCTCTCCCTGGGCCTGCCGCCCACCACTGCCATTCCAGCAGCCAAGGGCGAACTGCCCATACGAGCTTTCACCACGCGACCGCCCGTCTCCTCACGGCTGCGCCAGCACTTCTCCACCAGCGTCGACAGGATCGTCATGCTGGCCCTGCTGCGGCCCGGGACCATCCCTGTGACGGATGGCGCGCACTGCCATGAGGTGCTGGTCATGGCCATCGGGCTGAAGACCCCCGATGTGCCGGAGGACGTGCTGGAACATATCGCCGCCATGCGCTCCTCAGGTATGGTTTTCATCACCATTCACCAGGGCGAAGAGGGTCTGGCCTGCACCCCGGCCGTCCGCCGGGCCCTGCCCACCAAAGCCGGTCATGAGACCAGACATACGCTCCACCTGGGCAGGCCACGCCCTGCCGATAAGACCAAGTTGACCCTGGTCGGCGACGATATGGACCAGGTTTGGGACAGCCTGTGTGCCCAGGTGACCCTGGACCAGACTGACGGCACGGATCTGGACAGCCGCCTCGCCGTCCGCGAGCGCATCGACCTGCTCAAGGCCCAGGAGGCCAAGCTGACCGGGGACCACGGCCGGGCCAAAACCACCCAGGACCGCAACACGGCCTTCGCCAAGCTCCAGAAGGTCCGTGCAGAGCTGAAGCAGCTTTCCGCCGATAATCAGACGGCAGAAGATAATTAATCAACCAGCAGCAACCTTATGCACTTAGATCAGAGCAGCCGGGTTTCCGCAACGGAATCTTTCGTGCAACTGCAATGAAATCCCACCTTGTGCAGAGGCAAAGAAGCGGATAATCCCGCAGCCAAATAGCCAAAAGTGCTTTGGTCGCTGCAAATTTTCTGATCTTATGCGTATTGAAGAAACAATCTAACTGGCACTAGTTAAAAGCACTAGAGCTCAACGAGTGCGGACGTCACTGGAGTTATCATTTCCTGCAACGTCCGCATTAGTCGTAACAATCAGCTGACTTAGCATTGTTTACCCAGTCATGATGCGCCAAGCTAAAACATCAGCGGGATTCGAGAATATCAGCAATTTTTGTTTCCTGGTCACTAGTAAGTTGGACAGCAGGCTTTCGTATATCTGTACAAATCGGCAATCCCTTGGCCTTTACCGCTCCCTTAATAGAGGAAATAAACAGATCGGCCACATCATATATCTGCATTAAGGCATTGACACGCTCCGCACATCGCAGAGCCGTCTGGTAATCTTCATGCTCATATGCAGAATGCATGGCGACAAAGGTCTCTGGTTCAACGTTTGTTAGCCCGCAAAGCACTCCATCGCCACCGGCAATTCTGTTAGCTGTGTAGTATTCATCAAACCCCGAGAGTACACAAAAATCAGGATTAACCTTGCGAACAGCTGCGATTACCTTGCGAGTATGGCTGATCGTATCGACCGTATCTTTGATTCCCACGATATTGGGATGGCTGGAAACCAATTTGACAACTAGGTCTGGGGACAAATCCATTCCTGTTCGGGGAGGAAAATTGTAAAGGAGGACCGGGAGTTTGATCGATCTGCAAATCATATCATAGTAGTCTTCAGCTGCCTCATTCGAGGGGCCGAAGTAATAGGGAGCTACAGCAACAACACCATCAGCTCCGGATTCCTCGGCATTTATCGCGAAGTCGACCACCTCATCAGGATTTGTTCCGCCAATCCCCACCAGCACCTTCATTCTGCACGCCACGTGATCTGAAACGTACTGTATGACCTTCTTTTTGGTCTCCAAATCGAATGCATAAAACTCACCTATGCTGCCAAAGATCAGTACTCCGTCAATTCCGGCATCGATCAGATGGTCGAGATGACGGCCCCAAAGATCGTAATCAATGTCACCGTTCTTTTTTGTAATCGTGATCGAAGGGCAGTAAATACCGTGGAATTTTTTCGCCATACCAATACTCCTCATTCGTTAAATAATGAACCCCTATGCTTCTGGCAAGAAGTTTATGATGAACGGGCTCATCCCCGAACCAACCAATCGCTCCTTTACATCAGGACAATGCTCAAGAGCATCACGAAGATGAACGCCACAACCCCTAAGAGAGTTTGCATCACGGTCCATGTCTTGAACATCTCGGTCAAAGAGAATCCGAAATATTCCTTGACCAACCACAATCCGGCATCGTTGACGAATGAGAATACGATGGAACCGGCACCAATGGCCAATACCAGAAGAGTTACACCAACGGGGTTCAGGCCCATCGCTACAGCCACTGGTTCAAGGATTCCTGCAGTAGTTATGGCGGATACCGTAGAAGAGCCGGTCGCGATCCTAACAAACGCAGCGATAACCCAAGCGATAAGCAGCACCGAAATATGGGAGGTCTTCACAAATTCAGTTAACATATCACCAATCCCGGTATCAATAAGGACTGTCTTGAAACCACCACCCGCGCCTAGGATAAAGACGATTCCTGCGATGGGCTTCAGAGAATTGCCTGCCTCGCTTTGAATTTTCTTCCATGGGAAATTGGTGACCTTGAAGAGGACAAGGGCCGAGAAAATGAGCGAAATCAGCAAGGCGACCTCAGGATTGCCGACGAACTGCAATATCTGCGGACCCATCGCTTTTGAAGTGCCAAGCTTAGGATCGATCATTGTTGCAATGGATGTGATCAACAGCAGAAGGGCTGGGAAAATAATGCACATAAGAGAGAGCAAGAACGAAGGACGCCTGCTACCCTCTGGTCGATTTTCCAAACTCGACATGTCGAAAGTATCTGGAGCCCCTCTACCAACAATCCTTGTAGCATAGCGCGCAAAGAGAGGGCCGCAAATAATGACAGTGGGAATAGCGATCAGCACACCAATTCCCATGGTTATGCCCATGCTTCCGTTAGAAAACGTCTTTAAGGCAGCCGTAGGTCCAGGATGAGGCGGTACAAGAGCCTGCATGGAAGACAAACCAGCCAGGGATGGCATTGCAATCATCATAATGGGCAACTTGGAACGCTTGGAAACCATGATAATGACCGGAACCATAATAATCAGGCCCACATCGAAGAACATGGGCAACCCTATCAGCGAACCAATCAAAGCCATAGTCCAGGGCAACCATTTTGTTGACGAATGATCAACCAGTGTGTCTACAAGCACACCAGTCGCACCCGTAACCATGAGTGTTTGACCTAGCATGGCACCGATTCCAACTAATATGCCCACGCTTTTGGTCGTCGAACCGAACCCATCAAGAAAGGAATTGATGGTATTCATCAAACCATAGCCTGATCCGATGCCTGTGATCATCGACGCAATCATTATGGCTATGAATGGGTGAACATGTGCGGCAGAGACCAACATGATCAA
Organism: Bifidobacterium sp. W8104; assembly: GCF_016100735.1. Classification (NCBI taxonomy): domain Bacteria; kingdom Bacillati; phylum Actinomycetota; class Actinomycetes; order Bifidobacteriales; family Bifidobacteriaceae; genus Bifidobacterium; species Bifidobacterium sp. W8104. The sequence goes on from NZ_JACFRW010000001.1 coordinate 399,693, forward strand.
CACAACCACACCCACGATAATGCTGATCAATAGAGCCACGGGGTTCAGATGAACCTGTGGAGGCTGTTCTGAAGCAGCTGCCAAGAGTAAAGGAGCCGCTGCGATAATTGAATTCATGAGACGTCTTTCTGTGAAACGATGTGCAATGTATGATTAAATTCATGCTTCATTCGAGCTCACCACATAAATGTTCCTAATGGAAAAGTCCGGGGCTCAGAACTTTGGAGCGAAAGGCATGAATTCAGCAGAATCAAATAGAAGGGAGTGAGGGCGAGGGGGCATCATTGCCTTCCCAACCGAACATCAACCGCGGTAAATATACTTTTCGGCCGTCTCTATCGTCATCTCAGTGCCATTACCTGGGGCTGTGGGAGCCACATAATTGCCATTACGTATCTCAGTGGGATGGACAAAATACTCATGTTGGTTATCAACGTATTCGATCATCCGGCCATCCATGGTACCAGACACTGCGCAGTAATCGAACATGGCAAAATGGCAGACAGCTTCGCACAACCCGACTCCTCCGGCATGCGGGCATACAATTTTATTGAACTTCTTTGCCATAAGATACTCGAGCACGATCTCCTGAGGGCCAGCAACCCTGGTAGCGTCTATCTGCATGACGCCGAAGGCATTTTCTTGTAGGAATTGCTTGAACATGATGCGGTTCTGCATCTGCTCGCCGGTTGCTACAGGGATGGGGTTGATAGCACGGGCGATAGTCGCGTGACCAATGATATCGTCTGGATTAGTCGGCTCCTCCACCCAAGCCAAATCAAAATCATGAAACTTATTGATCCACTCTATGGCCTCAGGAACATCCCATACTTGATTTGCATCAACCGCCAAGCGAACTTCAGGACCAACTGTCGCACGAGCCAATGCGAGACGACGCAGATCGTCGTCAACATTATGCCCAACCTTAAGCTTGATTTGCTTGAAGCCTTTTTCTTGGGTCTCCTTCTTGGCTATTTCCACCATCTTCTCGTCTGCGTAACCCAGCCACCCTGCTGCAGTGGAGTATCCGGGATAGCCGTTCTTGAGCAGATATTTGATACGCTCTTCCTTGCCTTTCTGCCCTTGCCTGAGGATTTCTGTAGCCTCCTCTGGACGAAGAGCATCAGTAAGATAACGGAAATCAAGTGTGCTTACCAATTCTTCTGGTTCCATCTCAGCGAGGAGCCTCCACAGGGGCTTGCCTGCCCTCTTAGCCTTAATGTCCCAAAGAGCGCTAAGTACAGCGCCAATGGCCATATGTTCCACTCCCTTTTCCGGACCAAGCCATCGCAATTGGGAGTCACCGACCAAGAGATCCCAAGCACTTCGCATGTTATCAAGAAAATCCTCAACATTACGCCCTACCAAGACCTGCGACATGGAATCAATGGCCCGGCAGACCACATCGTTACCCCGACCGATGGTGAAGACAAAACCTGTACCTACGATACCGTCGTCTTTATTAGTGTGAACTTCTACATATGCGGCGGAATAATCAGGATCAGGATTCATGGCATCAGAGCCGGATAGGGTTTGAGAAGTGGGAAAGCGAAAATCATATGTTTGGACTTTGGTAATTGTGCTCACGATAGACTCCTTCGTCATATATACCGCGATCTATTTCTTTAATGACAGTTCAGACTATAGCGATATAGTTCGAAAAGTACAAACACGCTTTGGAAATATTTCTAAGCTGGAGATCTTTATTATATACTTATGAACTAAGCAGGCTCTGCGTCAACCTGCAATTGCACAGGTCTGCTTTTGTAACCCTAAGTTTCTGAGTCCCGTCCTTGCAAGGATCGATCAATGGGGGAAGGAAGTGACTTGCAGTGAAGGTTTCCGAAATAGCAGAGCTCGCTGGCGTTTCGGCGTCGACAGTTTCCAAGGTCATCAATGGCAGAGCGGGAATCGCTGCTGACACTAGGCGACATGTAGAAGAGGTGCTTGATGAAAATGGATACTTCAAACCGCTGGTCAGCACTAAAGTATCTCATACAATTGAGCTGGTTCTAGACCATCTCGATTCAGACTGTACAACAGCTTTTACCAAAGAAGTCTCATATTGGGTGCAGCAGGCCGGTTTCGCACTGACCGTAACCCAGCTAGAGGCGGGCCTCAGCATAGAGCACTGCTTCCGCAGCATCATTGACCGCAACCCCATGGGTGTGGTGATACACCAGATAACTCAAATTCCTGAAGCAGAAAAGAAGCTTTTAAAATCTAGAAATATTCCATATGTTATATTAAATCCAGTCACACCTCTGGATGACAAAGCAATGTGGGTCTCCTTTGATAGGTGGACTGGCGCCTTTCAAATAACTCAGTATCTGATATCTATGGGACATAGACGCATCGGCATAATCAATGGTCCCGCAGATGCGCAGGCTACCATTTCTAGATATGGAGGTTTCCTCACCGCAGCACATCATGAGGACATTGATATTTCTGATGAGCTCGAAGAGACGACTGATCTCTCTCCTCAAAGCGGATATGAGGCTGCCTGTCACTTGCTTGACCGTTCTAATCGACCTACTGCGATTTTTGCCTGCAACGACCAGGTAGCAACGGCCGTCTACCGTGCAGCATACGAAAGGGGCCTATCTATACCCGATGATCTCTCTGTCGTTGGTTTTGAGGATATATTCCCTGCAAATTACTTGGATCCACCTCTGACGACAGTTCATCAACCCTTCAACTCTGCTTCACGTAAGGCCATAGAAATGATTATCGATCAACGACGAAATCGAAAAACAGAAAATCACGTGGTATTACCTATGACTATAGTTAAGCGTGGAAGCGTGATGCGCCCCAAAGAACAATAGCAATACAGTTTAATGTACAATTTTATTTTAATGAAAATAATCCCAATGTAGGCAGTGTATAGTATTTGGCATCATCACAGACTAGTCCATTTTTTATTGAGGATCATCCATGGCAGTCATATATTATCTATGCACAAAGGGCACAGTCACAGGAATCTAGCCGCAAACTGCGCATGTGCAAAGCTTGCCGCGATACTGCGTCCTAGCAAAAAGAAGCTATAGTGTGAAAGGACCGATGCTTAACAGTGCGCGAAATGCCGACATCCAACATGATCCTTCTGGTCGAATTTCACAGCATAAAGATAATTTTTGCCAATCGAAAGTTTAGGGAAAATTAGAAAATTTAGTTCGTCGTACCTCAATTATAAGTAGTATGCAGTCTTTCTAAAAAACCTCATGTACCGTCTGCGCATAAGGAATCACCTCTTCCTGATTCAGCGCGGAAACCGTCGGATCAATCATCACGTAGTGCAGATTATCCTAACTCAGGAAAGGTAAGGGGTTGTTGGACTGCAGCGGTCCGACAACCCCTCATAGATCCATATCAAGAATCTACTCAATTAAACCCAGGGATCTGAAATAAATTGATTTTTCTATAAACCCCAAAGGCCGATCAGTCGAATTCGGTGATGACCGAACGGATGACCTCGCCGTTGACCAGCTGCTTGTAGGCCTCGTCGATCTGGCTCAGCTTGATGTGCTGGCTGACGATGTCATGCATGTTCAGCCTGCCGTCCACAGCGAAGTCGGCATACATGGGGATGTCGTGCTTGATGTTGGTGGAGCCCATCCACACACCCTTGAAGCCGCGCTGGTGGACCAGCAGATCGGCCGGGTTGATCTCCAGGGAGACCGTGGCATCCGGCTTGGTCAGGCCGATCGGGTAGGCGGTGCCGCCCACGCCCAGCATGTCCCAGGCCTGCTTCATGGTGACGGGCAGACCGATGGCCTCGAAGGCCTGGTCCACGCCGCCGTCAGTCAGCTCGCGCACCTTGGCCACAGGGTCCTCGTTCTTGGAGTTGATGACGTCGGTGGCGCCGAACTTGCGGGCGAACTCCAGCTTGTTGTCCAGCAGGTCGATGGCGATGATCCGCTTGGCGCCGCAAATCCGGGCTCCCGAGATGATGTTCAGGCCGATGCCGCCGGTGCCGATGACGGCCACGGTGTCGCCGGGACGCACATGGGCGGTGTTGATGGCCGCTCCGGCTCCGGTGATGGTGGCGCAGCCGATGCAGGCGGCCTCATCCCACTTGACCTGGTTGTTGACCACGGCCAGCTGGTTCTCGTGAATCAGGGCCTTCTCGGCAAAACCGCCGGTGCCGAAGGCCTGGGTGATGGGCCGGCCGTCCGGGAAGGACAGACGGGGCTTCTCGCCTGCGCCGCGCACGCACTCCTGCTGCTGGGTGCAGGACTGGGGCTGGCCCTTGAGGCAGTTGGCGCAATGTCCGCAGACCTGCTCCAGGGAGGCCACCACGTGGTCGCCCACCTTGATGCCGGACACCTCGGGGCCCACGGCCTCGACGATGCCCGAGATCTCATGGCCGATCACAGCCGGGAAGGGGAAGAACTTGTCGTCATCCTCGACCAGGTGCAGATCCGAATGGCACAGACCCGAGGCCTGCACGTCCACCAGGACCTCCGCGCCAATGGGGTCGTCAATGATGATCTCCTCGGGCTGGGCAAAGCCCTTGCCGATGCCGTAGGCAATCGACGCCTTGATCTTCTGAGGCATAAACCATCTCCTAATCACAATGCCACCACCGGCCTCATGCCAGACAGGGCAAAAACAACGTTGAATATTTTGCTGTGGCCACGGCCATCCTCAATGTATGCACCGCTGCCGCAGACCACCTTCATGCTAGCAGGAAAGAGGGGCCAAACAGCATTTAGACTGGCCCGGGAAGAGGCCACCGGCGTTTCCTCGACGGGGACTCCGGGCATCCATAGAATGGGCTTCATGTGTGGACGATTCGCGGCCGACCTGGACTACTCCAGCCTGGCCCAACACTATAGTGCCCGGCAGGCTCCGGGACTGCCCGAACCCTCATGGAACATCAGCCCCGGGTCGGTCATCGCCCTGGTGGCCCAGGACCGACATGGGCAACGGCACCTGCATCCGGCCCGCTGGAACCTGGTCCCCTCCTGGTCCGAAAGCGATCAGATGGCCTACCCCACCCATAACGCCCGGGTGGAGAGCGCCCTGACCAAGCGGACCTACGCGGACTCGGCCAGGAGTCAGAGGGCCATCATTCCGGCCAGCGGCTACTACGAGTGGACACCTGACCACCAGCCCTACTACTTCCAGGCTCCCGACGGCCACACCCTGAACATCGCCGGACTCTACTCCTGGTGGCGTGCCAGGCCTGGTCAACCCTGGCTGCTGACCGCCACCATCCTGACGACGCAAGCCACGCCGGAGGCCGCCCGGGTGCACGACCGGATGCCCCTGCTGATCACTGATGAGAACGTGGACCCCTGGCTGGACCCAGGCACAGAGGGCAGTACGATCCTGCCCAAGGCTGTGGAGCCTGGCCACCATGCCTCTGAAACATTGACTATGCACCCCGTGGCACCCTTAAAAGGCGACGGTCCGGAGCTGACAGAGGCCATGGCCCTGGACCAGAGGGTCAAGAGAATTTAGAGGGTTCGAAGGATTCAGATGGTGAAGCCCAGCTCCCGCGCAGCCTCGGTGGGGACCGGGTCGTAGGCCCAGTACTCGCTCAGGTTGTCGTCGGAGGACAGACTGCGAATCTCGGCCTTGTCGATGTAGACCTCGCCCCATAGATGGTCGGTCTCATGCTGGAAGATGCGGGCCGGCCAGCCGTGCATGCGCTGGCGGTGCTTGCGCCCGGAACGGTCCTCCCAGCTGGCCGTGATGTCCAGCCAGCGCCGCCGGACCGCCTGGAATCCCTCCAGGGACAGGCATCCCTCATAGAAGGCCGCGGTCGCCTGCCCGATTGGCTCATATGAGGGGTTGATGATGACCCTGAAGGGCAGTTCGTCGATCTGGCGCGGATCGTCCTCGTCGTCGCGGACATGGTCCTCGATGACGGCGATGGCCAGGCCCAGGCCCACCTGGGGCGCTGCCAGTCCCACGCCCGGGGCCTCAAGCATGGTGGTGCGCATGGCCTTGAGCAGCCTGTTCAGAGTCTTAGCTGCCAGCTGACCCTTGTAGGGCTGGGCCTGTTGGCGCAGGACGGGCTCGCCCATCTGCACGATAGGCAGGAGCTCCTCTTTGCCGGCCTCGGCCAGCATGGATTCCACCCGGTGGTTGAGATCGGCGTCGAAGGCCGCCTTTCTGCCGAACATGGATGATTCCGCCTTTCCTGGGTCGTCGGTTCAGATGGCCAGCTCGTCGGCCACGACCGAGGCCAGCCGCTGGCAGACCTGGTCGGCCTGCTCCTGGGTGGCCGCCTCGACCATGACCCTGACCAGGGGCTCGGTGCCCGAGGGCCGCAGCAGGACCCGGCCGGTGTTGCCCAGCATCCGCTCCTCCGCCTCGACCGCATCCTGGACCTTGGCGTTGGTGCGGGCCGCATTCTTGTCCACGCCTGAGACGTTGATCAGTTGCTGCGGCAGCTGGGGGAAGTCGGCGGCCAGCTCCTTGAGGCTCTTGCCCGAGCGCACGACCTCCTTGGCCAGGGTCAGGGCCGTCAGGGTACCGTCTCCGGTGGTGGCGAACTCCCGGTTGATGACGTGCCCGGATTGCTCGCCGCCCAGGGTGTAGCCCCCGCGCAGCATCTCCTCAAGGACGTAGCGGTCGCCCACAGCCGTCTGTACGGTGACGATGCCCATCTGCTTCAGGGCCAGCTTGAGTCCCAGGTTGCTCATGACGGTGACCACCAGGGTATCGTTGGCCAGCTTGCCCTCGCGCTGCTTGGCGCGGGCCAGGATGCCCATGATCTGATCGCCGTTGACCATGTTTCCCTCTTCGTCCACGGCCAGGCAGCGATCGGCATCCCCGTCGAAGGCCACGCCCATGACCGCATCCGAGGCCTTGACCATGGCCTGCAGCTGTTCAGGGTGGGTGGACCCGGCGTGCTTGTTGATGTTGTAACCGTCGGGCGAGGCGTTGATGACCACCACGTCCGCTCCGGCCCGGCGCAGGGCCTCGGGGGCCACCACCGAGGTGGCTCCGTTGGCGCAGTCGGCCACGATCCGCAGACCGTCCAGGGGCTTGGGCTGGGTCTTGTCGGGGGCGACAGGGGCCACGGCCTCCACCAGATGGTCGATGTACATGTTGGTGGCGGTCACCGTGTCATGGGAGACACGGCCCACGCCCTCGCCCACCGGGCGCTCCCAGTCCTGGCCCAGGACCGCTTCGATGTCGTCCTCCTTGGAATCCTGGAGCTTGAAACCGCCCCGGGCGAAGAACTTGATGCCGTTGTCGGGCATGGGGTTGTGGGAGGCGGAGATGACCGCCCCCATCTCCACGTTCAGCACGCTGGTCAGGTAGGCGATGCCCGGAGTGGGAATGATGCCCACGTCGATTACGTCGAAGCCACCCGAAGACATGCCAGCGGCCAGGGCCGAGGCCAGGAAGTCCCCGGAGACCCGGGTGTCACGGCCGATCAGGGCCCGTCGGCGGCCCGCGGACCGATCCGCGCCACGGCCCAGGACACGGACTGCCGCATCGCCCAGATCCAGGGCCAGTTGTGCAGTCAGGTCCCTATTGGCTAAACCGCGTACACCATCGGTACCGAATAATCTGGGCATTTGCTCTCCTCCGAACGTACCATCCTGCATGCAGGCAACAGATTCATTATGGCCCCGACCCTGACCCGTCGCCACCCGGGCCAGGGTCGGGCGGAATACTCAGCGCAGCCGCTCGTTGTATTCGCGGACCTTGAGGATGCGCCTGGAGGACTCCGTGTTCTGGATGATCATCCCGCGCAGGGCCTTGGGGGCCTCGGCGTGGTCGGCCAGCCAGGCATCGCCCGCCTTGACCAGGGCGGCCGGGTCGGCCTTGGTCGGGTAGAGCCCGCCTGCCGACAGGGGGTTGAGCAGGGTCTCCGCAATGTGGAAGGTCTTATGGGTCCAGACCTGGTCCACAGCCGCAAAGAAACGGTCCACGTAGGGCGCGAAGAGCTCCTGGTCCCCGGAACCGGAGAAGCCGTCGGCCAGGGCCTCGATCTGCGAGTTGGTCAGATCCTCGTTGTGCAGGGCCTGATCCCAGGCCCAGGCCTTGGCCTGATCCGTCGGACGGGCTGCCCGGGCTCCCATGGCGAATTCCCGGTTCTCCGTGGTGTCTTTCGCGGCCAGCTCCCGGTCGATCTCGCCGTCTGCCAGCAGGTCGTGGGCGGACAGGGCGTGGATGATCAGCCAGCGGGTGTTGTTGTCGATGGTCAGCCCCTCCAGCTTCAGGTCGCCGCTCAGCAGACCACGGGCGTGATCCTCGAAGTCGGCGTCGTCCCCGTAGCCCAGGTAGGCGCGGACCAGCTGGAACTGCTCGTCCGAACCGGGCTGGGCCTTCATGGCCAGATCCCAGAGCGTGCCGGCCACCAGCTGCAGCATGGGCTGGCGGCGACGGGAGGCGGTGAAGTGGTGGGCTGCCGTGGAGATCTGAGACAGGGCGTAGCGGAAGGTGGTGGACTGATGCTCGGTGGCCAGGGCCTTCAGGCTCAGGCTGATGAAGCGCTCGGCAGGGAACTGCGCATCCCGTGTCATGTCCCAAAGGCTGAGCCAGACCACGGCCCGGGCCAGACGGTCCTCAATCCGGTAGAGATTCTGCGTGGCATACTCCAGTGAATCCTGGTCCAGACGTAGCTTGGCGTAGGTCAGGTCGTCGTCGTTGATCAGGATCAGGGCCGGACGCTTCTTGCCGACGACCTGGGGCACTTCGGCTCCCTGGCCGTCCAGATCCAGCTCGAACCGGTCCGTGCGCACCACCTTGCCGGACTCGTCCTCGTCGTAGAAGCCCACAGCCAGGCGGTGCGGGCGCAGTACAGGATGCTCCTCGGGGGCGGTCTGGTCGATCCGCATGGCGGTGATGGTCCCCTGCTCGTCGGTCTGCACCTGGCTGGTCAGCGTGGTGATGCCGGCCTCCTCAAGCCAGAGCCGGGACCAGTTGCCCAGGTCGCGGCCACTGGTCTTCTCCAGCTCGGTCAGCAGATCCTTCAGGGTGGCGTTGCCATGGGCATGGGCCGTCAGATAGTTGTGGATGCCCTGGAAGAAGCGCTCACGGCCCACGTAGGCGACCAACTGTTTCAAGACGGAGCCGCCCTTGGCGTAGGTGATGCCATCGAAGTTGACCTCGGTATCGTGCAGGTCACGGATGGGGGCCACCACCGGGTGGGTGGTAGGCAGCTGGTCCTCGGTCAGGGCCCAGCTCTTCTCGCCGGAGCAGAAGGTGGCCCAGTCGTCGGTCCACTCGGTGGCCTCGGCGGTGGCCAGGGTCGACATGAACTCGGCGAAGGACTCGTTCAGCCACAGGTCGTTCCACCACTTCATGGTCACCAGGTCGCCGAACCACATGTGGGCCAGCTCATGCAGGACGGTCTCCACACGGCGGTTGATCTGGGCCCCGGTGGCCTTGGACTCGAAGACGTAGGAGTCACGGAAGGTGACCAGGCCGATGTTCTCCATGGCGCCAGCATTGTATTCGGGCACGAAGATCTGGTCGTACTTGGCCCAGGGGAAGGGCAGGTCCCAGGTCTTGGCATAGAAGGCGAAGCCCTTCTTGGTCACGTCGAAGAGGTATTCGGCGTCCCCGTCCAGGGAGTCCTTCAGTGCCTGGCGGCAGTACAGACCCATGGGGATGGTCCGTCCGTCCTCGTTCTGATACTCACTGGTCCATTGGGCGTAGGGGCCGGCGGCGAAGGCGGTCAGGTAGGAGCTCATGACAGGGGTGGTCTGGAAGATCCAGCGGGTCACGCCCTCGGTGCGGCCGCCCTCCAGAGTTCCCTCGGCGGTACGGCTGTCCAGGTCCTGATGGGAGGCGGGAGGCATGTTGGACAGGACCTTCCAGGATGCCGGGGCATCCACGGTGAAGTCGAAGACCGCCTTGATGTCGGGCTGGTCGAAGACGGCATAGACCCGGCGGGCGTCGGGCACCTCGAATTGGGAGTAGAGGTAGACGTTGCCGTCCGAGGGGTCCACGCTGCGATGCAGTCCCTCGCCTGTGCGCGAATAGCGGCAGAGGGCCTCCACCCGCAGCTGGTTGTGCTGGCGCAGGTCGTTGAGCTCAATCCGGTCCTCCCGGAAGGCCAGGGCCGGGTCCAGGCGCTGGCCGTTGAGCTCGATCAGGCTCACCTGGTCGGCGATCAGATCCACAAAGGTGGACTCCCCCGGCCGGGCATCAAAGTCGATCAGGGCCGTGGAGGGGAAGGTGGCAGGCCCCTTGGTCAGGTCCAGATTGACCTTGTAGCTGACATTGGATACGACGACGGCTCGCTCTTCGGCTTCCACACGAGTCAGATTGGCTCCGGGCATGAATTTCCTTTCGCGCATGGATGTCGGTGCCCCCACCGGCATCGGCATAGGTCCTGTATGGATATGGCATGTCAAGTCTAATGCGGGCACCAGCCGACGGGCCAGCAGGACGGTTTCCCTCTTTTCTGACGGCGCAGTCCGGACGGGAATAGTCGGTCCTTGAGGCGGTTGTTCATGGTCCATGCCTCACGAGTCTGGCAGAAAGGGAACGTCATGCAGGTCCGGGCCGGGTTCACCACACAGCAGCTCAACATGCTCTGCCAATACTCCTACGGGATCGGTCGGGGGGATGTCAAGACCCGGCCGGGCCTGCACCTGTTCGAGGATCCGGCCCTGGGAAGCTACTGGGTACTGCGGTCCCGCTACTGCCCCGAAAACGGCTTCGAGGGGATGATCACTGCCCCGGACCTGGAGGGTGGCCCGGACCATGCCCATTTGGTCGTGGTCTACGCAGGCACCAACCTGCGCGACGACCCCCGCCACGACATCCACGCCGCGCTGACCTGCTTCCTGCCGCCGCTGAACGGGGAGCCGGGACAGACACAGCAGGCAGGCATCCTGGCCGAGCAGGCACTTGACCTGGCCCGGCGCAGGGCGGGAACCGACCGTGGGGTGCTCTTTACCGGGCATAGTCTGGGCGGAGGCCTGGCCCTGATCCAGGCGGCGGAGCAGGACCTGCCCGCTCGGGTCTTCTGCGCCGCCGACCCCTGGCGGGTGCTGGACCAGGAGCAGCGTCAGCGGGTGGCCCGTCACCACAGGGACGGCAAGTTCCTGGATTATCGTCTGGGCAACGACCGGGTGACCGGAACCGCCAACCGTCTGCTGAGCGGACAGGCCGACCGCAGCGCCTGTGTGGTCTGGTGCGGCAAGGGACCCAGCAGGTTCGGACACTGGCTGGGCGATTTCGACTTCGACCAGGGCGGCGAGGTCCTGGCCGAAACTCCCCTTACGTTGGCCACATGTCCACGGTAATATGGAAATTGGGCGGTCTCCAATGAGGGAGCGTCACCCGCCCGCAGGGATGTCATGTTGGGTTATTCAACTTCGTCCGTGCAGGGCTTACACGCATATCAGAGAGGATATACGATATGAAAGCATTGATGTACTACGGCAAGGAAGATGTACGTCTGGAGGACGTGCCCGAGCCTGAGCTCAAACCGGGGACCATCAAGATCCACCCCGCCTTCACCGGCATCTGCGGTTCCGACCTTCACCTCTACTTTGACGGCGAGCAAAACGGCGGCAACTCCAAAGACACCCCGCACCCTCTTTCCGGGGAGACCCTGCCTGTGGTCTTCGGCCATGAGATCTCCGGAACCATCGAGGCCATCGCCGATGACGTGCACACCGATATGAAGGTGGGCGACTCCGTGGTGGTCGAGGCCGAGATGGCCTGCGGAGAATGCCCCGCCTGCAAGGCCGGCAACTACAATGACTGCCCCAAGCTGGGCTTCATCGGCATCAACGGCTGGGGCGGTGGCATGAGCGAGCACATGGTGGTGGCCGCCGAGCGCGTCTTCCCCGTGGGCGACCTGCCCCTGGATCAGGCAGCCCTGATCGAACCCTTCTCAGTGGCCTACCACGCCGTGCGTCTGATCCATACCGAACCCGGGCAGACCGCCCTTGTCGGCGGAGCAGGACCTGTCGGCCTGCTGCTGGGAACCGTGCTCAAGGCCAAGGGGCTCAAGGTCATAATGTCCGAGCTCTCCCATGCCCGCAAGGACAAGGCCCTGCAGTCCGGTGCGGCTGACCTGGTCATCGACCCCAGCAAGGAGGATCTGCTGGAGCGGGTCAGGACCGAGACCGATGGCCGTGGCGCCGATGTGGCCTTCGACGCGGCCGGCGCGGAACCAGTGGTCCACCAGCTTCTGTCGGCACTCAAGGCACAGGGCAGCCTGGTCGTCGTGGCCATCCACGTCAAGCCCGTCAACTTGAACCTGACCATGGAGATGGGCTTCGGCGAGAAGCTGATGTCAGGATCCATGGGATACGCCAACGATCATGCCGACGCCATCAAGCTCATTCATGACCGGAACATCGACCTGTCCACCTTTATCACCGACCGGATCAAGGTCGAGGACATCGTGGACAAGGGCTTCCGTCCGCTGCGTGAGGACGCGGAAAACCACGTCAAGATCATCGTGAGCATGTAAACGCTCCCCTTCTGCTGATAACACTGAAGGCTCCGGCCGTCCTTCTGGGCGACCGGAGCCTTCAGTATTCAGTATGCAGGCAGCGGCGATCAGTCCTGCGGCTGCACGTCGGTGGCGATGTCGGCCACCACGGGCACGATCATGGGCCGGCGGTGCAGCTTGCGGGAAATCCAGCCGCCCAGGGTGCGGCGCATCATCTGCTGGAGCTGGTAGGTGCCGGTGGTCCCCTTGGACATGGCATCCTCAAGCTGATCGACTATCTGGGAGTTGATGGACTTGAACTCGCTCTCGTCCTCGGCCACGGCGTTCAGGTAGAGCTTGGGGCCGGAGACGACCTTGCTGGTCTCGGTGTCGACCACGGCGAAGGCGGAGACGAAGCCCTCGGTACCCAGAATCCGGCGCTGCTCCAGCTCGTCGTCGGTCAGCTGACCCACCGAGTCGCCGTCCACATAGACGTATCCGCAAGGCACGGATCCGACCACGGCGGCCTGGCCGTGGTAGAGGTCAACCACGTCGCCGTCCTCGGCCAGGACCACATTCTGCGGATCCACGCCGGTCTTGACGGCAATCAGGCCGTTGGCCACCAGATGCCGGTTCTCGCCGTGGATGGGCATGGCGCACTTGGGCTGCACGATGTTATAGAAATGCAGCAGCTCACCCTCATCGGAGTGGCCGGAGACGTGGATGGCCGCGTTGTCTCGATTGACCACCTTGGCGCCCAGACGCACCAGCTTGTTGATGACCTTGTAGACCTCGTGCTCGTTGCCGGGGATCAGTGAGCTGGCCAGGATGACCGTGTCGAACTCGTTGATGGTGATGTCACGGTGGGTCCCGTCGGCGATGCGGCCCAGAGCCGCCATGGGCTCGCCCTGGGATCCGGTGCACATGTAGACGATCTTCTCGTCGGGAATGCTGTGGGCATCCTTGAGGTCAACCACGGTGTCCTCGGGCAGGTGCAGATAGCCCAGGTCGGAGGCGATGGACATGTTGCGGACCATGGACCGGCCGGCGAAGACCACCTTGCGACCGAACTTGTGGGCGGCATCGACCACCTGCTGCACCCGGTGGACGTGGCTGGAGAAGGAGGCCACGATAATCTTGCGCTGAGCCTCGGCGAAGGCCTTGTCCAAGGCGGGGGCGATTGAAATCTCGGGCTTGACGAAGCCGGGGACCTCGGCGTTGGTGGAATCGACCATGAGCAGGTCCACGCCGGACTCACCCAACTTGGCGAACTCCCGCAGGTCAGTCAGACGATGGTCCAAAGGCAAGGGGTCGATCTTCATGTCGCCGGTGTCGATGATATGACCCGCCGGGGTGCGCACAGAGACAGCCAGGGCGTCAGGAATGGAGTGGGTGACCGCCACGAACTCCAGGCTGAAGGGGCCCACCTTGAGCTTGTCGCGGCCCTTGACCTCAACCTCGGTGGGCTTGAGATGATGCTCCTCACACTTGGCATCCACGAACCCCAGGGTCAGCTTGGAGCCAATCAGGGGGATATCAGGACGCAGCTTGAGCAGATAGGGCACGCCGCCGATATGATCCTCATGCCCATGGGTCAGCACCAGGGCATCCACCTGATCCAGCTTGTCCTTGATGTAACTGAAGTCGGGCAGAATCAGGTCCACGCCCGGCTGCTCCTCCTCCGGGAAGAGCACACCGCAGTCAATCAGCAGAATGTGGCCGTTGTACTCGATCACATTCATGTTCCGGCCGATCTCCCCCAAGCCACCAAGGGGGACAATACGCATGGAGCCCTTACGGTACTTGGGGGGCGCCACCAGACGCTGCTCGGTCTGGGTGCCCTTGCCGCGGGCAATAGCGCCGTTGCGGCGGCTGCGGGATTCACCCCGGGACCTGCCCGACCCCTGCTTACCGTTCTTGGAGGAGTACCGACGATTTCTGCTCTTGCCGGTCGTGTTTGATTCTTCTTGTTTTCTTGCCATTCTCACTTGTGTTTCCATTATCTGTACCCCCGTCTGATACAGGGGCGACGCTTGGTTGCTTGTCAGGAACGCATCAGCCCTGCGGCCTTCATGCCTTTCTCGGCTTGAATCAGCTGGTCCTTGCCAGGCCCAAGATTAGGGAGCCTCATCGTCGTGCTGTCCAAGACGCCGGCCACCTTCAAAGCGGCCTTGGCCATGACCGCCTGCTGCCCTTGGCCGTTCAGAGCCTGGACCAGCGGCGCCAAGACGGTCGACAACCTCCGCGCCCCTTTCAGGTCGCCTTGATCGAACCGAGTCGCCAGGTCCTGCATAGGACCGCTGGCCACATGGGCCATGACCGATATGACGCCGACGGCACCCAAGGCCAGGAAGGGCAGGTACAGCCCGTCATCGCCGGAGTACCAGGTCAGCCCCGTCTCCTTACGCTTGATGGGAACTGCGGCCAGGTCACCAGTGGCATCCTTGACTGCCTCGACATGCGGCAATTCGGCAAGACGACGGTAGGTATCCACAGTCACGTGCAACCCTGTGCGGCCAGGTACATCGTAGAGCACGATGGGACGATCCACAGACCGGCAGACGGACCTGAAATGCGCTACAACCCCATCCTGGGAGGGTCTGGAGTAGTAAGGCATGACCACCAGGAGCGCATCTGCCCCGGCTTCCTGGGTCATCTCGGCCATGCGGACCGTATGGGCCGTGTCATTGGAGCCCGCACCCGAGATGACCGGCACGTCCACCGAATCCTTTACTGCTCGCACCAAATCGACTTTCTCTTCCATATGGGTGGCCGGAGATTCGCCGGTGGTGCCGTTGACCAGTATGCCGTCGGCCCCATCGGCCACCAGGGTCCGGGCCAGATTGGCGGCAGCCTCGTAATCCACGGATCCGTCATGGTTCATGGGGGTGACCATGGCCGGCACGACCCGCCCGAATGGGGCCTTGTCCAACAGATGGGTTTGGAGCTCAGACATACTTCAACGCTACTTGCAGACGGGGACTCATCACCCTCACGACACCCTTCCCCCACTGTCAGTCTTAGACAAGCAACGTGTGCCGTACCTCCTCAATCCCTGCCCAATCAACAAGAGTGGGAAAGAGACGGTCCCTAGTAGCATAAGCCAGATGGCAGAGCCAGCCCGGTCACCCTGCCGCATCCCACGATGTGCGTTCGATCCGTGCCTATAAGCAGAGAGCAGCATCCCGGGGCAAGCTCATTGCTGATCCTGCACGGCGGTGCCGCCGCGATACAGGGCGGCCACCAGGGTCATCAGGTCGAAGATCAGCGCCCAGGCCGCCAGCCACTCGAAGGAGGCATCACGGTCGTCGCCCGCACAATAGTCGATCGCCCACAGGTCCTGCAGAAACCACAAGGCTCCCGTTGCGCCCACCGCCACGCACCAGGGCAGGCACGACAGGGGGGAACCACCGAACAGCAGGCACAGCATCCACGACGGCACCACGCACGACACGGCCGCAGCCGCCCACGCCGCCACACGGCCACGCACCAGATCCGACACGAACCGCAGCCAGGTCACCCCGGCCACCACCAGCACGGCCACCGACACCAGCACCCAGCGCATCACCCCCGGATTCGCGCCGGTCATCGCGCCGAACATCACCCCCCAGCAGGGCATCGTCGGCATCGTCAGCGCCAGGCACCAGAACCCCGGACGCCCCCCACGGCTCTCGAACCGGTCCAAAAACCACCACATCGTAAAAACCGAGAGCAGGCCCGCCAGGCCGAACTCCACAAAACGGTACCGTACCCACTGCTCCTCCTGGTCGTACAGGAACGCCCAGCCCGGCACGAACCCCGCCAGGAAGGCCGCCCCGTACACCGCCAGCTTGCGCACCACGCCGGCACGCGAAAAGGCACGCTCCCCCGCAGGCGCATGACGCGCACACCCCGCCACCCGCGACATGACCGAAGACGCGC
Organism: Bifidobacterium sp. W8104; assembly: GCF_016100735.1. Lineage (NCBI taxonomy): Bacteria > Bacillati > Actinomycetota > Actinomycetes > Bifidobacteriales > Bifidobacteriaceae > Bifidobacterium > Bifidobacterium sp. W8104. The sequence continues at coordinate 415,984 of NZ_JACFRW010000001.1, forward strand.
TCTCCAGCCAGGACCTCCCCGCAGGAAGCCGCAAGGATCCAGAAACACCATAAGCCATCACACACCACCCTCCCGCTCAAAGCATCGAATCCGCCACTCGACCCGCCAGAGCGTTGATTCCGGTCTTGTATCAGTGCCGTTCATGCTGGTCTCTTCCCATCTCGCATCGTCGGAGTTCGTCCTACTCCTGCGCAAGCACGGACCCCCAAGACCCGGCCAGCGACGAGAAGGGCTTTGAATAACCAAGGCCCACAGACACCAGCGTCTTCCACCCGACACCACTTTTATCCTGATTATAGACTCGCCGCTTCAAGGTACGACATCGTCTTTGACCACGGAGGGGACGGACGGATCCAGCCCTCCCCGCGCAGCCGACATCATCGGCTGGCATCGTCGTCATCTTTGGAGGCTCCCATGAGGGAGGCGATCAGCACAATCAGATCGAACACTAGCGCCCAGGCCGCCAGCCACTCGAAGGCCGCGTCACGATGCGTGCTCGCGCACTTCCCGATCGCCCACATGTCCAGCACGAACCACAAGGCGCCGACGACACCCACCACGCAGCACCAGAACAAAGACACGCCAGCAGACCCTGTTGTCTTGGCCAGCATCCAGGACGGCACCACGCACAACACCACCATCACCGCCCACGACAAGAACCCGTTGCGCACCAGCCGCATCACCGCTGGGAACACCAACACCCCGACAACCACCAACACAGCCACCGACACCAAAACCCACCGGAACACGCCACCGGAATAGCGGGCGCCGGAACCCGATATGATGCCGAACCCCGGAGCGCACGGAAGCGACAACACCACAAACCAAGGCCCCGGACGCCCCTTCCCATCCTCATACCGCCCCAACAGGACAACCACAGCAAGTCCGGAAAGCACAGCAAGCAGCAACCCTTGGCCTATCCAGGTGCGCACCCAATCCTGGTCCTGGTCAAACAGGTAGTACCAGCCGCAGGCGAACGCGGCCACATAGGTCAACGCGTACAGCACCGTCTTCCACAGGACCCCGCCCAGGGAGAACTCACGGGTGCCGGGCCGCGCATGCGGGACGCTCCCGACCACACGCGACATCACCGACGACAGGACATACGACGCATCAACCCGATCCCCAGCGCCATCCGACACCCCGCCGGCACCAACACCCCCGCCGCTCGACTCAGACATCACCACCACTCGTCTTTCACTCTTTCCGCTACTGCAGGGGGGTCACTGTCCGTTTGGGTCCACTGGGTACTGTGCTGTGCCAGGCTGACTCGCACTGAGGCTTTTGTTGTCGACAACTGGATGACGGCGACGTGAGGGGACGCACATGATGACCAGCCGGATGACCACGGCCAGAAGGAGGATGATGATCCCCAGGGGGGAAGGGGTGGACGGATCCAGCCCTTCCAAGGCATCCGACACCATCGAACCGACAACCAGACCAAAGCCCACCATAATCAACACGTAGAGGACGAGCGCCAGCCACCCCGACAGGGCCAGATCATGCAGACGCCGCACCGTCAGGGCATACATAGGCACCAGCATCGCCAGGGAGAACAGCGCCGGTATGACGACCAAGGGACCAGAAGAGAACACGCGGGTCAGGCTGGTGTCCATGAACGAGACGAACAGGGAGAAAACCCACATCTCCTTGCGGCAGGAACGCCCCTTCCCCCTAGCATACAGGTAGAAGGGCCGTTGCAGGCACTCCTGCAAGGTCGCATCATACATGGGCTCGTGCCCCTTCATCACATCCACACGACGCGGCCTCTTCGAGAACAAGGCACTGGCCATAATCCCCACCTTTCCTTTCTTCATAAACCCGTCCCGACGGTCCGCCGGGACGGGACAACCGATATCGACATCAACCCGAGCACACCCATGGCACAACCCGCCGTCCGGCATCACCGGCCGGCATCATCGTCATCTTTGTAGACTCCCATATAAGAATTGGAGCTTCCAATAATGGAGGCGATCGTCAGGGTCAGATCGAACGCCAGCGCCCATGCCGCCAGCCACTCGAAGGCCGCATCACGATGCATGCTCGCGCACTTCTCGATCCCCAACATGTTCAGCACAAACCATAAGGCGCCGACGACGCCCACCAAGCAGCACCAGAACAAGGACGCACCAGCCGACCCCGTCGGCTTGACCAGCATCCAGGACGGCACCACACACAACACCACCATCACCGCCCACGACGCAAACCTGTTGCGCACCAGCCGCATCACCACCGGAAACACCAACACCCCAACAACCACCAGCACAGCCACCGACACCAGAACCCACCGGAACACGCCACCCGGGGTAGAACTGGCAGCCCCGAATATGACACCGAGCAACGGAACGAACAAGAAAGACAACACCACAAACCAAGGCCCCGGACGCTCCTTTCCATACTCATACCGCCCCAACAGGTTCCGAACGGCAAATCCGACAAAGAAAGCAAGCAAAAGAAGGCAAACTATCCAGGTACGCACCCAATCCTGGTCCTGGTCAAACAGGTAGTACCAGCCGCAGGCGAACCCGGCCACATAGGCCAGCCCGTACAGCACCGTCTTCCACAGGACCCCTCCCAGGGAGAACTCAACGGCGCCAAGCCGCGCATGCGGGACTCTCTCGAGCATGCTCGACAAGAACCACGACAGGGCAAACTTATCAACCTTATCAATCCAATCGATAACGTCATCCGACACCTCACCGGCATCAGCACCCCCGCCGCTCGGCTCAGACATCACCACCACTCACCCTTCGCCCTGCACCTTCGCTAGCACGGGACCCAAAGACCCGGCTATAGGCGAGAAAGGCTTCAAATAACCACGGCCCTCAGACACCGACGTCTTCCGCCCGACACCGCCTTTATTCTGATTATAGTCCCGACACTTCAAGGCATTTACATCGTCTTTGGCCACGGAACGGATTCCGCGGGTAACGGTCCCGTACAGAGGATTTTCCCAGATCGAAAGAAACGAATTTCAACACCTCGTTGTCGAACTTCGCATATGTATACAGACCGGCAGCTTTTGCAGATGACCACACCCCGCGCCCGAATACCTCCATCCACAGCAGGGGCATGCCCATACGCTTGGGTGAAGCCGCCGTCAAGGATTTGGCTCCCTCCGCCCACTTCGAAACCGGCAGAATGCCGTTCGGTTTACCCAGCATCATCGAAAGGCGGCAAACCAAATAAACACCTTGTTGCGTCGGGTCACCCAAAAGCCCTTGCAGATGGGAACGCTCTTGCGGATATCAGAACAGATAATGGTCCAGGCCCACGGTCAGTCCGGGAATGCTTCCGGCACGGCGGACTGCCAGGAGGACTCCGGGCATGAATGAGACACGCTCGAAGCTATCCGCGCGAATGGTCAGCTGCTCGCCGGGGTTGCCCATGAGGATCTCCTCGTGCGCGTTGAGTCCCCGCAGCCGGACGGCATGGACGTGGACACCGTCAACCACCCGGCCCCTGGAGGGATCAGGTTGTTGGGTCGCGTCAGGCATGGGACCCATGCCAGCCTGGCGACGGGCTTCGGCGATTGCGGAAGCGGTTCCCAGAGCAGTGCCGGAGGGGGCGTCGACCTTGTCGGGATGGTGCAGCTCGACCACCTCGGCCGACTCGAAGTAGCGGGCTGCCATGGCTGCGAACCGGTCGGCCAGCACTGCTGAGATGGCAAAGTTGGGAGCGATGAAGACGCTGAGCCCGGGATGCTCGTCCAAGGCCTGCCTGACCTGGTCCAGGCGCTCCTTGGTCCACCCGGTGGTACCGATTACGGAGTGGACCCCTTGCCCTATCAGGGTCAGGGTGTTGCCCAGGACGGCATCAGGGCTGGTGAAGTCGACCGCCACATCCGTATTGCTCGGATTGATGGCAGCCGGATCGTCATCCGGACCCAGCAGCAGGGCCGTCTGCATATCCTGCGCGCCCTTCAGAGCACGCACCACCTCGGTTCCCATGCGTCCGCCTGCGCCCAGCACCGATACGCGGATCATCGGCTGCCTCCTTCTTGCCTAATTCATTTCACTGTGCATTTTCGGTCTTTTCCACGACCATACCCCTCCTGCGGCTCCTGGCCCAGCCCAGCAGAGCCAGAGGAACAGCGCAGCAGGTGACCACAGCCGGAATGCTCATGCCACCGTGGGGCCCGAACTGATCCAGGGCGACACCGGCCAGGGTGGATCCCAGTGAGGTGCCGATGGATCCGCCGGTGGACAGCCAGGAGAGTCCCTCGGTCAGGGCCCGGGCATCCACGTTCTCGCGCACGATCAGGTTGCCGGTGGCGAAGATGGGCGAGACACACAGGCCGGTCAGCACCTCGGCCAGACCCAGCAGGACCAGGTTGTCCATGACCAGGCGGAAGACCACGTAGCCCAGGGTCAGCAGCACCAGGAAGGTCGCCAGATAGCGCCAGCGGGATCCTTTGAGCCTGACCGAGCCGAAGATCAGAGCCCCGCAGAGGGAGCCAAGGGCGAACAGGGCCAGCTGCAGGCCCACAGCACCCTCGCGGCCCATGGACTTGGTCAGGGCGGTCACCGAGACGTCCACCGCCGAAAAGCTCATGTTGAAGACGACGAAAATCACGACCAACAGGAGGATGCCCGGGTAGACCAGAGCCGAGCGGGAGCCCTGGTGGCTGTCAGCATCACTCGGCAGGACGTCCCCGTGGGCGTCCACCGGGGAATGATCCGCCGCAGACTGGCTGACGGATTCCATGCGAACGACGGCCGGAGGCTCGGTCGAACGCATGGCGAAGAAGGTCAGTCCGCCGATCAGCAGGGCCAGGGCAGGCAGGTAGAGTTGGGAGACCGGGCTGACCGAAGTGGCCAGGTAGGCGGAGAGGATGGGCCCCAGGATGAAAACGCACTCGTCCAGCCCCGACTCCAGGGCATAGGCGGTGTTGAGCAGGTTGGTCTTGTCGTCGCGCAGCACCCAGGCCCAGCGGGTGCGCACCAGGGCTCCGAAGGCGAACTGGGTCAGGCCCATCAGGGCCGCCAGCACAAAGAGCACACCCAGGGGAACCCGGCGCATGGCACCCACGGCGAATCCCAGGATGGCCAGAGCCTGCACGATCAGGGCGGTCACGCCGACCCGACGCTGACCGAACCGGTCGAACAGGCGGGCGTAGAAGGGGGTGACCAGGGCCGCGCAGAGCGTGTAGACGGCACTCATCAGACCGGCCGAGGTCCAGTTGTCATAGATGTGGTTCAAGGCCAGTACAATGCCCAGACCCATCATGCCCAGAGGCAGGCGGGCCAGGACGGCCGACAAGCAGAAGCCGGCGGCGCCAGGGTAGGTGAACAGGCGCAGGAAGGGGGATTTAGCGGCCGCCATGATCACCGTCCTTGCCCAGCTGATCGCTCACACGGCCGGCATAGATGAAGATGTCGTCGATTCCCTCGAAGAACTGCGGGTCGTCGGAGGGGTCGCGCCCGGCGAAGGCGGCATGGTCCCGCCCCTTGAGCTCGGCCAGCCGCTCCATGCCCTTGTGGTCGTAGAAGCCCACATCGCAGGAGGAGTCCGTATGCAGGTAGAAGCGCTCGATGCCCGCCTGGTCCAGATGCTCCAGGGTGTCCCGCCATAGCGCGCCGCCCACGCCGCGTCCCCGGGCACGGCTGGAGACCAGGAAGAGCCTCAGCTCAGCCTGGGGCGGGACGGCCAGACCGCACTTCTCCTCGAGCTTGACCTCGGTCAGCTGCCACTGGCGGGCCCGGTCCAGGGTCTGGGCGCCCAACGTCGTGGCAGACAGCTGCTGGTCCACCTGCTCCAGCTCCGCTTGGGCCTGGGGGAAGCAGGTTTCGCCGCGCCCCTCGGCCAGCAGGGTCACCCCCAGGAAGTCCTGCCCATCGACGGCTATCCGGGCCCTGGTGGCACCCACCAGGTAGTGCAGGATGAAATGTGCGGCGCTCAGCCGGGACACGGTCCCCTCGGGATCCTCCTGCACCTTCCAGGTGGCGTCGAAGGTCCCCACCAGGTCGGGCATATCCGCCCAGACCATGGGTCTTATTGCCACGCTCCCCCTCCGCCGGGAGGCCTGGTCGTGATTACTGGACGTAGTCATCTGTCTCATTGCTCCATTCGGGCGTGCCCGGCCCCACGACGGCCCTTGGCCGTCCGCCGATCGCCTGCTGTTCATGATTGCTGATGCGCGGCACCCATCGCCCTTGTCTGGCGGGGTCTGCCGCAGACTCAGTCCTCGTCCGACTGCTCGGGTATGCCCTCGGCCAGGGTTGCGAGAATTTCTTCTTCGGTCCTGGCACGGGCCCTGATGAGTCGATCCTGGGGCCGGTCTTCGCTTACATAATAAAGGCAGGCGTCGATGGTCGACAGGCCGATACCCTCCAAGCGTGACAGGAGCAGCCGGTAGAAGTCCAACTGGACCAGACGGCGGTTGGTCGACTCCTCTCCGTGCGGTCGTGCTCCGGTCTTCCAGTCCACGATGGTGTAGCGCAGATCCGGGCGATCAGGGTCCAGTCCGCCGGCAAAGACCGCATCCAGCTTGCCCTTGACGATGGAGCCGGCCAGCACCGCCACGATGGGCCGTTCCACCCAGACGGGGGTGCGCTCTGCCCAGTCGGACTCGGCCAACCGCTGCTCCCAGGTCAGCAGACGGGCCTTAACGGGATCGGCCTTGGAATCCAGGGACTCCCGCTCCTGGTCAAGCCCGGCCAGCATGCGGGCCCGCTCAGCCATGGCCCCAGGACCCAGTGGGCCATCGAGCAGGTTGGGTGCTTCCGCCTGATCAGGCAGGTCCACCAGTCCTTGGGGGGCGGAGATTTCGGGCAGGATGAAGCGCCTGGCCCAGTCGTGGAAGCGGGTGCCTGCCTCGGCCTGCGGGGAGGCCACCTGGGGTATGGGCCTGACCAGCCCCTGCCAGTAGTCCCTCTCCATCTTGGGATCGCCCCCTGCCGAACCGGCCTGGATGGCGGTGACGCTGCTCGCCCCATGCCCCAGAATCCGACGGCCGGTGCGCCGCAGCAGATCCAGGTCCGTAAGCAGCTGGTCGTCGGCAACCCCCAGGCGGCCGGTGCTGACCTGCAGGACGCGGACCGCATTGGCGTAAAGCCCGTCATCGCCCTCCTCAGGCATTGCGGGGTCGCCTGGTTCCCCGGCGCGCACCCAGGCGGCCGAGCGATTCAAAGCTGCGCGTGTGCGCGCATTCAGGACCGGGGGCCATAGCGCCTGATCCCGCTGACCGTCGCGGGCGGCGACCTGGTCCACCTCTTCCAGGGCGCGGTCGACGGTAGCCTGGCGGTAGGACTGGGCATGCTCACCGACAAAGAGCCCCAAGGGCGGCGTTGGCTGGCCCTCCTGGGCATCCTCTGTCTGCTCCAGCTTGACCGCATCGGGCTCTTCCTGGAAGAGCTCCACCAGCTCGGTCCAGAAGTTGGAGGCCTTATCCGGGTCCGGAGCAGGCGTGTTCAGGGCGGCAGCCTCCGCCTGGGAATCCTGGCTGAAGGTCAGCAGCAGGTCATGCCGGGCCCTTGTCGCCGCCACGTAGATCAGCCGTCGCTCGTCGTCCAGCAGCCGACGGCCGTACTGTTCACGCTGAGAGGGGGCGATGGCATCGGCCCGGACCGGGCGGGCCTGGTCGTCCATCCCGCTCTCCCGAGACAGACCCATGGCCTCCTCCTCCAGGCTTGTCAGATCCAGCCGACCCAGCAGATCCTCAGGGTCGGCTCCCAGGGGGGCGTCGTGGGGAAAGCGGGGCAGAATCATGGCATCAGCCCGGACCGGCACCGGCACGGACTGGGGATCAACCAGCCAGGTACGGGCCGTGCAGCTGTACTGGTAGACCGGGCCGTCCGGGGATCGGACCACCGACTGGTCCAAGGCGGGCTTGACCGTGAGCCGGTCGCCCTGGCTGCTTGGGAAGGCTCCACGCTTGAGCCCGACAACCGCCACGGCATCCCACTCCAGTCCCTTGGCCTGGTGGACGGTCATCAGGGCCACGTCGGCCCGGCGGTCGTCCCCGTCAGTGGGCATTTCGGGACTCTGATCCAGGGAGGACAGCCAGGAGACGAACCCGCGCAGGCTGGGCCCCAGGCCCTGGGGCAGCTCAGACAGGTAGACATCCACCTGATCCAGCAGGGCCTGGATGCCCGCCTTGGCCTGGCTGGGCTCCAGTGGCCGTTCAGGATTGGCCAGGGAGCGGGCCAATACCAGGTCCACGTCCAGGTCCAAGGCACGGATGGCGGCGATGACCACCTGGCGCAGGGGGGCCGAGGACTCGGCCTGGACCTGGCAGATGACCCGGGCGGCCTCGGCGGCCAGGACCCGTCCCCTGGGGGAAAGCCCGGAGTTCTTCAAGAGGTCTGGCAGATCGTCACGCAGCAACAGGTCCACCAGGAAGACGTCGTTGGGGACCTGGTCACGGTAACGGTGCAGATCCTCGCGACGACGGCGAGGATCGGAATCGGACTCGACCAGACCGGCACGGACCAGGGCCCGATACTGGCTGTCCTCGTTGACCTTGGCGGCCAGGGAGGCCAGGGCGCTCAGGTCGGACGCGTCCATGCCGAACCGGGCCGAGGCCAGCAGACGCATCAGGGAATCGCTGTCGGTATGGTCGCAGATCAGGGAGAGCAGGGCTCTAAGGTCCATGACCTCGGGCCTGTCGAAGAGGGAGGAGTACCCGACGACCTGGCAGCTCAGTCCTGCAGCCTCCAGGGCCTGACGGTACCTGGGCAGGGAGGCCTTGGAGCGGAAGAGAACAGCCACGTGAGGTGCGTCGCCCTGATTGCCATAGAGCTCGCGGGCCCTGAGGGCGAACCTGACCACGCCATCGATCTCCTGGCCGCCGGTGCTGTAGCCCAGGAGGCCCACGGTACCCGGGTCGGCATCCTCGCGGGGACGGAGCCTGGCCACGTCCACCTCGCGCAGTTCCGTCTCCGATCGGCTCTCCTGGCCCCGATGGCGCAGGGGGACGGTCAGCTGGTTGGCGGCCTTGAGCACCCAGCTGGAGTTGCGGAAGGTGCGCGACAGGGTCAGCGGGTCCTGGTCCTGCGAGCGCCCAAAGGCTGCCACCCCCGACAAGGGGCCGCTGCCGGAGTCGGGTCGGTCGGCCAGCATGCCGAACTGGGCCTGGAAGGTGCGGAAGGCACCGGGACTGGCCCCGCGCCAGGCATAGATGGACTGGAAGGGGTCGCCCACGGCGGTCACGGCCGACCTGCCGGGAGCCTGGTCAGCACTCCCCTGATCCTCCTTGAGACGCTGCGGATGGAAGATGGCCGCCAGAAGCAGGGACTGGGTGGTGGAGGTGTCCTGGTATTCATCCAGAAAGACGTGGCTGTAGCGGCGTCGCAGCTGGGCGCTGATGGAGGGGAAACGCTCGACCAGCTGGAAGGCGGCCAGGGTGAAGTCGCCGAACTCGGCCATGTTGGCCTGACGCTTGGCCCGCTGGTAGTCCTGGACCAGGGTCAGCAGCTTCTCACGCGTCAGAACCGCCCGTCGCATGGTATCCACCCGGTAGAGGCGAATGCTCCGCCGCTTGTCTCGGAAGTCCTTGATTTTGCCCTGGTAGTGCTCGTCGGTCTCCTTCTTGCTTCGCTTGGGCGGCGAGGTGCTGACTGTGGGCTCGGCGGCCGGCACGGGCTGGTCGCCGATGAACTGGTCCGCACGATCCACAAAGGCGCGGTCCCAGGCGCGGATCCGCTCCACGGCCTGGTCGAAATCCGGGCAGTCGCTGCTGATCATGGAGGTGGTCACAGCCCCGGTCAGCCCCAGGACCCGGTTGACGGTGGTCGAGAAGGTCGCGGAGCCCAGGTCGTCGGATTCGCCATCATGTGCCGAGGAATCGGCGGGAAAGATCAGATCCAGATGGTCGGCGACCACCTGGGAGGCCAGCTGGTAGGCCCCCGCCGAGCTCAGGGGACGGGTGTCCTGGTCCATGCCCACCAGCAGGCCGTACTGGCGCACGATGGACTGAAAGAAGGCGTCATAGGTGGACACGGTCGGCTTGAGGAAGTTGCGCTCAGGGTCCACGCCCGAGGCTCCTCTGCCCTGGTCGCGTCGGATGACCGCCGCCCCCACCCTGGACTGGAGCTCGGAGGCGGCCTTACGGGTGAAGGTCAACCCCAGAATCTGCTCGGAGGGCACTCCCCGACGGATCAGCGCGATGATCCGGCTGGTCATGGTCATGGTCTTGCCCGAGCCGGCCCCGGCCACCACCAGAAGATCCTCGTTGACATCCGCATCGACGATGGCGGACTGTTCGGCAGTCTGCTTCATTCCTGATCCTCCAGTAGATTGGGCGCCACCAGTTGCCATGCCTGACATTCCTGACCATTGCCGGCCCGATGGCAGCGGGCAGGGTCGAAGACCGCGTCATCCCGGCCAGCCGTCAGCTTGACCCCGGCAGCGAAGAAGACCCTGGCTATCATGGTCAGCCCCCACACAGCCTGGGAAGAGACTCTGGAGGCTCGGATCATGCCCCACAGGTCCGCATCCACCCCGGGCGGAATTTGTTCGGACAGGTCCGCAGGCTCGGCCTTGGACTTGAGCGGGGAGGGCATGCCGGTTCTGGGCTGGGCGATGGTGACCAGCCTGTCGCGCTCGAACAGTGGAGGCTGGTAGGCCATCTCCTCCCGGCGCAACCCCGTTTGCGCATCCTTGGGCGGGGTCTGCAGCTGCAGGAGCAGGGACTGGCTCAGCTTCATCCCCTCGGTCCTCTCCAGGTCGGGGGCCTGGGGCAGACTCCAGGCCGCCCCCACCTCCGGGCTGCTGCCGGGCGTGGGTGGGAAGGCCAGGCCCAGTTGATAGCAGACCAGCTGCAGGTCGTTGAAGAGCTGCCCCTGGGTATAGGGAACTCTGCCGGTCTTGTAATCCACCAGTCGCAGACGGATGCCCTCGGGCAGGGACCTGACCTCCAGACGGTCGATACGGCCGGTCAGCCTGACCGTCGTCCTGGCATCCAGGGCTGAAGGGAAGCCGTCTACCAGGCCGGACATCAGGGCGAATAGTCCGTCGGCATCCAGAGGCCTATCGGGGAAGGTGGCCTTCCAAAGTGGAACCAGGGCCTCCACGGACAGGCTGACGTCGAAGGAGCGCTCGCTCTGCACCCCCAGCAGATCGCCGACCGGGACCGGATTCCTGCCCTCCAGGCCGTATTCGGAATCCGGGGAGCGAACGAAATAAGAGGCCAGGTTGTCCAGGATGGACTCCACCCGGCTGCTGCGGCCGCGCTGGTCATAGAGCTCGTCCGGGTCCCGCAGCCGCTGTTCCTGGGGAGCCAGATCCTGGTAGATGCCCAGGAGTGCATTCCGCACCTGCTGCTGGCGGACATCAGGGTCGCCCCGGCCTGGACGATCCAGGCCCTGGGCTGTGCCCTCGCTGGCCACCTTGTGGATCAGGGAGCCGAACTCCGTAGGCACCCTGGATGGGGATGGGCCGGAGAACTGATCGCCCAAGGCCCACTCCAGCGGACAGTTCCAGATGGCATCGACCGCCGAGGGCGAAAGCAGAACCACCTTGCGGTCTGATCGGTGTTCATGGCGCTGCTCATGACCCCGGTCACGGTCTTGTATTCGATCTGCCTGACCGGCTTGATTGATGGAAGTAGGCGCGGGCCGGGAGGCATGGTCTCTTTCAGTAACCGATGCGACGCCCGCGGCAGCGGCCACAGTCCTCGACCCGGCAGCCTGTTCAACCGAAACCTCTTTATCCGGGACTTGGCCAACTGCGGACTGTTTATCTGGGGCATGCCGATCCGAGGCCGGCCCAACCGTGGACTGCTCGTCTGGGACATGCTGATCCGATGTCGGCTCGCCGGCACCCTCCTCACCATTGTTGTAGAGGAAAGGCCAATGCCGTGGATCGGCCGAATCCTGGCCCTGGTCGGCCAGCAGCCGCAGGGTTTGCACGGCATCGTCCACTCGGTCACAGTCGACCTGGTCCTGCGGAAGCAACGCCTGGACAGCCAGGATGGACCGGGCGGCCGCCGTCAGGCCCCTAGGAGACACCTCCAGCCCCCCGTAGCGCTCACCGTCGCCTGAGCCAGAGCCGACCATGCTGAACTCGGCCTGGCTCATATCTGCAGTGCGTGGATAGCGTTCCGGCAGATAGCCGTAGAGAAAGTCCGAAGGAACAAGGTCATCGTTCCAGACCGCACTGATGCGCACCTGGGTCCTGGCCCGGGTCAGCGCCTCCAGGAAACCCTTCTTCTCAGCGTAGAGGATGGAGCGCAGGGCAGGATCGTGGCTGAGCGTATCCGCCAGGGGGTCGCCGATACGGTCGTGCAGAACCAGGTCGGCCAGCTCCTCGGCTCCAAACATGGTGTCGCGGGGAATCAGGTTGGGCCAGACCCCGTCCTGGACGGCGGGCAGCCAGACCAGGGGCCAGTCTGTGGCCAGGGCGGCAGCGCCGGCGGGTGTGGTCAGGGTGACGGCGTGCTCGATAGGCCCGATCCGCGCCAGTGAGTCGGCCTCGATCTGCATGGTGCGCACCTGGTCCATGAAGGCCTCGACCGTGGGGAAACGACGGGAGCCGGCCGCGTACTGGAAGAGCCGCATGAGCGCGTCCAGACGGTCGTTGACCTCCTCCCCCTCCTGGGTGGCCATCAGGGCCCTTCGCTGCCAGTCATCGGCCAGGTCCAGACTCCGCCAGGCCTCCCAGAGCACGTATTGGGGCTGACGGTCCTCCAGGGCGCTGATGCGGGTGGCCGTCAGACGCAGAACCTGCAGGGCCTTGTCCAGGACCTGAACGTCAGGATCCTCCCGGCGGCCTCCAGCGATGGCGGTCATGGCCTCCAGGATGATTCCCGAGGATCGGTCATCCGGGTCCAGAACCAGCAGGGTCTCCAGGGCCTGAACGGAAAGAATGGCCGGCCGTTGAGCATCCCGGTCGCCCAGATCCACCGGCTGGTCGGGGGCCGAGGCAGTGGAGAATGGACCAGACCCGACCCCTGACTGGGAAGAATCGTGATTGGTCAACAGGGAATCGTCGACACTGATACCAGATGAACGATCCCGCTGAGCCCGCCGCTCGGCCAGATCCTCCGCCCAGCTCTGCCAGGCCTGTCCCAGGAGCGGCAGGTCCTGCAAGGAGCGCGACGAGTCCGCCTCGCTTCCCTGCTGACCGGACAGGGGGACCAATGCGGCCATGGTCTCCATGATGGACTCCAGGCGCTCCATCCTGACGGGACGCTCTGCACGAGCGGCGGTGGCGGGGACCCGGAAGAGGGGGCCGGCCATCAGGGTGCGCAGGCGCGAACGGATCCAGGCGGCCACCTGGGCAGGATCGTCAGGATCGCTTCCGGCAGTTCCAGGGTCCAGTACCGACTGGGCCAGCTCGACCAGGGCAAAGAGACCCTGGATGGCTGGCTCCTGGCTGAGCGGACGGGTCACTGAGGAGAAGCGCACCGGCACGCCCTGCACACGCAGTTTGCGGCCCAGCGTGCGCAGGGTCATGTTGTCGTGGGCGATGACGGCCATGTCGTTCCAGTCACGTTTCTGGGCCAGGAACTCATGCTTGACCTGCCAGACCAGGTCGTCATCCTCCTGGTCGGGGGTGCGGAAGAGCCTGGTCTGCACACTGCCGTCGCGGATAAGACTGTCGCCGTCGGTCAGAGGCGCCACCGGTCCGGCGCCGGGCCAGGCGGGCAGCTTGCCAGGTCTGGCAGGCAGGGGGGTATCGTCCTCCTCAACCCCGGCGATGCCCAGGCTGACCCTGGCAGCCACCAGGTCGGCGTAGGAACCCGGAGCCGCCGAATCTGAACCCTGGCGGCCTTCGGTATGTTCTTCGACTGCTTTCGGAACCACCATCCTCCGGGGTTTCAGGGTCAGGGGGGCGGCGCCCAGGCAGGCGAAGTCCTGGGCCAGAAGGGGGGCGGCGTCACCTGGCACAGGCTTGGCCAGGGTCGTCAGACGAGTGGCCAGAAATTCCGGATAGGAGCCACGGAAGGACTGGACCGACTGGTCGGGATTGCCCACCAGAAGAAGTCGGCAACCGGCCCGGTTCAACCCCTGCAACAGGCCCATCCCGGCCAGGGTGACGTCCTGCCAATCGTCCACGACCAACAGGTCGGGCAGGTCGTCATCAGCAAGTCCGTCCAGGCTGCGGGAGGCTTCGACCATGAGCATGGAGTGGTCCAGACGGAATTCATCCGGGTAACTCTCGGTGATGCTCTGGCGGTATTCGTCCTCCAGAGCGAAGGCCAGCCGCCACTGCAGGCCCAGCCGGTCGCGGCGGTCGGGGTCCATGGGTTGGACTGCCAGGGCATCCAGAAGCTGGTCCCGGTCCCCCCTGTCCAGTCCCAATTCCGTCATGCGTGCAAACATATCCCGCAGCTGGGCGATAAACCTGTCGGCGACCCCTACGACCCGGCCCTGTCCGTCGCCGATCAGGACGGAGGACCAACCCGCCCCGTTGTGAAAGTAGCGTTCCAGGAGTCGGCAGACCGCGCAGTCGTCCCCGGCCTGGACATGCTCCAGGTGGACGGTCATGACCTGCCTGAGCAGGGCATCCTCCTCGGCGCCGTTGAGCAGCCTGGGCAGAAGCGGATCGCGGCCTCCCTGGGCCAACCGGGACCGTGTCAGCAGACGGAAGGCCAGGGCCTGCAGGGTGCCCACAGGTCGGGTACGGTCGGACCTGCCCCGCTCAAGAATGACCTGGCGGCTGACCTGGTCGGCTGCGGTCCTACCTGATACGGCCATGCTGGCACCGTCGCCGAACCATTCCATGCCGGCCAGCAGGGCCCGGGTAGCCAGCATGGTCTTGCCGCTACGGGGAGGACCAGCCACCACCAGGGCACGGGTGGGCCGACCCTCCCCGTTCCGGAGCCGATCGCCGATAAGGGCGCGGACCGGTTCCATGGCCTCTTGCGGATCCACCGGTGGCTGCTTGCTCATAGCTACAAGAATAGGGTCCGGCATGGTCCATCCGCAGGCCCCGGAAGCCGCTGGTCCGGGACCATCCTTGGGCGGTTGAAAGGATGACCGATCGGGAGCGGCGTGCTGTTATCGTGGATAGCAGTTCCCAGGCATTCCTTAGGAGGTGATGTCCCTTGCAGCAGAATGGTTCCCAGGCCCGGCGCCCGGGTGCGGTCCCATCCATGGACCAGGCGCCAACGCTGCCCGGGCTGCGGCTTATGCGCCCCTTGGATCTGGGAGGCACCGCCGCCGTCTACCTGTACGAGCAGGAGGGGCTCAACCGACCCGTGGCGGTCAAGGTGGCCCTCCGAGGCAGCATGGACCAGCAGACCCATCAGCTCTTTCTGCGGGAGGCCAAGACCCTGGCCAAGCTCTCCACCCACCCCTGCATCCTGAGCATCCACCAGGCCCTGGTCAGCGATGACGGACGGGATTGCCTGGTGCTCGAATACGCCCCGGGCGGCAGCTGCAAGACCATCATGCTTCACGGGGGCATGGACCAGGAAGGCGTGCTGGACCTGGGTGTGCGCATGGCCTCGGCACTCTGCTGCGCCCATGGGCGCGGAATCCTGCACCGGGACGTCAAACCCAGCAACTTTCTGATCACCGACCAGGGTCTGCCGGTCCTGGCCGACTTCGGCATCTCCTCGGGCATCTATGGAAGCGAACGGGCCGGTGGGCTTTCCATACCCTGGGCTGCCCCGGAGGTCCTGGCGAACCGCTCGGGAGGGTCGGAGGCAAGCGACATCTACTCCCTGGGAGCCTCGCTCTTCGGCATGCTGGCCGGCCGCTCCCCCTACGAATATGCCTACCGGGCCCGGGATGAGGATGACCTGACCCGGCTGATCCTGACAGCGGAAACCCCGGTTCTGCACATGGACGAGGCCTCCCCCATGCTGGCCGCCGTCCTGGAGAAGGCCATGGCCCATGACCGAGACGACCGCTATTACTCGGCGCTGGAGTTCGGGCGGGCCCTCCAGGAGGTCCAACAAGAGCTCTACGGGCATGCGACGCCCTTCATCGGCGAGGGAATCGGCCCCTACCCCACGGAGGATGTACGTTCACACTCCCGGATCGGAGACATTGCTGGCCGACCCATTGCAGGCCGAGGGGGAAAGCGACCAGAGAATAAGGAATCCGGCCACCCCTGGGCTGGTGCACGGGCCAGCTCCCAACCGCGTCTGCGCCCAGACAGGGATGCGTTCTCTGACTATGAAGGCAGCCAGGCCAAGCGGTTTTTTGGCGGCCGCCGCCGTGTGGTCCTTTTGGGACTGATCCTCGCTGTCATCCTGGCCCTGGTACTGGTCTGGGCCCTGGTTGTCGGCCTGCCAAACAGATCCGAGCGTCGTTCACAGCCGACTACTACAGGTTCCTCCCAGGCTCAATCCCGACAGGCGCAGTCCCCGGACCCGACGGATTCGAGCGACCCCCAGGATCTGCAGGAGGGCCCGGTTCCCTCACCCACCCAGGGCCAAGGCCGCTACCAAGGCACCGCGGCAGTTTTCACCTGGGCCAATCCTAACCCCAAACCGGGAGACACCTATGTCTGGCATCCCCTGGATCAGGGCGGCGCCGGAGACCGTGGCCGCAGCGTGCAGACCCGACAGCCGGCCGCCCGTATCGACAGCCCGCAGGGGGGTCAGACCTGCATCAGCGTCACCCTGGTGCGGGCCGACAGGAGCATGTCCCAGGAACCCACGATCATCTGCGCCGTCCAATGAGCCTTCGGTGGATGAATTTCCACATTCGACCACCCCGACTCTCACAGACCGCCAAGACCTGGCAAACCAGCTAAAATCAGTCGTCAGAGAGGGCATCGACGGCGGTCCGGGATCAATTAACCAACAAGGGCACAAGGTAAAGGTATAGGAAAGGTATAGGTCAGGCATCCTGGCCTGTGCGGCAGAACAGGAAAGGAACCCAGGGGATTATGGACTTGCAGGGACGCTTCCTGCGGATGCGCCGGGCCGGGCTGCGTCTGCGGCATGCCCTGGCCGTCCGCGCCAAGAACCCTGCCACCATCCTGGCCGTCACGCTGACGGCTCTGGTCCTGCTCATACTGGGCGCCTTGTTCATGCATGGAGTGGACCGCCGTGCCGTTCAGGTGGATGACGGCAGCATCTGGATCACCTCCGAAAACGAGCGCAAGGTCGCCCGGTTCAAGCCCGACATCGGCGAGGCGGACGTGGCCCTGTCGACAGGCACGGACCACTTCGACCTGGCCCAGAGCGGATACGCGGTCATCCTGGGCCGTGAAGGAGGCATGGCCCCAATAACGGCCTCCACCGCCACACTGGGAGACACCACCCGATCGGATGCCAGGGTCCAGCGGATGGTCAACGGGCCCACTCTGGTCCTCTTCCAGGCGCGGACCGGCAAGGTCTGGGTTGGTCAGGCCACTTCTCCGGGAGATATGGACCAGCAGCGCCGCGACCCCGTGCTGACCCTGGGCTCCGGGGCCGCCGCTACCGTGGATGCCTCCGGAACCGTCTACGCCTACCGGCCCTCGGACGGGGTCGTGCTGAAAATCGACGGACCCGACTCCAGGGCCCATCGTGAGTTGGACTCCCTGACGGACCACACCCCCGTCCGGGCCAATGCATTCAGCGTCATTGGTGGAAGACCCGTCCTCCTGGCCGGCGATCGGCTTTACTGGCCCCAGGGATCCGTCCGGATACCGCACCGGGGAGACCTGCAGCTCCAGTCCACTCCTGTGGATATGGACCGCCAGGGACCCTGGGTGGGGCTGACCGATCAGGAAAGCGTCCACCTGGTTGATCTGGACCACCCCCGGAATCAGGTCGAAACCGTACGCACCGGAGGCAGCGGCCAACCCGCCCAGCCGGTCTCCTCGGGCGGATGCCTTTGGACGGCCTGGGCCTCCTCGGGAAGCAATTTCCTGCGCCTGTGCTCGACAGGGACAGCCGTGCCCCAGGTTCGGTCACCCCAGCCGCGCCCCACCACCCTGGAGGCCATCAGCCCAACCTCGGATCTGGTCTTTCGGGCCAACCACCGGAGGGTCATCCTCAACGACGTGCTGACCGGTGATGTTTGGAACCCGCAATCCTCCACCAAGGTGATCCGGCCACAGTGGCAGACCATGGAGGTCAAACACACAGACAAAACCGATCAGCGCCAGGACTCGGCCGACAATCGCCAGCGGTTCGCGGCCACCTGTCGATCAGGCTCCCAACCCATCCAGGCCGAGGACGACAGCCTGGGCATTCGTGCCGGTTCCAGAGCCCTGCTGGATCCCTTGCGCAACGATCGGCAGACCGACTGCTCGGTTCTGCGAATCGAGGATGCGCGCAGCTCGCAGGGCAATCTGCGCCTGACTCCGGTCATGAACGGCCGCTACCTGCAGGTGGATGCCAGCGACGCACCTGCCGGCCGGGCTCGAATCAACTACTCCATCACCGACGGCCGCGGCCAGGTCTCCTCGGCTGGCATCGACCTGAACATCGCCCCGGCCAAGATGGATCGAGGCGACCAAGCACCGGTCCAGAACGATACCCCACCCGAGTATGAGGTGGAGCAGGGCGCCACGACAACCGTCAACGCTCTGGCCGGCTTCGAGGATCCCGACGGAGACCCGCTGACACTGGTCGGTGCCGAATCCGTGAACTCCGATCGAATATCCCTTTCCACCAGGGCTGATGGGCAGCTGACCATGAGCGCTGGGTCGGCCACTTCCGCTCGGCTGGCTGTCAAAGTCACCGTTTCGGACGGACTCATGAGTGGCCAGGGACTCATCTATTTCACCGTCCGACCCGTCAACACCCTGGCCCCACTGGTCGATCCGGTCATCCGCCAGGCCACTCCCGGCCGAGAGGTAACCGTGGACCTGAGCAGGAGCGTGCATGCCAATGCCGCTCAGCCCCTCCGCCTGGTCCGGGTCGACAAGCCCGATGGGATCCAGGTGGAGGTCAACGCCGAGAGCCTTTCCTTCACCGCCACCGCCGCCAACCCGGGCACCTATTATGTGCCCTACCGGGTGGCCCAAGGCGACCAGGAGGCCCAGGGGCTGGTCAGGCTGGAGGTGGAACACGACCAGGGCGGATCCGCGCCGCCGGTTCCTGTCAACGACGTGGCCCTGCTTGGGGCCGACCAGACCGCCATCGTCGATCCGCTCGACAACGACCTGGATCCCATGGGTGGAGTGCTGGCCCTGACCGATGTGCGCGTGGACCCGGACTCCGGCATCAAGGTCGGCATCGTGGACCACCGTCGGGTCTATCTGTCAGCCAGAAAAATTCCCACACGCCCACTGAGCATCGCCTACACTGTCGCCAACGCAGAGGGCAGCGCTCAGGGGACCATCGTCCTGCAGCCCCCTTCCCTGAGCAGGGCAGCCTCGGCTCCCAAAGCCCCGAATCTGACGGTTGGGGTCCGATCATCGGGCCTGGTCACGGTTCCGGTCATGGACAAGGTCGCCCACGCTGACGGGACCAGCGTCACCCTGGACCAGCAGCTGACAACGGACCAACGGACCTTTGCAGGCCTGACCTTCGTGTCCGGGGATACGGTCAGGTATCAGGCCAGCGAGCGCACCGGGGACTTCCCGGTCACCTATACGGTCAGGGATGATCTGGGCAACGCAGCCTCTGGCACCATCACCTTCCGGGTGCATGCCTCCGACCCCGCCAGCAAGCCCGCACCCACCCCCAAGGACCTGCGGGCCCAGGTGGCTGCCGGGACCAAGGTACGCATCCCCGTCCCGCTGACCGGCATCGATCCGGATGGAGACTGTGACACCCTGTCCGGCTTGGGCAACCAGGCGCCCAGGCTGGGAAGGATTGTCAAAGCCGGGGCCGACTACCTGATCTATGAGGCCTATCCCGACTCGCACGGCACCGACGAGTTCACCTACGCCGTGGAGGACTGGGTGGGGCAGCGTGCCCAGGCGCGCGTCCGTATCGGTGTCTTCCCCGACTCGTCAGTGACCGGAGTCTTCGCCCGGGACGACAAGGTCAGGCTGCGGCCTGGGACCGTCGCCGACGTACCGGTCCTGCTCAACGACATCTCCGGGGACGACGACCCCCTGAGCCTGGACCCCCACCTGGAGCGCCAGGGGCTGGACCAGGCCAGTACAGAGGACGACATGATCCGGCTGACTGCTCCTTCGCAGCCAGGCACCTCCTATCTGGTCTACGGGGCACGAAACCGGGCAGGGCTGAGCGACCAGGCCACCCTGACCGTGGTCTCGGATCCCCAGGCCCCCATCCAGCCGCCCATAGCCCAGGATTACCAGGTGGCTCCCGAGGACACGGTGGATAAGCGCAGTGTGGAAGTCAATCTGGCCGACTCCATCAGTAACCCGTCCGGCACCCTCGATGACCTGCGCCTTGGGATTCATCCCAGCGCCCGTGCCCATGCCAGGATCGTGGGCGAAGCCGGCTCCACCAAGCTGGTCATCGACCTGACCGACCAGGCCAGGGCGGTGCCCTACACCGTGACCAACACCCGGTACAAGATCACTTCAATGGCCTTTGTGAAGGTCCCCGCCTACGGGGTATTCCCCCCGATGCTAAGACCCCGGGCTCCGGCTCTGAAAGTGCGGGCCGGGCAGAGCATCACCATCGACATCGCCGACCAAGTCAGGGTGGGCGCAGGCAAGACCGCACGGATCGCCTCCCGCCAGTCCGTCTCGGCCACCAAGTCCGACGGATCCGACCCCTACGTAGACGAGCACACCCTGAAGTTCACCGCCGCCAGGAACTATGCCGGCCCAGCCTCACTGACCTTTGCCGTCCGTGACGGGGATCCAGGGGGCCAGGCCATCGTCAACGAGTCGGTACTGACCCTGCCCATCACCGTGGTAGGCGGCAGAGCCTCCCCGCCGGTCCTTTCTGCACCGGTCATCGATCTGGAGGCCGGGGAGCCGGCACAGACCATCTCCCTGACCGCCATGATCCGCTGGCCCCAGGGAAGCGACCCGGCCGACAGCACCTTCTCCTCCGGGGACCCACAGGGGCCGATCCATGCCAAGCTGAGTCCTCGGGGCCAACTGAACGTAGCCGCCGACAAGACCGCGACGCCCGGCACCAAGGCCACACTGCCGGTGACCATCACCAGTTCCTCCGGCGATGTGCATACGGTCCTGGTCTTCCGCATCGTCGCCACCACCCGACCCCTGGCTTCGGTCCCCTCGCGTCAGCTAGGGCTCAAGGCCGGGCAGAGTCTGGAACTGGACCTGTTCGACGGCGCCCTCAACCCCTTCCCTGACACTCCGCTACGCTTGGTCGGCCTGGTCAGCGACGACACCTCACGACTGACAGCCACCAGCCTGGGCGACGGAAGAATCGCCATCAAAGCCGATCGCGACATCGGCGCCTCCACCAACACCATTCTGGCCACGATCGAGGATGGCAGCCGGGATCCGGGACGCCGGGTCAGCGCCACCATCACCGTGGGCATCATCGACCGCCCGCAGGCCCCCAGAATGCTGGCAGGCGCCGCCCAGGCAGGCGACGGAACGGTTCTCCTGTCCTGGGAGCCGGGCGCAGTCAACGGCAGTCCGGTGGACGAGTACCGGGTCACCTACACCTCATCGGCAGGCTCCGGACAACGCTCCTGCGGCAATGCAGTCACCTGTCGAATCGACGGACTGGCCAACGGCCATGACTACTCATTCACAGTCCAAGCCCACAACCAGGTCGGCTGGTCCCCCGCCTCCTCGCCGGCGGCAGCCAGACCTGATGCGCTTCCCGGAGGCGTGCAGGCACTGACCGTGGACGGCGGCAGCAAGGAAACCCTGACCGTCACCTGGCGTCCGCCGGAGAATCATGGCTCACCCATCCAGGGCTATACGGTCCACGGCGAGGGTTCCGGATGCGGTTCGCAGCGATGGCGGTCGGCCACCGCCACCAAGGCGGTCTTCGACGTGGACCATGACGAGGCAGGAGGCACCTGCACAGTGAGTGTGACCCCCGCCAATATGGCCGGATCAGGACCTGTGGCCTCAGCCTCTGGAGCCACCTGGTCGCATCCGGATCCGCCTGCATTCCAGACTTTGGAGTACCAGGGCAAGGACCAGGTCAAGCTGGTCCTGAACCCCGGTTCCGAACACGGCCGACCCTGCGCAGATATCCAGGTGAGCATCGATGGCCTCGACACCGACAAGGCTTCCTGGACCCTGCCCTGCAACCAGCCGGAGGTCAGTGAAGTCATCACCCTGCCCGCCGGGTCAACCAAACCGGGCGACACGCTGAACTTCCGGGCGGTCGCCCGCATCCGTGGGGTGGGATCCGAAGGCCATTCGCCCGCCGCCACCAAGGAGCTGACCCTGCCCAAGGATGCCGACAAGCCAAGCGACAAGACCCTTAACCCGTCAGTGGTCCCCTCAGCAGACAAGGATGAATGACCATGGATGAACGAAACGCACAGGAACCCATCCAGCAGGACGGCACCATCCCCGATGACGCGACCAGGAGGAGTACCCCCAAGGCCGCCCGCGAAGCAGGCAGCAAAGGCCGACGGATCCCTGCCGACCGACTGGATGTACTGAAGCGACAGCGCCAGGCCCTCATGGCCGGTCTGGGCCAGCAGGAATCCTCCCAGGCGATGAGCGACGACCGGACCCGCCCCGGCCGCATCCCTGTGGCTGCCAGGCAGGAAAGGACTCAGGAGTCCGAGGCGGAATCCGTCCCATCGGATCGCACCATGGTGGAAGACGGGACCATCCCCGTCCACCAGCCGGTCCGTGACCTGTTCACCCGGTCCTCATCAACCCCTGCCAGGCCCGACCTCGTCGATGTCACCGATCAGTCCCGACACCCCCAACTGGAGCGGATCTCGGCTCCCAGATACGAAGTCAGGACCGACGAACCCAGGGGAGCAGAAAAGACCGGTCAGAACCAACGGTCTTTCACCGAAGCAGGAGATCAGGCAGAAGAGGCCAGGCGGAAGAGACGATCAGACCAAGCAGGAGGCAGCAGCCAGGCAGTAGACCGCAGCCAAGCCGCCGTGGATGTGTCGACCTTCGCCAGCCTCTTCCGCTCCATAGTCGACAACGTCGGCCAGGCGGTGCTGGGCAAGGAGGAGACCATCGCCCTGTGCGTCACCGCCCTGATCGCAGGAGGCCATGTGCTCCTGGAGGACAATCCGGGCACCGGCAAGACCCAGCTGTCACGGGCACTGGCCGCCTCAATCGCCGTGGACTGCAAGCGGATCCAGTTCACCCCCGACCTGCTGCCCTCCGATCTGCTGGGCGTGACCTTCTACGACCAGTCTCAAGGACGATTCTCCTTCCGGCCCGGGCCGGTCTTCGCCTCCCTGGTTCTGGCTGACGAGATCAACCGAGCCTCCCCCAAGACCCAGTCGGCCCTGCTGGAGGTCATGGAGGAGGGCCAGGTGACCGTGGATGGCCGTACCTACCGCCTCCCCCGGCCATTCATGGTTATGGCCACCCAGAATCCTATCGAGCAGCTGGGCACCTATGCCCTGCCCGAAGCTCAGATGGACCGCTTTCTGATCCGAACCTCGCTTGGGGCACCGGGGCACGATGCCAGCATGCGCATTCTTCAAGAGGCCGACATCCGCGACCGGGCCGGCCTGGTCGAACCGGTGGTCGATGCCGATCAGGTGGAGGCCATGGCCGCCTGCGTCTCCAAGGTCTTCTGCGATTCCTCCATCATGGAATACGTCATTCACATCATCGAAGCCACACGACACAGCTCCGCCATCCGGGTCGGCTCCTCCATCAGAGGCGGACTGGCTCTGGTCCGTTGCGCCAGGATTCGGGCCTGCGCTCAGGGCCGCGACTACGTGATCCCCGACGATGTCAAGGACCTGGTCGATCCCGTTCTGGCCCACCGGCTGATTCTGACCGCCCAGAGCAGGCTGGCGGACATGGATGAACACCAGGCGCTGGCCGAAGCCCTGGCCAAAGTCCCCGTCCCCACAGGAGAGCAGTGAGCCATGACCGCCTTCGCCCGCCGACCTGCCCCGGAGGCAAGACCGGCATCCTCGACAGAATCCAGACCGATCTTGCGAACCCTGGCCGCTGACCTGTGGCAGTCGATCACTGCCCTGGGCCGGGCCATGGCTCTGGCCGCGCTCCTGTGCGCTCTGGCCTTCGTCCCTACAGGCTGGCGTGAACTGCTGGCGGGCACCCTGCTGGGTGCGGGCATGCTGCTGCTGGGGTTGCTGATGAGCCTGGGCAACCTGTCCTGTAGCGCTGTGACGAGTCTGGACCAGGGACATCTGGAGGTAGGCGGCCAGGCCGAGCTGGTCCTGATTCTGACCAATCCGGGCAGCCGCTCCACCCGCAGCGGCCGAATCGGTCTGGCTCTAGGCCAAGGAACCATCATGGCGTCGCTGCCGGCCCTGGCTCCCGGCCAGAGTCACCAGATCCGCTTGAAACTGGAAGCCAGGTCCCGTGGGGTGATTGACCTGGGTCCGGTGACCATGGAGGCGGGGGATCCGCTGGGACTCATCCGACGCCGTCGGATCCTGACCGGCGCCCGAAAACTCTACATCCATCCCCGCACGGTGGCCCTGCCGCCCCTTGAAGCCGGACTGGAACGCGACCTGGAGGGGGATCCTGGTCCCGGCATTGTCGACGACGACCTGGAATTCCATGCCCTCCGCCCCTATGCGCCGGGCGACGATGTGAAACGGGTCCACTGGCTGTCCACTGCCCGGGCCGGCACCCTGATGGTCCGCCAGTACGAGCCCACCCTGCGCACCAAAACCGAACTGATCCTGGATGGCCAGGCTGCCTCCTACCGGAATGCGGATGAGTTCGAGCTGGCAGTTGAACTCTTCGCCTCCCTGGGCTGCCGATGCCTGCTTGATGGCCGTCGTCTGCAAGCGCTGGCCCCGGAACCTGACGATTCCGATGCCCATGGAACCATCCTGCCCACGGAGGATCCCCGGAGCTTTCTCGATGCCTGCAGTGCCATCCGCCCCAGCCAGAACAGTTATGGCAAGCCTGACCTGGCTGACGCTCCCGAGCGCATCAGCCTGACCATTCTGGTGACCGGTTCGCTGGGCGACCGTCAGCCCTCTACCTTGATGGGCGATTCGGCCCAGAGCGCCTCCCATGTCATGCTGCTGGCTGCCGACCTGGATGCCCGTCCAAGTCTGCAGACGCAGCCGGGCCTGGTCAACGCCGTTCTGGGCAACATGAGGGACCTTCCCATCCTCTTGGAGACCCAGCCATGAGCACATCTGCATCATGGATGGAGCAAGCCCAGAGGGAGCCGATTCGCCTGATTGACAGGGTAGGTCTGCAATCCACTGTCGACCCGACCAGGCGACACTCCCCAATCATTCTGGTCGCCGCATTGGCACCCCTCGATCTGCTGGCAGGACTACAGCTGCTGCCGGTCTACGGCAGTCTGCCCTTCTGGCTGACAGTGGGAGCCGCAGCCTGCCTGACCGGACTGCTGATCGCCCTGCTCCCCCGCCGCGGCATTGTCACAGCCCTCCTGCAACCTCTGCTGCTGATTGCGGCCCAATTCCTGCTGGGCCCCATCCTCGCTCTGAACGGAACCACCCTGGCCCATGTCCTGCCCACCTGGACGACCCTGACACAAGGGTGGTCAGCCACCTTCGGCGCTTTCAAGACCCTGGCAGCCATCGATCCACCACTTGGTCAGGAAGCCGGCGGGCTGATGGCCCTATGGACGTTGATGCTCTGGACCTGTTATCTGGCCGTGCTGCTGGCCCGTCAGGGCCTGGGCCGCAATCCGGGACGGCCGGAGCATCCCGTAGCCGTCCTGACAGCCACCCTACCCATCCTGGCCACCATGGCCGTCTCAGCCGCCCTAGGAACCAGCAGCGGCCTCCACCCGGCGTTGACGGGCGGCATCCTCTGGCTGCTCCTGCTGATCTGGTGCGCCAGCGGACTGGGTCTGCTGCGTCTGCAAGGACTCGCATCCACTCTTGTGACCCTGACATTGGCAGCCGGACTGATTTTCTCCGCTGGACTCCTGCCCGCCCCGCCGCGGCTGGTCATTCGTGACCACTATCAGCCCCCTATGGACCCCTACCAGTTCACCAGCCCCTTGAGCGATTACCGCGCCTATATCAAACACCACCGGGACGAAACCCTGGTCACAGTTCGCAACCTGCCCGCCGGCACGCCGGTCCGAATGGCCGTCATGGACCGTTATGACGGCAAGGTCTGGAACCTGTCCGATTCCTCAGGCGCAGGAGCCGCCGACTACCGGCGCATCGGCGCCCAGATCCGCACAGAAACCCAGCAGGGGAAGACCAAAGACGGCGAACAGACCGGACGCTCTTTTACCGCGACCTTTCTGATTCGGAAGGGATTCGATCACGCTTGGCTGCCCTCCGCCGGACAGGTCGACAGCATCGATACGGATCAGGGCCTGCAACGGAAGAACATCTACTTCAACAAGGCCACAGACACCGCACTGGCCGATCAGGCCCTGCAGGCCGGTGCCGAGTATGTAGTGCACGGCGTGGCCGAAGACCGACCCGCAACCCGCCGCATAGCCGACAGCGATCCGGGGGATGCACAGGTGCCTCCCCTGGCAGATGCCCCTGAGAGTCTGCCCAAGGCGGCGGCCTCCATGACCTCTATGCAGGCGCGCGGCGGTGCCAGAGCGCTGGCCATCGAGGAGCGGCTGCACCGGGAGGGATGGTTCTCCCACGGTCTGGCCGGCGACTATCCCTCGCCCTCCGGGCATGGCGACTATCGGATCAATCAGCTCCTGCAGGGCCAGGCAATGGTTGGTGACAGCGAACAATACGCCTCGGCCATGGCCCTCCTGGCCCGGCAGATGGGTCTGCCATCCCGGGTGGTCCTGGGATTCGTGCCCAAGAACCGCGATGGCTCCATCAGCCGGGCAAGGACCAGGACCCAGGCGGACGGGAGCACCCGAATCGACTTCACAGGACGCGATGCCCAGGCCTGGGTGGAGGTCAATCTGAAGGGACTCGGGTGGGTCCCCTTCTACCCCACGCCACCGGAGACCAAGACCCCGGACAAGTCACTGGATTCCACCCCGCCCGATCCGCGCACCCTGGTCCGCCAGCCGCCTCCCCCGCTGGTCGATCCTCCCCGTGACGACCGGACCACCCAGGGTCGAACCACCGTTGGCGGGCAGGACGCATCCCGGCAGTCTTCGCCCTCCTTCTGGAAGCGGTACGGACCCCTGATAGCCAAAGTGACGCTCTGGACCATGCCGCTCTGGTTGCCTGCTCTGCTGGTTTTGCTCCTGCTGGCGGTCAAGTCCTGGCTGCGCCGACGGGCCCGGTCGACCGGCGACCCGAAGACACGTATCCGTGCCGGCTGGCGACAAATCAGCAACCTAGGCAGGCAGACCGGTCTTTCCCTGGACGGCACCCGTAGCGAGCAGGAGGCTCTGATCACCCGGAACCTGCTGACCGACCCCACAGGGTCTTCGTCGGCCGGACTGTGCGGCGATCTGGATCGACTGCGGAGCATGGCCGATCAGGCCTCCTTCGACCAGCACCCTTCGGATGAGCAGGAGGCCGAGGACTGCTGGCAGCTGGTGGACAAGCTTCGATCCGCCATCCTGACATCCCTGCCACGGACCCGACGCTGGCGGGCTCTGCTTTCCCCTAGGCACCTGCGCTGACCTGCTGCCAATAACCTGGACCCCGAGAAAAACAAAACGAGGGCCCGTGCAATCGTTGAGATCACACGGGCCCTCATCTGGTATCACGTAACCTGCAGTAACCTGCAGCCGAATCCGCCAGGCCGGGTCATCCGGCCCAAGCGGATCTGCGGCTACTGGCCTTGCATGCGCTCACTGGTTGGAGTGCTGGTCCTCCGAGGAGGAGAAGGTGGCTGAACCAGGCTGCTGGGACGGCTTCTGATCGGAGTCACTGCCATCGGCGGCATCCGGGAATCCCGTGCCTGTGGCAGCCGTCTGATCGCCGGCCCCGGCTGACGGATCCTGTACGTTGGGGGTGTCCAGATGGCTCTGGCCACCCTGGTCGTTGAGGAAGTCGTCCGGGTTGAAGTCGTCGCCCAGCTTCAGGTCCCCGAAGTCGATGTTGGAGAAGTCCACATCGTTCAGGTCGGCGTCGCTCAGATCCACGTCGCCGCCACCCAGGCCAAAGTTGGGATAGATGGTGTCGCGGATTGCCTTGTCGGGCTCCACGGTGGCGTTGCGGTACCTGGCCAGGCCGGTGCCGGCAGGGAT
This sequence comes from Bifidobacterium sp. W8104, assembly GCF_016100735.1. Classification (NCBI taxonomy): domain Bacteria; kingdom Bacillati; phylum Actinomycetota; class Actinomycetes; order Bifidobacteriales; family Bifidobacteriaceae; genus Bifidobacterium; species Bifidobacterium sp. W8104. The sequence continues at coordinate 443,987 of NZ_JACFRW010000001.1, forward strand.
CAGCTTGCCGATGATCACGTTCTCCTTGAGGCCCTTCAGGTCGTCGACCTTCTGGTTCAGGGCGGCCTCGGTGAGCACGCGGGTCGTCTCCTGGAAGGAGGCGGCCGACAGCCAGGAGTCGGTGGCCAGGGAGGCCTTGGTGATGCCCATGAGCTCGGGGCGTCCTGCGGCCGGCTTGCCTCCGGCCTTGACGGCCTTCATATTGGCGGCCTTGAACTTGGCCTGGTCGACCAGCTCGCCGGGCAGCAGGTCGGTGTCGCCCGAGTCGATGACCGTCACACGGCGGAGCATCTGGTGGACGATGACCTCGATGTGCTTGTCGTGGATGTCCACGCCCTGGGAGCGGTAGACCGTGTGCACCTCGTTGACGATGTTCACCTGGGCGGCGCGCGGGCCGAGGATGCGCAGGATCTTCTTGGGATCCACGGAGCCCTCGATCAGCTGGGTGCCTGCCTCGACGTGCTGTCCATCCTTGACCATCATGGGCGCACGGCGGGTGACCGGGTAGGTCAGCGCCTCCACGGAGGTGTCGTCGGGGGTCAGGGTCACCTGACGGCCGCGGTCGGTATCCTCCACCTTGACGGTGCCGGGGAACTCCGCGATGGGAGCCTCGCCCTTGGGGGTACGGGCCTCGAAGAGCTCGGTGACACGGGGAAGACCCTGGGTGATGTCGGAGGCCGAAGCCACACCGCCGGAGTGGAAGGAACGCAGCGTCAGCTGGGTGCCGGGCTCGCCGATGGACTGGGCGGCCACAATACCCACGGCCTCGCCGACGTCCACCAGCTTGTTGGTGGCCAAGGACCAGCCGTAGCACTTGGCGCACACCCCGCGGGTGGACTCGCAGGTCAGGACCGAACGGGCCTTGACCTCCTCCACGCCGTGGGCGACCATGTCGCGAAGCACATCCATGGACAGGGCATCGCCGCGCTTGTAGAGCACGGTCTTGCCGTCCTTGGGGTCGATGACATCAGCTGCCAAGAGCCTGGAGTAGGGTCCGCCGTCGGCGGCCTTGACCAGGACCAGGTTGCCCTGCTCGTCGCGCTCGGCCACCTTCATGGTCAGACCGCGCATGGTGCCGCAGTCCTCCTCGCGCACGATCACGTCCTGGGAGACATCGACCAGACGACGGGTCAGGTAGCCCGACTCGGCGGTACGCAGTGCGGTGTCGGCCAGACCCTTGCGGGCACCGTGCTGGGAGATGAAGTACTCCAGCACCGACAGACCGTCGTGGTAGTTGGACTTGACCGGTCGAGGAATGATCTCGCCCTTGGGGTTGGCCACCAGGCCTCGCATACCGGCGATCTGGCGGATCTGCATCCAGTTGCCTCGTGCCCCGGACTGGACCATGATGTTCACGTTGTTGTCCGGAGTGAAGTGCTTCTGCATGGCGTCAGCCACCTTGTCGGTGCATTCGGTCCACAGGTTGATCAGCTCCTGACGGCGCTCCTCGTCGGTCAGCAGACCCATGTCGTACTGGGAGTTGACCTTGGCGGCCTGCCCCTGGTACTCGTTGACGATCTCGCCGCGCTCGGGCGGCACCACGATGTCGGAGAAGGCCATGGTCACGCCGGACCACTGGGCCCGGGTGAAGCCCAGATCCTTCAGGGCATCCAGGGTGGCCGCCACCTGGGCGGTCGAGTACCGGGTGGCGATGTCGTCCACGATGCCGGACAGCTTGCCCTTGGGTACCTGCTCGTTGATGAAGGGGTAGTCCACAGGCAGCGTCCGGTTGAACAGGACCCGCCCATAGTTGGTGGCGAAGAGCCTGGAACCGTCCTTGAAGACCTCCTCCTTGACCACGTCAGGGCTGCCGGGCTCAGGGTCGACGACCTTGAGGTCACCGGGCTTCCAGTCCTTGGGCATGACGAAGTCGGCGGGCACCCGAAGCAGGATCTTGGCCTGCATGTCGATCTCTCCCAGATCCAGAGCCATCCGGGCCTCGGCCAGGCTGGAGAAGATCCGGCCCTGGCCCTTGGCACCGTCAACCACGGTGGTCAGGTAGTACAGACCCAGAATCATGTCCTGGGAGGGCATGGTGACCGTATGGCCGTCGGCGGGCTTGAGGATGTTGTCGGAGGCCAGCATGAGCGAACGGGCCTCAGCCTGGGCCTCTGCCGACAGGGGCAGGTGGACTGCCATCTGGTCGCCGTCGAAGTCGGCGTTGAAGGCCGCGCAAGCCAGCGGGGGCAGGTGGATGGCCTTGCCCTCGACCAGGATGGGCTCGAAGGCCTGGATGCCCAGACGGTGCAGCGTAGGCGCACGGTTGAGCAGGACGGGGTGCTCGGAGATGACCTCCTCCAGCACGCCCCAGACCTCGGGGTCGCCGCGGTCGACCAGACGCTTGGCGCTCTTCATGTTCTGCGCGTAGTTGAGGTCCACCAGCCGCTTGATGACGAAGGGCTTGAAGAGCTCCAGGGCCATGGGCTTGGGCAGGCCGCACTGGTGCATGCGCAGGGAGGGCCCGACCACGATCACGGAACGGCCGGAGTAGTCCACACGCTTGCCCAGCAGGTTCTGACGAAAGCGGCCCTGCTTGCCCTTGAGCATATCTGCCAGGGACTTCAGGGGACGGTTGGAGGCTCCTGTGACGGGGCGGCCACGACGGCCGTTGTCGAAGAGGGAGTCCACAGCCTCCTGGAGCATGCGCTTCTCGTTGTTGAGCATGATCTCGGGGGCGCCCAGCTCGATCAGACGCTTGAGCCTGTTGTTGCGGTTGATGACGCGCCGGTAGAGGTCGTTCAGGTCGGAGGTGGCGAAACGGCCGCCGTCCAGCTGCACCATGGGGCGCAGGTCGGGCGGAATGACCGGGACGACATCCAGGACCATGGCCTCGGGCTTGTTGCCGGTGTTCAGGAAGGCGGAGACCACCTTGAGCCGCTTCAGGGCACGGGCCTTGCGCTGGCCCGAGCCGGTGTCGATCTCGTGGCGGAGCTCCTTGGCGGCAGCCTCCAGGTCGAAGTCCTGCAGGCGCTTCTTGATGGCCTCGGCACCCATGCAGCCCTCGAAGTAGTCACCATAGCGGTCCTGCATCTCCCGCCACAGATCCACATCGCCTTCCATGTCGCCGGGCTTCAGGGTCTTGAAGCGGTCGAAGACGGCGGTGATCCGCTGGATCTGGTCGTCGTAGCGCTTGCGGATGGCGGTCATGTCCCGCTCGGCCCCGTTGCGCAGACGTGCCTTCATGGAGCCCTTGACCTCGTCGGTCTTCTCCAGCTCGGCCAGGTCCTCCTCCAGCTTCTTGGCGCGCTTGTCGATCTCCAGGTCGCGCTTCTTCTCCAGCTGGTTGATTTCGTTGTCGAACTCGTCCTGCAGGTCAGGCAGATCCTTGTGGCGCTGCTCCTCATCCACCTTGGTGACCATGTAGGCCGCGAAGTAGATGACCTTCTCCAGGTCCTTGGGCGCGATGTCCAGCAGGTATCCCAGCCGGGAGGGCACGCCCTTGAAGAACCAGATGTGGGTGACGGGGGCGGCCAGCTCGATGTGGCCCATACGTTCGCGGCGGACGCGGGAGCGGGTGACCTCAACGCCGCAGCGTTCGCAGACGATCCCCTTGAAGCGCACGCGCTTGTATTTGCCGCAGGCGCATTCCCAGTCGCGGGTGGGTCCGAAGATCTGCTCGCCGAACAGGCCGTCCTTCTCGGGCTTCAAGGTACGGTAGTTGATGGTTTCGGGTTTCTTGACCTCGCCATAGCTCCAGCCGCGGATGTCGTCGGCCGTGGCCAGTCCGATTCTCAGTTTGTCAAATGCATTGACGTCCAGCACTCTGTGTCCTGTCTCTGATCTTGTAACTGCTCTGAAGTTTGCCTCTTGGCGGGATGCCCTTCAGGCGGGCATCCCTGTGACTGGTGGTTCAGCGGTACTCCGGCTCGGGAGCGGACTGGTCGGCCTTGGCGGCGGCGTCCGGACGGGCACCGATGTTGAAGCCCAGGTCGTCGGAGGCGGCACTGGGGTCGTCGTCCTCGTCCTTCATCTCGATGACGTTGCCTTCCGCGTTGAGCACCTCCACGTTCAAGGAGAGCGACTGCATCTCCTTGAGCAGCACCTTGAAGGATTCGGGGATGCCGGCCGCCGGCAGGTTCTCCCCGCGCACGATGGCTCCATAGGCCCGGACGCGGCCGTCCACGTCGTCGGACTTGGTGGTCATCATCTCGTGCAGGGTGTAGGCGGCGCCGTAGGCCTCCAGGGCCCAGACCTCCATCTCGCCGAAGCGCTGGCCGCCGAACTGGGCCTTGCCGCCCAGGGGCTGCTGGGTGATCATGGAGTAGGGACCGGTGGACCGGGCGTGAATCTTGTCGTCGACCAGGTGGTGGAGCTTGAGCATGTACATGTAGCCCACGGAGATGGGCTTGGTGAAGGGCTCGCCGGTGCGGCCGTCGTAGAGCACGGCCTTGCCGTCGTCGCCCACCAGGCGCTCGCCGTCACGGTTGGGCAGGGTGGTCTTGAGCAGACCGTTCAGGGCGTCCTCACGCACGCCGTCGAAGACCGGGGTGGCCACGGCGGTGCCGGGCTCGGCCTTCTCGGCACCTGCCGGGATGTGCTTCTTCCACTCGGCCTCCAGGTCGGGATCCAGACTGATGTCCCAGCCGGAGTGGGCGATCCACCCCAGGTGGAGTTCCAGGACCTGTCCCAGGTTCATACGGGAGGGCACGCCCAGCGGGTTGAGCATGATGTCGATGGGGGTGCCATCGGCCATGAAGGGCATATCCTCCTCGGGCAGGATCCTCGAGATGACGCCCTTGTTGCCGTGGCGGCCCGAGAGCTTGTCGCCCTGGGTGATCTTGCGGTGCTGGGCTATGTAGACCCGGATCATCCGGTTGACGCCGTTGGGTAGCTCGTCGCCGTCCTCCTCGGCATCCTCGCGGGTGACCTCCTTGACCTCGATGACCGTACCGGTCTCACCGTGGGGCACCCGCAGGCTGGTGTCGCGCACCTCGCGGCTCTTCTCGCCAAAGATGGCCCGCAGGAGCCGCTCCTCGGGAGTCAGCTCGGTCTCGCCCTTGGGGGTGACCTTGCCGACCAGGATGTCCCCGGCCTCGACCTCGGCGCCGATGCGGATGATGCCACGTTCGTCCAGGTTGGCCACAGCGTCCTCGCCCACGTTGGGCAGGTCGCGGGTGATCTCCTCGGCGCCCAGCTTGGTCTCGCGGGCGTCGGTCTCGTACTCCTCGATGTGGATGGAGCTCAGGGTGTCGTCCTGGACCAGCCGCTGGGAGATGATGACGGCGTCCTCGTAGTTGTAGCCGTTCCAAGGCATGAAGGCCACCAGGACGTTCTTGCCCAGGGCCATCTCGCCCTTCTCGGTGGCGGGTCCGTCAGCCAGGACCGTGCCGGCCTCGACCCGCTCCCCGTCCTCGATCAGGGGGACCTGGTTGTAGCAGGTGGTCTGGTTGGACCGCTGGAACTTGGCCAGCTTGTAGGAGGACTGGGTGCCGTCGTCGTTCATGACGCGGATGATGTCGGCGGAGACGTAGGTGACCACGCCCGGCTTCTCGGCCAGGATGACATCGCCCGAGTCGATGGCGGAGCGCCACTCGGAACCGGTGCCCACCAGGGGACGCTCGGACTTGACCAGGGGGACGGCCTGACGCTGCATGTTGGTGCCCATCAGTGCTCGGTGGCCCTCGTCGTGCTCCAGGAAGGGGATCAGGGAGGCACCCACCGAAACCATCTGCCGGGGGGAGACATCCATCAGATCCACCTGGGAGACGGGCACATCCTTGGCCTCGGCCTCGGCATCACGGACCAGGGCCTCGTCCTCGACGAAGTGTCCGGTCTCGTCTATCTCCTGGTTGGCCTGGGCGATGGTGTGCTCGGACTCCTGGTCGGCGGTCATGTAGACCACGTCGTCGGTCACCTGGCCATCGATGACCTTGCGGTAGGGGGTCTCGATGAAGCCGAAGGGGTTGACCCGGGCGAAGGTGGCCAGGGAGCCGATCAGACCGATGTTGGGGCCTTCAGGGGACTCGATGGGGCACATGCGTCCGTAGTGGGAGGGGTGCACATCGCGCACCTCCATGGAGGCGCGGTCGCGGGACAGGCCGCCGGGGCCCAGGGCCGAGAGACGACGCTTGTTGGTCACGCCGGCCAGCGGGTTGTTCTGATCCATGAACTGGCTCAGCTGGGAGGTTCCGAAGAACTCCTTGATGGTGGCATTGACCGGGCGGATGTTGATCAGGGACTGCGGGGTGATGGCCTCCGCGTCCTGGGTGGTCATCCTCTCGCGGACCACACGCTCCATACGGCTCAGGCCGGTGCGCAGCTGGTTCTGGATCAGCTCGCCCACCTGACGGATGCGGCGGTTGCCGAAGTGGTCGATGTCGTCCACGTCCACCCGCAGCTCGATGTCCTTGCCGTCGCGGCGGCCGGGGAAGGTCTGCCCGCCGGCATGCAGGGTCACCAGGTACTTCAGGGTGGCGATGATGTCCTCGGGATGCAGGCTGCGATCGTTGAAGTCGGCCTCAAGCCCAAGCTTGCGGTTGATCTTGTAACGACCGACCCGGGCCAGGTCGTAGCGCTTTGTGTTGAAGTAGAAGGAGTCCAGCAGGTTGCGGCCGGCCTCGGGCGAGGCGGTGTCAGCAGGACGGATCTTGCGGTAGAGGTCGGTCAGGGCCTCGTCCTGGGTCTCGATGGTCTCCTTCTCCAGGGCATCCAGAACCAGCGGGTAGCCCTTGAAGGCCTTGCGGATCTGCGGCTTGGTCATGCCGATGGCCATGAGGAAGACGATGGCGGACTGCTTGCGCTTGCGGTCCACGCGCACGCCCAGCACATCGCGCTTGTCGATCTCGAACTCCAGCCAAGCGCCCCGGCTGGGGATGATTTTGGCCCCGAAGATCTCCTTGTCGGAGTTGCGGTCCTGGGTACGGTCGAAGTAGACGCCCGGGGAGCGGACCAGCTGGGAGACGATGACGCGCTCCGAGCCGCCGATGATGAAGGTGCCGTGGGGGGTCTGCAGCGGGAAGTCGCCCATGAAGACGGTCTGCGACTTGATCTCGCCGGTGTCCCCGTTCTCGAACTCGGCGTTCACGTACAAGGGGGCGGAGTAGGTGTAGTCCTTCTCCTTGCACTCCTGGACCGTGTGCCGGGGCTCCTCGAAGTAAGGATCCGAGAAGGTCAGGCTCATGGTCTGGGCGAAGTTCTCAATTGGAGAGATCTCCTGGAAAACCTCATCCAGGCCGGAGACGGGGGCCACGGTATGGGTCCCGTTGACCTGATCCTGTTCAACCCGCTTCTTCCAGCGGTCATTGCCGACCAGCCAGTCGAAGCTATCGGTCTGCACGCCCAGGAGGTAGGGCACCTCGATGGGTTCGCGGATGGATCCGAAATTGACACGATCGGTGGCCTTGTGCAGTTTGATGTCGTGTTCGTCAGCGCGTGCCTGCGTGGCGGTGGTACTACTTACAGCTTTATTGGCAGCCAAAATGGACGTTCCTTATCGCTCGCCGTACTCGATCATTCCTGTTACCCCAGGGAGATGCCGAATGGCCGCCATATGCCTATTCGCGGGCATCTCCTCGATGATGCATGCCCGCTATATGACACACCTCATGCAAAGACAAAACTATAGCAGACAAGGACTCTGAACGCAATCGGCGTGTCGTTTTGAAAAAGCTGCTATTGGACCATTACCGGCACTGGCTGGGAGACCACGTGCGAATCGGCCTTGAGCACCAGCTTGGCCTGGTAGGAGCCGGCCTTGACCCGAGGCAGCTTCTGGTCGGGCTGACAGCTCTCCTGGCTCCTGTCGGCATGCCAGGTGATGGTCTGCACGTCCTTGTCGCCGGTGGCCATGAGCAGGGTGCGGGCCCCCACCGGGCAGGCATCGGAGCGCCAGACGGTATCCTGACCGCTGGTGATGACCAGCACCCGGCCGCCGTCGGAACCGTCCACCAAGCATGAACCCGTTCCCTTGTGCCGGATGGTCACCGTGAAGTCGATGGATCCACCGACCCCAGTGCTGGGATCGGGCGCAGCCAGCTCCAGAGCCAGATCCCCCTTGTCGCAGTCAGGAGCTCCGGAGGAACGCTTCTTGCCCGCGTCCTTCTTCTCATCCTTGCCCTGCTTGTCCTTGTCCTTGGATTTGGTCTTTGCTTCCTGCTGGGCGCTGGTCGAGGCTCCCTGCCCCCCATCGCCTCCCCGCAGGGCTCTGATGCCGGCCCCCACGCCCCAGACCAGACCAGCACAGACCAGTAGGAAGAGCACCGCCAGCAGGGCTGCCGCAATCCTCCGGCGACGGTACATCCGCCGCTTCTTCTCGCTCATGCGTCGCTTGGCCATACTTGTCCAGTCTAATCGCCGGGGCGGCCTTCACTGCGGCAGACTCAGGCGGCCGTCCTGGCCGATCTCCAGAAGGCCGTCCTCGTCCAGGGAGGCGATGCACCGATCAAGTCGGATTTCGTCCTCGCACAGGGATTTCAGGTCCTTTCTGGAGACGGGTGCGCCCGAAGCCCGCCGCAGGGCCTGAAGGATGGCACCGCGGACCTGCCGGTCGGTGCCTACGAAGCGCTGCCGGGGCCTGGTCCTGCCTGCGCCCAAACCAGGCAGTCCAGCCTTGAGAAAGCGGCAATGGCCGGCCAAAGGGCAGATGTCGCAGGCCGGCTTGCGGGCCATGCAGACCGTGGCGCCCAGCTCCATGACGGCCTGGTTCCATCGGGCAGAGGGCGACTCCCGCCAGGCTGCCGACCTGACCTTCGGATCAGCCAGCCCCAGACGACCACTATCCCCCTGGGCACCGCTGTCCTCGGCATCGACATCCTCCTGCCCTCCGTCGCCGGTACCAGCACTCTCCTGCCCTTCGTCCTCGGGCAGGACCTGCCAGGCCAGCCGGCGCTCCTCTCGGCTGGCAGCGCCCCCCGTGGATTCGCGCCCCAGAAAGACCCTGGAGAGCACCCTGCGGATATTGGTGTCGATGACGGCGATCCTCTCGCCGTAGGCAAAGCTCATGACAGCGCTGGCCGTGTAGTCGCCGATGCCGGGCAGGGCCACAAGCCGGTCGTAGTCACGGGGCAGCCGGTCTGCGTACCGGCCGGCCACCTGCTTCGCGCACTCCTGAAGGCGCAGGGCCCGGCGCGGGTAGCCCAGCCGACCCCAGGCCGTGATGACCTCGGCCTTGGGTGCAGCGGCCAGGGAGGCCGCATCCGGCCATACCTTCATCCAGGCCGTCCAGTAGGGCACCACCCGGCTCATCTGGGTCTGCTGGCTCATAACCTCGGAGACCAGAACCCCCCAGGGCGTGGTTCGTCCGAAGCGCCAGGGCAGATCGCGGGCGTATCGGCTCCACCAGTCGAACAGCCGCAGGCGGATGGGCTCCGTCTCCGCCAAGACCGTATCCGCGTTCACCATGGTCACACCACCCTTCGCCATCCGACTCTGCCTCATTCAACCGCCGTATTCTGCCCGACGGTGCCGACCGGCACTGCCCGGCCTGTCGGTTGGCGACGGTAGGTTGGCCTCATGAACAGGCAGGAGCAGGTGCGGCCCGGCGACCCCTCGAAGGCCGTCGAAAGCATGTACGAGTATGGATACCGCAAATCGAACTATGGTCCCGACGAGCTGGTCACCGACGCCCACGGCAACCCCATCTCCGTGGTGGACGCCATGATGAAGGCCGATCAGGCCAGCCGGGTCAAGACCTCCACGCCCCACCTGTGCTACTACTCGCCACGAATCCCCGGCAACACCGGCTCAGCCATCCGCCTGTGCGCCGTGACCGGCACCATCCTGCACCTGATAGAGCCCCTGGGCTTCAACCTCAAAGACACCAAGCTGCGCCGGGCAGGCCTGGACTACCACGACATGGCCCACGTGGTCCTGCACCCGGACTTCGACGACCTGGTCCGCTCCATGCCCGACAGCCGGATCATCGCCTTCACCGCCCACGCCGACAAGCTCTACACCGAGGTCGACTACCGGCCGGACGACATCCTCCTATTCGGCCCCGAGCCCGGCGACATCCCCGACCCAATGGACATCATGGCCGGCCCCCACGTGGCCGAACAGGTCAGGCTGCCCATGCGGCCCAGCCTGCGCAGCCTGAACCTGACCAACTGCGCCTCCATAGCCATCTACGAAGCCTGGCGGCAGCTGGGATTCCAAGGCGGCCGCTGAACACCGCGAACGCGCTCAGTTCTTGAAACTGTGGATGGGCGCCGGGATGTGTCCACCCCGATTGACGAAGTCCGCGCAGGAGCGGGTATTGACGGGCACGACCGGGCCGCCGCCCATGAGCCCGCCGAACTCGGCCCATTCGCCCACCTCCTTGCCGATGACAGGAATGACCCTGACTGCGGTGGTCTTCTGATTGATCATGCCGATGGCCGCCTCGTCGGCGATCAGGCCGGAGATGGACTCCGCGGAAGTGTCCCCGGGAATGGGAATCATGTCCAGCCCCACCGAGCAGACGCAGGTCATGGCCTCAAGCTTCTCCAGGGTCAGGCTCCCCTCTTGCGCAGCCTGGATCATGGCGGCGTCCTCGGACACGGGGATGAAGGCCCCGGACAGCCCACCCACCGAGCTAGACGCCATGATGCCGCCCTTCTTGACCTGATCGTTGAGGATGGCGAGTGCGGCGGTAGTTCCCGGGGCGCCCACCTGCTCCAGGCCCATGGTCTGCAGGACCTCGCCCACCGAGTCTCCGACAGCCGGGGTGGGCGCCAGGGACAGGTCGATGATCCCGAAGGGCACGTCCAAGCGGCGGCTGGCCTCCTGGGCCACCAGCTGCCCCACCCGGGTGATCTTGAAGGCCGTGCGCTTGATGGTCTCGCAGAGCTGCCCGAAATCCGCTCCCTTGGCGGATTCCAGGGCGGTCTTGACCACGCCGGGCCCGGAGACCCCCACGTTGATGACGGCCGACCCCTGGCTGACCCCATGGAAACCGCCGGCCATGAAGGGGTTGTCATCCGGGGCGTTGCAGAAGACCACCAGCTTGGTGCAGCCGGAGCTGTCCGAGTCGGCGGTGCCCTCGGCAGTGGCCTTGACGACCCGGCCCATCAGGGCCACGGCGTCCATATCGATGCCCGTTCTGGTGGAGCCCACGTTGACACTGGCGCAGACACGTTCCGTCTGGCTCAGCGCCCTGGGCAGGGACTTGATCAACAGCCGCTCGGCCGGGGTCATGCCCTTGCCGACCAGCGCCGAGTAGCCGCCAATCAGGTTGACCCCGACCTCCTGGGCCGAGCGGTCCAGGGCCTTGGCCACAGCCACATAGTCCTCCACCGTGTGGCAGGCTCCGGCGGCCACCAGGGAGATGGGGGTGACGGTGATGCGCTTGTTGACGATGGGAATGCCGTATTCGCGGGCGATGGAGTCCCCGGTGGACACCAGGTCGCCGGCCAGGGAGACGATTTTGCGATGAATGTTCCGGCAGAGCATGTCCACATCCTGGCTGGCGCAGTCCAACAGGCTGATGCCCATGGTGATGGTGCGCACGTCCAGGCGCTCCCGGTCGATCATGTCGTTGGTCTCCAGGACCTCGTCACGTGTGATCATGGCTGCCTCCTCAGACCCGGTGCATCCTGGTGAAGATCTCCTCGCGCTGGCAGCGGATGGAGACTCCGATGTCCTCTCCCAGGGATTCCATCCGCTGGCTCAGTGCATCGAAATCATCCCGGCAGGCCGTGCAGTCCACGATCATCATCATGGTGAAGAAGCCGTCCAGAATGGTCTGCGAAATGTCCAGCACGTTGACACCCTGCTGGGAGAGGTCTGTGCAGACCTTGCCGATGATGCCGATGGCATCCTTGCCCACCACCGTGATGATTGCCTTGTCCATGACCGTCCTCCTCATCCACCTCACCCTTGACCGGACCCCCCCTGAAAATCGGGACCCCGCTCCCCCAGCTTAGAGGAGCGCCGGGAGAAGCGGGGTCGTAGAGGTCTGCAGCCTGATTCAGGATTCGCGCGCGGCCGCCGAGGAGGGCAGGGCGATCAGGGCTCTGGGGGCCTTGAATCCCCTGGAGCCGAATCGTTCGGCGATGTCGCAGGCAAGATCGGAGCCCTTGCCGGATTCAGCCAGGGCGATGATGGATCCGCCGAACCCGCCGCCGGTCATGCGAGCCCCGTAGGCCCCGCCCTGCCTTGCCGCGTCCACGGCCTCGTCCAGCTCCGGGCAGGTGACCTCGTAGTCGTCCCTCAAGGAGTCATGGGAGGCGTTGAACAGGCGGCCGGCCAGGACGTAATCGCCCCTGCCGAAGGCCTCGATGAAGCGGTCCACCCTTCCTATCTCGCTGACGACGTGACGGACCCGCCGACGCATGGTCTCATCGGGCAGCTGCTCCAGCAGGGCAGCCAGGGCGGATGGCGGATCAGCGGCGCCATTGACCTTGTCAGCCGCCTGGCGCAGGTTGGCCACCCCCAGCAGACGGGCGGCCTGCTCGCAGGTGGCCCGCCGCTGATCGTATTGACCATCGTTGAGCTGGTGCTGGGCCCTGGTGTCGACGACCAGCAGCTCCAGGCCGGCAGCCTGCAGATCGAAGGGAACCTGCCGCACGTTGCTCATGGCATCCAGTTCCGGCCGGCAGTCCAGCCGCAGGGCGCAGCCGGATCGACAACGCATGGCGGCGCTCTGATCCATACCGCCGGTGGATGCGCCGGCCATATCGTTCTCAGCCGTGACGGCAGCCTGGATCAACCTGACCCGGCCAGCCTCGTCACCGCCCAGCCCCAGAGCGAACAGGTCATCCAGGGCCAGGGCCACGGCACAGGTCATGGCCGCCGAGGAGCTCAACCCGGACCCCACGGGCACACAGGAGGCCAGGGCCAGGTCGAACCCACGGACCTGGGGGAAGCCATCCCGCTGCAGGGCCCAGGCCACTCCGACCGGATAGGCCGCCCAGCCGCTCACCCCCCGGGCCTGAAGCCCATCCAGGTCAGCCTGGACCGGATGCTCCGGATCCATGGTGGAGACCAGGCGGACCCGACTGTCCGTCCTGGGGCTGGCGGCCACATAGGTACGGGTGGGCAGGGCGATGGGCAGGCAGAGCCCGGCGTTGTAATCCGTGTGCTCACCGATCAGATTGACCCGGCCGGGGGCGCTCCAGACACCCTGGGGATCCTGGCCATAGACCTTTTGGAAGAGCTCGCGGGCCTTGGTCGCCCCTTGGCCGTCAGCGCCCTGGGTCCAGGCCTGTATGAATTGAACTGTCGTCGTCATTTATTCTCTCCATTCCCCAGATCCAGGGACCCCAGCTGGCGGAAACGATCGGCGATCCGCTCGGGGGTGGTATCCGACACCCAGGCAGCCATGCCTGACTCGGACCCGGCAAGATACTTGATTTTGTCCACGGCACGACGGAAGGAGAAGAACTGCAGGTTGAGTCGGTAGTCCTCACGCCGCGGATCGTGCAGCGGAGCCTGGTGCCAGGCGGCGATGTAGGGCAGATCCATACCCTTGCCGTCTCCCTTGTCGAAGAAGGCATTGCCCCGCTTGAGCAGGGTGGAATACATGACGGCCAGATCCCAGCGCTCCTGGTCGTTGAGCTGGTCCAGGCTCAGGATTCCGTCACGGACGGGGGCCATGTGGACCTCCAGGGGCCAGCGGGCAGCGGCGGGCACATAGGCAACCCATGTGGCGTTGCGGAAGACGACACGTGTACCGGAGTCCAGCTCGGCCTTGAGGATGTCCGCCAGCAGGTTGCCGCCGGTGCGTTCCTTGTAGGCGGCGCACTGCCTCAACTCCTGCTCCAGCCGGGGGGCGATGAAGGGGTAGCAGTAGATCTGTCCGTGGGGGTGGGCCAGGGAGACGCCGATCTCCTGGCCGTGGTTCTCGAAGGGGAAGATCTGTTCGATGCCCTCCATGGTCGAGATCTCAGCAGTGCGGAAAGCCCAGGCCTCCACCACCGTCCGCAGACGGGAGACCGGCAGATCGGCAGGGAGGGCGTGCTCGTCAGGGTCGAAGCAGACCACCTCACAGCGTCCGTTGGCCTCGCGTACCGGCCATAGAGGGTTGCCATCCACCAGGGAGGACTGGTTGGCCGCCTGCGTATTGGGCACCTGCATCATGGAGGGGAAGCGGTTCTCGAAGACGGCCACGTTGTAGTCCACATCGGGGATCTCCCCATCCTGGTAGGGGTCTCCGAGCTTTCTGGCGGCCAGGGGGTTGCCCTTGGCGGTGGCCTGTGGACCGGCGGTGATGGGCCGGTTCATCCGGGCTGTGGCCATGGGGATCCAGTCTCCGGTCAGAGGGTCCCGGCGCATCTGCGGCGGCTGGAAGGGCACCGTCCTGCCCTCCTGATCCTGATGGGGGGCGAACCGGTCGGTCAGCGGACGAGGATCGTCCAGACGCCTGGTCCTGCGGCCGGAGACGTACTCAGGATCATCGTCCAGGTAGAAGAACCGACGCCCGTCGGCCAGCCTGGTGGGGGTGATGCGGATGTGCTCCCTGGCGTAGTCGCCGGGAACATACCGTTGGGGGACATACTGCTCTGACTTCATGCTGCTCCTTCATCGTCCGTGATGATTGACAATCCATGGCAACCCGCTATGACAACCTGCGCACCCTTGAGCAACTGGTCGATCATTGAACCTGGGCCTCGGTCCCGTCGGAGGACCCCTCTTGAGCCTGGCCTTCCTCGGGGTTGACCGGCACCAGAACCAGTCGCTTGACCAGGGACCTTGTGGCCTCGGCCGACTCCTGGTCCAGCTGGTCGTCGGTGATGACTGTGTCCACCTGGTCGAAGGAGGCGAACAGGGACAGGGAGGTGCAGCTCCACTTGGTGTGGTCGGTCAGGATGATGGTCCGGTCGGCGATGTCCATCAGGGCCATATCCGTGGCCGCCTCCAGGGAGTTAGGCATCAGGAAGCCGCGGGGTATGGAGACCGAGTGGGTCCCCAGGAAAACCGTGTTGACCCGCAGGGAGGCGATGACCTTGTCTGCAATGGGACCTACCAGGGAGTTGGACCGGGTAATTACACCGCCGGTGACGATGACCTCCACATCCTTGCTCTCCATGGCCTGGACCAGTTCGGCCACGGGTATGGAATTGGTCAACAGGGTCACGCCCGCGCACTGGCGACTCTCCAGCAGGTGCTGGGCAAAGACATAAGCCGTGGTCCCTCCCCCGATGGCGATGACGTCGCCCGGGGAGACGTAGTCGATGGCATGACGGGCGATGGTGTCCTTGAGGCCCATGTCCATCTGCGACTTGACCGAGAAAAGCGGCTCAGCCAGAAGCGAGCTGGTGGTGACGGCCCCTCCGTGGACCCTCTTGAGCAGGCCCTTGTCCGCCAGGTCGGCAATGTCACGGCGGATGGTCATGGCGGAGACCCCCAGCTCCTTGGAGAGGGCGGTTATACGGACTGCGCCACGAGTACGCAACCGGTTCAATATCAGGTGTTGGCGTTGTGACGATATCATTCGAACATTATCGCACACATTCGCCCAAATTGGCAAGCCGGCTATCGGACTGCGGTCGCCATCACGAAGCAGGGGCGAAAAATCGACATTTTTCAGGTGCTGGAACCATTCTTCCATACATCTGAGGCCTGCCGGAGCTCTTGCAGGAATCCATCCATCAAGGCGCAGTTTATCCTTCAGGGCTCAAATAACGCTGCTGGGTCGCTTATGAAAGCGAACACGAATGTGAGCCCATGTCAGTTTCGACGGGTCAACCGTGCAAGTCCCCACAAGGTCACCTGGGCCATGGCCTCCAGCACAATCCCGGCATCCATCTTCGAACTGCCGCGAACCCGCTCCACAAAGACTATCGGCACTTCGACTACGCTGACACCCATGGCCTGGACTCGACGCAGCATATCCACCTGGAAGACGTATCCGCTGGATCGAACCCTTCCCAGATCGATCCGTCTCAGCACGTCCGCTCGATAGACCCGCAGGCCGGCGGTCATGTCCCTTACCGAGGACCCCAGGGCGGTGCGGGCATACCAGGATCCCGCACGGGAGATCAGATCCCGATACCAGGGCCAATGTTGGGTGCGGCCTCCGCGCACCCGGCGCGAACCGATGACCAGGCCCGGATGTGCATGGCCTCGGGCCACTGCCAGCATCCTGGCCAGATCCTGGGGCCGATGGGATCCATCCATGTCCATCTCGCAGATCAGGTCATAGCCTTGATCCAGCGACCAACGGAACCCCTGCACGTAGGCTGGACCCAACCCACGACGGGCATGCCGATGGATGACGTGCACGCGAGGATTGCGACTGGCCACATCCTCGGCCAGGGCACCGGTGCCGTCCGGTGAGTTGTCGTCGACGACCAGGACATCGACCTCGGGGCAGCAATCCAAGATCTGAGGGAGGGTCACCCCAATGTTGTCGGCCTCCTGGTAGGTGGGCATGACCACAACGGTCCCCGCTCCGCCGCGAACAACGTCCATGGCCGCTCTCAGCGTGCGATGCCGTAGGCCCCGCGCCGGTAAGGCTCAGGGTAGGGGGCCTGCTGAGCGGACAGCCCCAGTTTGTAGGCGGCCCTGAGCGGCCAGTAGGGGTCGCGCAGGCTGGCTCGACCGATCTCGACCGCATCGGCCAGGCCCTTGCGCACGATCCGGTCGGCCTGCCTGGGCTTGGTGATCAGTCCCACCGCCGTGGTGGGAATCAGCACCTGGCTGCGAACCTGGTAGGAGAAGGGCACCTGGTAGTTGGGGGCGGCTGGAATCTTCACACCTGGGACCAGACCCCCGGTGGAAACGTCAATCAGGTCCACCCCGTGCAGCTTGAGCACCTTGGCAGTGCGGATGGTCTCGTCCAGGCCCCATCCGCCAGTGGCCCAGTCGGTGGCGGACATGCGCACCAGCAGGGGCATCCCCGAAGGAATGACCTCGCGCACGGCATCGGTCACCTGGATCAGCAGGCGCATCCTGCCGGACAGGTCGCCCCCGTACTCGTCGTTTCGTCGGTTGATCAGGGGATCGAGGAATTGGGAGAGCAGGTAGCCGTGGGCGGCGTGCAGCTCCACTCCCAGGAAGCCAGCTTGAACGGCTCGCACGGCAGCAGAGCGGAAGTCGGCCACAATGGAGGCTATCTGAGCGCGTGAGAGCTGGACCGGGACCGCCATCCTGCCAAAGGCGATGGGGCTGGGGCCCACAGGCTGCCAGCCGCCCTCGGCCACAGGCACGGTGGCGTTGATGTAGCCCATGGAGGAGCACCCGGAGGAACCCTTGCGCCCCGAGTGGTTGAGCTGAACGATGGGCACCGCCCCAGCGGCCTTGACATCACGGACGATGCCCTGCCAGGCCCTGGTCTGCTCGTCGTTCCACAGTCCCACATCGCAGGGCGAGATCCGCCCCTGGGGATTGACGGCAGTGGCCTCCCCGATGACGACTCCGAAGCCGCCCAGGGCCCGGGACACATAGTGCTGGTAGTGGAAGTTGGTAGGAACCCCGTCGTGCCGCAGGGCCGAATAGGTGTCCATGGGCGGCATCCAGATCCTGTTGCGGATATGCTGGTCGCGCAGTTCCATGGGCTGGAAGAGCGCAGGCAGGGCCATCTCATGCCTTCTGCCTGATTTTGATTTCCCAGCCTTTTTGACCCTCTTGTCTTTCTTGCACTTCTTGGCCGATTTGACCCCTTTGGCAGCCTTGCCGGCCTTTTTCTTTCCGTCAGCGGCACCCGGCTCAAAGGGCCAGATCGGTTTGGACACATCCAGCCTGCCAGAGCCGCTCACCGGCCCCGGCATCGCCTGATCCTCCTTGACCCGGCCGTCGGCCTGAGGGGCCTTGTCATCCAGCTCTGAATATTCCTGGACCATCAGTTCCTGCCTCTCCCGGCGGGCGGCCGCACCCCTCGTGGTCCGCCCGTTGACGAATCCCTCATGGTCTCCATTGTAGGCACAGGCCCTAGTCCTCTGGCGAATCCACCGTCTGGGACTGGTCCTGACCGGTCCCCTGGTTGCCCTGCTGTCCCCCCTGGCTGTGACGGTAGCTCTGCCGCTGTCTTCCCGAGGACCGTTGCTGCGACTGCTGGGATGGCTGAGGCTGCTGGACCCCGCCGGTGAACCGGGGGTCGGGATTGCCGTAGGAGTTGTCCGGCTGGATATTGGCTGCGGCCAGGTAGGTGTTCATGAAGTCCTTCCAGGCCGGTGTGGCGATATACATGCCGTACCAGGTGTGCATGGACCTTCCGTTGATGGTCCTGTTGGTGAAGGAGACCTGACCCTCCGCATTGCCCACGGTGACGAAGGCGGCCACCTGGGGCACGAATCCGCCGGTCAGCATGTACTTGTCCTCATGGGTGCCGGTCTTGGCGAAGGTCTTGCGTCCCCCGTCCAGCTGGGTCGTGGATGCCTCGCCTCCTGGCTGGACAACGCCCTGGTTGAGTGCATAGGCGGCGGTCTCGGCGATGCCCGGATCGATGGCCTGATGGCAGTTGGCCTTGGGCACCTTGACGGACTTGCCGTTCTTGTCGATCACCTTGGTCATGGCTATGGGGCTGCAGGCCACCCCCTTGGCGGCGATGGTGGCGTAGACGTTGGCCATGGTCAGCGGGGAGGCCTGGACCGCACCAATGACCATAGGCGGCTGGAAGGTGTTGACCGAGTGGATGTCCATCTGATCCTTGGGCGAATTGTGGTAGCCCATCTCCTTGGCCGTGTCGGCTATGGTGCACAGACCGATCTGCTGGGCCATGGAGGCCTGGGTGGTGTTGTGCGAACGCACCAGACCCTGCAGGGGGGTCTCCGGAGATGTGGTGCCGCCGCCGGAGTTCTCCACATGCCAACTGCCGGTGCCGAACCCGTAGGGGGTGCCGTCCGCCATCTTGCAGGCGAAGGAGGTCTGAGGGTAGCTGGTGGAGGTGCGCAGGGGCTGGTTGATGGATTTGCCGGCCTTCATCCAGGACACCAGGTTGATGGGCTTCCAGGTCGATCCCACAGGGAAACCCCAGCCACCGCCGTCGACCTGATCCACAGCGTAGTTGATGGCCGTGCGTGTGCCGCCGCCCGAGTCCTGGGTGGCATCGTAGATGCGGTTGATGCCGAAGCCCAGGACCTCGCCTGTGCCCGGGCGGATGGAGGCTATCGTGACCTCGAAGCCGCTTCGATCATCGACGGGGATGGTGTCCCGGGCCGCCTTCATGGCTGCAGCGTTGGCGTTGACGTCCATGGTGGTGTAAATATCCAGGCCGCCCTCCTTGAGGAGCTTGTTGCGCTCCTCCTGGCTCTTGCCGAACTCCTTGGAGTTGAGGATCTGCTTGGTCACGTAATCGCAGAAGAAGGCTGCGTCCCCAGCCGCCTGGCATCCGGCATCGACCGACTGCACGTGCAGCATCTGGTCCAGAGGCTTGGCCTTGTTCTCGTCATACTGGCGCTGGGTGATGTAGTTCTCCTGACGCATCAGATCCAGGACGATGTCCCGTTGCTCCTGGGAGGCCTTGATATTGACGGTTGGATCGAAGCGGGCGGGATTCTTGGTCACGGCGGCGATGGTGGCGGCCTCGCCCGGATCCAGGTCCTTGGCCGACTTGCTGAAGTAGCGCCTGGCCGCCGACTCAACCCCGTAAACGTTGGTGCCGAACTGGGCTATGTTCAAATACCCTTGAAGAATCTCGGCCTTGGAGTACTTCTTCTCCATCTGCACCGCAATCAGCATCTCCCGCATCTTGCGGGCTATGGTCTCCTCCTGGGCGTGGTACTCGGCGATGGGGTCGTTGTTCTCCTCAGCCTGGCTCATGAGCACATTCTTGACATACTGCTGCGTCAGGGAGGAGCCACCCTGGGTGTCGCCCTGTTTGATGTAGGTCTGGATGAAGGCCCTGAGCACGCCCTGGGTGTCCACGCCGGCATGCTCGAAGAAACGACGGTCCTCGCGGGCCACCACGGCCTTCTGCATGTAGTCGGAGACGTCCTTGATGGGCACCACGATCCTGTTCTGCGCATAGAAGGTGGCGATGACCGTATGCCCGTCGGAGGCGTAGAGGCGGGACTGCTGGGGCAGATCGTTGACGTTGAAGTCGATGTTGTCCGTCTTCAGGGCAGGCATCAGATTCCTGGAGGCGGCGTTGATGCCGAAGACAGCGGGGAACAGGAAACCAGAGACGACCACGCCACCTGCGACGCAGAAGATGAGGTAAGCCAGCAGCAGCGTGAAGAAGCGCCTGACCGACATGGATTTCTTTTGTTCGGGCATGGTCTCCATCCTAGGCCGTCGGCTCTACCGAACAGTGGCGTTCACATGCGCGAGCGTCGAATCAGCGGTCCGGGCTGGAAAATGATGATGGTGCGGCCCTTGCGAGATATCCATCCCCGGTTGGAGAAGTCCATCAGAGCCTTGTTGACGGTCTCTCGTGAGGCACCGACCAGCTGGGCCAGCTCCTCCTGAGTCAGGTCGTAAGGAACCATCAGCCCCTGCTCGAAGGGTTCGCCGAAGCGTGTGGCCAGATCCAGCAGGGTCTTGGCCAGGCGGGCCGGCACGTCCAGGAAGACCAGGTCGGAGATGCGCTCGTTGTCGGTCCGCAGGCGGTGGGCCAGCACCTGAAGCATGTCCACAGCCACCTTGGGATGCTGGTTGAGCCAGTCGAAGAGGGCATCGTGGTCCAGGGCAGCCACCTTGGTCTTGTTGACCATGACAACGGCCGAGGCGGTACGCGGCCCGCCGGAGGGGTCAAAGACGGGAATCTCGCCCAGGATCTCCCCGCGCCCGTGGATGCTGAGCAGCTGGATGCGACGGTCGGGTGACTGGCGGACCAGCTTGACCCGGCCCTCCTCCAGCAGATACATGCGGTGGTCGGTGTCCCCCTGTCGAAAGACCGTGGACCCCTTGGCGTAGGTGGACTCGTGCATGCTGTCCAAAAGCTGGTCGGCGTCCTGTCTGGGCACCTGTTTGAATAGGGCGGTCTGCCTGAGGGCGTTCCCGTCATCGGGAATCTCGTTGGGCTTGTGAACCGCCATACTCCGCACTCCTTTTCGCCATGTCTGGCGGGTCTGCACCGACTCACGCATGGTTGATGACCTCACGCCGGGTTCGACGCGACTGAGCACGATTATACCCACACATATCAACCCCTTGCCGGGTCAGGCGATCTGGGCGGTCCACTCCTCACGGCCGTAGCGTTGCCGGGCCAGAGTGCGGGCCCGCTGCTCGACCTCGGGCGCTGGACTGGATATGTGCAGATCCGCCACCAGGGAGGGCAGGGTATCCAGAAGGGCATCGATCAGGGATTGACGGGACAGAATGGTCTGCCTGTCGATGGGGTCCACTCGACTTCTGACCGAGGTCACGGCCTTGTCACGGAACTTCTCCGGGTCCACGTTGAGCACCTGGGCCATCAGATCGGCATCCACCGAATAGGAAAGCGTGGTGTGGTGGAGCAGCCCGCCCGGTCCGCGGGAGCCTGCCGGCAGCCTGCGCTGGGCGGCGCCACCCATCTTGCCCCGCGGGGAGGCGATGTCATTCATGCCCTGCCAGCCCGCCTGGATCCCCAGCATGCGCAGACCACGAACCAGCCAATAGTCGCAGATACGGTAGGAGTCGATCAGGTCGGCCCCTTTGACGAAGTCCAAGGGCAGATAGAGGGAATAGGTGATGGCCCGGTCGGGCTGAATGACCATGGTGCCACCGCCCGTGCAGCGGCGAACCAGGGTAAAGCCCAGACTGCGTGCCCGCTCGACGTGGACCTCCCGGCTCAGGGACTGGAAACGCCCCAGGATCACCGCCGGCGCCGCCCAGTTCCAGATGCGCAGGGTGGGCGGCAGCCGGCCCTGGGCCACGGCGTCATTGAGAGCCTGGTCCATGGCCATCTGCATGACCGGCTGACGTGGACGGTCCCTGATCAGGTCCAACTCCAGGCCGGACCAACGGCGGCGGCATTCGGCCTCATCCGGTTGGGACTGCCTGGAAGAGGGCTGGCCCGGCGCTGACGAGAGTTGGTCTGGATCGCCTTGTCTGCGAATGACCAGCCCATCCGGCAGGGCACGCTCCAGCGCGGTCACCAGGGTCCATGGGGACACACCGACCACCCGTTGACCGTCCCCTTCTGCCATGACCCTGTCCAGCCTTTCCAGAGCCAGACCAGGGTCCAAGGGCAACGGGAGGTCGCAGATTGCGGATTCCAGCCGGAATACAGGCCCATGATCCCCCGCGGATTCCTGAGAGGCTGCCGGGGCTGGCTCCGTGAAGAAATCGCCGTCAATCCTGCATGAGGCGATGAACGGGCGGGAGTCGGATCCCCGGCCCAGGGTCAGGGTTACGGCCGCCAGTTTGCCGCCCATCTGCTTGCCGACGCCGCGCAGACGGGCCGGATTCAATCCGTCAGCTCCCATCCGCGTGCGTCACGATGCCAGAAGGAGCCGGTCGAGGATGTCAGAATCAGGATGCCTTCGATAAGCCCCCAGATTATGGCGATGGTCGGCCCGATGAAGAAGAAGAGGAAGCCGATCAGTGTGAGCATGAGCTGGGCCACGCCCCGCCCGGTCCTGCCCAGGTAGAAGTTGCCCACGCCGAAGCAGCCCAGAAAGATGCTGAGCAGACCGGCTGCAAGCTTGCTGTGCGGGGTAGGCGATATGGGATAGGGGCCACTGCCGTTGGGGACAGCCCCGGGGTAACCGCCCTGGGGCATGCCCGGGTAGGGCCAGGGCATGGAGGTCTGCGGCGGATACGGCCCGCCAGGATACTGATTGCCGGGATACGGGCCTGCCGGGTATTGATTTCCCGGGTACCCACTCGGCGGGTATTGGCCGGACGGATACTGGCCGGGATAGCCCGGTCCCGGCTGATATGGCCTTTGAGGATACTGACCGCCAGGATACCGGCCACCGGAATACTGTCCAGCAGGAAATTGCTGACCGGTTGGATATTGCTGACCGGTTGGATAACCGGCGGTCGGATACTGATTGGGCCGGTAGGGCCCTGCCTGATAGGCCCCTGGATATTGGCCGCCATTCTGAGGGTCGAACGGGTATCCGGCATTGGCCGTCTGGCCTGTCGGATACCCACCATAAGGGTTCTGACCGGAGGAATACTGACCGGCCTGATAGGGGCTCTGATTCCCGACGCCAGCATCATGACCAGCAGGATAACCCTGAGCCTGCCGCTGACCGTCAGCCGCCCCGGCAGGAGCATCCCCACCGGCGGGCTCCTGCTGCTCGGGCGGTTTCTGCGGGGAGGGGGAGGAGCCGAAGCCAGAATTTCCTGTCGGCGTATCGCTGGGCTGCCGGTCGTCCGGCTGGGGGGCATCATCCATAGTCATGTCTTCCAGTCTAACCGCCAACCGGCCCGATCACAGACGGGCAAGAATATCCCTGCCGATCTGCTCGGTGCTCCTCTGGGTGGAGCCGGAGCGCTCGATGTCATCCTCCACGGCCCGCTCAATGCTGGCCGCCTCGTCCTCGAAGCCCAGATGGTCCAGGAGCATACCCGCCGAGAGGATGGCCGCCGTGGGGTTGGCGATCCCCTTGCCGGCGATGTCGGGAGCGGACCCGTGGATGGGCTCGAACATGGATGGGTAGGTGCCCGAGGCGTTGATGCAGCCGGAGGCCGAGTAACCCACGCCTCCCACCACAGCTCCTGCCTCGTCCGTGAGGATGTCGCCGAAGAGGTTGTCGGTCACGATCACGTCGAAGCGACTGGGCTCGGTCACCATGAATATGGTGGAGGCGTCGATGTGCAGATACTCGCGCTCCACATCGGGATACTCCTGGCCCACATGGTCGACCAGTCGCTGCCACATGTCTCCCGCATTGGTCAGCACGTTCTTCTTATGGACCAGCGTCAGGCGGCGGCGACGCTTCATGGCCAGCTGGAAGGCGTAGCGGATGACCCGTTCCGCCCCGTAAGCAGTGTTGATGGAGACCTCGGTAGCCACCTCCTGGGGAGTGCCCCGGCGAATGGAGCCGCCGGCCCCGGCGTAGAGCCCCTCGGTACCCTCCCGCACGACCACGAAATCGATGTCGCCCGGGTCGGCCAGGGGCGACACCACCCCCTTGTAGAGCTTGGAAGGCCGCAGATTGACGTACTGGTCCAGCTCGAAACGCATTTTGAGCAGCAGTCCACGCTCCAGGATGCCGGCCTTGATGCGGGGGTCGCCGATGGCCCCCAGGAGGATGGCGTCCTGCTGCTTGAGCCGGTCCAGGTCCTCGTCTGGCAGAACGGCTCCATCACGCAGGTAGCGCTCCGCGCCCAGGTCAAAGTCCTCGTAACGAATGTCGGCCTTGCCCCGGGTGACCTTCTCCAGAACGGCCTGAGCCTGGGGAACAATCTCCTTGCCGATGCCGTCACCGGCAATGACCGCAATGTGATATGTTTTCTGCTTGCTATTTGTCATACCCCGAGCATAACGAGACTGCCAGGGCCCTTTCCTGACCCCGACCGAATCCCGGACAGACCAGGATCAGCGGCTTTCAGGGACCATGATGGACAGGCACCAGGCGTTCTCGAAGGCCAGCTCCTCCCATTGCCGGTAGCGTCCGCTGATGCCACCGTGGCCTGCCTGGACCTCGATCCTGATCAGCGCATCGGCCCCCACCTGCGGCTCCTGCAGCCTGGCCACCCACTTGAGGGGCTCCACGTAGAGCACGCGGGTATCGTTCATGGATGTGGTCACCAGGATGGCGGGAAAGTGGTCGCTACCGAAGAGCCGGCGCCTGCTATCAGCGTCAGGAACGTTCTCGTAGGGCGAGTAGGAACGCATGTACCGGTAGACCTGCTGATCATGCAGGGGGTCTCCCCACTCGTCCCATTCGGTCACGGTCAGCGGCAGATCCGGGTCCAGGATGCTGGTCAGCGCGTCCACGAAGGGCACATCCGCCTCGATGCCGGCATAGAGCTGGGGAGCCATATTGGCCACGGCCCCCATCAACAGCCCGCCGGCCGACCCGCCATTGGCCACGGTATGACGTGGATCCGCCCAGCCCTGGGCCTGCAGTGCGGCGGTCACATCAATGAAGTCCAGGAAGGTGTTGACCTTGTGCAGCCGGCGGCCCTGCTCGTACCAGGCGCGGCCCATCTCCCCGCCGCCGCGCACATGGGGGACGGCGTAGAGCACGCCTCGGTCCAGCAGGCTGAGCCGGCCGGTGGAAAACCCCGGATCCTGGCTGATCTCGTAGGCCCCATACCCGGTGATGAACATGGGTGCAGACCTGTCCGGATCCTGGTCCGGCCAAGGACGGCGCTCGGGATGGTCGGGGGCCTGGATGACCGTGTCATCGGACCCGGTCCGCCCGCCGGCATCCAGCGCCGGATGCATGCCCCGCCGCCAGACCAGGGAAACCGGCACCAGGGCTCCATCCCTGACGCGGACCAGAACCCGACGCTCGGCGTAGTGCTCGGGCCGGAAGTCACCCAGCACCCGGGCCCGCTTGAGCAGCCGATCCACACCCCGGACCGGATCCAGCTCCCGCAACTCGGCCGGGGTCCCATAGCTGCCCCGGATGTAGCGCAGCCCGGGGGCCTGGTAGGAGGGGTTGTCCGTGGGGCCGATGCTATAGAGACGGTCGATGCCGTCCCCTCCTTGGTCGGGCAGGACCTCATGGAAGCGCCAGGGCCGGCCCGCCCGCAGATCTTCAAGTGCCTGATCCTTGGCGATGACAGCCATATGAGGCAGGCTGTCGGCCCGGTAGGTCAGAACCACAAAGCTGCGGTGGATGCCCAGCCCCTCGATTCCCAGTCCGCGAGCGCCTTGAAGAATGGCGGGATTGCCCGGGTCATGGTAAGGCTTTTCGGGCGGCAGGGAGGCCAGGTCTCCGGAGCGCTCGCAGCCATAGGGGCTGCCTTGGGCCAGCCGCACCCCTTCCCCCAAACGGAAGGGCGGACGGTGACTGCGCAGATCAATCAGATCCACCTCGAAATTGGGGTTGTTCACATTGTGGTAGACCACGGCCACCGGCAGGTCCTGTCCCGCCGGACCGGCATTTTCGAACCTGGCCAGGCTGATGTCGTACTCGATCCCCTCCTTGCGGGGGATCAAGGGCACAAACTCGCCCTGCGGATCCTTCAGATCCAGCATGAGAACCTCGCTGGTGGTCTTGGACCCGGTGGCTACGAGCATGGCTGATTCGTCGTAGCTGAGGCCCAACCCCACCCAGAAACGCTCATCGTCCTCCTTGTATACCATGACATCCTGGTCGGCCGAAGTACCGACCTTATGCCGCCAGACCGTGTCCGGACGCCAGGCCTTGTCCAGGCCGGTATAGAAGACCCAGCGGCCGTCGGGGGTCAGCACCGCCCCGGAGGAGACCTGGTCGATACGATCAGACAGGTCCCGGCCGTCTGTCAGATCGCGGATACGCAGGTCGTAGCGCTCCTTGCCCCTGGTGTCCAGTCCATAGAGCATCCACCGGCCGTCGGCGCTCAGGTCCAGGCAGCCCAAGGAGAAGAAGTCATGCCCCTTGGCCTCGGCGTTGGCGTCGAAGATGACCTCCTCGCCCGGCATGGATCCAGGCGCTGCATCGGACTGGACGGCAGGAGGGTCCCAGTCGTTCTGGTCGCGCACCGGCAGGCGGCACTGCACCCCATACTCCTGGCCCTTGAGCGTCCGGGAGAAGTACCAGTAGCCATGCATCCGGGTGGGCACCGACATGTCGGTCTGCTGTACCCGGTCGGTGAACTCCTTGAGCAGGGTGGTCCGCAAACCCTCCTGACCGGCAAGCCGTTCCCGGCAGTAACGGTTCTGGTCACGCACGTAGGCCTTGGTGGCGGGATCCTCCCGGTCACGCATCCACTCGTAGGGATCCTGGAAGTGATCCCCATGGTAGCAACGATCGGTGGGACGGCGCTGTGCACGAGGAGGCGTGGAATTGACGGCCGAAAAACTCATGGGGCGATTATATTCGGGCGCGACGACGCAGATAGGGCAGCAGGGTTCGCATCAGATTGGCACCCGTGGTCCCGTAGAAGACCGGCACCTCCGTCACCGGCACCGGCTGTGTGGCAGTGCGTTTGACCAAGGCTCCCAGCCCGGTCTCCTGGGGACTCAGCTGACGGATGCCGATGGCCAGAACCCGGCCCGGATACTGCCGTACCACCTGGGCGAAGGTGGAGGGGTCGCTCTGCCCGTCGTCGCCCATGAGCACGAAGCGCATCTTGGGAAAGTCGGCCATGAGCTGACGGATGAACTCCATCTTGTGCTGCACGATTGAGGGCACGAAGGTCTTGGGTCTGGGGTCCAGATCCCGCAGCAGCAGGGGGCCGGCCGGAAAGCCGTGGTCGCGGATGAAGCCGCGTATGGATCCCTCCACATTCCAGGGCGAGGCCGACAGATAGAAGAAAGGCATCCGGGGGTCCAGGTCGCGGATGCGGTTGTAGAGCACGGCCATGCCCGGCACCGAGGACCGGCGGTGCGGATTCGACAGGAGCAGGTTCCAGGCAGCCTTCCAATGATTGGGCACCTGGCTGATCATGATGGTGTCGTCCACATCGGATATGAGGCCGACAGGAGCCTGACCGGGCACGATGTATAAAGGTGCGTCGACGGGCCGACGGCCCCGCACCTGGTAGGAGACCCGGTGCACGCCTGGGGTCAGCCGATGCTCGGCCACCAGATCCAGGTAGCCCGATCGGTCGGAGAAGACCGCATCCGCACTCAGGCTGCGGCTGGAATCGAGGGCATCGTAGACCGAGGAGTCACCCACCTGAACCCTCCCGATGGCCGTGCTGTCAATGGCCAGCCTGACCCTGGTCCTGGGTGCGGGTACGGTCAGCAGACCGCGGATGCCCCGCATGGCCGGATCCTCACGTCTGCGGCCGTCAGTCAGAATGGTACGGCATATCAGCCGGGAGTATGACTCGGTACCGTAACCCACATATGGCTGGACGTCGGCCGACCAGCCCAGGCGGCCGGTCATGTTGATGGACAGCCCAACCCAGAGGTCGAAGGCGCCGGTAATCAGTCGCCGCAGCAGGCGCACCGGGGCCGGTCTGCTCTCGATGCCTTCACCGGGCGCGGCTGAATCGAAGGTGGTACTGACCGACCGGACCCGCAGGGGCCCTTCATTACGGCCGGATCGCCTGGTCATAACCCGACCGTCAGTTCAGGCTCTTCAGCAACTGGCCGTACTCCTCGGCGCTCATCAGATCAGGCTCATCGTCCTCCAGGTCGATCTTGGCTATCCAGCCTTCCCCATAGGGGTCGGAGTTGATGACCTCCGGATCGTCCGAGGCTGCCCTGTTGACGTAGGCGATGGTGCCTGCCACCGGGCAGACCACCGGCTCAACAGCCTTGGAGGACTCCAGCTCAATGACCTCATCGCCGGCATCGACGTGGGTGCCGGTCTCGGGCAGGTCCAGAAAAACCAGGTCTCCCAGCTGGTCCGCCGCATACTCGGTCACGCCCATGGGCGCCGGGGATTGACTGGGGTCGATCCAGACATGATCCTGGGAATACCGCAGGTGTTCGGGCACATCCAGGCGGGAAGTTCCATCACTGTGTTCATCGCTCATGGTTCCAGCCTACTCGACCGTCTGCCGCGGCAGGCGCTCCTAGCGGGCCGGACCCGACGGAACCTGCCCCTCCACCTTGACCATGGTCCCGATTGGGGCGTTGTCAAAGATCCACTTGGCGTCCTGCTCATACATATTGATGCAGCCGTGGGATCCGTATTGGGCAGGGTCGCCCTTGGCAATGCCGGCAGAGTTCCAGCTGGCCGTGTGGAAGCCCTCGCTGCCGTTGTAGTAGGAGACCCATTTGACATTGGGCGTGACGTAGCCCTGCCCACGCATGGTCTGGACGGCGTAGCGCACATTGATGAAGAAGGTGCCGGTGTCGGACCATTTCCCGTTATCGGGCTTGCCTGAGCATATGGGGAAGGTCTTGACCTGGGTGGTGCCGTGGTAGGCGGTGGCGGTCTGGTCGCTGAGGTTGACCTGGATCCAGATGTCGCCGTCTGGCACGTCGTATCGGGCCACCCGGGTCTGCTCCTTGTGGGGTGTGATCTCGGCGCTCGCCTGGACGGGATTCGTGTCGCCCTCTTCCAGGGCCTTGACGACCAGGTCCGCCGTGGCGGACACATCCGTTACCCGGACACCGTCCACTCCCTTGGTGGTCTCGGCCACCACATCGCCCTTGGTGTTCTTGACGTTGACGGCGGTGACCATATCCCGGTCCAGCTGCCGGGCCAGCTCCTGGTCCAGATACTGCTTGATGGCCTGCCGATCGAAGCCCAGCTCCATGGTCCCCTTGTCCAGATCGGTGACCGGCTTGACCCAGGTGGCCACAGTGGCGGCCGGGACGGTCATGAGGTCATCATCGGCACCCTTGATGACCAGGTCCTTGGCCAGTCGTTGGTTGGCCTGGGAGGCCACCTGATTGGCGGTGTCCAGGCTGATGGGCATGGACACTTCCTTATAGACCACCCCCACGGCCAGACGCCTGCCGGGCTTGTCTATCAAGGATGAGACGGCATCCTGCACGCGGCCCAGCTCAGGCGCCTTGCCTCCGCGACCCTCTTGTGGCCGGAAGGCGTGTGCGCCTTGATCAAAAACGATAGTGGAGGGAACGGAGCGGTCCTGACGGGGGATGAAACGTTCAGTCAGATACCTGTCCATGGCCAGCTGATCCCGCTCGGCAACCAGCGGCACCGCCTCGCCATGGAAGGGGTTCAGCCGGGAGAGGCCCGCAGACCCCTTGGCGTTCATGATCTTGGTGACCGTGGCATCCGAATCCACGCTTACGCCCAGGTCCTTCAGCCCTGCCCGGGCAGAGGTGCCTTCACCCTTGAGCTCCACCTGGGAGTCCCGAACCTGCCGATCGACGATCTGCCTGACCTGGTCCTTGGTCCGACCCATCATGACCTGCCCGCCCAGGGTGACGCCGGGGGCCACCCGATCGCGGAAGAAGGCACGGACGCCGAACCAGCAACCCACCAGGATCAGTACAGCCAGAAGCAGCAGGGCCAGGATGGTGCGTCCGCGGTGACCGCTCGAAGGAGCCTTGTGGGCGGCACCTGCGCCGAAAGCCCGCTCTGCTTCTTCATCGGCGAACAGGTCCACAGGGTCGGGCCCCTCCCCGGTCGTCGGCGGCATAGTCACGGTTTCGGCCTGGTCGACATCAGAGATACGAGGCTCTTCTTGCCCCTCCATGGCCATAACACACCTTTCGCTGCTGACAGTTCTTCGAAATATCTTACGACGAGACCAGGTCCGAGGGCGCAACACCACTCGGATGAATCAGAGCTCGCTGCCGTACCACTGCTCAATCATATGTCTGGCCACACTGGCCGTCTGAGGTATGCGCAACCGACCCGAGGACAGAGCAGCGCTGAATTCCTCCCGTGTGAACCAGTTGGCCTCATCGGTTTCCTGACCGTCCACCCGGATGTCCGTATTCAGGGATCTGGCTCTGAAGGCCACCATCAGGGAGGCCGGGAAGGGCCAGGGCTGGGAGCCCAGATACCGCATCTCCCCCAGGTTCAGGCCCACCTCTTCCAGGGTCTCCCGCCGGACTGCATGCTCCAGATTCTCGCCAGCCTCGACGAATCCGGCAGTGACCGAGCAAAAGCCGGGAGCCCACTTCCGATTGTGCTGGAGCAGAAGCCGGTCGCGGCCATCTACCACGGCCATGATCACTGCGGGTTCGATGCGGGGAAAGAGCGTGTGTTGGTCCCCTGATGCATCCCCCTGGCAGATCTGAGCCCATCCGGCTTGGCAGGGATGGACCGGTGCGCCGCAGTGGGGGCAGAAGGCCTGGCGTCCATGCCATACGGACAGGGCGACCGCACAGGTTGCCAGGCCCACCTGACGCGGACGCCCATGAGGGGCATACTCACGCAGGCCAAGCCAGTCGAAGCGCCGATCGGCAGCCTGAGCCAAATCACGAAGAGGGTCCTGGACGGCCCGACCGGCGCAGGCAAGATCCAGATCCAGGGCCAGCCAGGCCTGCCGGTCGGCCTTCCCAAGGTAGTAGCAGGGCGGCTCGAACTGGTCTGCCGAGCCTGTCAGAGGATCCCGCAAGTATGCAGCAGGCAGGGTAGCCAGACGGATGCCGGCTCCAGTGCGACCAGCCAGCGCCCCTTTGCCCTTGGGCACGGCCACCTTCTCGCCCCGCACCAGGATGACCCCCGTGTTGTCCCGCTCCAGCAGATGGTCAAGCAGACCGGGCTGCGGCCGTGCTACCGTGTCGTAGTCCACATCCCCCTGAGCCAGAGGCAGGAAGTGCAGGGGCTCGGTAAGGGCCAGCGGGGAGAAGACCGTTTCGCAATCGCTCATGAGAGCCTCCCTACGCGACGAACCAGGTCCAGCAGGGCAGCAGCCACCCGATCCGGATGCTCGACGGCACTGAAGTGGCCGCAGTCGTCGATGGCGGTGAAAGTAACTTCCGTTCCGGCCTGACGCATGGCCTGGGCCAGAGGTTCCATGGCACGTGGAGGGCTGGAGGGGTCGCAACGGCCGCTGACCAGGGCCACGGGCACCCTGATGCGGCCGACCAGATCGCTCTGATCCGGGCGGCCCGCAGCCATCCGCTCCCGCCAGGCGATGCCCCGGGGATCCTGGGACTGTATCCATTCGGTCATGGTCTGCACGAAGGCGGGCGAACGCTTGAACGTGGAATCACCCTCCTGGGGCCGGGCGAAGTGCATGACCGGTTCAAGGGTCCCCCCCACCTCACAGGTTCGGGCGATCCGCAGCCGGTTGGCCCGGGATGCCGGACGGTCAGCCATCATGGTGGTGTCGCACAGGGCCAGACCGGCCACCATCTGCGGGTAAAGCCTGGCTACCGCCTCGACCAGGTAGCCGCCCATGGAAAGTCCGACCCAGATGGCCTTCTGCGCACCCGTGGCGGCGACCATGTCCGCAAAGGCTCGGGCCATGGCATCCAAGGCACCGGGCAGGGCACCATCAGAGTCCGCCGGACCACAGGAAGCCGGCCCAGGCAGGGGGCAATCACCTGCTCCAGGCATATCAGGGGCATAGACCGGGAAGGGAGTCATACCTGCACGATCCGCCTGGGCCATCAGCGAGGCCGCGCACCGATCCCACATGCGGTGGTCCACAGGGAAGGCATGGACCAGCACCAAGGGCAGCCCCTCCCCTTGCCGATATACGGTATTGGCAATGTTCATGCCCGCCTCCAAGGATTCACGGCTCATAGTGCTCATAACGCACCGGCCCAGGTCAGGGCGCTCATCAGCACCTTGCCGTGTCCTCCGGGCATCTGGCTGATAAAGGACTCCAGCATATCCCCCTTGGGATCGATCCACTCCACATCCAGGGTCTCGTCCTGGGGCTTGCAGTCCCCGGCCACCGGCACCAGGTAGCACAGAGCGATGGCATGCTGACGCGGATCGTAGTACTCCGAGACCCCCGGCGTGGGGAAGAACTCAGCCACGGTGAAAGGCTGGGGGCTGGCAGGCAGCATGGGCAGGGCCAGCTGGCCCAGATCCTTGGCGATGTTTCTGGCCAGCGCCTCCCTGATGGTCTCGTGGTAGAGGATCCGTCCGGTGATCAGCGTGCGCTCGATGTTGC
This sequence comes from Bifidobacterium sp. W8104, assembly GCF_016100735.1. Taxonomy (NCBI): domain Bacteria; kingdom Bacillati; phylum Actinomycetota; class Actinomycetes; order Bifidobacteriales; family Bifidobacteriaceae; genus Bifidobacterium; species Bifidobacterium sp. W8104. The sequence goes on from NZ_JACFRW010000001.1 coordinate 476,324, forward strand.
CCTGATCATCCACGCGTAGAAGGGTGCCCACCTGGGTGACAGCGCTCATTTCATCCACGCGAACCGGAACCACCTCCACATAGGGCATGGGCAGGCATCGCCGCGCACGGTCGATGGCGTCACGGTCCAGCCATCCGGGGGGATTCGAGCCTGAAAAACCCCGGTTGAAGTCCTCTGGGGTGATGTGTGAGAAGGCGCCACGGTCGCGATCGGCATCGAAGTCGTCATCATCGGGAATCTCGTCGTTCAGCACTGGCATGTCTCCATTATCCGTACCAGGCTTGACCGGCCACGGGACCCCGGCGGACATCTCCACCCAGAGCATATTCGGGCGCTTTCTCCAGCCTTGATGGAATGCTGATGATTGAAAGCGGTTGCTAAGCACGGGAGCTTCCCGCGCGACAGTCAAACGACTTCAAGGAGCGTTATTATGGCCACCACGACTATTACCTCGGAAAACTTCGAGCAAACCATCAAGGACAACGACCTGGTGTTGATTGACTTCTGGGCCACCTGGTGCGGACCCTGCAAGGCCTTTGGCCCCATCTTCGAGAAGGCTTCGCAGGCCAACACCGACATCGTCTTCGGCAAGGTGGACATCGATCAGAACCAGGATCTGGCCGCGGCCGCCGACATCCAGGCGGTGCCCACGCTGATGATCACCAAGCAGGGGCAGATCATCTTCAAGCAGGCCGGCGCACTCAGGTCTTCGGATCTGAACGACCTGATCGACCAGGCACGCAAGGCCGATTTGTCAACCCCGGCACAGGCCTGAGTCAGTCGAGTTGGTTCCAAGACCGATTTGCACTAAAGTAGTGATGTGTTTGTCCAGTGACCCTTTCGGCGCTACCGGAAGCATGCGGTCGATAGGAAGCATTACGTCGACTGATCACTGAGGATCTGTCGGTCCAACAGAGGAGAGTAATGGCGAACCACCGTAGAGGACGGATGAGTGCGGTCAAGGCTCTGACCAGGCGTCAGTGGCTGCGGTTGGCTGCCGGTGTCACTGTTCTCGGCATGGTCGTTGGCGCGGGCTTCGTCTCGCGCGACTTCTACACATCCACTGAGAGCTCGGCCAAGTCAGGCGTAACATCCTATTCTGCCACCCAGGATGTGGACACGGTGTCCCGCGGCAGCACCAGGCAGGCCATCCGCAATGGTGCGGGCGGCGCCAACGCGAACACATCCTATGTAAATGTACAGATCAACGGGAAGAACAAGGTGGTCCTGGGTACAGGCTTCACCGATGTCAAATCCGTGCTGGAGGCCGGGGACATCACCCTCCAGCCTGGGGACCAGATCACCCCGTCCCTGACCACTCGCGTCACTGAGAAGACCGTCATCCGCATCGACCGGGCCGATGCCCAGGTCAAGACGGAAGAGTCGCCCATTCCCTTCAACACCATCGAAGAGAAGACCAACTCCCTCCCGGCAGGCACCACCAAGGTCAAGACGGAGGGACAGAACGGCGTCATGGAGACCACCAGCCTGGTCACGGCAGCCGGCAACAAGCACCTGACCAGCAACATTTTCGCCTCCTTCGTCAAGACGGTCCCCGTCGACAAGGTGGTTCTGGTGGGCACCGGCGGCGGTACTCCCGCAAAGTCAGGTTCGACCACCACCACGGTCCCCGTGGGTACGGCCCAAAGCATCGCCCACGGTCTGGTCACCTCCCGAGGCTGGGGCGAGGACCAGTTCACCTGCCTGGTGCAGCTGTGGAACAAGGAGTCCGGCTGGCGGACCAATGCCTCCAACCCATCTGGCGCCTACGGCATTCCTCAGGCATTGCCGGGTAGCAAGATGGCCTCGGCCGGTCCCAACTGGCAGACCGATGCCCACACCCAGATTGTTTGGGGACTGGGCTACATCCAAGGCCGCTACGGAAACCCCTGCGGCGCATGGGCTCAATCCCAGGCGACCAACTGGTACTGATCCCTTTTCATACAACTCAATCAGGAACTTCCGGCAGGCTGGTTCGGCTTGCCGGAAGTTCTTTTTATATCCACGAAACAACCAATCCCAATTTCCTGCCGCGAATCCGACCACCAAGGCAAAAGACAGGCCTCAATGAGAACTTGGTATTCCAGAACCACATGATATAAACTGATTTTGATTGAACGTCATGCACGTCGGTCATGGGGATTGAGCTGGGAATGCAGGTGCCACGTTGCATGCGCCGTTGCTTTCAAAGGGGACCGTATGCAATCGTCATCCAGAAGTCGTGCATGCTGTATAGCTTCTCTTGCAGCCATTATCGCCTCAGGGCTCATATTAGGAAATCTCTCGGGAATTGACCTGGCACAGGCGGATGCCACCGCATCCCCGACAGCATCGCAAAGCATGGAAAATCAAGGCGAAGGGGTGACCCCTGGTATACCCAGCTCAACCCAAACTCCTTCTATTGCCCCCTCGCCAACAGAAACTCAGAAGCTGGATTCCCCTATCCAAACAACACCCTCTCCAGCCTTTCCATCCCCCACTTCACAAGGCTCAGCAAGCCCTGCCCCTTCCACCCGATCGACAAGCTCCTGCCCAAATAATCAATGTTCGGTCACCTTTGACACCACCCAAGCCGACACAGCAACCCCTGACTCTCAGACTGTCCTTTCGGGAGGTCTGGCGAAACGACCGACCGATCCCACCAGGAAGGGATACCTCTTCGACGGCTGGTTTATCGGCCAGGTAGCCTACGACTTCAACCAGCCCGTCACCAGCAGCCTAAAGCTGACTGCAAAATGGACAGCCGGTGATGGCCATTGGTCCCTGGCACCTGCACATGGAGCCATATCGGGGGGCACCACTGTGACGGTGGCTCCCCCAGCGACCCGGGGCATCAAATTCTCACAGATTACGTCAGGATCCACCCAGTCACTGGCCCTGGGCTCGGACGGCAACATCTATTCCTGGGGCAAAAACGCTTACGGTCAGCAAGGCGACGGCACAAACATCGATCGCCAAGCCCCAATAAAAGTATCTAAGCCAGCCAATGCACCAAAAGGATTCATTTTCACGAAAGTAGACGCTGGTGATCATTCAGCCCTGGCCATGGGTTCGGATGGCAACCTTTACACTTGGGGATTCAATGCTTCTGGACAGCTGGGCGATGGGACCACCGAAAACCGCAGCAGACCTGCTCCGGTGAAAAAGCCGGATGGGGCCGCGCCTGGATTTACCTGGAAGCAGGCAAACACCAGGTGGGACCACACTGTGGCCTTGGGATCAGACGGCAATCTCTACGCATGGGGACTCAACGCATATGGGCAACTCGGCAATACCAGCGTTCCCAGAGGTCCCAACAATCCAGCTGCATATAGCACTAAACCCGTCCCCGTAAGCAAGCCGGCGGGAATCACCTTTACCCAGCCGGCCACGGGACGGTACAGTTCCATGGCCATGGGATCCGACGGAAAACTCTATGCCTGGGGATGGAACAGTTATGGTCGCCTAGGAGACGGTACCACAACAGATCGTTTGACACCCACCCAAGTCCTTCAGCCCAATGGGGTCACCTTCTCGCAATTCAATGTAGGAGCCGACTACAGTTTCGCCATCACTACGAACGGGGATCTTTACGGCTGGGGGTGGAACGACAGCGGGCGTCTGGGAGACGGCACCACAACAGACAGGCATGTGCCGACTCTCATACCTCGTCCGAATGGGACACCTGCAGGATTCACCTGGAAACAGGTCATGGGCAGGGACTACCACGGCATGGGCATCGGTTCAGATGGCAATCTTTATACCTGGGGCGTCAACTGGTACGGCGATCTGGGCTTGCCAGACGTCCCTACCGGCCAGACCAGCTACATCACCAGACCCCGGCCTGTGCAAAAGCCTAAACCATCCGTGGCTGGACAAGAAACCAGCTGGGTTCGGCTCTATGCTGGCTGGGAGCAATCCTTAGCCTTGGGGTCAGATGGGAACCTATATACCTGGGGTTGGAACAGCGGGGGCCAACTGGGTGACCCGACCATCCCCACCGGTTACGACAACAGCAAAGCAATGAGGCTGACTCCGGGCCTGGCGGCATTCCCGCTTACACCGGATCTTACTGCGGTCAAATTCGACCAAACACTGGGCAGCAATCTGAAAAAAGCAGGTACGAACTGGCAGGTGGTGACGCCAGCCCATAGGAAGGGCCGAGTGGATGCGACCATCACCTGGAATCTCTATGGTCCGCAACCCGATGACATCCTGGATTACACCTATGACCCGCCCACCTATGTCGTCACTTTCGACAAGGCCGACGGCAGCCAGCCCACCAGTCAGTCGGTCGTCGAAGACCAGACAGCTTCCAGACCGGAACAGGACCCGACCCGTCCTGGTTTCCTCTTCGACGGCTGGTTCGGCGGCGATGCGGCCTATGACTTTGCTTCCCCCGTCAAGGGTTCCCTGAAACTGACGGCCCACTGGACGGCAGGCAGCGGGCAATGGACCACCTCTCCCAAGCAGGGTCCCGACAGTGGCCAGACCAAGGTGACCCTGGTTCCGCCTACAGCGCGAGGCATTAGGTTCAGTCAGGTCAGCGCCGGCGATGATCATTCATTGGCTCTCGGATCGGATGGAAACGTCTATTCCTGGGGTGCCAATAAATACGGACAGCTTGGCGATGGGACCACAACGGACCGCTTGACCCCGGTGCAGATTCCCAAACCCACAGGCGTGAAGCGATTCACACAGGTCAGTGCAGGAAAGGCCTTCTCATTGGCCTTGGATGGCCAGGGCCATGTCTGGGCATGGGGGCTTAACAGCTCTGGACAGTTGGGTAGCAATGCCGTTGTCACCAATGGTTCAGCCGCATACAGCTCCAACCCGATTCGCGTGCAGGCCCCTAGCGGTATGACCGCAACTAACTTCACTCTCACTGGTATCAGCGCAGGCATCACTCATGTCCTGGCCGTAGACAGGCAAGGCAGAGCCTGGGGCTGGGGGTCCAATGAGTTCGGCAAACTGGGCGTTCCTTCAAACACTGTAGCGACGACAGGGATCACCACCAGACCCGTCCAGGTAGCAACCCCGCAAGGCGAGACGACTGGATTCCGCTATGCACAGGTCAGCGCGGGCGGCTCACATTCCCTGGCGACTGACACCCAGGGTCGTACCTGGGGCTGGGGATCGAACCAGAACGGCGACCTGGGTAACACGAGCGATGTAGCACTCAACGGCTACACCTTTACACCCGTCCAGGCCAAACCGGGCATCAACCCGACAGGTGGATTCAAGCCGGTTCAAATTATCGCAGGCAGCGGCCACTCCTCCGCCCTCGATGATCTGGGACGCCTATGGTCCTGGGGCGGGAACAGCAATGGAGAGCTCGGCCTGGGCGACACCACCACGAGGACTGCTCCGTCCCTGGTAGCCATGCCTGCAAACGTCAGCACCTTCACACAGTTGACAGGCAGCAGGGCTAGCGGCAATTCACTGGCGCTGGACCAGAACGGAAACATCTGGGGCTGGGGCCAAAACTCATCAGGCATGTTGGGGACCGGGGGCACAGGCAGCCTGAACAAGCCAACCAGAATGGGCAATCCATCAGGCATCGATCACTTCGTCAAGGTCAGCGCCGGCACAGGACACACCCTGGCCATAGCTTCCACCGGCAGCACCATGGGATGGGGAGACAACGGCCAAGGAAGGCTGGGGAATAACTCGACCCAAACGGTCTACTCCCCTGTCAAAGCGCTCTTCCCCTTCAGGCTCGGAACCCCGTCCACAGTCCAATTCGGAGGCGTCAGTGGAACCAGCCTAAGCTCCACGGAACAGCAAGACGGCACCTGGACCGTGCTGACACCGAACCATCAGGCCGGCGACACGACTGTCAGCATCGCTTGGACGCTCAATGGGGCTCCACAGCCCAACGATGAGACCAATGCCTTCCGTTTCGTCCACTATGGCATCCTCCCCTTGACCGGAGAGGCAGGCATCCTCGTCATCATCATGGTCGGCTCGCTGGCTGCAGTCAGTGGCCTGGCTGCCAAACGGCAGCGCCTTGAAACGCAAAGCGGACAAGATGGAAAGGCTGCCGCTCGGCACAAGCACTGACGGGCACGAACGAGCAGGGCCCCGCCACCTATCTAGTGGCGGGGCCCTGCTGCGGTCTCTGTGCCTGATTTGCTCTATTAACACCCTCAAACAGTCAGATCAACCCGACAACAGCATGACGACTACCTGCATTGCTGAGCAATGGTTCTGACGAATGGCTGCTTGTGGATGCCTTGTGTTTGCGAAACCGTGCTCAGAGCACGGCCTGGAGCACGAAGTCCAGGATGAAGAGGGCCGAGACCGCCCAGATGATGGGGTGGACCTCCTTGCCCTTGCGCTTGCAGACCATGGTCAGGCAGTAGGTGATGAAACCTGCGGCCACACCGTAGGAGATGGAGTAGGCAAAGCCCATGAAGATGGCCGTGAAGAAGGCCGGAATGGCCTCAGACAGCTCGCCCCACTCAATCTCTGCGAAGGAGCTCATCATCATGCAGCCCACAATGACCAGGACGGGCGCAGTGGCCGCCGAAGGCACAGCCGAAATCAGCGGAGCGAAGATGGCGCTGAGCGCGAAGCAGGCGGCGATAACCACCGAGGTCAGTCCGGTCCGGCCACCGGCTGCGATGCCCGCAGCGGACTCCACATAGGTGGTGGTGTTGGAGGTGCCGAAGAGGGCGCCGATGGAGGTGGCCGTAGCATCGGCGAACAGGGCCCTATCCATCTTGGAGCTGAAGCCTCGACCGGTTTCCAGAGCCTGCTCATCCTCGGCTGAGAAGATGCCTGAGCGCCGACCGGTGCCCACAAAGGTGCCGATGGTGTCGAAGGTGTCCGACAGGGAGAAGGCGAAGATGGTCACCAGAACCACTGGCAGCTTGGCCGGGTCGGAGAAGAGGGCAGGGAAGCCCTCCGGACTGAAAATGGCCAGGAAAGTCTGCGGCAGCTGTGACCAGGCCTGTCCCAGATCGACCGACTTGGCCATGCTGGTGACCCCCATGGGAATGCCCAGGAGCGTGACCGCGATGATGGCGATGACGAAGGCGCCCTTGTTGATGAAGGCCAGGTGGCCCTTGAACTTGAAGATCAGAAGGAAGACGGTCAGCAACAAGCCGATGACGAAGAGGATGACACCGGGGGTGTTGAAGGTGGTCAGCCCTGGGTTGGCGCCGGCCGCTGAGGTCTTGTCAGGGGTGAACTTGATGATGCCCACATTGAGCAGACCCACATAGGCGATGAAGACGCCGATGCCACCGCCGATGGCGTGCTGGAGCAGGGGCGGAATGGCCTGGATGATCATCTTGCGCAGCTTGGTGGCCGTTACCAGGATGTTGATCAGGCCGCACAGGAAGACCATGCACATGGTCTGTTGCCAGGTGAAGCCCAGCCCCTTGACCACGGTGAAGGTGAAGAAGGCGTCCAGCCCGACTCCTGGCGCCACGCCGTAGGGCACATTGGCCACCAGACCCATGATCAGGGTGCCGATGATGGCAGCGATCAGGGTGGCGAGAAAGACGGCACCCCAGGGCATGCCTGCCGTGGAGAGCACCGAGGGATTCACCACGATGATGTAGGCCATGGCGAAGAAGGTGGTGATGCCTGCTACCACTTCCGTAGAGACTGTGGTATTATTATCCGAAAGCCGAAATAGCTTATGCATATTCGATTCCTTATTGTCTTATTTGGCGATGAGACAAGGAAAGAATATCACGAGCACTCGGCTTTTTCTGTTACAGGTCCCGCTCCATTGAGCTCCAATACCGCTGCAGAACCTTCCGCTCACCTATAATCGGCATACCGGCACTGCCCTGAAGCCGTCCCGCATGGGGATGAGTTGAGGGGCACGGCGCTTCCGAGGAGGGGCATATGGCCAGGAACAATCATTGGGATCCAGACGATCAGAAGCAGTATCAGCACGTGCATGACAGCGAGGTTGATCGCGGACAGGATGAACGCGCCGCCGAGCGGATTGCAGCCGCCACGGTCAACAAGCAGCGCACCCGCGAGGGCCGCACCCTGCGTCAGGAGCAGGAGCGCCGCGGCCAGGGCACAGACGTCAAAAAGGACGAGAAGAAGGACTGAATCCTCAGAGGGCGCCCATCAGCAGATGCGCCACAACCATGAGCACCGCACCGATCACCGCAGTCAGGGCCAGGGTGAATCCGGCCAGACGGGCGTTGCCAAGAACCTTGTCGGTGAACATGGTGGCGAAAACCGCCGTCGGAGCCAGGCAACACAGGGCCACCGCCTGACGGATCAGGGGTTCGAAGGGCAGCAGATACCATGCGGCCGTCGCGAACAGGATGCCGAAGGGCAGTCGCCAGGCCAGGATCTGCAATACTGACTTGACATCATCCCTTCCGCCGGGCAGGTCCATGAGCATGCCCACCATAAGCATGGAGCAGAAGGCGTTGGCTGCAGAGAGTGGACGGGTGACCTGGGCCGACCAGTCCGGCAATGAGATTCCGGCCAAGGTAAAGCACACCATGACCATGTAGGTGTCGAAGGAGGGGGAGCTCAGGAAGCCCTTGGCTATGGAGATGGCTGCGGCCTTGCGATGGAGTTTGCGGGCATCCGGGTCATCCAGCTTGACCGGCTCCCCCGCATCGGGATCCAGGGATTGGCCCGGTCGAATATGCAGAAGCCCCTGGGTCATGACGTTGGTCCCGGCAGAGACCATGACCGAGTTGCCGATGTCGAACATGGCGGCGGGCACCAGGGCCGCCGTGCCCAGCAACGACTGGAGCATGGGGAAGCAGAAGCATCCGATGTTGAAACCCGATCCGTTGAGCATAAGAAAAGCCCGCTGAGCCGTGGGCCGATGCCTGCTGGTCAGGAAGATGGCCAGGGGCGGAATCAGCGAGGCCACGAAAGCGAAGGCCGAGACCAAAAGAAGGCTGGGATCGTGGGGGTTGGTGGCGAAGGAGTAGATGATGGCCCCCGGCAGGACCAAGTCGAACACTACGGTCTGCAACACCCGGTAGTCCAAGGGACGAAAGAGCCCAAAGCGCTTGAACAGGTAGCCCACCAGGATAATGCCCAAGAGGGTGGCCGGTTCCAGCAATACTCCCATGCCCTCGCTCCTTCCGTGGATGCCGGAACCATGATACCTGACGGGCTGGTGCGCGGACCAGTTCCGTCTCAGCCGAAGCGACCGGAGATGTAACGCTCGGTATCCGGCTCGTGCGGGTTGGAGAAGATGGTGGTGGTGTCGTCCATCTCCACCAGATGGCCGGGCTGACCCACGGCCTTGAGGTTGAAGAAGGCCGTGTAGTCCGAGACCCTGGCGGCCTGCTGCATGTTATGGGTGACGATGACGATGGTGTAGTCCCGCTTGAGCTCGTTGATCAGATCCTCCACAGCCAGGGTGGAGATGGGGTCCAGGGCCGAGCAGGGTTCGTCCATGAGCAGGACCTGGGGGTGCACGGCCACGGCACGGGCGATGCAGAGCCGCTGCTGCTGACCGCCTGATAGCCCGATGCCCGGCTTGTCCAGACGGTCCTTGACCTCATTCCAAAGGTTGGCTCCGCGCAGGGCCCACTCCACCAGATCGTCGGCGTCGGACTTGGCGATGTGCTTCTTGTTCAGCCGTATGCCGGCCAGGACGTTATCCCGGATGGACATGGTCGGGAAGGGGTTGGCCCTCTGGAAGACCATGCCCACATCCCGCCGAACCTCGACCGGGTCCACGTCTGGCCCGTAGAGGTCACGCCCCTCCAGCAACACCTGGCCACTCACATGCGCCCCGGGGGTGATTTCGTGCATGCGGTCCAGGGTGCGCAGGACCGTGGACTTGCCGCAGCCGGAGGGGCCGATGAAGGCGGTGACCTTGTTGGCCTGGATTCGCATGTTCACGTCCTGGACGGCCAGGAAATCGCCGTAGTAGACGTTGAGGTGGTTGATGTCTATGCGTTGGCCCATGTTCCGGCCTCCGTTTCTCTCATGGCGGCGCTCAACGCGTCCGCCCAACGGCAAAGATGCGCGAGACCAGCCGCCCCAGCAGGTTAAGCAGCAGGACGATAAGGATCAGCACCAGGGCCGCAGCCCAGGCCCGCTGCATGTGGATGTCGGTCAGGCATCCCGGGTCAGCGCCCGGTCCGCAGACGGCCAGCCCCTGGGAATACTCGTTGTAGACGAATACCGGCAGGGTGGTCATCCTTCCGGAGAAGAGATTGGGGTTGGTGGTGGCGATGAAGCCCGAGGCGATCAGCAGTGGTGCTGTCTCCCCGATGACCCGCGCCACAGCCAGAATGGTGCCCGAGACAATGCCGGGCAGGGCCGTGCGCAGAACAATGCTGGTGATGGTCCGCTGCTTGGTCACTCCTAAGGCATAGGCCGCCTCGCGCAGGTCGTTGGGCACCACGGCCAGCATATCCTCGGAGGTCTTGACCACCGTGGGCAGCATGAGCAGGGAGAGGGCCACCGAACCGGCCAGGCCGTTGACGGTGCCCGGTCCGACCACCAGGGCGAACATGGAGAAGGCGAAGAGGCCGGCCACGATGGAGGGAATCCCGCTCATCACGTCCACCATGAGACTGATGGCCTTGGCCAGGTGGCCTCCATGGGCGTACTCGACCAGGTAGACCGCGCACATGACACCCACCGGAATGGAGATGACCATGGAGCCGAAGGTGATCTCCAGGGTGCCGATTACCGCATGCAGGATGCCGCCATAGCCTCCGGTCGGCGTGGGGTTGCCCCCTACCACACCGCTCATGTTATGAGTGAGGAAGTCCGGCGTCAGCCGTCGCACCCCCTTGGACAGGCTGACCCAGAGCACCGAAACCAGCGGAATCAGGGCAACCAGGAAGGAGAGTCCGATCAGAACGGTCATCAGCCGGTCCTTGCGCTTGCGTGCCCGGATGGAGGACCTGGTTGGCCTGAAGCGGTCAAAGTCGATGACCGGTCCTCGATCAGTTCGGCTTGCCATCATGCACCCGCCTTTGCTGTAATCCTGCGCGCCAGATAGTTGACGATGAAGGTGATGATGAAGAGGACCAGGCCGGTGGCCACCAGGAGGGCCACACCCTGGGAGTCCGCCTCAGGGAACTGGGCGGCGATATTGGCGGCGATGGTCTGGCTGGTCGAAGCCTGCAGCAGACGCAGGGAGTAGCCGAAGCCTGGCGAGAGAATCATCAGCACCGCCATGGTCTCGCCCAGGGCGCGCCCCAACCCCAGCATGGAAGCGGAAATGATGCCCGAGCGACCGAAAGGCAGGACAGCAAGCCGGATCATCTCCCACTTGGTGGCGCCCAGGGCCAAGGCGGCCTCCTGCTGAAGTCGAGGGGCCTGGATCAGGATGTCTCGGGTGACCGAGGTGATGATGGGCAGAATCATGACCGCCAGCACCAGGGCCACCGTGGCCACGGAACGGGCCGGGGCTGCAACGGGTCCGGAAAAGAGCGGGATCCATCCCAAATGGACAGACAGCCAACGCCAGAAGCCGGTGATATTGGGAACCAGGATCAGAGCCCCCCAGAGCCCGTAGATCACCGATGGCACGGCGGCCAGCAGGTCGATCACCGTGCTGAGCAGCGTGGACAGACGGGCGGGGGCGTAGTAGCCGATGAAGAGTGCGATGCCCAGGGAGACAGGGAAGGCCAAGAGCAGGGCCAGGCCGGCAATCAGAATGGTGCCGAAAACCAACGGGCCCACATAACCCAGGAAGCTGCTGGCCCGTCCACCGCTCAGGGAGAGGATGGCCTGGGTTCGGGAATCCGGGTCTCCGGTGAAAGCCGGAAAGGCCCGCAGGATCAGAAAGAGGGTGACCGCAGCCAGGGCCAGCAGGATCAGGATGCCCGCCCCGGTGGCGCAGGCCTTGAAGATTCGGTCCACCCGCTTGGCCTTGTGCAGGGTTGCGGTCTCGTCCGGTTTCTCGCTCATGACTTCCCCCCAATGGTCTCCACCGAGGCCATGGCCTGGCTGCGCAGCCCCTGCCCCAGCTCGGCGCTGCCCGCATTGGCCGCAGCCATGCGCTGACCCTGTTCGCTCAACAGATAGGTCAGCCAGGCCTTGGCGAACCGGGCCTTGGATCCGTCCTGATCGTCCCGATAGACGGTGCAGGCCACATCGTAGGAGACCAGGACGATGGGATAGGTGTGCTCCCGGGTGGTCCGGTGGTCCACGGTCAGGACCACCCGGCCAGGCTGGCTGGCCTGAGGATCCCGTTGGGCCGCATCCAGCAGGTTGGCCACGGTCTTGGCTGTAGGCGGCTGCCAGGTCTTCCCCACCTGCACGGCCACAGTGCCCAACCCGGTGGTCTGGGCCGCGTCCGCATAGCCAAAGGTGCCCTGTGCCTGGTTCATGGTCATGACCACTCCTGCAGTGCCCTTGGCGCCCTGCCCCAGGTCGTTCGGCCAATTCTCACCCGCTGGATAAGGCCAAGCGGACCCGGCGGTGTCGTGCAGATAAGAGAGGAAGCTTTTCGTGGTGCCCGACTTGTCCGAACGATGAATCACCGTGATGTCCAGGTCGGGCAGATTGGCCCCCGGGTTGAGGGCTGCGATGCGCGAATCCCGCCAGTTGGTGACCTTTCCCGAGAAAATCATGGCGATCAGAGCCGGGTCCATCCGCAGATGGCCGCCTGAGCCCTTCGGCCACAGATCCGGAAGATTGTAGGCCACGGCGATTGGGGTGGCGTAAACGGGCAGGTCAATGGCCGTACCGGAACCACAGACCTTACGCGAGTGCTCAAGCTGCTCTGTTGTCAGCGGCGCATCGGTGCCGGCCCAAATGGTCGAACCAGACAGAAAGGCATTGACTCCAGCACCGGAACCTGCCGGGTCATAGGAGATGCGCGCCCCTGGATGCTGCTTGCGGAAGCCGGCTATCCAAGCCTCGTCGGCGCTCTGCTGGGAGGATGCGCCAGATCCGGCGAACTCGCCCTGGAAGAGGGCTTGATCTGCCCCATCGCCCGTACCGCCTCCATCGACGGGGACGTTGTCGCCGCAGGCCGCCAGGGAAATCATCATTGCCAAGGACATGAGGAGGGCCGGGAATCTACCACGACCATGACCATGTGCGTGCATGCTACCTACCTTGACCGCCGTTGCATTTCAAACGTCCGTCCTCATCAGCCCGTGTCGGATCCTCCCGTATTCACATTACCGAAGCTCGCCTAACACAGCATACTGGAAACGCTGACCGCCGGACAAGGTCGCCACATCCGCGTCAGCCATGTGGAAAAACTCAATCACAATCCACAGACGGGTATATTATAAGGTCATTGTCAGACGCTTAGCTCTCTTGTTCTTTTCTTAGTGTCACCGGTATCGGTATGCCCTGATTTGCTTTCTAGGACGGCACCGCAGGGAGTGGTATGCGCAGTGAGGACTAACCCGAAGGAAGTGGTGGTGCATGAGGAAGCAGGAGCTCGCCAAGCAAGGGCGGACCCTCAGCAAGGATGGAGCCTTCGTCAACGGAAAGCTCACCCATGAGGCCTTCCTTTCGCTGGCCATCCTGACCGTCATCACCTTCCTGGGCAACTTCACCCAGCTGCAGCTGGCTTCGGCCCTGCCCACCATTGTGGACGAGTTCCACATCACCCTGACCACCGGCCAGTGGCTGACCTCGGTATTCCAGCTGGTCATGGGCGTCATGGTGCCGCTGACCGGCTTTCTGACCAAGCGCTTCTCCACCAGACAGATCGTCATCACCTCCATGGCCGTCTTCACCCTGGGGTCTCTGTTGAGCTGGCAGTCGCAGACCTTCGCCCTGGTCCTGCTGGGCCGCATCCTTGAGGCCATCGGCACGGGAACCATGTGGCCCGTCCTGCAGATCACCGTCTTCTCCATCTACCCTCTGGCCAAGCGCGGCATGGCCATGGGTACCGTGGGCCTGGCCATGAGCGTGGCTCCGGCCATCGGCCCCACCCTGGGCGGATGGCAGACAGATGCCAACGGCTGGCGTTCCATCTTCCTGACGCTGAGCATCTGCGGGGCCGTGGCGCTGCTCCTGTCCATCTTCGGCCTGCGCAACTTCGGCCAGCGCGACACCAGCGTCAAGGCGGACTTCTTCTCGGTGGCCCTTTCCATCTTCGGATTCGGTGGCCTCATGTTCGGCTTCACCAACATCGAGAACTTCCCCATCACCTCCTTCATGACCTGGCCCTTCATGCTGGTCGGCCTGATCGGGATCATCTGGTTCGTTCTTCGCCAGCTCCACCACGACAAGCCCCTGCTGGACCTGCATGTGCTGCGGATCAAGAACTTCACCGTAGGCACCATCATCGCATCCATGTCCTTCTTCGCCTTCAGCTCGGTCACCGTCATCCTGCCCATGTACATCCAGACTGATCGCGGCTTCTCTGCCACCATGAGCGGTCTGGTTATGCTGCCCGGAGCCATCGGCACCGCCATAGCCCAGTTCTTCGGCGGCCGCCTGCTGGACCGCTGGGGAGCACGGCCCGTGGCCATGACGGGCTGCTCGGTCCTGCTGCTGGGCACCATCGCCATGAGCCTGATCGGCGCCAATACCTGGATCGGTTTGGTCTCCATCTGCCAGTTCATCCGCCAGATCGGTATGGGCTTCACCCTGATGCCCTTGACCACCTGGTCCCTGAACAACCTGGCTCCCAAGGACGTTTCAGCCGGTTCGGCCGTCACCAACACGGCCCGGCAGATCGCCGGCGCCGTCGGCGCACCCATCCTGGTCATCCTCATGGAGACCATCACCACCCTGCGCCACAACGCCATGGGCGGCGGTCACTCCACCCAGATCGCAGCCAACATCTTCGGCGTGCAGTGGGCCCTGCGCATCTCGGCACTGATCTGCCTGGGCATGGTTCTGCTGGTCTACTTCGGCGTCCGTGGAAACGGCGCCGGCTCCGGCCGTCAGATGACCCGCATGCTCCTGCGCCACATGCACATCATCCACACCGAAGCCCCTGCCGTCACAGCCTCCACCGCCGACACCAAAACCCAGGACTGATCCCCGGGGTGTCTTTCTCCGGTACCCGCTAGATCTGACCAGATTCATCGCAAGGTGCAGGATCGACAGACTGGTAAACACAAGACGTCAACTGAAAGATGTCAGTTGTCAGCTTGTTCTTTCGGCGGAAGTATCGGTCTCCTGTAGGCCAGCGATCAGCGATCCTGCGGAAGAGGCTGGCCCGGGCAGGTATGCAGAACAGCCAGCATGGCCTGCTTTTCCGAACTGGTGACACTCAGGGAGTACTTGTCCTTGACCGCTATCTGACGGGCCACATAGGAGCACTGATAGTCCTTGTTCTCGGGCAGCCAGTAGTCGGCCGAGGCACTCCCCTTGGCCTGGTTGGCGGGGCCGTCAACAGCAAGAAGATTATAGGGGTCGTTGCCAAAACGGTAGCGGCGGGCCGTGTCCCACTTACTGGCTCCTGACCGCCAGGCATTCTCCAGGGCGACCACATGGTCAATCTGCACAGCCGAGCTGGTCTTCGGCCCTCTGACGAATTCGATGGTCCGCCCGGTATAAGGGTCCTGCAGACGACCACTGGCCACCTTGCATCCGCCGGGAGTAGTGGTACGCAGATCAGTCAGATCGCGGGTCAGCACATCCTCGCGCACATTGCAGCCGTTGCCGTCCTCATCGGTCTCCTTGAAGCCGAAGGCCTCACGCCGATACTGACGGCCAGGGCGTGCATGATCATCCACTGTCAGACTCTGCAGGGTCTGAGCCGCGTCGCCGGTTGCCGTATATCGGCCGGTCAGCCGTCCGACTCCACCATTGACCCTTGGCAGTATCAGACCGATAGTAATGCCCAGAACCACAGCCACTACCAGAAGAATCAGCACCCGTTCCGTGAGTGATTCGCGACGGAAGCGGGCCGGGGCAGGATTCCTCCAAACCGAACCGTACCGACTGCGGCCTCGATACCGATATCTTCTGCGTCTCGGACCGGTCATCTACCGCCGATACCTCCTATGTCGACTGCTTGCATGAATCATCCATCATAGCGGTCAGGCGTAGGCGTAGGTCATCGGGTCGTGTCCTGCGCGCACCGGGGAGTCCATGGCATCGATGGCGGCATGCTCCTCAGGGGTCAGGCAGAAGCCGAAGAGGTCCAGGTTCTCCGCCTGCCTTTCCCGGTGGACAGACTTGGGGATGATGATGGTCCCGTTTTCGATGTGCCAACGCAGCACCACCTGGGCCGGCGTGACCCCGTGGGCCTGGGCGATTTTCTCCAGCCTGCCGCCAACGGCTCTCAGGTCTGCGCCTCGCGCCAATGGCGAGTATGCCTGGACGGCTATGCCATGCTCCTTGCAGAAGGCGGTCACCGCGCGCTGCTGCCAGCTGGGGTGCAATTCAATCTGATCCACGGCAGGGTACTCCCCCGTCTCCCGGTGCAGCCGTTCCAGGTGTTCTGGCAGGAAGTTGCAGACCCCCAGGGTCCGCACCCGCCCCTCATCGCGCAGCCGATGGAAAGCTCGCCAAACCTGGTCAGCCCGCCAATCGAACGGTGTCGGCCAGTGAATCATATACATGTCGACATAGTCGGTGCCCAGCAGGGCCAGCTGGCGGTCGAAGGCCTGCAGAGCGCTGTCATACCCCTGCTCGGAGTCGCGCAGCTTGGTGGTCAGCCACAGCTTGGTCCGTTCAGGACCGCTCTGGCAACCGAATGCCTTGAGGCCACGGCCCACGCCTCCTTCATTGCGGTAGCCAGCTGCCGTATCGATGTGGCGATAACCCAGTTCCAGGGCAGATTGCACGACTCCAGCGGTTTGAGCATCGTCGATCCTGAGCACGCCCAGGCCCACCTGCGGAATGCGATTGCCGTCAGACAATGGAATGTCAGGAACTGCTGTCATGGTCCACACCTTCCCAGGATGCCGCCCAGCAGTCTGCCGGGCCATGCTCGCTCCATTCTAGAGCCAGGCAAAAGTCTGGCTGCAACAGAACAGTCCTATGTGGTCAAACCTGCCCGCTCATGCACCGGCTTAGATTTTGCTGATGCTGAAGAAGTACAGCACGTGGGTATCGAACCAGTGGTAGCCAAGGTCGAATACGGGCAACAGGCTGATCTTCATCATCATGCCGACCGTACCCCAGGCGAAGAAGAGGCCGAGCACAGCCAACAGCCACATGAAGGCGCTGCAGATTCGCCGGGTTTTGATCAGCCGGCGACGACGGGTGGCTTCTGAACGGGTCTCCTGCTCATGGCTGACCATGATCGTGGCCAGCGGCTCCCCCATGGTCCCCGGTCCGGTCGCTCGAGATTCCAGATGTTCCATCTGCTCCAGTTCGTGGCGGCAGTTGCGCCGGCGACGTGAGAGCAGGTACCAGCCAACCAGGCAGGCCAGGAACAGGGCCAGAAGCACCCAGACCATGTAAATGGGCGCCCCTTCAGGTTGGGTGGGAGGTACGTCGTCGCCGATATAGTGCCCACGCACGATCAATCGGTGGGAATTGACGCCATAGGGATAGCAGGTCAGTAGGGTCACATAGTTGGAATTCTGGACTGGCTGCAGTGCGCTCACATCAGTAGGCAGGATGATCTTAATCTGATCCACCTTGTAGCTCATATGCCGTTTGAGTACTCGTATCTGGAAGACGTCCCCCTTGCGCAACTGCGTCAGGTTGTCGAAAAGCATGTAGCCGACTTCGCCGGTGTGTCCAGTGATAACGGAGTGGATAGTTCGGTTGTCTGTAGGGACGTGAGTTGTGGCGATGTGCCCGGTGCCGTCCTTGAGCACCTCATCGCTGGTACCGTGCCGCACGGGCAGCTTGACATTGATCTTGGGGATCTCCACATAGGCCATCATGCCTTTGCCGTCTACATTGAGGATTTTGTAGTAGCGGCCCAGTGGTTCCTTGACTTCCTTGTACTTGAAAGGGTCCCTCAGCGTAGGCTTGCCCAATTCCTCGTCATACTTCTTGGCATCACGCCACATCGCCCTGCGTTGTGCGGGCGAGAGTGCATCCACGATCTGATCGTAGTTGTCTACTGCGGAAGAGTCCTTGGAATAGTTCACATAGGCTGCCAGCAGCGGATAGAGGAAGATTGCCAGACCAATCAGAAAGGCCAAGGTTTCCAGGAGGCCGAACCCCCGCCCTGGCTTGCCAGCCCTGCCACCGTTCTTGGCCTGTTTGGATGCAGTCGCAGCTTCCTGATCTGCTTTACCTTGTTGATCTGTGTCCTGGGAATGATTTCCTGAAACGACAATTATCGGAGCAGACGTTGTAGCGTGGCCTGGAACTGTCACTGGAGCTGCTATTGCATCTGAATCATCTGACTCTGAAGCTCCGCGATCCTTAGGTGTTGCCGAAGGCGGATAGGAGGGCGGCACCTCGGAACTAGGAGCATATGCAGGTGGCATGTCCCCTTGCTCAACAGGCATGTCTGACGATGCTGACTCAGCCGGCATGGACGCATAGGAAACTTCACCGTTTCCGGTCGTCTGGGATGGGCTCATAGTAGCCGAGTCAGTGTGCTGGTCCATCTATAGCCTTTCTCGTGCCCGCTTCAAATAGTCCGATTGTTAGTTCTTGACATACAAAGACCGGCGGCACCTGTATGATACCGCCGGTCTTTACACATCCTCACAGATGCCTACGATGCCGTTTGATGGCATCACACCGACATTGCCATGAGAATACCTAGCGCTCATCCCTGTTCCAGGATCGTGCGACTACCGCCAAGTAGAGGCCCATCATAGCCAGGATCATAAGCAGAATACCAGGGGCTACCATGGAGACGCCGGTAGCTGCCAGCTTGCCATGGGCTCCAGATCGCACAACTGGGACGACCTGAGGTATGTCAACAAGCTTGGGGCTTATAGTCACATCATAAAGCGGATGGACTTCACCCTGCTCGCGGTAGAGCGGCAACTGTACGACCACAGGATCGGTTTTTACCTTTGCATTCTTAGGTGTGGCTACCAGGGTGACCAACCAGTATGAAGCATGGAAGTAGTCGCCATCAAAAACTGCGGGACTGCCTCCGGTCAGGCTGGGTGCGTCTAAATCAAGATTGGCTCCTGTAAGCCAGACACCTTGTGATTTGGCTTCTGATGCGTTGGTTATAGTGCCATTTTGATCAGAGACACCATAGTATTCAGCGGGTTGCGTCTTGTCCTTGAAAGCATCTGGGTTGGCTGCCACCTCGTTACTGATGGCCCCTTGTGCCTTATCAGCGCCAGGATTATGGTCTAGTGCCTCCACCCGGCTCTTCAGAGTACCGGCATCCAGCCTCAGGGCACGAAAGACATATCCTGCTCCTGCCGATACAGGGGCACTCGGCAGGATGTCATTCTGACCTCCTTGACCTGAATGCCCTCTCTTGAGTTGCACCGTCAGGGTCGGGTTGACCGTCGCCGCCTCTGCCGCCGGCGTCATATCGAAGGCAGTCAGACCTAAACAGGCCAAGGCTGCAATCAGACAGGGCAGGACCCGGTGGGCGAGGCATTTCGGCAAGGCAATTCCCTTCATAAACCTTCCCTTCCAAGGCCGCCTTTCGACGACGTGGTTGCGTCAGATCCGCTGGCTGAGTAAAACCCAGATCAGCGTCCCGACATGTGCGGACCGTAGAAGTTCAACTGTCCGTATGAAAATGGCGGACGATTCACGGAGGAACCGTCCGCCATCGGGTCACCTCACATGATTCTTGATGTGACCGTGATCATCAGGCCCGGGCGGCATTATTGCGCCGGTTGCGGGCGTACAGGGCACCACCCATGATCAGGGCACCGACAACCAGCAGCAGCAGGATGCCACGACCACCAGTCAGAGGCAGGGCCAATGGGGAATCACCATCAGTGGTCTTATAGTGGGCCAGATACTTGGAGACTGCCACATTGTTGAACATCATCTTCGTGTCGGCACCAATCTCACCTACTGGGGCGTTGAAGTTGCCAAAGTTCAGAGCATCGTAGTTCGGTTGCAAAGTAGCGTTACGACCGTACTTCTGTACGATGCCTTCCTCGGTCATACCTACATCCCCAAAAGTTACTTTTTCGAAGGGGATGCCGGGGTTACGCCAGCCCTGTGGGGTCTTAGTCTCAACCAACATCCAGCTTGTTTCTTGGACAGTCTTGTCAGCTGCCTTGCCTTCTCCTGTTCCGAAGATAGGCAGGGCGGCAAAGACGACCAGACCTTTCTTGTTGGCCGTTGCCTTGTAAACCTGAACATTGTCAGGAACGGTATCCTTCGAGCCGTAGAACTTACCATCTGAAGCCAGGTACTTGTCCGTGGAATCAGCGTCCTTAACCAAACGATATTCCGTCTCAGGCAACGCAGGGTAACCCAGCTTCTTGCTCCCCACAGAACCAAAAGCTAATGCTGCATTGGTAACGTTTGTATGAGAGGGCACAGGATCCAGGTTATTGCCGTCAGAATCCTTGTTATCGATAAAGTCAGATGCCGCATCGTTAACTACACCACCGGTACCTGTAGAATCACCATTGCCGGTGACCAAAGCATCATAGGTGACCTCAAGTTCCATCACAGAGGTTTTGACACTCTTCACTTGTTCAACACCACTGGTGGTGAAGAAGTTGAATACCCAGTAAGTCACATCATCCGAAGGCGCATCGGCAAACATCTTCTGAGTTGGATCGTTCAGCCGAGCGGGATTTGCATTAGTACTTAGATCCGAAGAGAAGTCTGTACTTTGCAGGGCTGTCACATTACCATCGCTATCCCGAATGTCTGCCTTGACGGTGGCTGGATTGCCCTTCAACGAACTAGACATACGATCAGCAAGCCTTACATCGGCCTTTTCACCCTTCAATTCCTTGACATCGAGCTTTCCGTCGTTGCTAGCAGAACCATTACCTTCATTGTAAATCTTCTGAGACAGCTTATAGGTGACTGTATCACCAGCGGTCGCAGTGGTTTGATCCTTGGCATTCCCGTCGGCATCCTTCACACCTTGAACAGTCTTGGCGAAAGATTGAGCGTTGACGTTCTTTGGATACAGGTGCAGGTGATAGATGAAACCGCGAGTCTGGTTTGCATCCGTTCCATTAGTTGCATAAGGCAGACCAAAGAATGAGTTGACGGCAGTCTTATACTTGGACATATCAATTCCGTGTGGATTCGAGGGATCGAAAGCAGGAGAACCACCTGTATTCTCATTCATAACATAGTAATGATTGGGACCTGTGGGGAAAGTCAGCCTTGTGCTAGTTGGCTTTCCACTTGCGTCACCTTGGTACCAATCGCTGATGACACCTTGACCGTCCGTCACACCTGCATATACTGTAGTATTCTTAGGTGTATACGAAGTTGGGTCATTAGCATTGATATCAGCCAGACTCTTGCCGTCTGCCGGCTGTACTTCCCTCACGTTAAACAGAATGTCTTTGGCAGGAGCCAGATCGTGATTTGAGTTCAGATGAACAGCATCATTGGCTGAGCCAGTAGGCGCATAGCCGTCATTCAGTGACAGATACTTGGTGACAGTTAACTGAGGCACCTTGGCAGTGTCCAAATCGCCTGCTACGAAGTCATCTTCAGCGGCAAATCCATAGGCGTCAGCGGCCGAAGCCTGGGTGGCTGGCAAAACGACCATGCCCGCCAGGAGCGTCGCTCCGGCAACCGCCAAGCCTAAAAGCTTAGGGAGCCTTATCCCTTCATTATCTCGTTGCATGTGCATGCACGCATTCCCTTCTTTGTTAATAGGCACAGGATGGCCAGGCACATCTTCGCCTCCCCAACCGATCACTTCCCCGACTCAGGGGGGTGGGCAATATGTCAACTTTGGGACATGCCACTGTTCCCATTGCCTAATCATCACTGTACCGACAAAGGAGGGACAACGCAAACCGACAAGCCGAACATGTAAAGGCCCCGCCACTTATACAGCGGCAGGGCCTTGTTATCTTTCCTGGAACAGGTGATCAGTGCCGGTTGTCCAGCCGGTGGTAGAGCTCGGCTGCACGCAGATCGGCCTCAAAACGGCGCGGTTCGGTGTTCTCGTCGATGACGGCGAGCTCCACGCCGGCCATCCGGGCGAAGTCCTCCCAGGCCTCGCGACCAACGGTGGTGGTCATGCAGGTATGGTGGGCTGCGCCGGCGCGCAGCCAGCACTCAGCCGAGACCTTGAGCGAGGGCCGGGGCTTCCAGAGGGCACGTGCCACAGGCAGCTTGGCCAGGGAACCGCCGGGCTCGACCACATCCACCACGTTCATGACCAGGCGGAAGCGTTCGCGTACATCCGCCAGGGAGACGACCACAGCATCAGTGCAGGGGGTGGCCGTGAAGACCAGACGCACCGGGTCCTCCCTGTCGCCGATGGACAGGGGGTGGATTTCCAGGCGGGGCCGTCCCTCAGTCAGCAGCGTGGGCGAGACCTCCAGCATGTGGGCGCCCATGATCTCCTCGTGGCCGGGCACGAAGTTGTAGGAGTAGTCCTCCATGAGCGAGCAGCCGCCCTTGAGACCGTAGCCCATGACGTTGCCGATCCGGATCAGAACCGAGGTCTTCCAGTCGCCCTCTGCCGAGAATCCGTACCCGTCAGCCATCAGCCGCTGGGCCCCCACGCCGGGCAGCTGACGCAGGCCTCCCAGATCCTGGAAGTTGTCCACGGCGGCGGTGGCGCCCACCTCTTCCATCATGGCCCGCATGCCGAGCTCTTCGCGTGCGGCCACCACCAGGGAGTCGTACCGGGAGTCCAGAAGTTCGGGAGCCACCTCATAGCTGCGCTTGTAGTCCTCGATCAGATCCTTGACCTGGTCGTCGGTGACGGCGTTCACATGGTCCACCAGCTCGTTGACCGGCCAGGTGTTGACGGAGACGCCGAAGACCCTCTCAGCCTCGGTCTTGTCGCCCTCGGTGACGGCGACATCGCGCATGTTGTCACCCCAGCGGCAGACCTTCATGTTGTTGGCGGCATCCCAGCCTGCGCATGCACGCGCCCAGACGCCGATCTTGTCGGCAACCTCGGGGTCGGTGTAATGGCCGACCACGATCTTGCGCGGGATTCCCAGCCTGGTCAGGATGTAGCCGAACTCACGGTCGCCATGGGCCGACTGGTTCAGGTTCATGAAGTCCATGTCGATGGTGTCCCAGGGAATCTCCACATGATGCTGCGTGTTCAGCTGCAGGAGCGGCTTGCGCAGCTTCTCCAGACCCCTGATCCACATCTTGGCCGGGCTGAAGGTGTGCATCCAGGCCACCACGCCGATGCAGGCCGGGTTCGACGAGGCATCGACCATGAAATTCAGGATGGAGTCCGAATCCTTCAGCGTGGGCTTCAAGACCAGCTTGACTGGGATCCGACCCGAGTCGTTGAGGGACTTGGCGATGTCCGCAGCCTGGACGCCCACCTGGCGCAGGGTCTCCTCGCCGTAGAGGTCCTGCGAACCAACGGCGAACCAGAGTTCCTTGCCCTCGAAGGGATTTTTCATGCTCATACTTCTTGCTCCTTTGCTTTTGTTTTCCAGCTCAGCGCTGGCCGTAGACGTGCTGGTACCGGTCGTTGAGCTTGGCTATGTCGGCCGGATCGATGGGCTTGGGCGTGCCGATCTGCTCAGCTGCCCAGACCGTGTGGGCCACCTCCTCGGTCATGGCAGCCGCCTTGACCGCTGCCTCGGCATCGGCTCCCACGGTGAAGGGCCCATGGTTGCGCATGAGCACGGCCGGGCAGCCCGGGTGATCCTTGAGGGTGTCGACCACGCCCTTGCCGATGGCCTCGGAGCCGATCAGCTCGAAGGGACCCACCGGCACGGGGCCGCCGAACTCGTCGCCCATCATGGTCAGCACGCAGGGAATGTCCCTGCCGGTGGCCGCCCAGGCGGTGGCATAGGTGGAATGGGTGTGGACCACGCCGTAGACCTCGGGCATGTGCCGGTAGATATAGGCGTGGGACAGCGTGTCCGAAGAGGGAGCCTCGGCTCCGTCGACCACATTGCCATCCAGATCGGTGACCACCATGGATCCCGGGGTCAGGTGCTCATAGCGCACCCCCGAGGGCTTGATAACCATCAGATCGGCGGAGCGCAGGCGCTGCGAGACGTTGCCCGCCGTCCAGACCACCAGATTCCACCTGGTCAGCTGCGCATGCAGGGTGGCCACCTGCTCGCGCACCAGTTTCACCTCGTCGCGCACCTCGGGCGAATAATCAGCCAAGGACACCATCAGCAACTCCTTTTCCCGGCCCGATCCCGCTGATCCGGCCGCTTGACGTTTTCAGCTCCCGGCCTCATCCCTGCAGGGGAATGGTCTTCACGGCCGCCTGCTCGATGGGCAGGCCCTTGGTGAAGCGGTCGAAGAAGGTTCTGAAGCCCTTCACATCAGCCGGGTCCGGCTGCTCGGTTGTGGACTGGACGCCCGCAAAGACATTGGCATCCAGGTAGTCGGCCAGGGTCTGGTCGGCATGGCCCAGATAGTCGGCCAGGACGGCCATGCCCCAGGCGCCCCCCTCCACAGCGGTGGACATGACCTTGATGGGGGCATTGAAGGCGGCGGCCAGGATTCGCTGGGCCACCTTGGGGGTGGCGAAGATGCCGCCGTGACCGACCATCGTGTCCACCTGGACATGCTCCTGCCGGGTCATCACATCCATGCCGATGGTGACCGGCGAGAAGGCCGAGAAGAGCTGGGCGCGCATGAAGTTGGCCAGGGTCATCCGTCCCTCGGGGCCGCGGGCAAAGACCGGCCGGCCCTCCTCCAGGCCAGCCAAGAACTCCCCGGAATAGAAGCAGTAGTTGATCAGTCCGCCGGCGTCCTTGTCTGCAAGAAGGGCCTGGTTGAACAGGGTGGCGTAGAGCGCATCTCCCTTGAGGTCCAGACCGGCGGCCTTGGCGAAGTCCCCGAACAGTCCAACCCAGGCGTTCAGGTCCGAGGTGAAATTGTTGGCATGGCTCATGCCGGCCGGATCCCCAGCCGGTGTGGTGACCGGATCCACCTCGGGGTGGAAGTCACGCAGGGGATGTTCCAGGACCACCATGGCGAAGATGGATGTGCCTGCAGACACGTTGCCGGTGCGGGGACGAACCGCGTTGGTCGCCACCATGCCGGTCCCCGCATCGCCCTCGGGCGGGGCCATGGGCACGCCGGGCTGCAGCTGACCACTGGGATCGAGCAGGGCGGCGCCTTCTGCGGTCAGTGCCCCCGCATCGCTGCCGGCGGTCAACGGCTCAGGCAGCAGGTCGTGGATGTCCCAGGGCTGGTCCTGAACCTGGGGCAGTCGGGAGAAGATGTCCAGCAGGCCCTTGTCGAACTCCTTGCGTGAGGAGTCAATGGGGAACATGCCCGAGGCGTCGCCGATGCCGATGACCTTGCGGCCGGAGAGCCTCCAGTGCATGTAGCCTGCCAGGGTGGTGATGTAGGCCACCCTGGGCACATGCTCTTCGCCGTTCAGGATGGCCTGGTAGAGGTGGGCGATGGACCAGCGCTCGGGAATATTGATTTTGAAGGCCTGCGACAGCTCCTCATGGGCCTGGCGGGTGTTGGTGTTGCGCCAGGTGCGGAAGGGCACCAGCAGCTGGCCATCCTTGTCGAAGGCCAGGTAGCCGTGCATCATCGCCGAGATCCCCATGGCGCCGATCTTGGTCAGCGTCACCCCGTACTGGCGACGGACATCCTCGGCCATGGCCTTATATGCCGCCTGCAGACCCTGGTGAATCTGGTCCATGGAGTATGTCCACAGGCCGTCCTCCAGCCGGTTCTCCCACTCGACGTCCCCGGTGGCCAGCGTCCGGTAGTCGTGGTCGATCAGCACAGCCTTGATGCGGGTGGAGCCGAATTCGATGCCCAGACTGGTCGCGCCCTCCTGTAGTTCGCTTACGATGACGCCTTGTTCGCCAACAGCCATGTCCGCTCCTTTGCCTGATATGTTAACGCTCACATAGTCTGCTTACGATTGTAACTGAGACCAGGTCATCAGGCAAGCCCGCTCAATGCGAGCCAACAGTGGTCAGATGCGCTCGACTGCGTAGCCCAGGGACCGACGCTGGATCACATCCGCCTGGATCAGCCCCACACCGTGGTGGGTGACCGGGAAGTCCACCGGCTGCCCCTGGTGAAGCAGGGCCAGGACCTGCCGCATGGTGGCCACCCCCAGATCCTCAAAGCGGGGACGGACCGTGGCCAGCGGCGGAAACATGTTGTCAACCGTGGGTACGTCGTCGAAGCCCACCAAGCTGATGTCACTGGGAATGCGGATGCCGTGCTCCTGCAAGGACCGCGCCACGCCCACGGCCTGGTTGTCGTTGGCGGTGACCACGGCTGAAGGCAGGGAGGTGCCACTCATGCCCCGCTGATCGATCAGGTGGTTCATCAGCGTGTAGGACTCCCCCGCCTCCCAGCTGCGGGCGTGGACCACGGCCGTGCGTATGCGGCAACGGGCGCAGGCCACCTTCCAGGAGGCCAGTCGGGTGGAGGCATCCCGCCACTGAGAGGGACCGGCCATATAGAGCACCCGCCTATGGCCCCGGGAGACCAGCAGCCGGGCCAGCCGCTGCACGGCGCCCCACTGGTCGATTCCGGTCATGGCTATCCGGCCTTCACCCCGCCGGCGGCTCAGGGCCTCTTCGACGCTGGTGATGCCATGCGTGGAGGTGACGATGACCCGGGGCTGGCTCACCTCCACCTGGCAGGCGGCCTGGAACATGGTGTCGGTGGGGGTCAGAAAGATGAAGGCATCCACATTCTGCTCCAGGAAGGTGCCGCAGAGCTCCTGGAATCCGGCAAGCGTACAAGCTGACTCGTCCACCATCATGACCGACATGAACAGACCATGGGAACGGGCCACGGTCTCGATGGCCGTGATCGATGAGACAGGCCCGAAGAGACTGACGCCGCCAGCCACCAGTCCGATGGTCCGGCTGCGGCTGGATGCCAGGGCCCGCGCAGAGTTGCTGGGTCGGTAGCCCAACTTCCTGATGGCCTGCTGGACCTTGATCCGCGTCGCCGGAGAAACGTCCTTGGAATTGTTGATGACCCTGGAAACGGTCTGGTGGGAGACCCCGGCCAGCCGGGCAACCTCGAACATGGAGGGGCGCTTGGACCGTGACCTGCCCCCGTTGCCTGCGGGCATGTGACCTTCTTCCGATAGCCGTGTCGACCGTTCCGATATTAGCCCCTGCCGGGACCGGACGAGGGCAAATGCCAGCTGACCCGATGCAGACGGCTGGGCCCCAGACGGCGAATGGCCTCCAGGTGTGCAGGCGAACCATAGCCCTTGTTGTGCTCCCACTGGTATGGGGCCAGGGCGGGGTCGGAGGCGGCCAGACGGACCATAAGCCGGTCACGGGTGACCTTGGCGATGACCGCTGCGCAGGCCACACTGGCACAGTGGGCGTCGCCCTTGACCTGGGTGGAGACCTTGGGCAGAACAGGAAGGTCGGGGGCGTCAAAACTGTCGGCGGCCGGGGTGATGTAGTCATTGGGGCCGTCAAGGATGGCGGCCAGACGGCGGCCAGGCCCCAGGTCCATCCCCTGCTCCAATTCAGCCAGCGCACGCAGGGCGGCGATGCCCAGGGCATGGACGATGCCCCACTGATCGATCTCATGGTTGGAGCAGGCCCCCACCGCCCAGCCGGCAGCCCAGTCCTCCAGGTCACGGTACATGGCCAGCCGGCGCGCAGGAGTCAGCATCTTGGAATCAGCCACCCCGTCAGGGACCTTCAAATTGGGCAGGTCAGCGGACCGGACAGCCACCACGCCGACCATGGCCGGACCCGCCAGGGCTCCGCGGCCGACCTCATCCAGACCAAGCACATACTCGGCTCCCTGGCCGGCCAAGGCAGCCTCGGTGGCCAGGGTCGGCAGGATCCGCCTCACAGCCGGTTCAATCCTGCGTCGGCTCGGGCACGGCGTCGAAGACCTTGTGCTGGTTGTTGAGCAGCTTCCAGCTGCCCACCGGGTAATAGGTAAGCAGCGCGGTGCCTTTGATGTTGTCCATGGGGACCAGGCCATTGTGGCCGTCGTCCTTGTGCAGACGGGAATCGGCGGAATTGGAACGGTTGTCGCCCATGACGAAGACGTAACCAGGGTCCACCTTGACATTGAAGGCAAAGGAGCTGGGCTCCACTCCTGGGCGCAGGTAGGAGCTCTCGTCCAGGGCAACGCCGTTGACGGTGACCGGGGCGCCATGACCCTTGCAGGCCACGGTGTCGCCGGGCATGCCGATCAGACGCTTGACCAGGTGACTGCCACGGAAGCTGGGTGTGGACTCTTCACCCAGCCAATTGGCAGGGTCAGTGAAGACCACCACATCCCCTCGGCGGGGGGCCAGCATGGATCTGGTCAGCCGATGAGTGGTCAGGATTCTGTCCCCGACGCCAAGGGTGTTCTCCATGGAGCCGGAGGGGATGACGTAGATGCTGAACAAAAATATGCGCAGGACGGCGACGACGGCCAAGAGGGCAACCAGCTCGAACAGAAATTCGGGCAGGAAACCGCGTTCACCCAGCCGCGGGTGGCTTCCCCTGGTGGAACCGCGTCCACCGGGGCGGTCCAAGGCATGACGGGGCGGCACCGGGGCTGAGGTGGCCTGTCTGCCGTCCGGGTACCAGAGTCCCGACGAGGTCGCTGCCTCATCCCGAAAGGCCATATCCACTCCTTGTCATCCGCCGGAACCCACACACGAACAGGTTCCGCATGCCTCATAGCGTACACACCCAAGCATGGAAAAACCCGGGAGAATTGCATCCCGGGTGTTAGCGGCCAGCCTTGGGCTGGGTCGCCCTGGTCGAAACCTACTTGTTGGACTCGGCCTTGTTGTCGCGACGCTCGACAATGCGGGCGGCCTTGCCATGCAGACCACGCAGGTAGTAGAGCTTGGCTCGGCGGACACGGCCGTGGCGCAGCACCTTGATGGAGTCGATCTGCGGGGAGTGCAGAGGGAAGCGACGCTCGACGCCCACGCCGAAGCTGACCTTGCGCACCAGGATGGTCTCGCGCACGCCGGAGCCCTGACGGGCGATCACCACGCCCGTGAAAGCCTGGATACGGGAGTTGTTGCCCTCAGTGATGTTGACGTTGACCTCGACGGTATCGCCGGGGCGGAAGTCGGGGATCTGCTCCGCAGGCTTCATGTGGCTGGCGTCGAATTCCTGAATCGCGTTCATGCTGTTCCTCCATGGCCGCCGCACATCGACCCATGACATGGACCGCAACCACCAAAGGAGGCGATCCTGGACGGAACCCGACGGTCTGCCGTCGGGGGTGCCGATCCGCCGGGGCATCCGGCTGGACCTGAAAGGAAGGGAGCCCATGCGGCAGCTACCCTTCCGGCAAACAACTGTCCAATAATATACCACGAGCCGGACCTGCATGGGCCCGGCCGGACATCAGCGGCGGTGGGCCCTGTAGAAGGCGATCAGGGACTTTGTGGACTGATCCTGCTCAGCCAACGCCTGGTCGTCCCGGGAGATGGCCGGCGTAATCTCGCGGGCCAGCTTCTTGCCCAGCTCAACGCCCCACTGGTCGAAGGAATCAATGCCCCAGACAGTGCCCTCGGTCAGGGTGATGTGTTCGTAGAGGGCGATCAGCTCGCCCAGGGCGGCCGGGGTCAGCGCATCACCGAAGATAGAGGTGGTGGGCCGGTTGCCGGTGAAGACACGGGCCGGGACGATCGCCTCCGGGGTGCCCTCGGCGCGGACCTCGTCGGCGGTCTTGCCGAAGGCCAATGCCTTGGTCTGGGCCAGGAAGTTGGCCAGGAAGAGCTCATGCACGTCCTGGTCGCCGTCCTTGGCCGGATTGGGGGTGTTGGCGAAGGCGATGAAGTCGGCGGGGATCAGGCGGGTGCCCTGGTGGATCAGCTGGTAGAAGGCGTGCTGTCCGTTGGTGCCGGGCTCCCCCCAGAAGATTTCGCCGGTCAGGCTGGTCACCGGGGTGCCGTCCCAGCGCACGGACTTGCCGTTGGACTCCATGGTCAGCTGCTGCAGGTAGGCCGGGAAGCGGTGCAGATACTGGTCATAGGGCAGCACGGCGTGCGAGTGGGCGCCGAAGAAGTTGACATACCAGACGTTGAGCAGACCCATCAGGGCCACCACGTTCCGATCCAGAGGGGTGGCGCGGAAGTAGCGGTCTACAGTGTTGAAGCCCTTGAGGAACTCCTCGAAGCGGTCCGGGCCGATGGTGATGGCCAGGGAGGTGCCCACGGCGGAATCCACCGAGTACCGGCCACCGACCCAGTTCCAGAAGCCGAAGACGTTGTCCGGATCGATGCCGAAGTCGCGCACCTTGTCCAGGGCGGTCGAGACGGCGATGAAATGCCGGCGGATAGCCTCGGCCGAAAGGTCCTCGCCGTCCTTGGACAGCAGGCCACGCTCGCCCAGGCTCTTCAGGAGCCAGGCGCGGGCCTGGCGGGCGTTGGTCAGGGTCTCCAGGGTGGTGAAGGTCTTGGAGACGATGATGAAGAGTGTGGTCTCCGGATCCAGATCGCGAGTCTTCTCGGCCAGGTCGTTGGGGTCGATGTTGGAGATGTAGCGGGCGCTGATGCCGGCATCCGCATAAGGCTTCAGGGCCTCATAGGCCATGACCGGGCCAAGGTCGGAGCCGCCGATGCCGATGTTGACCACAGTGGTGATCCGCTTGCCGGTCAGACCGGTCCAGCTGCCCGAACGGACCTGGTCGGCAAAGGCATAGATGCGCTTGAGGGTGTCGCGGACGTCACCCACCACATCCTGACCGTCCACAATCAGTCGGCCGCGATCCTCCTCGGGACGGCGCAGGGCTGTGTGCAGGACGGCCCTGTCCTCGGTGTTGTTGATGTGCTCGCCATTGAACATGGCCTCGATCCGCTCCTCAAGGCCGACCTCACGGCCCAGTTGCGCCAGCAGTGACAGAGTCTCGGGCTGAATCAGGTTCTTGGACAGGTCGATATAGAGATCACCCAGCTCGAAGCTGAGCTTTTCGGTGCGCTGCGGATCCTTGGCGAACCATGCGCGCAGATCGATCCCCTGGCGCTGCATGTCGTCGAAGTGCTGGTGCAAGGCCGCCCAGGCCTTGGTGCTGGTAGCGTCCACTGGAGGATTGATGGCCATGGTTGTTCGGGTCCTTTCATGAGGTGATGCCCGGTCTACCGAGCACCCGGTTCTGTAACCCAAACTACTCACAAAAGCAGACAGAAGACAACAAAATCAGTCAATTTTCTTAACCAAGCTGGATTGCTCTCAGAGTATGTCGTCACAGCCGTACTGGGCCAACTTGGCCACCATGTCCTTGACTTCCTGACTGCGGGCCCGGGGGGCCACCAGGAGCGCGTCGGGAGTGTCGACGACGATCATGTCATCCACACCCAAGAGGGCGACCGTGCGTTCGGAGCCGGGAACGACCATATCTCCGGCTGAATCCAGATACATGACCCGGTCGGCATCCCCAAGAATCTTGATGTTGCGCCTGTTGGAGGAGGGCAGCAGGCCGGCCACTGAATTGAAGTCACCGATGTCATCCCAATCGAAGCCCCCTGGAACAACCGCAACACCTCCGGCCGCCGACAGGGGCTCGGCCACGGCATAGTCAAAGGCGATCTTCTCAATGCCCGGCCAGTGCTCCTCCATGGCCTGGCTGCGGGCCTGCCCGCCCTGGTCCCAGACCTGGGCGATGGCCATCACCGCGGCGTGGAGCTCCGGCTTGTAACGACGAAGGCAGTCCAGGAGCACCTGCGCTTGCATGACGAACATGCCGGCGTTCCACCGGTACTCCCCTGTCGACAGGTAGGCCTGGGCCGTAGAGGCATCCGGCTTCTCGACGAATTCGCTGACCAGGCGGGCATCAGGGGCCCCGGGAATGCGATCGGCCAGGGAGGGGCCTTGATGGATGTAGCCGAAAGCGGTGGAGGGACGAGAGGCGGCGATGCCGATGGTGGTCACATAACCGGCCCGGGCCGCTGCCACCGCCTGCTCCACTGAGGCCGCGAATGCTTTGTCGTCTCGGATGACGTGGTCGGCGGCAAAGGAGCCCACGATGATTTCCCCGCCGTGCCGCCGGGCCAGCACAGCAGTCGCCAGGGCTATAGCCGCCGTGGAATCGCGAGGAACCGGCTCGGCGAAGAGCGCGTCCTCAGCCAGATCCGGAAGCTGCTGACGCACCTGGTCCACATGCCGCTGACCAGTGGAGACGACCACATGGTCGGCCCCGCAGATGCCGGCCAGACGGTCAAAGGTGCCCTGGATCATTGTTCTGCCCGACCCCAAGAGATCATAGAGGAACTTGGGCCGGTCCTGGCGGCTCAATGGCCAGAGCCGGGTGCCCACGCCCCCGGCCGGAATGACGGCATAGAAATCATCGAGATCCATGCCCTCTATTGTGTCAAGAAGCTTGTACACCCTTGGCCCGAAGTGCAAGGCGTTTTTATCGCGCGCATCCAGTATGATGTAGCATGTTGTCTTCTTCCGGCAGGTCCGGACGGGAGGCGAAGGCCACTTTAGCTCAGTTGGCAGAGCGTCTCACTCGTAATGAGAAGGTCGACAGTTCGATTCTGTCAAGTGGCTCTTCCACCAACTGCCCTTTCAACGGCAGGGCATGTCTTACGCGCGAGTGGCGTAATGGTAGCCGCGCAGGATTTAGGTTCCTGTGTCTTCGGACGTGTGGGTTCGAGTCCCATCTCGCGCACAGGTATTAAGAACAGGGCCCGCAAGAACAGGCCCTGTCTGATGCTTCCCGGCTCAGTGGCGGCTTTCCTGCCTGTTCCTCAGGCAGGCCACGAAGCCGACCAGGCCCAACGCCATAAGCGACAGGATTTTGAGCACCGAAAGCGGCCATCCACCGGTCAGAGGCAAAGCCGAGTTGGAAGGACGGAACTCCAGCTCATGCGACACCGGGGCCGACTGGTTTCCGCCCTGGAACCTGCCTTGGGCATCAGGGCCCTCGGCATCGTCGGAAAGCACCTGAGCAGTAAACTCACCCTGGTTGACACCCTCGGGCGGAGTCGCCTGCCATGAACCCTGGTCCCCAACAACGACATCGGTGCTGTTATTGCCATTGCCGGGCCAGGTTATGTGGACCACGGTCCCCTTGGTCTCGGGAACCTTCGTATCCCCGTCCACATACTTATATGCCTTGCCCGCCACCTGGAAGACGTCATACCGCTCCAAGGCCAAAGTGGTCGGTGTCATGTCAACCTTCCGCTCAAGGGAGGCCGGGCCCGAGCGGATGTTCATCGGGTTGATCATCTCAACCTGGAAGGCGTACGTCTGCGTCTCGTCACCACCTGTGTAGCCTGTGAACTTATCAGCTGGGATATTCAGCA
This sequence comes from Bifidobacterium sp. W8104, assembly GCF_016100735.1. Taxonomy (NCBI): domain Bacteria; kingdom Bacillati; phylum Actinomycetota; class Actinomycetes; order Bifidobacteriales; family Bifidobacteriaceae; genus Bifidobacterium; species Bifidobacterium sp. W8104. The sequence goes on from NZ_JACFRW010000001.1 coordinate 509,418, forward strand.
ACCAGGACCAGGTGGAAGACGTCGTCTTGGTCAAGCCCAGCGTGAGACCTGTCGCGGAATCTTCGGCGGAAGAAACAGTGCCGGCAGCCGCGTCCCTCTGGAAGGTGTTGGCCGGAGTGGTCAGCAAAGGCGTCCAATCCGACGCGGTCTTCTGCTTTATCGAAACGACCATCCTCGAATCAGCCATCCCTAGATCCCCCGAAGACCAGGCTGTATATATAGGAGACACCTCACCCTTGAACACAACGACCGAATCCGCCGGCAGGCTCCCGTTGACCGTATGGGGCACAGTGACCGAGAACTTGCTGGCATCCGGGACGTTTTCTCCCGAAACGAAATAGGCAGTTCCAATATTCGAGAAGAACGAGGTCAGGCCGAACCCGGAGACAGACTCAGTCACCCAGGCATGATAACGCCTGTAGCCGCTGTACTTGTTGCCAGGATCCGGCGACGGATACAGCTTGTTCGTGTCCTGTATCCGCCAGGAACCCCCCTGCTTACTGCTGGTGTCGACCTGGCACTCAGCCTCGCCAAGCCTGAACCCCCACGTGTCCGTCCCTTTCACCAGGTCATCGCCATTCGTGCCCTGCCCCTCCACAATGGGATTGCTGGGATCCTCGCCGTAGAGAACGACCTTGTTGGGACGCGCGGCATCCTTGGAGGGCATGCACTCACCACTGATTACCGGATCAAGCTTGGTCGTATACACGCTTCCAGAAGCATCCAAACCGGCATCAGCATCGTTTTCGATCTTGGTGATCGTAGGATCATCAGGACGAGGCACGTCATACTTATAGAACGCGCTATTGATAGTCCACCCCGCAGAGATATTCGTATCCTTCTCCACGGTGGACATACCATCGTTTATCCCTACAAGACCAGCGCTCTTGGGGTTGTACACTTCAGGGCTGACGGTACAAGCGCTGCCATCCCGATTCGTGGTGACAGGCCAGGTGACCATCTTGAAATAGCCGTCAAGATCCTGCTTCTCCTTGGCCTCCTTGAAATCAATCCCGCCATCAGCCTTCTGGGCAGGCATGGGCTGGCCGTTCTTGTCAGTGGCAAACATCTCATTGGGATTATCCGGCTGTTTGGGCAAGTTGAAAGCCGAATACTTACTGACTTGGGCCGCCTTGCTGGTCGTGGTAGTCGCCGTATTGGGGGACGGCTGCTGGCCTGTCACCAGGACCGGCTCAGGGGTCAGCTCATCAACTGGCACCCACTCGCTATCCTTCAGAGCCACCCACTGGTAATAGTAGGAATTGGTCTCAGAACATATGCCATCAGGGTTAGCTTTGGTACTGCCGCGCACATTGAGCCAGTACACGAAGAACGACCGTGCCGGAGCTGTGCCCGGATCAGTGCCGGCGATTGGCCCAGTAGCATTGCTCTTGTAGTCAGGAAAACCGTAATCGGTTACCATGCCCCAGTTAGCCTGATTGCCTCCGTAGAGATTTGGGTTGCTGTTCCAACCAACCCAAGAATACGGGCCGCTGCACTGAAGATCAGCACCCGTGCCAAGGCATTCTTGCATATATAGGGTGAAGTTCTTGTCGTTCGCCGCTAAAGTTGAAGTAATGTTGGATACCCTGTCCGGCGCATTGATCATGGTGTCAGGGTCAAAATTGCGACAATTATCGATTCCGCTAGACCAACTCCACGAGTTGCTAGGGCGCAGGCAGGACAGTGCATCGTCCTGTTTACCAACGACTGCGTAGATATTCACCGGCTCGTTGGCACCACCAGGTTGGTAATATGACGCATCAGCAGAATTCTTCAGCGCCAGATCACCCTCAATGGAAATGGTCAGATAGTCATATAAACCGGAGTTTATTATGGTGTGCACGGTGAAATACTCATCTTGATTTTGCGCCCACTTGTAGGCTCCGGACCAGGGCTGATCCGAGGATGATGCTGAGGCTATGGTGTTCAGATACTTTATTCTGCGATAAAAGGAAGTGTCATCTGACCCCTTGTACTGATAGACAAAGGCCAGATTGCAATTGCCCTTGGTATCGGCACCAGAAGTGGCGTCGGCGCAAGAAGGGTCAAACTCGTTGTGTTTTACCCGCAGGATGAAGTCCATGCGCAGCTCATCCTGATAGGAATCAATCTTGTTGTTGTAGCCCAACATCCTATAGAGCAGCGGCTTCCTGCTGGCCGTCTCGTCCTGCCCATCGATGGCATTGGCCTGACCGGCCGAAAGCGCGCTCAGCCCCAGCGGAACAACCATGGCCAGCGTCGCCAGAAGGGTTACCAGAACGGCAATTATCGGACGGTTCACACCTTGTGAACCCTTAGCGCCCCGTTCTTGCAAACGCTTCAATACAATACCCCCCAAACCACAATGAAATCATGCTCCAGAACAAATCAAGTCTGCTTTTGACCTACCCCCAATTAAGGCAACTGCACATAGAGCACAACAATGCATATAAATTTTCTTTGCCTTTCCAAGGCTACAGAAATCAAGGGCATAATCTGGGATTCAGGTGGGGTGTTTTGCGTCCGTTCAAGTTCTTGACCACGGCAGGGCCAGTACACAGCTGCGAGAGGCAAAATGTTGTCGTCTTCCGACCGGTCTGGATTGGGGGCGAACACTGCCTTGGCAACGGCAGCAACACGGGAATTAAAAAAACAGGGCCCGCGCTCATCTCCATGAAATTGGAAGGATGAGGGCGGGCCCTGTCTTATACGACCGAGGTCAGTGCCGGCTTTCCTGCCTGTTCCTCAGGCAGGCCACGAAGCCCACCAGGCCTAGGGCTATCAGCAGCAGGATCCTGAGCACGGAAAGCGGCCATCCCCCGGTAAGCGGCAAGGAGGAGGTCGAAGGCCGGAAGTCCAGCTCATGCGACACCGAGGCTGACTGGTTCCCGCCCTGGAACCTGCCCTGCGCGTCAGAGCCCTCGGCATCATCCGAAAGCACCTGAGCAGAGAACTGCCCCTGATTGACGCCCTCAGGCGGAGTTGCCTGCCACGAACCCTGATCCCCCACTGCGACATCAGTGCTGCTATTGGTCTTGCCGGGCCAGGTTATATGGACCAGGGTGCCTTTGGTCTCAGGAATCTTCCTGTCCCCGTCCACATACTTGTAGGCCCTGCCGGCCACCTGGAAGACGTCATGGCGGTCAATGGTCAGTGTGGTGGGCGTCATGTCGATTTTCCGCTCGATGGATGCCGGGCCCGAACGGAGGTTCATCGGGTTGATCATCTCAACCTGGAAAGTATAGGTCTGCGTTTCGTCGTCACCGTTGTAACCGGTGAACTTGTCAGCAGGGATGTTCAGCGACCAGGACCAGGTGGAAGCCGCCGTCTTGGTCAGGTTCAGCGTGAGACCTGATGTGGGGTCAGTGACGGAAGGAGCAGTGCCGACCGCCGCATCCCTCTGGAAGGTGTTGGCCGGAGTGGTCAACAGGGGCATCCAATCCGAGGCAGCATTCTGCTTCATCGAAACGACCATCCTCGAATCAGTCATCCCCAACTTCCCCGAGGACCAGGCCGTATACACAGGCGACACCTCACCCTTGAACGTGACCACCGAACCTGTCGGCAGGCTCCCGTTGACCGTATGGGGCACTGTCACCGAGAACTTGCTCGCATCCGGGACGTTTTCTCCCGAGACGAAATAAGCCGTGCCGACATTCGAGAAGTAGGAGGTCAAGCCGAACCCTGACGTGGACTCAACCACCCAGGCGTGATAACGCCTGTAGCCGTTGTACTTGTTGCCGGGGTCCGGCGACGGATACCGCTTATTGGTGTCCTGTATCCACCAGGACCCTCCCTGCTTGCTGCCAGTGTCGGTCTCGCAAACAGCTTCCCCCAGCCTGAACCCCCACGTGTCCGAGCTTTTCACCAAGTCATCGCCATTTGTGCCCTGCCCATCCGCAATCGGATTGGTGGGATCCTCTCCATATAGAACAACCGTATTGGGATGCTTCTCATCCTTGGAAGGCGTGCACTCACCACTGATTATCGGGTCAAGCTTCGACGTATACACGCCCCCAGAAGCATCCAAGCCGGCATCCGCATCATTCTGGATCTTGGTGATTGTCGGATCATCAGGACGAGGCACATTATACTTATAAAAAGCAGTATCAATCGTCCAACCCGCAGAGAGATTCGTATCCTTTTGCGCGGCGGACATGTTATCGTCAATCCCCACAAGACCAGCGCTCTTGGGGCTGTACACCTCAGGGCTGACGGCTGTACATTCCGTGCCATCAGAATTCCTGGTGTCAGGCCAGGTCACCAGCTTGAAATAGCCGTCAAGATCCTGCTTCTCCTTGGCCTCCTTGAAATCAATCCCGCCATCAGCCTTCTGGGCAGGCATAGGATTGCCATCCTTATCAGTCGCAAAAAGCACGTTGGTGGTATTCGCATACTTTGGGTCGGTCGGATTGACGTTATAAGCGCCATTGGTATTGACCATGCCCTGCAGTCCGTAGGTGGTAGTCAAAGTGTTGGGACTCGGCTGCTGGCCTGTCACCAGGACCGGCTCAGGAGTCAGTTCCTTAACAGGCACCCACTGGCTGTCCTTAAGAGCCACCCACTGATAGTAATAGGAACTGGTCTCAGAACATATGCCATTGGTTTTGTTGCCTGGACCACGCAAGTTCATCCAATACACGAAGAAAGACCGTGCCGGGGCCGTGCCCGGGGCTGTGGCATTTATATTTCCAACCGTACCATCGCTATAAGCCGGAAAACCATAATCGGTCACCATACCCCAATTAGCCTGATGGTTTCGATAGAGATATGGGTTGCTGTCCCACCCAACCCAAGAATATGGGCCGCTGCATTGCAGGTCGTCTCCTCCGCTACCCAAGCAGTCACCCATATACACTTTCATCTGTTTATCCTTCGATAAACTCGCGGTGATATTTGAATATCTATCCTGCAAGTTGCTCATGGAGGCTGGATCGAAAGTTGAGCAGGTTTCGGTACCCCATGCCCACGAAGAACTACCGCAAGACAGGATGGTATTCTGATCACCAACGATGGCAAAGACATTCAAGGGCTCAGGGTGACCACCAGCCACGAACTTTGCGGGATCTTTAGACTTATCCGCAATGTTCATGTCGCCTTCGATGGATATGGTTAAGTAGTCGTATAAACCCGAATTGATTATCTTATGAACAGTAAAGCGCTGCAGATGATTATCAGCCCACGCTTTAGCTCCATCATATGCATACCCATTTTTGTTATTTTCAAGATAATCATCTGGAGTTATAGTGTTTATATACTTTACACGATGATAATCTGCAGGGTTATCAGAACCAACATACTGATATACAAAAGATAAATTGCAATTTGACTTACCACCGGTGTCTGCCTTACCAAGGTCGACACAATCCGGCTTGAACTCGTTGTGTTTCACGCGCAGGATGAAGTCCATGCGCAGCTCATCCTGATAGGTATCGATCCTGTCGTTGAAGGCCATCATTCTATAGAGCAGAGGCTTCCTGCTCGCCGTCTCGTCCTGTCCATCAACGGCATTGGCCTGACTGGCCGACAGAGCACTCAGCCCAAGCGGAACGACCATGGCCAGTGTCGCCAGAAGGGTTATCAGAACGGCGATGGTCGAACGGTTCACGTGCAGCGATCCCTTATTGTTCCGTTCTTGCAATCGCTTCAATACGAAACCCCCAAATCCCGATGGAATCATCTGCTAGAACAGATCAGCTCTGTTTTTAAGTTGTCCCCAATACCGCCGACTGTATCATAGAGATAAAAAAATCGCACCTTCGCGTTTCCTTGCATGCTCAAGTGCGACCGGTACTCAGAACAGGATCGTTGATGTTTCGCGACCGTTCACCGTACGGAATCTATATGGATTTATCAGCCTTTAAGGTGGCCGCCGCCCAGCACCCAGTTGACGAGAATCGGCATGATGGCCTCCAGGGCCTTGCCCCTGTGCGAAATGGCGTTCTTTTCATCCGCGGTCATTTCCGCCGAAGTCAGCGGCTGCTGGCCGCTGGCGCGCCGAGGCTGATCAAGGGGCACGAAGATCGGGTCGTAGCCGAACCCATTGTCCCCTCGCGCCTGGCGGATGATGCTTCCGGGCATCTCGCCGACCCTGGTCACCTGAGACCCCCGGACGGCATACCCCGGCACATCCGGAACGACCAGGGCAGCAGCACAGATAAACCGCCCTCCCCTCTGATCGTCGGGAATGTCGTTCAGCTGGTTCAGCAAGAGCTCCAAGTTGGCCTGGTCGTCACCGTGGCGGCCGCTCCACCGTGCCGAAAGGATTCCCGGGGCGGCACCCATCACATCAACGACCAGCCCCGAGTCGTCCGCCAGCGCGGGCAGACCTGACGCCCGAGCGGCCTGCCCAGCCTTGAGAAGTGCATTCTCCTGAAAAGTGGTGCCCGTCTCTACCGGATCGGGCAGGCCCAACTGGCCGGCCGAAACCAGCTCGATCCTCTGACCCTCATCGGCCAGGAAACCGTCGAGTATGCGACGAAGCTCACTGAGTTTGCCCTCGTTGTGCGTGGCTACAACCACTTTTCTGGCCTGCCCCATACCGATCCTCCTCGCTGAAATTCCCGCTCCGGGCGTCAGTCGGATGCCAGGGCCTTGCGCTGAGCGGCCTGAAGCTCCTTGTTCCCCTTGGTTGCCAGGTCCAGCAGGAGACCGAGCTCCTGACGGGTGAGCGGGCGATGCTCCGCTGTTCCCTGTACCTCTATGAAGTCGCCGGAGCCGGTCATGGACACGTTCATATCGGTCATGGCCCGGCTGTCCTCCAAATAGGGAAGGTCGAGCATGGGCTTGCCATCGATGATGCCCACCGAGACGGCCGAGACGCAATCCTTGGTCACCTTGTCGGCGCTGCGGATGTGGTGGTGGTCCTGGGCCCATCTGAGGGCGTCGACCATGGCCACATAGGCACCGGTGACCGAGGCTGTACGGGTGCCGCCGTCGGCCTGAAGCACATCGCAGTCAAGCTGAATCTGATTCTCGCCCAGAGCCTTCATATCCACCACACCGCGCAAGCAACGGCCTATCAGCCGGCTGATCTCCTGGGTGCGGCCGCCAACCTTTCCCCGGACCGATTCTCGCGCAGTCCGGTCGCTGGTGGCCCTGGGAAGCATGGCGTACTCGGCAGTGACCCAGCCCAGGCCGGAGTCCTTGCGCCAACGGGGCAGCGTCGGCGTGAAGGAGGCCGTGCACATGACCCGGGTCTTGCCGCACTCGATCAGCACCGATCCCTCGGGGGCCTCCGTCCAATGCCTGGTGATGACGACCGGTCGCAACTCATCAGCCGCCCTGCCGTCAGGCCGCAGCACGGCACCCTCCTGGAGCATGTCCTTGATAGCAACCATCAGTGATGATCCTTTCCCGTTTCGCCCAGGCTCCCCTGGTCTGGTCCCTATTATTCCGTCAACCGTCTACCGATCAATGGTCAGCGGTGTCTTGGCCGGCAGAATGCGATCAATCAGGAAGATGACCAGCGACAGGGCGAAGAAAACAACCAGGTACTCAGCCATGTTGACCGTCAACTGGGCCCAGCCCAGATGTCCGAGGTCCAAGAAGGCATAGGGATAAGGGTCGCCGTCCGGCTGCGGTCCCGAATGAGGCCAGATGGCGGCCCTGATCAGCACAAAGGCTACATAGAAGGGGAAATAGATCAGCCAAGTCAGCACATTGTGCCAGCGGAAGCGACGATGAGGGTCGAACAAGAGGAAGTCCACCGTTGCCATGATTGGGCTGATGACGTGAATCATCCATGTGGTCCTGATGCCCAGGACCAGTTTGTAGTCCGTGCTGTTCAGCCCCAGGACCAGGATGGCCACCAGCCCGGTGATGACGATGTAGAGCGTCAGGCAGCCCTTGAGCCAGGAGGGGGGCTGGATGCCCTTGAGCAGGGTGGCCGCTCCGGCCCAGAGCATGACCAGACCCAGGGCGATATTGGTCTGGAAAGTAAAATAGACCCACTTATTGCCGATCCCAAGCAGCCAGGCCTCGAAGGTGCCGCCCAGGCAGAAAAAGGCGATCAGCAATCGGTAGATGCCCACGACGAATCTCATGCGGACCAGCTTAGCCCGACCTTGCGAGGACAGGGCGAGCCAGTAGGTCGGCAGAGGATTAGACTGGGGGCCAACCAAGGGCTTTTCCACCCACAAAGGGGAAGATATGAACGCCGAAAACAGTAGTAGGGTCACCGGAACCTCTACGGCTCTGATGACCGACATGTATGAATACACCATGCTGGATGCCGCCCTGCAGGACGGTACGGCCGGGCGACGATCCGTCTTCGAGGTCTACACCCGACACCTGCCGGCGGGGCGCCGCTACGGAGTGGTGGCCGGCACCGGACGGATTCTGGATGCGCTGGCGGATTTCCACCCCAGCGAGGATGAACTTCGCTTCCTGTCCGACCGCCACATCGTCAGCCCGACCACCATCGACTGGCTGGAGCACTTCCGCTTCACAGGAACCATCCGCGGCTACAGGGAGGGCGAGATATTCTTCCCCGACTCCCCCATCCTGCAGGTCGAAGGCGGCTTCGGCGAGTGCACCCTGCTGGAGACCCTGATCCTGTCCATACTCAACTACGACTCCGCCGTGGCCTCGGCCGCCTCCCGTATGGTCACCGCGGCCAAGGGCAGGCCCTGCATGGACATGGGTGCGCGCCGGGCCAACGAATACGCGGCCGTGGCGGCGGCCAGAGCGGCCATAGTCGGCGGATTCCAAGGGACCTCAAACCTGCTGGCGGCCAAGCGATACGGCTTCAAGGCCATCGGAACCGCAGCCCACTCCTTCACCCTCCTGCATGACAACGAGCGCGAGGCCTTCCAGGGGCAGATCCAGGCCTTGGGCAAGGGGACCACCCTGCTGACCGACACCTACTCCATCGAGGAGGCCGTCAGGACGGCCGTCGAGGTGGCCGGACCTGAGCTGGGCGGGGTCCGCATCGACTCCGGAGACCTGGGCTCGCTGGCCCAGCAGGTCCGCGCCCAGCTGGACTCCCTGGGAGCCACCAAGGCCACCATCACCGTCACCAACGATCTGGATGAATACGCCATCGCCTCCCTGCAGGACGCTCCGGTGGACTCCTACGGGGTGGGCACCATGTTGGTCACCGGTTCGGGAGCCCCCACCTGCGCCATGGTCTACAAGCTGACCGAGCGCGAGAACTCTTCCGGAGTCATGCAGGCCGTAGCCAAAAAGTCGGTGGGCAAGGCCTCGGTGCCGGGACGCAAGCTGGCCTACCGCTCCTACCACAACGGGGTGGCCGACGCCGAGCACGTCATCTCGGGTGCTGAGGATGCGCTGGCAGCCTTTACGCCTGAACAGGACTGGCGGGATCTGCTGGTCACCTATGTGGACCATGGCCAGAGCATGCCGGAGTTCCAGGGCGGGCAGGCGGTCCTGGATGCCCGGGAGCATCGGGCCAAGGCCCTTGAGGAGTTGCCCATCAACGCCCTGAGCCTGATGAAGGGTGAGCCGGTCCTGCCCACCCTGGTTAGGAGCATCTGATGAATATGCAAGGCGAAACCTACCAGCCCGACCCGAACCGATACGATTCCACAACCTACCGGACCTGCGGCGACAGCGGCCTGAAACTGCCGCCCATCTGCTTGGGCTGCTGGCACAACTTCGGCGACACCACACCACTTGACCGTATGCAGAAGCTGTGCACGACGGCCTTCGACCACGGCATCACCCACTTTGACCTGGCCGACAACTACGGGCCCGAACCAGGCGCCGCCGAGCGCAACATGGGGATCATCCTGCGGCGATGCTTCAGCCACCATCGCCAGGAGCTGGTCATCTCCACCAAGGCCGGTTATGAAATGTGGCCCGGCCCATACGGAAACCTCGGCTCACGCAAGCATCTGCTGTCCGGACTGGACCAGAGCCTGAAACGGCTGGGACTTGACTATGTGGACATCTTCTACCACCACCGCCCCGACCCGGATACGCCTCTCGAAGAAACCATGGGTGCCCTGGCCCAGGCGGTCACCAGTGGCAAGGCCCTCTACCTGGGACTGTCCAACTACGACGGGCCGACCATGGCACGGGCTGCGGCCATCCTGACCGAGATGCACGTCCCCTTCGTCATCAACCAGAACCGCTATTCCATCTTCGACAGAACCATCGAGGACAACGGTCTCAAAGAGGCGGTGATGAAAGAGAAGAAGGGGCTGATCACCTTCAGCCCGCTGGCCCAGGGGCTGCTGACCGACCGCTACCTGCACGGGATTCCCGAGGACAGCCGGATTCGGGCCGACGGCCGCTTCCTCAAGGAGTCCGCCCTGACCCCCCAGCGGCTGAAGCAGATTCAGGATCTGAACGAGCTGGCCCGCCAACGCGGCCAGAGTCTGGCAGAAATGGCCCTGGCATGGCTGCTCAGGGACCCTGCTGTCACCTCAGTGCTCATCGGCGCCTCCAAGCCCGAGCAGATCCTGGACAATCTCAAGGCCGTCCAGTCGGCCGATTTCAGCCAGGAAGAGCTGGAGATGATCGACCGTATCGCCTTGGGCAAGCGGTCCTGAAGCAGCCTGGACCACTCAGTGGCGCTCAGTGGCCGCCGCCGGTCATCTGCTCGTAGATGCGCTTGCAGTCCGGGCAGACCGGGTATTGGGAGGGGTCGTGCTTGGGCACCCAGACCTTGCCGCAGAGGGCCACAACAGGCCGGCCGGTCAGCTTGGACTCGGCGATGCGCTCACGGGAGACGTAGTGGGCGAACCGGTCGGCATCGCCCTGGTCGTTCAGCCGGGTCTTCTCAGCGGTCTCGGTGTCCGGACGGTCCAGCACGGCCGTGCCAGTGCCCTGGTCGGGGTTCTGCTCCCGCTCCGGATCCTCCATGCGAATGCTCTTGCTTGCAGTCATGACATCCATGGTACGGCGGTGAGCTACACGTTCGCTCCCTATGACGCGCTACGCTGAGAATCATGACTATCGCTGTATGCCCTGGCTCATACGATCCGGTCACCTCCGGCCACATGGATGTGATCGAACGTTGCGCCTGCTTCTTCGAGACGGTCCACGTGGTTGTGGCCGTCAACGCCGCCAAGACCCCCATGTTCAGCGAACAGGAGCGGGTGGCCATGATCCGCCAGGCCCTGGACGAGGACGGGTACCCGAACATCACCGTAGCCTCCACCGATGGCCTGATCACCGACTACTGCCGTAAGGTAGGCGCATCGGTCATCGTCAAGGGACTGAGGCAGAACGGGGACTATGAGGCCGAGCTGGGCATGGCCCTGGTCAATCGCAAGCTGTCCGGGGTGGAGACGCTCTTCCTGCCAGCCGATCCGGTGAGGGAGCACATCTCCAGCACCATCGTCAAGGACGTGGCCAGACATGGCGGGGACATCACCGGCATGGTCCCCGACAGCGTCGTGGACGCGCTGATAGGCACATTGCACAGGGACACACCGCACACGGAAAAGAGTCAAAGATGAACGAGCAGACCCAGGAAAGGGACGATGGCGAGCCTATCGACGACTCGACCAGAGCCAGCGCTCCCAAGCCCGCAGTCGACATGAAGGACCTGCCCGACCTGCAGGAGGATCGAAGCGAGAGCGGGAACCCCCGATCGGAATTCACCACCGTCTATGACATCATCGACCGGATCCAGGCCATGCTGGATGAGGCCAAGGCCCCGCTTTTCAGCCCGGGACTGGTCAAGGTGGACAGAGACGAGCTGGCCGACGACCTCAACGAACTCAAGAAAATGCTGCCGGTGCAACTGGAGCGGGCCTCGGCACTCATGAGGGAGGCGGAGCGTCGGCTGAACACGGCGCAGACCCAGGCCAACGCCACCGTATCCGACGCCCAGAGCCGGGCTGCAGACATCGTTAAGGAGGCCGGCGAGCAGGCCCGCTTCCTGGCCGGCCAGGAGAATGTAGTGGCCATAGCCCGACAGAAGGCCCAGACCATCATCGACACGGCCCAGGCCCAGGCAGACCGTCTGGTCCAGGGGGCCGATGGGTATGCCGCCCAGGTCATGGGCGAGCTTGACACCCAGCTGGGCAAGATGAGCCAGGATGTGCGTGCCGGCCTGGAGGTTCTCCACCAGCGTGAGCAGGAGGCAGCGCGTAGCATGAACGCGTCAGTCTCGGACCAGGGAAAGGAGACGCAGGGATGAGCAGACCGGAGGATTCCCCCTGGGCGGTGTCAGTGGCCCAGGTGTCGACGCGGGCAGGGCAGAGCACCCGGGTGGACCGCGATTTTCCAGCCCCGGAAGGCATTGGCGACCAGGTGGTAGGCATCCCGGCAGGAACACCCGTGCATGTGAAGGGCGACATCGACTCGCTAGTGGACGGACTTTTATTGCAGGCCCACATCAGCGTGCCCCTGAAGACCGAATGCACCCGCTGCCTCAGGCCTGTGGATACCAGTATCCAGGACGATCCGGTGGTCTTCTTCCCCTACAAGGAGCCCGAGCCGGAGCCGACCCATGGCAAGGAGGAGATCCTGGCCGAACAGGAGGAGGCCAGCGGCCAGACCTATCCTCTGGCCAGCGGGGGCGCCTTCATGGATCTGGAGGCCCTCTTGCGCGACACACTTGTGGAAGCCCTCCCCCTGCAGCCCCTGTGCCGACCCGACTGCCGGGGCCTGTGCCCCCAGTGTGGCATGGACCTGAATGACCATCCCGATCACCACCACGAGATAATGGACGACCGCTGGGCTGCCCTTGAGGGACTCAAGCAGCGTCTGGAGCAGGAGGAGAACCCCGGCAGCGACGGCCGAACTGGCGAATGACCGGAGGTTGCGGTAGACTGCTCTACGCTTAAGCTCGAAGTATTCGATCGAAACAGAGGACAATATGGCACTGCCAAAGTACAAGACCTCGCGCGCCAACACCCATTCGCGGCGCGCCAACTGGAAGACCCAGGCCGCCGCTACGGTGACCTGCCCCAACTGCGGAGCTCCTGCGCTGCCGCACATGGCATGCCCCAGCTGCGGCATGTACCGTGGGCGCGTCTACCGCGACGCCATTCGTTCGCAGTTCAGCAAGTGAGCCGATAAGCGTTCGACACGCAACGAGAGAACCCCGGCCATCGACGGGTGGCAGGGGTTTTTCCATATCATCGGACGGCAAGGCCGAGAAAGCGAGGGGGGCCATGCAGACAGGGCACTCCAGGAAGGATCAGGAAGACCATATGCGGCAGGAGGAACAGGGGCAGGCGGATCCCGGCAACCAGGCAGCTGAGGAGCTCTTCCAGGCCTTGGGCGGCAGAATCAGCCCGGAGCTGCTGGTACACGCCCTGACCCATCGCTCCTTCGCCCATGAGCACCCGGGCATGCCCAACAACGAAAGGCTGGAGTTCCTGGGCGATGCGGTTCTGGAACTGGTGGCCACCGAGACCCTATACAAGGTTCATCCGGACATGACCGAGGGCCAGCTGGCCAAGATGCGGGCCAAGGCGGTCTCCGAGGAGGCCCTGTCGGCCATCGCCCGGCAAAAGCTGCACCTGGGGAAGTATATTCTTCTGGGGCGGGGAGAGAGCGAGAACGGCGGGGCCGACAAGGACTCCATACTCTGTGACACCGTCGAATCGCTGATCGGGTCGGTCTTCGTGGAGCACGGCATCGAGGGGGCCAGGACCACGGTCCATACCCTTCTTGACGATACCCTGGCCGAGGTGGCCACCGAGGGGCCGGCACTGGATTGGAAGACCTCGATCACCGTCAAGGCCCACAAGCTGGGCTTGGGCGAACCCCGGTACGCCATGGCGGTCTCCGGGCCGGAATACGCCCAGGTCTTCACCGCCGAGCTGCGCCTGGAGGACGGCGGGACCGTGATCGGCAAGGGCCGGGCCAGCAGCAAGCGGAAGGCCCAGCTGGCTGCTGCCGCCCAGGGGTGGAAGCGGCTGGACGACCAGGATCTGCTTGCGACCCTGCGCGCCGAGCAATCAGCCTGAAGTTCCTGTCGGAATTCCGGTATGCGGTACTGCGCCAACGCCCCGACCAGACCCCTGTTTAGACTATGGGCATAACCCGGAGACACGCCGTCACGAACGGCACAGGTGCCTCCTCCTGATCGGGATTCGTCCGCCCACCCCGCCGACGCTCCGACAGGTTCGTATTTCGACATGCACGGCCGCAGGTCGGCGCGCAGTCTGGAGGTCGAGAGGAAACATGAGTCTGCCGACACCTCTGCAAGCATTCAGCTCGGTACCCAAGAACTGGGACCATGACGACAAGGATGTCCCCGCCCAAGGCGAGCCCATGACGGGAGCCCAGGCGCTGATTCGGTCCCTGGAGGATCTGGGGGTCACCCAGGTCTTCGGCGTTCCAGGAGGGGCCATTCTGCCCGCCTACGACGCCATCGACGAGCAGGTGCGCTTCAACTTCACACTGACCCGTCACGAGCAGGCCGCCGGCCACGCAGCCGAGGGCTACGCCGTCTCCACGGGCAAGGTCGGAGTCTGCCTGGTGACCTCCGGCCCCGGGGCCACCAACATGGTCACCCCCATAGCCGATGCCATGATGGACTCGGTTCCCCTGGTGGTGGTGACCGGTCAGGTGGGTGTGGACTCCATCGGCACCGACGCCTTCCAGGAGGCCGACATCGTGGGCATCACCTACCCGGTGGCCAAACACTCCTATCTGGTGACCAAGGCCCAGGACATCCCCCGGGTCATGACCGAGGCCTACCACATCGCCCGTTCGGGAAGGCCCGGCCCGGTGGTGGTGGACCTGAGCAAGACGGCCCAGAACGGCAAAATGCTTTACTCCTGGCCCCAGGAGATGATCCTGCCCGGCTACAACCCGGTGACGCGGGCCCACGGGCACGTCCTGGACGATGCCGCCCGGCTCCTGGTCCAGTCACACAGGCCCGTTCTCTATGTGGGCGGCGGCGCAGTCCGGTCCGACGCGCGTCGGCAGGTCCAGGAACTCGTGCGAGCCACAGGTGCCCCCATGGTCACCACCCTGCCTGCGCGGGGCATCGTACCCGACTCCGATCCAGCAGTTCTGGGAATGCCCGGAATGCACGGCACGGTGGCCGCCAACGGGGCCATCCAGCACTCCGACCTGCTGGTGGCCGTGGGCACACGCTTCGACGACAGGGTGACCGGCAGCCTGGAGGACTTCGCACCGGTGGCCCGGGTCATCCACATCGACATCGACCCGGCCGAGATCGGCAAGAACCGGCAGGCGGACGTACCCATAGTCGGGGACGTGGGACAGGTGTTGGACGATCTGATCCCGGCCCTCAAGGCGGCCCAGCACACCTGGGGCAAGCCCGACCTCAAGCCCTGGTGGCGGCTGATCGACGGCTGGCTGCATGACTACCCAACCACCTTTGAGCCCAGCCCGGACGGCATCCTGGCCCCCCAGTGGGTGGTACAGACCCTGAGCAACAAGGCCGATCCGGATACCATCTGGGTATCCGGCGTGGGTCAGCACCAGATGTGGGCCAGCCAGTTCATCGACTTCGAGCGCACCCGTTCCTGGGTCTCCTCCTGCGGGCTGGGAACCATGGGCTACGGTCTGCCCGCCGCCATCGGCACGGCAATCGGCACCAGGGAAGAGGAAGATCCGCGGCCCGTCTGGCTAATCGACGGGGACGGATCCTTCCAGATGACCTCCGAGGAGCTGGCCACGGCCGGGCAGGCGGGACTGCCCATCCGCATCGCCATACTCAACAATTCGGTCTACGGCATGGTCCGTCAGTGGCAGACCCTCTTCTATGGCAGCCACTACTCCCAGACCAACCTGGAGGACGGCGGCGCCAGGCCCACAGACGGCAACGGCATCCCCGACTTCGTCAAGCTGGCCGAGGCCTATGGCTGCCTGGGACTGCGGGCCTATACCCAGGAGCAGGCCCTGGAGGCCATCGATAAGGCCAACGCGGTGACCGACCGGCCGGTCCTGATCGACTTCCGCGTCTGGAAGGATGCCATGGTATGGCCCATGGTCCCGGCAGGCGCTTCCAACGACACCATCATCTACAAGCCGGGAGTGCAGCCCCTGGCCGGCATCCGTCCGGAGCAGGAACAGCCCGAGCCGCGCGAGCAGACCGGAGCCGACCGTGCAGCCATGGCCAGCGACGCTGCCGGTCGGATGAACAAGTAGGAAAGGGGCACCACATGGCCAATTATCCAGCATCCAAGCCCGGTTCCGAACGGCACACCCTTTCCGTCCTGGTCGAGAACCGCCCCGGCGTCCTGGCCAGGGTGGCCGGCCTGTTCGCCCGGCGCGCCTTCAACATCAACTCCCTGTCCGTCTCGTCCACTGAGCGGGACGACATCTCCCGGATCACGGTCACTGCAGACGTGGAGGCCGTCCCCCTGGAGCAGATCATCAAGCAGCTCAACAAGCTCCTGCATGTGCTCAAGATCGTCGAGCTCAAGGGCGACGAGGCCGTGGAACGCGAGCTGGTCATGATCAAGGTCAAAGCCAACGAGCGCAACCGCTCCGACGTGCTGGAGATCGTCAAACTCTTCCGCGTGCGCGTGGTCGACGTCCACCCCGAGTCCCTGACCATCGAGGCAACCGGGGCCGAGGGCAAACTGGAGGCCCTGCTGCGGCTGCTGCGGCCCTTCGGCATCATCGAGCTGGTCCGGTCGGGCGCCGTAGCCGTCACCCGGGGACCCCGGGCCCTGAGTGAGAAGGTACTGGGTTCCCAGATCACCGATCGCTGATTCCCGGGACTTCCATCCAAGGCTGGCGGTAGATTGGGGAATCATGCCCATCTATGATCTCGGTCTGGAACATGTCGCTCTGTCATTCGCCACCAAAACCATCTTTACGGATGTGACTCAGGGCATCTTCGAGGGTGACCGGATCGGCATCGTGGGCCGGAACGGCGACGGCAAGTCCACCCTGTTGCACCTGTTGAAAGGCACCCAGGAACCCGATCAGGGCCGGGTGACCATGCGCAATGGTCTCACTTTCGGCATGCTGGACCAGCGTGATCCCCTGAAGGACGAGGACACGGTCCGCAAGGCGGCCTTGGAGAACCGACAGGACTACGAGTGGGCTGCCGACCCCAGATCCCGCGAAATCGTCGAGTCCCTCCTGGGCGGCATGGAGCTGGAGGCCAAGGTGGGCACCCTGTCCGGCGGCCAGCGCCGCAGGGTGGACCTGGCCCGGCTGCTGCTCCGGGATTGGGACATCCTGGCCCTGGACGAGCCGACCAATCATCTGGACCTGCTCACCATCCACTGGCTGGCCGAGCACCTGAAGAACCGCTGGTCCAGGAATTCCGGAGCCCTCCTGCTGGTCACCCACGACCGCTGGTTCCTGGACGAGGTCTGCACCTCCATGTGGGAGGTGCATGACGGAACCATCGACCCCTTCGAGGGCGGCTACAGCGCCTACATGCTCCAGCGGGTCGAGCGCGAGCGCCAGGCGGATCTGGCCGAGACCAAGCGCCGCAACCTGGCCCGCAAGGAACTGGCTTGGCTGACCCGGGGCGCCCGGGCCCGCTCGACCAAGCAGAAGTTCCATGTCAAGGCCGCGCAGGAACTGATCGCCGACGTGCCACCCATGCGCAACAGCCTGGAGCTCAAGCGGATGGCCACCTCCCGCCTGGGCAAGCAGGTGGTGGATCTGGTCGACGTGACCAAGATCTATCCGGAGGCCGACTCTGATGCCGATGGGAACAAGAACGACCGGGTCCCCTCCCCTCATGCCGAGCGCCCTCTGATGGGCTCGGTGACCGTGGCCGCAGATCCCGACAAGGATGGCGAAGACGACCAGGACCGTCCGGGCACTGCAGCGGCCGACACCCTGACCATCAGCGGACACAAGGTCCTGGACGATGTGACCTGGCTGATCGGCCCTGGCGACCGGTTTGGCATCGTAGGCGCCAACGGGGCCGGCAAGTCCACTCTGCTGGGTCTGATTGACGGCAGCGTGGCTCCCACAGCAGGACACGTCAAGGTGGGCAAGACAGTCCGCTTTGCGGTGCTGACCCAACGTCTGGACGAGCTGGAGAAACTGGATCGCTATCGGATCAAGGAGGTCCTCAGCCGTTACAAGCCCACCTATCTGGTGGAGGGCAAGGAGGTGTCCCCCAGCCAGCTGATGGAGCGCCTGGGCTTTGAAAGCTCCCAGTTGATGACCAGGATCGGCGACCTGTCTGGCGGGCAGAAGCGCCGCATGCAGCTCCTGCTCATCCTGCTGGACGAGCCCAACGTGCTGGTCATGGACGAGCCTGGCAACGACCTGGATACCGACATGCTGGCCGTCATGGAGGACATGCTGGACTCATGGCCGGGCACCCTGATCGTGGTCTCCCACGATCGCTACCTGCTGGAGCGGGTGACCGACCAGCAGTTCGCGCTGATTGACGGCAAGGTGGTCCATCTGCCCGGCGGTGTCCAGGACTACCTGGATATGGTCGATTCGGCCGATCGGGAGGCTGCGGATGCACCGGGCCGGGCATCAGCCAAGGAGACCGGGAATCCCGATCAGGCCAAGGCCGAACGTGTCGCCAGGCGAAATCTGAGCAAGCAGGCCTCTGCCATCGAACGCAAGCTGGCCAAGCTGGCCGATCAGCGCAAGGATCTTGAACGACAGATGGCCGAGCACGACCCCGGCGACTACCAGGGTCTCAACGAGCTCAACAGCAAGCTCAAGGATCTGACCGGGCAGTCGGACCAGCTGGAGGAGGAGTGGCTGACCATCGGGGAGGAGCTGGAGTAGCCTCAGGCGGCAGCCAGCTGGGCGGCCTGGGTCGAGCACCGGGCCGCAAAGGCAGAGAAGATTGCGTCGGCCAGGGGTTGCATCTGCGGCAACCCCTTGATGAATTCCTCGCGCATTTTAGCGATCTTGGACTTCTTCATCGTGCCGACCATGCTCGGCACCTGCATCCACTCCTCGAAGATGGGCGCCGTCACCTCCAGGTGGAATTGCAAGCCTAGAGCTGACCCGAGCCGAAAAGCCTGAACCTTGGTTGCCTGAGAACGGGCCAGGAGCTTGGCCCCAGGCGGCAGGGTGACCTGGTCGGCATGCCAGTGCAGCACATCCGTGTTCTTGCTCCACATGGCCACGTCGTCGTCCTGCCCCACCCAGCGGATGGGCCCCATGCCGTATTCGGGCTCCTGGTCCCGCATCAGGGTGCCTCCCAGGGCCCGCGCCAGAATCTGATGACCCAGGCAAATCCCCAGAATGGGCTTGTTGGCAGCCATTGCCGCCTTGGCCAGCTTGGTCTCCGCCTTGAGTCCGGGGTGATGCTCATAATCGTCAGCCGACATGGGCCCGCCCATGATGACCAGTCCCGCCAACTCACGCGAGCGCGGCAGCCTGGGCTTCTTCTCGTCCACGATATTGGTGATCTCGGTGTCCAGCCCGCACTCCTGGAGGTTGTCGAGAATGCGACCCGGCTTCTCCCAATCAACATGCTGGAGCACCAGCACCCTAGGTTTCGCCATGATTCCATTCTTGCACATGTGCCGTCGGGCCGGGTCCACAGGCTCGGCATTTCCTCTTGGACGGTCAGCAAGCCTTGATAGGCTCAAGGATATGGATACGAGTTCGCAACCGCATGATTCCAAGGCTTCAGTCAGTCTGGCCGCAGCTGGTCTGCGTCTGTATGACACGGCTGATCACCAGGTGACCCCCTTCCGACCCATCGAACCGGGCAAGGTTGGCATCTACGTGTGCGGGGCCACGGTGCAGAGCTCGCCCCACATTGGCCATATCAGGACCACACTGGCCTTCGACGTGATCCGGCGCTGGCTACTCAGGCTGGGATACCGGGTGACCCTGATCAGGAACGTGACTGACATCGACGACAAGATCCTGACCAAGGCGGCGGCCAACGGCCAGCGCTGGTGGGAGCGGGCCTACATCTACGAACGCGAATTCACCCATGCCTACGAGACCATGGGGGTTCTGCCACCCACTTACGAACCCAGGGCCACCGGACACATCCCCGAGATGATCGACCTCATACAGCGCATCATCGACCATGGCCACGCCTATGTGGTGCCGGACGAGCAGGGCCGTCCATCAGGCAACGTCTACTTCGATGTGGCCTCCTGGCCTGAGTATGGTGCCCTGACCCACCAGCAGACCGGCACACAACCGACCGACGAACAAGCCGCCGCCAACGATCGGCTGGGACCCAGCATTGACACCGATGAGCAGACTGCCGACACCGATGAGGAGCCCGGCAAGCACGACCCCCGCGACTTTGCACTTTGGAAGGCGCCCAAGCCCACCGATCCACCCACGGCTCGCTGGCAAACACCCTTTGGCACAGGTCGGCCGGGCTGGCATCTGGAATGCTCGGCCATGAGCCACCGCTATCTGGGTGCGGAGTTCGACATCCACGGAGGTGGCCTGGACCTGCGATTCCCCCACCACGAGAACGAGATGGCCCAGTCGCACGCGGCCGGCTGGAGATTCGCCCATCGCTGGATGCACACGGCCTGGGTGACCCAGAAGGGCGAGAAGATGAGCAAGTCCCTGGGCAACGGGCTGTCCGTGGACCAGGTCCTGTCGCAGCATCCGGCCTGGGTGGTGCGCTACGCCCTGGTCTCTGTGCAGTACCGATCCATGCTGGAATGGTCCGACCAGTCCCTGCAGGAGGCCCAGGGCGCCTACGAACGCATCAGCAACTTCGTGGACCGGGCCGGACGAATCCTGGGAGCACAGCCCGAGCGTGACCGAGTGGCTGGACTGGGCGCGGACGATCTGCCAGAAGACTTTGTGCAGGCCATGAATGACGACATCAACGTCTCCGGCGGTCTGGCTGCCCTCTATGCGCTGATCCGTCAAGCCAACGCGGCAATGGATGCCGATTCTGAAACGCCGGACCGGAAGTGGCTGGCCAATGCCCTGCTCCAGGTCAGAGCAATGCTGGATGTCTTCGGACTTGATCCACTCGACCCCCACTGGGCCAGGGCGGCAGCCGACCATGACGATCGGGCCATGGACACCCTGGATGCCTTGGTAGGCCAACAGCTGCAGGAACGCGAACAGGCGCGAAAGGATCATGACTTCGCCCGTGCCGATGCCATCCGGGACCAGCTGACGGCGGCCGGCGTGGCCGTTGCGGACACACCCGCTGGCAGTACCTGGGATCTGAGCCGCTGAACCCATGTCCGACATACGCGACGTCGCCAGAAGGGCCGGGGTCTCGGTCAGTACAGTATCTTATGCCTTCTCCGGCAAGCGCCCCGTCTCTCCGGAAACCTACCAGCGGATCATGCAGGCCGCCGACGAACTGGACTACGCCCCGGATGCCGGCGCCCGGATGCTGCGGGCCAAGCGCAACCAGATCGTCGCCCTGAGCGCCCCCCTGCGCCCCGGACAGAACCGGGCCTCCTACGCGGATTACTTCATCGAGATGGCCAGCTGCGAGCATGCTCGCGGCTACGACTCCCTGCTGCTGACCGCTGAGAATGGTGTTGAAGACATTCGGCGGGTCACCCGTAGCAATCTGGCTGACGGGGTGGTCCTGATGGATCTGGTGGACGATGACATCCGTGCCGCCCAGGCCGCCTCATACGGACACCCCTGCGTGGCCCTGGGAGTGCCTCGGCAGCATGCGGCCTGCGCCTGTGTGGATTTGGACTTTGATCTGATGGGCCGCATGGCGGTGGAAGCCATGGCCCGAGCGGGGCGCAAACGCCTGCTCTTTCTGGAGGACCTGGAGGGCGAATACCGGCGCGGGTCCGGCTTCCGCCTTATCCTGCTACGCAGTCTCAAGACCTGGGCCCGTCGCTTGGGCATGGATCTGCAGCTTCAACCGGGACCTGCCGGCAGCGATCTGGCCTACACCCAGCAGGTGCTGGACGTCATCCATCACGGCCACATTGATGGCCTGATTGGTCAGATCCGCCCCTCCCTGCTGGACACTGTGGTGGTCCGTATGCGCTCGGACGGCATGAGCATTCCCGATGACGTGGCCGTTCTGTCCTGCGCTGCAGGCAAGGTGAGCCCTACTCTTGAGCTTCAAGGCATCTCTGAGATGCCCCTCACACCCCGTTCACTGTGTGCCAAGGCTGCGGATCTGCTGACCCAGGCTGTGGAGGAGGGGGCTTCCCTGGCCGGGCGGGTCCAACTGGAGCGACCCAGGCTGATCGACCGCTCCTCCATCAGCCGATAGACTCAACGGGGCCGACGATCCCGCTCCCCTGTCTCCAGCACATTTTGCGGGAAGGGCTGATGGGGCTCCTGCTGGTACCAGTAGGCCACGCTGGCCAGGTCGTCCTGACGCTCGAAGTAACCCTGTTCGTCCACACCTATCTGTTGCAAGGTCACCTTGATGTCGCTGCTGAAAATAATGGGGTCGGGGATGTGCCAACGGTAGAACCCCCTGGTCACCGGGGTATCAGCATCCCAGTACTGGGATTCGCGGTTGTCCAACTGCCGGGAATGGAAGGGAAATCCCATGTAGGCCCCGCTGTAGGTGACCTCGTGCATCCGGCCATCAGGATCCTGCCCGGCAAAGCTCCAGGCACCGCCGAAGTAATCCTCGCTGCCTGTGGAGCACCAGGTGGGATAGTCCTTGTCCCCGTCCAGGTAGACCTTGACCTCGCCCTCGCCCCACCAGCGGCTCTCCAAAGCGGTCAGAGCCAGATAGGTGCCCACGTAGGAGCCCCGACCATGCACCCCATCCAGGATCACGTAGTCCTGACCCAGTTCGGTGACACGCTGACGGCGCCACTGGGCATGGAAGGTCATGACCTCCTCGGGCAGCTCGTCCTTCTCCACGTAGTCGATCTGGTAGAAGAAGGCCTCAATGGGTTCGTTGTGCCGGTTGCGCAGGACGATCCGGGCCCCGTCGTGGAAGGGCATGGGCCAGTAGCAGTTGAAACCCCGGCGCGGGTAGACGGCCACAGGCACGGACTCCACCCTGCAGGCCTGGGCGTGGCCGCAGCAGAAGAAGTCGCCCAGAGGCACGCAGACGGAGGGTGTCTGCTCGCCATCCCAATAGCATTCCAGAATCAGATTGCGCAGGACGTTGGGTCCGGTGGGCGAGGTGGCATCGGTCACGGTCATCCAGATATGGCGGATCTCGCCCGCGCCGGACAGGTCGGCCAGGACCATGTCCTGCCCGGGAGGAATGTTCCTGAGGCAGGGGGTCCCCTTTCTGGATGGACCGAGATTGCTGGCCGTCATGGCTGCACTGCCCTTGCCTCCCCGAGGATTCTCGGCGTTGATGCAGCGGGTGCGGTCTGCGGATGGGCGGGTCAGCGCCTCAAGACCGTTGGTGAAGTTCGGCATGGTCATACCCATGGTTGTGATTGCCTTTCGTATTCGGGCCGCCCGCTCCCCTCCTCTGCCTTCTTGCAGCAGGCGGCCATGTTCAGTGTACTTGTGCAGCGGCGATTACTTGACGGCGCCCGCCACTATCCCCTGCGAGAGCTTCCTCTGGAAGAAGATGAAGAAGATGATGGTGGGGATGATGCTGAGCAGGGAGGCGGAGGCCAGGTCGGTGGCAGCCATGGTGTGCTGCCCCTGCATGGTCGCCAGGGCCAGCGGGATGGTCTGCGTCTTCTCGCTCATCAGGAAGGCCATGGGAATCATGTACTCGTTCCAGGTCCAGATGAAGAAGAAGACGAAGAGGACGCTGATGGTCGACCAGGACACCGGCAGCACGATCTTGCGCAGAATCTGCCAGCGCGAGGCCCCGTCGACGGTGGCCGCCTCCAGGATGGCCTGGGGGAAGGTCCCGTAGACCGAGGAGAGCAGGTAGGTGCCGTAGGCGCTCTGGATGATGGTGAAGATGATGATGATGGACCACTGGGAGTTATAGAAGCCCATCCACTTGAACATGACGTAGAGCGGGTAGAGCAGGGCCTCTTGGGGAACCATGTTGGCCAGCATGATGAACAGGAGGATGACCGTGTTGCCCTTGACCCTGCCGATGCCCAGGGCGAAGGAGTTGAGGACCGAGAGCAGGACCCCGACCACCGCAACCACCAGGGAAATCAGCAGGGAGTTGCCCAGCTTGAGCGGGAAATTGCTCTTGTTCCAGAAGGAGATGATGCCGTCCATGCTGAAGTGCGCGGGCACGGACAGGGGGCCCGTGGCGTTGTAGTCTGCCGTGGTCTTGAATGCGTTCAGGACCAGGATCAGCAGGGGGAAGAGCATGATTACGGCTCCTGCGATCAGCAGGACCAGACCGACCCAGTTCCCCCAGGTGCGGATTCTATGGGCGTGCCGGGAGGACACCCGGGCGTCGGCTTGCAGTGTGGCTTGATTATTCATGATGTGCTTCCTAGCCTTCCTCAGGCGATGCTCTTTTGCACGCGCTTCTGCACGATGGTGAAGACGATGGAGAAGATGACGATGACCACGGTCAGGGATGTCGAGATGGCGGCGCCGTAACCCACCTGCTGCACCTGGAAGAACTGGTTGTAGGAGTAGTAGGAGGGAACCATGGTGGATGTTCCGGGCCCACCCTTGGTCAGCAGATAGACCGGGGCGAAGGTCTTCAGTGCGCCGATGGTGGAGGTGAGGATGACCACCAGCAGCTCGGGAATGATCGAGGGCAGGGTGATGACGCGGAACTTCTGCCACCAGTTGGCCCCGTCCAGACTGGCCGCCTCGTAGAGCTCGGGGTCCACCCGCTGCAGTCCGGACATGAAGATGACGATGGGGTAGCCCAGCTGGATCCAGATCAGGATGACCATGAGGATGGGCAGGGCCGTGGTGGTCGAACCCAGCCAGTTGTGGGCCAGGCCGCCCAGGCCGATCTTGGTCAGCAGGTCGTTGACCGCTCCGTCTTCAGGCCGGAAGATCCAGCCCATGATGATGGTGGCCACGGCCACAGGCAGAACCTGGGGCAGGTAGTAGAGTGCCCGCAGGGTCGAAGAGGTGTGGGGGCCGAACTTCTTCTGGATCACGTCGGTCAGGGCCGAGGAAATCAGCAGGCCCAGGACGGTGGGAATGATGACGATGGCCACGATGATCCAGAGGGTGTGCCCGAAGGAGACCCAGAAGGTCGAGTCGCCCATGAGCCGTCGCCAGTTGCGCAGACCCACCCATTTGGTCGGCCCCACCCCCCTCCAGCGGGTGAAGCTCAGGTAGATGTTCCAGAAGATGGGCACGATGACGATGGCCACAATGCCTATCAGGCCGGGAATCAGATAAGGAACGAACCGCGAGGGCGCACTGCCCGGGATGCGGGACTGCGCCTTCTTCCTGCTATGTGTGTCAGACATGCTTGTACTCTCCTTGGCGGATTGACGCAGCTCAGTCGTCATCCAGATCGAGCTGGGCGACGCCGTCGTCGTAGTTCTTATGCAGGGTGTCCAGAACCTGGTCGGGGCTCTTGGTGCCGTTGACCAGCTCTTGGAAGGCGGCCGGCATGGCGTCGGTCAGGTTGGGCGCAGGGTAGTCGGGATAGTAGCTCATCCGGCTGGCGTCCGAGGCTTTGGTGTATTCGTTGACCAGATCACGGCTCTTGGGGTTGGTGATGGCTGCCGTATCGGCCGCCACCGGCACGCCGCCCTTGTTGCCGATGTAGTTCTGGACCTCCTTGGACAGGACCACGTCGATATAGCGGGCCGCGGCATCCTTGCGCCGGGACTTCTGCGGGATGACCAACAGGTTGCCCGCGCAGCCCTCGACCATCTTGGCCCCTGGGAAGATAGAGGCAGTCCAGTCGAAGTTCTTCACCTGTTCCATGAAGCGGGTCTGGTTCCAGGTGCCGGTCTGGTAGATGGGATAGGTCCCCTTGATGAATGCCGTGGTCGTGTCCTCGGCCTTCATGCCGGTGGCGTTCTTGGAGATGTATCCCTTGTCGATCCAGTCACGGATGGTGTTGGTTGCGAAGGTCAGCGGCTTGCTTCGCCAGTTGACCGGATGCTTGTAGAGCTGCCAGTCGTCGACGAATTTGGCATCGGCCTTGGTCATGGCCAGCTGCCACCAGAGCCAAAGCACCCCGTATTCCTGGGCATCGGCCGCTATGGGCGTGACCCCGTGGCTCTTGAAAGCCTTGAGGGCTGCCACGAATTGGTCAAAGGTTTGCGGGATGGGTATCTTGTACTTGTCAAAGAGATCCTTGTTGTAGTAGACCCGCTGCATCTCCGCATAGGAGGAAACCCCGTACCAGGTATCCCCGTCCATGACGCCGCGCTTGTCGTACTTGCCCACTGCCGCCGCCTGGCCGCGCACCTTCTTGTCCCAGCCGTACTTCTGCACATAGGGCTTCAGGTCGGTCAGCAGCTGCAGGGTGGACAGGACCCCGGCCGAGCCGTTGCCGCGATTGGACTCCATGACGTCCGGGGCGTCGTCCGAGTTGAGGAACTGGCTGCCATTCTGGGCAATCTGAGTGAAAGACTTGACCTCGAAATCCACCTTGATGCCGGTCTGTCGGGTAAAGATATCGGCAGCCTTCAGCCAGCCCCGGGCCTGACCACTGCTGGGCTCCTCGTAGTACCAGATTTTGATGCTGGACGGATGGGCTTCCTGGGGGGCATCGCCCCCAGATCCGCAGGCCGCCAGCGGCAGGATCGACATGGCCAGGGCCAAGGCCGCCCCGATCCCTCTTCTGATCTTCATGATGGCTCCTAACTTCCTTGCATCCTTGCATCCAGTTACCGCGATTCGACTTGTCGAAAGGTTTCGACTCCGGGCGGACTGCAGGGCACTGACCATCTCCGTCGATGCACCCGAGATGTCGAATCGTTTCGACTCAGTATAGAAGACGTTCATGGGTCATGTCAACAGGGCGCGCGAAGAAGACTGCTTCAAAAACCAAAATCCCCTCTGCATTGCCCGATGGCTTCGTACAATGCAGAGGGGGTTGAAAGCGCAGCGATCAGGGGCGCCGCAGGCCCCAGGAGCTGGTCACCTTCGACTCGACGAGATCCGGCGGATGGTCTTGTTCCTGGCCACATAGGTGACAAAGGCCAGGCCGTAGGCGATCAGCGATAGCCAATCCGCCGTGGCCAAGGAAAAGACCATGCAGAAGATCATCCAATACTGCACCCCCCGAACGATCGTCGAGGGCCGCATGGCCCGCAGAGCCACAATAAAGGAGACCGCCCCAAGGATGAGCAGCAGAAAACCGTAGGACTGGGCCACTGTGGCCGCGCCGTTGACTGTGGCCATGTCGTCGGCCAGACGTCCGGCACGGCCGAGGATGGCATAGCCCTCGTCCTTGAACCAGGGCGAGTAGATGAACATGGTGACCGAGGCCATGATCACGTTGATGGCTGCCGCCACCAGGAGGATGATCTTCTCGGTCCTTCTGCTCGCTACGTCCTTGCCCGCCAGATGATCCCTACGGTTTTCCTTTGCCATTGTTGCCGCCTTTCCTGATTCAGCCCTTGAGACCCGAGGTGATGTTCAGCGACTGCAGGAAGTAGCGCTGGGCGAACACGAAGAGCAGCAGGGTCGGGATGATGGCCAGGCAGGTGGCCGCGCAAAGCGTGCCCATCTGGTTGTACTGCATCATCTGGTTGCCCAGCAGCTGCAGGCCGGCCGTGACCGGGGTCTTCTTGATGTCGTTGAAGACCAGGGTGGGCCAGAGGAAGTCGTTCCAGGCGCCGGTGAAGGCGAACAGGAAGATCACGATCAGGATTGGGCGGATGGAGGGCAGCATGATGCTGCGGAAGATGCGGAAGTCGCCGGCGCCGTCAATCTCGGCGGCCTCGTCGATCTCCTTGGGGATCCCCTTCATGAAGTTGCGCACCAGGAAGATGTTGGCCACGTTCCCCAAGCCGGGGATGATGCAGGACCAGTATGAGTTGATCCAGCCGAAGGTGGCCACGATGCGGTAGGAGGGAATCATGTTGACCACGCCCGGGAACATCGAGATGAGCAGGAGGACGAAGAAGAGCGTGTCCCTGCCCTTGAAGTTGATGCGGGAGTAGCCATACCCCGCCAGGGCCACCACGCAGACCGCCAGGATGCCGTGCGACAGCGAGATGATCAGCGAGTTGCCCAGCCAGTTGAAGACCGGGTAGGAGGCCGAGGCCTGCAGCAGGGTCAGATAGTTGACGGTGACCCAGTGCGCGGGCAGGAAGTTGTAGGCGTTCTTCAGGAACTCCTGGGGTGACTTGAACGATGTCGTGATGGTGTAGACCACAGGAATGATCCAGACCACAGCCAGGACGATCAGCACCGCATAGATGGCCACCAGCGAAGGCTTGAGCACCTTGTGGTGGTTTTCGGGCACGTTCTCCCCGCCGGGAACCGTTGCGCTGGGGCCAGGAGCCTTGAGCCCCTTGCCCAGGGATGGCATATCAAGGGTTGCCGAACTCATGTCAGTCCTCCTTGTTCATGAAGAATATCTGGACCAGGGAGATCAGCATGAGGATGATCCCCAGCAGCAGGGCCATTGCGGAGGCCATGCCAGCAGCCGAAGGCCCCTGCGGGAAGGCCAGGTTCCTGATGTCCATCAGCAACACCTGCGAAGTGTAGGCAGGACCGCCGCCGGTCAGCATTTGTGGCTGACCCCAGACGTTGAAGGCACCGCCCGTGGTCATGATGGTCGTATAGAAGAGCGGCAGCTTGATGGCTGGCAGGGTGATGCTGAAGAACTGCCGGATGGGTCCGGCGCCGTCCACCGAAGCCGCCTCGTACAGATCCTGGCTTACCCCGGACAGGGCCGACCGGTAGATGATCAGGTTGCCGCCGATACCTCCCCAGAGGCTGAGGACGAAGATGGCGATCCAGGCCCAGGGCTGCTTGCCCAGCCAGTTGATGTCCCACCGGAAAGTGGTGTTGAGCAGGCCGAACTGGGAGTTGAAGACCAGCCGCCAGACCAGGGCTCCTGCGGCCACGGAGATCAGCCCAGGCACGTAGAAGATGGCCTGGAAGAGCCCCACTCCCTTCAGGTGCTTGGTCTGCAGGGCCCAAGCCAGCAGCAGGGGGACGATGATGGTCAGGGGCACGCTGATCAGCACGAAGATGATCGTATGCCACATATCCCTCCAGAAGATGGAGTAGAAGTAGGTGGACTTGTCGAAGATCAGCTTGAAGTTGTCCAGGCCGACCCAGGTGGGGGAACCGACCAGGTTCCACCTGGTGAAGGCCAGGTAGATGCCGAAGAAGATCGGGATGACTCCGAAGATGGCGAAGACCACCATGTGCGGGGCGATGTAGGGGAAGGCATGCCAGAAGGACTTCTGTCCCAGCGGACGACGCTTGCCCCGTCCATCCATGACTGCGGTTGTGCCGTGTGCGCTCATGATTGCTCCTGAATCTGGATCTGGCCCTGGGTCATCAGATCAAGCGTCTTCAGACCTTCCTCCAGGGAGATGTTCCGATAGACGATGTCCATGAAGGATCCCCATCCGGCTGTGGCATAGCCGCCATAGATGTAGTTGGATGTCTTGATCCACTGCCTCTCACGCTTGTCGTTGGTGAAGGAGGCCTGGATGAGCTTCTGGTATTCCGGGTTGTTCAGGTCACGGTAGGCCGGCGATATGGATCCCACGTCCGACCACATCATCCAATGCTTGTAGACGAAGTCCACAAAGTCGGCGGCCGCTTTGACCTTGGCCTCGGGCCGGTTCTTGTCCTTGAGCTGGAGCCAGTTCTGCTGGTACAGGAAGTTGGAGGGATGCTCGGTGCCGTACTGGAGGGTGTTGATCTCGCCAACCTTGTCCTTGCCCAGGGTGGAGGACATGTTGCCCTGCGCCCAGGTGCCCAGCATGCCGAAGACCGCATGCCCAGAGGCGAAGACCTGCTCGCCGTCGCTGTCGATGGGCGAGAGCATGCCCTGGTCGTTGAGGTCGCGCAGTGCCTTGAGCGGCTTGCGCCAGCCTGGGCCGGTCATGTCCTTGACACCATCCTCGATGTTGGTGCCGGTGCTGTATAGCAGGGACATCATGGCCCAGGGCAGGTTGCCCAGGCAGAGCCCGTAGACGTCCTTGGGCAGCTTGCCCTTCATGGAGGCGATCTCATCGGTGGTGACCAGCCGGTCGTCCAGGATATAGTCCAGGCCGTACTTGTGGATCAGATCCTTGTTGTAATAGATGGCCATCTGGAACATGTACAGGGGGATGCCGTAGGACTTGCCCTTGACCACGGTGTTCTGCCAGGCCTGCGGCAGGAAGCTCGATTCCTTGAGCTCCGGGTGGTACTTGGTCCACACCGTCGAGGGGTTGAGCAGCCCCTGGCTCTGCAGTACCGAAGTGGAGAACGAGTCGTTGATGACCAGATCGGGGATGTTCTTCCCGGTCTGCATGACGCTGTAGATCTTGGTGGTCAGATCCCCGCCGTTCATGGGTTGGAAGACCACCTTGTACTCGGGGCTCTGTGCATTGAAGGCCTTGATGATTTTCTGCATGGCCGGGCCGTCATCGCCGGTCAAACCATTCCAGAAGTAGATTTCCTTGGCGGATTGATCGCCGCCGCCACAGCCTGCGGTCGAGACCACCATGCCACATATGGCCGCCAGGCTCAGCAACAGCCTGAGCCAACGCCGCGCAAACAGGGGCATGTGGGTTCCACCTCCCCCGTGTCTTTCTCCCTTGAAGACACTCACAATCCCTCTTGCTCCTCTCGATGGGACCGGCACACCCGTATGCCGGCAACCCTGCATCGTTTCTTCGAAACCCGTCGGCCCCCGGGCATCGAACATCGACACCCTGCGAGCCGGACCGACAAGTTCATGTTGATTTGCAACGTTGCAAATTTAGGGTAACACGCCTTTTGTTACCGGACAAAATCATCGTTCCATATCAGAACCGGCCAGGTAGGCCTTACGGAATCAACAGCCAATCTCCCGGCTGACAGGTAGACTTGGGGCACTATGGCAGCATTTTCATCTTTGACCGATCGGCTCTCCCAGGCCTTCACCCATCTGCGCTCCAAGGGGAAGCTGACCGAGGCCGACATCGACGGCACAATCCGCGAGATTCGCCGCGCCCTCCTGGATGCCGATGTCTCCCTGGACGTGGTGCGCTCCTTTACCGGACGCATCCGGGAACGCGCCCTGGGCGAGGAGGTCTCCAAGGCTCTGAACCCGGCCCAGCAGGTGGTCTCCATCGTCTATGACGAACTGACCGACATCCTGGGCGCTGGGGTGGATAGACCGCTCAATTTCGCCAAGAACCCACCCACGGTCATCATGCTGGCCGGCCTGCAGGGTGCAGGCAAGACCACACTGGCCGGCAAGCTGGGCTACTGGCTCAAGGACGCCGGCCACACCCCCCTGCTGGTGGCGGCCGACCTGCAGAGGCCCAACGCGGTCACCCAGCTCCAGGTGGTCGGCGAGCGCGCCGAAGTGCCGGTATATGCACCCGAGCCGGGCGTGCAGACCAGCGGATCCGAGCTGGCGGCCCCCGGACAGGTCACGGGCGATCCCGTCAAGGTGGCGGCCGACTCGATCAGGGTGGCCAAGGACAAACTCTACGACGTGGTCATCATTGATACGGCCGGACGACTGGGTGTGGATCAGGAGCTGATGGAGCAGGCCCGCAATATCCGCGACGCCGTTCACCCCGACGAGATCCTCTTCGTCATCGATGCCATGATCGGCCAGGACGCGGTCGCCACAGCCAAGGCCTTCGACCAGGGTGTGGACTTCACCGGCGTGGTGCTGTCCAAACTGGACGGCGATGCCCGTGGCGGCGCGGCCCTGTCGGTGGCCTCGGTGACCGGCAAGCCCATCCTCTTCGACTCCAACGGCGAGGGCCTCAAGGACTTCGAGGTCTTCCACCCTGACCGGATGGCCTCCCGCATTCTGGACATGGGCGACATCCTGACCCTGATCGAGCAGGCCCAACGCCAGTTCGACGAGGAAGAGGCCCGCAAGGCCGCCGGGAAGATGTCCGAGGGCAGCTTCGGCCTGGACGATTTTTTGGAGCAGCTCCAGCAGGTCCGCAAGCTGGGCTCCTTCAAGAGCATCCTGGGCATGATCCCAGGCATGGCCCAGCACCGTAAGGAACTTGAGCAGTTCGACGAAAAGGAGGTGGATCGGACCCAGGCCATCATCCAGTCGATGACTCCCCAGGAACGACGCGAACCCAGCATCATCGACGGCTCACGACGGGCCCGGATCGCCTATGGCGCCGGCACCACGGTCTCGGCCGTCAACGGCCTGCTGCAGCGGTTCGAGCAAGCGGCCAAGATGATGAAGCGGATGACCAATGGCAGCCGTTCGATCCCAGGCCTGGGCGGCATGGGCGCCGGCGGCGGCAAGAAGGGCAAAAAGGGCAAGAAAGGCCGCAAGGGTTCCCGTTCAGGCAATCCCATGAAGCGGGAGGCCGAAGAGAAGGCTTTACGCGAGCGCCTGTCCGGCAAGGGCAAATCCTCCGGCGGTTCGGCCTTCGCCAAGCGCCCCGAGACTCCGCAGATGCCCGAGGGCCTGCCGGACCTGCCCCCCAACCTCGGCGGCGGACTGGGCGGTCTCTTCGGGGGCCGCTGACCCCTCACTCCTGCAGGAGACAATGGCACGTGAACACCCTTCTCTGGATTCTCCTGGGGCTCATCGCCTTGTGGATGGCCCTGCGCTTCCTGCCAGCCGGAGCTGACCGGCACCGCCCCCTGGTGGAGCTGATCGCCCTGATCGACCTGCTGACCGCTCCCCTGTTAGTCATACTCTTGTGGACGGTCTTCGCGCGCGCCTGGCCCCAATGCCTGCTGGCACTGATAGAACTCACTCTGGTCAGCTGCCAGCGCCTACGCTACCGGCTGCCTCCAGCAGACCGGGCCAGCCATTCATCATCCGACCATGGACTGAGCGTCATGACTCTGAACTGCCGCTTCGGCCGGGCCGATCCTGAAGAGGTCGTGCGTTGCGTGCGCGCCTATGGGGTAGAAGTGCTGGCCCTGCAGGAGGTAAAGGGGAAGCTGCTGGAATCGCTTCAGGCTGCGGGCCTGAATCAGCTCCTGCCCTATCTGACGCAGGGGGTTGCGAGCCCTGACGACAACGGCGGCCACAACGTTATTTTCTCGGCCAAGCAACCCGTCAAAGCCTCGCCATCGGCCCTGGTCCTTCCGGCGGCTGCAGTCCCCCTGGTCGAGCTCAAGACCAGCTCTGGACCGATCCGAGTGGCCAGCGTCCATCCCAAATCACCCCAACGAGGCGCCAGACAGTGGGGCATGGGCATCGCCGCCCTGGCCAGGCTGACCCATCCGCCCGTGCCCACCATCGTCATGGGCGATTGCAACGCCACCCTGCAACATCCGACCTTCCGGGCCATGCTGGCCAAATCCGGGCTGCGTGACGCTTCTTTGCATCTGAAAGCCGGCAGCCATCCGACCTTCCCCTCCGTAAGCGCGCTGCCCCCGTTGATTGAAATCGACCATATTCTTACGGACGGTGGCCTGGTCCCGCAGTCCATGCATGCCCTCCGGATTCCTGGCAGCGACCACCGGGCTCTGGTGGCCCGGCTGACTCTGCCTCGTCGGCTCTGAACACCGTACAGGCTCACCACCCGCCATATCCCCCGGTAGAGGTATACTTTTGCTGTTATTCATGTCCGAAGGAGCCCTCTCATTCCGACGGCCGTGAGGAACACGCCAGGAGCGCCACCATGCCCCACATGGAGACGCCGCCGGGCACACCAAGTACCAAGGAGAGCCGTTTTGGCAACCAGAATTCGTCTGAAGAGAATGGGCAAGAAGTTCTACCCCTTCTACCGCGTGGTCGTGGTCGATTCCCGCAAGAAGCGCGATGGCAAGGTCATTGAGGAGATCGGCACCTACGATCCCAACACCCAGCCCTCTTCAATCAAGATCGACTCCGAGCGCGCCCAGTACTGGCTGGGTGTGGGCGCTCAGCCCAGCGACCCTGTCTTCAACCTTCTGAAGATCACCGGCGACTGGCAGAAGTTCAAGGATCTGCCCGGCAAGGAAGGCACCCTTAAGGTGCCGCAGGCCGAGGTCGACGCCCAGGCCCGCATCGAGCAGGCACAGAACGAAGCCCAGAAGCTCAAGGCCGCCAAGTCAGAGGCTGACGCCAAGGCCAAGGCTGAGGCGGAGAAGGAAGCCCCCAAGGCCGATGAGTCGGCGGATGCCGCCCAGGCCGAGCAGGCTGCTGAGTAAGGCACATTCACCAAGAATTGGAAGGACCGGCTATCATGCTTGCACAGGCCGTTGAGCACCTGATCAGGAACATCGTGGACTTTCCCGATGACGTGTCGGTCAAGTCCCACGAGAACTCTCGCGGAGAGCTGTTGCGGGTGCGGGTCAACCCCGAGGACATCGGCCGCGTGATCGGCAGGGGCGGCAGGACCGCCAACGCCATCCGCACCGTGATCCAGGCGCTGGCCGACCACAAGGTGCGCGTCGACATCATGGACGTGCGCCGGTGAGCCCCAGCTGGTCCACCAATCACGACCCGCAGGGTCCGGACCCTCAGCAGCAAAGGTTGCTGAGGGTCTGCCGTATCGGCCGCGCCCAGGGACTCAAGGGCGAGGTCAACGTGTATGCCTACACCGATGAGCCCGAGCGGCGCTTCGCCCCCGACACCCAGTTGCAGACCAAGGACGGGCAGGTTTTCAGGGTGGTCTCATCCCGCCGCTTCAAGCAGCGTTGGATCGTCCTCTTCAAAGGGGTGGAAGACAGGAACGCATCCGAAGCGCTGAACGGCATCGAACTGTATGTCCAGGCTGATCCAGCCGAGGAGCTGGCACAGGAGGACGCCTGGTATCCCGAGGAT
The DNA here is from genome assembly GCF_016100735.1 of Bifidobacterium sp. W8104. Taxonomy (NCBI): domain Bacteria; kingdom Bacillati; phylum Actinomycetota; class Actinomycetes; order Bifidobacteriales; family Bifidobacteriaceae; genus Bifidobacterium; species Bifidobacterium sp. W8104. The sequence continues at coordinate 543,907 of NZ_JACFRW010000001.1, forward strand.
CTGATCGGGCTCGAGGTTCGCATGGCCCCGGGCAACTCTCTGGGTGAACCATCCGGACGAGTAGTCGGCCAAGTCAGCAACGTACTGGACGGTGTAGCCCAGCAGCAGCTGCAGATTCGCATGGCCGCCGAAGAAGGCGAAGAGGAAGCGGAAGGGCTGATACCCTTCGTCGAAGCCCTGGTGCCCCAGGTTGATATTGAAAAGGGGTACGTGGCCATTGATCCACCTGGAGGACTCCTGCCTGGCCTGGACTGAACCTATCTTTTAGCACAACCGCATGCGGGGAGTCAGCGGTTCGAAAAGGACACTGACTCCCCACATACGGGAAATGCGCCTGCCTAAGCAGGAAATGTTATAGAGCTACATGTCTTCGACCACAAGATATGTCATATCCAGGGGGCCATGCACGCCCACCACGATCACCATCTCGATGTCGCCCGTGTTGGAGGGGCCGGTGATGAAGTTGATGTTGGAGGTCTTGAGCTCGCCTGAGACCAGAGCCGGGTCGTAGTAGTCCATGGCCTGCCGGGTTCGTGGCAGGATCTTGGACTTGCGGATGATGCTCAGATAGTGCACCGGCAGGAAGTGGAAGGCACGACCCTGACCCGGGGTGGTAGCCACGGTGATGGTGCCGGACTCGGCCAGCAGGAAGTCCGCAAAGGCGATGGCCGTTCCGGACTCGTCGGCGGTCCTGATGTTCTCCTCGCGACTGGCCCCCGGCTTCCAGAAAGTGGCGGGCGGGTTCAGGCCGTCCCTCCACTCCTCCAGACCGAAGTCCGCGAACAGGTCGGAGGTGGGCAGCATCACGTGGTCGCTGTCATCCTTGCGCGAGTCGATGAACTCATCCAAGGCGGTGGGCAGACCAGCCTTGGTGCAGGTACGGAAGTCCACATGGACGGCCTCGCTGCTCTTCCGCGCGATCTCCAGCAGCTCGTCCTGGGTATGACCCGACAGGGTGGTCTCCGGCAAATCGTTGACCGGCACCAGAGGATGATCCTTGAGCTGGTGGCGGGGCCGACCGCTCTTCTTGGCCAGATAGTCCAGGAATACCTCACGATCGGTCATGCCTGCTGCTCCTTCTTGTGATGAGCGAACCAACTGCGGAAGTTCTCCCCGTGCTTGGGCGGATCCGGCAGATCACGTACCTTGGTCCATCCGCCGAAGACGAAGGGCATCCATTCCACATGCCGATCACTGGCGAAGAGGTTCTTGGCCGTCTCCGGCTGCTTCTTGGATATGGGGGTCAGCATGGTGTGATCCACACCCAGGGCAGTGCGGAAGAGCGAGGAGTGGCCGGTTCCCAGACCCATGACCCTCATGACCGTGTCGTCGATCAGATTGGCTTGGGACTGGTCATCCATCATGATCCGCCGGTGCTCGATCATGAGCTGATGCAGGGGGATCTTGACCGGACAGGTGGCCGTGCATGCCGCACACAGGCTGCAGGCGTAGGGCAGGTCCCCGAAGTCGTCGTAACCCCCGTCCAACACCGGCGAGAGCACCGAGCCCACAGGGCCCGGATAGATGGATCCATAGCCGTGACCGCCGATGTGCCGGTAGATGGGGCAGACGTTCAGGCAGGAGGCGCAGCGGATGCACTGGAGGATGGGCTCGAAGACCGTTCCCAGCGCGTTTGAACGGCCGTTGTCCAGAATGACCACATAGACATCGTCCGGTCCATCCGACTCCTGGTCTGTGCGTGGCGCGGTGTAGGTCAGGTAGGAGGTCAGCTTCTGGCCGACAGCGGACCGGGCCAGCATGTTGTCCATGGTCTCGGCCTCCTTCATGGTCGGCACCAGACGCTCCATGCCCATGACCACCACCTGGGTCTTGGGGATGCACATGGCCAGGTCGGCGTTGCCCTCGTTGGTCACCAGGTTGATCATGCCCGTGTCGGCCACGGCGAAGTTGCAGCCGGTGATGCCCATGTCCGCCTCAAGGAAGTGCTTGCGCAGAACCTTGCGCGAGAACCGAGCCATGTGCTGGGGGTCGTTGTCACCCTTGTAGCCCAGCTTCTTTTCGAAAACCTGCCGAACCTGCTCGCGGTTCTTGTGCAGGGCGGGGAAGACCAGATGCGTGGGCTGGTCCCAGTCGTCCTCCTCCAGGATGAACTCGGCCAGGTCGGTCTCCAGCACCTCCAGGCCGGGCACAGTCATCAGCGTGGGGTCCAGGTTGATCTCACTGGTCACCATGGACTTGCTCTTGACGACGTGCTTGGCCTTCTTTTCGATGGCGATCTGCTTGATGTACTGGGCAGCCTCATCGTCGGTCTGGGCGAAGAAGACATGACCGCCGCGCTTCTCCACGTTGTCGGAGAACTCCTCCAGGTAGTCAGGCAGGTAGCGGATGACGTGCTGGCGAATCTGCTCGCCCAGGTCGCGCCACTGTTCCCAGTTACCCAGTTCCTGACGGGCGGCCTCCCGCTTGACCCACTGGGCGTCCTGGGCCTTGGCCACCGCCTGCTGGGCGAATTTGTCCTGCTCGGACTCCTTGACCCTGGTCAGGAAGGGAGCCTTGCTGGTCCGCAGATATTGCGCGGCCTTCTTGCCATTGACCATGCTGCTCATACCAGAGCCCCCTCTTCCTTGGCAACCCTGACCGAGCCCACGGCCCCATCGCCGGCAGAGCGGCCTTCCACATACTTGACGCGGCTCATGTCCACGTTGTGATTGAGCACCTCAGCCAGATGCATGATGGTGATCTTCTCGCCGCGCCGGTTGAAGCGGCCGCCGATGTTCATCAGGCAGCCCGGATCGCAGGAGATGAGGACGCTGGCCTTGGTGCTGAGCACGTCGTTTACCTTCTCATCGACCATCTGCTTGGAGATCTCAGGCTCCTTCATGGAGAACATGCCGCCGAACCCGCAGCAGTTCTCGATGTGGGGCAGGGGGACCATGGTCAGTCCCTTGACATGGTCCAGCAGGACGAAGGGGCTGGTCCGCTCCCCCAGCAACCGGGTCATGTGGCAGGAGCGGTGGTAGGTGGCCACGGCATCGAGCTCGGCACCCGCGTCCAGCACACCCAGCACCCTATAGAGGAACTGCGAGAACTCATAGGTCTTGTCAGCCATGGTCTGGGCCTTGGCCGCATAGACCGGGTCGTTCTTCAGATGGAAGGGCAGCTCCTTGAGCATGTTCACGCAGGAGCCCGCCGGACCCACGATGTAGTCGGCATCCACGCTCAGCAGGGCATCGACCTCGTTGCGCATGACCTGCATGCTCTCCTTGACATACCCGCTGTTGAAGGTGGGCTGGGCGCAGCAGATCTGCTGCTTGGGAAGGTAGGTGTCGCAGCCGAACCGCTCCAGCACCTCCACCATGGCCTTCCCCACGTTCGGAAACATGAGGTCCACCACACAGGTGGAGAATATCACTACTTTCATTACCGCACCTCTCTACAACCTTGCACGCCAGGTCAGAACCATCCCCGGATCGCGGAGAAACCCAACATCACTTGAACCCCTAATCCTTCCAACGCATCGCTGCCTTGCGACCGACCACGTCCATGCGGACACCGATGCGCAATCCTTGAAAGGACCCATCATTATCATGGCCTCGACCTGGAATTCGCACCGTCGGGAATCGCCCACACTCAACTTCCGAACGTGTGAGATTTACCACATATATGTTACCACGGCGGTCTGGGAATCCTGGGCATGTCAAGGATGGGAGGTGACTGGCCGATTCGCTACAGTGGAGTAAGACCCTACGCGGCCATTCTCGTGAAAGGGGCAATCGGCGCATGTCCAACCACCTGCAACTCCTCCTGCTCTATGCACCCGCCATCATCTTCGGCCTGCTCTTCCTCTGGGACCTGCACAAGGAGCCACGGCAGTTCCGCAATGCCATCTGGCTCCTGCTCCTGCTGCTGACCCTGGGCGGAGCGCTTCTTCTGCAGTTCGGGATGCGCTGGCTGATTCTGCCCCTGGTCATCCTGCTCATCCTCTCCCCCCTGCTGGTGATCTGCTTCCTGTTGGCCAATACGGTCATCGTCATCCGGCACGAGGGGGTCTCCCTGACCACTTTGCTGCCCGGACTGCTGGCGCTGGCCGTGGTGGCCTACATGATTCTTTCGCCCATCCTGGCTGGGTTTGGCGCCCCCTCATGGCTGCAGAAGCTGGCCGGGCTGATCGACCTGGAAGCCACCTGGTTCTTCTTCTCCTTCCTGGCCCTGCTGCTCTATTCCAACTTCTACAGGATGCTGCCCCGCAAACGTCGCTACGACTACATCATCATCCACGGAGCCGGCCTGCGCGGCGAAGAACCCACGCCTCTGCTCCGGGGACGGCTGGACAAGGCTGTGGACCTCTGGAAACGACAGGGACGAAACGGGCGCTTTGTAGTCTCAGGCGGTCAGGGTCCCGACGAGGCTATCAGCGAAGCCAGGGCCATGGCTCAGTATTTACGCAACTCCTGTGGGGTGCCGGCCGAGGCCATCATCATGGAGGACAGATCGACCACGACCCTGGAGAACCTGCGCTATTCCAAGCAGATTCTGGATGACCGCTACGAGATGGGCACCGGGCCAGAGCATTACCGGGTGGCCCTGGTCACCAGTGACTACCACGTCTTCCGAGCCAGCGAATATGCCAGCAAGGTCGGGCTGAATGCCGACGGAATCGGCTCACACACCAAGGGCTACTATTGGCCGACCGCCTTCATCAGGGAGTTCGTGGCCATCACCCGCATGCACTGGTGGCCCTACCTGGTCCTTGCAATAGGCTGGGCCGTCTGGGCCGGCATCTCATTGCTGAATTAAGACCAAACGGCTTTCCAAAAGGAATCAGGCATCACACAACCTGAACGCCGCCTCCATCCCGACCGGCCAGGCTGCGTTCCAGGAACCAGGTCACCAGGAGGATGCCCAGGACGATGAGAAAGACGAAGACGAAAGCCCAGACTGCTCCGAACTGGAAGGCCTGAGCGTCGGCATGAATTCCACTGGCCTTGGGCATACCCGTGATGATGGCGGCCAGAACGCCGGTCGAGGCGGCACCTGAATACTGCTGAAGGGTGTTGAAGAGCGCGTTGCCGTCGGGCACCAGTTTGGCTGGGATATGCTGCAGTCCGACCGTGAGCAGGTTGTTGAAGACGCAAGCCTGACCGACCATGTAGCAGGCGTAGAGAAGAATCATCAGCGGAACGGTCAAGTGCCGGCTGAGGACCAGGAACCCCAAGGCCGAGAGGAAGAAGGCAGTGCTTCCCACCGCGAGCAGTCCCCGCAGGCCATGGCCGTCCAAATAGCCTCCTGTGATGGGCTGGCAGAGGGCCGAGAGCAGGCTCCCCGGCAACAGAAGCAGGCCAGCCACGGTGGAGGTCTCTCCCAGTACGGACTGGGCCATGTTGGGCAGGATGAATGTCAGGCCGATCTGAACGAACTGGACCAGGAAGTAAAGGATCAGGGCCAGGGTGAAGGTACGGTTCCGAAAGACCGCGATGTCGATCAGCCTGGTGCTCTGGTGGGCAAGAGCCCAGACCCCTGCAACAAGGGCCAGGGCCCCGATAAACAAGGACAGCCAGGTTATAGGACCATGCACATCCAAGGTGCTCAGACCCATGGTCAGACCGGTCAGGAAAATACCCAGAAGAAGGAACTGGAGCCAGGCGAAGGGACCGACGTGGGCGCTCTCCCTGTCAACCGAGATGAGGGCGATGAGCCCGAAGACCAGCTCGATGGGCAGCACGATCAGGAAGATGGCCCGCCAGGAAGAGGCTTGGATAACGGCTCCGCCGAAGGTCGGGCCCAGGGAGGGCGCCAGAGCCACCGCCATGCCGGCGCTGCCCACGTAGCGGCCCTGGATGTGCAGAGGAACCTTTTTCATAATCAGGGAAAAGACCAAGGGAAGAGCGATACCGGTGCTGATGCCCTGCAGGAGGCGCCCCGCCATAAGAACGGGAAAGCATGGGGCGAGAATGCACATCAGATCGCTGCCCAGGAATATTCCCACGCTGGTCAGAATCAATGCGCGGGTAGTGAATGAATGTTCCAGCCAGGCGGCCGCCAGAACCGTCAAGGCCACCACGAGCAGATAGCCGGTGGTCAGCCATTGGACAGTGCCCAGCCCGGTTTTGAAGTACCTGGTCATCTCCGGAAAGGTGACGTTGAGCGAGGTCTCCAAAAGGACCCCGCAGAAGGCGAGCCCGGCAGTGCCGGTAATCAGCAGTTTTGTTTTCTTATCAACATGGTCGACCATGGACCGTCCGCTCCTCACGCATCAGACTGTTCACATAGCCATCTCCACGGATCCGTACGGCATGGCATCATCCGATGCCGCTCTCATTGCTGTTTACGCAACGGTTATAGCTCTCTGGCTGCGTTGATGACATCTTCCAAGGTGACACCGGGCTGACAGCCGCATGCTGTGGGATCCGGTTCACCTCCACAAACTTTTGAAGACCAAGCCAGTGTAACACCCTCAGGCGTACCTATCCGGACACACGCCTTACCCGAACAGGCTTGGGTAGAGTTGGTCACATGCAAATCGATATCGTTTCCGTCTTCCCCGAATATTTTGACGTAACCGGACTCAGTCTGCTGGGCAAGGCCCAGGAGAAGGGCCTGGTGACCATACGTGCCCACAATCTGCGCGATTGGACCCATGACGTGCATCACTCGGTGGATGACACTCCGGTAGGCGGCGGAGCGGGCATGGTGATGAAACCCGAAGTCTGGGGCCGATGCCTGGACGATTTATTGAACGTTCCAGACGGATCGGCTCTGCAACAACCCACCACCGACCAGACAGCCAACACTGCCGATGCCGAAGAACGAAAAGAAGCAAGGAAGAGTTCCGGCGACGAAAGCTACGGCATAGCATCCGAGGCAGATTCATCTGCAGACAACCACGAGGCCGGCGCGGCCAAACCAGTCCTGATCTTCCCCAACCCATCCGCTCCCCTGTTCACCCAGGCCGACGCGACCGAGCTGTCACGGACGAAGAGGCTGGTATTCGGCTGCGGCCGCTACGAAGGGTATGACGCACGCATCCCCGTCTACTACCGGAATCAGGGGGTCGACGTCAGAGAGTATTCCATCGGCGACTACGTGCTCAATGGAGGCGAGGTGGCCGTCTCGGTCATGCTGGAGGCCATCACCCGGCTCCTGCCCGGCTTCATGGGCAATCCTGAATCCATCGTGCAGGAGTCCTACACCGGGGATGAGCCGCTGCTGGAATATCGCCAGTACACGCGTCCCACCACCTGGCGTGGCATGGCCGTGCCCGAGATACTGACCAGCGGTGACCACGGAAAGGTGGACCGTTTCCGGCGCGACGAGGCCATCAGGCGAACCAGTCGAATCCGTCCCGATCTGATTGCCCGATTGGACTGCCCCGCCCTTGATAAGCAAGACCGTCGTCTCTTGGAGGACCTGGGCTGGGACATGCAGGAAACCCATCCGAAACCTCTGGATCAACCATCTGGTCGATCAACCCTCAAACGCAGCGATAATCAGCGGGCCGTCAGATAGTAGACTGCTGTTTCCCCATAGGTACGAGCCTGATCAATAGCCCATCCGTCAGGAGCCGTGGGCGACGGGGTGCGTGTCGATCGCTCCAGAACGATCATGCCTCCATCGTCCACCATTCCTCGACCGGTCAGGCCGGTCATGATGCTTTGGCAGTCCGCAGTCGACAGGTCATAAGGCGGGTCCATGAAGACCAGGTCGAAGCAGGCCTCGGACAGACCTGCATCCTCATGACCGGAGGAAAGAGGACGAACAAAGCGCTCGGCACGGTTTCTGCTGACCCGAATATCCATGGCTGAATCCCAGGCCGGATGGTGACGCAGCCCGGCAGCTGAGCGTGACAGCAGTCCGGCGACACGACCGGAAGACTCCACAGCCACCAGGCTCTGGGCACCGCGGGAAAGGGCCTCGAATCCCAAAGCCCCCGTGCCGGCGAACAGATCCAGGACCCGAGCACCGGACAGCAGGCCTTCGGACTCCAGATGGGAGAAGATGGCCTCCTTGGTCCGATCGGTGGTGGGCCGGGTACCCTTGAGGGCTGCGGGGATGGGGAATCCCTTGAAGCGGCCGGCGATGATGTGCATAGGGTCTGTTGTCCTTTCAGCTGGAGACCAGGAAACCTTCGTTGCCCCTCATGAAGTCCAGGACGGCGCCAGCCAGCTCGGGCTGTCCGGCCAGGGTGGGGTCAGACTCCAGGAGTTGTCCCGCCTGGGTTCGAGCACGGGCAATCATGGGCGCATCGGTGACCACCCGCAGAAGCTTCAGGGAGGAATGGCCACCGGACTGGGCATCCCCCAGCACGTCGCCGGCTCCCCTGATGCGAATGTCCTCCTCGGCGATTTTGGCCCCATCGGTGGTGTCGCGAATGACTTCAAGCCGTTCTGCAGCCGGGGAATCCGCAGGGGCGCGCGAAATCAGGAAGGCCCAGGAGTCCGTGCCGCCGCGCCCCACCCTGCCGCGCAGCTGATGAAGCTGGGAGAGCCCGAACCGATCGGCATCAAAGATGACGATGCAGGAGGCTTGGGGCACATCCACCCCCACCTCCACTACAGTGGTTGCAACCAGCAGGGGGGTGCGACCCGAGGCGAAGTCCGCCATGACGGCATTCTTGGTGGCGTCGTCATCCCGACCAGTCAGCGTGGCCATGGCAATGCCCTGGAACTGCGGCAGGGCGGCCAGGCGCTGGCTCATTTCGACCACCGAGTGCAGAGGCGGACGCTGGCCATCACCTTGGTCCTCCTCAGCAAGAAGCTCAGGTTGGGAATCGGATCCGCCGGAGTGGCCGGGCCGGTCAGAGGCAACCGAGGGGTCGTCCTCCTCGTCGATGCGGGCGCAGATCACGTAGGCCCGCTCCCCAACCTCGATCCGTCGACGCAGGTGGAGAAACATGGCGCCCATGGTCGCTCCGTCAGACTCGGCGATGACGTGGGTGCGCACCGGTTTGCGGTTGCTGGGCAGCTCGTTCAGGGTGGAGATATCCAGATCGCCGAACCAGGTCATGGCGGCTGTGCGCGGAATGGGCGTAGCGGTCATGATCAGCAGGTGGGGAACCCGCTCGGATTTGCGACGCAGCTCCTCGCGCTGCTCGACTCCGAAACGATGCTGCTCGTCTATGACCGTCAGGGCCAGATTGGGAGCCTGGAAGGTCTTGGAGAAGGCCGCATGGGTGGCGATGACAATGCAGGGACGGCCAGAGGCCGAGACAGCCAGGGCAGGGCGGCGCTGAGCAAGTCTCATGCCTCCGGTCAGCAGCACCAGAGGCAGCACCAGCTGATCCGTCATACGAATCATGGTGACGTTGTCCACAGGCTTATGGCGGCCCGCTACGGCAGTGGCGGTCACATCGGTGCCCATGGCCTTGAGCATGGCGCCGATGGAGGCGTAGTGCTGCTCGGCCAGCACCTGGGTAGGAGCCACCAAGACAGCCTGATGGCCAGCCTGGACCGCCTGGAGCATGGCCGCCAGGGCCACCACGGTCTTGCCGGAGCCGACCTCGCCCTGCAGAAGCCGCTGCATGGGCTGATCATGGGCCATGTCGACGCCTATATCCTTGATGACCTGACGCTGGCCATCGGTCAGCTGGAATGGCAGGGAGTCGATGAAACGGGCAGGCAGGGTTTCCGGACGGTCAGCGCCCGAATCCGCGCATGAATACGTGGGCTGCTGTTGGGTCTGGCGGCGGGTCTGCAGAAGTGCCGTCTGCGAGACGAAGGCCTCCTCATAACGCAGGGTCTTCCGTGCTGCAGCGAAGTCCTCAGGACTGTCGGGCGCATGCATACCCAGCAGGGCACGGGCACGATGCATCAGCCCCTGGTCGACACGGACCTGCTCGGGCAGCACATCGGGTATGGACCGGCCCAGCGCTTTTGGATCGATGCGGACCTCGGCGCTGGGCTGACCCTCTTCGGCGGCACCGGCCACAGGAGTGGGGTCAGATGCATCTTCGGCCTGCACCAGCAGACGCAGAAAACCCAGAATGACATCGTGAATATGGTCCGAGGAGATGCGGGAACTGGCGTGATAGACCGGTCGCGGCCGACGGACACGTTCCAGGGCCTCATCAAGGCTGGCAGCATCGGGCCGAGAAGCGCCCGCCGAAACCCCCTGGTCGGCATCGGCCACAACCAGGGTCTCTGGATGGGTGAACTGGAGCTGGTCCATGTAGACACCGGGCTCACCGGCCACGACCAGATCCGCCCCCACCTGCAGCCGACGGACCATCCAGTCCATATAGGGCTTCTTATGAGAGAAGAAGACCAGCCTGACCGCTAGCGGAGTGCCGCCCCGACCACTTACGAAAGCTGCATCGTCCACCATCACGTCCAGCCGAAAGCCCCTGTGCCCGCTCAGTGGCACCAGACGCACCTGATCAACCCGGGCGGCGAAGGCGCAGGGCTGGCCAAGGCGAATGCCAGCAATAGTGGTGACCTGCATGGGATCAGTGATGCGGAAAGGATAGTAGGTCAGCGCATCCCCGACTGTAACCACACCCAGAGCCTTGAGAGCGCTCACCCTACGCCTATTGGCCACCAGCGAGGCCACGGTGCTGTGCAGACCAACTCGAGCCACTGCCGACATACCCGATCACCTCCCGCAAGCAAGCGCCGACCATCATCCCCCGGGATGACAAGAACCCCCGGAGCTTTGCCCCCGGGGGTCCCAATACGACCGACGAACCGCACTCAGGCGGCGACGCGCTGCACCTTGCCGGCCTTGAGGCACTTGACACAGACGCGCAGACGCACGTTCTGGCCATCAACGGTGGTGTGCACCGACTGCAGGTTGGGGCGGAAGATGCGCTTGTTCCGGATATGCGAATGAGAAACACTGTAACCGGTCTGCGGGCCCTTGCCGCACACCGCGCAACGAGCTGCCATGATGACTTCCTTTACGTTGTTTTCCAAGTCGTCCCAGGTGTTCCGGCCCGCAGCACAAGGCCACGGATGAACACACAACTTTATTAGACTACTACATTCCACCAGGGAAGGCAAATCAACAGTCTCAGGCACGAGGAGGCTTGCGGAAGATGCCGATCAGAGACTGAAGCACCCCGCAGAACACCCCGCCGATGATCCAGATGGCCCAGAATGGGATGCGCCAACCGAAGAGGTTGTCGTAATTGCCCGAGAAGAGCATGGTCAGGGCCACCAGCGTGCAAAGGCCCATGATGGTTCCGCTGATGGCATTGCTTACCCGGTGCTCGTAACGATAGGTATCCCAGCGACCGTCATCGACGGAATCAACCTGCCTGTTGTAGGCACGGAGGTTCATCATCCTACGGCTTGTTCCAGCGTGGACCAGTAGGAAGACCCCCAGAGCCAGAAGAAGGAAGAAGACAAACCCTCTGACCTGATCGGACCAGCCCCAGATCAGGTATCCGGCAGAGTTGATACCCACATCCAGGAGCACGACAGCCAGACCGCAGACCAACTCCCAGGTAGTCTGCCGATAAACTCGCGAGCGCTCCTCATCGGTATAGAAATCCGCCACATAGGGATGCATGCGGCGAAAGTCCTTCCTGGTGGAAATCGCCGGTATGAGACAGGCCAGGCCCAGGACGATGCCGATCATCAGAGCAAGAAAGGCCAGACCATTCTGGGCGTCGGTCGGTTGACTGACTCCGGCGAAAAGACCACCGAAAGCCAGTCCCAGCATGATAAGGGCAATTCCGAAAGCCATCCGAAGACTGTAGACATTGCTGAAGGAGGCGTAGCCGGTAACGTCTTCCATAGCAGACGGGACAGGCGGCATAGTCGCATGGATTGGCGGAGTCGCCTGGGTGGTTTCCTGATGGTCCGGCCTGGATGCACGCTGCCCGGAACCCGGGTGCCGAACATCACCCAGGACCAGGTCATCAAGGGTGCAGCCGAAGAGGTCACAGATGGCCAGAAGCTTGTCCATCTCAGGATAGGCCTTGTCCGACTCCCACTTGGACACCGCCTGACGGGACACCCCCACCAGCATGGCCAGCTGCTCCTGAGTCATGTTGCGCTGCGAACGCAGATACTGCACGTTGGTTCTGAAACTCATAACGTTCTTTCTCCCGATCGACAAAATGCCGATTCAACCAGCAACGAGACCATGATGAAACGTGCAGGCCCCCGACCGCCACCAGCTTTGGGTTGCACCCGGCAAAGACACCGATATTCTCCGTCAACCGACGGTTGCATCCTTGCTATTCCAAGGAAGCAACTAGCCACTTCACCCCAGCCAGCCTGATGACGGCCCACCATCGATTCCCCCTTCCGGCAAGAAATACACCCTCTATCCGTTCACGATACATGCCCTTCGGGTGGGAGATACTGCTCCCCCACCCTGAATCATCCCCGATTCGACCCTGAAAACACCCTGACAGGAGCTCTTGCCATGGTCTCATGGAGGTAAAGACCAGGCAGGCGACGACCGAAAGGAAGGCAAGGATGCAGCATCAGGCGGCAAAGGATCCATACGCGCAGACCCCACTCATTCTGGACAAGATCTCCTACGACTACGGAAGGCGGCAGAAGCAGGGCGCCAGAGTGCTGGACGAGATCAGCCTGGAATGTCAGGCGGGGACCTGGACGGCCATCATGGGTCCTTCAGGCGCCGGCAAATCAACCCTTCTCTATTGCGCAGCGGGCTTGCTCCGGGTCAGGCAGGGCAGGGTGGCCATCGCCGGGGAGGACCTGACGCGAATGAAAGAGAAGGAGCTGACCCGACTCCGGCGCGACCATATCGGCTTCGTCTTCCAGGACTACAACCTGGTCAACGCCTTCACCTGCCTGCAGAACACCATGCTGTCCAGCCTCTTCGGCGGCAGGAAAATCTCCGCCCAAGCGGCCCTGTCCGCCCTGTCCAACGTCGGATTGGAGGGATATGCCAACACCTATCCGGCAGACATGAGTGGTGGCCAGCAGCAGCGCGTGGCCATCGCCAGGTCCCTGGCCGCCAGCCCGGAAATCATCATGGCCGACGAGCCCACCGGCGCCCTGGATACCCATAGTTCACGGGAGGTCATGGACCTCTTCGACCTGGCCGTCCGAAGCGGCCAGACCATCCTCATGGTGACCCACGACCCCAACGTAGCCGCCCGGGCCCACCGGGTCATCTTCCTCCAGGATGGGCGCATTCAGGCAGCTTGCCCGGGCGGAGACCCACAGACCATAGCCCAGCAGCTGGCCAGCATGGATGCCGTTCCAGACCAGGAGGCCTTCAGCCCTCCCCTGGCAGTTCCATCCGATCAGCCTCGGTGATGGTCCGGATTTCCCGGCAGGGCACGCCCACGGCCAGGGAGCCGGGCGCAATGTCATGGGTGACCACGGATCCTGCCCCGATGACCGCACCATCGCCGATGGTCACTCCCCCGGCCACAGTCACGTTTGATGCCAGCCAGCAGTTGGATCCTATGGTGATCGGAGCACCCAACTCGTAGTCATAGAGGGAGCCATCCTCATGGCGCCTCAGATTCCGTTCCTGCCACCGCAGGGGATGCAGGGGGGTGGCCAAGGTGACATTGGGGCCGATCATCACATCATCGCCGATCAGTACAGGGCAGGTATCCAGAACAGTGAAGTTGAAATTGGCGAAGATACGCGAGCCGAGCTTGGTGAAACATCCGTAGTCGAAGTAGATAGGCCCCATAAAGTCGACGTCCTGACCGTGTTCGGGCACCAGATCATCCAGAAGCCGGCTGCGCAGGTCCCGCTCCTGCTCAGAAGATGCGTTGAAAAGACGGCAAAGTTCGTGGGCCTTGACCCGCAGCTGGCTCAATTCAGGATCCGAGGCATCATAGAGCTCGCCAGCAAGCATCCGCTCCCTCTGCGAGCGCCGATTCCCTTTAGCGGCTTCGGCCGCCACACCTGTCAGTTTCGAGTCTTCGTCCATGGCCATCCCATCGTTCCCGCGTCACTTCAGTGTCACTGCTGCAAGCTCGCACTGCTTGCAGAGTCCTCATCCATGTAATCGTCTGGGTCAGACAGCCGACAGCCGCACGTACCGTTCGCCATCCGATTGCGGACATCCATTCACGCCGAGGGTCAGGCTTGGTAGATTGGAGGCAGCGGAGGACCGTGGCGAGGAGGAAGCATGCGGTATGAGGTGAGTGAAGCCATCCCCGAGGATGCCAAGGCCATCCGTAAGGCCGTATTCGTGGAGGAGCAGGGTTTTCACAACGAGTTTGACCAAACGGATGATGCCAGTCTCCATATCGTGGCCTATGACGGGGATGAACCCGTCGGGGTATGCCGGATCTTTCCCGACCGGGGCAGAGTATGGACCCTTGGCCGGTTGGCTGTTCTAAAGCCCTACCGTGGTCAGCACCTGGGTGCGGATTTGGTAGGCACGGCGGAGGAAACCGCTCGGAACCACGGGGCGGACCGAATCACACTGCACGCGCAGAAACGGGCGGCCGGCTTCTATGAGTCTTTAGGCTATAGGGACATGGGCATTCACGACCAGGATGAGGGATGCCCGCACATGTGGATGGACAAGTCCCTGACAGTCGGCACCCAAAACGAGCCAAAGGACCAGGCCTCATGAATCCGACCGTCAATTTTGCCGGTACAAGCATCGCTACGAACAAGGATCCCATGGGGAGGTCCGAACAGGCCATCTCCAGCTTCAGCGATGCCGTCATCTACTGGTTCCGCCAGAATTTTGGAAAAATCATCCTTCTGATCGTCGTGGCTGTCTGTGCTGCATTGATCTCCAAGATCGTAGCGGCGGCCATGCGACGTGCCCTGGAACGGACCAACCTGCCCAGCGCCTCCATCTTCGTCAACATCGTCCGCGCCCTGATCTGGATCTTCGCCGCTGCCACAGTCCTGCAACCCGTCTTCGGAATCAACCCATCCACCGTGGTCGCCGCCCTAGGCGTCAGCGGCCTAGCCCTCTCCTTCGGATTGAAGGATACAATCGCCAACATCGTCGGCGGCTTCGGACTCATGGTCAGCAAGGTGGTCCAGCCCGGCGACATCATCACCATCCAAGGCACCACCGGAACCGTCCGCGACGTGACCTGGCGCCATACTATCGTCATCGACAGGACCGGCAACCAGCTGCTGATCCCCAACTCCATCCTCAACACCACGGCGCTTGAGAAGATCACCGAGGCCGGCGAGGCCGCCACCACAGTTCCCTTCACCCTGCGAGGAGATGCCGAAATAGCCAAGTCCTCCCATTCCATTGCACAGGTGGTGGCCCAGGCGACCAGGAATATGGCCATGCCATCCAACCCGCCCATTGTCCAGTTCCAGGGCTTCACCCCTTACGGCATCAAGGGCCAGGTGGTCATGTTCGCCAAGCAGGGCGTCATCGCCGCCGACATGCAGGATGCCGCCACCCGCGCACTGGCCGGCCAGGACTACCTGGTTCAGGAGGCGGAGCTCCCATCGGGGAAAGGCGTAGACCAAGCCAACTGATTGCTGTAGGTTTTCGTCTTGAATGACTAGCGGACGTACTGGCTGACGCTTTTCATCTTGAGCAAAGCGTCAGCCAGCCAACGATAGATATCATCCCATTGGTCTTGTTTGTAATCAGTATGCCTCGTCAGAGTCAGGTGGCGTGACTTCTTGTCTGCATCCTTATCATCCCATTCCAAATCACCCTCCTGGCCCGACAGGTCGCTCTCGACCTGAGACTTTTGCTCAAGGAAGTCCGCATATTGCGCAGGATCATGAAAGAGGAATTCAACGGTGGCGTACCCGTCCCTGATGCCGATGAGGCCTGCCAGATTGCATCCGGACACGGGCGAGCCAAAACTCAGCAGGTACCTCGTATGGTCCGCTCTGGTAAAGGCCGAGCCGAAAGCGGCCATGAAGTCATTCCTGGCCTTACAGAAGTCAACGAACCCTTCCCAGAACATGGCCCTCACCTTCGAGCGGTCCAAAGACTCCATATCACCTTGCGAAACCTGGTAACGAGAACGAAAATCGTCAAGGCTGATGCCCCCATGTCCCCAAAACGTCCAGCCATTGATTGAGCTGCTGCTCGCCCCAGCCAATTTGAGAACATGTGAAGCCGCTGACGAGGGACTCTCAAATTCACGTCCATCCGAGACCCTAATCATCATCTCTCCAGTAATGAGGGCACTGGCCTCATACTTGCGGGAAAGACTCTCCAGTCGATCGCCAGGCTTCAGCAGGCCACTGGCACCCAACATGTGCAAAGAAACCGTCTTTGTCGGAATCTTCGACTGCTTATCAGCTTTGTACTTGTCAATAGTCGCACGATCGATCTTCGGCATAGACCAGACTTCCAAAGCCTTGTCAGCCAGTCGACACGTCCTGGCCTCGATGGACTCAGCGTTCCATGTCTCCGCACCACGCAACTCACGTGAAATAGACAGGTATTCATCCTGATACCCACCGACAATTCGATCCCTCTTCTGCTTAAACAGCCCATCCGAGAGTTCCGAGTTATAAGCGGTCAGAGTTAAATTACCCAGCTTGTTGACATGCTCCGCAAAAACCCGTTCGCAATCAGCACCCAACATTTGCCGCCACTGCTCATGAGCGAGCGCATTCTGGGGCAGAATATGCTCAATGGTGTAATTCCTGGAGGAGAAGTCAATCGGGTTCTTAGGATGGTACGCATTCTCCAGTGTCGTCAACATGTAATTACAACGCGAAAAGGGATAGAAGTCGCGCGAAAGAAGGGTCTGACGAAATTCATTGTCATCAGGCATCCGATGGCTTGTTCCAGCCCCGCCCAGCAAGGCTGCCTCAAAAGCCTGCCGATAGCCGGGTGACCCATCTTCCTTTACCTGTCTGAGACGTGCTATGACCGAAAGCGAGAACCGGTTCAGCCCGTTGTTGGACATCTGGCAGGCAATGCGGCGGAAGAGATAACTCTCCAACAGCTTCAACATGGATACAAAATCACTCCGACTGAAGAGGTCGTCCCCCTCCTGGTAATCATCCAAAAGGGTCATGAGCAAGGGGTTGATGACAGACATATTCAGAGCACGAATGCGATCAAACAATCGATCTATTTCAGGATCATCCCCCGAGCTCGAAGTAATGCGCGAATAATACCCGGCAAACTTGCTCATCTGATCAAGAAGCCCGACTATTTGACCATGGTTATCGTAGCCATTGTTGGTCACGTAGTCTTTAAAGAACCGGTATACGTCTCGTGTAGGCACTGGTCTGGGGGCGTTGATGATAGCAAGCCAATCATAAAGAAAATCATCAAAAACGTCATTATAGATATCCACGCCAAGCTTTATTTCAATTATTCTCCAATGATCTTCATACAACTGTCCCTGCATCTCCAGCGGCTGCCGCATAAGCACATAATTACGAACCAGATCTGCAGTCGAAAGGTCCTTACCGGTTGAGTTCATGGACTCAAAGATGGCCTGTGGATCATCCTGACCCTGCGTCAAGGAGATCGACACTACCTCCAAGCGCCTGAGCCCAGCCCACACGCTGTTCGGATCCCTCATCTCCTTCAATTGACCACTGAACCATTGGAAGTTATCGATGATTCTATGGGACTCACTTGTAATCGGGGCCCTAGGATCCTCCAAATGGTGAATGACAGACTCGTATTGGTCATGATCACCCTGCGAGAGGCATAAACGATAATGCCCTTCGCCTTCTCGACAGGAATCAATCAGATATTCATCTATGATTTCATTGCGTGAAAACTGCAATTCATCGGCCTGGTTTGGGTGGCTATCTGCATAGGCAGCAAGTGCTGCTAAGAGAAGATTTACGGTCGTGATTCTCTGCTGACCGTCGATAATGAGAGCCGGTGTTACCCCATCGGCGCCCATGGTGCCCTCTTGAACCCATACCACTGAACCCATGAAATGGGCGCTTTCGTGTAAATGCCCGATGTGAAGCACATCGTCCCAAAGCTGCTCGCATTGTTCCTCATCCCAAGAATAAGGGCGCTGATACACAGGAACGATAAAACGCTTGCCCTTATCGGCAATCAGACTCAGCAGCTTAACGGGACCAGCATCCATAGGGAACCTTGCCTTACCAGCGAGTACAAGAGCGGACGCTTCTATTATAGGAAGCACTCGCTGCCGCAGTCAGGCCGATACACCCTCAATCAGATCGGTGATCAGATCGGTGTAGGTGATCCCTGTGGCTTCCCAGGCCTTGGCATACATGGAGATAGGCGTAAAGCCAGGCATGGTGTTGATCTCGTTGACGATGACCCTGCCCTCGGGCGTCACAAAGCAGTCGACACGGCTCAGACCGGCACCGTCCACGGTTCTGAAGGCCTTGGCAGCCAGGTCGCGAACCTTCTGAAGAGTCTCCTCCGGCAGGTTCGCGGGGACCTCCACGTGGGAGGCGGAGGAGTCCACGTATTTGCTGTCGAAATCGTAGAAGGCCTCGTCCTGATCATCCTTGTCCAGCACCACCTCGCCAGGCCAGGCAGTACGGGGCTTTCTGTCCTTGCTTGAGGCGAGCACGGCGCACTCAATCTCCCGCCCTTCAATGCCCTCCTCTATCAGGACCCGCCAGTCGTGCCTTGCAGCCTCGGCGACCGCAGCAGCCAGGGCTTCGCCTTCGGGCTCTTCCACTTTGACCACGCCAAAGCTGGATCCCGCACGGGAGGGCTTGACGAAGAGCGGGTAATGCAACTCCGCCTTCTGCACAGCGGCCAACAGGTCTGCTCCGGATCGCTGTTCACGGGAGTCAATGGTGATGCCCGGAGCCACAGGTATGCCGACTTGGCTCAATAGGATCTTCGTGTAGTGCTTGTCCATGCATGCGGCAGAGGCGAAGACCCCACATCCGACGTAGGGCAGGCCCATCATTTCAAGCAGGCCCTGCAGGGTGCCGTCCTCACCGTAAGGGCCATGGAGCACCGGGAAAACCGCATCCACATGTCCCAAGGGCTCCAGGGAATCGAAGGCCTTGGAAGGCTTGGCTTCAGAGACCAGGTCGGCATGGTCGCCGATCAGAAACCCATCCCTGCCACGGGCCATGTCGAGAATGATCGGACGGCTGCCTTCGGTTATCTGCACGGTTGGCAGACTGGCATCGTCCAGACCCCACTGCCTGGGATCCTGGCCGCCAATGGTCCATCGGCCGTCCTTGGTGATGCCAATGGGGATGGGCTCGTATCGGTCAGTATCAATGGCATTGAGCACGCCGGCCGCCGACACGCAGGATATGGAATGTTCGTCGGCACGACCGCCATAGAGCACCACAACACGTTTCCTGACCATCATTCCTCGGCTTTCCTCATCCTGGACATGAATTCCAACCTCAGCTCAGGCACCTGCCCGGGCAGATACATCATTCAAGACAGCAGAATATCCCCTTGGCAGGCAGCAGGACCTGGTCGGGGTCGCTCATCCACAAGCTTGGCACGAACAGGCATGATGGTGCTGAGGTAGGAACCAGATGAGTCAGACGCGCGATTGATTCGAAAAATATCTATCGCCGATCAAAGGATCATTAGCACCGACTTCACAGCTCTCACACCCCTATAGCCTTCGGAAGTTTCTGATGGCCGCCAGACTCACTCTGCGGTGATCTGCCCGCCGAACAGCTCGTCGATCATGCCCCGGCAGCTCAGGCCCTGATCCAGCACATGGCTCATGGCTGTAGCCAGCGGGGTCGCCACCTGGTAGCGCTTGCCCAGGGCGACGACAGCATCGGTGGTGGGTACACCCTCGGCGACACCCTTGCTGACGCGAGTGGCTTCCTCGATGCTTTTGCCCTGACCCAGATTAAAGCCAAAAGTGTAGTTCCTGCTTAGGGACGACCCACAGGTGGCCACCAGGTCGCCTACCCCGGCAAGACCGGCGAAGGTCTTGGACTTGGCACCGCAAGCCTCCCCCAGGGCGGTGAGTTCAGCCAGCCCCCTGGCCTGGATCATGGCGGCCGTATTCTCCCCGAACCCAGCCCCCCGTGACATCCCCACGGCCAGTGCAGTGACGTTCTTCAGCGACCCGCACATTTCCAGGCCGATCACATCGTCCGAGACGAAAGCCTTGAAATAGTCGGTCGTGCAGGCACGGGCCACTCTCATGGCGGTATCGGCATCCGCGCTGGCCACCACAGTGGCGCTAGGCTCGCGGGCGGCCACCTCCTTGCTCAGATTGGGGCCGGAGACGGCTGCAAACCTGGCCCGATCCAAATCCAGCGTCTGGCAGACCACCTGGTCCATCCGCCTGTCGGTACCCCGTTCAATCCCCTTCATCAGAGAAACTGCAATGGCGTCATGACCCAGCAGACCCTTGAATTCCTTCAAGGCCTCACAGGCGTGCTGAGCGGCTATGGCCACGACTACGATTTCTGCCCCCGAGACGGCCTCGCCCCGGTCACCCTCGGCGATGATAGCGTCGGGCAGCCTCTTCACGGTCGGCAGGCGGCGAGCATTCGAATGCTTACCGTTGATTTCATCCACGACATTCGGGTCGATGTCCCACATGACCACCTGGTTGCCTGCGTCAGCCAGTACCTGGGCAAAAGCGGTTCCCCATGCGCCTGCTCCCAATACCGCGATCTTCGTCATCATTCTCCTTTGCATAATGCCGTGCGCACGGGAACGCCGACCAGCAGCCTCATTCTTGTCCCCACCATCCTATGACACCACCGCCAGGCATAGGGAATTAGGGGCGGGTTCCAGCCCTATTGCTCGCTTCTGGGTTTACGAGTCATGGTCACATAATCGAAATAACCGGCCGCCGGAGGCTCCTCGCCACGAATCTCAGCCATGACCTCTTCCATCCGGTTGCGCAGGCGGACACAGAGGGCGTGCACGGACTGCTTGGGAGGTTCCGCACCCCACTGATCCATGTCTTCCAGAAGGTCGGAATAGTCAAGGAACCGGTCATAGCACATGACCACGTTCTTGCGAGGCCAGGGCCACTTGTGATTGATCGAAGCCGCCCCCCAGGTGATGCTGGGATACAGAGGAACCATGTGACCCAGCTGCCGCGAGGCTTCCAAAGCGATGAATCCCACCCCGGGCTTGAGCGACATGGGCCACTTCAGAGGGTCACGGGTCACGGTCCCCTCGGGCCAGATGGTCAGCGGCCTGCCTGAGGTGATGATACTGATCGACTCTTCCTCAATCGACCTGGCCTTACCGGACTTGCGCTCGACCGGCTGCATGCCCACCATGCGGAACCAGTTGCCGATAAGGGGCCAATGGGCCATCTCGGCCTTGGCCATATAGCGGGGGCGACGACCCAGGTGGAAGAGGGCCATCATAGGAATGAAAACGTCAAACTGGGTCACATGGGTGGCTGCGGTAATAAAGGGCCCGGCCTGCGGCACTCGTTCCAGCCCCCAGGCATAGACCCGGCATGAATCGCGCACCACCTGGGAGACCCCGCGCAATAGACGGGTGGTCCCCACAGGGTGCTGACCATCTATCTCGTCCAGGGCCGGCGTGCGGTGTCCAGTAGGATAGTAGCGAGTCGGATCCACCAGCTTGTGCCGTTGGGCCAGCAGGGCCACCTGCCGGTCGGACAGGGCGGACACCGCAGACCGGGGGGAGGGTTTGCCTTTGGAAGCCATCTATGTCTGCCGGATCAGTCGATTTGCGCGTCCAGGGCCAGCAGCTTGTCGCGGAAGTCCTCGTAGCCGCGGTCAATCAGGGAGATGCCGTGGACGGTGGAGGGGCCGGAGGCTGTCAGTGCAGCGATCAGGTGGCTGAAGCCGCCACGCAGGTCGGGCACATCGATGTCTTGGCCGGTCAGCGGGGTGGGCCCGAAGATGACGGCCGAGTGGTTGAAGTTGCGCTGTTGGAAGCGGCAAGGCAGGGACCCCAGGCACTCCTTGTAGAGCTGGATGGTGGCACCCATCTGAATCAGCGGCTCGGTGAAGCCGAAGCGATTCTCGTAGACGGTCTCGTGAACGATGGAAAGACCCTTGGCCTGGGTCAGAGCGACCACCAGGGGCTGCTGCCAGTCGGTCATGAACCCGGGGTGCACGTCGGTCTCGATGGCCACGGGGCGCAAGTCACCGCCCGGATGCCAGAAGCGGATACCGTCGTCGCGCACATCGAACTGGCCGCCGATCTTGCGGAAGACGTTCAGGTAGGTCATCATGTCGGGCTGGTGGGCGCCCTTGACCATGATGTCGCCATGGGTGGCCAGGGCGGCGGAAGCCCAGGAGGCGGCCTCGATCCGGTCGGGCAGGGAGGTGTGGGTGAAGCCCTTCAGGGAGGGCACCCCCTCGATGCGGATTGTCCGGTCCACGTCCACGGAAATCTGCGCGCCCATCTTCTGCAGAACCGCCACCAAGTCCATGATCTCGGGTTCGGTAGCCGCCCCTGACAGCTCGGTACGCCCCTCGGCCAGGACTGCCGCCAACAGGGTCTGTTCCGTCGCGCCCACCGAGGGGTAGGGCAGGTGAATCTTAGCCCCATGCAGGCCGTCCGGCGCTGTGATATGGATGCCGGCCTCATGCTCCTTGTCGACATTGGCCCCCAGCTTGCGCAGGGTCTCCAGATGGAAGTCAATGGGCCTGCTGCCGATGCGGCAGCCGCCCAGAACGGGGATGAACGCCTCTCCCATCCTGTGCAGGAGCGGTCCGGAGAAGAGGATGGGTATGCGGGAAGAGCCCGACAGGGTGTCCACATCGGCCACATCGGCCAGCTCCACATGGCTGGCGTCGATGGTGACCACGCCCTCCTGGGGACGGACGTCCACCTTGACACCGTGAAGCCTCAGCAGGTCCGAGACCACCTGGACATCGCGGATTACGGGCACATTCTTGAGTACTGAGACGCCCGGAGCCAAAAGGGCGGCGACCATGGCCTTGCTGACGAAGTTCTTGGCCCCGCGGACCTGTATGGTGCCATGCAGGGGCCTGCCGCCCACCACATGCAGCACATCATCCTGTGTATTCACCTTGGGCATTTATCGGCTTCTTTCTCGTATCCGCTCAGAGCCGGGCTTTGGCACATCGTCGGCCCTTATTGCAAGTCTGCCACAGGGGGTGTGGGGACACCGTGAATTGTCGCCTCAGGCATAGCGCGTCCACCCCGTCAGATACTGGTCAGGCGCCGGTTGAAACGAAGGGGGTCAGCATGGTGAAGCCCATGATCAGCAGCAGCATGATGAAGAATGGGCAGGCCCAGGCGCCATAGACGTTCGTGTAGGTGCGGTTTTCATGCAGAAAAGCGGCAATCCGATGACGGCCCAGGTAAAGCACCAGAACGGCCGCCATCATGCCTGCCAGCATCATGAGCACGTTTATGTAGGAGGACATGTTGTCGCTCATGAACCCGAGAAGGACTTCCAACCCGTCGCTGACGACCAGGTTGTTGAACACGTGCAGGGCCATGGACCAGAAGATGGAGTATTCGCAGGCCAGATAGCCCAGGAGCAGACCCATGATGAAAGCAAAGAACCCCTGGCCAAGGTCGCCATGGAAGAAGCCGAACATAACGGCGGAGGTGACGATGGCGAAGACGTGCCCATAGGGTTTCAACGCGTTCAGGATGGCCCCTCTGAAGACCAGCTCCTCGATGACGGGGGCCAGCAGGCTGACGTATATAAACATGGGAATGGTACCCGAGGCCTGCTGGATCTGCTGGGTCGTAGTCCAGGACTGCTGCACTCCCAACCGCGCCGCAGTCCAGTCCATGCCCGACTGATACCAGTCAGCCAGGGTCTGCCCGGTCAGCGTCAGCGCAAAGCATCCCAGCAGAACCTGCCAGGTCATGGGGTGCAGATCAGTGTGGAAAATGCCCGAGGGACCGGAGTCGCAGATCTGCCGGCGTCGTGTGAAAACCAGGAAGCAGAGGCCTGTGCAGGCGGCGATCAGATTGATGATGCCCCCATACTCCTTGTCGGCATGGCTCATCACATATATAAATCCCGAGTGAGCAGGCACCGGATCGAACACGGCATTCCACTCCATCTGAGCCAGAACACCGAACAGAAGGCCGACGCTGTTGATGATAAGCAGGTAGACCAGCAACAGGGCGGCCTGGCGGTTGAGCATGCCCCTGGCCGCACTCATCCATGCGCGATCCGCCGTGCCTCGTCTGGGCTTCTGAGTCTGCCCAGTCCTTGACGCATCGGCTTCCGTCGCTGTCTGCCCCATGTCACCATGCCCTTTCATGATCCTCTGCAGGTTTGGCCGTTCAGCACCGACCTCCAGCTGGTCCAAGTCTACGCCAACACCGGCGGCACCCATACGTCATGCTCTAGAGCAGGCCGGGCACGAACTTGAAGATTGCCAGCAGCAGGCAGAGCAGCAAATAGAGCAGAAACCAGGGCTGCCTCCAGGACACATAGGTTCCCTTAGGCGCTCGATAGCGCCGCCGGTAATCCAAGAGGCTGGCGCGGTGCAGGAAGAACATGAGCAACCCAGCCAGAACCAAGACCAGAGCCACTGCCAAAACCGACAGACGGGCGGTTCGCGGAGCGTTCATCAGATAGCGGTTGGGCAGGCCGGAGAAGAGCAGATCGCCGACCACACGGGCTCCGATGGCCCAGATCAGACCATACTCCAGGGAGCAGTATCCCAATGCCAGCCCCAGCAGGAAAATCCAAAGCCCAGAGACCGGATCACACTGGAGCAGGGCGCAGAGCAGGGATGCGGTCAGGATGGCAAAAACTCGGCCAAACCGACGCAGTCCGTTGAGGATGATGCCACGGAACACCAGCTCCTCAGCCAGGGGAACCGCCAGGAGGGCGTACAGGGCCATCATCGGCGAGGAAGCGCCTGTGACCAGCAGGCTGCGCGAGGCCAGGGAGGGGATGTGCAGAAGCAGGCAGAAGTGGTTGAGGAATTTGTTCAGTTCATGGACCATCCCCTGGCCGAGCAGGAGCACCGCTACAAGGGCCATCAGAGCCGCCAGCGTCATTCTTCTGTCTGTGCGCCAATGAACGGCGTCCTGTCCTCGCTGATCCTCACCTCGAATAACGCTCCACTCTGAAATGCAGGCATAAGTCAGCGCCAGCAGGACCGAAAGGAGGGTAATCCCATCGGATAGGAAGGCGATGGATCTGGGGTCCTTGACCTGCTCCATGATGACAGGCAGGATCATCCCCGAACCGACCATGAGCACCAGAACGGATATGGCCAGGTAGACGAAAGCGAAGGCAGCCTGGCCGTTGACGGCGTGGAGAACCCCCGAACTGGCCGTGTAGGCGATGGACTTTTTGACAACGGGCTTGGCCGTCTGCGGTTCCGCCTGAGCCTGCGGCTGGGCCGCAACTGCAGCGGCTGGCGTGGCAGTATCAAGTTCACTTGGAACGACAATCGGCTGCGAACTGACGGGTGCCGGTCGGCTTGCTCCCGGGACGGATTCTGCCGAAACATTGGAAACGACCCTGGGGGCTGCCGACTCGACTGAAGGACGGGTGCGGTTACGAGCAGATCGCCGCTTGGACGACCGACGTGCTCCCCCACTCCTTTTACGACCTCTGGTGGAAAGGCCCAGATGAGGACCATGCGAAGAGCCAGACGGCTTGGTTGCATCCGTCGCGGTATCCTCGGTTCCGGCGGACTCGGCCTTGGCAGCCACAGCAGCTGCAGCAGCCTCGGCAGCCTTGGCGGCGAGAGCCACCGAAGCACCTGGAGAGGATACGGATGTCGGCGAAGACGCAAACTGAACGACCGACTGCATCCCTGGAGCTGCATTCCCAGACACGGAAGATTCAGAGGGGGCAGGCTGAACGGCAATGCCTCCTTGGCCGATCTGCGCGGGCTGACCGACATAATCCCTTTGCGCGCGCGCCGCCCCCTGTCCGTCGACAGCCTTTGACGAAACGACCCGACCACCGGTGCCGTCACCGGCGACTGCGGCAGGCTGAGCGACTACCCGTGGAGTCGAACAGACCCGACGCCCCTGATGATCGGCTCCGCTGGCCACGGATCGTGCAGCAGCACCGTTCTCCGCTGGAGCCGGGGAACCAGTGACCAGGGAATCCCAGTCCGCAACCGAACGACGGACAACGACCGGTCGGTCGGCGAATACCACGGGTGTCGCAGGCGCACCAGCAGAAGCTGCGGGCGCAGAGACCTCCGGATTCGTTTTCGCGGACATCGGATCCCCAGATCCGGAAGCCGAGGGCGCCCCGGCCGTAGTCATCGACTTGGGTTCGGCTGTTTCGACTGCGGAAGGAACGGGAGCGGAAGCTTTTGATGACTCCTGCTCGACCTTGGAAGGTATCGGGACAGCGGAGTCGACAGCATTGGCAGACGGTGCGGAAGCTGCAGGTTTGCCTGCACGGGTGCTTGTGGACAGCTTACGACGCTTGGGCATATTCCAGGAGAAGACCGGGCCTTTGTTCGTCTCGGGCTTGGTCCAGGACCAGACGACCTTGACTGCAGGCTTCTCAGGCTGTGCCGAAATCTCTGTGGCCATCCCGGTGGCCTTGGAAGCCTCCGGCTCTCGGCGTACCACCACACGCCGCGGGGATGGCTCTTGCCCGGAATCCTTTCCGCTCTGCCCGTCAACTGGCAGGTCTTCCGGGGGAAATGTGGGAACCTCCGGTTGACTGGCCATGGTGACCGAGTTCAAAAAATCATAGGACCCGGGAAGCACCGAGGGTCGTTCACCGACTGGCATGGCACCCTTGTGCCCTTTGCCACCAGCTCCGTCATCACCCAGAAGAGCAGTCTTCCTATGGGCTATCCGCCCCGGGTAGGCCAAGCCATCATCCACGGCCTCCCCCGGCAGGCTCAAGGGTGGCAGGCTGATGGACCCTTCCTCATAGTCCCAGTGGCGTGCGTAGTCCTTGCTGGCACTGTGGCTTGCAGTCATGAGGGCAATAGAGGAGCGAGACACCTTCAAGCGCCCCTGATCGCTTTGGGCATCGGCAGACTCACTGCCGCTGTCGCGATCCTCATCATCCCTCATCCGTCGATGATCCTTCCCCTTCATGCACTACCGTACGACCGTCAAGGGCGTCCAGCGACACGAACCTTTCCCCATGTTCATATCAACACTACATACCCGAGTCTAGCCCGACCCCGCCCTTCCCTCGACGGAATCCCGACAATGGGCCAGCGCCATCGACCGTCTGCTCAGGCCAGCCCCGGCACGAATTCGCTCAGGGCCATCAGCAGGCATGCCAGGCAGAAGAGCAGGAACCAAGGCGCCCTCCAGGAAGCGTATATCCCCTTGGGAGCGCGATTGCTCCGGCAGTAATCACGGAGAGTCCTTAGTTTGAACAGCAGTCCGACGACTCCGGTCAGCAGCACCAGGATCATCAGCAGACCCAGGCCGATGCGAACCACCTCGGGTGCCAGGGGCATGTACTTGGCCAGCAGACCCGAAGAGAAGGCATTGTTGAGCATGTGCACCAACAGGGACCAGACCAACCCGTACTCCATGGCCAGATAGCCCAGAACCAGGCCGGAAATGAAACCGAACAGACCCTGGACCAAGGAACCATGCATGAAGCCGAAAAGCAGAGAAGAGGTAATGATGGCGAACACTCGGCCAAAGCGGCGCAAGCCATTCATGATGACCCCTCGGAAGACCAGCTCCTCGGCAAAGGGCCCCAGAAGAATGCCATAGAAGAGCATGATCGGCGTTTCCATGCCGCCGTCGTCGGATGCGGTCGGCGGATGCAGACCAGTACCGGACAGAATGGCGCTCAGTCCAGAGTTGGCCGCACCGGCCACCAGCTGACTGAGGAAGAAGCAGGCCAGGGCGATGATCAACGCCAGCAGGCTGAATCGGCGCGCAGTGACCCAACGCACCTGGTCCTGGCCATGCCGTTCATGGCCTACGATGACCGGCCATTGACTGATCAAGGCAAACAGCAGGGCCAGCACCACGGAGATAACCACTGTCCAGTCACCTAAAGGACCGTTGTATTGCTCCTTGGAAGCATGCGGGAAAAGAGCAGGCAGCACCACCTTGCCTCCCAAAAGACCTGCCAATGTCTCAATGGCCACATAGATGAAAGCAAAAGCACTTAGGGCATTCACTGCCTGTCGAACGCCCCAGTTGTGCACATCGCCGCTGCTGTGCCTCATGATAATCGCCCCTCTTTGCTTGCCAACCGGTCACAGTCGACCAATGACTGTCACATTCCATGGTAGGCGAAGAAGGGGCGAATGACTTTCATATAAGGGCACACGGCCCGTCGGTCAGATGATGCCGCGGTCAGCCAGGGGCCCAGGCCAGTCGATTTGACCCTCCCTGGCTGAAGTGACCGGCTCTTCCGGCATGTGCCGGGCCGGCAGGGTGCGAGGCTTGAAGGGGAAACGCTCGGCCCGAATGCGCTCATAGGCACGAATGTCATCCTCATGCTGCAAGGTCAGATCAATATCGTCGTAGCCGTTCATGAGCCGCCATCGCACGTAATCGTCCACTTGGAAGGGCAGGGTCACATCCGCGCAGGTGACCGTGCGAGCGCCCAGGTCCACGGTCATCTCGGTGCCGGGGTCCTCCTCCAGGATCTTCCAGAGCAACTCCACTGATTCCTGGGGCATGATGGCGGCCAGGACCCCATTCTTGGCGGTATTCCCATAGAAGATGTCGGCGAAGCGGGGGGCGATGACCACGCGGAAGCCATAGTCCCGCAGAGCCCAGACCGCATGCTCGCGCGAGGAGCCGATGCCGAAGTCCGGTCCGGCCACCAGGATGCGGGCACCCGAATATTCGGGCCGGTTGAGTACGAAATTCGGATCCCTTCGCCAGGCGTAGAAGAGCGCATCCTCGAAGCCTGTCTTCTTCACCCGCTTCAGGAATACGGCGGGGATGATTTGGTCAGTGTCTACGTTGGAGCGGTGCAAGGGTACCCCGACCCCGGTTACAACGGAAAGTGGCTCCATGATGACCTCCTGCCTGCTGGATGGCGATGATGATGACGAATGATTGATGGGCTTACAGATCGGCAGGGGAGCAGATGGTTCCCTTGATGGCCGTCGCAGCAGCCACCTCTGGCGAGGCCAGATGCGTCCTGCCGCCCTTGCCCTGACGACCCTGGAAGTTGCGGTTGGATGTGGAGATGGAACGCTCTCCCGGCACCAGCTGGTCGGGGTTCATTCCCAGGCACATGGAGCAGCCGGCGTTGCGCCATTCGGCTCCGAAGTCCTCGAAGATGCGGTCCAGCCCCTCCTTTTCGGCCTGAATGCGAACGCGCGAAGAAGCCGGAACCACCAGGACGCGATGCAGGTTCTTGGCCTTGTGATGCCCCTTCATGATGGCCGCTGCCGCGCGCAGATCCTCGATGCGCCCATTGGTGCAGGAGCCGATGAACACAGTGTCCACGGCGATGTCGCGGATGGGCATCCCCGGCTTCAGACCCATATAGTCGATGGCCTCCTGGGCTGCCTGGCGCTTGGCCGGATCGGCGATCTTTTCGGGCACAGGCACATCAGCAGCTATGGGCAGGCCCTGTCCGGGATTGGTGCCCCAGGTCACGTAGGGGGTCAGCTGGTCGGCATCCAGGATGACCTCCTTGTCGAAGACTGCATCCGGATCGGTGGGGAGGGTCCGCCAGTAGTCCAGGGCCTGATCCCACATGGCCCCCTTGGGGGCATGCGGCCGGCCCTCCAGGTAGGCGAAGGTGGTCTCGTCCGGCGCAATCATCCCGGCCCTGGCCCCTGCCTCGATGGACATGTTGCAGATGGTCATGCGTGCGTCCATGGACATCCGCCGAATGGCCTCGCCCCGGTACTCCAGAACGTGCCCTTGGCCGCCGCCCGTGCCGATTTTGGCGATGACAGCCAGGATGACGTCCTTGGCGCCTACGCCCGGCTTGAGCTGCCCGCGGATGGTGATGGCCATGGTCTTGAAAGGCTTCAGGCTCAGAGTCTGGGTGGCCAGGACATGCTCCACCTCGGAGGTGCCGATGCCGAAAGCCAGGGCCCCGAAGGCCCCGTGGGTCGAGGTATGCGAATCGCCGCAGACGATGGTCATGCCGGGCTGGGTCAGCCCCAAGACGGGTGCAAAAGCATGCACGATGCCCTGGTCGGCATTCCCCAATGGAAGCAGACGGACGCCGAACTCACGGCAGTTGCGCTCCAGGGTGGAGATCTGCAGGGCCGAAACCTTGTCGGCGATGGGCCGATCGATGTCGATGGTGGGGGTGTTGTGATCCTCGGTGGCGATGACCTGGTCCACGTGACGAATCTTCCGGCCTGCCAGGCGCAGACCCTCGAAAGCCTGTGGACTGGTCACCTCGTGCATGAGCTGCAGATCGATGTAGATCAGATCGGGCTCGCCGCCTTGGCCCTTTCTGACCAAATGATCGGTCCAGACCTTTTCCGCCATTGTGCGTCCCATATCGCCTCCTGAAAGCCTACGACCGGCCAGGGCGCCAACCTCATCGGCACCCCGCCGGCCTCTTACCACCGAGTATGGAACTGCCCAACCGTTATGAACTTTTGCATTTCATATACTGAGATGGCATAATTCAACCATGGACACACCTTCTATGAACGACGACGACAGATATCCCTCCGTAAACGATCCAAACATGCATCAGGAGGAGATTCATTCGGGCGTCGGCGTTCTGGACAAGACGGTGCGAATTCTGGACACCCTGGAGACCGGACCCATGACCCTGGGCCAGCTGGTCAACGCCACCGGGTTGGCCCGACCCACAGCCCACCGGTTGGCCATCGCCTTGGAGCGCCACCGCTTCGTGCTGCGGGACGCGCATGGCCGCTTCGTCCTGGGTTCCCGCTTCGCCGAACTGGCCGCCGCCGCCGGCGAGGATCGACTGCTGACCGCCTCGGGGCCCATCCTGCATACACTGCTCAACCGTTCGGGCGAGTCGGCCCAGATTTTCCGCCGCCAGGGCGAGGTCCGGGTCTGCATCGCCGCGGTGGAACGCGCCTCGGGCCTGCGTGACTCCATCCCCGTAGGCGCTCTGCTGTCCATGGAGGCCGGGTCAGCGGCACAGATTCTGCTGGCCTGGGAGGAACCTGAGCGCCTCCATCAGGGTCTGCGACACGCCAAGTTCAATGCAGCGACCCTGGCTACGGTCCGCAAGCGCGGCTGGGCCGAGTCCATCAACGAGCGGGAAGAGGGTGTCTGTTCCATCTCGGCCCCCATCCGCAACGGATCCGGGCAGGTCATGGCCGCCATATCCATCTCCGGACCGGTCAACCGCATGTCCACCACGCCGGGAAGGCGCTACGCCCCCCTGGTCATGGCCGCCGGCAAATACCTGACCGAAGCCCTGCTACGAGCCTCTTCTCCCGCCCGTCGTAGGGCCTGAGCGGGAATTCCTAACCCCTTGGTCCTGATCGCCGCTTGGTGGAACCCCAGGAGGCGATCAGCCCTGCCAGGGCCGTCAGGCCGCCCGCCAGAAATCCGGGCCGACGCAAGAGGTTGACAGCGTCCCCGGTAGAGGTGGGCACATGGCTCATGGCGAAGGTGTAGACCTTATGGGATCCCGGCCGCCCCACCAATTGCCCGAACTCCAGGAGCTGGGTACGCGGATGATGCGGATGGCGGATGTCGAACTCGAAGAGCCGTGCCGCCCGCTTGCTGGGCACCGGACCGTAGGAGCCGAATCCGCACGTGGGCGTGGCCCCCAACGTCAGATCCCCGCTGCGTCCGACGAAGCCATTGCGATGGTCATGCCCTGCGAAGAGGGCGAAGTAGCCCCGGTTCCGGGTCAGCAGATCATACTCGCCGCTGTCTTCGTCAGGACAGGAGACGCCCTCGCCCAGGTATGAGCCCGGGCAGGTGCGCGATTCGTCCAGGATGTAGCAACGGGAGTCGAAGCTTCGATAGCCCTGGACCGCATAGGCTGTGGTGGCTGGCACCGGCTTGAGCAGATCATAGAACTGGGGGATGGGCATGTGCTGGAAGATTATGGACCGGTTGCCCAGAAGGTCGGGAGCAGCCGCCAGAAAGTCCAGGGCCTGGTCCGAAGGTGAACCGTAGCCGCCTGCTCGGGCATAGTCACCAGAGTCCAGAAGGACCAGTCCCATGACCACCCCGTTTCCGTCGCAATCCGCCACAGGCAGGGCGAAAGTACCCGGGGCGCAGACAAAGGCCGTCTGGGAGGGCAGGGCCGACCCGATCAGCGCATGGACCCGATCAGGATGGGCGACCGTAGCCTCCGGGTTCAGACAGCCAGGCACCTCCCGATAGATGGCATCCATCTGATCGGTATCCAGACCGCACTGAAAATCGTGGTTGCCATAGGTGGCGACGAAGGGAATCCCGCGTTCGACCAACGGGCCAGTGATCAGACCAACGGTTCTGCGGACCAGATCCTCGGTGTGCTTGATGTTCTGCTGACGTACACGCTCGGCATCCCTGCGGTCCGGTTCCCGACGGTCCGCGGCTGCTTGATCCTCCCGGGGCTTGGAGGATCGTTTCAGAGAGGCTCCCCCAAGTCCCAGTGCGCCGCCCATGCTCAGACCAGCCGAATAGATGCCGTCCAGAGGGGTGCTCCAACGTCTCTTACGGAAGGTGTGCTCGTATGCCGTGTCGTAACCGGCCACCTGGTTGCCCGAGAAGACCACCAGATCGGGCTTTGCCGCATCGCAAGCCGCGCCTATCAGCCTGATTGTGTCCGGAGAGACCTTGGGGCCCTCCTGGACGTCGGCCAGCTGCAGAAGTCTGAACTTGCCCGAGTAATGGAACTGAAGTCGCCCCAGCCGGGCCGAAACGGACAGCGGTCGATCGTGCTCTCCCTCGCCGCCTTGTGGGGAGACCTGATCCGCTTGGTAATGCTGACTCATACACCTAGCCTACTTCACCCGGCTTCGCTCCCAGGCCGATCTATGCAGCCCCCTTACGAATCGGGTTCAGGCCTCGGCGTCACAGCAGCAGGCTGGCACGTTGGATGTTAGCTTGACCACAGTGATTACGACGACAGCCAGGACCGGGCCGACAATCTTCAGGGCTGGCCCCGGTCTTGGTATATTGGATACGTTGCGGTTCTTAACGAGATAGAGGGAGCGTACCTCCATGGCAGAAGGACAAGAGCTCCTGTTGCGCAAGGATCTTGAGCTGGTCGTTGACCGCCTGCACCAGGAACGTACCCATGTGGCCCCCTATCAGGAGGATTACCGTCGACTGCTGGACAACCACGGCAAGATGATTCGCGCCGCCATGGTGGTCCTCTTTGCCCGGTCCGGATCAGGGACCGGAGGGCAGCTGAACGACACCGTCATCACCGGCGCCGCCGCCATCGAGATGCTTCATCTGGCTACCTTGGTCCACGACGACGTTCTGGACAACGCCCCCATCCGCCGCAACAAGCCCACGGTCCACACCATGCGGGGCAACAAGGCCGCCATCTATCTGGGAGACCTGATCCTCTCCCGCTACATGGAGATCATGGCCTCCATCGCCCCTGACACAGCCTTTATCCGTGAGCAGGCCGGTACGGTCTGCGAGATTGTCGGCGGCGAGCTCTACCAAGAGTCCGACCGTCACCACACCCACATCACCATCGACGATTACAACCGAGCCATCTCGGGAAAAACCGCAGCCCTCTTCCGCCTGGCCTGCCTGACCGGGATCCGCCTTGATGGCCAGCCAACTGACCCGGCCTTGGAACGGACCGCCAGAGACTTCGGCGGCAATCTTGGCATGGCCTTCCAGATCATCGACGACATCAACGATTTCGATCTGAATCGTGACACAGGCAAGCCCAAGCTGGAGGACATTCGCGACGGAATCTACACTCTGCCGGTTCTACTGGGATTCCAGGAGGATGAGAACTTCAGAACTTTGGTCCAACAGGATGATCCCGACCTGGTGGTCGACTACCTCAGAGCCCACCCCCAGTTGATGGAGAGCAGTCGGCGAATCGCCAAGGACTATCTGCAACGAGCTGCGGGCGGTCTCGACGATTCCCCCATGTCTGAGGGCGTACGCAACTTGCTGCAGCGAATTGTGGCCAGGCTGTCCGCACAGGTCTGAACGAATCGACGCGTCGGAACCAGCGCAACTTAACGAGAGCGAGTGATGCCAGCCTAATATCAGCCACGAGACGAACATCCGTCACATCTGCCACTTCATGCTCGTCATTGCTCTCTGCTCTTAAACCTCACCGCCGTTGGCTGCTGCTGGCGGCACCCCCCCCCCATGACAGCAAATCCCCCGTTCCGAACCATGCGGTCCGAAGCGGGGGATTTACCGAAGGGGAAGGAAGGGTTTGAAATCAGTCGACCATCAGGCCAAGGCTACCCTAGCCGGTGCGCCATGAACCTTGGCAGGCTGTGGCCCATTACCGTCATCCGGCTTGTAGAAGGGTCCCTGGTGCAGGGTCCTCCTGGTGTAGAAGACCATGACTCCGCCCAGGACCAGGAAGAGCAGGAAGTAGACAATGCAGGTGAAGAGCAGGTTCGGCACTGTACTGGTGGGTGAAACTCCATCGGCGATGGTCTGGAAACCATAGACCAGCCACGGATAGCGCCCAAGCTCAGTCACCAGCCAGCCGCTGGTCGTAGCAGCGAAGGGGGCGAAGGTGAAGATGCCCATGATCCAGAGCTTCCAGCGCGTGGTAAAGAGCGTATTCTTCTTCTTGCGTGTGAACCAGAGCACCAATGCCGATATCAGGGCAAAGGCAAACCCGATCCCGACCATCAGGCGGAAGACCCAGAACAGGGTGGTGACCGGCACGTAGTAGTTCATGTCCTTGCCGTACTTGGCATCGTACTTCTCGTGCAGCTCCTTGTTGACGGTGTTCATGCCCTTGACGGCGCCTGTTTTCTTGCCATAAGCCAGCTGCGACATGGCTCCGGGAATCTCGACGGACCCCTCAATCTTATGGTCCTTCTCATTGATCAGAGCCACGGCATTCCAAGGTGCTGGATCACCGGTATCCTCGTAGATGGCCTCGGTGGCAGCCAGTTTCATAGGCTGATCGGTCACAATGAACTTGCCCTGTAAATCACCGTAGGTGATCACGCAGATGGAGCCGATAAGCCCAAGCAGAGCAGCCAGACGGATGGACTTGGTGAACAGGTTGACCTTGGCCTGCTTCTCGGAGTCTGCCTCGACAGCGGCCACGGCCTTGTCCTTGTTCCCCATATGCATCCTCAGCAGGCTGAAAGCACTGCAGCCCATGACCACGAAGGCACCTGTGCAGACGGCGGCGAAGAAGACGTGGGGGAACTCGATCCACAGCTGAGGATTGGACATAACGTCGCCAAAGCTGCGCAGTCGCACATGGCCGGTGGCCTGGTTGATCTCGAAGCCGACCGGATGCTGCATGAAGCTGTTGGCAGCCAGAATCCAGATTGCCGACATGGAGGAACCCAGGAAGGTCAGCCAGATGAAGACCGCATGCACGGCCGGCTTGAACCTATTCCAGGTGAACATCCACACACCGATGAAAGTTGATTCCAGGAAGAATGCCAGCAGGGCCTCGATGGCCAGGGGGGCGCCGAAGATGTCACCCATGAATCTGGAGTAGTTGGACCAGTTCATGCCGAACTGGAACTCCTGGATGATGCCCGTGACCACGCCGACCGCGAAGGAGAGCAGGAAGATCTTGGACCAGAACATGGTCATCTTCTTGTAGACATCCTTCTTGGTCACCACATAGGTGGTCTCCATGATGGCGACCGCCAGGGCCAGACCGATGGTCATAGGGACATAGAAGAAGTGGAATATCGTCGTCATGGCGAACTGGAATCTAGACAATCCCAATACAGTGAACATCGTTCCTCCCAATCTCTGCAGGGTTCGTCGGGCGCGGGTACACGGGTCGAATCCGGACGGATTCAGATATGACCAGGCTTGTGCCCACAAGAACCTTTCAGCTCTCCCCGACTTCGCGACCCGGTCGCTTCCACGGGCTCCGGTTTCCTTACCGTCCAGTCCATGAACCGACGGTGCACGGTGACCGGCCGGGAAGCCATCCGCCAGGATCGGCGACCCGACAACCGTGCAAAATTCATTGCTCGGGAAACAGCCTGATGGTCATTCAACAGGGTTCCGTCCATCTGAATCTGACTGCTTCTTTAAGTATATCCCTTGACCGGCACCCTTGTCCACGTCAGAAACATCCATGCGATAAAGTTCACGGAAACGTGCGTTTTCATGGTACAGGTCAACAGGCCGACCCTGCATGGCTATATGACCATTCTGCATGAAAATGACCTGATCGGCCTCCTCCAGCCCCTGCAGGTGGTGGGTCACCCAAAGAAGGGTGCGATCCTGGCTGACCTTGAAGATCATGGCCATGAGCCGCCGCTCGGTTATGGGATCCAGACCGATGGTGGGTTCGTCCAGAAGGATGATCGGAGTGCGCTTGAGCACGATCCTGGCCAGGGCCAGACGCTGACGCTGTCCGCCTGAGAGACGGCCGCCGGCCTCATCCACCGGCGTGTCGATTCCCTGTGGCATGTTATCCACGACCTGATCCAGCTGTACAGCCTTCAAGGCCTGGCGAACCTGATCGTCATCGGCCTGGGGAGCGCCCAGTCGCACGTTGGAGGCGATGGTGGTGTTGAAGAGGAAGGCCTGCTGATTCAGATAGCCAAAGAGTTGAGGACGCTGATCCTGTAAGGCATCGACCGGTATTCCATTGATCAGGATGCGGCCACTGGTAGGACGCAGGTCGCCCAGGAGCAGCTGAAGGACCGTCGTCTTGCCCTCGCCGCTGGGACCGAGCAGGGCCACCCGCTGCCCGCCTTCGATTCGCAGGCTGAAGTCGTCCAGCAGCAGGGGGTCATCGGGGCCGTAGGAGAAGCTGACATGGTCGAAGACGATTGACTTGATCGGCCCCTCCAGCCTGGTCTGTGCACTCGGCTCGATTCGCCGGGACTCGACGCGCTCGGTCAGACCGTTCAGATGGTCCAGCGAGTCCGTGTAAAGGGGGACCTCAGCCACAGCCTGGGAAACCACGATGAAGCAATCGACCAGGGGGAAAACCGCCAGGACCACGGCTGCCGCAAAGTCAGCAATGGAGGTGGAACTGGTCATACGCAGATCCGCCCCAACAATCAGAGCCACCACCATGAGGGCGAAAATCATCTGGATGCCGCAGTTGCGCCAGCGTTCGAAGCGCTTCTGCTCTCTACGGCCGGAGGCAATGTCGTTGAAATCACCGGACGCCGTGTCGACGAAACGCCGCCGACGGCGGGTGATCACCCAATCCCCCAGACCCATGTAGCTCTCGGTCACTGCGGTGTACTGGTCCTGCCGCCGTGCCTTCTCCATGTCGTAACGCCCGTCTGAATAAGCCAGCGAGACCAGCGGGACCAGAATCAGGATCAGGGCGAAAAGCAGGAAGAGCAGGAGCGAGGTCAGCCAGGAGAAGACACCCACGGCGATGGTGACCACCACCCACATCATGTAGGCCACGACCGTGGGGAAGATGGTGCGCAGGTAGAAGTTCTCCAAATGGTCCAGGTCGTCCGAGAGCATGCCCAGGACCGTGCCTGTACGCTCATGCTCGTTCAGGAAGGCCGCGTCCTGCGAGAGGGTGCGGTAGAGCTGAACACGTAACTTGGAAACCACTCGGAGCACCCAGTCATGGCTCTTGATGCGCTCCAGGTACTTGAATGTGGGCCGTCCAATACCGAAAGCCCTGGTCAGGACCACCGGCACATAAACGGCGAAGATGTTGAAGGGGTGGCGGGCCGACCTACTGATCAGGAAGCCCGAGGTGAACATCAGCCCGGCCGCGCATACGAAGGTGATGGTCCCCAGGAAGAAGATAAGGGCAAGCAGACCCTTGTCCTGACGCAGATAGGGCCAGAACCAATGGTCGCGGTGCCAGATATGCATATAGCCCGACAGTCCGCGGCCGCGGCGGGAGGCTTTGGACGATCCCATGCCGTCTCTTTCGGCGGTTTCAGTCCTACTGGTAGTCGGCAATCTGGTTCCCTCCCATCTCATCGATCAGCGCATCCAAGGGACCGCCCTGTCCAATCAGCTCATGCGGATCGCCCTGGGCCACAATTCGTCCATGTTCCAACATGATCACCCAGTCCATATTGGCCAGCCAGTGCAGCCGGTGGGTGGCCAGGACGACCAGATGTCCATTCATGATGGGCAGCAGGGTCTGTTTCAGGTCATATTCGGTCTCGATGTCCAGGTGAGCGGTGGGCTCGTCAAAGAACAGAATCTCGCGCGAAGGGTCAAGGATGCCTCTGGCCAGGGCGATTCGTTGGGCCTGACCGCCGCTGATGCCGCGGTTGCCCTCTCCGATTTGGGTGCCCAGACCTTCGGGCAATGTTGTCAGCCAGTCGGTCAGTCCAGCCCGATCGGCTGCACGGGCCACTTGGGCATCGTCTGCATCTTGGTTATAAAAACGGATGTTGTCGGATACGGTGCCATGGAAGATGAAGGGGTTCTGGGGAATGTAGCTGATGTGCCGCTGCCAGGCAGCCACATTGCAGTGCTCCAGCCTATGACCATCCAGGTCGATGGTGCCTGCCCTGGGCTGGTCAAAACCGGCCAGTAGATCCATCAGCGTGGACTTGCCGGCTCCCGAGCGACCGACAATGGCCACCTTGGAAAAACCGTGCAGGTTGAAGTCCAGACCACTCAGAGCCAGAGGCTGTTCCTCCGTAGTACCGTCGGACCCACTGATCTGTGAATCTACAGCAGCACCAACTACAGTCCCTTGCGACGTATTGGAACCGGACTCAGCCGAAACCGATTTCTCATTGCCGTCATGAGCCTCGGATGCCTTGGACTTGCGGCTCTTCTTGCTGGTCTTTTGGCTCTCGGACTTGGCCATGGCATCCATCTGCGCCCCGGCTGAAGCATTGCTCTCCACCGGCTTGGGGCCAGGATAGACGAAGTCGATTCCTTCCAGGCGCAGGTGACTGTCTTCCTTCCACCCGGACCAGTCCAGTTCCTCCAAGCGCTTGGGCTCTGGCTGGGCCAGCATGTCCGCGATGTCATCGAGGGCGTTCTTGCCGTTCAGCGTGGCGTGGAAATCATCGCCGAACTGGCGGATGGGCATGAAGTACTCAGGAGCAAGAATCAGGGCCAAGAGGGCTGGAAAGAGCTCCACCTTGGCATTGATCAGGTTGTTCCCCAAAAAGACGGCCATGATGGCGATGGCCAAGGTGGCGAAGAAGTCCAAAGCAAAGGTGGAGGTCATGGCCACCCTGATAACGCTCATGGTCCTCTTGCGGAAGCGGTCCGAGACCGAATAGATCTCGTCCTCGTATTCCTTGTCAATGCCCAGCATCTTTAGGGTCGGAAGGCCCAGGACCGTATCCATGAACCTGGTGTTGAGCTTACGGAACTGAGCGTACTGCCGACTGGAGCGATCCCTGGCCGCCAGACCCAGAATGACCATGAAGAAGATGAGCAGGGGCAACATGAGCAGGAGGATGAGCCCGGAACCTGCATCCTGGGTCCAGACCACCACCAGGACAATCAGGGGAATGAAGATGAGGTCCATCATCTTTGGCAGGACCGTCAGCACGTAGGTGCGTACCTGATCAAGTCCATCCACCAACATGGTGACGGCAGAGCCCGTGCCACGCCGAGCCAGAGCCGAGGGCCCCAATGAGAAGACCTTGTCCTGAATACTGGGCCGCAGCTCAGCCACGATGGCATCGGCACGATCGGTGGCAATACGATCCTTGGCCACGTCGCAGAGCTGCCGGCAGGTGTAGGCGGCCAGAAAGATCAGCACCGGCACCACCAGCACCCCGAGGTGCTTAAGGCGCCAGATGCGCACCAGGGCCAGGGTCAACCCATAGGCCTGAACCACCACGCCTATTCCCTGGACCAGGGACAGTGCAGCCAGCAGGCCCAAGGTGGACCGGACTCCGTCGAAACGGAAGAGATTTTTGTCAATCAATGCATTATCCTCCGGATGCGCTCCGGTCCTGTCAGCACTGCCCCCCTGCCTCCTTTGATTTTCAGACGGTCTCAGCCACGGTGACCGAAGGGGCCACAGGCGAGGTCAGGTGGGCACCATCGGTGTCCAGCCGCTTGCGCTGGATGAAGTAGCTCCAGATGAAGTAGGCCAGCATGATGGGCAGGAAGATGCAAAGCACCACGGTCATGATCTTCATGGTCAGCGGTGATGCCGAGGCATCCTGAATCAGCAGGTTGTGTGCCGGATCATCAGCGATCATCACCCGCGGGAAGAGCCCGTTGAAGATAAAGGCGATGATAGCCATCAGGGTGATGCCCGAGCAGGTGAAGGCGTAGCCGCCGCGCTTCTTGAAGACGGCAACGTGGCCTCCGATAACCGACGCCAGGATGATGACGGTGATCAGCCAGGTGGACAGTGGACGTGCCTTGTAGAAGTCGGTGTTGAAGATGGCCAGGAGCACGAAGACGATCAGGGCCGGATAGGCGATCCAGTAGGCCTTCTCGCTGACATTGAGCATCCGACGGGAATCCATGACACCCATCTTCAGGCTCAGGAAGTGCAGGCCATGAACGAAGCTGAAGAAGACGACAGCAATGCCGCCGACCACGGACAGCCAGTTGAACACGTCGAAGAACCCGGGCCAGGCATCGCCGTTCTTATCCATGGGGATGCCTTGGATCAGGCTGGTCAGCATCATGCCCAGGAAGAATGGCGCAAAGAGGGAACCGATGAAGTTGGCCCACTGCCAGACACCGCGCTCACGGCTGGTCAGCGCGTGGGAGGCGAACTCGAATGAGACGCCACGCAGAATCAGGGAAACCAGTACCAGGAAGAGCAGGAGGTAATACCCCGAGAAGAGGGAGGCGTACCAGAGCGGGAAAGCGGCGAACATAGCGCCGCCGGCAGTGATCAGCCAGACCTCGTTGCCATCCCAGTGGGGGCCGATGGCCCTCATGAAAGTGGCGCGCTCATCACCGTCGCGGGCCACGAACCTGGTAGCCATGCCAACGCCGAAGTCGAAGCCTTCAAGCAGAAGGAAGCCCGCGAAAAGCAGGCCGATGACAAAGAACCACAAACCTTGTAGAAAACTCATGCTAATGCCACTCTCCTCTCGCTCCTGCCGATCCGCGAACGGGCACGGGGGCCTCCACCATCCCGGCGGAGGCCGCAGTCAGCCATGGTTTCCGCCGGAATGAGGAGGAGCAGGAGGTAGTCAATGATGTCGATGAACGCAGGGCCGATGGCCACCGTCGCCCAGAACGATCCGATCCGAGGTTGAAAGGGGACGAACATGTGCCGCATCCTCATGGCCTGAATCATGTTCGTCCTCCTCTCCCTCGTCGTCTAGCCCCTTGCGTCCCTTGAGACGCTGGTTCAGTTGCTCTCCAACATGGTACGCACGTCGGCCAATTCCAGGACCGACCGCTCGTTTACGATCCACTTCAGGACCGAGACCGCCTTGCCCTTGAGCTTCAGCGTGCCCATACGGTCGATTTCGGCAACCCCGGCATGAGGACCGAGAGAGCACACGGTCCCTAGGCTTCGGAAGGTGAACCGCTGGGGCTCCTGCCCCCGCATTCTGGCGAGGACATTCGCGGCCGCGGTATCAGCCTGGGCCATCGAAATCTGCGCAGTGGTCGGGTAGAGCCGACCCGATTGGGGGTCGGGAACGGCACTGACATCACCCACCAGGAACTCCTCTGGATGCTGCTCGACCGACAGGTCATCCCTGACCACTACACGGTTACGCTTCTGATTATACCCGGAATCGGCAATAACGTGGCTACCACGCACACCCGTTGTCCAAATGATCGTATGGGCCTTGAACTCCTGATCATCGGAGACCACGGCATCCTGCCTGACCTCGGTAATGGGGGTGGAGGTGTGGAAGTTGACTCCGCGCTTGCGCAGGTAATCCACAGCCCAGTCGACCAGGTCCTTGCTGAACATGGGCAGGATCTTGGGCGAGGCCTCAATGCAATCCACCTTGACCTGATCCATGGGAAAGCCCAGGCGCTTCGAGAGCTGAGGCAGACGGTAGACCAGTTCGCCCAGGTACTCGATGCTGGTGAAGCCAGCGCCGCAGACAACGATGCTCAGATCCAAGGGATCATGGCTGGTCTGGTAGCGGGCCAGCGTCTCTTCCAGCTTCTTACGTGCCGCCAAGGCGGTGTCCACGTCGACGAGCGGCCATCCATACTCATCGGCACCCTTGATGCCGAAGGTTTCGGACTCGAAGCCAAGGGCGTTGATCAGGTAATCATAGGACAGAGGATCGTGATGCTCCAGGCTGACCCGGCGGTTGTCCTGATCGATGCCGACCACCTTGTCGACAATCAGCTCCACCGAATCGGGCAGGGACTTGCGCAGGTCGAAGACCACGTCCGCCGGCTCCTTGGTTCCCGCCGCCACCTGGTGCAGCTGAGTGGACTCATAGTGGTACTCGTTCTTATTGACCAGGACTATACGGGCATCAGTCTTTGCATGAGCCAGCTTCTTGACCACGCGAAGACCCGCGTAACCAGCTCCCAACACCATGATTGTCGTCATAATCACACACCTTTACCGAAAAAATCGTACAATGATTCATATACCGGGTGATGTTGCCCGATCAGCCGATGATTGGGTTCATCACTCAAGCTTCTATGCTCAACGTATCAGATTCCATCATCGGAAACTCTGACATAACAGTCTGCCGGGCCTCCTCTTTTTGTTTGCTTGCTCACACCGTGAACAACTCTCGTGGACGCCTCCGTCCGCCGCTTTGCAGGACAGAAGCATTCCTGTAATCCATGGTAATGCGTAAACAAGAAGAGCGGAACACCGTGTCGGCATTCCGCTCCTTGAGACCTCATGTCCCTACCGCTGGGGTACCTGGACTCGAACCAAGAATGGATGAACCAGAATCACCTGTGTTGCCAATTACACCATACCCCAATTGGCTGTGCGACAACCGCTTGGACAGTTGCCACATGTCGTACCCCCGACCGGATTTGGACCGGTGTTGGCGCCGTGAGAGGGCGTAGTCCTAGACCGCTAGACGACGGGGGCTTCACTTTTCGCCGCGTACGAACCCGGTTCAGCAGGTCAGTAGCACAACAAAAAAGAAATATACCCGCTTAGAGGTTTTGGCGCAAGTTGGCCATCCTTCGGAGTGTTGTGCCCTTGCCCAGAATCTCCAGGGACTCGAACAGGGGCGGCGAGACGCGTCTTCCCGAGACCGCCACCCTGACCGGCCCGAAGGCCAGTCGGGGCTTATAGCCTCCCTCATCCACCAGCGCCTGAGTGAGCAGGTCGTGCAGGTGATCGGTCTTCCAGTCCTGGTCTGACACATCCTGCAGGGCGGCAATAGCCAGGTCCAGGACCTGCCCGGCCGAGTCCTTGAGCTGTTTGCGGGCGTCCGGCTCGGGTTCCAGGTAATCATCCTTGCTGAGCAGACTCCCCACCATGCCGGAGACCTCGCCCAACAGACGCACACGAGGCTGGACCAGGGGGGCGGCAGCGCTCAGAATCCGCTGCTCCCTATCGCTCAGGTCCTGCCAGCGCTCGGCACTCACCAGCCCGTCACGCTTGAGGTAGGGCAGGGAGCGATTCAGGAAGTCCTGTGGCTCCAGCATGCGGATGTGCTCGGCGTTGATGGCTACGGCCTTGTCGATATCGAAGTGGGCGGGATTGGCCTTGACATCGCGGATGTCGAAGTGCTCAACCATCTCATCCATGGAGAAGACATCCCGATCCGGGCCGATGGACCAGCCCAACAGGGCCAGATAGTTGAGCAGGCCCTCGGGAATAAAGCCGTGCTCCCGGTGCAGGAAAAGGTTGGACTCCGGGTCACGTTTGGACAGCTTCTTCTTGCCCTGGCCCATGACGTAGGGCAGGTGCCCGAACAGGGGCATGGCCCGGGCTATGCCCAGCTTCATCAGGTACCGGTATAGGACGATCTGCCGTGGGGTGGAGCTGAGCAGATCCTCACCGCGCAGGACCACGTTGATGCGCATCAGGGCATCATCCACCGGGTTGGTCAGAGTGTAAAGGGGATCGCCGTTGGGGCGCACGATCACATAGTCGGGCACGGACCCGGCCTTGAACTCGATATGCCCGCGAATCAGGTCGTCAAAGGCGATGTCCTCGTCGGGCATGCGGATGCGCAGGGCTGGACGGCGGCCCTGATCACGGAAGGCCTGACGCTGTTCGTCACTCAGGTCGCGGTCGTAGCCGTCATAGCCGAAAGCGGCAGGACGGCCGGCGGCCAGGTTGCGCTCCTTGATCTCCTCAGCGGTGGAGTAGGACTCATAGGCGTAGCCGGCATCCAGAAGCTGCCGGGCCACATCGCGGTATATGTCGCCACGCTCGGACTGCCGGTAGGGGCCATCCGGGCCGCCGACTTCCACACCCTCATCCCAGTCCAGTCCCAGCCACTT
The DNA here is from genome assembly GCF_016100735.1 of Bifidobacterium sp. W8104. NCBI lineage: Bacteria > Bacillati > Actinomycetota > Actinomycetes > Bifidobacteriales > Bifidobacteriaceae > Bifidobacterium > Bifidobacterium sp. W8104. The sequence continues at coordinate 587,944 of NZ_JACFRW010000001.1, forward strand.
GAGGGCCTCCAGAATCTGCTGGTAGCTCTCCTCGCTGTCGCGCTGGGCATCGGTGTCCTCGATGCGGAAGACAAAGGTACCATGCGAGTGCCGGGCCTGGGCCCAGTTGAAGAGTGCGGTTCGGACCATGCCCACATGCGGGGTGCCGGTCGGCGAAGGGCAGAAGCGGACCCTCGGGTTCTTGGGCAGGTCGGGTTTGGCGTCGTGATCATGCTCATCAGTCATGGCTCCCATTGTGCCCCGGCAAGGCGACGTAGACCAATTCAGAGCTGGAGCCGGTATTAGCCCCGCTGCTGCTCCTGCTGCCGGTCCTTGCTGTAGGTCTCCGGAATAAACCTGGTCTGGTCGTGCAGTTTGGGCCAGATGACCACCCGGCCCTGCTCCAGGGAACGCGGCACGTCGATGATCCGCTGGTTGTCCGAGCCCCGGAACTGGAGCAGGCTGTTCTTACGATTCTCCAAGTAGCGTCCATCCACCAGCACGTCAAGGTAGGAGATCAGCTGGGCCTTGTCCGGGGTCTCCCCCGGCCGGTTCAGCTCCTCCCAGGTGTAGCCGGTCCAGCACCAGATATCCTTCTCGTGGCCGAACTCGCGCCGGATTCGCTCTGAAAGGCCGAGCAGCATGGGGGTGTTGAGCAGAGGCTCCCCGCCCAGGTAGGTGATGCCCTGCACGTAGGACAGCGACAGGTCCTTGATGATCTGGTCCTCAAGCTCCCGGGTATAGGGATGCCCGGCGCCGAAGTCCCAGATGGAAGCGTTGTAGCACCCCTGGCAGCGGAAGGGGCAGCCACTGACGTAGAGGGAGCAGCGGATCCCCTCGCCGTCGGTCATGACCAGACGCTTGTAATCCGCCACGATTCCCCGACTGAGTCGGCGACCGTCCCACTGGCCGGCCTTGGGATTGTTGGTCAGCGCAGAGGGAACCCCCGGACCACGCCCCTGCTCATCAGCAGCGAAGTCACGGTGGCCACCCGTCTTCCTCATGCTCCCCTGTTTGTCCGTCATCTGGTCCTCCTCATGACAATGGCGGGCCGCAAACTACCTGGCCCGCCATTAACTGCGTCTTATCAGAGCCTATTCGGCCTTGTCGTCGAACCACTCCTTGGTGGATCCGTCCTTGAGGACCACGTGGCCGGTCTCGCCCTCCATATGCTTGACACGGTGGGCGATCTCCTCGTGCCTGCCGTGGACCATAGGCCGCTGGACGGGGTTGCCCAGATAACCGCAGGTGCGCTTGGTCACGTTGCACTTATCAGGATCGTCGTTGCCGCACTCGGGGCACTTGAAGCCCTCCTCGGTGGGCTCGAAGTCACCCTCGTAGCCGCAGACGAAGCAGTGATCGATGGGGGTGTTGGTGCCCAGGTAACCGATGCCGATGTCGTAGGCGTAGTCCCATACAGCCTCCAGGGCCTTGGGGTTCTGCTGCATGGAGGGGAACTCGCAGTAGTTGATAAATCCGCCCGAGGCCAGGTAGGGGAAGTCCCGCTCGTAGCTGAGCTTCTCCATGGGCGTGGGCCGCAGCCAGACCGGGTAGTGGAAGCTGTTGGTGTAGAAGTCGTGGTCGGTCACGCCGTCGACTACGCCGAACTTCTCCTTGTCCATCCGGGCGAAGCGGTCAGTCAAGGACTCGGCCGGGGTGGAGTAGACCGAGTAGTGGTATCCCTCAGCCTTCTCCCACTGCTTGCAGAGCTGATTCATTCGACGCACGATGCTCAGGGCGAATTCCTTGCCCTCCGGATCCCAGGAGTGGTCCTTCATCCAGTCCTTGCCGTAGAAGACGCTGGTGGCCTCATAGAGGCCGATGTAACCCAGCGAAACGGTGGCGCGGCTGTTGCGGAAGAGGGTGTCTACACTGTCGGTCGGCTTCAGCCTGCCGAAGGCGCCGTACTGGTAGAGGGTGGGAGCGTTGATGGGCGTGGCCTGCTTGCAGCGCATGATGCGGAACTGCAGGGCGTGGTGGGCCACCTCCATGCGCTGGTCGAATATCTTCCAGAAGCGATCCTTGTCGCCGCGGGACTCAAGAGCGATGCGGGGGATGTTGACGGTGACGACACCCAGGTTCATGCGGCCGTCCTCCTCGTCCTCGCCCGTCTCGGGGTTGGTCCAGGCCTGCAGGAAGGAACGGCAGCCCATGGGGGCCTTGAAGGAGCCGGTGATCTTGATCAGGTTCTCGTAGAAGACCACGTCAGGGTACATACGCTTGGTCGAGCACTCCAGGGCCAGCTGCTTCATGTCGTAGTTGGGATCGCCCTCGTCCGCATTGAGACCATGTTTGATGGTGAAGACCAGCTTGGGGAAGATGGCGGTGTGGCGGTCCTTGCCCAGCCCGCGGATACGAATCAGGAAGATGGCGCGCTGGATCTCCCGGGCGAACCAGGAGGTGCCCAGCCCGAAGCCCACGGTGACAAAGGGGGTCTGGCCGTTGGAGACACGGTTGGAGTTAATCTGGTACTCCATGGTCTGCATGGCATCGTAGATGTTCTTGCGGGTCAGGATCTTGGCATAGACCTGGCGCAGCCGAACAATCTGCGGAGCGTCCAGGTCGAAGGGGGCGTCCTCGCCGATAGGGGCACGATCGTCCAGGTGGAGCCAGTCAGCCTCCCGAGCCTTGAGGCCGCGGACGACATCCTTGGCCACGTCGATGGGCTCTTCGTCCGGCAGGACGGCCTCGGCCATGGAATAGTTCTTCTTGTAGTCCAGACGCGCGTACCTGTCCAGCATCTCGTCGCAACGGTTGACCGTCTGGCCGCCGTACTGAGAGCCGGCGATGTCCTTGATGATCTGGGTTATCTGCGTGGCGGCCGTGCCGATGGACTTGGGCGAGTCCATCATGGCGTTGCCCAGCTCGAAACCGTGGGCCAGCATGTCGCCGAAATCAGGCAGTGAGCAGTTGGTCTCGGCCGTAAAAGGCGAGTAGTCCGCGTCGTGGAAGTGGATGTCACCCTTCATATGGGCGTTGGAGACATCCTTGGGCAGCATGGCGAAGGCCGAGGCCTTGGAGACCGCGCCGGCCAGCAGGTCGCGCTGAGTGGCATAGACGTTGGCGTCCTTGTTGGCGTTCTCCCGCACCAGGGTCTCGTCCTTGCTGGTCAGACGATGGACGGCCTCGTTGACATCCGTGGCCTTGGCCCGCTGAATGTCACGGTCGAGGCGGTAGGAGGTATAGGAGCGAGCGATTTCGTAGAGGTGGGCATTGACCAGCGCGTGCTCGACCAGGGTCTGGATGTCCTCGATCTTGACCGGGTTGGTGTAGCGATCGGTGATCTCGGACTGAACGGTCAGAGCCATGCCCCGGATCTGCTGACGATCCTCAGGACTGACCTCGTGCTTGACGTCCTTGAAGGCAGCTTCGATGGCGTTCATGATGTTGACGGGATCAAAATCGACGATCCGGCCGTCGCGCTTCTCGACCAGAATGCCGTCGACAGCATCGCGATCCGAAATGCCACGCTCCTTCACGCTATCGGTCATGACCTCAGTATCCATCGTCACTCCTCATATGGTCTTCTAATAACTGTTCATGTGCTCTTGCTTTGGCGTTCCCGAATTCCATGCCGGGAACGGCGAATCACATGGATGTCATTCTTGATGACAAGATTCACTCTATCACGTCGTGACCACCATATGTAGTGCCTGAGGATGATTTGTTTCCTACATTTAGTTATTCCCGTGTTTTGTGAGCTGAGTCACAAATAGCGGGGTATGGACAAGGGCGGCAAATGGCCGAAAGGCCATTGAAAATCATTTACAGGGACAACACAGCCGCCCGACACGCACATATTTTGTCGAGACCCGACCCCTGCATCAAGCAGGAACAGACCTAAGCCAGCAAACCCCTTGGCACGAAGAGGGTTTGGGTGCGCAGACGGCGATCCACGCCCATGCCCTCCGGAGCCTGCCGCCCCGGCTCAATCATGGACAGGAGCATGTCAACGCCCTGGCGGCCCATGCGATCCACCTGTTGGGAGATGACCGACACCTGAGGACTGATCAGCTGAAAGACCTCCAGGTCGTCGAAGGAGACCAGGGGCACGCGTGAACGCAGATCGCCCTCCCACTCCATGGCGACGGCCTTGATGGCATCGGCCGAGTAGCCGAAGATGACGGCATCCACCCCCTGACCGAGCAGGTGGCGCATGGTCGAGGCCGCGCTGGGACGGTCCTCGAACCCCTGGCGGACCACCAACCCCGTCAACCCCTGACGGGCATCCACGCCGTCCAGGAAAGCCTGTTCGCGCTCGCGGAAGGTGTAGGAGCGGCTCTCTGGGCCCGGAACGAAGGCCACTCGTCTGCTTCCCCTGGCTGCCAGAGCATCCAGGGCCGCCTCCATGCCAGGCACAGGGTCGGAATCCACCAGAGGGACACCGGGCAGGGTCCGGTCCGGACGATCCACGAAGACCACGGGGAATTCCCTTGCCAGCATGGTGCGCAGCATGGGCGAGGTCGGACCGTCAGGGACAACCAAAACGCCGTCCATATGTCGGGACAGAAGGATGCGGTAATAGTCCTCCTGCCTGCGGGCCTGGCAAGAGGACACGCCGATCAGGGGCGCATAGCCTGCCGAGTAGAGCTGGTCCTGAACCGCGTAGACCAGCTCGGAGAAGTAGGGGTTGCGGATGTCGGGGACCAGCAGACCTACGGCATGCGAGCGCGAGGATCGCATGGAACGGGCCCGGCTGTCCGGGATGTAGCCCAGCTCCATGGCCGCCCTGCGGACCCTGTCCTTGGTGGGCGGGGAGATGCGCCCCTTGTCGTTGAGCGCCTGGGAGACCGTGGATACGGACATGCCCGCCTGCTTGGCCACATCACTGATGGTCACCGACATGGGAACCCTCCGTCGTACCCTACCGAAATCGGATGTCTTGCTCCGGACGAGACCGACAGCGGTCGGCCCGCACAGACCTCTCGTGAGTTTCCAGTATAAGGGCAAATGATGCAACCTTTCATCACGGCGAGGCAGGACCGTCTGGGTTGGACTAGAGTGGTCTTGTTCGCGCGGCTGGTGGCAGCAGCCGTGGCACACATCGCAGAATTCCATCGGTCAAGACCGTATCGGATCGTCGCGCGGGCTCCTCACCTTCCCGTAACGGCCCCGATGCGGATGGGCACCAGGGGTGCCGGAGAGGCAAGGTGACAGTGATGAGCATGTCGGAGAAAAGCGGCTTCAGGAGGATTCCCGGCCACAGACTGATCGTACGGGCGCTCGCTCTGACAGCGGCACTCTGTATGGCAGCCACGAGCGCAGCCTGCGGGGCCAAGGGGGCAGGGAACAAGGCCGATGACGGCTCCAAGCTCTCCTTCATGCTGGATTGGACGCCCAACACCAATCATGTGGGCATCTACGTGGCCCGTCACCTGGGCTACTTCGACAAGGCCGGCCTGAAGCTGACCATCCTGCCCACGGCCCAGGCGGGAGCCGAGACCTCCGTTCAGAACGGGGTCGCCGACGTAGGCTTCTCCAAGTTGAGCAACCTGGCCACCTTCAACTCCCAGGGATCCGACCTGCGGCAGGTCTTCAACATAGGCCAGCATTCCGTGGCACGCTGGTGCTCGCTGGCCTCGCGCACCGACATCCAGACCCCAAAGGACTTCGACGGCAAGACCTTCGTCAGCTTCGGCTCGGCCGAACAGACGGCCGTGGTCAAGCAGATGATCCGCTATGCGGGCGGCAAGGGCGACTTCAAGCGGGTGACCAGCGGCACCAACACCTTCGCCACTTTGACCAGCGGCAAGGGCGACTTTGCTGGCTTCTACGCCAATTGGGAGGGCGTGGAGAGCGAGCTCAAGGGCCCGGCACTGCACTGCTTCACCCAGGCCGACTGGGGAGTGCCCGGCAACCCCGACCAGCTGGGCTTCGTGGTCAAGAATTCCTGGCTGCAGCAGGCCGGCCACCGTCGCGCCCTGACGGCATTCGTCAAGGCCTGCCTGAAGGGATACGACTACGCCCTGAATCATCCCGACCAGGCGGCGGACATCCTGGTCAAGGAGACCAAGGGATCGGCCATCGACCCGACCCTGGCCAAGCGCTCCATGGAGAGCATCGTCAAGGAGGGGTACTGGGTCGACAGTCCAGAGCAAAAGAGCATCACCGGACTGATCAACGTCAAGGATGCCCAGGACTATCTGGACTTCCAGTTCAAGGCGGGCACATACCGGGACGCCAAGAAGGGAGACCCCAACAAGGCCCCTCAGGCCAAGGACCTGTGGACCGATCGCTACGTTCGGGAAGCAGCCGGTCGATGAGGGTGCGGAAGCAGAGCGGAACCCGGGCGCTGCCTCCGACCATCACCCTGCTGGCGCTCCTGATTATCTGGGAGCTGGCTGCCCGTCTGGGCGGAGTCAGTGAACAGGTTCTGCCGGCGCCCAGCCGAATCCTGGATGCCACAGTGCAATCCCGGGAGGACCTGCTGCCCGCCACCGCCATCACCGCCCTTGAGGGCCTTCTGGGCTTCCTCCTGGCCTCGGTCCTGGGAATAGTGATCGGCCTGGCCCTCTACAGCTGGCGCACCCTGCACGACGCCCTCTACCCCCTGATCGCCGGCGCACAGATGATCCCGCTGATCACCATCGCCCCCCTGTTCGTGATTTGGTTCGGATTCGAACCCCTGGGCAAGGTGGTCATCGTGGCCGTCTTTGCCCTCTTCCCTATAGTGGTCCAGACCTACCGGGGGCTCAAATCCGTGCCCGGCTTCTACCAGGATGTAGCGCTGAACTGCGGGGCAACCCGAACCTGGACACTCTGGCACGTCAAGCTGCGAGTGGCCGCCGGGCAGATCTTTGGCGGTCTGCGCATCAGCGCGGCCTATGTCTTCGCCACCGCGGCCACCTCGGAGTATCTGGGCGCCAGGAACGGCCTGGGCATATGGCTGCAGTCGGCCTTCAACTCCTTTAGAACCCCGCTGATCTTCTCGGCCACCCTGGTCATCATCCTGCTGACCGCACTCCTGCTGGGCCTGATCACCCTGACCGAGCGGCTGCTGCTGGGCGATGCCGGCGATGATCATATGGTCAATCCGGACGACGAGTGAAGAGTCCTGCAACAGCAATCACCTACCGAATTTGACAGAATGGCTCAAGTAAGTGTGACGGGTCCCCCATACCCTGCACAAGCCGTGACTAGCAAGCAGAAGAATTGGCCTGCCATAATAGGGATATACGGCAAAGTCAGATTCAGGATTATCAACAGAAGATAAGAGGGACGATATCCATGAGCCATCCAGATGATACGAACAACGGGAACCAGATCCCCGATGACCAGGGTTCGGCTGATCAGGGTTCGGCCAACGACTGGTCCCCGAAGGACCCCGGTGACGGAACCGGCTCAGGAACCACAGCCTACCTGAATCAGCCTCAACCAGGGCAATCCGGCTATGCACAGCCGGCTTCGGACCAGAGCGACATTTACCATCCAACAAGCGAAGCCCAAAGCCCTGCCGGCGATTACCACCGGGAACAGCCATACCAAGGGCAGCCATACGGTCAACAGCCACAGGGTCAACAGCCAGGCTACAGCCAGCAACAGCCCTATGGTCAACAGCCCAATGAACAGCAGTACTACGGACAGCAGCAGGCGCCTTACAGTCAGGGTCCGAATCCCGGCCAGTCCAACGGCCAGCCCAACGGTACAACCCCGCCGTCTGGCTATGCATCGGACAACTCTTATCAACCGCCTGAAGGTTGGTCGCAGGCAGGCTACCAATCGGGATATCAGGCAGGCTACCAGCCCGGGCCCCAAGTCCCACAGTATCCGGCCTACCCCTATGCGGATGCCGGATTCAACGGTGAGCCACCACTGAACGCACCCTGGTACGGCATTGACTTCGTAAACGCCTGCAAGCGTTTCTTCGTCAAATACTCCGTCTTCTCCGGGAGGGCCTCCCGTGGGGAATTCTGGTGGGCTTTTCTGATGATCTTCCTCATCAACCTTGCAATCTCGATCGTCAGCTCAGGATCCACCTTTGTAGGACGGATCCTGTCCCTCCTGGTCACCATAGGACTTTTCATACCCAATCTGGCCGTGAGCATACGACGCCTTCATGACACCAATATGTCCGGCTTCTGGATACTCCTGCCCTTCGTAAGCGAACTGGTGGGCAGTATCCCTGTGATCTTCGCCATCGTGGCTATTGCAGACGGACATCCAGGATCCTCGCTCTCCCTGCTCGGCTTGGGCGCATTGATCATGCTCGCCGGAACCGTCGCCGGAATCATTCTGCTGGCCAGGCCCAGCGATCCACGAGGAGCACGCTTCGACCGCTGAGCCCAATCTGCCTTTCGCCTTGACTGATGCAAGGCGAAAGGCAGAAGGTCTTAAAGCTCCACAGGAGGCTTGTTGGGGTCCTCGGGCACATGGGCGAACTTGGCCTGCAGGGCTTCGCGGCTCTTGCGTTCGTCATCCTCCTTGGCCTTGCGCTTGGCTTCCTCGGGGTCCCAGAGCACCTCCTGACGATGGTGGTCCCATTCAGCACCCACCAGAGGAGCCAGCAGGTCGGCGAAAGCCTCAGGATCATCCAGTAATCCCAAGGCATGAATGACATCCGCGTCAGACAGGAAGGCCTGGGGAATGCCCAGCCGTTCGTTGAGCTCATTGACATAGACCAGAATTGGCGCGGCGGCCGCAACATGGTCAGAGTCGGCGCCTGCGCGTTGAAGCAGATCTCTGCAAATCTCCAGACTCGTAGCCAGAGCCTGGGCCACTCCCTCCTTGCCCCGAGAGGATTCGGGGGATTTGTTCTGACCATCCAGAGACTGCTCGGCCTTGGCCACGCCGGCAGCCACATCCTGCTGCCGAGCCTGGTCCCAGCCGCTTCCCAGGGTTTCGGCCAAATCCGCAAGCGTCTTGGACTGGTCGTCCTGCGCCTGTGCAGCCGCCTCGATGGCATCGTTGGCCGCCATGAGTGCGTCCACCAAATCCTGGGGACGGCCAGGGATGTCCTCAGCACCCTCATAGACGTATTCAGCGTCGGGGATGGTCACATCCTCGCCCGTCATCAGTTGCGCCAGCACCATGCTGATGCGCACCTGCAGGTCCTCCGCATATTTGGCATCGTTGGCCATATGCTCGGCATTCGTCAAGGGCCAAAGGTCTACCAGCCTGGCCCCTTGTTCAGCTGCCTCGGCCACGGCGGGCCGTCCGGCTATCGCCTTCGCGCTTGCCTGTACATCCACCATGATCATCACGCTCCTTCATAGGGTTCTCGGACAGTCATCCACGACAGTATCCTCAGTCATCCTAGGCCGTGCAAGCGGTCTTTACACGCCTGCCGCCGGGTCCGCGTAGGTGATTCCCAGCACTTTGCCGGTTTCACAATCCAAGGTAATGGAGGTCACCGAGGCCAGGGCGGTGGCCCGGAGGAGCATATTGTGCTCGGGGTGGCCGGTCTCCAACAGATGACGATACGACCAGATGGGCGACTCATGCGAGACGGCCAGGACCTGCGCATCAGGATGGCTGCGAACCACCTGCCGGACGAAATCCCCCACTCGCCGGGCGATCTGCCGATAGGACTCCCCCCAGCTGGGACGGCGCAGGTCCAGGATCAGCCGCAGGTTGGAGGGTCGCCAGAGGGCCCCCTGCCCGTGACCGATGCGCTTGCCGCGGAATTCGTTACCGGCCTCGATCAGACGACGATCGTAAATAGGCTCCAATGGTTTCAAGCCATGATGGACACGAGCGGGGTTGATCCGCTCAAGCAGGATGGCCGTGGTCTCCCGGGTTCTGTCCAGCGGAGAGGAGTAAACGGCTTCCAGATCGCGCATGCCGGGAGCCTCGGCCATAAAGCGGGCCGTGGCCTCGACCATGGCCTTGCCTCTGTCGGACAGATGGAATCCAGGCAATCGCTCATAGAGAATATGATCGGGATTATCAACCTGGCCATGACGGACGAAATGAATGGTCGTCGCAGGCACGACCCACCTCCCAAACTCCCCGACGGGCCCCTTAAGTGACCATGGCGGAGGGTAGAATTATCAGTATCCGAATGGCACCCATCGGGCGCCGATATGGTTACCACTGTAGCAGTTCCCCCAGCAGCCCCACATCCCTTCATGCCCCTGGAAGGTCCGGCGGAAAAACATGCTTCGGGACTGTGAAAACATCCACGGAAAGCGAGACGAACAGCCCATGCCACGGCAATTGAAGGCGGCTCTGGTCGAAGCCGGTCACAGGGTCTTCGGAGGATACTCGGCGCTCCTGCGGCTGCCACACACGGCACGGTTCGCCGTGGGGTCGGTCATTGCCTCCATGCCCTTCCCCATGGTGGGCATGACCATCACCATCTCGGTGCAGCACTACTACGGCAGCTATTCCCTGGCCGGCGCCCTGACCGCCATCCAGGCCGTGGCCCTGGCCCTGATAAGCCCCATGCTGGGCAAGTTGGTCGACAAGTTCGGCCAGAGGCAGGTCTCCATCCCCACGGTTCTGGTCTGGATTGTGGCCGCCACGGTCCTGATTACGGCCATCACCGCCCACGCTCCCACCTGGGTGCTCTACCTGGTCACCCCCTTCATGGCGGCCATTCCCCCCTGGGGAGCCATGAGCCGTAGCCGGTGGACGCATCTGCTGCGCGGTGACCACCGAGCCACCAACCAGGCCCTGTCCCTGTCAGGGGTCTTCGACGAGGCCATGTGGGTGATCGGCAACCCACTGGCTTCCATCCTTGCGGTCATCTCTGGAGTGTTGGCCTTCTCCTTCACCGGAATCTGCGTGGTGGTGGGAGCCTTGATGTTCCTCTCCTGCCGAGAGACCGAGCCGCCCTCGCAGACGGACATGGCCCGCGCCCAGGGCATCACCCGCAAAGAGTACCGGGAGCGTCAGGCTCAGCAGGTGGCACGTCTGCGGGACCAGGAGGGCCGGAACGGCCGTAGCGGCGCCTTCTGGAGTGCCGGCATGATTGCCGTCTGCGCCACCTGGTTCGGCCTGGGAGCCTTCCAGAGCGCGGCGTCCATTTCCATCATCGCCTTCGCCACCGAGCAAGGGATGAAACAGATGACCGGGTTCGTCTTCGCCTGCTTCTCCTTCAGCTCCCTGGTCGGCGCCCTGCTCTACGGGGCCAAGAACTGGACCATTCCACTCTGGAAGCGCTTCTACTTCTGCCTTCTGGTGGTCAACCTGGGCATCGGAACCTTTATGTTCGCCAGGAATCTGTGGACCATCATGGTCATCTACCTGATCATCGGCGTCTGCCAGGCACCCACCTGGATCAACGGCAACCAGCTCATGCTCCACCTGGTGCCGCCCATCCGCTTCACCGAAGGCATGGCTTGGCTGAGCGCCATGAATTCAATCGGGTCCTCGGCCGGTTCGGCTGTGGCCGGTCAGTTCATCGACCGCTACGGATCCCAGGGCGGATTCGGGGTGGTCACTACTCTGGCTCTGGCTTCGCTGGCCATCGCCTTTGTAGGCTTCCGTCAGATCCGCAACAGCACCGAGGAGCCCATTCTGACCGAGCTGTCCGCCTAAGACCGTAACGTAAGGCTTTTGCGCACAAGCGGCTCCCGGTACCCCGACAGCGCAGGAGGAATGGTTGAATGGGCTACCGTGCGTAGATTAATCGGACAGCTGCTCAAGTTCGGCATCGTGGGCATCATCGCCTTCCTGATCGACATCGGCATCATGAACCTGCTGATCATGGGGCCGCACCTGAACAATGTCCTGGCAGGAGCCATCTCCTTCCTGATCTCCCTGGTTTTCAACTATCTGGCCAGCATGCGTTACGTCTTCAAGCATCGGGAGGACATGGCCCGGTGGATGGAGATGGCGGTCTTCCTGGTTTCCTCGGTCATCGGCCTGGGAATCAACGAGGTGATCCTATGGATGGGCACCGCCATGCTGCCCCCGGATGCCATCACCACCATGCACGCCCGCTACCTGCTCTACGCCAACATCGCCAAGATCACAGCCACCGTGGTGGTGGCCATCTGGAACTTCCTGATCCGCAAGTGGCTGCTGGACGCACCAGCCCCCGGCAAGCCGGTCAACCCGCATTCGGTTGCCCACCGTTTGGGTGCCTGGTCCCTAAGTCATCGCCCCTTCGGCTGGCGCTGAACCAGCCCGTCCAGTCGAGGCTACTATGGGACGGGAATAGTCAGCCATCCGCCGGGCGTACCGAATCATCCTGATCGGTCATGCCGGATGGACCGGAAAGGAAGCACCATGCCCGTTATCCACACTCACGTAAGCACACCCCTTACTGCCGAACAGCGCGAGCGGATCAAGACCGCCTACGGCAAGGCCATCACCGCTGTCCCTGGCAAGTCCGAAGGCTGGCTCATGTGTCCCTTCGAGTCGGACATGCCCATCTACTTCGGTGGTGATGACAGCAAGCCCGCAGCCTATGTGGAAGTCAACGTCTTCGGCAGCGACGTCCCCAAGTCCGCCTGGGAAAGCCTGACCAAGACCATCATGGACACGCTGGAATCTGAACTGTCCATCCCTAAGGACCGCACCTATATTCGCTACACGGCCACTACTGACTGGGGTTGGAACGGCGGAAACTTCTAAGCGAGCAATCCCCAAGGACACAAAGGAGGCCTTCCCGCGCATATATTCGCTGCGGGAAGGCCTCCTGCTTAAGCCCAGATCCTTATTTCAAAGAATCCTCATGGAATAGGTCGTATTGCTACTCGGCGACGACCTTGACCGTGAAAGCGGCCGAGATCTCGGGGTGCAGGGCCACGGTGGCCGGGAACTCGCCAGTGGTCTTGATGGTCTCCACGGAGATGGCGCGGGGATCCACGTCGGCCAGGGGGCGAAGGGCCTGGGCGATGGCATCATTGGAGATGCCGCCGAAGAGCTTGCCCGAATCGGACACCTTGGCTGCGATCTCGACGGTCTGCCCATCAATGGCGGTCTTGGCGGCCACGGCATCCTCACGGGTGGCCATGGACTTGGCGCGACGGGCCCGCTGCAGGGACTCGATCTGCGCGGCGGCGCCCTTGGACCAGGCGAAAGCCAGTCCCTGGGGAATCAGGAAGTTGCGCGCATAGCCGGGCTTGACTGCGACGACGTCGCCCTTGTGACCCAGATCGGTCACGGTATCGGTCAGAATAACCTTGGTTTCCTTTGCCATAATCCGGACCTCCCTCAGCGACCGTTGGTGGCGTAGGGCAGCAGGGCCATCTCACGGGCGTTCTTGATCGCCTTGGAGATCTCGCGCTGCTCCTGGACGGTGACGCCGGTGATGCGGCGGGAACGGATCTTGCCGCGGTCAGAGATGAACTTGCGCAGCAGAGCCACGTCCTTGTAATCGATGGTATGAATCTTGGCGGCCCTCAGAGGATTCGGCTTCTTCTTGAAGGGCTTGACCGGCGGTTGCGGCCTTTTACGTGACATTGGTACTCCTTAAATGAATGATGACGCTATGAAACTTCAGAATTCGGGTTCGTCCCCGGAACCACCGAACTCACCTGTGGACCCGAAGGATCCGAAGGAATCGCCGGACCCGGTCGATGACCAGGGATCCTGAGCAGGGGCCTGCTGGCTCTGCGCTGGCTGTTGACGACCCATGGGGGCCGATGCCGCGCCGGCGCCGCCCTGGTAGGAAGCCCCGCCCTGGTAGCCGCCGTTGTTGGATCCAGCGAAGCCACCACGGGACCCTCCGCCACCAGTGTTGGCGTTCCTGGTGACCTGGGCGGTGTTCCGTGTCAGTGCGGGTCCAATCTCGTCCAAACGCAGCTCCACGACCGTGCGGTTGTTGCCCTCACGATCCTGATAGGAGCGCTGCACCAGACGACCCTGAGCGATCACCCTCATGCCCTTGGTCAGGCTGGCCTGAATGTTGGAGGCCATGGGACTGTAGGTGGAATCCCAAGCCGAGCAGCGCATGAAGAGCGAGTCGCCGTCCTCCCACTGCCCGGAGTTCCTGTTGAACTGCCTGGGCGTGGACGCGATGGTCAGGTTGGCCACCGTGCCTCCATTGGAGGTCGTACGCACCTCCGGATCCGCAGTGAGATTACCCACCACGGTGATGTATGTATCTCCCGCCATGTCACGACCTTTCCTCGGAATGAGGACTTGGGAATGGGCCTGCTGGGCCGAATGTCAGCCGACGCTCCGACGTCCTTTTGCTGTTTACTTACTTGTCATCCTTGCGAAGAATCTTGGTGCGGATGACGGACTCGTTCAGGTTGAGCACACGATCGAGCTCAGCGCTGGCGGAGGGCTCGCAGGTGTACTCGACCACCACGTAGTTGCCTTCCTTATGCTTGTCGATCTCGTAGGCCAGCTTGCGACGGCCCCAGACATCGATGTTGTCGACGGAGCCGCCTTCCTTGGTGACCACCTCGAGATACTGGTCGGTCAGCTTCTTCAGCGAGCGCTCATCCATGGCCGGATCGGCAATGAACATCAATTCATACTTATGCGCAGACATCACCCACCTCCTTTGGACTTACAGGTCACGGACCTTCCGTGACAGGAGGGTGTATTGCACGCCAATCGTGGCTGAACGATCCTCTGGCCACGACGGGAACCCGACTAGTTTACATCCAAGGGTGGTACAGCCACAAATATCAGTGTCCCTGCTCCCGATAGCGAGCCTCGACTGCCTGCTTATCACTTGCCCACCACCTGCGGTGACGGCGATACCAGTCGATCGTCTCTGCCAGACCCTGCTCGAAGTCCCGGTGCAGAGGCCGCCAACCGAGGTCCCGTCGTATCTTTCCGGCATCGATGGCATATCTACGATCCCCTCCAGGTCGATCTGCCACCAAATCGAATTCGTCTGGTCCACGGCCCATGAGGCGCAGGATCATCCTGAGCACCTCCATGTTGCTCAACTCGCCATCCGCGCCGATGAGGTAGGTTGATCCAGGCGCTCCATGAACCAGGATGCTCCAAATGGCCCGGCAGTCATCCTCCACATGGATCCAATCCCGGACCGCACGTCCTTGGCCATAGATTCGTGGACGGATTCCGGACAGGATGTTGGTGATCTGCCGAGGAATGAATTTTTCAATGTGCTGATAGGGACCGTAGTTGTTGGAGCAATTGGAGATGGTCACGCGGGTCCCATAGGTGCGCCACCAGGCTCGCGCCAAATGGTCCGCCCCTGCCTTGGTGGCCGAATACGGACTCGAGGGCCGGTAGGGGCTGGCCTCGGTGAAACGGTGCGGATCATCGAAGCCGAGATCGCCGAAAACCTCATCAGTGGACACCTGATGGAAGCGAAGGCCGTGGCGACGGGCGGCCTCCAGCAGAACATAGGTGCCATAGAGATTGGTCCTGATGAAGGGCGCTGGATCCTGGATGGAGTTGTCGTTGTGCGACTCAGCCGCAAAATGGACGACGGCATCGACATGAAACCGGCGAATGGCCTGTTCCACAGATTCCGCGTCGCAGATATCGGCATGGACCATATCGATCCGATCGGGAATAAGGCCATGGAGGTTATCGATCTTGGCCGCATAAGTGAGCAGATCGTAAACCACGATGTGCGTGTCGGGATGGTGGGCCAGCACATAACGCACAAAATTCGTGCCGATGAACCCGGCACCCCCCGTCACCATCAGGCATGAGAGCCCGGACGACTGAAGGTCCTCAACACTGCCCGAACGAAGCCCGGACGCCTCACTTTCGTTCTTCATCGCCAAGGGCCCGTTCCCCGTTAGTCGACAGCATCCGACGCATGGCTCGTACCGATTCGGGCGAGGCAATGTACTCATCAGCGACATGCTCATGGGAATGCATGTCGCGCGGCAGAGCCATGTAATCGCCATAGGCCTTACTCAGGTACTCACGATAATTCCTGGGCGCTGGAACGGAGATCCCGCGGAAGGGCAGAGTCGTCGAACCGGTCCAGTCACCGGTCAAGTAGGGACCGGATTGGCGCACCTCGTCAATGTTTTCAATGCCTCTGATCAATCCTGTAGCGCCATCAGCCGTGGGCAGGATGGATATGCGAGTCGCCAGTTCTTCCAGGTGTGCCTGCAGGTCGGATTCCAAGGCGGGGATCAGAGGATCTGCGCCGGAAATATAAATATCCCGGCTCCAGGAGGAACTCTGGTATTGTTTGCGGATTCCCTGGGCAAACTGTATACGTTCCTGCGTGCAGACCTGCCATGCATCTTCCGGATCGCCAGATACCCAATCCAGGGGAAAAAGATCAACAAAACAGGGGTTGGCCTTATCTATTGACCGAAATCTGATCTGCTTGCAAGGCACGTACCAGTCCCAGACGACCGTGACACGGAAACGTCCATCCTCGTGCACGGCTTTTTCCAACCTGCTCAACTGTTCGCGAGTGATGTAGACGTCAATATCGTCATCCCAGGGGATGAAATCCTGCTGACGGAAGGCGCCCAGCACTGTGCCGCCGGTACCCCAATAGGATATCTCATGATCCCGGCAAAACTGATCAAAGAGTTCGAACAGCCTTGCCTCCGCATCCTGGAAGAGCGCATGGATGCCTTCGGCCTTGGGCAACCCTCTAAAGAATCTGAGTTGTGCCTGCTCAGTCGTCTCATGATCTCCCCGGAACAATTGCCAGTACATGACGCTATTCGAATCATGGACGTATTCCAAGGTTTCATTTAGCGCACGGCATTGCTTCTCCAGGCGATCGAGACTCTCCTGAGCCTTATCCAGGGCCTTCCGTTGATCATCAATCACCTGAAGGAGTTGGGCGTATCTGGCATCATCCTGCGCCCGGAAGCCTCGCAAAGACCGTGAGGAGATGGGCAGGCGCCCCTTGATGCCGGCGATCAGACGGCTATTCATTGTCCATGCCTTTCCCTGCGACATTGCCGGTCTGCCATGTTGACGGCCGCATGCCAAAATACCGGCCGGTGCGTTCCAGTCCTTGCGCCAGTCCGACCTCTGCCTCAAATCCCAGAGCCCGTATTTTGGAAGTATCAAGAATATTGTCCTCCGGAGGAGAGAAGCGCGCAAGCTCATCCTGATCAGGCTGTTCATACCGCACCAGACCGCCCGGACGTCCAAAAAGCTGGGTCAATTTCTGGGCCACCCCGGCAATGGTGACTTCCTCCCCGCCATTGGCGATGTTGTATGTCGAATCCTGGCCGCGCAAAAGAAGCAGCATGATGCCATAAACCGCGTCTTTGATATAGCAGTAGCTACGTCGCTGCAGACCCGTGCTGTGCATTTCGATGTCCCTGCCCTCTTGAAGCATCCGCAGAAAAAGCGTAATGATCTTGGGATCGTCCAGCCGGTCACCCGGGCCATACAGGTAGGCCATACGTGCCACAGTCACAGGAAGGCCCAGCTGCAGACGTGCCCCTGCGCAAAGGTTTTCAGCGGCTAGCTTGCTGATTGGGTAGCAGTTGCGGACCACTGCCGGGTCAAAGCTTCCCCTGTCCCCCTCCTTGAGGATCTCCTCCTGGCTATGACCTCCATAGGCTTCGACGCTGGACAGATAAACCACTCGGAAGGGCTTGGTGTCCAGATCCGCCAGATATTGCAGAATCTGCTCAGTCCCAACCACGTTGGTCATCATGGTCCCCATGGGATCGGATTGGTAGGCCACCGGGTCGGCATTGCTGGCGGCGTGGATGCAATACTCTATCAGACCTTCATTTTGCAGCGAGAGGGGGGCGCGAAGATCCTGTTCCACGACCTGCAGCCATGAGTCCTCCCAGTCGTCGCCCAAAACATCTCGCAGACGTTTCCGACTCCTGACCACAGCAAGAACATCGATATGCAGGCCATGGCGACGACGCAAAGCAGCTATCAGATGCAGAATGAAGGAACCCACAAAGCCTGTTCCGCCGGTAATCAGTATCCTGCAGCCATCCAGCTCCCGCCACAAGTCCGGATGGGCGTCGGCCAGACCATTCACATCCTGTTGCAGAATGTCTGCATCGACTCGTCTTACCCCAGTCATCAGGCCATTCCCTTGGCATCGAGATAGGCCTCGAAGAGCGCCACATCCTCGGGACTGGTGAGCTTGAAGTTGGAATTGTCACCAGCTACCGCATGAACCACATGACCAGTCTCGATCAGCAGCGTGCAGGTAGCTACCGAATCATGAATACCCATCTCATCAGCCTGGCGATGGATAAGCGAGAGTTCGCGCAGACGCAGGCTCTGCGGGGTCTGGGTTCGCATGATGTGAGAGCGCTCAACCACTCTGCTGCTGGATTCGCCGTCATCGGTATGGAGCAAAGCCTCGGTTGCCGGCACTACAGTGACGGCATTGCCGTATTTCTCCACGCCAGCGATGTTGGCGTTGATCACTTCTTCAGTCAACAAGGGACGAACCCCGTCATGGATCAGAATGATGTCCTCAGGTGAATACTGTTTCTCAAGATAACGCAGACCACAACGTATGGATTCGAAACCGCTGGCACCTCCAGGTATGACAGATCGGACCTTGGTCAGTCCGCAATCTTTGACATATTGCTCAACAATCCCTGTCCACTCGGGCAGGGATACGACAATGATGTCCTCGACGGCCACTGCTCGTTGAAAAGCCTCCAGGGTATAGACCAGTACCGGCTTGTTCCGAACTACCAGAAACTGTTTGGGCACCGGTCCGCGCATACGGGCGCCAACCCCACCGGCCAGCACCAAGGCTACGACCCTGACGGTGGGCTCATCCGGGGAATCCATGCTCCTCTTTCCCCAACTCTCGTGACTCATATTCCGATTCTATCGAAAGTGCTGCGGGTACAGACAGGTCAGAGTGATTCCTCGCCCAAAAGACTGATCTGCAACCCACGGTCGCTCAACAAGGCGTACTCCCTGTTTCGCTTGTCTCTGATGGCAAAGACACAGGAGTTCTCGTCATTGGTGAAGGCAATCATTTTTGTGGGGGCGTTTTTGTCCGCTTGCGCGGCATCCCGCACGCGCAGGGATACGACGAGACGAAATTCGCCATTGTTGAAAATGTTCAAGGGCACCGAACAATGCACCACCTGATGCCCACAGGCTTTTAGACGGATGACATCGGAACCTGTGTCATAGGCTATGCCGCCGCGTCGAGTGTCGTGCATGGCGATGGCCATATAGAGATTGTCATACTCAGCGCAGTCGTATTCCACGTCAAAACGGAAGGTATCCGAGCTCTTGCAGACCGAGGATGATACCGGATAGGCGCGCAGGAGGGGTACCTGGGCGCTGAGACCGGTCGGATATTCGTCCCCTTGCTTCTTGCCATCGGATTGCTTGTCGGGGGCCTTGAGATTCTCCAAGGTGTACCGGTTGGCGACATCATCCTTGTCGCCATTAATCACCACATGGCCGTCCTTGATCAGGATCGCCCGGTCGCAGTACTTCTTCACGGCACCCATGTCGTGGGTGACGAGGATGACCGTCTTGTTGGGATCCTTCTTGACCTCGGTGAAGTAATCATCGCATTTGCGTTGGAAAGCCTCATCGCCGACGGCAAGAACCTCGTCCAGGATCAGTATGTCGCCCTGGGCCTTGATGGCCACGGAAAAAGCCAGGCGCACCTGCATGCCGCTGGAGTAGTTCTTCAGCTTCTGATCCATGAACTCGCCCAGTTCAGCGAAGTCCACGATGTCATCGTACATGGCATCGACCTCGCTGCGGGTGAATCCCAGCAGGGCTCCGTTCAAGTAGACGTTCTCACGGCCTGTCAGCTCCGGGTTGAAGCCGACGCCCAATTCGATAAAAGGCACCAGCTTGCCCGTATAGGAGATGCGGCCGCGTTCAGGATAGTAGATGCCCGAAATCAGCTTGAGCAGGGTTGATTTGCCGCTGCCGTTGCGTCCAACGATGCCGAAAAAGTCACCCCGACGCACCTGGAAGGACACATCCTGCAGCACCTGCTGTTCCTTGTATCCCTTGATTCCTCGTGTCCAGTTGATAAAGGCCTGCTTGAGTCCTGTGGCTTGTTCGGTAGGCAGCCGAAAGACCTTATCCACATGCTCCACAGACAGGACCACGGGCCGATCGTCTTTTTCCTGACGGATTGGTTCCCCAGCCTTGCTCATCACATCACCTCGGCGAATTTGTGATTGTACTTGCGGAATACGCATACACCCAGCACCACCATGATCACAGTGAGCAGGATGGGGATCATGGTCGCGAAGGGATTGCTGATCTGGTTCCATACAGTGGGGGTGGTTTCCGGAGCGATGAATGAATGCCGGATATCCTGAATGGATTGCGCTATAGGGTTGAGCAGAAGCAGCTTGGCTACGACAGGACCCCACCAATGGTGGATTCCCGAAACAGCCGTCAGAGGATAGATGACAGGGATGGAATAGAAGATAACCTGTTGCAGCACATCCCAGATATGCGAGACGTCACGGAAGTAGACATACATGGTAGCCATGATCAGCGTGAAGCCCAAGGCCAGAATATACAGCTGGAATACGCTGATGGGCAGCAACAGGACTCTCCAAGTGAAATGCACCCGGCAGAAGATGGCAAAGATGAGAACCACGATCAGGTTGATACCGTAGCTGATCAGCGCCCCCATGGTGGCCGACACGACCACAATATAATTTGGGAAGTGCACCTTACGCAGGAGGTCGCCACGGTCCACAATAGAACGCAGGCCTATGGAAGTGGACTCGTTGAAGAACTGCCAGGAGCTTATACCCAGAAGCAGCACGACGGGATAGGTCGGCGTGCCATCGGTCATCCTGAGGAATTTGGCGAAGACCAGATACATAACCACGAAGAGCATCAGCGGCTGCAGAACGGACCAGGCAACCCCAAGGAAGGATCCCTGATACCTGAGCTTGAAATCGGTCTTGACAAGCTCACGCAGGATAACCAATGAATAGTGGTATCGCTGGCGTAATCTATCTACGATGCTTCTCACAAGCGTACAGACTACCAGAGCCCACTAATGACAAGAGCTCTCCTACTTCCTTTGTTCATTACTAACACAATGGTTTGAGTACTATCAAGGAAGAGTCGCAGCGATCCACGACCAAGTTTGATAAACGTTCTGGAGGCCTTATGCCGAACAAGCAACGAGACTGGAAATTTGAGTTCCTAAGAATCGTAGCGATGCTGCTTATTGTTACGACTCACTTTTTCGCCGATGACAACTGGGCAGTACATACCGATCCGGCCCAAACGGGAACGTGGGCGGGAGCGACTCATAATGCTCTCAGTTTCCTTGGACAGGTAGGCGTCACCCTGTTTGTACTCATATCAGCCTATTTTGTAGCCACCAAAACGACTAGCCCTATCAAACGTCTGTGGAAGTTGTGGATACAGATTTTTCTCTACTCAGCACCTATATTTTTACTGTTTCTTTTCTTGAAATGGAACCATGCTATTCCTGAACACTACCTAGTTGGAGTGACTGTCAAAAGTGGCCTGGTCTCTTTCCTCCCCATCACCGAAATAGCCTATTGGTTCATCAGCGCATATTTCATCATGACCGCTTTCAGCCCGTTCATCAACAAACTTATGGAACATTTAACCTCTGCACAATCATGGATCTTAACTGCCATGATCATATGGGTGACGTTCATATGGCGAATACTCAATGCGCAGAGCCAGTATTATACCGATTGCGGTTATCTGATTTCCATTTACCTTATTGGTGCAAACATCAGGCTTTACCCTGAAAGACTGCCGCGCATCCATTGGTATTCTGCCCTTATCTGCACAGTGATCAGCTTCGGCCTGTGCGTAGTGGGCACACACGCACTTGGCAGGCAGAACTCAATGACCGCTATCCTAGGCAATCCGCCGACCAATCTTTTGACCGCTGGACCTGGTGCCTCGCCAATACTTGCCGTGATATCCGGTGCCGTCATATTCATCTGGGTAACACAGATTCGCACATGCAACCGTGCCAATACCGTCTGGAGCAGGCTCATCATCGCTCTTGCACCATCCACGCTGGGCATATATTTAATTCATGAAAACTTCCTGATTAAACCACTGCTATGGGATACAGTCTTCAAAAGCCCCGAGCCCGTAGGGCTCTTTGCCAAGCTGATCTTTTCAGCAGCAGCTATAACCCTTGTCTTCCTCATGCTCATGCTTGTCAGTTATGTATACAATTTCCTCATAGTAAATCCCGCTATAAGAGTAGTCTCGCGGATTCATCTCTCTGATAGGACAACTGGCGGGCATATAGGCATAGATGATCAGACCGCACACAACAATCCTATTGAATAGCTTCAGTTAGCACGCGTGATTATCAATTTTATACAATCGCATAACTCCTTGCTGAAGAACCGGAGTGAAACCAGGTGTGCCATCATGAACGGCATCGACGCCACGCCAATCGCGCCTTTTATAGCTGGCATAGTCGGAGATTACTTTGGCCTTGTCATCGGGATCCGGCTTATAGTCGGTACGGTCAAGAAGCATCAAGTACTGCGCATGTGATTCCTTGACAGCTCGGCATACATGTTGATCATCATCCATGCTGTCCAAGCTGTTCATGATCAACTTGCTCTGGGCCGTAGGTTTACCCAGCCAATTGCCCTGCCATGCCTTGTAATAGACGTTGAGATCATCGATTCCCCACGCGTAGACGCTGCCGTCATATGGTTGGTTGAGAATCAAGGAACCCGGTGGAACGATCTGACGGACCTTTTCAACAAAACGCCGCTCGTCAGCGGTGTAGCTTTTGGGCTCGTTTCTTGAATTTGTGTACCGCAGATCCCTGGTTACGGCGCCGAAAGGCGTATCGACGCTATGGCTGCCGCGCATATGGTAATTCGGGAAGAAATTGATAATTTCCACGACGACAAGCACGGCGGCAAACAACACGATCCGCTGTCTCGAGTCATGGCCGTCGAGCATAACACCATCAAGCAATTTGACGATTACGTTCATCAGTGACCACAGGCCAATTGCCGCCAATGGTATGCCTGTGAACACCGCCGACGCCCCTAAACGATAGGCGTCATGATACCAGAATCCTGTAAGCACAGCCTTGGCTCGACCATCAGTCGCGGCCGAAAGGAAGTAGAGGAAACACATTAATAAGTGGGCACATCCCAGCCATAGATATTCTCTATGAAATAGCACATACAAGAACCCCAGTATGACCAATATACCAAGCATAAACTGTGGCTCGGCATCACGGAAACCCAGGAAGACGATATCGAATATAGCCTGAGGTTTGGTTTCAAACGATGGCCAATCCCAGCCTACGGTCCGTTGCATAAATGGCACCTTGTAAAGACCGACCCATACACAGGCTATCAGCAACAGCACCGCTGCACTCAATACAGATACCGCCAAAGTCCGATTGGCTCTTAACCTTGAGGCATCGCAATATCTCGGTATTTGAGTCATCAGATATGGAACAAGAAAGATCCCCATGGTAAATACTGCATTGGGCTGAGTAATTGCCACGCCGATCATAGTTGCTATCAGCAATGCCCCGTCCTGAGCTCTACGCCTCCAGCTGCTCCTTGCGTCAAGGATGTTCAGAAAAAGAACCATAGACAATGGGAGTACCGCAAACGACAACAGATTGGAATACAAGGGGCCAAAGGCCAAAAATCGCCATGGAAATGCGGTAAACATCAATGTAGTGCACATGCAAAGAATCATTGCTGGACGCAAACCAGACAGCACTTTTCTCAACAAAAGGAACATGGAGCCAGGGAATACAACAGCAATAATGCAAGCATTGACCGCATTCGCCGCAATCAAAGGACTCACACCTGTGGCAGCAGCCACCAATGCGACTAGGGAATGCCAACCTGTTGGGTAGAAAGATGACCCAACTGTTGGAACAATATTTCCGGAAGTCAAAGGCGACATATCTCCAGTGGTCAGGAATTTCCTGACTATACCCATGTGCCATGCGTTATCGAATAGTTGCGAATATGAATCCGGACCATCAAAATTGCGAACCAACACGAGGGTGGTAATAAAGATGCCAACTGTCCAGAAGCCAAACAGCACCAGCCAGTCATGCGGTTTCTGAATATCACCGTCTGGACCAATAACATTTGCATAGCGCTTCATTGCATTCATGCCCAGTCTCTGCATTACCACCTTGACCAGCAGGGGAATGATTGATATACAGAGTGAGACACCCACCACACTTCCGACAGAACTTTTTATGCCTATCTTCTGTTCAATTATTTCCAAAATCCCATACAGTGCCAGAGCTATTGGCGGAGAAAGCAATAACGAGGTCCGTCTTGGATACCCAAATGCGGAAACCAGCAGAAAACCCGGAATATATAGCAAGCCCGCAGTCAGCAGCATAGATGCTAGGAAGGAAAGCCACATCATCTTTTCTACTGTTTCCTTTCGCGATATCAGTCACGATTGATTCGAACGCTCGGTTGCAGAGTGAGGAAAATCATAAATGGCAGATATTATCCCTCTGGAACCCCGGTATCATTGATTGCCGACTTGCGGATAATCAATCGACGGATTGAATCGAATAGCCTCGACCATCTTACAGTACATCTGCCGACGCAGTTTCTTATCGACTCCTCCGGACCGCATGGCATACCAAACCTGAGCACAAAAGAGCAAGTAATGGACCAGGCTCTTATGATGCAGTCTGTAGGATCCCTGATTGCGGATGCCATAGGCGAACTTCCAGGCGTTCTTCTCGTTTATCATTGAGAAATTGACCCCCTTATTCTCACCCATATCGTGAATCACTACGCTATCGAGAACCTGGACTCCGGGACAGTCTCCCGTGATACGGAGAGTGTACTCAGCATCGTCAAACCAGATGAAGTACTCCTTGTAGGGCAGGCCGTAGGCTTCCATGACCCAACGTGGGATGAGCACAGATACGAAGGATGCCTGATTGATCAGCACCAGATCCCTGAGCCCCATGGCCCGCAACCGACCCCAGTCCCAGGTAGGTACAGGATTGTTCATTTCTGAAATGGTTCCGTCGATGTATTTGATCAGGGAGCAGGCAAAGGGAATATCCGGGCTCAAAGCCTGGGTGGCTTGTTCGTAGCCTCCGAGCAGTTTTTCCAAGGCATCCGGCTCAGGATATCCGTCATCATCGAAGATCCACACATAGTCGAAACCCATCCGGTAGCCCTCGCGCATGCCAGCAGAGAAACCACCGGCCCCGCCGACATTCTCGGGCAGGGTGACAATGCGAAGCTCCACCTTCCCTTCCAGGGGGAATGCGTCCTGATACTCATGCAGATAATCCGCAGTCCCATCGGTCGAAGCATTGTCGACAATAATCAGGGCCTTGGGCAGAAAGGTCTGGGACTCCAGGGAAGCCAGAACCTTCTTCAGCTTTTCCAGACGGTTGAAGGTGACGACGACAGCGGCCACATTCCTCCGGTTATCTACAGCATTCATCACTGCGCCCATTCTCCCAACATTCGGGTGAAGAAGGAGTCGGCCGATTCCTTCCTTGAAAACTCCTGAAGCCTTTCCAGCTCCGCCGCCCACAACCGACTGCGATCCTGCTCATGATCGTTCATCCTCAGCAGGGAACGGACCGATTGGCGAACAAGGCCTAGCGATTCTCGAGGCAGAAGCCCCTGGACAGGAACCAGCGTCGATTGGGAACCGACATCAGCGCTCAACACCGGCATGCCCCGACTGATAGCCTCGATGGTCGTAAGAGTGATGCCCTCATTGATCGAGGTAATCAGCAGGGCGTCCGCCCACTCATATGTTGCAGAAACCGGCTGAGAGACATCACGACGTTCCACTACATGACCCAAGCCATATTTCGCAAGGAGTTTGCGTACCTCCAAGTCCATATCGCCGCTGCCATGCATGATAAAGCGAAAACGACCCGGGAAACGACGCTCCATCTCCTTGGCGACATTGATAAATGCCTCCGGGCGCTTCTGCCTGGTCATCCTTCCTACAAAGGCGACGTGGAACACATCCTGCTGTACCCGGTCCTTGTACTGTGGATTCATCTGATCGGCAGTCAGACCAACCAAGGGCGCCATAACCACCTTTTTTGCCGCTATACCATGACGATTTACCAGCCAATCCTGCAGTTGGGGTGAAATGACATGGTGTAAATCGATGTAAGGGTCACGGCTCACGCTCTGGTTGGGATAGCCACCACGGTCGTGGTATTCAAGAATGTGCAGGGAGTCGATAATGAACGTATGCGGGTAATATCGCTTGATCCACCAGAGCCGGTCGTACATCCACTGATTGTGATGAATCATGACAGCACGGATGTTGTACTGCTCAAATAGAGCCCTGAGCAGGGGCACGTCGCCGATGCCCTCCTGCGCAGGAAAGGTCAGATTGATGACGAGGGCATCATCCAAGTCCTTGCTGACAATCCATGGCTGATGACTGTCATTGTTGGTGATGACGATGGGCAATAGCCCCGCTTTTCGAGCCAGAGCGACTGTTTCTATGGCCCAACGCTCGGCTCCCCCGGGCTGCAGCCAATGCATGGCAATAATGACAGCTTTGGAAGCCGAAGAGTCCGGTTGCCCAGGTTCGATTGAACTGCCTGGATGATGCACAGCCCCACGAGCGAACAGGTCGCTGGTCGAATCGGGACGATAAGTCTCAATAGCCTGGTATCCCGCTTTCTCGCGCTTACGCCTTAGCAATTCACGTACTTGATCGAACAGAAGTGGAAAATGCAGCTCACAGTAGTTATAAATTTGGTTGCGCATGGGCAATCGGGCAGACAGACTCCGGGCCTTGACCGTCATATCAGTGGCATCGTCCGGAGTCAATAGCACATAGCGTTCATTCCAATCAACCAGCTGATGATGCAAGCCGAAATAATGCGACGTAAAAGCAGTCTTAGGCTTGGATACGGACCGTGCTTTGAATTCGACTATAGGTTTAAGTCCGGCTCCCTTGGTTAGATAACCATTCAAAGTCGAAGTATCTGTCAAGCGAGGATACTGCCAGTCTTCACCCATATAGATCTTGTAGAGCAGTTCTCGACCAGGCTGCATCAACGAATGATAATTGACTGCTGAAATAACCAATCGACGTTGCCGTTTGCTCAAGCCATCAAGTTGCTTCCAGACATCAGGTCCAGTTTCAAATAGCTGCTGCATGTGGTCTATGCTAACCTGAGCGCAGTACGCGCAATGGATATACATCTGCTATTGCCCACAAATTTCATAATCCCATATCGACCTCAATCTGAGAATCCCTATATGTATAGTGTTAACCATGAAGCCTGCCTTGGAAGAAGCCACCATTGCCGTTCTCTTGCCCTGCTATAACGAAGAGCAGACGATAGGAAAAGTCGTTGACGATTTCCATAAAGCACTTCCCACAGCGACCATTTACGTCTATGACAACAACTCCACAGACAAGACAGCTTCCATAGCACAATCCAAGGGCGCAGTGGTCCGACCGGAAACGCGCCAAGGCAAGGGCAACGTCATACGAGCCATGTTTGAAGATATCGATGCCGACGTATATGTCATGGCAGACGGCGATGACACCTATCCAGCGGAAAGCGCTCCCGCTATGGTGGATAAAATCCTCGAGGGCTATGACATGGTGATAGGCGACAGACTAAGTTCCACCTACTTCCAAGAAAATAAAAGACCCTTCCACAACGTCGGCAACAGATTGGTTCGCTCGGCAATCAACGGCATCTTCCGTGCACAGGTCAAGGATATTATGACGGGATACCGGGCTTTTTCATTTACCTATGTTAAATGCTACCCAATCCTGTCCCATGGATTCGAAGTGGAAACGGAAATGACCATACACAGCCTGGACAGGAATCTACGGCTGTACGAAATGCCCGTTCAGTACCGCGATCGCCCTAAGGGCTCCCACAGCAAACTTAACACTGTGGGCGATGGGATCCGCGTACTTTCCACCATTTTCAGAATGATCAGGGAGTACAAACCCCTTCCCTTCTTTGGAGGATGCGGACTGCTGATAGACCTGGTCGGTTTCGGTTTTCTCTTGTCGGTAATGATCGAGTTCTGGCACACAGGATCGGTCCCGCGTATTCCTACCCTTATCGGATCAGTCTTGTTGATTCTTGTCGGTCTGCTATCCATCATCGCCGGTATCGTTCTCGATGTTCTCGCGAAAAACGACAGAAGAGCCTACATTCATACTTCAAACTTATTCGCGTATCTTCACCGTCATCAACGAGAGCACGAGGTCAACCGCAGCGAACAGTAACGCTGTTCAGTACGACAAATCAGATAAGACTGACCTGAATCAATGCCGCCTGGTCTTTAGACAGCACAAGAAGGTCGTCCGAAGCGGAGTCGGAGCTGGAATGCATATCCGTCAGGCTTACGGCTAATTCATCATCAGCCTGCCTACTTTCCACCTGCACCAGACAGCCCGGCCCTATGCGGTAACTGCTGAGCGTGCGTAGTATTTGTGGATTCTCATCGCTGACTCGTTGCACCCTTACCGTCGTCCCTGCAGATACTTCCGAGAGAGGCCTTGTGGTGGTAGGTATTGGCGGAAGGTCCCCCTCAGGGGAGGGTATGGCATCTCCATGCGGATCAGCTGTGGGGTGCCCCAGATACTCGTCGATGCGGTCGACCATCTTGTCGGAGACGGCGTGCTCCAGGCTGTCCGCCTCCTCATGCACCTCATCCCATCCGTAACCGAGAACCTGCACCAGGAAGGTCTCCAGCAGTCTGTGGCGCCGGACCATGGTCACCGCGTAGCGACGACCGGTTTCAGTCAGCTCGACCTTGCCGTAAGGCCTGTGGGTGACCAGACCGGCATCGACCAGACGGCCCAGTGCACCCGAGACCGTCGACTGTTTCATACCCGTCCTGTCGGCCACCGCAGTGGGCTGGACAGGGCCCTTGTCCCATTCCTGAAGATCCCAGATGACCTTAAGATAATCCTGGGCGCTGGAGGACAGTTCGGCAATTCCCATGTTCCACAGTCTATAGCACAGATCCATGGCACGACCCGCGAGCAACCCCTGCAGGCATATTTTGAGATTGTCACAGATCACCTCTGGTATTCTTCATCGAGCGCCACTAGACTTCGAAGGGTCGAAGTCTATAGCCAGCCACACGACCACCACGGTCCAGAATCAAGGAAGGTGACATGCCGAACACTAAGACCCGACCCGCCTCAGGGTCCGCCAGTCCAGCCGGATCCGAAGTCAGGACTCCGCCGTCCAGTCGGCAGCACCAATCCCATCCCATCATCGAGACGGCCAATGGGCGCTCCCTGGAAGAGATCAACGCCACGGTCTCCGTACCCAACTCAACCTCCTCCTTCTGGAAGAACCTGGCAGCCTTCTCCGGCCCGGGCGCCCTGGTGGCAGTCGGTTACATGGATCCCGGTAACTGGATCACCTCCATCGGCGGCGGCGCCCAGTATGGCTACCTGCTCATGAGCGTCATCCTCATCTCCAGCCTGATCGCCATGATGCTGCAGTACATGTCGGCCAAGTTGGGAATCGTGACTGGTCTGGACCTGGCCCAGGCCACCCGCCAGCACACCAGCCGCCGGCTCAGCTTCGTCCTCTGGATCTGCACGGAGCTGGCTGTGATGGCCACCGACATCGCCGAGGTGATCGGCGGGGCCATCGCCCTGAAACTACTCTTCGGCATTCCGCTGATCCTGGGCGTGACGCTGACCGTGCTGGATGTGCTCATCCTCCTGCTGCTGACCAAGATCGGCTTCCGCCGCATCGAAGCCATCGTGGCCACCCTGATTCTGGTCATCATGGCGGTATTCCTTTACGAGGTCTTCCTGGCCAGGCCCGACATGCCCGCAGTCTTCCGCGGCTTCATCCCCGACAAGGCCATCCTGGGCAACGGACAGCTGACCATGGCTCTGGGCATCGTGGGCGCCACGGTCATGCCCCACAACCTCTACCTGCACTCATCCATCGTCCAGACCCGCGACTTCGACCGAAGCGATGACCGTCAGGTTGCCAACGCTGTCCGCTTCGCCACCTGGGATTCCAACATCCAGCTGTCCGCCGCCTTCGTGGTCAACTGCCTGCTGCTGATGCTGGGTGCGGCCATGTTCTTCGGACACGGCGAAGGGCTGGATACCTTCACCGCCCTCTACAACGCCCTTGGCGACAAGACCATCGCCGGTCCGGTCGCCTCCGGTCTGCTCTCCACCCTCTTCGCTGTGGCCCTGCTGGCCTCCGGTCAGAACTCGACCATCACCGGCACTCTGACTGGGCAGATCGTCATGGAGGGCTTCATCCGCATGAGGATTCCTCTCTGGCTGCGCAGGCTGGTCACCCGTGTGATCTCCATCATCCCCGTGCTGATCTGCACCATCGCCTTCGGCGGCAAGGAGTCCGCCCTGGATAGCCTGCTGGTCTACTCCCAGGTCTTCCTGTGCGTGGCCCTGCCCATATCCATGATCCCCCTGGTCTGGTTCACCTCCTCCAAGAAGATCATGGGCAAGTACGCCAACCCTCGATGGATGGCCTTCCTGGCATGGATTGTCGTGGCTGTCCTGACCGGGCTCAACCTCCAGCTGGTCATCCAGGATGTGGGCGAACTGATACAGATGCTCTGAGCACCAGTGCTCTGATGAGAGCCGCCGCCATTTGCCGATTGAATAAGGCAGTGCCGGCGGCTTTCCTATGACTCTGTCTACAACAGACCCACCGCCTTTGGGTTTCATGAACCACTGCCTTGATTAGTGAGATATCTGACTCTCGCTCAGCGCGCATATCCACCAACTCCATCCCCCGTCAGATACGGTGGAGAATAGCAGGATTTTATCAAGAGTCCTGCCATCAGCGATCGAGTGGTCAACCAGGAGCTGGGTCGCGGACCTGGCTTGCATGGGACCGTCAATCGCGAAAATCATAGGTGTCAGAGGAATCGAGCAGACATGAACGACAAACTTACTACCAACGAAGGGCAGCCCTGGGCAGACAACAACCATAGCCAGACAGCGGGCACCCGGGGGCCCATCCTCATGCAGGACTACCAGCTCCTCGAAAAGCTGGCCCACTTCAACCGCGAGCGCATACCAGAGCGCGTAGTCCACGCCAAGGGAGCCGGAGCCAAGGGAACCTTCACCTTGACCAAGGACATGAGCGCCTACACCAAGGCCGACGTATTCAACGGAGCAGGCAAGACGACGCCCATCCTGCTGCGCTTCTCCCAGGTGGCCGGCGAATCCGGCTATCCCGACACCCTGCGCGACGTGCGCGGCTTCGCCCTACGCTTCTACACCCAGGAGGGCAACTACGACGTGGTGGGCAACAATACCCCCGTATTCTTCGTCAACGACCCCCTGAAGTTCCCCGACTTCATCCACTCGCAGAAGCGCGACCCGGCCACCCACCTGCGCAGCCAGGAGATGCAGTGGGACTTCTGGTCGCACTCCCCCGAGTCGGTACATCAGGTGACCTATCTGATGGGCGACAGGGGCAACCCGGCCAGCTACCGGAACATGAACGGCTACGGAAGCCACACCTTCAAGTGGGTCAATGCCAAGGGTGAACAGTTCTGGGTCAAGTACCACTTCCTGAGCGAGCAGGGCGTGAAGAACATGACCGATGAGACCGCCGCCAAGGTCGCCTCCGAGGACACTGACTTCCTGCTGCACGATCTCTACGATGCCATCGACCGGGGCGACTACCCCAAGTGGAAGGTCTGCGTGCAGATCCTGCCCTACCAGGAGGGCCTGGGCTACAAGGACGATATCTTCGACGTGACCAAGGTGGTCTCCAAGAAGGACTATCCGCGCATTGAGATAGGCGAGTTCGTGCTGGACACCAACCCGACCAACTATTTTGATGATGTGGAGGAGGCGGCCTTCTCACCCGCCAACTTCGTCCCAGGCATCGAGCCCTCGCCCGACAAGCTGCTGCAGGGCCGCCTGTTCGGGTACAAGGATGCCGAGCGCTACCGTCTGGGTGCCAACTACGAACAGCTGCCCATCAACCGCCCGGTCAACGAGGTCCACAACTACGAGCGGGACGGTTTCATGTCCCAGGGGCAGGATGGATCGGTCAACTATGAGCCCAACAGCAAGGGCGGCCCCGTGGAGGACAACGATGCCCGGATGCACAGCGATGCCGTCCAAGGGCAGACCGAATACTCCCGCCCCTATGACAAGGACTACTATTCCGCAGCCGGCCGTCTCTACAGGCTGATGAGCCCGGAGGAGAAGGACCGCCTGATCCAGACCATCAAGAACACCCTGGGATCCGTCGATGATCAGGAGATCCAGGTCCTTGAGACCAGGCAGTTCTACCAGGCCGATCCTGACTACGGCCAGCGCGTGGCCGAGGCTCTCGGCCTTTCCATGGATCAGATCAAGTAACACAGGAACAGGGCGGGAACTGTCGGCGACACGTCTGGACTGGCCTGCAATCCCCGCCCTGTGTTACTATTTCCTAGTTGCCTTGATCAGGGTCACGTAGGCTACGACCCCGTTCATTGCAGCCTTGGAGGATTCGCCTAGTGGTCTATGGCGCACGCTTGGAAAGCGTGTTGGGTTCACGCCCTCACGAGTTCGAATCTCGTATCCTCCGCCAAAAAGGGGTTTTGGGGTTCCAAAACCCCTTTTTGTTACTCACCTCCACGGCCCCAAGAGGATTGGTAATAGTAAGTCGGCAAAGGCTCGTCGCATCCCTATCGACTGATACGACAAGGCACAGAATCCGATGCACACTCATCTCGGCATGATTCCCATCCCAACGCCGTCATTGATCAGGCCGACCCAACATGGCCTTTCGAAACTGTCACAGTCTCCTTTGAGCGACTTTTCTGATTAATCAGCTTCACCAATTCCTTTTCACAGTTACGCATGTAACCCAAGCTCTTCTTAAGGCCGGAGAGCTCTTTCTTGGCTTCTTTTTTCTCAGCCTTTTTTAAATCCTTATTCTCAGAACGCCTAGAGAGAACCTCCTGCTGAATTTCCGTTCGTTCAATCTGATCGAGCAAGCCTTGTCGAATCCGTTCAATCGTCTCTGGCTTCGTATCAGCTTGAGCGAAGTTAGATTGGCAAAACGTTAGGAGCTTCGAACACTCGTCAAGGGCAAACGCTCCTTTAGAATCAGTGAGAAGCGAAGTAACAGCAGTTACCCCACTACCAGCAACCAAACCCAACACCGCGCCACCACCAGCGATTATGGCTGTGCCGCCTGCCATACCGAGGCCTCCAGCAGCCAATGCACCACCGCCAACCGCCGCAAGGCTCGCACTGGTAAGAGCAGCACCAGATAGGCCGACAACAGCCGATCCGGCGATTAACGGCGCTATGACTGGTGCCAATGTAAACGCTGCACCTCCCGTAGCAACCGCAACCGCAGCAGTTCCCGCAGCACCGACAATTTTTTTGGTTCGGCTACCATTCAATACGCCGGCATTCTTATTCAGCGCCTTGGCGGTCTGCTGCACAGGGGTTTTATCCGAATCGCCGCTTACGTCACGCCATAATTCTTCGAGAATCTTTGAATCAAATTTTAGGCGTTTAGTTCTCTTGATCGAGGAGTCCGGCCCTCCCTCAGGATTCTCTGACTCCGTTTCAAAACGATATAGGTCATACGGAGTGAACCGTGCAAGTTCAATCAGAACCAAGGCTTTCCATGTGTTCCCGTCCCGCGCAACAAGTTCTTCAATTCTCCGTTTCACTTGCCCGCGATTAAGGAGATCACAGTCATCAGGCAGGTTTTCAGACCACCTGTCAAACCATTCCTCCTTTTCTCTTCGATCCACTGCCCTACTTCGATCTATGTCCTCATAAAGCGCGAGTCGCTCTATCGAGAACAATACAGATAAATGCTCCGGCTTCAACGAGAGCATTTCCATTGTCACCCGACCGGCCGAATCGTCGTTTTGCCGCCGCTGCCTGTGGCTTGCTCTTCGTTCCCACACCGTTTTGACATCCACACCTATTGCGAAAACCAGACGAGTCACACCTACATAGTTGATTTTCAGCAGGAAGAGCTTGCCATCGAATCCCCTTACTAGAATCCCGACCAAGGCGGCCCGAATAGCGGCATCCGCTAGATCCACTGCAGTAAAGGTAGCCGAAGCAATGGATACCATGCGGACTACTCTGGAATTATTGAATGGAAGGACCACACCCATATCCAGCTGTGACAGGTCGTCCAAAGAGTCAACTTCATTGTTTTTCATCTCCAGATAAAGATGATGAAGAAAATAGCAGCCCCGTGTCAGGCACTCATTCAGTAACACTGGAAGCGCCTGACGCCCCAGTACATGCACAATTCCGATTTCGGTTCGCAGGTTAAACCTACGAAGGACTTTACGACCTTCATCGTCAACTTGAGCGAATAAGGTCCCATTGAACATCTTGGAAAGAAGTTTCCGTAACCTCATGCCGGAATCCATGGCATTTTTAAACATGGGCAAGGCGGACAATTCCTTAATAATAGAAAGAAAAGGCCCAGGTATTCCCGTGCCCTCACCGGGATTCGAACTTGACCCCGGCGCGTCTGACGCCATGTGAAAGAACCATCGCACCGTGCCTAAGAACAGCTTTTCGCAGACAGTATCGCCGATCAAACCTTCCTTAAACCATTGTTCTTCCACCGGGACTGCAATGAAATCTCCGTTCTGATTGGTGCCGTATACCTTTCCTGTAAATTGAGTGAGTATCGAGAACACCAATCCTTCAAGGGAGAAGTGGTGAGAAAAGTCTCTGAGATGATGTTGCAAACCGCCGCCAAATTCGGCCGTGTACTTATCACCAACAAAAGGATATTGATCTTCTAGGAAATGAATGGCATCACGCAGGGACTCCCCTTTAAAACCAGAATGCTGCTTTGCCACCCAAACCACGAATTCATTGACTTTCTCCGAACCCCACTCGTTCGCCCTGTCCAGAGAGAACTTACCAACAAAAATCGAATCACATAAACCCGCAACCACTCCACAAGCCGCAGCTATCTTGTAATCAAGCTGCGCTTCATCTTGCACCTGGTCACTTGCAGCATCTTCTTCAATGGATTCCACATAGATTCCATCACCAAAATCTTCGGTCGTTTTATCAGTGCCGAATCCAGCATCTATACCTTTGTCATTAGCAAGCTCCAAGGAATACTCAACAGAGACCAAATCACCACCGTGCCGTTGCGAAAGCTCCAACTCCCTTGTCATCCGTCCCTCTCCCTCCACAGTGCGCATGGGAACAAAGCAATATAGCCAGAATAAAACAGCAGTTGGAGCGTCTGCAAACAGTCAACCAGCACTTCCCTCGCTCGTTATTCTCATTTATCTTTGCAGACTTCAAAATTACCGCTGATACACATCCCTCAAACTTCAAGACCGATTATCCTGGGAGTATGGCAATGAACGTCAATGTCGCATCACGCCGTCGCAACTGGTCGCGCGAAGAAACGATGATGGCATTTGCCCTGTACATCGTGCTTGAGCCCAGGGAGTGTGACGACAATGGGCTAGACGTACAGCGTCTGGCGTCATTCCTGCATCGCACTCCCGACTCTATTGCCTTGAAAATCTGGAACATCGCAGCCCATGACGTCAATCGGAGGGCCCAAGGCAAGGCGGGCATGAAGCATGGCAGCAAGCTGGATTCCCAAGTCTGGCAATGGTACGCAGAAAATCCTGATGCCTTCATGGCGGAGTGCCTCGATTTGCTCCAACACGCACTCCTGCAAACGAACAAACAACACTTCCACCCAGCACCATTGGCCTCTGACCGATATTCTACGCTCGAAACCGCAACAAAAATGCTGCTTGACAAGCGCAATCCAGAAGGCGGCGAGCGCGAAGCAACCACGATTCAGCGGATCAACCAGTCTTACTTCCGCAATTCGCTGCTCTTGAACTACCAGAGCACATGCTGCATCACTGGCATGCAGATACCTTCGATGCTAATTGCCAGCCATATCAAACCATGGAAAGCATCAACCCCGACCGAGAAAACCGCCGCATCGAACGGCCTGCTGCTCAATGCATTCCACGACCGAGCGTTTGATCAAGGACTCATCTCCATCGACGACGATTACCGCATCATGGTCAACCATGACAAGGTAAGGCACTCACCGATCAACGATCAATGGCTCTACGTCTTCGAAGGCCAGAGAATCACCTTGCCATCGATCAGCCAACCCTCGCATGAATTCATCGAGTACCATCACAAACACATCTTCCTTACCGATGCTGCATAACTGCGGGGACTGTCCCTCTCCTTACACGCTCGGCTCTACCAGAAAATATTGGACGCGTAACTCTCCCACTTTTCTCTTCCTTGTCGAATTCCTGGCCTTGCCCTGCACAATAGTCGTTTTCTACCTCTTCGGTGTTCCCTGCTTGACTGATTCTGGGATCTCTTCGGGCTTGAGTTATTCCGGATGGTATTGGTCTGCGCCCGAGAAGCAGTCTGGATCCGAAATGGGCTGCAGGGCACTGCAAAAGACGATGGATAAGTTGATTCTTCTATCTTCATCGTCTCTTATGCATGCGTGTCTGGGGCCTGTAATGAATCTCTTAATTCTTGTATCCACTGGCAGCAAAGGTTCACTTCGCCAATCCGGAATCCTGCTCGTTAACATTATGAGTCAATCGATGTCAGCAACGATCCCTGCTTTGAAAGCGAAAAGATACCTTTCTTACTCATTCTCAGTTCTATTCGATTTAAGGAAGAGCGAGCCGCATAGGCCGATCAGGGCTATGACTGCAAGGAAGATGAAGGCCCATTGGTAGCCCTGGTCGAGAGCCTGGGCTGACGTGGCTCCGCTGAGACTGCCGCGCTGAGTGCCGATGGTCACAATCATCATGGCTGCGGCCGTACCCAGTGAACCGCCGACCTGGCGGACAGTCGAGGCAGCTGCGTTGCCATGGGCCGTGAGTTCTGTAGGCAGTGCGTTGATGCCCTCGGTGAAAGTAGTCATCATGACCAGCGCCACTCCTGCCAAGCGCAGAGCATAACAGGAGGCGATCACGATAAGACTTGTAGTGGTGCCGAACCATATCATTGGCAAGGTTCCGGTCAGCAACACCGCGTATCCCAAAAGGGCGATTCTCCTCGCCCCGATTCTTTGGTAGATCAGACCGGAGAGTGGGTTGAATACGCCCATGACAATGGCTCCCGGCAGCATGACCAGACCAGAGGTGAGCGCGCTTGACCCGCGCGTATTCTGCAAGTACAGGGGAAGCACCAGCTCCACCCCGACCATGGCAATGTTGCTCAGGGTGCTCAGCAGACTGGTCAGATTGAAGGTGGCATTCATGAAAACACGCAAATTCACCAGCGGAGACTTCAGATGAAGCTGACGCCGACAGAACAGGATTACTACCAGCACACCAGCCAGAAGCAATCCCAGGTCAAGCACTGACGCACCGCCCGCGTCCCC
This sequence comes from Bifidobacterium sp. W8104, assembly GCF_016100735.1. Classification (NCBI taxonomy): domain Bacteria; kingdom Bacillati; phylum Actinomycetota; class Actinomycetes; order Bifidobacteriales; family Bifidobacteriaceae; genus Bifidobacterium; species Bifidobacterium sp. W8104. Next base: position 625,070 of record NZ_JACFRW010000001.1, read on the forward strand.
AATGGCCGACAGGGCGTACAGAATGAGCCCGAAACCCAAGCAGGAATATACCACGGAAGGCACGTCCAGCCGGGTTCTCACCTGGCGGTTGACCGTGTAGACCAAGAAGAACGAGGCCACCAGAATCGCGGCGCTCAAGGCAGCAAGCAGCACAAACAAAGCCCTCCAAGACCAGTGCTCCAAAACAAACCCTGAGAGCGTGGGGCCAACCGTAGGACCCAAGGCCACCACCAGGCCCACCATGCCCAAGGCCACACCGCGCCTATCCGGCGGGAAAAGCAGCAGCACCACATTCTGAATGAAAGGCATCAACGATCCAGCGGCCACAGCCTGGATGATTCTGCCCGCCAACAGCAGCGGGAAATGCCCTTCGGAAAAGACACAGACCAGGGAGCCAGTCAGGAAAATAGCCATCATGGCCATGAAGGTGTGCTTGGACCGGAAGTTGGAAAACACCCAAGCCGATACGGATATCATCAGCCCCACCACCAGCAGATAGGAGGTGCTCAGCCACTGAGCAGTGGATTGGGACACATGGAATTCCGCCATAATGGTGGGCAGAGCATTGTTAAGGAAGGTCTCCGCCATCAAGGCCAGGAAAGCCCCTGCCAAAAGCGTGCCCATCATCGCAGTGCGACTTCCCTCAGCCCCGCCTTGGCTGCCTTCCCTCTTGCGGCCATCCTTATTCATACCGCATCCTCCCCGTCCTTCACCGGCTCGGTCCAAAGCCTGCATGCTCCGACTAAAAACAGATCAGGATTCCATATTTCTAATGATCCGTTCCAGGTAGCCGACCAGCTGTCTGCTCTCCCGCTCATCGAACCCTTTCAAGGCAAGCTTGCCCGTGGCCTCTAATACATGCCGAATCTCGACCTGGTGGGCGTCAAGCTCGCTCCGCGCCTGCCCGGTGAGCTTAAGAACCATCTGACGTCGGTCATCACTCTGCGGCTTTGCCGTCAGCCATCCTGCCTTGACCAGCCGTTTGACAACTCCCCGAACCGTAGGATGGCTCAAACGGAACCTGTCGCCCACCGTCTTCTGCGTCACCTCCAGGCCCTCATGCTCATACAGGTAATAGACCATGACAAATTGGGGACCAGTCAGATTGGGAAAGATGCTCCGCACACACTCATTCATGTGCTTTTCCAGCAGGGTGTTGGCTATTTTGACCAGCCCCTCCGGCCGCTTCTCCGAGAGCTCCAAAAGATACCACCTCTCCAAAATGTAGCATGCTACATTATTAGCGAAGAAAGACATGCTGTCAAATCAAGGAAATACAAGAACCTATTCATCAACGTTCTTAATACAGGAGGCTCGAGCAAAAGAAGAGCCTTAGCTCAGCCTTTCCGACCGGTGGGCATGCTGGTTTACCTAGCATTTAGGCCTCAGTATCGTCGTTCTGCATAGCCGATTGGCTAAGCAATACTGATAGGATGATAAGTTGACACTCCATCCCACCGCCGCTGTCAACAAATCACGAGCCTTTAGTCCAATAGACCTCCTTTACCTTGGAGCGACCAACAGAGAAAATTGCTAAACCGCATCAAGGGATCCACCAGGCAGACACACGCCTACTCTCATGCAAGAAGCTCTTTCAACAACACAAGGCCAATATTGAACCTCCTGAGACGTGGCTTCATCAGTCAATACAGTCAGATAAGAACGAATTCAGAGAAAAGCAAGCTATCCGGGTAATAGATAGTTTCCGATATGATATAGTTTCTATAATGAAATCAAATAATCCGTCCTCCCTCTACGATGCTCTCATGTATCTGCAGTGCGAATTCGTAGCAGAGCGCAACAGGGTCAACCCGGGGAACATCACCTGGCAACAGTTCGACATCCTCACCGTTCTGCGCACAGGAGCGTCCACGCCCTCACAGATTGGTCAGCGACTCGGCATAACCCGATCCAAGGTCTCCAAGAACCTCAGCACTCTGCGCGATCTCGGATACATCAGACAGGTGCCGGACGCCCACGACCGGCGAGAGCTGGAGACCAATCTGACCCAGGATGGCCGGGACATGCTCGACATCATCGATCAACAGCATAAAACCCTTGAGGAAGATGCCCGACAGGTCTGGTCTAAAGACGAACAGGAAGAGTTCGCTACTCTTGCCAACAGGCTTATCAACAAGCTACGTCAGGAGCGAGTCGCCCAATGAGGACCGAGTGCATTCTTATTGATCGGGCCTCCACGCACAACCTCAAGCAAGTCTCGCTGGCCATACCCAAGAGGGCCATCACCGTGGTCACCGGCATGTCAGGTTCAGGAAAGTCGTCTCTTGTGTTTTCCACGCTGGCAGCCGAATCACAGCGCATGATCAATCGCAGCTACAGCTCTACATTCAGCAGCTCCTGCCCAAGTATGAGCCTGCGGAAGTCGCCCGAATCGACAACCTGCCCTTCTCCATTGTCGTAACCCAAAAGCAGCTCTCGGGCAATGCTCGCTCAACCGTAGGCACCTACACTGATATCTACACTGCCCTGCGCCTGCTATTCTCCCGTATGGCCCAGCCATTCATCGGGTACTCCATGACGTACTCCTTCAACAATCCTGCGGGAATGTGCCCGACCTGCCAGGGCCTGGGAACTATACGCAGCCTAGTGCTTGATCGCCTGCTCAACGTGGATCTCTCGCTGAATCAGGGCGCCATCAACCTTCCCACCTTCCAGCCGGGCGGCTGGAGACTGACCAGGTATACGGACTCAGGCTATTTTGACAACGATCTGCCCTTACGTGAGTGGACCAGCAGTGATCTTGACCTCCTGCTCTACGGGAAGAAGCAAAGACCGGCAGACTCTAGTCCCAACTGGCACAAAACGGCCATGTTTGAGGAATTGGTGCCCCGAATCACCAAGACCTTTATCAACCAAAACACCGACAAATACCGGCATGAGCTCGAGCAGGTTACACGAATCGCCCAGTGTCCTGACTGCCAAGGGGCCAGGGTCAACGCCAAGGTCCGCTCAGCCAAGATCGGCGGACTGAACATAGCTGACTGCTCCGCCATGAGCGTGGCTGACCTGCAGGACTGGATGGGAAAAATTCATGACGATCAGGCTGACACCATTCTGCAGGACCTGAAGCGCAAGATAGTCAACCTGATAACGGTTGGTCTGGGCTACTTGAGTTTGGAGCGTGGCACCTCTACGCTTTCCGGAGGAGAGGGACAGCGTCTGAAAATCGCCAACTGCCTGAACAGCCCTTTGAATGATGTTCTCTACATCTTTGACGAACCGAGCGTTGGCTTGCATCCCCATGACCTGACTGGGATCAAGAAAATCTTCAAGGGCTTGCGGAACAAGGGCAATACGGTGGCGATCGTGGACCATGACCCCGAGCTCATCGCCATCGCCGATCATATCGTCGACATGGGGCCAGGAGCAGGCAGAGAAGGCGGACGCATCGTCTTCGAGGGGGACTACCAGTCTCTGCTGGAAAGCGGCACAACCACTGGCAGAGCCCTGTCGGATCCAGGCGTAGTGAGCGAACCAGCGGCGCCTTCACATGGCTTTTACACAATAGACAAGGTCACTGCCCATAACGTCAGAGAAGCCCGCGCCAAAATACCCAGGTATATGCTGACTGTGGTGACCGGAGTGGCCGGCTCAGGTAAGAGCACGCTGATCAGGGAAGGCTTCATGGCTCAGCACAATGCCATACTCCTGGATCAGAAGCCGATCAAGGCCAGTAGAAGCTCCAACCTGTTGACCTACTTGGGCGTCTTCGACCCGCTGCGTAAGACCTTCGCCAAGGCCACAGGCGAATCCCCTTCACTCTTTTCATTCAACGCTGCTGGAGCCTGTCCGGTTTGCAAGGGCAAGGGAGTCGTCACCCTGGATATTGCTTATATGGGGGATACCAGCACTGTCTGCGAAAGCTGCCATGGAACCAGGTATTCAACGCAGGCTCTGTCTGCCAGATATCGCGGTTTCAGCATCGCTCAGGTGCTGAAACTGACTGCCAGCGAAGCTATGCACCAATATCGTGAAGTGCTGGGGCCAGCCATGAAGACACTGGAGGACGTCGGGCTGTCTTACCTATCCATTTGGCAAGCTCTCGATACGCTCTCAGGCGGTGAGTTGCAACGCCTCAAACTGGCCAAGCTGCTCAAAGACGGAATTCGTGAGACCTTGATTTTGGATGAGCCCACCAGTGGCCTGCACGAATCCAATATCTTGCAGCAGATTGCGCTCTTGCGCAAACTCATCGCAAGCAAAGGACTCACTATCATCGCCATAGAACATAACCTGCGCTTCATCGGTCAGGCCGACTGGGTGATCGATATGGGCCCAGGAGCCGGAAGCTCGGGCGGCAAGGTGCTGTTCGAAGGAGCCCCGCTTGCACTGATGCGCCGCAAAGACACTCCCACAGCCCGAGCCATGAATGCCTATTTCAGCTTTATCAAGGATGCAGCGGTGCGACCATAAGCGGCTGCATTCAGATCAACAAGAGTTCAGCAATCTTGCAGACGGCGCTTCTGCCTGCCATTCTGATCGAAATTGTCATCATCAAGCCAGGTCTCCAGCCGCTCTTTCACGGCCGGCCATTCACTATCTGTTACGGAAAACCAATCCGTATCCCGAGTTCGGCCCTTGTAGACCATGTCGTTTCTGAACCGGCCTTCAGCCTTGAATCCCAGCCTCAGCGCAGCCGCCCGGGAGGGCGCGTTGAGACTGTCGCACTTCCACTCGTATCGGCGATAGCCCAAGTCCTCGAAGACATGCCGAGCCATCAGATACTGGGCTTCAGTTGCCTGTCTGCTTCTCTGCAACTCTCTGGTATAGATGACATGGCCCATCTCGACGCTTCCCATATCCGCCCGAATCCGCATCAAGGCATACATGCCCAACAGATCTGGCGAATGATCAAGCTTCACCAGCTCCCGTAAATCCGGATCCTCCCCGCCCGCAAGCTGTCCAACACCAAGATGGGATGCGGACGGCTTACGCAGAATAGCAAAGAAGAGAGGATCCCGGCTTGCAATCATCGATGCAAAGTCTGAGTCGAATGCTGGTCTATCAGGGTAGAGATCGTGGGTGCTATAGGTCATGATGGATTCGTCGCAATCCGGGCCAAAAATCCGCTCGTAGAAGGCATTGCCTTGGTTCGCATCCAAGGGCGCCACCAGAACCGTCCTACCTATCAACTCGGCAGGTTCCGGCATCATAGCCCCCGCGAACGAGACCACATCTCCGATAGACTGTCCGAATTCATTGATCCTCATATCCGCATCTCCTTCCTTGGGATGATGCTTGGCTCCGGCTTGGCAATAAAGAGACAGGCCGAAAAGAAGCACCTGCTATAACTGCGCATAATCCTGGCACTTAGGATACCAAGCAAACCCCCTGGAAATCCGCATGGGTACAACCACAAGCGGCCACATTCAATCCCCTTTGTTACCTGGCTGGTCACATTGTGCACACGATGCAGATTCCCAGGCATATTTATCCACATGGGCAGAAGCCGAAGAACCGGCGGCTCCGCTGGAATTAGACTGATGCATAAGAAGAATGCTCGCCGAACTTCAACCAGTATTTCCTCTGTCTACCGTCAGCATCGACCAAGGGAGCGATCACCATGTCCAAGGCTTTGATCGTCGTGGATGTTCAACCGACCTTCTGCGAAGGAGGTGAACTGGGAGTCGAGGGAGGTAACGCCACGGCTGGCAAAATCGCCGACTATGTCCACGATCATGCCGGGGACTACACCTACATGGCCACCACTCAGGATTGGCACATCGAGCCTGGAACTCATTGGTCCGATCACCCGGATTTTGTGGACACCTGGCCCAAGCACGGCGTGGCGGGCTCACCCGGGGCGGAACTGCATCCCAGGATTCGGCAGCTGGGCATCACCAATCACTTCAAAAAGGGTCAGTATTCAGCCGCCTACTCTGGATTCGAAGGCATCGAAGACAACACCGATAAAATCCAGAGCAGGGAGGAATTCGCTGCGGCCAAAGCATCTGGAGTCACCTTGGCCGATGCCCTGGCACAAGCTGGCGTCGACCAAGTGGATGTAGTAGGCATCGCCGAATCCCATTGCGTCAAGGAGACGGCCTTGGATGCTATAAAACTTGGCTACCAGGTCACGGTCTTCGAGGATCTGACCGTACCGGTCAGCGAGGATCAGGGCATTGAGGCTCGAAAGGCCATGGCCCAAGCCGGCATTCGTCTGCTTTCCTCCAGCAGCGACTAGGGGCAGCGACAGAGGAATTCACCAGGGCTGGATGGTAGGGCCTACAGTAAACTCCGATACATTGGTATCCTCAGGCTGATCGATAGCGAAGGCCACCACCTGGGCCACCCGTTCTGGATCAATCTGGTAGCTGTCGTAGGTCTTGTTCATATCGGCCAGGGTCTGCTTGTCCGTTATGGTATCCAGCAACTCAGTCCGAATGGCCGCCGGGTAAATGGTAGAGGTACGAATATGGGTCCCCTCTTGGGCGGACTCCATCCTGAGCACCTCCATCAGATCGCGCAGACCCCACTTGGTTGCCCCATAGACCGCTCCTTCCGGGTAGGCCTTGAGCCCAGCCACCGAAGAGGTAGCGATGAACTGCCCGTGACGCTGCCCGATGAACTCCGGCAGGGCCGCAGCAATGCCGTACAGTGCACCTTTGAGGTTGACGTCAATGGTGCGGTCCCACTCGTCCACATGCAGGGCCGACAGGGGCGAGTTAGGCATGAGCCCGGCGTTGAGGAATACCACGTCCACCCCGCCGAACTGCTTCTTAGCGAAAGCCACGAAGTCCTCATTGGCCTGGCGATCGGTCACATCCAGAGCCATGGAGGCCGCCTGACCACCCGCCTGAACGATGTCGTCGACGATTTTATCCAGCCGATCCTTGCGGCGAGCGCCCAGCACCACCTTGGCCCCTCGCTGTGCCAACAGCCTCGCCGTGGCCTCCCCTATGCCGGACGAAGCTCCGGTGATCAGCACTGTCTTATCAGCAACAGTCATAACAAGTCCCACCTTTCCTTGATCTTCAATCGGCCTGATGGTACAACCTCGAGTCGCTGGAAGTGCAAATCCTGCTACAGCCAAGCCCAAACCAACAATCGTGATCAAATGCGTGGCATGGGACTGAATCTATTGAGAAGGGCAGGTCAGTCAGGACTGCGCTGGCCGGGCACATGTAGAATCGACGCAGTAATCCACGAAGAAAGGCGGCTGCACTGCCATGAGCGCAAGGAATCAGAGCCATACTCCGTTTTCCCTCCTGATGGCTGTCTATGCCGGGGACACACCCTCCTTCGTTGCCCGCGCATTGAAATCCGACACCATTGAACAAACCCTCATGCCCAATCAGGTCGTCATTGTGTGCGACGGTCCATTGGGCAGAGAACTGGCCCAGCTGATTGATGGATATCCAGCCGAGTTGAAGAGGCAGCTGCTCCAGACCGACAGGGCCAAGGAAACGCCCGAGTTCACAATCGTGCGGCTGCCAACCAACAGAGGCCTTGCCCATGCATTGAATCTCGGGTTGAAGTCCTGCAAATACGAACTGGTGGCCAGAGCGGACAGCGACGACATATCGCGCCCATCGAGATTCAACGTTCTCATCCCCTTGCTGGCCTCATCGGGTTTAGACGCCTTGGGGAGCGCCATCCAGGAGTTTTCAAATGACGAGCACACTCCCGGCCGGATCCGCTATCTGCCAAGCGGAGGATCCGAACTTCGGACATATGCCACCCTGCATTCTCCGCTGCACCACCCCAGTGTGGCCTTTCGCAAGACCAGCGTGTGCAGGGTGGGCGGTTACCCAGAGAATGCCGGGCGCTTTGAAGATTACCGTCTTTGGGAAACCATGCTGGTCGCCAGCGAGCATATTGGCAACATCAAGGAACCTCTGGTCCTCTATCGATCCGATAGGTCTATGTATCACCGCAGAGGCGGCATGCGCATGTTTCGTGACGAGCTGCGCCTGCAAAACGAATTTCTGCATGACGGCTTCATCAGCCCCATACAATACGTCAGAAACATCCTCATCCGCGCCTGCTACCGTCTGTTGCCCGACCAGGTACGCAGCTGTCTGTATGCCATCATGACCACCCTGCTCAACCGGTTCCATGGGAAGTCGGTGAATGACAGCCGAAAGAAGTGAATCATGCAATCAACCCTGATGACCTGGCAACAATCCTGGCCACTGCTGCTGTTCATCATCGCAGCCCTGTATCTGCCCGGCGGCCTGTTGGTGGCAGCACTGGGTAGCCGCAAACCCATCTTCTTAGCGGCGCTTGGCCCTGTGGCCTCCATTGCACTGGCCGGCATCGATGGCGTGCTCTTCCAGCCGCTCGGCATATCCTGGAACTGGCGTTCCTACGGGCTTTCGGCCATAGTACTCATTGCCGTCATTCTTCTAGCACGTAAGCTCTTCAATCATTTTCGTCATCCTGATGGAGCTGGCCGAGAATCCTCGGCACTGGCAAGCGAAGGCGGAAAAACCAAACCTCGATTAAGACACTTCCTTCCGGCAGTCATCGGCACAGCACTGGCCGCCTGCAACATCGGCATCAGACTGATGCAAGCTGCGCCTTCGCCGGATCAGGTCACGCAGAATTACGACTCGGTCTTCCACTACAACGTAGTGGCACGAATTGTGCTCACTGGCCAGGCTTCATCACTGCATGCTCTTCCGCCCATCAGGGAAATATACCCAATCGCATTTCAGCAGTTCGCTGCCATGGGCGCGATGGCCTACAGACCTGCCACCGCAGTCAGCGCCGTCACCTGCACTTGGCTGGTCTTTGCTGCTCTGATATGGCCGATTTCCATGCTCTTCCTGATCAGAATCCTGCTGGGCAGACATGCCTGGAGCGATCTGCTCACACCGGTACTCGCCTCATGCTGCGCGGGTTTCCCCTTCCTCTTGCTGGATTGGGGCACCTTGTATTCCATGTTCGCCGGTCAGGTCATACTGCCTGTTTTCGTCGCGCTTACCTGGGCTTGGTGTACAGACGGGTGGCGGGAAGGCCGCCGATCCCTAGCCGGCCTTGCCTGGATTTTTCTCAGCGTCGTTGCCGTTTCCTTCTGCCATTTCAGGGTCATGATGACCGGCGCTCTTCTTGTACTGCCAGTGATTCTCATCTGGCTGATCAGGTCAGGAAGGCAACTGGCCCAAACCAACAAGCACCGTTTCCGTCTAGTCGCCGGGCTGTTGGCTGCCGGATTCCTGATCCTACTGGCTACAGGCCTCAAAATCTTTCACAACCTGTACCTGCGTGGCCCTGCACGGAAAATATCGGATCATCTCAACGGCGGCCCGGCACAGCCCACGGAAGACCTGCCAGCCGCCATAGTGCGCTTTCTGCTGGGGCAGCCCATCGATTCAGGCAACCGCCGACTGCCGGTCTACTGGCCCCTGGCTCTGACCCTGGTCCTGGCTCTGATCGTGCTCTGCCTGCACCACAACAGAAAGGACATGCTCCTTGTCTCCTCCTTCCTGCTGCTGGGTCTGGTCTTCATCGCCTGTGCGGGCACCCATGCCGATTGGGCCAAGATTCTTACAGCCTTGTGGTACAAGGATCAACGCCGCCTGTTCTCTGCTTGGCCTGTAGTAGCCATCCCCATCATGGGCATGGCCTTGGAGCATGGCATCGAAGTCTTGAAACGATATACGCCTCAGGCTGAGAAAATGATATCAATGCCAATTATGATGTTGGCAGCCACGGTAGCTGTTCTGATCTGCGCCGTGAATCCGCAGTTGGACTCCATGGAGAAGACCTTGGGCTCAACATATGCCTTCGCAGCCAACGACGCCGATGCCCCGATGCTGTCAACCGACGAATTCCTGCTGATGAAGAGAATGGGCCGCCATGTCTCGACCAGCGAGCAAGTCCTGTCCGATCCATGGAACGGCAGCGGCTACATGCTGGCTGTCGGTGGCACCACACCCTTCTACGCCCATCTGAACATGAATTGGGACCATGACCATGCCTATCTGGCCACAAACTTCGAGCACATCGACTCAGACCCGCAGGTGTGCAGGATCCTGACCGATCATCACATCGACTGGTATGCGGATATGGGCGGACCATACGTTGCCAACGATCCCCAGCATCAGATCTTCAATGGCCTCCACCCCGTTCCGCAAGCCCTACAACTGGTCGACAGCCAGGGTCGGGCGAAGCTCTACCGAATTACCGCCTGCCATCCCTGATCGACACGGTCTATCAGTGCCTGAGCCTCGGATTCCTGGGCAAACAGATCATGGTTGCTGCCAGGGCGTGTAGCCAAGCCGACTTTTAATCCTCGAGACAAGCAATGCAGGATCAGTCGCCGATCATGCGCCCTGATAAGGGTAAGAATCCACCGTCTGCCAGTAGCAAGGAGCAGTGCCAGAAATTCAATCGTTGTGAAATTGCCCCTGCTGAATCGGAACATCCATATCTTGTTGCGCACCTCGTAAAAGAAGCGGGAACCCGGGTCGGCATCGCTGGAGCCGAAGACCTTGGTCTTATGCCATACCCGACTGGCAGGAACGTAATAGCCTATGCCTGTTTTCAGCAGCCTGGAAGTGTATTCGAAGTCGTCATTCCAAAGGAAAAAGGCGGCACGTGGCAGGGTTCTTGCAGCTTGGACGGCCTTGACGTTCACCAGGCAGGAGACAAAGGACAAGGAACGGACCTGGTAGGCATGGGCGCTGGCCTGCAACTGTGGTCTGCCTCTTCTGATCGGCAGACGCCGACGGGGCTTGTTCATCCCATGCACCCTGCCGTCAACCCACACAGCCTCAGAGCCTAAAACGGCCGGCCAGGAGCCGTTATCGGCTCGAGCCTCGGAGGCAGCATCAAGCAAACCGGACAGGGCATTGGGCTGGGGCACCACATCGTCATCCATCAGCCACAGGTAGGCTTCAGACTGAGGAGGAATCTTCGCCAGGGCCGCTGCCATGCCAGCCACGAATCCTCCTGCACCGCCCATATTGTGATGCAAAGGGATCAAGTCAGGCTTCAAGGGGTGCGACAAGACCACATCCACCGATCCGTCCACACTTGCGTTATCTACGACAAGGACTCGATCAGGCTTGCGGGACTGGCCACTTATGCCATCCAGGCACTCCTGAAGGAGTTTGGAGCGGTTGTAGGAGACAACAACAGCGACGACAAAAAACCTCATAGTCTGCATTGTAACGATAGGTGAAGGTCAAATATTGAACTACAATTAGTTCTTAAATTTCCCATAGTGGACATTCAGAACAGACGAGCCTCAGATCAATGGGAGCATACAAACCAAGCACTAATTGGCTAGTCCCGATTCCGCGAGAGGAAGGCCCCAGTCATGTCGACGACACCGACACAGCCCTCATCACGAAAACAGGCTGTTTATCCCTACCTGATCGTGCTGTCGGGCATCGTCTTCACGGCCATCCCGGTATCGCTGGTCTGCAGTTGTGCAGGCATCTTCTTCACTCCTGTCAGCAGCTACTTCCATGTTCCCAAGGCCGCATTCACCGGATATTTCAGCATATTCAGCATCACCATGGTCATCTTCCTGCCCGTAGCCGGATGGCTGATGCACCGCTACGATCTGCGCATCGTCCTGACGGCAAGCACCATCCTGGCCGGACTGGGCTGCCTGGGCATGTCCCGATCATCCGCCATGTGGCAGTTCTATCTTTGCGGAGTGGTTCTGGGAATCGGCATGCCGCCCATCCTCTATCTGTCAGTACCCACACTCATCAACGCCTGGTTCCGCAAACGGGTCGGATTCTTCATCGGCCTGTGCATGGCCTTCACCGGCATAGGCGGGGTAATCTTCAACCAGATAGGCACCATGATCATCAGGTCCGCCCCTGATGGATGGCGGCGGGGATACCTGGTCTTTGCCATCCTGATTCTGGTGGTCACCCTGCCCTTCACCATTTTCGTCATTCGCGGCACGCCCGAACAGATGGGTCTGCATCCCTACGGCGCCAAGGACCAGGAGCCTGCTGCAGCTGAGGCTGCCTCCAACAGCGCAGACTCTGGAAGCAAAGACAAAAAGGACTCAAAGCTTGCCGCTTCGACTGTGGGCATGACCGCTTCCCAGGCCTTGCGCTCCCCCGCTTTCTGGGCGCTGGCGCTCTTCTGCGGCCTGATAACCATGAATCAGACCATCTACCAATTCCTGCCATCCTATGCGGCATCCCTGCCATCCATGGCAGCATACACGGGCCTGATAGCGTCCTCCTGCATGGCCGGCCAGGCTATCGGCAAGGTCATCCTGGGCATGGTCAACGACGGGAGCATCGTGGGCGGGCTATGCCTCGGCATCGGCGGCGGCATCCTCGGCGTCTGCCTCATGGTCGCCTTCCCCGGATTGCCCGCACTCCTCCTGCTGGGGGCCTTCGCCTTCGGCCTGGTCTACGCCTGCACTACAGTGCAGACGCCAATCCTGGTCACTGCGGTCTTCGGCTCGCGTGACTACACCAACATATATGCCCGGATCCAGATGGTGGGGTCCCTGGCCTCGGCCTTCGCCGCTCTCTTTTGGGGCGCCATCGCTGACCAACCCCACGGCTACATCATCATGTTCGGTCTGAGCATCCTGATTATGGTTGCGGCCTTGTTCCTGGGCATTATCCCCCTGAAAGGTACGCGAAAGTCGGCCACTCAAACCGCCTGACCGAGCCCTGCAACAATCGGCCCCACAACCATTTCGCCGCCCTGCCTTCGTTGCATTGCCCCCTTACACAGCTGACGGGTGATCCCTATACTCTCCACAGTCATAGACCTTGGCTTTTGAACACTTATTAGAAGTCAACTAGTTGTATCCTGGACCTGGCGCCCAAAGGCGGAAAGGCGATTGAGCACTCATGACCACGATGCGGACCAATCGGACAAAGACAACAAACGTAGCAGGCGGAGCCATTCTTGAAAACGGGCTGATCCTATGCGCTCAACGTGGACCAGGCCGTACCCTCGAAGGTTGTTGGGAATTTCCTGGAGGAAAGATCAAGCTCGGCGAATCACCCTCGGAAGCCCTGCGTCGTGAGATTTTCGAGGAACTTGATTGCACGGTTCAGGTATTGGAACCAGTTTGCACGACCATGTACACCTATCTGTTCGGCCGCATCGCCCTCTGTATTCAACTTTGCCGCCTTATCCAAGGACGGCCGCAACGCAGCGAACACCGAGCTCTTCGCTGGCTGGCTCCAAAAAATCTTCCATCTTTGAACTGGGCTCCAGCCGACAGGCCGGCCGTGGCCATCCTTACGGCCATGGATCAGTGCTTTGCGAATCCCCACCATGATCATCAATGAACGCCCGAAGATCCAATTCGTCGAGTCTGTCAAACCGGAGAAACTGAAACCTGCAAAGGAATCGAGGAAAATATGGATTCTAATTTGAATGCCGACATTCATCTGCAAATAGATCCTGATTCAACATCGATATTAGAAGGCGTGGTTACAGGCCTTATCGGCAACGATCCGACTCATGAGATATCTTCTGGAACCCAAGACTTCACACCCCGGCTGATCACCAACCAACCTGGTGATAATATGCAGGACGCGCTTTGCCAAGAACTCCAGGAAAGCGAGACCTTCGACATCTCGGTCGCCTTCGTATCCGCCGAGACCCTGCTTTCTCTATTCCAAGAGTTCAAAAACCAGAAAGCCAGACCTGGCAGCCGACCTGGACGGATCATCACCTCTACTAAAAACTATTTCAATCCTCCAAGAGCCTTCTGGGAGCTGCTCAAACTCAAGGACGTTACCGGAGCCGATGTAAGAGTCTGGCAAGGCGAGCAGGAATCAGAGTTAGAGGATTCAACTGACCAAGTCACATCAGGGGGCCAACCTTTCCACCCCAAAGGCTATATTTTCGCCAAGCGCCTAAAAAATGGCAAACCATACTATGACCTCTATATTGGTAGCTCCAATCTCACCCAACGGGCCCTGACGAATCAACGTGAGTGGAACCTACGCTTGTCCTCTCTGGACAGGGGAACGCTGATCGACCAAATCAGCCATGAAATTAATCGACAAGTGGCTGAATCTCAGCCTCTGACAAAAGACTGGATCGAGCAGTATGAGGAGGACTTTCGCCGCTACGCCCCACCCAGAAAACAACTCGAGACCGCACGCCAGCACAGGCACATACGCCCCAATTCCATGCAACGAGAGGCTCTGAAGAACCTGAGAGAACTGAGGGCTCGGGGCGAGCACCGGGCTATCATTATCTCAGCTACAGGAACAGGCAAAACCTACCTATCGGCCCTGGATGTCAAGCAGGTCGGTCCGGCCAGGATGCTCTACCTGGCTCAGCAGGAGCAGATATTGGAGAAGGCACAGTCTTCTTATCAGGAAATTCTGGGTTGCTCCAAGGAGGAAACCGGTCTATATACCGGCAGCGACAGGAAGAAGGACGAAAAGAAGGACAGACGCTACCTATTTGCAACGGTGCAGACCATGAGTCGTCCTGATATTCTGAAAAAGTTCTCATCTGACGCCTTTGACTATATCCTTATCGATGAGGTCCACCATGCCGGAGCTAAAAGCTATCAAGCAATCATCGACCACTTCTCCGCAGCAAACTTCATTCTAGGCATGACGGCTACACCTGAGCGCACCGACGGTTTCAACATTTTCGAACTCTTCGGATACAACGTAGCCTACGAAATACGACTGCAGAAAGCATTGGACGAGGGTATGCTCTGTCCATTCCACTATTACGGTGTGGCCGAATATCTGGGGTCCGATCCCGCTAGCAGCAATGACCGGCCTAGCATCACCGTCAATGATGATAGCCACAGCCGAGACCGCGGCCAGTTGACATATGAAATAGGGCAGCTGGCCACCCCCGACAGGGTCAGATACATTATCGATGTGCTGCAGCAGTTCAGCCCCTACCATCAGCAGATCACCGGCCTCGTCTTCTGTAGCAGACGCGAAGAGGCTCAACAACTGTCAAAGCTGTTCAACAGTGAGACCAATCAGCAGGCCGAGCGAAACTATCGCACCCAGGCAGTCACCGGGGATACCCCGGTTCCGCAACGCGAAAAAGCTATCCAGGACTTGGAAAACGGCGACCTGGACTACATTTTCACCGTTGATCTGTTCAACGAAGGCATCGATATTCCGGCGCTCAACCAAATAGTTATGCTCCGCAACACTCAGTCCAGCATAGTCTTCACTCAACAGCTGGGAAGAGGACTGCGGCTTTACGATCATAAAGAGAGCGTCATTGTCATAGACTTCATCGGCAACTATGCAAACAACTATCTGATCCCCGTGGCCCTGTACGGGAATACAGGCGATCGCGACATGGCCCGTCGCAACTTGCAACGCCATACCATAGGCCTGTCATCCATCAGCTTCGACCCCATCGCACGGACACGTATCCTGCGATCTCTGGACACAGCAGATTGGTCGGCTATGAAAAAGTTGACCGAAGCATATCGCCAGTTAAGGTTCGAACTAGGACGTATCCCTATGCTCACTGACGTCCATGCTCATGATCCATCGCTCACGCGTACCATGGCCGCCAAATTGGGTGATTATCACTCTTTCGTACGTTCTCGCGAGCGCAACCTGGGCAAGGATGGCACTCCGCCTGATCCTGTCAGCACAACCGAAACAGGCATTCTTAAATTGGCCACCGAAGTCCTGCTACCTGGTTTAAGGCCTCAGGAGCTTGTCATCCTCGAGCAACTGTGCCAACTGTCCAGGAGCGAGCATGCAAACACACCGACCGACGTTGGAAGGCTAAAGGCTGCCCTGAATGAACGATTTCCGCAGTCCTATCGGAATCCCACCCAGATCGCATCGGCTCTGCGCGTCCTGGACGGCAGTTACTTCACACCGACCCAAGCCCGCCGGTTCGGCGGTCTTCCACTAATCAACCAGATGGAGAACGGATCCATCCGACTCAACCCGACCTTCGCCGGGCTGATCGAGGAGCACAGCACCTTCCGTAACTTTTTCGTGGATACTCTGAAAACCGGCCTGCTCAACTGCCAGGATGCGCTCAGAGATGCCTCCGCCCAGGACCTGCAGTCTGGGCACGGATTCCTTAGGGGAAGGCAATACACTATGGCCGAAGTCGTGCGCCTGCTGGGCTGGGATCACGAGGTCAATGGCCAGAGCATCGGGGGATACATGGTGGATCGTACTACAGGCACCATGCCCATCTTCATCAAGTACGCCAACAGCCAGTACCAGGATCAGTTCCTGAGCGATCAAATTTTACGCTGGTTCAGCAAGAATCACAGAAGACCTGAATCCAGAGAATTCCAGTGGATGCGTCAGGGTCTGGGACAGCCGGGCTGGCAGGAGAATCACTTCATTCCGCTTTTTGTCATGCGTCGACAGGAGGCGGCAGACCGTCGCTACTACTATTTGGGCCATGTCACCGAGATAGGGCCATCGCAGACCGCGGAGAAACCAGGGCCGGACGGCAAAGGCCGAGTACCTGTCACCATCACCAACCTCGGTCTTGACCGACCTGTGGATCATGAACTCTATCGCCATCTGCTCGACGTCTAAGCGCAGCCCAGTCAGCAGAAGAGGTGCACTGTTTCAGCGGAAAATATATTGTGACCCCGCAGAACTGTTGGCATCCCAAGGACAGCTTCGGAGAAATAGCGAACCGGGATCATCCGTACGTCGGCCATCAAAGTGGGCATGCCATCCCATAGGATGGAATACGACAGCACATCTCTATAAAGGAGTGGATATGACTGATCGTCTACAAGGTAAGGTAGCAATCATCACCGGAGGAACCGGCGGCATGGGCGTGGGCATCGCCGAATGCTTCGTCCGTGAGGGAGCCAAGGTGGCCCTTACCGACATCAAGGAGAGCGATGCCTCCCGCAGCCTCATGCAGGAGCATCCCGGGCAGGTCGTCTTCCACACCCTGGACGTGACTGATGAGGACCAGTGGGTGTCCACCATCGACACCGTTGAAAAGGAGCTGGGCCAGCTGACCACCGTGGTCAACAATGCCGGCGTCGGCGACAAGGGTGTCACTATGGACGAGGAAAGCTACGATGACTGGAAGAAGATCATCGCCATCAACCTGAACGGGACCTTCCTGGGCACCAAGCATGGCATGAGGGTCATGAAGGGCCGCGGCGGATCCATCATCAACATTTCCTCCATCGAGGGATTCGTGGGCCTGAGCCGGGCCGGAGCCTACAACGCCAGCAAGGGCGGCACCAGGCTGCTGACCAAGTCCGCCGCCCTGGATTCCGCCAACAACGGCTACGGCGTTCGCGTCAACTCGGTCCATCCTGGATTCATCAAGACCCCTTTGATCAGCCAGAGCCTTGAGGACAGGATGAGCAAGCTGACGCCCCTGGGCCATATCGGCGAGCCCCAGGACATCGGTGAGATCTGTGTCTATCTGGCCAGCGACGAATCCAAGTTCGCGCTGGGTGCCGAATTCGTTGTGGATGGCGGATTCATCGCCCAGTAAGGAATTGCAGTAGGAAATTGCCTCAACCCCTCCCCCGCTTATCCGCCTCACAGTAATGCAATTAGCTAGGCTGAAGGAGGGGTTCATCTATGACCCCAACGAGGGGGCGTCATGCGACTGTGGCATCAGGATCTGATCCGACTGCTTCCCAGACAGCAGCTGCTGGGCCAGCATCGGGAGATCACTGCACTGCGGGGCCTGGGCTGGGGTCGGCGGCATGCCACCGTTGACTATGTCTTCCACCACTCCCCGTACAAGCTCTTTCAATTTCATCTTCTGGTCATGGCAACGATGCACGAGCGTGGCTATCATCCCGATCCTGCCTGGCACGACCCGCTTTACCGCGGCAGGCACTGCCCACCATACAAGGATTTAACTGCCGTGCCGTTGACAGATCCCATCTTCCCCGAGCACGATGCAGCCTATCTGCAGGAATGCTTGGAGAATCTGGCAGGGAAAGGCATCCATCTTCCCCTCTGACTGTCACCCTTCAGACGGCATGGGATCGCTTATAACAACGATGTACAATCATGTGTTGGAGTATGCTGCAGATATTTAGGGGAGTGCCCATGCCCATCATCGACATTATTAATCTCATCATTAACTCCATTACAGCCATAGCCACTGTGGTGGCGATTCCAGCGACCATTGTGTATTCCGCCCGGCAGACGAGAAGAACCTTCGCCAAGGACGATGAACGTCGCAGCTACGACCTTTACCAAACCATGTTCAAACAGGCCTCCCGAGTCGACGTCTGGGAGTCCAAGACAGTCAAAGACAAAGACCAGAAAGACGGGACCGACGAGCACCTGATTATCACCAACCACAGCGAGGGAACCATCCGCCAGGTCTCAATCCTGGTCCACTGGGATCTGCTGAAGAATTCCCATTTACGACCGATCAGCCTTAAAAACAACACGATCAACTATTACGGGGTGCCTGGATTCGGATATCATCATGCCTGGCGGACACTGCCAACAGCAGACTGGGTTATATCTATGGATCCTGACAAAAGATTTGTCTGGAGCCTGCCTACCATCTGCCCTAAGGACATCTTCGAATCCCCCCGTTTTTTGGACAAAGGCGATCCTCAGGGCAGGTGCCGACTGGCTGCTGTGGCCATAAAATTCACTGACGTGTACGGCAATATTTGGGAACGACTGTTTGAATCCGAGTATCTGCCCAAAGACCATACTGCCGATCTCCATCTCTTGTATTCGCCCGACAACCGGTTGGCGGATTTTTGCCAACCGAAGAGCATCATTCCCGAGTGAGTCTGGACACCGTGGGCACCAAGAGGGTAACCGCCGCCAGCAAGAACGCCAAAGGTAGCAGCGCCGGCCGGACACCGGTATGGTCGGCCAGAAATCCGATAGCCGGAGGAATGATCCAGGAGACTCCGTAGTAGGCAGTCGAGATGACCGAAGCACGCTGGGCCGCCACGGCTGGATCCTTGGTTGCCAGAGTAGTGACAATGGGCACGCCCAGAGCAGCTCCGACACCCCAGATTCCAGTGCCCGCAAGGCTCAACACAAAAGAGGGCGAAAGAGCATAGACCAGGATGCCCAGAGCCGAGACCAGGAGGGTCAGGACCAGCGAGCGCATGTTCCCCAACCGCTCGATCAGATGCGTCCCCAGCAACCTTGAGACGATCATGGCTGCAGCGAAGATCGTGGGAGCAAGACCGGCTTGAGACTCAGGGACACCGAAGGCATCGACCAGGCCAATGCCGCTCCAATCATTGACGGCACCCTCGCTGGCCTCCAGGGCCACATTGATCAGGGCAAGCATGAGAACCAGGGCATCGCCCCAGGCCGCCAACTGCTTGCCGAAGGCGGACGATCGCCCTTCCCCCTCCTGCCGATCCGAGCGTTCGTCGTCAGCGCCACCCTTGTAATCCCCTAAAGGCTGAGCCGGGCAGAGCCGAACGCAGGCGACCACCAGAGCCAGGCTGACCAACGCATTGACCGCCAGGTGCGCGCCTATGGCCACACCCAGATGAGACAGGAGCGAGCCCAATCCCAAAGCAAGAAACATGCCCAGGCTATATGAGGCATGGAAGCGCGGCATTATGGACCGAGAGGAGAAGCGCTCCACCGCACCGGCCTCGACGGTGTTGACCGTTCCCCAAAGGCTGATTCCCGCCGAATTGAAGAGCAGCCCTAAAACCACCCCAGGCACCGAACGCAGAGTGACGGTCAGGGCCGCGATTACCATGCCCAGGCACCAGGTGGACGCTGCCAGCAGCATGGCCCGCCGCACACCCAGCCGATCGGTCAGAACCCCTGAGACCAGCATGCCGACCAGGGCGCCACAGCCGCCCAGGATGCTCATCAGAGCCAGGCCCGAAGGTTGCAGACCGAGACTGGCCTTGACTGTTGGCAGTCGAGAAATCCATGCCGAAGTGCCGATGCCCATGATGATGAAGAACCCATAAACAGCCGACCGCTCACGCATTCCATGACCCGGAAAATCGGCCATCGAGAGCCCATGATGATCCCGTTCACTCATGCGGGCCTCCTTGCTCTGTCCATAGTTGACCCTTTTTCTCCGGAGACGCACAGCAATAGCGGAATCATAGCCAAGGATTCTGTATACTGTTCCACAGCACTTTTATCGGATGACTTGAGAACCATCGTAGACAGTCGACCGGATGACCCGAAGGGGATGCCCGGCCCGACGCCCCAAGCGGTCGTCGGCGCTCAAAAGGAGAAACGTGGCAAAGGGTAATTTGAGCGGTAAAGTCCTGGCCGGCCTGATGGCTATGGCCATGTTGATACCCACCATGGCCATAGCCGACAGTAAGCAGCCGGCTGATGCCCAGACCGCCGCATCCATATCAACATCCCCAACAACACGTGTACAGCAGGCGACTGCGACAAACCAGACGTCGTCCACGTCGACCCAAACCTCTACTCCACAGTTGGACACTGCCACATCCGGGGCAGCCCAAACCACTCAGAAGTCGAAGTCAACCCCCTCGAACCAGGCCGCGCCCATACAACCCAGCAGAAGGCCGACCGCCAAATCGGCAATCAAGGACATGCTGGACACCGACGACGCCGTGGTCACCACCCTGTCCCAGGCCTCACGTTCCACCGGCACGGCTCCTTTCGACAAGGACAACAACCCCGGCAATGACCACGATGCGGACAATGACATAGTGCGCACTTTCGATAAGTTGTCCTACACCTACTCTTTTGCCGTAAATACCCGCAGCGAGACAACCAGCTACCGCCGGGGCCGAATAGGCTTCCAATTCAAATTGAGCCAGCCTGAGGATCGGGTCACCTTTGATGTGGATTCCATGGGCTGGGCGGACAATACGCCGGGATACCAGCCAAAGCAAATTACAGAGACCATCGACGGTCAACCGACACAGGTGCTAACCGTTTACCGGCTACTCACCGCCACAGAGAATTTGTCCACCGTTATTCCGGGATCCTCCAGCGTCACTCTGGTCCTCCGGGTCCGAAGCATGCCCAATGGCAGCAAATTCGCCCCTGAGATCCAGGCCTGGGGCGCTCCGGATGCCACCACCAAGACCGATCCTGCTTCGGCCACGTCCGATTCGGTCACTGTATCGGCCAAGCTCAATCTGAACCTGCGGATCACTGGCGGAACCAATGAAGGCTCCGGCAACCAGACCTTCGACTTCAACACCCCAGCCGCCGGCAATTACCCCAACCATGAGCTGGGCAAGCGCAAGGGGATCATCAGCAAGTTCAACTGGGCCGTTGACATGCGTTGGCCCGATCGGACCAAGGGTCTCAAGGGTCTGGAGGCTCCCATTGGCCCCATAACCTTTTCCCTGTCACTGAGCAATTTGTGGCAAACCGCTGGCGGAGATGCCTACCCGAAGATAGAGGATCTGCAACCCTACTTCTGGGACATCGGCACCATCGACGGCGACTTCAACAACAGCGGGCGCAACACCGGCGATCAGGGCTGGAGACCCACTCTCAGCAACTATGGCTATGCCCGATCCACGGGTGGCACGGCTGGGAAGGACCAAGTCCAAGGCAATGGTCAATACACCGTGGCTGAACAGCGCAACAGCCAGGGACTCAAGCTGGACCTGACTTTGAAGGACTATAAAACCAACGACCCCTTCCCCTACCTGGGACACACCTATGCACTAGACGCCAAGTGCACGCCTGCCCTGGCCTCGACTGACTGCACGCGACAGGAAGTGGCCGAAATCTCCACTGGTTACCTATATGTCTTCAACCCCTCCACTGTCGGCGGCAAGGACGTGGCCAACTACTATGGACAGACCGGTCTCAGCTTGCAGAGCAAGGTCGACGACGGCGACCTGAGCGCGAAATCGCTATCAAACCAGTCTTTACCCCCTGCCTCTGGCCCCACGGACACGTCAAACCAAACCGACCAGTCCGATGACATGTGGCACAACGTCATCTTCACGCAAGGTTCCAGCACATTGAAGGCAGGCATCAGCAACATCATCCAGTACAGTTGCATGACGGCGTCTAACTATTTCGATAACGGCGTGGATTGCGGATGGTGGACCGCTCCTGACAATCTACGGGGGACCGACTCAGCAGTCGCAGGGACCAAAGTGCGGGTAACGGCCGGCTTTAACTTCAAAACCAGCAAGGCCGATCTGCCACTGCTGGGAATGTCCTTGGTCAAGATCGATCCAAAGGTAGTTGGGCTGCCGGACTCCGACGGCCTGGATCTTCCCTGGGGCAATGGCATCTGGCAGAACGGCAAATACAATGATACAACGAGCGATAAAAACCCATTGCTGGACCTGGTCATGTACGCCACCAAACCCGACGGGAAGGACTGGGAAAACGACACTGAGCAGGCCAATGCCAACATAGAGGATCTGAACTTCTATAGCACACAGGAGGAAGCAAAGAAGCATGGCACGGTTATAGGCATACTGCTGGGCGGGCGCACCGCCGCGCCCTCCAGGTTTGCCGAAGAGAATTCCCGATTCGGCTTCGGCGGATTTGTAATCAACGTCCTCCCCGACGCCAAGGTAGGTTCGGTAGCCCAGCTGACATCGGTTTCGTGCACCTTCACCCGCAGCCAATTAGCAGCTATGGCCGGGCTGAACCCTGAGAACTCAAGCGATCAGGAATGGGAGGACTGGGCCAGGAAACAGAACCCCTATGATCTGGCCAAAATCAAATCTCCCGACTTGGCCACGTCGGTCGGCGGCTATACCAAGGCCCGCTATGATCAAATGAACGGTTACCTGGGCGGGGACACCGGCGGCAATGAACACGGGGACAGCCTCTATGTAGCCGGCGAAACCAACACCATCTCCAACGCCGTAGCACAAACAAGCACCAATTCCAGACCCAAAGAATACTTTGACATAGACAGCGATCAACGGTTCGTTGACTGGCGGCTAACCATCAACACCGGCAGTTCAGCTTCCCAAGCCAACAAGGGCGCCCAAACCGAACTCTACATCACCGACAAACTACCAGCAAAGCTCCACTACATCCCCGGTAGCGCCCGATTGGGCGGCACATATACGGAAGCCACGCCTGAAATGGGCCACATAGAGGGCGGAACCGCATGTGAGCCATCAGTGAGCACGGACTCCGCAACCGGAATCACCACTCTGTCCTGGACACTGACCAACATCCCTGTGGACGGCAACAGCCGGGTCATCCACTTCTCCACCTCCCTAGGCGACCTGACTGACCCTGGCAAAGACATCGGTCCCAACGAGGACCTGACGACCTCTGCCACAGTCCAGTCAAAATACAATATGTCCCAGCCCAACACATACTTGAAGACTGCCGACTCCTTCACCATCCACGCCTGGCGGACCAACACCACCAGCCTTTCCACTTCGGCCGTACAGGATACCAATGAAGCCGGTGCACTAATCGGCTTCACCAACATGCTGAGCAGCACCCCAGGCAGTGGCAAGCAGCATCACTATGCCATCGACATCATGCCGTACAAGCAGACAAGCGGCAAACCCGACTTCCACGGGGAACCTACTTTTGCTGATATGAGCATAAAAGCCTCGGCGGGGGCTGGTCTGAGCGGAGTCACCATCCGCTACACCACAGATTCTCGATGGCGGGTGAATGACACGAGTTCCATACAATCCCAGGATTACCTCTCTTGGGACGCGGCTGACTTGAACCCAACAAGTGGCGAAGTGAAAATGCCTGAAAACGTGGTCGCCTGGGCCTTCATCATCGATGGGCAGCCCAACCAATTCCGCTATGACATTACCTTCCATATAAACCCTGGAAACAACTCCTCCGGTGACCGCTATCGGAATCGCTGGGGCAATGCATTGAACCAAATGCCTGCCCAGGCCATGGTTGTCCAGCGTTCCATCAGTGGCATCGTATGGTACGACGTCAATGGGGACGGCATCCGCTCCTCGGAAGATATTCTGCTTAAGGATGTCAAAGTGACCCTGCTCAACGATACTGACGAAAAGCCCGCCAAGTCGGTCGTCACCCCACATGATGATCTGAGCACAAAATCTGATTCCCAGGGCAAGTACGAACTGACCAATATACCGGCAGGGAAATTCCACCTGCGCTTCGACCCCGCTCCGAACACGAACTGGACCCACCTGACTACAACAATCCAAAAGGCCGACACAGCCACCCAGAGCGAAAACTCCTCAGCCAGCGACTTTCTGGAGGACGGAACCATGAAAGGCGCCGTCATCAACGATATTGAGTTCCAGAAGGCCGAGGATATGGTGGACGCGGCCAGCCAATCCCTGGATTTCAACAACTGTGGCCTGACAGGAATGATGGACACCGATGAAGTGTCTGCCGGAGTCGAAGTACGGATCCAAGGCAGGAACTGGCTCGGTACAGACTCCTTCGCATTGAATGTCAAGCCCCTGGATGGCGCACCGTCCGCAGCGTTGCCCAGCCAAATCACCATCAACGCCGACAACCAAAATACCCAGGTGCCCGTCAACGTGTATGATTTGCCCGGCGATGGCAGCTACAGGTATCGTATCCACCAGGAAACCGGCTCCATTCCTGGCCTGACGTATGATCAGACCGCTGCAATCCTGACCATCACTTTGACAACCGATGCAGCTCGGTTACACCGTACCGCCAAGGCGCAGTGGACCGGCAGCAAGGGCAGCAAGATAGACACGGCGGTCTTCACCAACACCTACCAGGCCAAGCCGGCCACGGTCAAGCTCACCGCCTTCAAGCACCTGGAAGGCCCGGGCCTGAAAGCCGGGGAGTTCGACTTCCTACTGCAGGACAAGAAAGGCGGGAAGCCGGCCCAAGCATCCAACAAGGCCAACGGGACCGTCGAATTCCCCGACCAGACCCTGTCCGAGGCCGGCGACTACACATACTCCGTGAGCGAGGCCCAGGGCAGCCTGCCCGGCATCACCTACGACCAGAACACGCACCAGATCGCCGTCCACGTCACCGACGACCAGCAAGGCCAGCTCCAAGCCACCGTCACCGACAACAACCCCACCTTCACCAATACCTACCAGGCCAAGCCTGATAAGCCGGATCAACCAGATAACCCCGCCGACCCTGGCAACTCCGGCAACTCCGGCAACTCCGGAGAGCATGACAAGCCGAATCCGCCGGTAGAACCGAGCAAGCCGAGCGAGTCCGATCGTGCACCCAGCAAACCGGATCAAACCGGTTCCGATAGCCAAAAGACGGCACCGGGAAGCCAATCTTCTGATGGCCAGGCGAAGTCCTCTACGGATTCCCCGGCCCTAGCCGCCTCAGGCTCAGACCCAGTCATGCCTGCAGCGCTGACTTTCGGCACTGCCGTCCTCGGCCTGGCGCTGATGTGCTTGCTTCGGCATCGCAGGAATCGAGAGGCCGACCTTGGCTGATAGTTTACCGCATGCGAACACAGTCGGACACGTTTCTCACTAATGACAGCCACCTATGGCGAACCTCACGGTTCCCTGCCCCTATTCGCAGACGAAATTTGGTATTCTTGCAAGTGGAAGGAATCTTGCATCCAGAGGTCACCGTCGACGATGGACGGTCACCTGAACGGTCATGGCCCTGCACGGTCATGATGTCGATTGTCACACGTGCAGGCCGTCATACAGAAAGGTCAGTCATGGCAGACGATACAGTCATTGTTGTTGATACTTCCATGTTCGGAAAAGATGCCGCCGCGAAGACGGCCAAGGCCAACGAGGTCGCCCGCAAGTACGGCATCAGCGACGAAGCCCTCAAGAAGGTCGAGGATTACAAGAATCAGTTGAGCTACCACCAGGCATGGGACCTGCCTTTCCTGGGCTACGTGGACGAGGACGGCTATGGATACGCCTACGTACCCAACAAGGCTGTCGCGGCCGACGGCTGGGATGCCCATAAGGCTTTCCTGGACCTGCCCGATGATGCCCAGACGGCATTCGCCATCCGCATGCTCTTCACCCATCGCGACGTCGACCGCCACGGTGCAGAGATGTTCCTTCATCACGGTCGCGGGCTGACAGTCCGCTTCCAGGAGCCCACCTCAGCCAGCTACTGAGCTCGAACTACCTTGACCAACTCGACCCCCGGTCCTGTCGTAATAACCCCCTGACAGGGCCAGGGGCTTTTCCATGCCGAGGATCAAGGCAGAAGCCCCATCCAGGCAGGCGCTAACACCCCGATGCAGGCTCCGACGATCGGCCCGACAAAGGGTATCCAGGCGTAGCTCCAGTCCGCATCCTTCTCGCCGGACATGGGCAGAAGGCAGTAAGCCAATCGAGCGGAAAAGTCACGTGCGGGATTCATGGCCGCACCAGAAACCCCGCCCAAGGCCATGACCAGAACCGTGATGACCAGGGCTACGCCCAAGGGCCCGACCTGGGTAGGCGTCCCTCCATTGAGGAAAACCCAGGTAACCAGGATGGCCGTGCCGATGGCCTCCGATGCCAGATTCCAGAAATTCGAACGTATGGCCGGTTTGGTGCAGAAAACCATGAGTTTGGTATCTGTATCGGTCGGAAGTTCGAAATGCTTGCGAGTGCCCAGGTAGCCCAGGCAGGTACCGAAGAAAGCCCCCAGGAACTGAGCGGAAATGAAGATGGCCACATTGGCCAAGGTGACCGGAATGCCGCCCTTGCCCATGGCCAGGCCGTTCAAGGTCGCCTGTGGATCAATCCAGTGACCGACCACCCTGGCCAGGGTCACCGCCGGATTCAGATGGCCGCCCGTTCTCCACCCCGCATATACGCCTACATAGACAGCAAGACCCCAGCCCAACGAGGCGTTGATCCAGTCGGCTCGATAGGCCCCTGTCTTGGGGAGCGACCTACTGGCGGCAACCATGACCGCGATGGCCATCATAAGGGCGGTGCCCATGAACTCCGAGCAGAACATCTGCACACCGCTGATCATGGTTTCTCCTTTAGCTCCCTGTAATCAAAGGAGCTGAAAGTGGCCAGGCTCCCATAACCCGAATAATCAACCGCTGCCAAGCCGACGAAACCACCGGTAAAGTAACCGTCAATCTGCTTATACACATGGTCGTCCGAAAGGACTGCCGCATCCAGGATAACCGGAACCGTGGCCCAGTGACGACCATCGAATGAGTATTGATAGGAGTAGGACGAAGTGCGGACTTTGGTTTTGAACCAGACATGAGCGCCCGTAGGCACAGGAATTGCTTCATCCTTGAGATATGAGACGTAACGATTTCCATCAGATTGGGCGACCTCAATCACCCGCGTGCTACGCCTTTCGTCCCAGGTGACAAATATCCAACTGAAATTTGCGTCGCTGTAATAGTTGGTCAACCCCGCCATAGCCTGATAGGACCTCGGTTCGAAATCCATCCGCACCTGAGCGTCGAAGTCGAAGGCCTGCCAGCGTCTGGCCACCAGAGACAAGTCAAAAAGATTATGCAGCGACCCCTGGCCCCTCAAGCGAAGGGAACCTGCACCCACTGAGCCCATTTTTTCATTGAAGGGCACCCGTAACGTACACCAATCCGGACCAAGCGTATCCGATTCGAAATCATCATGCTGATGGCCCTCCTCGTGTTCTTGCGAAGACACTGGGGCATCCCTGGGAGCCTCCACATACCGACTGCCTCCGTGGCCTCCCTGGATGTGAGGCCATCCGTCCTTGTCCCACTCCACCTTCTGGATGGATGTCTCGCGACCTAGGGTGCACCACCCTCGAGGATCCACGACCGACTCCTGGGGTCGGTGCCAGGGACGAGCGCACAACGATGCGTAATACCACTCTCCCGTGGGGGTGTCCACCAGCGATCCATGCCCCTGCTTCTGCAGGTAGGACCGTGGGGTATCGAAATTGCTCAGGAAAGGCTCATCGCCCGGCATGGTTTCGAAAGAGCCAGCCTGAAGCGTCCGCGAACGAGAGACGGTCTCTTGATGAGAGAAAGTCGTGCCCCCCTCGGCCGCGAACAAGTAGTACCACCCATTGATCTTGTAAAGATGAGGGCCTTCAGACAACCTGACATCCGTTCCCCTCCATATGGTTCTGGATGTCTCAGGCAACAGCCGCATGGTGGATGTGTCGAATTCAGTCAGTGTTATTCCATCGAAGTGATGATGATACTCACGATGATCCCAGGTCTGCTGAATCAGATACTTTCTGCCGTCATCGTCGTGGAAGAGGGACGCGTCGAATCCCACGTAGTTGATGGGCACTGGATCGGTCCAGGGTCCTTCTATGCGCTCGGCGCTGGTCAGATAGTTGGTGCCATCCTTGAAGGTGCCCGTGACGGTCTTGATATCCGAGAAGACCAGCCAAAACCGTCCATCGGAATAGGAGAGGTCAGGAGCCCAGACGCCGCCCGAGGAGGGGTCACCACGCAGATTGACCATTCTCTCGGAATTCAGGATGCTGGTCACATATTGCCAGTGGACCATGTCACGTGAAGAATGGACGCGTACGCCGGGAAACCACTCGAATGTGGAAGTGGCTATATAGTAGGTGTCCCCAACACGAATCATGGATGGATCAGGATGGAAGCCCTTTAACACCGGATTGTCAATGATCATCTGTATTTCCCCCTTATGCGTAAATCTTGCGGCCGAGCCTGTCGGGCACTCCGCTCATGCGATAGAAGTATGTGTTTATCTGATCGCGCCATTCGACTGCGTCGGCTTTCTGCGCCTGGAGTCTGTCTGCCACGTTCTCCCAGTCAGCCTGGGGAATCGAGCCTTTGACTTTCTTCCAAAGCGTTATATATCGCTCAACCTCCTTTACGCCTTCGAAATGGGAGCTGTAGATGTGCTGGATGAGCGTCTGCCCATCATGAAGCACATGGTCATAAGGCAGATGGTGAAAGAAGAGCAGCAGATCGTCCGGGGTTGTTTCCGCATGCTCGAACCGCTCCTCAAGAGCCTGATGATACTGGGCCGTAAAGCCTGTCCCAGTTGATTGCGTTCGGTCCACGCCGATTCCGTCTCGGTCAGCAAAATGATACGTGCCCCACCGATCGTATTCATATCCGTTCACGTCCACGCCATAGTGCAAACCGGGCTTGACCATGAACCCTACGCCCAGAGGAGCGGTGTAGTTCTTGAAGGTCTTGTTCGAAGTGAGCATGATCTCACTGATGGCCTCCCTTGCCGGGCCGCGCAAATCAGGAAAGGTGAGCGTCATCCATTCATCCAGAATGGAGCCAGCCGTTGCATCGGGATCCCAGCACATACGACCGAACCCGTAAAGGTTGGCCTGAGCCAGGGTGTTTCCTGTCCAGTTGTCATCCATGCCCACATTGCTGACTCCTGCGAAACCCGTATGAGCGGAAACCAGGCACAGCTTCGGGACCACGGCCTTGACACGTGCATCAACCTGTGGGGCACAGGTATCCCAATTGGTCATTGCCAGCCACTGCGGCAGGACATAGTTGACGTCAATCTGCTGTCCTAGGTATTCAGCGGTGATTTGGAACTCGATCATAAGATTCGTATGGGTCATGCGACCTATCAAAGGGTTGGCAGGCTCGCTGACCTGGAAATCGATGGGGCCAAATTTGACCTGGAGAACGACATTTTCAGCAAACAGCCCGTCAAGACCGATGAAATTCTCATATGCGGATTTGGCCCTATCCAGGCTCCTATCCCTCCAGTCCTGATTGCAGTCATAGACAAAAGCTCTCCATATGACAAGGCCGCCGTGCCTGGACAGGGGTCGAGCCAGCATATTCGCCCCATCGACGTGTGTGCGCCCATACCGCATGGGGCCCGGTTCTCCTTCAGCATCCGCTTTGACCAGAAAACCGCCGAAGGCGGGAATACGCTGATATACATTATCGACTATCTTTTCCCACCAAGCCGAGACCTCATCAGCAAGGGGGTCCGCCGTGGACAGACCGCCGACATCGATGGGCGAAGCAAAGTTCACCGACAGGAAGACCCGAATGCCGAATTGACCGAAGATGTCGGCGAGCACTGCAACCCGGTCGAGGTATGGTTCGACAATCAGTTTCTTGGCCTCGCCTCGCACATTCACATTGTTCAAAGCTATGGCATTGATACCGATTGACGCCAGAAGACGGGCATAGGCGGTCACCCTTGCCAGATCACCTCGGAAAGGATCATCCTGGCGCCGATCAGGAAAATTACGAAAATCAGCATGGCTATTAGAACCCAGAACGCCGAAAAAGATGGATTCGCCTGCGTACCCGCGCTCAACCGAACCATCCGTCTGATCCCAGTGATCAATCATTCTCAATGCCTGATTCGGCACTGACTCAAAGTCATCGATCTGCTGCCCACATGCCTTTCTGCGCACCCATCCGTATAGGCCATAGAGGAGGGCCGTGGCCGTATTGCCTTCGATGCAGACACAATCCCCCTCTGTGTGGATGCGATAGGCCCCGTCCCGTTCTGCAGGTAGGGCAGCGGAATTCATTATGAAGACCAAATCCGCGCACTGCCGGTCAGCCGCTTGGCTAGCCCCGAAGAAATCATGCAGTTCTCTATATATGCGCGTCGCGACAGGATCTTGAAAATCAAGACCTTCAATATAGAACCTGCGGGTGCCGACTATGGGTCTTATGACTTTTGGCGATAGCCACATGGGCTCAAACATGCTCATTCCTTCTTCGCTGCAGTAACTCGCATAATTTATAACGTAACTTTCGATATCAATACCGTAAATTTATTATAGTCCCGCCCTAAACAAGTAAGATTGCGACGACGGAAACAACACAAAAGAATCCGTCCTTTTGGCATGGAACTAGACAGGGGAGAAGACTGAATTCGGCAGGATGACAATCAACATCTCAACCACTGTCAGCTCACAAGGAAAACCAGAAATGTCCAAATGGCAAGCAGATTACATCTCGGGTAATGAAATATGACCCTGCGAAAATCAGGCCGCATGCTGTAAACGGATATATCCAAGAACAAAACCCAACAGGCCAGGACATAGCAACCATTGGCAGACGGAAGAGGCCCGATTATTGTGATGCTCGACCTCATCGAGCGCTAATGCAGGGGGCAAGAATAAGCACAAGCGGATCTCTATCAATCTTTGCCGCGTCATCCAAACACTTGGCTTACGCCTCATATGAATATGAATCAATAAAAAGCCTAGGACTCCCAATCAGTGGAAGTCTGCCGCTTCTGCTCCGACTCCCAGGTATCCGTCAACCTCGCCATCGATGACACTGTGTATACAGACTGTCAACGCCCAGTCCAAGCCGCTCAACCCAACAGGGCCAGGAGGTCTTTTCTGCTCAGTCTTCCCACGCTGGAAGCGCCGGTGGAGGCGGCCGAATCGACGAAGCGCGATGCCAGGTCGCTCTTGCTGTGCTGCAGGTTGAGGATGCGTTCCTCGATGGTGTCCTTGGCCACGATCTGGTAGACGTTGACGTCCTGGGTCTGGCCGATCCGGTGGGCGCGGTCGTTGGCCTGCTCCTGGGCTGCGGCGTTCCACCAGGGGTCCGCATGCACCACCACACAGGCTCCGGTCAGGTTGAGCCCGGTATTGCCGGCCTTCAGGGAGATCAGAAAAACCGGCGTGGCATCCCTATTGAACTGTTCCACCAGCTCCAGCCGCCTCTTCTTGGATGTGGCGCCGGTGATCAGATCATAGGACACGTCCAGCCGACGTAGGCGTTGGGCTATCAGGTCCAGGTAGGAGGTGAACTGGGAGAAGATCAGCATCTTGCGCCCGGCATCCTGGCAGGAGACCACCAGATCCTCGATGGCGTCCAGCTTGGCCGAATCGCCACGCCGGTCCCGACCCTGATCCTGGTAGACCAGACGCGGATCGCAGCAGACCTCCCGTAGCCTGGTCAGTTGGGCCAGGACCTGGATTTTGCCGACCTCGTACTCCTGATCCCTTTCCTTGTTGAGCGTGGCCCTCAGCTCCTGTTCCAGGGCCGCATAGAGCTTGCGCTGACGACCCTGCAGGGGCACGCTGATCACGTTTTCGATCTTCTCGGGCAGATCCGTCAGCACCTGTGACTTGAGCCGGCGCAGAATGAAGGGCCCCACCAGGGCCTGGAGCCTGGACTGGGCGTCCTGGTCGCCGCTGAGTATGGGCATTTCGAAGCGATCCCGGAACCGGGAGTAGGGGCCCAGCATCCCAGGCATCAGGAAGTCGAAAATGCTCCAAAGCTCGGAAAGCCGGTTCTCGATGGGTGTGCCCGTCAGGGCGAACCGGTGCAGGCTGTCCAGAGCGCGCACAGCCCGGGCGGCCTTGGTGGCATGGTTCTTGATGTACTGGGCCTCATCCAGAACCAAGGCATACCAGGGCAGGCTCCGATACCGGTCCAGGTCCCTCCTGAGCAGGTCATATGAAGTAATCAGCAAGTCGTAGGACCTGGCCTGATCCAGCAAAGTCTGACGCTGGCTGCGCCCCCCGGCCAGGACCGCCACCCGCAGATCCGGTGTAAAACGACGACACTCGGCCTCCCAGTTGTAGACCAAGGAGGCCGGGCAGACAATCAGCGAAGGCCCTCGATCCCTGGCTTGATCCCGACGGGAGAGCAGGTAGGCCAGCATCTGTATGGTCTTGCCAAGGCCCATCTCGTCGGCCAGGATGCCACCGAATCCACGGTCGCTCAGAGTGCACAGCCAACGCAACCCTTCGACCTGGTAGGGTCTGAGCTGCCCCTGCAACCCGTCAGGGACCTTGAACCCCTGAGGATCAGGCTTGCGCTCCTTCAGGTAATCGCGGAAGCTGGAATCGCGGTCCTGATCAGGCACCAGTGCATCCAGGTAGCCGAGCTGGAATTCGGGCACCCGGACCGGCCCCTTGGCCAGATCAGCCGGGTCGATGCCCAGGTCCTGGGCCAGGGTGTCCACAGCCTCGGTATTCAGATCCGCCAACTCGACAAAGGCCCCGTTGCGCAGGCGATGGAAGCGCCGACGGCGGCGATGGTCGGCCAGAATGGCAGCAGCCTCCTCGGGCCGTACCTCATCGGCGATGGGCGAAATCTCGACCAGACCGGAACGTACTCGCACACCCACGCGGATCTGCGGATGAGAGACGACGCTCAGCCCGTCGAAGGCCGGGGTGGAGAAGACCCGCCCCAGGCCCTTGAGCACGGGCAGGCCACGGGTCAGCAGGGTGTGGATGGCCTCCTCGTTCTCCTCGGGGATGCGGGCCAGCCCCTCCTCCATCAGAGGGAAATAGCGGCGGACCGTCTGCCGGGCCAAAGACTCGCTCTCCCGGTCCCTGCCGGGTTCATCCTCCGAGGCAGGGTCGACGCCGACGGACAGAAGACGGTCCCCGTAGCGGGCCCTGAGGTCACAGCTGACCCCCTGCCGATCCCTGTCCAGGTAAAGCTCGATCCTGCAGGGCGGCCGCCGCCGGGCATCCAGCTCCTCGGGCAGACTGGCGGAGAGCCCGGATCCTTCCCGGGCACCCTGATCAAGGTCGGGCAGGACGGTCAAGGCGAACAGGTCCAGGTCGTCGGCATCCAGGTGCAGATCCCGATCCTCGCCAGGGCGGCAGAGGGTTTCCAACAGGTCCCGATGACGCATGAAACGCGTGCTGCAACGGTGGATGACCGGCCCTGGATCCAGCCCTAAGCCGGGCTGCGAAGGCCGCACGATGACGAAGGAAGAGGCCTGGCCTACGATGAAGCGCTCCACGGCCAGGGCATGGGTGATCCGGTAGCCGTCCGCCTCCTTGCTGACTGCGATGCCGGGGTCCGGGTCTCCATCGACCACGGGGGCAGGCATGGTCTGCAGGAAGGAATCCTCGGGAGGCGTGTAGTCCAGGGTGAGCCCGGAATCCACGAACAGGTCGAGGATCTGCGCCACCTCGTCGTCACTGAGCCGGATCCCCGCCAACCCTGCACGGGTAAGACGGCGGCGCATGCCCCCCTCCTGTTCGGCCAGGCTGCGGCGGATGGCGCCGGCCCTTTCCAGAATGGTCAGCAGAGCCTGGGCCCGGTCGTCAAAAGTGTCACGAGAATGAATGAAGGCCAGCCGCCGTCCGTAAGACATGAATTCGCCCTGGTCCACGGCGCGCAGCAGTGCAGGCAGATCCTTGACCAGATAGGCGACCCCGTGGGAGGACATGGTGATGTGCAGACGGACCAGCCAGCCTCCGCGCTCACTGGTCAGGTCGGGGATCAGCCCGACCGAGCCGATGGGCAGGTGACGACCGCCGACCGGACCGTTCTCCTGCTTGAGCAGGCTCAGCTGACGGTCACGGAAGGCCTGCCGCCGCCGACCCTCCTGCCGATGCATGTAGGCTGCCAGCGGTCCCGAGGTCGACCGGGCGGACCGGGATCGACCCTGATCGCCGGCCCAATCATCCGATCCCGCGAAGGCCTGGCTGGACTCGTTGTAGGCCATGATCAGGGCGACGACATGCTTACAGGCAGGACCCTGGCGCCCAAAGGCCCGGCAGGTGCAGGAGGAGTCGATGACCCGATGTGCCTGCTCGTCCAGCCGAGCCTGGACCATGCAGTCGCCATCCGGTTGATAGGTGGCGGGCACACGCCCCTTGAGAACGGTCAAAGCCCCCAGGTGCCGCAGGCGCAGGTCCGTAAAGCGGCGGTCATCCAGCAGTTGATGGGCACGGAAGTAGGCCTTGCCGCCCAACCGGCGCAGAGCGGCGTCAGAGATGGTGTCCGGGTCGCCAAAGGTCCGTCCCTCCTCCTCATCGCCCGGATCATAGAAGCCATGTCCTCCTGAACCACCCGCTCTTGACCCGTAGACCGCTGCATGCCAATCCACACACACCCTCCTTATGGTCTCTGACGACCATTCCCGAGCATAACCTTTTCCGTCCCGATATGGCACGCCTTCGGCGAAGCGAGTAGACATGCCGACTTACGAAAAAATGACCGTCTCCCTAAGATGGCGTGCTGTTTGTCTGAAGAAGGAGATCATTATCGTGCAAAACACGTCCACCTCTGCCTCCGTTCACCGGTCACGCCCGGCCGTCCCCCATCCCTGGCCGGCCATCGCCGCGCTGATGATCGGGGCCTTCGTGGGCATGCTGAGCGAGACCTCGCTCAATATCGCCCTGCCCAACCTGATGGAGAGCTTCCGAATCCCGGCTGCCACCGTACAGTGGCTGGTCACGGGATACATGCTGGTCATCGGCATCGTCCTGCCCTTCTCCAGTCTGATCTCCAAGTGGTTCACCACCAGGCAGACCGTGATCTTCGGCCTGGTCGCCTTCCTGGCGGGCTCGGTGGTCTCGGCCATGGCCCCCACCTTCCCCGTCCTTCTGACTGGACGGCTGATCCAGGGCATCGGCACAGGCCTGATCCTGCCGCTCATGTTCACCGTGGCCATGCTGATCTTCCCGCCGGCGCGACTGGGCACGGTCATGGGCATGTGCGCCCTGGTCATCATGTTCGCCCCCGCCATCGGCCCGACCCTGACCGGGATCATCCTGGGCAAGCTGACCTGGCACTGGATCTTCTGGTTCTTCACCCCATTCCTGGTTGTGGCCCTGATCTTCGCCGTCGGCTTCCTGAAGAATGTAGGGACCATCACCCACCAGCGGCCCGACCTGGCATCTATTCTGGAGTCCATTGTCGGCTTCGGCGGACTGGTGGCAGGAGTCAGCCTGGCCAGCCGGTACGGATGGCTCTCCCCGGTCACCCTGACCATCCTGGTTGTAGCCCTCGTAGCCCTGGTCCTCTATATTCGTCGTCAGCTGGGCCTGGAACACCCGGTGCTCAACCTGCGCATCTTCTCCATCCCGGCCTTCCGCTACGGCGCCACCCTGGTCATGCTGGACTTCGCAGTCATCCTCTCCTCCATGTATCTACTGCCCCAGTTCCTGCAGCGGGGGCTGCTCCTGCCCGTGGCGATGACCGGCATCCTCATGCTGCCCGGCGGCGCCATCAACGCCCTGGTCTCGGCCTTCGCGGGCCGGCTCTATGACGGCTTCGGGGCTCGTGTGCCCGTCCGCTGCGGATTCCTTATCGCACTGGTGGGCACGGTCATCCTTCTGTTCACCGGCCCGCACACGCCTGTGGCCCTGGTGGTGACGGCCCACATCATTTTGATGATCGGCTGCCCCCTGGCCATGTCACCGGCCCAGACCTACGCGCTCAACTCCCTGAGCGGCCCGCAGTCCGGCGACGGAAGCACGATCATCAACACCATGCAGCAGATTGTGGGAGCCGTGGCCACGGCCATCACCACCTCCCTGCTGGCCATGGGCGAAGGACAGGCAGCCGGAGTTGATAAAGCCCAGGCCTTCACCAGGGGCACCCACTACGGATTGGTCTTCACCCTGGTGCTGATTCTGGCCGCCTTGGCCGTCTCCCTGAAGGTGCGCAACTTCTCCCACGCCGAGCAGCCAGAGGCCGAGCAGGACATTCAGCAAGCTC
The DNA here is from genome assembly GCF_016100735.1 of Bifidobacterium sp. W8104. Lineage (NCBI taxonomy): Bacteria > Bacillati > Actinomycetota > Actinomycetes > Bifidobacteriales > Bifidobacteriaceae > Bifidobacterium > Bifidobacterium sp. W8104. The sequence goes on from NZ_JACFRW010000001.1 coordinate 661,229, forward strand.
CAAGTTCGCACCGCTAGCTTGGGAACGTCCCTGGCTAGACTGGAGGACGACGACCGGACTTAAGGCCCGTCATAGAGGGCCGCCCGGTCATCCCTGGAACGCTATCAGGAAGGGTGTCATGTTCGTTCTCAAGAACGCCTGGTTCACCATCAGGCGGCATGCGGCGCGGAGCCTGGTCATGGTTCTGGCCTGCCTGGTCGTGACGGCGCTGGCTACGACGGCGGCCACCGTGCTCCAGGCTGACACCAAGGCACGTACCACCGACTACGAATCCCAACAGGTGGATGCCGTCATCAGCCCGCGCAAGGGGACCAAGGTCTCCCCCCTGGGCTGGAACGAGTATTCCAAGTACGCCCAGCGCCTGCAGATGGATGGCATGCAGTACAAGGCCTACTTCCATGAGACCGCGAACATCGACCCGGAGGGATTGCCCCAGTCAGGCAGCTACTCCCTGGTGGGCGTCTCCGACAAGGCGGCCGAGCCCACCCTGCCTCACGGCCCCTTCGTGCTGGACCAGGGCAAGGGACTGGACTACGCCTCGCAGAATGTCTCAGGCACCCAGACCGTGCTGATCTCCAAGCAGATGGCACAGGCCAACAAGCTCAAGGTGGGCGACACCCTGACCATCAAGGATCCCCGTCAGCAGGATCAGCAGGTCAAGCTGACCGTCTCGGGCATCTATCACTACCGCAAGGCCGCCGGCCAGGCAGCCGACCGGGCCATTTACACGGCCTATCCCACCTTTGCCATGCTGGGGCTGGATACGGCCAGCAAGCCGGGAGACCCTGGCCATGAACTACTAGTGGCCTTCGTCCTGGATTCGCCGAGCACCTACCAGAAGTTCATCAAGGAGCTGCGCAAGGACGGACTCAAGGCCTCGCAGTACGACATCGACTCTCCCAGTCTGAAGGACTACCAGCGGCGGATGGAGCCGGTCCACCAGGCTGCCGGCCAGGCACGAACCACCATCATCCTGGTCTGCCTGCTGGGCGGGCTGATTCTGCTGGGTTGCCTGATCCTCATGCTGCGCGGCCGTACCAACGAAATCGGCATGGCTGTCACCATCGGAGTCCACAAGGCCCGGCTGGGCTGGCAGTTCGCCCTGGAGACCCTCTTGCCCACCCTGCCCGGTCTGGCCCTGGGCCTGGCGCTGGGTGCCGCAATCAGCCGACCGCTGGGCCGGTCGCTCTTCCGGCTGGGGAGCCTGGCCAGCATGCCTCATGCTGGTCTGATCTGGAAAATGATCCTGATTGGCCTGGCCGTCTGTCTGGTCCTCGCTCTGGCAGCAGCCGCCAGGGTAGCGGCCTTCAGAACCGCCCAGCTATACACCAACGACCTGGAGGACGAGGCATGAGCGAAAAGACATCGGACCAGCAGCCTAACGAAGAGTCCCAGGCAAAGGCCGATCAGACAACGGCCGACGCTGAGCAGAAGACCGACGAGAACACCAGCGCCGAACCTCTGCCCGAATCCGGGGAAGAGGCAGCCGCTCAGACGGACGAAAAGTCCGAAGAGGATGGTTCTTCGGAAGAAGATGTCCCGCTGGCTGCCTTCAAAGTGGTCATCGAACATGAAAACGCCGAAGATTCCGACGGCGATCAGGAGGACCCGCTGTTGGAGACCGATGACCAACGGGTGCTGGTTCCTGGCGGCTACCCCGTGCTTTCCCTGAAGCATGTGGATTACACGCGCAAGGTCCAGGGCCGCCCCGAACAGATCCTGGACGATGTCGATCTGGACTTCCAGCGCCGCCGCATCTACTCGGTGGAGACCACCTCGCCTTCCGGACGGGCCGCTCTGATGGCCCTGATGACAGGCCTGCGCGCCCCCACACAGGGCAGCGTGCTCTTCCGGGGCACGGATCTACGCCAGTTGCTGGCCTCCGACTATCGCGGCCACCAGATCGGGGCCATCTTTGGCACCGATGCCCTGAGGCGCGACCTGACCCCCGTGCAGAATCTTGTCTACACCATGGATGCCAGCGGGCGCACCTTCCTGGGCCCCAAGGACAATCTGGCCCGTCAACTGCTGGACGAGGTGGGCTTCCCGGAGCGTCTGCAGGACACGCTGACCGTTGATCTGGGACACCTGGACTTCCGTCTGGCCTCCGTGGCCCGCGCACTGTGCTGCGAGTGCGACGTGCTCATCGCCGACGAACCCACCGAGGGGCTGGAGCCTGGCGACTGGGACACCCTGCTGGCCACACTGAAGCGGGTCTCCCGCCGTCATGACTGCACCGTGATCATCCTGACCTCGGGCGGTTCGGACACCGTAGACGAGGGTACCTACGACGACCGATTCATCGTGGATTGAGCCCCGACCTTCCGGGCCGGGGACGGACGGCACTGCACTGGTCTGTTCGGTCATCACCCATGAGGAGTGGATACCCCGGGTCATGGCCGAACAAATCGATTCGTGCAGCAAGGACCTACACCGGCAGCGGAGCATCATCCTGCACCATCACCATGGATTCGGACCCGTTCGGGGGGTCGGCGCCAAGGAAGCCATATGGATCACCCCGGGGCTCCTGATCGCCCAGAACGCCTGGCTGGCCTCCCAAGGTCGTCCCTCATGGGCCCTGTCAGCGCCACCGACCATGTGGCTGGACGGGCTGGACCGGTCCCTGATCGAACGCAGGATTCTGACCGTGACGGCCGCAACCATCCTGGCCTGGCACCTACTGCCATCGGGCCTGGGGCAGCGCCCCTGGTCGCAGCTGGCCGCCGGCCGGGTATCAGGCCTGCCTGCAGCCCGACGAACCCTTGAAGACCTGCAGCGCAATCTACGGACAGCCCCTCCGCAATCGCTGATTCGCATCCAGACCCACTTGCCCGATATCCATGAGGAGTGGCGGGTCATCATCGACAGGGATCGAATTGCGGCCTCCAGCGGATACTGCCTGCATGAGGGCGAGGACTCCAGGGTCATCACCACGGTCTTTGACGGTGCCGTCTTCGATCCCAGGCATCGAACAATCGCCGAAGACTGCGCCCTCCAGGCAGCCAAGGGTCGATCTCCTGCCCCAATCAGCGTGGATCTGGCCTTCCTCCGTGGGTCGGATCGGCCTCTCGTCCTGGAGGGAAACCCGGTCTGGTGCGCAGCCCCTTACGCTTACGGACCACAGGGCATGGTCTCTTTCCTGAAAGCCGTAGCGACCTGCCGAACCGATCCAGTTGACCCCTATCAACCAGACCCGTGGATGCTGCGCGAATTCAGCGGTCGCTTCCGCAGTTCCTGGGGTCCGGTCCGGCAGGATCAGACGATGGTCATGCCGTAGTGCTTGGCCAGGGGCTGCAGGTCCGGCACCCCGTACCGGGCCACCAGTTGCCTCCAGCGGGCCAGATTGTCGGGACCATACTTGGCCGTGCGCTTGGCGGCAGTGGGCTCGGAGACGAAGATGGGCGGCTGGTGCTTGCTGTGGAACTTGTCCGCGTACATGACCACCTCCTGCTCAGGGTTGACCGGCAGGTAGTCGTCCGGCGGCAGGTTCAGATGCTCCTCCTCCACCTGGCGACGGGTCAGCCCCACCCCGGTGTGGTTGCGGGCGAACTGAGCCACCGACTCGTCCACCCCGGCATCCAGCAGCAGACGATAACCCTCCAGGCCGTGCTCGATGTACCGCTCGCCCTGGAAGGTCAGCGGCCGGCCCTGGGAGCCGTCATCCTTGAGAATCCGGTAGGTGCCGATGTCGTGCAGCAGGGCACCTGTGCGTACCAGGTCACGATTCAGGGGCCGCTCGGGCAGGATCCCATCAGGGTCGTCACCACGCAGCAGGCGTTCGTTGACCTGGTCGGCCATACGCACCGCAAGGGCGGCGATGATCTGGCAGTGGGTGTGTATCAGTTCATAGGCGGCTCGGGAGGGCGCGTACTGACGATGCAGGGCCTCAGCCATGGGAACATTGGGAATCATACCGACCATTCTAGGAACCCTGTCGCAAATGTGACCTTTGCGACGCTATGCACACTTCAGCGGATAATCAGCCCTGCCCTTCCACTGCCGACAGTAGACTGGGAGCCACGGTATTTTACGAGGAGCACTATGGACACTTCACCACTTGTGCGCTCCGCCGACCAGCCCGCTCCCCCCGATGAGGACGGCGGCCGACAGGCGCCTTGGCACAACCCCCTGCTGGACCCGCGCGATCTGCGCATGCCGCGCATCGCAGGACCCAGCTCATTGGTCATCTTCGGCGTCACCGGCGATCTGGCCAAGAAAAAGCTCTTGCCGGCCGTCTATGACCTGGCCAACCGGGGACTGCTGCCAGCCAGCTTCGGGCTGATTGGTTTCGGGCGGCGCGACTGGAGCGACCAACAGTTCGTCGCCTTTGCAGAGGAGAACGTCCGCGCCCACTGCCGCACACCCTTCAACGAGTCCACCTGGCGACATCTGAGCCAGGGCATGCGCTTCGTCACGGGCAGCTTCGACGATGCCGAGGCCTTCCGCCGCCTGTCGGCCACCGTCTCGGAGCTGGACCGGGTCCGGGGCACCCGTGGCAACCACGCCTTCTACATGTCGGTGCCGCCCAAGGCCTTCCCCCAGGTTGCCCGTCAGCTGGCCGAGTCGGGACTCTCCCACTCCACTGAAGGGGCCTGGCGCCGCGTCATCATCGAGAAGCCCTTCGGTCACGACCTGGCCTCTGCCAAGGAACTTGACCGGGTGGTCTCCGAGGTCTTCGAACCGGATTCGGTCTTCCGCATCGACCACTACCTAGGCAAGGAGACCGTGCAGAACATCCTGGCCCTGCGCTTTGCCAACATGATGTTCGAGCCGGTCTGGAACTCCAACTATGTCTCCCATGTGCAGATCACCATGGCCGAGGACATGGGCATCGGCGGCAGGGCCGGCTACTACGACGGAATCGGAGCAGCCAGGGACGTCATCCAGAACCACCTGCTGCAGCTGATGGCCCTGACGGCCATGGAAGAGCCTGTCTCCTTCTCGGCATCAGATTTGACTGCTGAGAAGACCAAGATTCTTTCCGCCGTCCGTCTTCCCAAGGATCTGGCGGCCCACACCGCCCGAGGCCAGTACACGGCAGGCTGGCAGGGCTCCCAGCACGTGGTCGGTTACCTGGATGAAGACGGGATCGACCCCTCCTCCACCACCGAGACCTATGCGGCCATCAGGCTGGATGTGGACACCCGCCGCTGGGCCGGCGTCCCCTTCTACCTGCGCACGGGCAAGCGCCTGGGCAAGCGGGTCAGCGAGATCGCCATCGTCTTCAAGCGTGCCCCCCACCTGCCCTTCGAGGCCACGGCCACCCGGGAACTGGGCGCCAATGCAGTGGTCATCCGCGTGCAGCCCGACGAGGGTGTGACCCTGCGTTTCGGGGCCAAGACCCCTGGATCGGCCATGGAGGTGCGTGACGTCAACATGGACTTCTCCTACGGGCGTTCTTTCACCGAGGCCTCCCCCGAGGCCTATGAGCGGCTGATCCTGGACGTACTCCTGGGAGACCCGCCCCTCTTCCCCACCACCGAGGAAGTCAATCTCTCCTGGAAGATCCTGGACCCCATCGAGGAGTTCTGGGCCGGACAGGGCCAGCCCCAGCCCTACCGCGCCGGCACCTGGGGTCCGCAGGAGGCTGATCTGATGCTGGCCCGCGACGGATACCACTGGAGGATGCCATGATCGTCAGACTGAACAACACCACTACCTCCGCCATCGCCCGGGAGATCGACGAGCTCCACGTTGAACGCGGAGAGGCCGCCCAGGGAAGGGTGCTGACCCTGGTCATCGTCACCGAACAGGCCCATCTGGAGACGGCCCTGGAGACCGTAAACGCCGCAAGTCGTGAACACCCCTGCCGGGTCATCGCCATAGTGACCAATGCCGAAGACCATCAGGCCGGGCAGGAGGCGGACCAGCGGACCGCTGCGGCACAGTCCTCTGAAGACTGCGTCTCCTACAAGGACACCAACCATGACGGTGACCGCACACTGGATGCCGAAATCCGCTTCGGCTCGGATGCCGGTGCCGGCGAGGTGGTGGTCCTGCGACCAGTGGCTGCTCTGCTGGACCATTCCGATGCTCTGGTCATCCCCCTTCTGGTGCCGGATGCCCCTCTGGTGGTCTGGTGGCCCACCAATCCGCCCCAGGATCCCTCACAGGATCCCATCGGGACCATGGCCGCCAGCAGAATCACCGATGCCATGGATGCCGACGATCGCCAGGCCACCTTCGCCGGGCTACTGGCCCATTCGCGCGATCAGGACGTGGACCTGTCCTGGACCAGGATCACCATCTGGCGAGCACTGCTGACCTCCATGGTGCAGCAGCCGCCCCACCTGCCCATCCGTTCAGTCAAGGTGACCGGCCAGGCCCACTACCTGCCATTGGAGCTGCTGGCCTCGTGGCTGGCCCTGAAATTGCAGGTGCCGGTCTCTGTCGAGCGTGACCCGAAGGCCCAGGCCGTCACCGGCGTCTACTTCGAACGCCCGGACGGGATCATGAGCATGGAGCGCCATCACGACGACCAGGCCCGGATCAACCAGCCCGACCAAGCCCCACAGACCATCTCCATGCCCCTGCGCACTGCTGTGGACTGCATGAGCGAGGAACTGGGTCGGTTGGATCCTGACGAGGTCTATCAGGAGGTCATCCACACCGGCTGGGGAATGGTCGACCACCAGTAGGCGCCCCGCAGCGACTCAATTCAATGCAAATGCCCGGGTGTAGGCTGAGGCCAGCATCACCTGCATGCAAGGAGGATCAGATGACCGATCGTCGTACCGTGACCTATACCACAACCAAGTTGCTCAACCAGGCTACAGCAGCCCGCATCCTGCTGGAGCTGGGAGACCTCCTGGCCCGTCAGGATCGGGCCGACCTGGCGCTGACCGGCGGGCGGGACGCGGCGGATGTCTATGCCCTGATGGGCGCTGATCCCCTGAGCCAGAGCGTGGACTGGAGTCGGGTCCACCTCTGGTGGAGCGATGAGCGGTTCGTGGGCCTGGAAGACCCGGACCGCAACGACGAGCAGGCACGACGGGCCTGGTACGGCGCGCTGATCGACCAGGGGCTGCTGCCGCAGGCCAACGTGCATTCCATGCCTGTGGATACCCGCAGCCCAGCCCAGGTTGAGGCCGCCGACCAGCAGGAGAACGAACGGGCTCTGACCCAGGCGGCAGCCGCGTATCAACAGGAGATCATCGACCAGCTGGGGCCTGAGGGCCGGATGGATCTGGCCGTCTTTGGCGTAGGCCCCGACGGTCACTATGCCTCTCTCTTCCCCGACCGCCCCGAGGTCAGGTTGCAGGACGACGCTCTGCTGGTGACGGGTGTCAGTAATTCCCCCAAGCTTCCCCCGCTCAGGGTCACCATGACCACGCCATTCATCCGCCGGACCCCCAAGGTCTGGCTCTTCACCTCAACTGCAGAGAAGGCCTCGGCCGTGGCTGCCGCCCTGGGAACCACGGACGATCCCCATGTCCCCTCCTCATATGCCAGGGGCACCCTGGAGACCCTCTGGCTCCTGGACGCTGATGCCGCCTCGAAACTGAGCTGAACCCTCTGCGCCAAAAACCTCTACAGACCTGGGGACTCCGAAGATTCCTTATCCGCAGCACGAGCGGAATCTTCGGAGTCCTTTCGTGTCATTTGTTCGACAGCCCGATCGGATTCGTCGACGATCCAATCCATGGCATGCCGTGCCCCCTCTGCGTCGCCCCGACGTATCAGGGCAGCCACGTCGCCGTGCAGCCTCAGAGCCTTCTCGTCGGCCCTCCTGGGCATAAGCTCATGTCGGGTCCGCCCAGACAGCACTGAGGCAATCACATCGCCCAGCGCCGCGAACATGGCGTTGCCCGATGCCTCGAGCAGGGTTCGATGGAAGGTTTCGTCAGCCCGAAGATAGTCTGGCCCGTCGGCCCGGTCAGCGTTGGCCACCATGTCTATAGCGGCCCGCGTCAGCTTCGCCCATTGATCATGATCAGCGTGGCTGGCCGCCAGCTGGGCAGCCATGGGCTCCACGCATGCCCTGAGCTCGGACAGCTCATGCAGGGTCCGCCCCCGGTCAGGTCCGCGCAGCCTCCACTCGATCACCCGCGGGTCATAGATATTCCAGAGCCGGCAGGGGTTGACCGTGGCACCGACCTTGCGTTTGACAGTGACCAGACCCATGGCCTCAAGAACCCTGGTGACCTCCCGGGTCACTGTGCGCGAAGGCCTCTGGCTATCCAGGTCCGGGGCGGGCAGCCTGTCACCCGGTGCGATGGTGCCGTCGACGATGGCTGCCCCCCACTGGTCCAGCAGCCGGTCATGCAGGGTGCCTTCTGTAGCCGTTTCGTCATCAGGCTTGCTCGCGCTTTCCACGAATTCCACTCTAGCAACCGGACTCGCGCCCAGAGCCATCAGACGATTCTGCAGACAAGCAGAGGCTCAATCCTGCCCTCAGCATGCCATCTTCCAATCCGTCCCAGGTTCGTGTAAGATATTGTCTGTTAAGGCATACTTAATATCACGCTGTCGATATTAAGTAATGCAAAAATAAGAGCCGGAAAGCTGATCAGGCCGGACGGTTCGCATCCTCAGAGAAGAGGCAGCCATGCTTTTAGCGTCGCAGCCGACAGCCGACGGGTACCTGACCCTGGCGGCGAGTCAGGCCGTTTCCCTGAACACCACCCAACTGGGCATCAGCCTGGTGCTCAGCCTGGCGGTGCTCATTTTCCTGGTCACTGTCGTCAAACTTCATCCCTTTGTCTCCCTGCTGGGTGCCGCCCTGGTGGTCGGCATCGGTTCCGGCTACGGTCCAGTGGCCACCCTGGCCAGCTTTACCGGCGAGTTCGGCTCCACCATGGGCTCCGTGGGCATTCTGATCGGCCTGGGAGCCATGATCGGCAAGGTCCTCATGGACACCGGAGCCACCGACCAGGTGGTCAACACCCTGGTGGCCAAGTCCAAGCCCGCCACCATCCCCTGGATCATGGCCCTGATCGGCGCCCTGATCGGCCTGCCCATGTTCTTCGAGGTCGGTCTGGTCATTCTGGTCCCGGTCATCATTCTGGTGGCCCGCCGCACCAAGCTCCCCCTGATGCGGGTGGCCATCCCCACCCTGGCAGGCCTGTCCATCATGCACGCCTGCGTGCCTCCCCACCCTGGTCCCCTGGCTGCCCTGAGCCAGTTCAAGCAGACCGGCAACGTGGGCCTGACCATGATGTTCGGCATCCCCTTCGCCCTGATCACCCTGGTCGTCGTGGGCCCGGCCTTCTCCCGGCTGGCTTCCCGCTGGGTGCCCATCCAGGCACCGGCAGATTTCGTGGCCAAGAGCGAGCAGGCGGGCAAGGAGGAGACCCGGCTGCCCTCCTTCGGCCTCTCGGTCTGCTGCATCCTGCTGCCGGCAGTCCTCATGCTGCTGACCTCCATCTTCGAAATCGCCGTCCCCGGGTTCAAGGATCGCACTGACGGCCTGGCACAGACCATCAACTTCATCGGCAACCCGGTCATGGCCCTGGCCATAGCGCTGATCGTCTCCATGCTGGTCCTCAAGGCCGCCTCGGGCATCTCCTGGAAGACCGTCAATGACTCCCTGGGAGCCTCGCTGCCCGCTGTGGCAGGCATCCTGCTGATCGTGGGCGCGGGCGGTGGCTTCAAGGGCGTTCTGGTCTCCACCGGCATCGGCAAGATCATCGGCACCTTTGTGGAGCACTCCAACATCTCCATCTTCCTGCTGGGCTGGGTCATCGCCGTCTTCGTGCGCATCGCCACAGGCTCGGCCACCGTCTCCATCCTGACCACGGCCGGCATCCTCAGCAACGCCATGACCATGATGCATGCAGGCTCCACGGCCACCACCCTGCTGGTCATCGCCATCGGCGCCGGATCCATATTCCTCTCCCACCTCAACGACGCGGGCTTCTGGCTGATCAAGGAGTACTTCGGCCTCAGTGTCGGCGAGACCCTGAAGACCTGGTCGGTTCTGGAATGCCTGCTGTCGGTAGTGGTCCTGGTCCTGGTCATGATCGCCAGCATCTTTGTGCCCATCACCGCCTGAGCATCATTGCCGGATCACTTTTCAGAAAGGTTGCACATGGTCGACACATCGTTGAAGAATTCAGACGCACTGAGCGCAGAAGTCCACCCGGAACCCCAGGTGCCCTCAGCAGTGGACAACACGGTTCCCCCGGATTACTTCCAAGGCCGCACCCCTGTTCTGGTCATCATGGGGGTCGCCGGCTGCGGCAAGACCACCATGAACGAGCACCTGGGCAACAAGCTGGGTTGGGACATGGCCGAGGCCGACGACTTCCACCCCCAGGCCAACATCGACAAGATGGCCCGTGGCATCCCCCTGAACGACCAGGACCGATGGCCCTGGCTGGACAGCATCCATGAATGGATTGAGGACCACATACGCCGTGGGGTGCCTGGGACCGTCACCTGCTCGGCCCTGAAGCGGATCTATCGTGACCGGCTGCGGATGCCGGGCGTGGTCTTCATCCACCTGAGCGGGGACTACGACTCCATCATGGAACGGCTCTCCAAGCGGAAGGGCCACTTCATGAAGCCGCAGATGCTGCGCTCCCAGTTCGATGACCTGGAGCCCCTGGGACCGGACGAGGTTCACCTGACCATCGACGTGGGTCTGCGCATGTCTCCTGAGATCGAGGCCGAAGAGGTCATCGACACCCTGGGCCTGCAGTGCGACGTCAAGGCGCACACCACCCAGGTCCAGGCCGAGCGCGCCCGGCAGGCAGCCCGCCAGTAGCACCGACAAATCGGCCCGACCGCGGCCGACCACCAACCATCGCGGTCAACTTCACACTGTTGCAGTCAATGGAGAGGAACTGACACTATGAAGATTGGCATGATCGGCCTGGGACGCATGGGCAAGAACATGGCGGACCGCCTGCGCACCGGCGGCCACCAGGTGGTCGGCTACGACATCGCGCCGGACTCGGGCAGGGATGTGGACAGCCTTGGGGCCCTGGTCCAGGCCCTGGAGGCCCCCCGGGTAATCTGGGTCATGGTCCCGGCCGGCAAGCCCATCGAGTCCACTCTTGATCAGTTGGGCGAGCTGATGGAGCGCGGCGACCTGGTCGTGGATGGGGGCAACACCCGCTTCACCCAGGACCAGGAGCACGCCCAAGCCTTGGCCGCCAAGGGCATAGGCCTGGTGGACGTGGGCACCTCCAACGGCATCTGGGGCAAAGAGAAGGGCTATGCCCTGATGGTCGGCGGATCGGACCAGGACGTGGCCCGGATCCAGCCCGTTCTGGACACCCTGAAGCCCGAGGGCGACTATGGTCTGGTCCACGCAGGAGGCACCGGTGCAGGCCACTATGCCAAGATGGTCCACAACGGCATCGAGTACGGAATGATGCAGGCCCTGGCCGAGGGGTATGCGGTCCTGGAGGCCTCCGACCTGATCAAGGAGCCGGGCGAAGTGGTGGAGTCCTGGCGCAAGGGCTCGGTCATCCAGTCCTGGCTGCTGGACCTGCTGGCCCAGGCTCTGAAGGAGGACCCGCACCTGAGCGGAATCGCCGGCAAAGCCGATGAGACCGGCGAGACCAAGTGGATGATTGCGGATGCCCTGGAACTGGGAGTACCCACACCGGCCATCACCTCGGCCCTCTACGCCCGCCAGTCCTCCAAGATCGAGGACCCCATGACCATGAAGGTGGTCTCCGCCCTGCGCAGCGCCTTCGGCGGCCACCCCATCGTCAGGGAGTGACCGGATTCCGGGCCGGATACCAGTAGGATCCCACCTGCGGACGGACCTGGACCAGGGCGCCGTCATCAGTGAAGTTCAGGGGGGCAAAGACGATTTCGCGATGGCAACCGTCACCCTGGCCGTCCCTGGCGAATCTGTGGTAGGCCACAATCCAGTCGTCCCGGCCCGGCACACGGGTGATGCAGTGGTGCCCAGTAGCCAGAATCCCCTTGGCACGATCGGCCTTTATCAGAATCTGAGGCGCGGTCCAGGGCCCATCCAGCGATGGCGCGCTGGACCAGCGGATCCGGTAGCTCGGATCCCTGGTGTCGTTCTCCGACCAGGAGGCATAGTAGGTGTCCCCACGTCGGCAGATGGTGACGGCCTCGCGGAAGTTGTCAGGCACGGCGGAGCGCACTGAGCCATCTTCCAGACGCAGGCCGTCCGGACTCAGCCGCGCCATGTAGGCACGGCCATTGCCCCAGAGCAGATAGGGCACATCGCCGTCATCCACAAAGACCGAGGGATCGATGGGCAGGCAGTCGTAGTCCCCCCGGGCGATGAATGGCTCCTGGGCCGCCCGGAAGGGACCGGCTGGCCCAGGAGCGACGGCCTGGCCTATCTGCCCGTCGGCCACAAAATACAGGATGCAGCGTCCCCGGCGCACCAACAGGCAGGGAGCCCAGGCACCCTGTCCCCCATGCCACCAGGGAACCTGGTCCAGGTCCAGGATTTTTCTGCGGGTCCAGTGGCACAGGTCCCCTGATTCATAGACGTAGAAGGCATGCGAGGACCATTCAGGCAGACCATCCTCGGTGCAATAGAGGTACCAGCGGTCCCCGATCATGACCAGATCCGGGTCCGCGCAGTAGCGATGCAGGGGGTTGCTCGCCAATCCCGTCCCCTCCGACCCTTGATGTGTGCTTGCGAATTCCTGCATGGATTTTGACTCCGATCCTTCATGAATGCGGCGGCCGGAACCTCCGACCGCCGCCATTGACTACGACCTTCCGATGGGCCGCCTTACCCCTTGACCGCACCGGCAACCAGTCCGGAGACGATCCACTTCTGGCAGAAGATGAAGAAGACGAAGACCGGAATCAGGGCCAGGACCGTAATGGTCATGAAGCTAGGCCAATCTGTGGTGAACTGGCCGACTGCGTTATAGACCTGCAGAACGATGGTGCGCAGGTTGGAGCTGCTGATGAAGACGTTGGCCGTCATGAAGTCGTTCCAGGTCGACATGGTCTGGAAGACCACCACCGTGGTCAGGATGGGCCTGATCAGGGGCAGCACGATGCTCCAGAAGATCCTTAGGGGGCCGGCCCCGTCGATCCTGGCGGCCTCGATGACCTCGAAGGGCAGGGACTGCATGTAGCCCACGATCAGGAAGTAGCAGAAGACCGCCCCGCCCAGGTACATGATGATCAGACCCAGGAGCGTGTTGACCAGCCCCACGCTGGACTCCATCCGGTAGAGGGGGATCAGGGTGGACTGGGTGGGAATGACGAAGGCGATCATGAGGATCACCCCGATGACCGAGGTGAAGATCGACTTGCGCAGAATCATCCCGTAGGCAGCCAGAGCTCCGATCAGCACCTGGAAGAGAACGCCGAAGAAGGTGACGATCAGGGTGTTGACCAGGCTGCGGACGATGGGCACCGTGGCGAAGGCCCGCGTGTAGTTGCGCAGCGTCCACTGCTTGGGCAGACCCAGTGGATTGGTGGCCATATCGGGCACGGTCTTGAAAGTGTTGATCAGGATGTACCAGAGGGGCACGGCGCAGATCAGGGCAATGATCAGGACCACCACGCTCCTGATCACCGAACGCCGCCGTTCCCGCTGGCTCAGAGTCAGGGTCGAGCTCTTGCTGCTGCTCATTGGAACCTCCTGGAAATCAGACTGGCGGCGCCCATCTGAGCGAAGACCACCAGGGCCGTGGCCACGGTGAACAGGACCGCCAGGGCCGAGCCCAGCCCGTACTGGGACTGGCCGATGCCCTGCTGAATGATGGACTGGGTCACCGTATAGGTGGAGTACCCGGGGCCGCCCTTGGTCATGGTGTAGGGCAGGTCGTAGACCTTGAGGCCTCCTGACATAAGCAGGAAGCTGGAGGTGACGATGCCTGGGATCAGCTGGGGCAGGGTGATGTGGACGAACTGCTGGCGGCTGCTTGCCCCGTCCACCGTGGCCTGCTCATAGAGGTCTCCGGGAATGGACTGCAGGAAGGCCAGGTAGAGTGTGGCATGCCAGCCGATCTGCGCCCAGACTGCGATAAAGATGACGCAGCACCGGGCCAGGGTCGAATTGGACAGCCAGGGCACCGGTCCCAGGCCGAAGACGCCCAGGATGGTGTTGAAGACACCTGACTTCATGGGCGAGAAGATGTACTTCCAGACCATGCCCATGATGGCCAGCGAAGGCACGCTGAAGAAGAAGAACAGGGAACGGGCGAAGTTGCGGCCCCAGAACTTCCGGTTCAGGGTGACGGCCAGGGGGATGGCGAAGATGGTCACCAGAACCGTCTGGGCCACGGCATACAGGATGGTGAACACCAGACCCTGCATGGTCGAGGAATCGGTGAACACGCTGTGATAGTTCTTCCAGCCCACATAGTGCATGTTCAGGCTGTAGCCGTTGAAGTCGGTCACCGAGTAGATGATGGTCTGCACCAGCGGCACCGCGAAGAGGATGACGAAGACGGCCAGAATGGGCAGGAGGAACCAGAAAGAGGTCAGATCCTGCCGCAGGCCGACCATGCGCCGCCGATGGGCGTTGGCACGTTCTGCCGAGGATTGGGAAGCCATGTTCCAGCCCTTCCTACTTGACCGAGGCCATCTTGTCGTCGATGGCCTTGGCCCACTGATCCAGATTGATGGACCCCTGCACCAGCTGCTGGGTCTCGGACTGGCGGACCGTGGTCAGCACATCAGGCTTGGCATAGAAGTTCATCAACAGGAAGTAATGGCCCGGCTGCACGTTGGCTCGATAGACCTGCTCGTACTCGGGCTTGACCTTGGCCTTGAACCCCTGGACGGTGATGGCATCCCCGTTGTCGGCCGAACGCTGCAGGGCCCAGTGGCTGTCCATGAAGGCCAGGAACTTCCGGGCGGCCTTGAGCTTGTCGCCCTTGAGATGGGAGTAGATGGCGTAGGCAGGCGATGGCGATCCCTGGGCGTAATTGACCATGCCCTTCTCCATGAGCGGCATGGGGGCCATGCCATACTTGAGCCCGGCCTGGCCGATGGATGGCAGGTCCCAGGGGCCGGTGCAGATCATGGCCACCTGGCCATTGATGAACTGGGTCTTCATGTCGTCGCCGCTGATGCCGACCGTATCCCGGGTGACCAGGCCCTGGTCGTAGAGCTTCATCCAGGCCGCAGCCGCCTCGCGTTGGTCGCTGCCGGGCTTTTGGGGGCGACGGTCGATCAGACTGGTCACATCGACCTTGTCCCTGTCGAACTGCGAGCCCATGAAGGCATCGGGAATCCTGCTGGGGCCATCGGCGATGGTCTCCAGGAAGGGCGTGACCCCGGCGGCCTTGAGCTTCTTGCACAGCTGCAGGAACCCGTCCCAGGTCTCCGGAACCTCCTTGGCGCCAGCCTTGGCCAGCAGGTCCTTGTTGTAGACGATGCCGGAGGCCCAGGAGGACACAGACATACCGTAGACCTTGCCCTCATGACTGACGAAGTCCTTGTTGGCCTGGGAGATGTTGCGCATGAAGGGCTCGTTGGTCAGGTCCCGCACGTAGCCGTTCTTGATCAGGTCGGCCTTGTTCTCGGAGGTGATGATGAACACATCCGGGGCCTGGTTGCCGACCAGTCGGGTCTGCAGGGTCTGGATGTACTCGGGGGTCGGCGGCGAGTAGCTGAAGTCCACCTTGATCCCCGGGTTCTGTTGCTCGAATTGGTCGATGTATGGCCTCATGACCTGTTCGTTGTTCCATGACAGGAAGGTCAGCGTGGTCTTGGACCCGTCAGCGCCACCAGCCCCGCAGGCACCCATGGCCGACACCAACACGCCGACCCCCAACGCCGCAGCTATGCCCTTCCATGCTCGCTTCAGCTTCATGACTCCTCCTTGCAATCAATCCTCTGAACATCCGTCCGGGCTGTTCAACGTCGAGACCCGGGAATTGACACGATTCAACTGCTGTCACAATATGGTATAGCACGTTGGTTGAATCGTGTCAATTATATGCCGACAAGGCCACCCGGGTGCCTAAGATGATGGCTGAACCCCGGGAAAGGTGCGAGATGGTGACGATGAGCGATGTGGCCAAGGAGGCGCAGGTCTCTCGGGCCACTGCCTCCTATGCCCTTCGAGGCGATAGACGCATAGCGGATGACACCAGGCGCAGGGTCCTGCTTGCCGCCCACAAGCTCCGCTACTCGGCCAACCTGTCGGCCAGAAGCCTGCGCTCAGGCAAGAGCGGCATCATCGGCGTGGCCATCTTCGAGCTGGACAAGCCTTACCCTTCGCAGATGAGCGCGGCCATCTCCCGGCAGATCAATGCCCACGGCATGCAGGCCATCATCCAGCAGACCTCCAACTCCAAACAGGACGAGGTCTCCATCCTCCGGCATGTGACCAGCCAACTCTGCGACGGGACCATCTTCAGCCCAGGCAGCATCACCAATGAGGAGATGCAGGAGCTGGCCGATGGCAAGCCTCTGGTCCTGCTGGACGACCCCTCAGCCGAGCCGGTCTTCGATTCGGTCATGACGGCCGGATTCGAGGGAGCCGCCATGGCCGTGCGGCACCTGTTGGACTGCGGATGCCGACGGATAGGCGTGGTGGGTGCCGACATGGCGGACAGCACCGATCCGGTCCAACGGCACTCGGTCCGTGGCCGCAGGGTGGCCGGCTGCCTGAAGACCCTTAAAGCCGCCGGAATCAAGGCCCGGCGCGAAGACTTCCTGCCCCTGGAGCGCTGGGACGGGGAGATGGCCCGCGACCTGGGCCATCATCTGACGGACACGTCCGACCTGCCCTTTGACGGCATCTTCTGCATGACCGACTCCCTGGCCCTGGGCCTGATCCGAGGACTGCACGAATGCGGCGTGGAGGTTCCCCGGGACTTGGCCGTTGTGGGATTCGACGGCATCCAGGAGGGAGAGTCCTATATCCCTTCGCTGACCACCATCAGCACCGACAAGGAGGACCTGGCCCGCAAGGCGGTGGATGCCCTCCTGGCCCGTCTGCAGGGCGAGGACGATGATCGTCCTCCCACTCGGACGACTGCCGCATGCCGACTGGTGGTCCGGGAATCCACAGCCAGGATCCGCTGACAGGATGGCAGAAGGGTCCGCACTGCCGTCTCAGCGGCTGTACGGACCCTTGCGATTCCGGCGAGAAGCTCAGTCCTGCTTGATCTCGGACTTGTCCTCGGCCCAGAGGGTGTGGAAGGCGCCTGGCTGATCCACGCGCCCATAGGTGTGGGCGCCGAAGAGGTCGCGCTGCCCCTGGATCAGGGCGGCGGGGAGCCTATCGGAACGCAGCCCGTCGTAGTAGGACAGCGAGCTGGCGAAGACGGGGATGGGGATGCCGGACTGGGTGGCGCGGGCCACGACACGCCGCCAGGAATCCTGGGCCTGCTCGACCGCCTGTTTGAAGAAGGGGTCGAAGAGCAGTGAGCCCGGCTCACGGCCAGAGGCGTAAGCATCGGAGATCCGGTTCAGGAACTTGGCCCGGATGATGCAGCCGCCACGCCAGATGCGGGCGATGGCCCCCATGTCCAGCTTCCAGCCATAGACCCGGGCGCCCTCCTGCATCTCGTTGAATCCCTGGGCATAGGCCACGATCTTGGAAGCGTAGAGAGCCTGGCGAATGTCCTCGATGAAGGACTTGCGGGCCTCGGAATCGGCGGCCAGGTCGGCCATGACGGCCTTGGGCTGCGGACCCTTCAGGCCCTCCTGGGCAGCCTGGCTGCGCAGCTCGGGCGAGGAGGACAGCCCCCGCGCGAAGACGGCCTCGCCGATGCCGGTCACGGGCACGGCCAAATCCAGCGCGGTCTGCACGGTCCAGGTGCCGGTGCCCTTCATGCCAGCCTGGTCGGTGACGATGTCAATGAAGGGCTTGCCGGTGGCGGCATCGGTGTGGTGGAGCACCTCGGCGGTGATCTGCACCAGGTAGGAGTTCAAATCCCCCCGGTTCCACTCCTCGAAGACCTGGGCGATGGCCTCGGGCTCCATGCCCAGGCCCCTACGCATCAGGTCATAGGACTCGGCGATAACCTGCATATCGGCGTATTCGATGCCATTGTGGACCATCTTGACGAAGTGGCCCGCCCCATCGGTGCCGATGTGGGTGACGCAGGGTTCGCCATCGACCTTGGCGGCGATGGACTCCAGGATGGGTCCCAGGGTCTTCCATGACTCATCGGTCCCGCCGGGCATCATGGAGGGACCCAGGAGGGCGCCCTGCTCGCCTCCGGAGACTCCGCAACCCACGAAGTGCAGCCCACGGGCCCTGATGGCCTTCTCACGGCGGATGGTGTCCTTGAAGTAGGCGTTGCCGGCATCCACGATGATGTCACCCGGCTCCATCAGGTCGGCCAGGTCGTTGATCATCTGGTCGGTGGGATCCCCGGCCTTGACCATGATGATGGCCGTGCGGGGCTTGGTCAGCGAGGCCACGAACTCCTGCAGGGTCTTGGCCGGAACGAAGTGGCCCTCCTGGCCATGATCGTGGATCAGGGTCTCGGTACGCGAATAGTGGCGGTTGTAGACCGCTACGGTATTGCCGTGCCGTGCCAGGTTCCTGGACAGGCTGGCACCCATGGCGGCCAGACCCACGACTCCGATATTGGCTTGAGCTTGTGTCATCACATCACCTTTCGACGGTAGCCCGGAAAGGCCGGGCACCAGGTTCCATGCCGTCAATTCTATGGCCCGGACCCGATTTGAGCCAGGCTCCATAGGGTGAGATTCCACTCACTCAGCCCTTGTGATGCTTGCCGCCCTTGATCTTGCGGGATGGCAGGACCACGCGCGTCAGCTTGGGAACCGCCCGCGTGGAGACGAACAGGGGCTGCACTTCCACGATGGGGTTGTAGGGAGCCAGACCAAACCACTTGATCGGCGAGCCCGCCACCTTGCGGATGGCGTACTTGACCTTCAGCGAGAAGGCACCGCGGGAGTCGATCTTGGACTCGGGCATCAGGGCCTTGTGGACCAGCACATAGGTGACTGTGCCGATCTGTGGGTCCTCGTCCACCTTGGGGTAGATGGAGGGCTGCTTGGGCAGCTCGCCGCTATCGATCAGCTCGTGCATGATCTGGTGCAGGTAGGTGGCCACATTCTGGTCCACCTTGAAGCCCAGCCTCATGCGCACGCGGAAGAGGTAGTTGGTGCCGAAGTTCTCCACCGAGTACTTGCGGGTGTAGGGGGCGTCCGTGGTCTGGACCGAGACCGCCCACCAGGCCCGGGCCCGCTTGGGTCGGTTGGCGAAGATGGAGAAGAAGATGTCGGTGTCCAGCCGCCGCATCTCCGCGTCCGAGGTCAGATAGACCAGGTTGTCCGCATAGTAGGGGACGCGGAAGTCG
The DNA here is from genome assembly GCF_016100735.1 of Bifidobacterium sp. W8104. Taxonomy (NCBI): domain Bacteria; kingdom Bacillati; phylum Actinomycetota; class Actinomycetes; order Bifidobacteriales; family Bifidobacteriaceae; genus Bifidobacterium; species Bifidobacterium sp. W8104. The sequence continues at coordinate 680,428 of NZ_JACFRW010000001.1, forward strand.
TTGTGGAGCATCTCCAGGGCGGGCAGGCACTCCTTGGCCGTCATATGCCGCCGCTGCGAGCGCTCCACCTTGGTGCCCACGTCCCAGGTGTACATGATGTAGAGGATGGCCGCGGTCAGCAGCATGGTGAACCAGCCACCGTGCATGAACTTGGCCATGGAGGCCATGAAGAAGAGGATCTGGATGGCCAGGAAGACCAGGGCGAAGAGCAGGGAGAGCGCCCTCTTGCCGTCATGCCAGATGTAGTCGGCCAGCAGGACGGTTGTGGTGATCATGGTCACCGTCAGGGCCAGTCCGTAGGCGGCCGAAATGTGCTCGGAATCCTTGAAGATGGCCAGCACAGTCAGCGTGGCCACGCACAGAACCCAGTTGATGGTGGGGATGTAGAGCTGGCCGCGGGTACGCGCCGGGTAGCGCACCTGCAGGTGGGGCATCCAGTTGAGTCCGGTGGCCTCCGAGACCATGGTGAAGGCGCCCGTGATGAGGGCCTGCGAGGCGATGACACCGGCCGTCACCGACAGGAGGACCGCCACGTAACGCACGGTGGTGGGCATCATCTGGAAGAAGGGGTTGAGCCCGTCCACACCTTGCAGTGCCTTATTGTCGCTGTTGCGCAGGATCCAGGCCCCCTGGCCGAAGTAATTGAAGACCAGGGCGACGTTGATGAAGGGCCAGGTGGCATAGATGTTGCCACGGCCCACGTGGCCCATATCGGAATAAAGAGCCTCGGCTCCCGTGGTCGACAGGAAGACCGTGCCCATGATGGTCAGGCCCACCGGGTTCTGCGGACTGAAGAGGAAGCGAATCCCGTAGACCGGATTCAGGGCCTCGAAGATGGACCAGTCGTTGTCTATGCAGTAGATGCCGATCAGGGCCAGGAAGGCGAACCAGACCATGACCACGCTGCCGAAGACCTTGCCGATCCGCTCAGTTCCACGCGACTGGACCGCAAACAGGATCAGGATGATCACGAAGGTGATGACCATGGTCAGATTTCCGTTTTCACGGAAGATCGGAGTCAGCACAGGGATGGTCTTGAGGCCTTCCACTGCCGAGGATATGGAGACCGCGGGGGTCAGCACCGAGTCAGCCAGGAAGGCTGCGCCACCGACCATGGCAGGGATGGCCAGCCATTTGCCGTAGTGCCGGACCAGGGTGTACAGGGCAAAGATGCCGCCCTCGCCCTTGTTGTCGATGCGCATGGCCACCAGAACGTATTTGACCGTGGTGATCAGCGTGATGGACCAGAAGACCAGGGAGAGCATGCCAAGCACGGCCGCCCTGTCCACACGGGCCATGCCGCCCTGCCCGGCCACGAAGGCCTGCATGGTGTACAGGGGCGAGGTGCCGATGTCGCCGTAGACCACGCCCAGGGCCACGATGCACATGCCCAGGCTGATCCTGTCCGGCGAGGACTGCACCCGCCGCCACCAGCGGCCCAGAGGGCCCTTCGGCGGGGTACGGCGACGCTGGGCCGCCCTCTGGGCTTCGCGCCGGACCCGCTTGAGCTCGTTCTCCTCCTCGCGCGTGCGGGACTTGGCTGAGATCTTGGGAGCCTTGGTAAAGCTCTCCGGAGGAAGTATCGATTCTTTCGTCAGCCGACCCTTACGAGAGGCTGCCGTCGGCTTCGCCGCTTTTTCACCGGATAACCGGGGTGGTTCGTCAGCGCCCCTGCCATCATCCTGAGCCGCCAACTCATGCCGCTCATCCGCCATAGAGCCCTCCATCGGCCAATGCCTTCACTCATCTACTTCCGGGTGCCGTATGTTGCTGTTTGCGCACACGTGCGACGACAACCGTAGCACTCTCCCCCCACACTTGGCAGGGGCGATTCAGACCGCGACACACCATTAGCTTAATCCCGGTCCGGCACCGTCCGTCCAACATCCCTCACAGGCCGTAAACCCGGCGCGTGGTGGCTGCCGTCGCTTTGGCCACCTGTTCCAGGGGGCAGTCCAAGGCATCGGCCATGGCACGCAGGGTGTAGGGAATCATGTAGGGGGAGTTGGTACGTCCCCGGTAGGGCATGGGACTCAAATAGGGTGCATCGGTCTCCACCATGATGTGGTCCATGCCGACCACGGACAGGGCCTGCCGGATTCCCTCGTTGCCCTTATAGGAGACCGTCCCCGAGAAACTCAGATACCAGCCATGCTCGGCAGCCACCTGGGCCATCCGTGCATCCCCCGAATAGGAGTGGAAGATTGTGAACCCGGGAGCGCCGTCCTCCAGCAGGGTCTCAATGACCTGGCGGTGGGCGTCGCGGTCGTGGATCTGCATGGGCAGGTCCAGCTCCTTGGCCAAGGCGATGTGATCGCGGAAGGCCTGCCGCTGGATCTCTTCGGCCCCCTGACCGGTCCGGAAGAGGTCCATGCCCGTTTCCCCGATGGCCACCACCTGATCGGGATATGCGCGAGCCAGGCGGGCGACCTCCTCAAGCGCCTGCTCGAAGGTGACCTCATGCCAGGGCTGATATTTCAGTGGCAGGCCGTCCGGTCCCGGCACCCCCCGATGGCCGTGAAGGACTGCCTCATTGGGGTGGATGGCCAGGGCCGCGTGGACCACCCCGGGATGGGCCAGGGCCAGGTCCACAGCCGTCTGCAGGTGGGGCAGCTCGCAGCCTACGTCGATGGCCCCTATCACGCCCACAGCCCGGGCCCTTTCCAACTGCTGGTCGACCGTGCGGACGGGGACCGGATCCTGCCCGCGCTCCCTGGCCTGCCGATCCATCTCCTGGGCGAAGGGGACCACGGAGGCCATGTGGGTGTGATCGTCAATGACTCCAATGCCTTCGGGCAGCGGCTCGGGGTCGGGAGCCCAGCTGCGGTCGCGATGATGCCTGCTCATGGTCCACAGTCTAGGAACCCGTGCGGCCCAAACCACGACCCGCCCGGACGGCCGCTCCGCCAAAGGGAGGGTCGGCAGCTAGAATCGCTCATGACGGCCCCGGAACGGCCGGAACGGAAGAGCGAAGAAGCGCCCGTCGTCCGTCCCGCCAGTCCCCCGCCGTTGCGGTACCGTTGCCGTAAGCAGGAAAGGTAAAACATGTCTACGGATTGGCAACCCTCGTTGGAGGCGACAAGCGCCTACCTCTTCGTCCACTTCACCGGCCACGAACAGGCTGAGACGGACGAGCAGCTCTACTTCGCCCTCAGCCGCGATGGCCTGCATTGGCATGACCTGCGGGCCCTGGGAGACCCGGTGCTGACCTGGAGCGAGGGCGAGGGCGGCGTGCGCGACCCCTATGTCGTCCGGGGACCAGACGGCCTCTTCCACATCATCGCCACCGATCTGTCCGTCTACCACAGGGGCGGCTGGCAGGAGGGCCGGGCCACCGTGAACGGATCCACCGGCCTGGTCATCTGGGATTCGCCTGATCTGGCCCACTGGGGCAGGCCCCGCCTGGTGGATGTGGCCTCGGCCATTCCCAGGGCCGGCATGGCCTGGGCACCGGAGGCCTGCTGGGATGCCGACAGGGAGCAATGGATAGTCTTCTGGGCCACGGCGGCGGCCGACAGCGCCGAAGATCCGGCTGCAGCCGATCTGGCCAACGAGCTGGGCGACGGCATCAACATGTACTACGCCACCAGCACCGATCTGATCACCTTCTCCCGCCCGGTCAAGTGGATCGACCGCAGCGACGGAATCATCGACACGACCATGCTCAAGGCGCCCGACGGCTGGTGGTACCGGGCCTCCAAGGATGACCAGATCACCCTGGAACGCACGCACAACCCCTATGCGGTCACCCATGAGCTGGTGCGCACGGACGACGATCAGGCCTGGTCATATCTGTCCAACCTGACCGACATCTTCGGCCAGGGACGCTACTCCTCACGCTATCTGGAGGGCCCCGAGCTCTTCCTCTACAACGATGCCGATGCCGCTGGACCTGACGGACGGGCCATGCCCTTCGGCCTGATCTGCGACCAGTTCGCGGAGGGCCGGGGCTACCTGCCCTTCCGCTCGGCGGATTTGTCATCCAGGCGGCAACAGGACTGGGCCTTGGTCACGGACATGGACTTCGGTCGGTTGACCAAGCGCCACGGCTCCATCATGCCCATCACTCAGAGCGAGTATCGGGTTTTGAAGCGGACCCTGACCCGCTGAACGGCTTCTCGGCAGGTTCGGGCACGCGTGAGTCCGTGCCTGTCAGTCGTGCCCACATGGGCGTAACGGCAATCCCCTCTCCATCCCATGCAGGTATATGAATAAATACTCGCCGACTCAGCCGAAGTCCATGTAGTCGACGAAGGCCCGGATGTAGGATACGGTGTCGGCTACGTTGCTCAGCCCCAGGATGGCATGATCGGGTAGCCCGGGCACCTGCCTCCAGCGTGATGATCGGGAGAGATCCAGACCCATGGCATGGGACGGATTCGATACCTGCCGGCCCTTGGAATCCACCAGAACGCCCTGTCCAGCCAATCGCCGCAGGTCGCCGTCCTTCAATCCTTGCGAGGGCTTAGCCACCAGCCCGCGCTCACACAGGGTCGGAAAGAGGTCTGTGGGGGCGATCACCATGTTGATCTGACCCGCAGTGACCTGGGTCAGGGCCTTGGCCGAATCGTCGTAGCCCTGGCCATTCAGGGTCAGGGTCGCCTCCATGTCGACCAGCCGACCATCCTTGATTCCCCTGTCGCGCATGAATCCCTGTTTGAGCCGGTCGAACCCCTCCTCCTGGGCGCTCATGTTGAAGCCCTGGACTGAAATAAGCGGGTCCGGCGGCCTGGTCAGTCTGGTGACGACCAGGCTGACCAGAAGGGCCAGTACCAGACCAGCGGTCAGAATACCCGGAAGGAAGTGCTGGGCGAAGTAGGGCCAACGCTTGCCCGGCGGCAATTGCCTGAAGATGGTCCACTTGGACTGACCGGCGTGGGGATCCGCCGATGCCAGAACCCCCAGGGCATCCTCCTGGTCGGAGCTCAGCCCATACTGATCATCCTGACGCTCATCCATGCCTGACCTCCCCGTCCATGACGCTCACCAGCCCAGTCTAGATTCGGAACAAACAAGGGGCCGACGGAGGGTGGTCATCCCCCGTCGGCCCCTTAGGCATCAAGCACAGCGACCCATCCTTCAACGGGCCCTGTACCTGGTGCCGATGATGTCTGCCTCGTCGCTCACTTGATGCCCGTCATGGCGATGCCCTGCACGAAGCTCTTCTGAATGAAGAAGAAGACGATCAGCAGAGGCAGCGCCGAAATCAGGGCACCTGCCATGACCACGCCGTAAGGCGTGACCGATGAGCCATGGCCGGTCAGCATGGCCAGACCGGCGGTGATGGTCCTGGTCTCCGGGCGGCTGGTCATGATCAATGGCCAGAGCAGGTCGTTCCAGTTGCCCATGAAGTTGAACATGGTCACCACCAGCACCGCGGACTTGGCGTTGGGCAGGATGATCTGCCAGAAGATGCGGAACTCACCGGCACCGTCGATGCGGGCCGCGTTGTCCAGATCCTTGGGCAGGGAGATGAAGAACTGCCGCAGCAGGAAGATGCCGCCCACATCAGCCAGCCTGGGGATGATGATGCCCCAGTAGGAGTTGACCAGACCCATGCTTGCCAGCAGCTTGTAGACCGGGATCAGCAGGGCCATGCCAGGGATCATCATGGTGGCGATCAGGATTCCCAGCAGGAAGCCGCGCCCCTTGAAGTCGATCCTGGAGAGCCCGTAGGCGGCCAGGGAGTCGAAGAAGACCGAGAAGACCGTCACGGCCCCGGCGAAGATCACTGTGTTCATCAGCTGCTTGCCGATGGGCATCCGCTGGAAGAGCGAGGTGTAGTTGTCCAGGGTGAACGAGGAGGGAATCACCTTGGGCGGCCAGGTCTGGGTCAGCTTGTTGGGCGTGAAGGAGGTGATCAGCACAATCAACAAGGGGAAGATGATGATCACCGTCATCAGGATCAGCAGGAAGTAGGTCAGGACCCTGGCCACCATGTGCCTGGCATGGGCCCTCCTGAGCAGCTTATCGTGCTCGATTGCGGTAGGAGTCGACTGGCTCATCCGATTTCCTCCTTCTCATGCTTGTTGTTCCAGACCAGCTGGATGACACCGATGATCAGCGTCATGATCAGCAGGACATAGGACAGGGCGGATGCATAGCCCATCTTGCCGTTGCCGAAGGCCTCGGTGTAGATACGGTAGACGATGGTCTCCGTGGCACGGTCGGGGCCTCCGGAGGTCAGGATGAAGACCTGGTCGAAGACCTGGAAGGATCCGATCAGTCCGAAGATGACCACGTAGTTGAAGGTAGGCAGCAGACCGGGCAGGGTGATGTGCAGGAAGCGCTGCCAGGCGTTGGCCCCATCCAGGGAGGCCGCCTCGTACAGGTCCGGGTTGATCCCCTGCAGACCGGCCAGGAAGATGACCATGAAATAGCCGAAGTTCTTCCAGACGGTGATGAAGATGATGGTGGCCAAGGCCGTGGACTTGGTTCCCAGCAGATCCATGTGCTGGATGCCGAAGAGCACCTTGCCCCAGTAAGGTATAAGACCCAGGGAGGGCGAGAGGATGAAGCTCCAGGCTATGGAGGCCACAGTCAGCGAGATGATGTAGGGCATGAACAGGCAGGTGCGGAAGAAACCGACCCCCTTGATGTCCTTGCGGTTGAGCAACAGGGCGAAAGCCAGGGCCACGATGACCACCAGCGGCGCGTAGGCGACCGCGTAGATGACCGTGTTGCGGAAGTCGGTCCAGAAGTCCGCGTTCGTGAAAAGCTCGGCATAGTTGTGCAGACCGACAAAGATGCCCTTGCGGTTGATGCGGTCTGTAGTCAGCGAGGTGAAGAAGGTCTTGATGGTCGGGTAAAAGACGAAGACCGACAGGACGATCAGGGCCGGGGCTATAAAGCTCAGCCCAATCCGGATATTGCGCCTTGAAAGGGTTTTCTTGTTGTCCTTGATGACCGCGTCGGCGCCCTGCGCGGGTGGGATCCCAGTGGTAGTGGACATAGGTACTCCAAAGTGCCGCCCGGACGCCGGGCCCGGGCGACGGTCAGCCATGAGGGGACCGGCCGGCGGCACTACTGGCCGCCAGACCGGCTCCTCAGGGGTGGATGGTCAATCAGTCCTCAGCCTTGTACTCGTCCAGATACTTCTGGATCTTGTTGGAGGCTTTGGACAGCGAGGCGGAAATGTCATCGTCGGTACGGGCGGTGTTCTGGGTCACCGAATCCAGGGTGGCCGAGATATCCCCGAAGCCGCCCTTGAGGCCGGCGATGCCGATGTAGGAGTTGTCCGTGTTCTCGGAGACCTTGGCGATCAGAGGGCGCTTGGAGAGCTCTTCGGTGGTCACGGTCTTGTTGTTCGGCGGATAGGCGGAGCCCAGGGACCACATGACCTGATTGTCATGGTTGTTGTAGTACTTGAAGAAGGCGTAGATGCCCTTCTTCTTGGCCTCGTCCTTGACCTGCGAGGTGACCCACCAATACAGTCCGGTTGAACCGGTGTTGGAGCCCTTCCTGCCGTCGGGGTAGACATAGGTGCCATCTCCGTTGGGTACGGGGAACAGATCGTGATTGATACCCTTGTCGGTGGCTGCCTGGTCCTCCCAGGGGCCGACGATGACCATGGCGGACTGGCCGGACTCGAAGGACTCGCGTGCAGCGGTGTCATCCATACCGGTCTTGGAGTAACCGCCCTTGTAGAACTCGCGCATCTTCTGCAGGAAGGCCTTGTTCTGCTCGGAATTGATGGTGACCTTGCCCTTGGTGTCGTAAAGACCGGTGCCGTTGCCCTTCATGAAGGCCGCCCATCCGGAGTCGGACAGGGCCATGCCGTACTGGGAACCGTCACCCTTGGTCAGCTTCTTGGCCACATCCAGGAGCTGGTCCCATGTCTTGGGATAGTCCTGATCGGTCAGACCGGCAGCCTTCCACATATCGGTGTTGTACCAGACGGTGGTGGGCGCGTAGCCCATGGGGACCGCGCACTGCTGCTTCTTGCCGTCAATGGTGAACTCGGTCTGCTTGGTCACGTTGGGCAGATAATTCTTGGTCTCGTTGGAGGGATCGTCATAGAAGTCCTGCACGCACTGGAAGGTGCCGTCGATGGACCAACCCTGACCGTTGTCGGCGCCGGTGGTGACGAAGTCGGGGCCGTCGCCCGAGGTGACCTTGGTGACCATGGTCTCGCCGATGGTGCTCCAGGGCTGCAGCTGGGCGTCGATGTGGTACTTCTTCTGCGACTTGTTGAAGTTCTCGACGATCTTCTTCAGAGTCTTGCCATCGGCCTCGGAGAATCCGTGCCACATGACAATGTTGGTGACGCCGTCCTTGCCCTTGGCATCCTTGCCACCACTGCCGGAACCGCAGGCCGAGAGCCCCACGGTGCTGAGCGTGGCGAGCGCGATTGCGGCTACCGCAGCCTTTCTGATTGCCTTCATTGTCTCTGTCCTTTCGACATCAAGCAACGGTTACAAAGGAACCGATGACGACCGGAACAACCATGTCCTGCCCATCTGGTCCAATGGCTTGCATCGCCTGGTCACGCTCCCAGATACGTGAACGTAGCCCACGCCTTTGTAAACCGACATCTTTCTAACGTTGCAAATTATATAATACTCGCTTCTCCAACGATGTACAAGCGTGTCGGGCATGGCCCGGCAATGCCCTCAATGACTGCCATCGGGAGGCAGGATCTGGCGGCTCGTCGGGGTCCACCGATCGTCAGGCAGAGGCCGTCCGAAGTCCGGGCCATGGTCGGTCCAGGTGACCAGTCCCACCCTGGCATGGCGGTTGGGATCGAAGAGTGGGTCCCCTTCGATATGCGTGTAGTTGCGGGCATGATAGACCATCAGGTCCTGGCTGCCGTCCTCGCTGACCGTGAAGCAGTTGTGGCCGGGCCCATACTGGTGGTTCTCCTCAGCCGTTTTGAAGACGGGATGATCGCTCTTGGTCCAGGAGGCCGGATCCAGCAGGTCGGCATCCTCACGGGCGGTCAGCATGCCCACTGCGTAGGGGACCCCGGTGCCCGAGGCTGAGTAGGTCAGGTAGATCATGCCCTGGTGAAGCAGAACGGCCGGCCCCTCGTTGACCTTGAAATCGATGCATTCCCAGTCATATTCGGGTTTGGAGAGCAGGACAGGATCGGTGGCCAACGTCCAAGGATCGGCCATACGGGCGATGTAGAGATTGGAATTGCCCTCGATGGCCGGATCCTTCTGGGCCCAGATCAGGTACTGACTGCCCCCGATCACCGTTGTGGTGGCATCCAGGGAGAAGGAATCGATCGAGGTATGGATCTGCCCCTTCTCGGTCCACTCGCCATCCATGGGGTCTTCGCCGGTATTCTCCAGTACGTACATGCGGTGGGTGGGCAGATCGGCAGAGCCGAAGTCCTCCTCTGCAGCCGCAAAGTAGATGTACCAGGCCCCATTGACCCGGTGGAGTTCGGGCGCCCAGATGTACCTGCTCATGGGACCGGACTCGTGCTTGCGCCAAATGGTGCGCTCAGGGGCGGCCTGCAGGTCGTCCAGCCTGGCGGCGGCGCGCAGGATGATCCTGTCGTAGGCCGGGTAGGAGGCGGTGAAATAGTAGAGGTCCCTGTGCTTGATGACCCAGGGATCGGCCCGCTGGAGTACCAGGGGATTGTGGTATGCGCTCATCATGTGTTCCTATCACGAAGACAGAGGTACTGGTCTGTATGACCAATATACAACGTTGAATATTAACGGGCCGCCACCCTCCGCCGGGCGAACGAAGTTGAAGGCGGAGGGTGGCTTGTGCAGCGGGCCCGTTCGGGTTCAGCCCCGGGCTCGGCGAATGGCGGTGAACACCAGTGCGCCCAGCCCCAGGACAAGTGCCGCAGATGCAGCAGCGACGGGAGCCGACAGGGCCGATCCGGTCAAGGGCAGGCGACCGGCCCTGCCTTCCTTGCCGGACCGATCTGCGGGTGCAGGAGTGGGGTCCGCGGCGGGAACAGTCGCATGATTGGCATCGCCATCGGCCTCCTCTTGAACCTTGGCATCGGTCAGGGGACGCGAACCCCAGATTGCCGCGGCACCTGCTGCCCTGGAGACATCGGCACCGGCATCGGTGAAGACATCGCCGCCCAGCCCTGAGAAGAAGACGACCGGATGGCCCTGCTCATCAAGCTGTCGGCCCAGCCTGGCCCGATAGACGCCGTGCAACAGGGTGCCCGGATCCGCCGAGTCCACCTTGATGGTCAGATTGCCGGCGGTCGCCTTCCAGGAGCCCTGCACCTGGCCGCCCAGCCGACCGCCGGCCAGCAGGCTCACTGACACCGACCGGTAGATGGCCGGGCTGGACAGACCGGACCCCGCATAGTAACGGACCGGATCATGGACCACCACCTGGTAGTCGCCGACCACCTGGCTGGCGGAGACCCTGCCCACCGAATCCCGGTATTCGAAGGGCGTCATGACCAGCCATCCGTCAGGGGTCTGCACCATCTGCTTGACCCGGACCTGATGTTCTTCCAGGTTGCCCTCAGCACGCACGAAGCGTGTGTGGTAAACGTTAAAGACACGATCGTCGTCAACCAACAGCGCGTTGCCCCCCTGGGAGGTCAGCACCTGGTCCTGTCCGGGCTGGGCGAAGGAGGAGTCGATACGCAGGCCCCGGTTGGCATCCAGATCATTCATTGCACGCCCATAGACGGCCGGCTTGCCGTTCTGGTCCAGGTAGGGGCCGGTAATGGAACGGGAACGGAATTCACGCATCTGGTAGCCCCCGGTCTGCCCGAGTCCGCCGTAGGAAAGCATCAGATACCACCAGTCGCCCTGATGGACCAGGGCGGTGCCTTCGCCTGAGTTGCCGAAGCCTCCGGCGAGTTTGTGCCCGTAGTAGGCGTCGGACTGGTTGGCCTGGGTGGGGTAGGTGGTGGAGTAGTCGCGCAGCCCGGTCCTGGGGTCCAGGCGGATCATCCAGATGCCGCCGAACCAGGAGCCGAAGCTCATCCACAGGCCCCCCTGCCCGTCATCCTTGACACAGGCGTCAATCGCATTGATACCCGTATCCGTGAGGCTGGCATAGCGCGACAGATCGGCATTGGGACCCAGCACCTTGGGCACGTCGGTGGCCGCCACGTTGGACTTCTGGAAGCCGGAGTAGACCACCGGTCCCACCAGGCTCCAGTCCCCCTCGATGTCGTCGGCGGTCAGCAGGACGATGACCGACTTCTGGAAGGGGAATCCTCCCCCGTTCAGGCTCAGGTACATGCACCACTTCTTCATGGTGGCGTTGTAGTAGACCTCGGGCGCCCACATGTTGCCGGTCACGTCCGGATTGGAGGACTGCTTGGGCCATGCCTTCCAGATGGGATCTAGAATGCGCTGGTAATCCCGGCTCAGATTGTTGGTGAACGGCTCCCAATGCTTGAGGTCGGTGCTGCGGGCCCAGGCCCGGTGGGAGCCGAAGACGTAGTAGCGCCCTCCGGCCTTGACCACGGAGGGGTCATGTACGGAGACGCGCGAGTAGGCGTTCTGACCGTCCTTGGAGGTGCCCCTGACAACAAGCCGGTAGTCCTGCTGGATGGCTTTGGCCTTCAGGGAGGACCTCGAGGCCCTGTTCGCCTGCAGCCGGGCCGTCAGCGTAACGGGGACATCACGCTTGCCGGGGACCACATGCGCCCTGCCCGTGGCCGCATTGACGCTGACCGTTCCGGGAGCCGAAGAGTTCCACCTTACCGATGCGACACTAGTTGAGACCGGCAGGTTGAAATCACCGTCCACGGCTGCAGGGACCGCCAGTGATGTGGCCTGCTGGTCGATCAGATCCCCCAGGTCCTCCCAGGGCAGGGTGGCGACGATCTGGTCGGCATCCAGGGCCTGCGGATAGACGGCGAATGACTGCACTGCGCCATGGAAGAGCGCATCGCCTATGCCGGGGTATCGGGACTGGCCGATTACGTTGTGGCGGTGGTCGCCGAAGGCGGCGGGATTGACCGTGGCCTTGCCCTCAGCCACCTGCAGGCCGTTGATGTAGAGCCGGACCATGTTGTTCTTGCCATCGATGGTGGCAGTCAAGGTGGAGAAGCGGTCATCGGGCAGGTTCTTGGATGCCGGCAGATAGGTCTCGCCCTGGCCGTTGGCCTTGGAAGTGATGGAGGTGTACAGGGAGGTGTGGGTGGAGACGGTCCAGGAGCCGACGGCCTGCTGGCCTGTCCCCCCCAGCGACCAGAGGTAGGTCCAGGGGCCTGAGGCGTTGAAACTGTCGTTGCGCACGCGGATGGACACCGTGGCGTTGGCGCGTCCGCTCAGTATGTCATCAGGAAGTTTGACATAGGTGGTTCCATCGAACAGGAGCGCATCGTCGGTCTTGACTGCCCCTGTCGGCCGACCATCGGCGTCCAGGATGCGGGCCGGGCCGAAGGATGAGCCTGAGACGGTATTTTCTGCCTCCTTGGCTCCTGGAGCGAGGGCCGAAAAATCGTAGCCGAGCAGGGGCTGGGGCTGACTGGCCGACATCCTGGTTGTGGCGCTGCCGTCGGCTTGGGACTGATCCGCCCAGGCTGGGGATGCGACTGTGCCGCCCGCCAGTATCATGCCCATGAGGGCCGCCGCTGCAACCCCTCCTCGACCTCGTCGTCCTGCGTCTGATGACGATTGATGACGCATGTTCACACCTTTCCATATAGGCATCGGAGCGACTGCGCTCCGACCGGCAGGCCTCCATGGTCAGCCGATGCCGCCTCAAATCATTCGAGAACGTCTTCAGTATATTACAACGTTAGAAATCAAGAAACCAGGAACACTCGAGAAAGAACATCAGCAATCAGACGGCGATTTCGTTTCCGGGCAGGGCACGGGTTGAATTGCGGACCACCAGCGAGGAGGATACCTTGCGGAAGACGTGCTCGCCTTCCTTGGTAGTCAGCGGCTGCACCCCGTTGATCCTGTCCTTGAGGACACGGACCGAGAGCCTGGCCACGGCCTTGAGCCCGGGCGAGATGCTGGTCAACGAGGGCGACAGATACTGGGAATCGTCCGAATTGTCGAAGCCGATGACCGAGATGTCATCCGGCACCGACATACCGTGCATTTGTATGGAATGCAGGACCCCTGCCGCCAGCATGTCGTTCAGGGCCACCACACCGTCGGGGACGATGCCCTGGTCCAGCAGGGAGTTCATGGCATTGACCCCGTCGATACGGTGCCACATGCGCGATGGGGCCACCAGCCGGGGATCGTAGTCCAGGCCGGCCTCCTCCAGACCCTGTCTGTACCCCTCCAGGCGAAGGGCGGCCGAACCCAGCTTCTCGCCGGGGTGGGTGCCGATGACCGCCACCCGACGGCAGCCTGTGCTGATCAGATAGGCGGTGGCGTGCTTGGCTCCCTCCACGTTCTCCGTGGCCACATGATCAAACTGATCGCTGAAGATGCGCTCCCCCACGACCACCAGGGGGTAGTCCACCCGTAGCTGGTCCAGGTCGTCCATGCCCAGCTCCAGGGGGCTGTAGATGAGGCCGTCGATCATGGATCGCTGGGAACCGTGCAGGGCCTCGATTTCACCCTCGCGCGAGTAGAGGGTGGGCTCCACCAGCACCCTCATGCCCAGCTTCTTGGCCTCCTCGATGACCAGGGAGGAGAGCTGAGCAAAGTAGGGCATGGCCAGATCCGGTATGGCCAGGGAGATCATTCCCGTGTAGCCCAACCGCAGGTTTCTGGCCGGCACGTTGACCCGGTAGCCCAACTCCTCTATGGCCTTGTTGACCTTGCCTCTGGTGGCCTCGGAGACGAATTCGTAGTCATTGACCACGTTGGAGACGGTCTTGACCGACACTCCTGCAGCCTGGGCCACATCCTTCATGGTCGGGGTGGAACCACGTCCTGTGCCGGGGGAAGCGGCTAAATTCATAAGACCCTGACCTCCAAGGTTACCGTGGCGCGGGTGGGGTCGAGCTCCTCATCCGTCTGCATATCCAATACGGGCATCCCCTCAGCAGACCAATGTACCCGCCTTACCTGACTGTCGCGGCCAAGGTAGCGGTCCTGGTCATGCTCGGCATTATGGAAGACGTAGATCATGGTGTCGTCCTCGTCCTGGGACCACATACCGTGGCCGGTGCCCAGCTGCCAATGGCCATTGTACTTCCCGGACTTCTGCAATGGGTAGTCCAGCTTCTTCCACACGCCGGGATCGCATAGATCGGCCCCGACTCCGGCCGGTGCGGTCACCAGTCCGGTGGTGTAGTCGATGCCCACCAGGGAGCCGGAATAGATCAGGAAGATCCGGCCATCGTGGACCACGGCGTTGGGCCCTTCGGCAATCATGTTGTCCCAGGCGAACTCGGGGACGATGATCTGCCGTGGCGTGCTGGTCAGACGGTCGGGGCGGGCCGGGTCGAAGGCGGCGATCCAGACCGATCCCAGCTGCTGCCAGGCGTAATACCAGCGGCCGGTATCGTGCAGGACCGTCATGTCCAGGCTGATGCGCTGGATGGGATTGAGAGGGGTGCCGTCAGCCCGCAGGATGGGTCGGGGGCTGTCCCAGTTCTCAGGCCGGCGAGGGTCCAGATCCCGGCCCTGGTCGTCGCGGCGCAGCTGCATGATGTGGCAGCAGCCCGTCCACATGTCCGGCTTTCCGGCCCGATCATTGGCGGTCCCGTCCGGGTTGGTCCGCGGACCATCGAAGCAAGGCATGAAGAGGATGGAGAGCCTGCCGCCGATCAGGTGGATCTCCGGGGCCCAGAAGCAGCCGGTCATGACCCGGCCCTCGCTGTTGCGATCGCCCCTGCGCAGCAGGTCCACCTCCTTTTCATGGCCGCCGGCCTGATCGCTCAGGCCCTCGATGGTGTCGGCCACCCGCAGGGGCATGTGCGTGTGCCCGTTCAAGGGGTCGACGCAGTTGCCATCCGCATCCTCGGTGGCGATGAACATGAACAGGCGCCGGCCCCTCCAGGACCAGCGGAAAATGGAGGGATCGGCACGCTGCCGGGCGAAGGGGACCGGGTAAGCCGTCTGCCGGATCCGTCCGCCGATCAGCCTGGTATCTCCAGGATTCAGGCGACCCTGGGCCAGGTCGCTGGTCAGACGGTCCAATTGGCTCTGGTCCCAATCCACCCCGCGCAGGGCGGTGGACCCGTCGCTGTAGAGGAGCCGTGCCTGGGTCTGCCGGACCGGCTCCAGACCGTCGCCCCGGGACACCTGAACCGGGTCCACCTTCACGCCGGTGTTATAGATGCGGCCAAACCGTTCCAGCAGGCCACGCTCGCAGTCGGCGCTGACCAGCACGACATTGCCGGCCAGGATGCCCTTCATACCGCAGTCCTCCTCCAGGGCCCGCCGCCGATCCAGGGGCAGGGGGTCGCCCTGGGCCAGGGGATCATCATCCTCCAGGACCTTCATGCCGGTCACCATGCCCATCCGTGCCGGATCGTCCACCGTGGCCGTGCACAGCCGCCCGCGGTCGTCGTCCCAGTAGAGCCGGCAGCCCTGGCCATCGTCCAGAAGCAGCGCCCTGGGCCGGTGGACCCCATGGGCTCCCAGGATGTGGACCTGCGGCAGCCGTCGGTAGGTCAGCAGGTCCGGTGAAAGAGCCGTCAGGATGGAGTCGGCCTGGGATCCATCAGACCGGCCGCCCCTGGCCGTCCTGGTGGCCAGGATGACGAAGGTGCCGTCCCTCAGGGGCAGCAGGAAGGGGTCGATCAGACTCTTCAGGATCAGATCCTGCCCTGGGACCACCGCCAGTTCCTGGGCCGCCTGCGATGCCTGGTGAGCGTCCAGTCCAGGGTTATGCCCGCCCTCTTGCGGCGCCGCCTCGCCAGGTAGGGCGGCCCCTGCCGTGCAGGCGCCACGGGCGCTATCCGGCACAGCCTTGGTGGGCACAGCCGCAGCGAAGAAGATGCCGTAGTCGCCGTTCAGGGGCTCCCAACGGCCGGTCGCCCGCGATCGCAGCGCCAGGTGCATGCTCAGGGCGACATCCTCGTTGTTGGCCTCCTGCCGATCAGTGGGATGCCGGGTGTAGCACATGAGTGCAACCCCATCCCCAGATTCTCGTCCACCGTCCAGAGCATCCTCACCCATGACGATTCCTTCCATCCGGCTTGCCGGCTTCAACGCCGGCGACTATCGTTTCTAACGATAGAAATTATACATGGAGGCCAGTCCCCCCCGACGCCCGATGCCCGCATGGATGAGGCCGGGCTGTTCGCTCATCCGAACCGACTCGGCAAGGTCGGCCATGCGCCACGGGTCGTCATCGATGTCGATCGGGCTGCCTCCACGGAAAGCGAGGAACCATGAGAAGACCCAAACGCACCGGACGGGCCATGAAGGCCCTGACCGCCCTGACGGCGGGTCTGGCGGTACTGCTGACAGGGGCCCTGGGCGCCTGCTCGAACCAGCAGCCGTCAGCCAGCGGCGCAAAAGCCGCCACCACCCAGGAACCCAAGCGCGTCTCGGTCCACGACCCCTCCGTGGTTCGCTCCGGCAAGAGCTACTACGTCTTCGGCTCGCACCGGGCCTATGCCCGCAGCACGGATCTGGTCAACTGGACCCCCTTCACCAATAACCTGAGCCGCGATTACAAGAAGATTTTTGCCAAGATATGGAAGGACTGGCCCAAGCAGTCCTCCAATCCGGACGTGACCGGCAACATGTGGGCGCCTGACGTCTACTACAACGCCACCATGAAGAAGTGGTGCATGTACCTGAGCCTGAACGGGGCCGAGCATCGTTCGGTCATCGTCCTGCTGACCGCCGACCGGGTGGACGGCGACTGGACTTATGTGGGACCGGTGGTCTACTCCGGCTTCACCCGGGCCAACTACATGAGCACCGACGTTCCCAGGGTGCTGGGCTCGGACCCGGAGCTGGACCGCTATCAGTCCTACACGGATACGGGTATCAATGCGATTGACGCCTGTGTCAAGGATGACGGGCAGGGGGGCCTGTGGATGAGCTTCGGCTCCTGGTTCGGCGGCATCTGGATGATCCGCCTGGACCCCAGGACCGGGCTGCGCGACTACTCCACCACCTACCCCACCCAGGCCAACCAGTCCGACGCCTACTACGGGCACAAACTCGCCGGAGGCTTCGGCAACTCAGGCGAAGGATCGGCGCTGCTGCACACCAACGGCCACTGGTACCTCTTCCTCTCCTACGGCAAGCTGGTGCAGACCGGGGGCTACCAGATGCGGATGTTCCGCTCGGACTCCATCACCGGCCCTTACCTGGACCAGCGGGGCAACCCGGCCATCGCCACCAGCGGCGAGGCCGACAACTGGACCAGTGAGACAGGCATCCGCCTAATGGGCTCCTACCAGTGGAGCGGGGACAAGAAGGGCGACATCGAGGTCTCGCAGGGTGGGAACACGGCCCTGCACGACAAGGACGGCCAGGACTACGTGGTCTATCACACCAGGTTCTCCGACCGCAAGGAGGAGCATCAGATCCGTGTCCGGCAGCTGATGCCCACGGCAGACGGGTGGCTGGTGGCCGCCCCCTATGAGTATCTGGGCACCAAGGCCGGCGGCCCTTACAACGCCAAGGACGAGGCCGGCACCTATGAGCTGGTGGAGCATGATCCGACCATCTTCTTCAAGGGACCGCGCAAGGTGACCGACACTCACAGCACCCGATACCGGGGCGTGGTCAAGGCCGTGGACATCCGCCTGGAGCCCGGCGGCCAGGTGACCGGAGCGCGCCAGGGCCACTGGCAGGTCGACGACCGGGGACGGCTGTCCATGGACCTCAATGAGGAGGACGGGACCGTGACCTACCAGGGCGTCTTCGCCCGTCTGCCCAGGGACAAGGACCACCGCACGGTCATGACCTTCAGCGCCCTGGGCAACAACGTGTGCATCTGGGGCTCCAAGCGCTGATCAGCCTCAGCGGGGATCCAGAGCCACCCAGACCACGCCGTGTGCGGGCACCAGGGCCACCAGCTCCCGGTCGGTGCCCTGTCCTTCCAGGCTGATCCGGGCGGGCTCCGAGGTCCGGTCCCGCCACAGGTCGACCGGGGTCCAGGCTCCGTCCACCCCATCCAGGCCCACGAGGGAGGACAGGGCCGTCCTGACCCTCCGTGGGCGGTCCCCGGTCCAGAAGACAGCCGCATAGACCCCACCGGCATGGGCCGAGGGGGTTCCGTCGGCCCAGTCGCTGGCCAGGGCCCTCCAGACGATCTCCTCGCCTGAGACCTTCCTGCCTTGGCCATCCCCACTCTCGACCGGCTCCCGGATGATCTCACCGTTGTCGGCCGAGCCGGCGGTGACCTCCTCCAGGGCCGGGTTGTCCAGCAGCGACAGGGTGTCCTCATCGCTGCTGGGAAGGTCGCCACCCACCATCAACGGCGAGCGCCCCATGGCCCAAAGGGTCAGCATGGTGCGCTGCTCGTCGGCTGTCAGGAGGCTGGACCGGTCCCCGCCCCGCTCGGCCCGCAGTCCGATATGCCCAAGGGGCAGCATGTCCGCATCGGCCCAGTGGCCTGTGCTCTGCAGAGGCGCCCAGCGGGCCAGACGGGCGAACTGGGCGTAAAGGTCCTGCCAGCGATCCCAGAGGTCGTCCGAAATCCGCCAGAGCTGGGCATGATCCCGCAGGAAGCCAAGGTGGGTGGTGGGAACCCGGGTGCCCGGTGACAGGGAGAGGGTCATGGAATGCCCATGGGCCTGCTCGGCCTTGCGTATGGCCCGGGCGTAGGCGTCGATCTCCCGGTCCATGAAGGGGGCCTGCATGTCGTCCACTTTCAGGTAATCAACCCCCCAACGGGCGAACTGGTCAACCTGGGCGTCGTACCAGGCCTGGGCTCCCGGATGGGACTGGTCCAGACCGTAATTGTCGGGATTCCACGCACAGACATGGGTGGTGTCGGCAACCTGGGCGGCTGTATAGGAGGTGCCGAGGACGGGCAGGTCCCGCTCGACCGCCAGCCTGGGGATGCCCCGCATGACATGGATGCCGAAGCGCAAACCCAGATCGTGGATCCGCGCGGCCAGAGGGGCGAACCCCTGACCGTCGGCCGCCGACGGGAACCGGACCGGATCCGGCAGCTGCCGGCCATAGTCATCCAGGACCAGAGGCGCCTTGGCGTTGTAGCCATGGGCCCTGGCGGTCGGGTCATACCAGGCGATGTCTATGACGACCGTGTCCCAGCCCACCGGGAGCAGCCTGTCGCGCATGACCTGCGCATTGTCAAGCACCTCCTGCTCGGTGACGGTGGTCCCGTAGCTGTCCCAGCTGTTCCACCCCATTGGTGGTCTCCAGGCCTTGTCCATGTCGTGCTCCTTTCTCAGTGCTTTGTTTCAGTCCTGCTGCGCCAGAGGGCACAGACGTTCGTATTCCTGCCGGGTCAGGGACAGGACCCCTCCGTGCTTGGTATGGGGGCGCAGGTGGAAGTCCTGCTCCCGGGCGTAGTCGAACCCGGCGTCCGGATCATCGCTGACCATGGGCCTATAGCCCACTGAGGGGATCACATCCACCAGCAGGTACCAACGGTTCCGGGCATGATCGGCGTAGAGGGCCGGACCCTCCACGCCCGAGGGGTTACCGTCGGCGCACCAGTTGGCGCCGATCCGCTCCTGGATGGTGGTCCACCGGGCCTGTGGCAGCCACCATCGGGGATCGTCGGTGCTGTCCAGCCAGATGCCCCTGCCATAGCCATTGTCCTTGGTGGCCCGGTAGGTGCGCAGTCCGCCCCCGGGCAGAGGACGCTGGATCATGGTGGTGTCGATGGCATTGCGACCGGTATCGATAAGGACTCCGCCATAGCGGAAGTGCTCCTGGGTGAAGTCGGTGGTCGCCCCCCAGAGCACCCGGTCGTAGGCGGACGGATCGGCATGGTCGGGATCGGCCTGGTCAAAGAGCCTGGATGACCAGTAGAGGACGAAGGCCCCCTGTCCCGGTCCCTCATAGTCGGGCACCCATAGGCACTCCGGCGCCCAGGCCATGCCCAGCTGGACCCTGCTGCCGTCCTGCTGCAAGGACACATCCAACGGCCAGGGACCTGACCAATGAATCAGGTCGTCAGTGGACCAGATCATCAGCTTGGTGCTGCCATGGCGGGACCAGTGATCCCAGCCGCTGCCCTGCGACTGATCGCCGCCGAACACCCGCAGGTCGGTGGCCATGACATAGACCCGGCCGTTGCGCGGGTCACGTACCATGTAGGGATCCCTCAGACCGGTGGTGCCCAGATGCGAGGTCAGCAACGGCCTGCCCCCGTACAGCGGATCCCAGCTCAGAGGGTCGTCGCCCCGCGACAGGTCGAAGTAGAGGCGCTCGGCATACCCCTGGGGGTCTTCGATGAAGTGCACCATCAGATACCCGTAGGGGTCGGCTCCTTTGATGTCCTTGTGAACCGTATTGCTCAACGTCCGCTCCTTTGCTCTGGCCGCCGATCCTGTCGGCCCTGACTTGTCGCCACTCATTTTACAACGATGTAATACTGCTTGTCGGGAACCGCCGACGGCACATGGATCAGTCCGCTATTGCGCAGAGACAGCCGAATCCTGCTGAACCTGGCTGCCCTGTTCCGCATCATCGCCGGGCTGTGCCGATTGCGCCCGATCGCCGTTGGCCGTGCGGATCATTGCGTACTGTGACTCGTGCAGCCGGTAGTAGGCGCCTCGCTTGGCCAGGAGCTCCTGGTGGGTGCCGTGCTCCACAATCTGCCCGTGATCGATGTAGAAGATCTGGTCCGCATTCTCGATGGTGGACAGCCGGTGGGCGATGACGAAGGAGGTCCGCCCCTTGAGCAGGTGGGCCAGTCCGGCCTGGAGGGCCTCCTCGGTGCGGGTGTCGATGCTGCTGGTCGCCTCGTCCAGGATCAGGATGCGGGGGTCGGCCAGCAGAACCCTGGCAAAGGCGATCAGCTGCCGTTGACCTGCGGAGAGGGTGGATCCGCGCTCCTCGACCTTGGTATCGTAGCCGTCGGGCAGCTCCATGATGAACTCATGGGCGTGGACGGCCTTGGCGGCCTCCTCGATCTGCTGGTCGGTGGCGTCCAGGCGGCCGTAGCGGATGTTCTCGCGCACGTTGCCGGTGAAGATGAAGGTGTCCTGAAGCATGACCCCCATCTGCCGGCGCAGGGAGGCCAGGGTCACGTCGCGCACGTCATGCCCGTCCACGCAGACGCTGCCCTCGGTCACGTCGTAGAAACGCGAGAGAAGGTTGACGATGGTGGTCTTGCCGGCACCCGTGGGCCCGACCAAGGCGACCGTGCTGCCTGACGGCACATGGAAGTCCACCAGGTTGAGGATGTTGCGGCCTCCGGGCTCGTACTTGAAGACCACATCGTTGAAGTCCACCCTACCCTTGACTGGGGGCAGCTCCATGGCCCCCGGGCGGTCCTCGATCTCCGGGTGGACGTCCAGGGTCTCGAAGATGCGCTCCAGGTATGCCGAGCAGGTGATCAGCTGGTTGTAGAAGTTGCCGATGTTGATGATGGGGTTCCAGAAGTTGTTGGCATAGCCGACGAAGGCGATCAGCATACCCGTGGTCACCTGCACGCCGCCCAGCCCGGTGATCCCCAGATAGTAGATCAGTGCGATGGTGATGGTGGAGATGTTCTGCACTCCCGGCCACATCAGGTACTGGATGTGCACGGCCCGCATCCAGGAGCTGCGAACCTGCCCCTGCTGCTCCTGGAAGGTGTGGAACTGCTCGCGCTCCCTGACGAAGGTCTGCGTGGTCTTGACCCCTGCGATGGACTCATGGATGTAGGCGTTCAGATTGCTCTGCTTGTTGGACAGGCGCTGGTAGGCCCGCCGCTGGAAGCGCTGGAGCACCAGCACATAGAGCACCAGCAGGGGCATGAGGACCAGGGACCAGAGGGTCAGCCTCCAGTCGATGACGAACATGACCACCAGGGTCAGCAGGAAGGTGAAGATGTCCGCAATCACGTTGATCAGACCCGAGCTCAGGGTATCCGAGAGGGTGTTGACGTAGTTGACCACCCTGATCAGGATCTTGCCGTGGGGTCTGGAATCGAAGTAGGAGAAGGGCAGGGTCTGGATGTGGGTGAAGAGGTCCCGGCGCATGTCCTTGAGCATGAGCTGGCCCACCTGGGTGATGGCCACGGTCCGGTACCGCAGGAGGAGCTCGTAGACCACGATGGCCAGCAGGAAGACCGCGCCCAGGGTGAAGAGCCGGACCGGGTCCTTGGAGGGGATGACCGTATCGATCATGGTCTTGGTCATGTAGGGAATGGCCACGGCGATGGCGCTCATGGACAGGACCGCCGCAAGGATGATCACCCCCTGGCGCAGATAGGGCTTCAGATAGGCCCCTATACGCTTGATGTCACCGAAGTCGATCTGCTCCTCCAGGTCCTCGTCCTCGCGGAAGGTGTTCCTGCGCGCGGTGCCCGCCGAACGTTGCTTTTGCTGCTTCATCGTCTCACCTTGCCATGCCTGCCGTTGTGTCAGAATCCCGCCGACTGCCCGGATTGCAGCCCAAGCTGCTTGCGGTAGATCCGGTAGTAGCGGCCGTGGGCGTGGACCAGATCCTCATGGGACCCGCGTTCCACGATCCTGCCGTGATCCAGGACCAGAATCAGGTCGGAATCTTTGATGGAGGAGATCCTGTGGGCGATGGTGACCATGGTCCTGGTGCCCTCCATCTCCTGCAGATGCCGCTGGATGGTGGCCTCGGTCTCCATGTCGACGGCCGATGTGGTGTCGTCCATGATCAGGATGGCCGGGTCGTCAGCCAGGGCCCGGGCCAGGCTGAGCCGCTGCTTCTGGCCGCCCGACAGGCCCACGCCGCGCTCGCCCACCACGGTGTCGTAGCCCTCGGGCATCCGGTTGATGAAGGAGTCGGCTCCGGCCATGGAGGCCATGGTCCTGACGTACTGCTCGTCGTCGCGCTGGGCTCCGAAGGCGATGTTGTCGCCGATGGTGTCGGAGAAGAGGAAAGTGTCCTGGGCCACGATGTTGACCTGCCGCCGCAGCAGGTCCAAGGGCCACTGCCTGGCGTCGATCCCGTCGATGAGCACATGGCCCACGGTTGGGTCGTAGAAGCGGGCCACCAGGCTGACCAGGGTGGACTTGCCCGAGCCGGTCTCCCCCAGTATGCCCAGCCGGGTGCCGGCCGCCACGTGGAAGTCGATGTCCTTGAGGATGGGGGTCTCCGGATCGTCGGGGAAGGCGAAACTGACGTGGTCGAAGCGGATGTCTCCGCGGATCCTGACCGGGTCCTCGGTCTGCTCGCCGTTGACCTTGGCACGGACCGTGGCCGCCTGGACCACGCCGGCCTGGGCGTTCTTGCGCTCGACGATCCTGGGTTCGGCCGTCAGCAGCCGACGGATCTTGACGCAGGAGGCGTTGAAGCGCTCCACGTCGTTAATCAGCCAGCCGGACTGGCGCACCGGGCCGTCGATCATCCACAGGAAGCTGTTGAAGGAGACCAGGGCTCCCAGTGTCATCTGCTGGCGGATGACCAGCCAACCGCCCAGGATCAGGGTGATCAGCTGGAGCATGTAGGAGCAGCCGTCCAGCCAGGGCATGTAGGTGCGGCTGTTGCGGGCGGAGTCCATGTTGCGCTGCATGTAGTCATCGTTGTGCCGATCGAACTTCTCGGTCTCATAAGGCTCGCGGACGAAGGCCTTGACCACCCGGTTGCCCTCGATGTTCTCCTCGACCATGGAGTTGAGGGATGCCAGCGAGTTGCGGATGGCGTAGAAGAGCGGGTGGGCGTGCTTGGAAAGCTGCCAGGTGAAGTAGAAGAGGAATGGGGTCACCGCCAGCAGGGCCAGGGCCAGCCGCCATTCGATGGTGAACATGACGGCCAAGGACCCGGCGAAGAGGCAGACGGCATCCAGGATGTTGTAGGAGACCCAGGAGACGAAGTGGCGGATGGCATCGGTGTCCGAGGTCATCCGGCTCATGATGTCGCCGTTACGGGTGTGGTTGAAGTAGGTGAAGTCCATGTCGTGGAGCTTCTCGTACTCGTCGCTGACCAGCCGATAGATGGTGTTCTGGCCGAATCGCTCCATGAACATCTGGTAGCCATAGCGGCAGACGCTGCGCCCAAGGGTGACGGCTATCATGGCGAAACAGAGCCTGGGCAACCGATCCTCATGCCCCTGGCCAATGACCTGGTCCACGATCATGCCCGCCAAAATGGGCATAAGCATGACCAGGACCTTGTCCGCCGCAAAGAGCAGGAGAGCGGCGGCGATTCTACCGGCGTCCGGCCTGCAGTAGGGGAGGATCCATCGAAGGTTGCTGCTGTGCTGATTCTTTGCAGAATCGACGTACATTGGAGGACACCCTCACGTTCCCTGTTGAACTTCTCTGATCTGGTCTCTTCTCATTGCCGTGACCGTCCGGGAGAGTGACTGACCGATGGTGACGCCCGGCTATGTTCCTCGCCTCTGCAACGCCGCGCGTGTCCGCCCTGGATTCGTCAAGCGTTGCCTATTCTATTGGAGCCTCAACCAGATGCAACCCCGGATCCCGGCGTGTCTAGGCCCGGAATCCAGAGGTCATATGTGGCGTGGATGCCCCTGGACCAGAAGGTCCAGCTCGGGTCCTGACAGGCGCTTCAGATCGACACCGTCTGTTGTTACGGCAACCCGGAACCTGGTACCCCGCACCTCCAGCTCGTAGGTCAGCGAGCGCCAGACTGAAGGCAGATGGGGGTCGATGCTCAACCCGGTTCCGCCGGTGTCACGCAGGCCCCCGAAGCCGCAGACCAGGCTGGACCAGACGCCTCCGCAGGCGGCCAGGTGGATGCCGTCGGTCGTATTGGCATGCAGGTCGTCCACGTCCGTAAACAAGGACCGACGGAAGTACTGCATGGCCAGCTGGTCATGCCCCACCTCGGCGGCGAGGATGGACTGGGAGGCTGCAGACAGGGTCGAATCCCCGGTGGTCAGCGGATCGTAATAGTCGAAGTCAGCCAGCTTCTGCTCCGGAGTGAACCAGGAGCTGAGCAGGTAGAGGGCCATGACCACGTCGGTCTGCTTGAGCACCTTGTGCCGGTAAATGACCAGCGGATGGTAGTGCAGCAGCAGGGGCCTGGCCGTGAACTGGTCGAAGTGCCAGCGGGGGCGTTGCATGAACTGGGCATCCTGGGCATGGACCCCCTCCTGATCGTCGAAGGGGACGAACATGGCCTCGGCCGCACGAAACCACTTGGCGGCCTCCTCGTCGTCGAAGTGCAGCCTTTGACGGATGCCGCCGATCAGATCCGGGTGCTTCTCACACAGGTACTGGTAGGCCTTGTAAGCGGCCAGGAGGTTGAACCGGGCCATCTGGTTGGTGTAGAGGTTGTCGTCAACCAGGACCGTGTACTCGTCCGGGCCGGTCACGCAGTGGATGTGGAAGCGGCCGTCCTCCTTGTAGCGCCCCAGGCTCATCCAGAGACGGGCCGTCTCCACCAGGATGTCCACACCCTCGGCCTGCAGGAAGTCTTCATCGCCGGTGACCTGCACATACTGGGCCACCGCGTAGGCGATGTCGGCATCGATGTGGTACTGGGCCGTGCCCGTAGGGAAGTAGGCGGAGGCCTCCTCGCCGTCAATGGTCCTCCAGGGGAAGAGGGCGCCGTTCAGGTTGAGCGCGCAGGCCCTGCGCCTGGCGGCAGGCAGCATCAGGTAGCGGTAGTGAAGGACGGCTCTTGCCCGGGCAGGCGCCGAATAGATCAGGAAGGGGAGAATATAGATCTCGGTGTCCCAGAAGTAGTGGCCGCTGTAGCCGGATCCGCTCAGGCCCTTGGCACCCACGCCGTTCTCAATCTGGGCCGTGGACTGGGCCAGCTGGAAGAGTTCCCAGCGCACCATCTGCTGGGTGCGACCGCCATCGTCGGCCTGGATGCGGATATCCTGACGCTCCCAGAACTGATCCAGCCATTCGCGTTGACGCTGCTCCAGCTCATCCAGTGAGAGGGTGCTGACCTCCTCCAGACGATCGCGGCAGTCCTCGACAAGATTCCTGGTACCCTCGCCCCGGGTCTGCACGACCAGACCGTTGCCGCTGGTGCCGGCCGGAAGGATGGGGTGGCTGCGGTAGATGGCATAACGGACCAGACGGGTGGAACCGCCCTTGGGCACATCCATGCGCCAGCCGGATCCCTCGACAGGGCGTCCATCCCTGAACTGCCTGACGCCCAGGGCCAGGCTGAGCCGTGAATTATTGCATCGGAAGACCCTGCAATCCGCACTCAGCTCGCCATAGACCGCATTGTCCAATACCTCGTGGATTCCGCAGCCGTCCACAAAGGTCGATTTGCGGGGGTCGCTGGAGTTGACATGGCGGGGGTTGTCGGCGTTGACCGGCCCCTCGACCACCACAGCCATGTCCCGGTCAGGCGACTCGACAGTCAGCGTGCAGACGCTCAGGCTGCGGTCATACAGGCAGACCATGCGGGTGAGCACGGTCTTCAGGTGGATGCCGTGGCCCAGATCGTACAGATTGGTGGTGGTCGCGATTCCTGTTCGGAAGTCCAGACGCTGCGTGGTCTTCTCCGGCCGACCCAGGGGCAGCCCCTCCACCTTGAGGGTGAAGTCCGAGGCATCGGGCACCCCCTGGATCAGCTGGCCCACCTTGGCATATCCGTAGGCGCTTTCGGGATGGGCTATCCGGAAGGTGTCATGGAAGCCGCTTAAGAAAGTACCGTTGCCCAGGCAACGTTCCCCGCCGCCTTCACCTCTGACACCTACAGAACCGTTGGTGACCGAAAAGACCGTGGCGCTGACCGCGTCGGGCCGACCGACCTCGCTGAGCCCCCAGTCCTCCACAGGGAAGCGATCCTCATCCAGACCGGGGTCCTCCCCCTGCCCGCGCTCGCTGGCATCGTCGTCGATCAGCTCAATCAGCTGGTCCACCACCAGGTCCGCACCCGCCTTGAGCAGCTGCTCGTGACCGGCGCCCCTGTCCACGCCCACAACCAGGCCGAACCTGCCCGCGTGACCGGCGGCTACACCAGAGATGGCATCCTCGACCACAACAGCATCCTCATTGCGCAGTCCGAGCACCTTGGCCGCATAGGCGTAGGTATCCGGGGCAGGTTTGCCCTGCAGACCCATCTCGTCCTTGAGATTGCCGTCCACCACAGTGTCGAAGTATCCGGCGATCCCGGCAGCCTGGAGGACCTGGGCCGTGTTGCGCGAACTGGACACCACAGCCAGACGCTTCTTGTCGGTGCGCAGGTGCCTGAGCATATCCACCGTGTCCGGGTAGGGATCGATGCCCTTCTGCTTCAGCATGCGCTCAAAGGTCATGTTCTTGCGATTGCCGTATCCGCAGACGGTGTCCAGCTGTGGATCGTCATCAGGGTTGCCCCAGTCCAGCTCAATGCCCCTGCTGCG
This sequence comes from Bifidobacterium sp. W8104, assembly GCF_016100735.1. NCBI lineage: Bacteria > Bacillati > Actinomycetota > Actinomycetes > Bifidobacteriales > Bifidobacteriaceae > Bifidobacterium > Bifidobacterium sp. W8104. Next base: position 707,638 of record NZ_JACFRW010000001.1, read on the forward strand.
CAGCAGGGCATCGACACCGTCATAACGGGGCCGGCCATCCACATAGGCGTAATAGTCCTGCTCCGTGTAGGCCGGGACGTTCGCGGGCAGGACCTGATCGAACAACGCCTTCCAGGCGGCCTTGTGCAGGATGGTCGTGGGCACCAGCACCCCGTCCAGATCGAAGAGCACACAGGCGAATTGGGCAACCTTCATGGTTACACATCCTATGAGTCTTCCATGACGAAAGAACCCGGCGGTTCGAAGAACCGCCGGGCGAGAAGAGAGAGAAGAAGGGGTTCAGTTATCGGGGCCGCATGACCCCCATCGGCCAGTACTTCAACCGACAGACCAAATATAACCAGCGCTACCTTGGAGGAAGTGCCCGAAAACCTCAAAGTTCTCTGTGAATCATGAACTGGGGCCCGAGCTCACATTCGGGCGCGTCGGCCGCTACTTGCCCTGGTCGCCCAACTTGGCCTGCTCAGCCTCGAACCTGGCGTGCTCCCTGGCCTTGCGGCGGTCAAGCTGCTCCTGGAAGCGGTCCAGCTCCTCCTGCACGGCTTCCTTGGGGATGCGCGGGAAGATGGGTGTGGGCCGATCAATCGGCGTACCGTCCCTGAGGGGCTCACGCGCCCAAGGATGGACCGTCTCCCCCAGCCGGTAATCGCCGGTGATGATGGGATAGTGGAAATCGGACCGATCCAGGTCGTCAACCTCCTCGACACGGGGCAGGGGCGAGAAGGTGCCCTTGCCACCCATGGTCTCCCAGACCCGCTGAGAGGCATGAGGCAGGAAGGGCGCCAGCATGGTATTGGCGTCCAGCACGGCCTGGGCTGCGGTATGCAGGACGGCAGCCAGTCGGTTCTGGTCATCCTTGATTTTCCAGGGCTCCTGGGCAGAGATGTACTTGTTGATGTCTCCCACCAGAGCCATGGCCTCGACCAGGGCGGCCTTCTGGCGATGATTCTCGATCAGGGAGCCCACAGTATCGAAGGCCTGCAGGCTGCGGTCCAGCAGGGCATTGTCCTCCTCGGTCAGCCAGTCCTCCTCGATGCGGGGGATGCTGCCGAAGTCCTTGTTGAGCAGGTTGGCCACGCGGTTGACCAGGTTGCCCCAGGAGGCGGCCAGCTCCTCGTTGTTGTGCCGGACGAACTCAGCCCAGGTGAAGTCCGAGTCCGAAGTCTCCGGCCCGGCGATGGAAATGTAGTAGCGGACTGCATCGACCGGATAGCGTGCCAGGATGTCCTTGACGTAGATGACGATGCCCCTGGAGGAGCTGAACTTCTTGCCCTCCATGGTCATGAACTCGCTGGCCACCACCTGCTCGGGCAGGTTGAGTTCGCCGTAGGATCCCGGCTGTCCGCCCTTGGACCCCTGGCCGTTGTAGGCCAGAATCTCCGAGGGCCAGATCTGCGAGTGGAAGGTGATGTTGTCCTTGCCCATGAAGTAATAGCCCAGGGCCTTGGGGTCATTCCACCACTTGCGCCAGGCCTCGGGGTCGCCCTGACGGCGGGCCCATTCGATGGATGCCGACAGGTAGCCGATGACGGCATCGAACCAGACATAGAGCTTCTTGTTGGGGTCGTCGACCCAGCCGTCCACAGGCACGGGAATCCCCCAGTCGATGTCGCGCGTGATGGCCCGCGGCTTGACCTCCTTGAACAGCCCCAAGGAGAAGTTGAGCACGTTGCTGCGCCAGCCCTTCCGGGTCTTCAGCCAGGCCAGGTTGGCCTCGGCCAGAGCGGGCAGATCCAGGAAGAAGTGCCTGGACTCCTCGAAGCGGGGGGTCTCCCCATTGATCTTGGACACAGGGTTGATCAGCTCGTCCGGATCCAGCTCGTTGCCGCAGTTGTCGCACTGGTCGCCGCGAGCGCCATCAGCGCCACAGATAGGGCAGGTCCCCTCAATATAGCGGTCCGGCAGGGTCCGGCCGGTGGAAGGTGAGATGGCCACCTTCTGCTGTCCCTCATAGATATAGCCATTGGCCCGGCACTGACGGAAGAGCTCCTGCACCACCTTCTCATGATTGCCGGTCGTGGTCCTGGTGAAAAGGTCATAGCTGAGCCCCAGATCGCACAGATCCTTGACGATGACCCGATTATAACGGTCGGCGATCTCCTGAGGTCCCACACCTTCGGCGTCGGCCTCCACCAGGATGGGGGTGCCGTGCTCGTCAGTCCCCGAAACCATAAGGACATCATTGCCCTTCATGCGTTCGTAGCGTGCATAGACGTCCGAGGGAACGCCGAACCCAGCGACGTGGCCGATGTGACGGGGCCCATTCGCGTAGGGCCAGGCGACGGAAACAAGGATATGACTCATACCAGCAAGATTATCGGCTCAGCCCTACAATCCCCCTGCTCGTCCACAGGACTGCCACCGAGCAAGCGAATTATCCACAAATGCACAAATTCGGCCCTCTCCCAGGCAAATCCGGACAGGACCATTTACAGTCGAACCATGAATCGAGAACACGCGCTCGGGGGAGCATCGTGGACGCCTACCACTGCGGTTGCCACCAGCCGCCCCCCTAGAGCTACCACCAAGCCGCCCAGTCGACCGCTACAAGCCGGGGGAGCGCCGACACATGCCCGCAGTCGTCCTTCCACGGTCGAATTTGGGGCACCGGCCCCCGAACCCGAACCGCTGCCCAGCCTGATCCAAACCGATGATCTGCCCGGTCCGCTCAGCCTCAGTCTGCTGGTGAAGGAAGGGATCGTGACCTGTCTGGACCAATCCTGCTGCTACCTGAACGAACAGGCTGAGGGACTCTACGGTCGCGCATCCATCGTCACGCCCATGGTTCCTTACGGCGCAGCGGCATGCGGCGGTCTGGCGGTCTGGATATGGCTCAACGGCCAATTCCCCGATGCGCTGGACATCATCTCCAACTCCCATTTCCGCACGCCGGTTCACGGCAGGCCCCTACGGCCCCACCAGCGACAGCTGGATGCCCGCTACCTGATGAAGCTCGGGAAGCTCTGGGTGACTTCGCCGCTCTGGACGGCCTGTGATCTGGCCTGCGACTCCTCGGGCCAATGCAACGGAGAGGAGATTACGGCGGTCTTGCATGAACTCATGGAACGGTACCAGGTCAGTTGCGGATCCTGCGAGGAGCTCCTGTCCTCCAACCCGCGCTGGCCTGGCCACGCTCAAGGATTGGAGACCATAAGACGACTCAAGGCGATCCTATGAATCTGCCGATGAGAAGTAGCCGACGCAGGCATGGCCATCATCGACGCCACGGCCATGATCGGAATCGGGATCAGGGCCGTCGTGGATTCTCCGCCGCTGAACGCATGGCCCGGCTCATGACTGCCGTCAGCAGCCGGTCACACCCCTGGGCGGAAGACGATTCGAACCGAGACGATTGCGATGGCTTGGAACCAATGGCCGAGGTGCGCGCCCCACCGCCAGAGCCTCCCCTGGTGCCAACGGCCCTGATGGCCACAGACCCCGAGACCGACCCGAGCATCCTCTGGGCCATCGCACGGGAAGAGCCACAGCTGCGTCGGTGGTTGGTAGCCAATCCCGCCGCCTCCCCAGCCCTGCTGGAGGCCGTCTCCCAGCTGGGCGGACCCGGTGTGCGCAGGGCGCTGGAGGTGCTGCTGGACGAGGGGAACGGGAATCAGTCCTCCTTATCCTCTTCAACAGCCAAGGCATAAATCCTTTTGCGATTGGGCAGGCTGCCATCGGCCAGGGGATGCTCGGCAGCCACCCGGGCGATGGCCTCCTTGAGCCGCAGGCCCTCGGATCGGGCCAGAGCACGTGCCAGAGCGGCCAGCTGCCGGTCATCCATGGCCTCAGGATCATTGCGCCTGGCCTCCAGGGCGGAGGCACCAGCCACGACCAGGACCATCTCTCCCCGGGGAGGGTCCTCCTGAAGGGAGCGCACAACGTCCCCGATGGTGCCCCGCCGGATCTGCTCATGCTCCTTGGTCAACTCCCGACAGAGGGCCATGAGCCTGTCGGGGCCGAAGACCTCCTGAAGGTCCTGCATAGCCTGATCAATGCGGTGGGGGGTCTCGTAGAAGACCATGGTCCGCTCCTCGCTGCGCAGGGTGCGCAGATGTCGCAGCCGTTCCTGGTGCCGGCGGGGAAGAAATCCCTCGTAGCAGAAGCGGTCTGTCGGCAGGCCGGAGAGGGCCAGGGCATCCAGCACCGCGCTGGGGCCGGGAGCACAGGTGACCGGTATGCCTCGCTCGATGGCCCGCCTGACGATGGCCATGCCCGGATCGTTGATGGTGGGCATGCCCGCATCCGAGACCACCAATGCGCAAGCTCCGTCACGAACCTGATCCAGGATGGGATCGGCCATCCGCCGTTCATTGTGATCGTGATAAGCCATAACCCTGCCGCCTACGCGCACCCCCAACCGGTTGGCCAGGTCGTAGAGCCTCCGCGTGTCCTCCGCCGCCACCAGGTCCGCCGACTGCAGGAGCTTCACCAATCGCGTCGAGGCATCGGCGACATTGCCGATAGGCGTGGCCGCCAGCACCAACGTTCCACGTGAAACACTGGATGAAATCGGCTCCTCATGACTTTCTCCGCCCTGTGTATGTCCATCGCTCCGGCCATTCATGCTGCTCATGCCTTTAGTATGGCCTAATCTAGGGGTGATGACATCTTTGGCAGGGCTTTCTTCGCAGCATCGCTCCTCCAGACACGGCAGGCACGCCGCCCACCGGTCCGGTCGCCCTGTCATGCTGTCCATCTTCAGCAAGCCAAAGGGTCAGCATACCAAGCGAGGAATCAACCGGATTCCCCGGCTCTCCCATCGGCAGAGCGGCTGGCTGGCCTGCATACTCATGGCTCTTCTGGGAGGGCTCCTGCGGTTTGTGCGGCTGGGCAGCCCCCGGGCCATCGTCTTCGACGAGACATATTACGTCAAAGACGCCTGGACCATGCTGATGACCGGCGAGCCACGCAACTGGCCGAAAACAGCCGGTCCGCTGGACCTTCCCATCGACCAGATCTTCGCCCAGGGGCACACCAGCGGCTGGCTGCCCCAGGCCGAATACGTAGTCCACCCTCCGGTGGGCAAGTGGTGCATCGCCCTGGGTCTCAAGCTCTTCGGAGGAGCCGGCAACCCCTTCGCCTGGCGAGCGGCCACTGCCCTGGCCGGCACCATCGCCATCCTGCTGCTTTGCCGTGTAGCTCTGCGCCTTTTCCACAACCTGCCTATCGCCCTGACGGCAGGCTTCCTCATGGCCATAGACGGTCTGGGCATCGTCATGAGCCGTACCGGCCTGCTGGACAACTTCGTCATGGTCTTCGTCCTGGGAGCCTGGCTGTGTCTGATGGGCCATCGGGACTGGGCTCGGGCCAGGCTGCGACAATCCTGGGCCAAGGACCAGGCTGACTTCCGTCTGCATTACCGGGTGAAGGTCATTCAGTCACAGGGAGATCAAGGGCAGAAAAGCCGTGTCGAACTGCCCGTGGCCACCACCGGCCCCTTCATCGCCTGGTCCTGGTGGCGGACCGGAGCCGCCCTGTTACTGGGCCTGGCCACCGGCACCAAGTGGTCTGGTGCATATTTCTTTGCCGTCTTCGCGCTGATCTCGGTGCTCTGGGACGGCTGGGAGCGCCATCAGGCAGGGTATGGATCCTGGCTGCAGAGCGCCGTGTTCAGGGACGGGCTCCCGGCGGCCTTGCTTATGATTCCCGTCTGGGCGGGCACCTATCTGGCCTCCTGGACGGGATGGTTCCTGCACGGCGATTCATTCATGCACAATTGGGCGGCCCAGCACCCTGGCCAGGGCCTGACCTGGCTGCCGGAGGGGCTGCGGTCCCTGGCTGAATACCACCGGCAGATGTGGCACTTCCACACCACCCTGCATACCCGTCACCCATACATGGCCAACCCCCTGACCTGGCCCCTTCAGGTCAGACCCACCAGCTTTTACTGGCAGAAGCTCACGGGCTTCCCCGGTCTGTGCGGACTGGCCAAGGACTCACCCTGCGTGGCCGCCGTTACCTCCCTGGGCAATCCCCTGACCTGGTGGCTGGGCAGCATCTGCATGATTTTGGCCATCGTCATCGCCGTCGTGGTCAAGCACGGAGATTGGCGGATCTGGGGGGTACTGGCAGGCATGCTGGCCGGCTGGCTGCCCTGGATTCAATACATGAACCGGACCACCTTCACCTTCTACTCCATCGTCATCCTGCCCTGGATGATCCTGGCAATCTGCTACGTGGCCAACTGGCTACGGCAGAACTCCGACAGCATCCTTTACCGGCAGACCATGATCATGGGCCTGACCCTACTTGGCCTGACCTCGGTCTTCTTCTATCCACTGTGGACCGCCATGCCCATCCCCTACGATTTCTGGCGCATGCACATGTGGCTGTCCAGCTGGATCTAAGACAAAGGCGAGGCGGTCGGACAGCGATGCCCAACCGCCTCGCGGACGCGTTTATAAGCCGTCGTGCTCAGACTGCCCGGTCGCGGATGATCTGCGCGTACCGCAGACCGGAATCCTTCCAGATCCGCTTCTGGGTGTCATTGTCGACCCTAATCAGCCCAAAGTTCGATGGACGCCGGTCCTGATCCTGATGAAAAGGTCATGGCTGAGCCCCAAATCACACAAAACGCCGGCATTCGACCGGTTATAACGGTCACCTTCCGAACTTTGGCGGTTTGAGGACCCTCCTATGATCTGGCCCAAGGTCGCGGCGACCCGGCAGGAAACGGAGGCAGCCGACCACAATGGTGCAAGAGGGCAACCCACCGGGAGAAGGCAAGAGCCCGGCAGGTAGCCCTCCTGTTCCGTGAATCCGACAGCACTCCGGGGGGGGGGGGGATGCCATCCCCTCAGGCTGACTCGGGCGGTGAGTGCCCATCCGGGAGGGAACCGAAGAACCCGGTCGAAAGACCGTACCGTGCCTCCTCACCACCCCTCGAACCCGGACTATTGACGGCCATGGACCCGCCTACAGAAACGGCCGAGCTCTGATGGAGCCAGTCGCCAACCCAGCCGCCTCATCGGCCTCCCCAGAGAACGTCTCGTGTGGTGGGCGAGCCCGAGGTCCGACGGACCCTGGATGCCCTCCGTGAATCACTGAAGGGCCCCAGGGCACGTCTGCATCCCTCAGTTCTTGGAGTAGTACTGGTCGTAGGCCTTCTGCACCAGCTTGATGTTCTGATCCAAATTGGCCTTTTTCAGGGTCTGCACATAGTTGTCCCAATCCTGGTCCACACCACCCTTGGTCACCCACTGGGCGAACTTGGTCATAGCGGTGTTCATCAGGGTTGTGTTGTTGTTCTGCATGGTGGTCTGGTCCTCGGAGGAATACTTGAGGGCACCCGGAATGACATCCAACTTGGGATCCACATGGGCCAGAGCCGGCTCAAGAGGCTGCTCCTGGCCCTTGACCTCCTCGAGATCCGCCGGCAGCTCGATCTTGAGATTCGGACGTATCCAGTAGGGAGAGTCATCAGCCAGGGTCTCCGTCCACTTCCAGGTGGAGGGGTCCTTGGTGGAGTCAGCAGGCGGCAGGACTTTATAGGAGTCCGGCCCTGTCTTCTGCACATCCGTGCCCAGATCACCCCAGAGCATCTGCAGGGACATGTCCTGCCCATAGAAGGCATTAGCCACCTTGATGGCGGTCTCCTTGTTCTTGCTCTTGGCCGAGACCACAAGTGCGAACTCGCTGTAGTCCAACCGGTCCCCCTGGGTGTCGTAGACCAGCTCATCCGGGTTCTGATCGGCCTTGGCCTTCAGCTGGGGCATGGCCACATACTGACTGGCCAACTTGTCGCCAAAGCGGTCGGAGGCCGTCCACCCCCAGGTGAAACCGATCTTGGCCTTGTCGCCCTGTCCTCGCGCGGTGGACTGGGACTTGGAGTAGTCGTGGGTGAAAGCGTCCTTGGCGATCAACCCCTCCCCCCAGAGCCTGTTGAGGTACTGGATCAGCTGCTTGTAACGGTCATCGGTCAGGAAGGACTTGACCTTGCCCTTGTCGGCATAGAAGCCCTGGCCGCCACCTACCGACGTCACGATGCCCAGGCTCCCCAGCAGGAGGGTGGGCTGATAGTCACCGAAGCCACCGGTACCGGGAGACTGGAAGTCAAAGGGGATTTCGTCGGCCTGTCCGTTCCCATTGGGGTCCTTGGTCTTGAAGGCCTTGAGCACCTCCTCAAGCTCATCCCAGGTGGTCGGCACCTTCAGGCCCAGCGTGTCCAGCCACTGCTTGTTGATGTACATGTGGCTGACGGCCTTGGGCCAGATACCCTTCTTGACGGCGGGCAGGATGTAGATCTTCCCGTCCGGCATGGAGACCACCTGCTTGGCCGTGGGGTCGGTCTTGAACATCTTCTTGACATTCGGCATCTTGTCCAGGTCCTGGCTCAGATCCTCGAAGAGGGTGCTATAAGTGGCTATGTCCGCCAGGTTGATCCCCTTGAGAATGAGGTCGGGCACATCGCCGGCCGCCAGCATGGCCTGCTTCTTCTGGTCCCAGTCCGAGCTCGCCTCCTGCCAATGGATTTCGCAGCCACACTCCTTCTCCAGCTGCTTGGGCCACTTCATCTTGGATATCTTCTTGGTCAGAGGGTGCTTGGCTACGGCTATCGTGATGATCGGCTGGCCCTGGGCATTGGTGGTGGGCTCCTTGGAACCGCCGCAACCGGCCAGCATCATCGACATGGCCATCGTCATGGCCCCTATGGCCACCAGACGGTTCCTGAACCTGTGTTTCCCGAACGAACTCATGATTCGCTCCTCCTGTTCGACAGTGAACTTCTCTGCTTACCCCGGGCCCATGCGCCGATCGCACCGGTCCAGGCGGTGTACTTAATGACGGATCCGTCACTCTCCTTTCGTTGCCATCTCGCCCTGCGCGCCCCGGCGCATCCGGACGGAAAAACCGTCGAGCCTGCCGTAGAACCAGACCGCCGACGACGACAGGAGGCAGGGCAGGGCAGGCCCGAAGACTACGGCCAGGCCGGGCCAGGACCAGCAGGCAAAGGCCATAAGGGCCAGACCGAAAGCCAGGACCACACTCATCCAGGGACGCGCCAGAACCATCTGGACCGACCTGACCAGAATCCAACCGACCCCCTGGTCGTAGAGGGCGAATAGGACCCAGGACAGGGCAGTGGCCAGAATCATGAAGACCATGAGGCAGAAGAGGATGCCGGAGACGAAAACCCCGACCCTGCCGGTCCGATGAAAGTTGACAATCCAATAATCCCCCAGCAGGAGGGCCCAGATGGCCGCCTGTGCCCAGCCGAAAATGTTGGCCCCCCTGAGCTCCTTCTTCCACAGACGGTGGAAGGTCCGCCAGGTCTGAGCGATCCCCCACTCCCTGTCCTCGTCTGTCAGCCACCTTCTGAAAACCCCGCAGGTCGCGGCCAGGGAGGGGAAGAAGCCTACCAGGACAAGCCCCATGATGGTGTGTGCCAGCAGGGCCAGGTTGGTGATGAAGGCCACCAGGACCAAACGGGCCGCCTGCTCGTATCCGAGGGCGAATCTTTGCATGCTTCCTCCTTTCCCGGGTACAGCCATGGCTGTCCGGCCCATACGTCTTGTCTTTGTTCCCCGTCAGTAGGACGGTCCGGTGCAATCAGCCCTTGATTGCCCCGATCATGACACCTTTGTTGAAGTACTTCTGTATGAAGGGGTAGATGACCAGGAGAGGGAGGGTGGAGACGATGATCACCCCGTATTTGATCTGGTCAGCGAACTCCTGCCCGTATCCGGCACCGGCCGTCGAGCCCGACCCCCCCTGGAAAGCCTGGTTGGACAGGAGGATGTCACGCAGGACGATCTGCAGGGGTTGCTTGTCGTAGGTGCGTATGTAGACCAAGCCGGTGAAGAAGTCATTCCAGTGCTGCACCAGGTAATACAGGCCGATGACGGCGATGATGGCGGAACTCAGGGGGATGACGATCCGCGTAAAGTAGCGGAAGTACCCCACCCCGTCGATCTGAGCGGCATCGTGGAGGTCCTCGGGGATGGAGCTCTCGAAGAAGGACCGGGCGATGATCAGGTTGTAGACATTCAGGGCCTGGGGAATGACGAAGACCGCCCAGGAGTCCAGGAGGTCCAGCTGCTTGTAGAGAAGGTAGGTCGGGATCAGACCGCCGTTGACGAACATGGTAATCGTGAAGAAGAGCATGATCAGGCGGCGCCATTTGAACTCGGGCCGGGAGAGGGCGAAGGCCGCCGGCATGGTGACCACCAGGTTCAAGACGGTGCCTGCCACAGTGTAGATCAACGTATTCCGGTAGCCGTTCCAGATCCTGTCATCCCCGAGAATCTGCTGGAAGCCGTAGGCCGAAATGCCCTTGGGAATCCAGGTGACCTGGCCTGTGTTGACCAGGGTCTGATCAGAGACCGAAGCGATGATGATGAACCAGATTGGGTAGAGGATGGAGGCCACTATCAGCAGCAGGATGAGGACGATGATCAGGTCAGCCAGCCAGTCTCCCAGCGTCTTCCCCCCGATAAGCCGTCTGACCCTGCGGGCCCCGGCGCGTGCCATGTCTTGCGTGTTTTTCATTTTGTTGTCTTCCTCCCCCTCAGAAGATGCCGGTGTGAGACACCCTCCTGGAGATCTGATTGGCGATGACCAGGAAGACGAAGTTGATGAGCATGTTGAACAGGCCGATGGCTGTGGAATACGAGAATTGATTCTGCAGGATGCCGATCTTGTAGGTGTAGGTCGATATGACCTCGGAGGCTGGCAGGTTCAGGGTGTTCTGCATGAGGAAGACCTTTTCGAAGCCTACGTTGAGCACACCGCCCATGTTCAGGATCAGGAGGACGCCGGCCGTGGGCATGATGGCAGGTATATCGATGTAACGAATAAGCTGAAAACGGCCTGCCCCGTCCATCTTGGCTGCCTCGTAGAGGGCCACGTCGACCGAACTGAGGGCGGCCAGGTAGATAATCGAGTTCCAGCCCATATGCTGCCAGACCTCGCTGATCCAGTAGATGGGCGTAAAGGTGCTGGGATTGCCCATGAAGTTGGCGTTGTCGACGTGGAGGAAGGAGAGGAAACGGGTGAGCAGACCTGTGGAGGGGGTCAGGAAAAGGTTAATCATGGCCACAATCACCACCGTAGATATGAAGTGCGGCATGTAGGTGATGGTCTGTACGAAGCTCTTGACCTTGGTGGAATGGATCTGGTTGATCAGGAGAGCCAGGATGATGGGGGCGATGAAGCCCATGACCAGAGTCCACAGACTGATCCTGATCGTGTTGACCATGAGGGGCTTGAACATAGGTGAGGCGAAGAACTGCTTGAAATACTGGAAGCCCACCCAGTCGCCTCCGGTGAGGCCCTTGGTAAAATCATACTTCCTGAACGCCAGTTGAATGCCGTACATAGGGCCGTAGTTGAATACGGCCACGAACAGCATGGCTGGAAGCACCATGACCCATAAGGGCCAACAGCGCTTCAGGGAAGATTTATACCCCCCCCCCCCCCGCGACGAAAGGACCTTATGTGCCTTGGCGGGTTTGGAGGAGGCGAGGCGCGCGGTTTTACCGGAAGTCTTGACCTGACGGTCGACTTCTGCATCGGTTCCGTTCATGCTCAGCCCTTCTATGACTAGTTTCGCTCCCATCCGGCTCAATCCTTGAACCTGGGGGAATCTACAGCCGGCAACTGTGCCGTCATGACAGCGCCAGTTTATCTATCGTTGTAAAAAATGTCAATTCAGTCCAAAACCGCCTATCGACGCTGATACGTGATTCATCCTGGGCCCCCTCGTCCCGGTCTCCCTGTCTTGTCTGCCCCTGAGGACGGCCCTTCCGATTCCTTGCGGGCTCCGATGAATTCGCATGTGGCAACCAAGCTGGATATGAGGGGTTCGAAAATCAGGAAACTTCAATCATGCCGACGGGGAGAGTCACCCCCTCCCCTGCCTGCATGATCAACCTGATTAAATGTTCAGGATCGGTGGTGCGGCCCACAGATCGCATGCGGAGCCGTTGCCGACTGCAGACCAATCGATGTCAGAGCCCTTTCAGATCGCATTGGCCTGAACAATCCGGGAGTAGCGCCTTCCTGAATCCTTCCAGATCCGCTCCTGAGTGTCATAGTCGACCCTGATCAACCCAAAGCGCTTGGTGTAGCCCAGGGCCCACTCAAAGTTGTCCAGCAGGGACCAGGCGAAGTAGCCGGTAACCCGAGCCCCGGCCTGAATGGCCCTGGCCACGGCCTTGACATGCTCTTCCAGATAGGCTACCCGCTTGGGGTCGTGAACGATCTTTCCGCTGGGCGCGTCCGGATCCCGACTGACCTGATCATCCCAGGCGGAACCGTTCTCGGTCACCATGAGTTCTATGTCGGGGAAACGTCGGCCCAGCTCGACCAGCACATCAGTCAAACCCTTAGGTTCCTGATTCCAACCCATCCCTGTCAGCTCCCCCTGCGGGGCCAGTCCCTCCACGCCATCCTGGGCCGGCATGGCGTTGGCATGACGATCGACCAGCTTGCCCTCGGGACCGACCGACGCATCGGCGGATTCATCATCAGCCTTCCTGGCCTTTACATAGGTCGTGGCGTAGTAGTTCAGTCCAAGGACATCAAGGGGCTGATGAATGGTCTCTAGGTCACCATCCTGCACGAAGCGCCAGTCGGTATCCTCCCCTGCCGCCTGACTGACACCTTCCGGATAGACACCTTCCAGCATGGGGGCCAGAAAGACTTCGTTGGCGAAGAGATCGGCCCTCTTCTTGGCGGCTAGGTCCTCCGGGCTGTCAGAGGCCGCCCGGGTCACCTGAAGGTTGAGGGTGACCGAGAGCTGGGCAGCCTGACCGACCTGGGCCCTGATGGCCTGGCAGGCCAGGCCATGGGCCAGGTTCAGATGATGAACGGCGGACAGGGCCTGGTCGTAGTCCTTGATCCCTGGGGCATGGGCCCCGTTCCCATAGCCCAGATAGGCCGCACACCAGGGCTCGTTCAAGGTGGTCCAGGTGTCCACCCGGTCGCCGAAGGAGGCCGCCAGAGCGGAGGCGTAGTCGCCAAAACGGAGGGCTGTGTCCCTGCTGGGCCAGCCGCCTTCATCCTGTAGGTACTGGGGAAGATCCCAGTGATATAGGGTGACGACGGGCCTGATTCCATTGTCGCGCAGCATATCAAGGACCTTCAGGTAGTGATCCAGCCCGGCCTGGTTCACCGGACCATCAGCCCTGGGAAAAATACGGGACCAGGATATGGACATGCGGTAGGCACCGACACCCATCTGCTTCATCAGGGCTATGTCCTGCGGGTAGCGATGATACTGATCGCAGGCCACATCACCGTTGGACCCGTCGACTACCACGCCCGGCCGGGCGCAATATGTGTCCCAGATGGAATCCGTCCTGCCGTCCTCATGTGCCGCCCCTTCCACCTGGAAGGCTGCCGTGGCCGTTCCCCAGGTGAAATCGGACGGGAAGATGAACTTGCTCTCTTGGCCCATGCCAATCCTCTCTTTCGTTTCTTTCATATCCATGGCGCTATTCTCTCCTGCAGTCATTTGCTGTCCCCCGGCCGTTGGACGTCCTCGGTGGCCGCTGTCCCACCGGAGGGGTCGTCTGGACGTAGCCGCTGGTCCTGCACCGCCGGTCCTCCACCCGTAATAAGGCCGTAGGAGGCCAGGCATTCTTCTGAGTCCGGGTCGATGTCACTGGGGTCCATGAACCCATGCCACTTCTCCTGGGGGAAGAGCTCATCGGAGAAGGCAAGCCACTCGGCCACCAGGTCGGCTGACCCGTCCGCCAGCCAGCGGTATTGCAGGCCATCCATGGCCGACATGCACAGCACCCACATGTGGTGGAAGCGGTCAAGGTCGTACCCTCTGGGCAGGCACCAGTTCAGTGACTTGATGGTCTGCCAAAACTTCTGGTTTCGGCCTATGAAATAGCGGTGGGCCGGGTGCGAGGGGCTGAGAGCCTCTCCGTTCAAGATGGAGAAGAGCTTGACCATCTCCGGCCTGCGGGCATTGAAAATGACGTTGTTGGCGCAGAACCGAGGGAAGAAGAGAAGGTTGTGTCCGTCCGCATCCGTCCCCGTGCAGGTCGTGTAGATGAACTCGTCGGCCTCAGGGGAATCATAGGCCTGCTCCATGACCATCCTGAACAGGTCGTTCTTGGAGTCGATGTAATGATAGAGGGCGGCCTCGGTGATGCCCACCTGATCGGCCACGTCCTGCAGGGACATCCCCCAAAAGCCCTTGGCGGCAATCACCTTGACGGCCGCCTTGACAATCTGTTCCTTGCGCTCATCGGCGGTCATGCGCTTGCGCCGGGGGAAGCCCTTGCCAGTAAAGACCTGACGGGCACGAGGGTTCTCCGAGAAGGTGGACCCGACCGTCGGACCGGATCCGGTGACACTTTTTCCTGCCCGGTACTGGTTCCAATCCTCTACGCCAGTCATGAACCCCCCTTACTCAGGCACTTGGCGGGTGGTGGGATCCTGTCTCTTTACAGTGCCGCCCGCCCCTGCGGGTCCCCATCATGACTGCAGGCGGCTCCAATCTGCCCAACCTTTGGGGTTCCGGCCTATTGGAAGCCACATGAGTTCAACCATTATAGGGAATCCGCACACGCTTATCTATAGGTTTATTAATTAATGCTATCATCTTAGTCAAACGATAATACAAACGCGGGTCGCAAGCCTTAGCAGTCTTTCCCGAAATGGGGCACGATTCCGGCAGCTATTCCTATCAGGCACTGCTGCTTTCAAGGGGTTGTGACGCCTCGGGACAGTCCGGAAGGGCCGCCTACGGCCTGCCCAACCGGCCCCAACCCGACGGGGCTGGGCCAAGGTTGCATTGAGGATAGGGAGAACATGCAATACGGTCATTTTGACGACGCAGCCAGAGAGTATGTCATCGACACACCCGCCACCCCGCTGCCCTGGATCAACTATCTGGGCAACCAGGACTTCTTCTCCCTCATTTCCAATACAGGCGGTGGCTATTCCTTCTACAAAGATGCCAAGCTCCAGAGGATAACCCGCTACCGCTATAACGGGGTACCTGCCGACAACGGCAGCCGCAGCTACTACCTGAGCCTTATGGATCGGGACAACCCAGAGTCCGCCCCCCTGGCCACCTGGTCGCCCACCTTCCTGCCCTCCAGGACTCCCCTGGACCGGTACAGCTGCCGTCAGGGGATCGGATATACCATTTTCGAATCCTCATATAAGGGCATCGATACAGTCATGACCGCCTTCGTCCCCGTGGATGCCGATGCCGAAATCAACCGTTTGAAAATCAGGAACACCACCGACTCCCCCATCCTTCTGGATGTGACCGGCTGTGTTGAGTGGTGCCTGTGGAACGCCGTGGACGACTCCAGCAACTTCCAGCGCAACCTGTCTACGGGCGAAGTGGAGGTCGAGCAGGGATCGGAAGCCACCCTTCTCTACCACAAGACCGAGTACAAGGA
Source organism: Bifidobacterium sp. W8104 (assembly GCF_016100735.1). Lineage (NCBI taxonomy): Bacteria > Bacillati > Actinomycetota > Actinomycetes > Bifidobacteriales > Bifidobacteriaceae > Bifidobacterium > Bifidobacterium sp. W8104. The sequence goes on from NZ_JACFRW010000001.1 coordinate 723,009, forward strand.
ACGCCGAAACCATTACGCCTTCTTCGGGGTCAACCAGCCCACCTGCGGGTTCGACACCAGCCGGGACGAGTTCCTGGGTAAGTTCAACGGCTGGGACACCCCCGAAGCCATCACCGAGGGCAGAGCCCGCAACTCCGTGGCACACGGCTGGTTCCCTATAGCCGCCAACAGGGTCAGGCTATCCCTGGACCCCGGCCAGGAGGAGAGCCTGGTATTCATCCTGGGCTATGTCCAGCTGCCCAAGGAGGACAAGTGGGAGGACCCCGATGACCCTGCCAAGGTGGGAATCATCAACAAGAAGCCCGCACACGCCCTCTTCGACCGATTCAGAAGGGACGACCAGGTCGACCAGGCCTTCGCCGACCTCAAGGCCTACTGGGCCGATCTCCTGGGCCGGTTCACCCTGGACAGCGGCGACCCCCGCCTGGATCGGATGGTCAACATATGGCACCAGTACCAGTGCATGGTCACCTTCAACCTTTCGCGTTCGGCCTCCTATTTCGAATCAGGCACAGGGAGGGGGATGGGCTTCCGCGACTCCAACCAGGATCTCCTGGGCTTTGTCCACCTGATCCCCGACCGCGCCCGTCAGCGCATCATCGACATCGCCTCAACCCAGCTGGAGGATGGGTCGGCCTGGCACCAGTACCAGCCTCTGACCAAAAGGGGGAACGCCGACATTGGCGGCGGCTTCAACGACGACCCCCTCTGGCTGGTGGCCGGCACCTACGCCTACCTGGCCGAGACCGGGGATTCCTCCATCCTGGAGGAGCCCGTCCCCTTCAACAATGTGGCAGGGACCGAGAAACCCCTCCTGGAACACCTGCGCCGGTCGATCGGGTTCACAATGAACCACATGGGCCCGCATGACCTCCCCCTGATCGGACGGGCCGACTGGAACGACTGCCTTGACCTCAACTGCTTCTCCGATACACCAGGAGAGAGTTTCCAGACTGTCGAAAACAATGACACAGGTGTGGCTGAGTCGGTCCTGATCGGAGGCATGTTCGTCCTCTATGCCGGCCACTACGCCGACATCCTGGACCATTACGGGACGGATTGCGGGATGGACAGGGATGCTGTGGCCCAGGAGACCGCCTCGGTCCGCCAGGCCATCGAGAAGATGACCCATACCGTGGAGGAGGCCGGCTGGGACGGCCAGTGGTTCCTCAGGGCCTACGACGCTTACTCCCGTCCCGTCGGCTCCCACACTGACACCGAAGGGCAGATCTACATCGAACCCCAGGGGATGTGTGTAATGGCCGGTATCGGTCTCGATGACGGCAAGGCCCGACAGGCCCTGACCTCGGTCAAGGAGAGGCTGACCTCCTCCTGGGGAACGGCCATTCTGGCCCCCGCCTATTCCACCTACCGAATCGAACTAGGCGAGATCTCTTCCTACCCCAGGGGGTACAAGGAGAATGGTGGCGTCTTCTGCCACGTCAACCCCTGGATCTCCATAGCCAACGCCATGGTCGGCGATGACGAAGAGGCCTTCGCGGTCTACAGACGCACCTGCCCCGCCTACCTGGAGGAGAAGTCCGACATCCGCAAGGTGGAGCCCTACGTCTACTGCCAGATGGTGGCCGGTCCTGAGTCTCCCACCCCCGGCGAGGGAAAGAACTCATGGCTGACAGGCACGGCCGCCTGGTCCTTCGTGGATGTCTCCCAGTATCTGCTGGGGGTCAGGCCCACCTTGGACGGACTGGCTATCGAACCCCACCTGCCCGCCGAATTCAACGAACTGACCGTCGGCAGGACCTGGAGGGGGGTCACCTATCGAATTTCCATGAAGCGGACTGGAAGGCGTTCGGTCAGCCTGGACGGCCACGAACTGAGTAGCGGGATGGTACCACCCCAGACAAGCGAGAATCCGGTGAACGTGACCGTGACCTTCTGAGGGGTCGCCGAGTCACCTGGTGATTTACAATGAGCCATGGCCTGAGGGCCCTAACTATCGAAGAGGATGAGAGCAGATGCAGTATTTTGAGCAGGAGATTGAGGGGATTGACGGCAGCCGGGCCAAATTCGTCGGCTACAGCTTGGACAACAGCGAGGAGGTATTGCCGGACCGGGTTCGCCCATCAGTCCTGGTCATCCCCGGAGGCGGCTATGAAATGACCTCGGACAGGGAGGCCGAACCCATCGCCGTACAGTTCCTAGCGGCTGGTTGCAATGCCTTCGTCCTACGCTATTCCTGCTGGCCCTCCGTGTACCCGACAGCCCTGGTCGAAGCGGCCGAAGCCATGAAGCGCATCCGTGAGCACGCCGACCAGTGGCACGTGGACCCCAAGGCCATCAGCATCATGGGCTTCTCAGCCGGTGGCCACCTGGCAGCCAACCTGGCCACAACCGCCGGAGACCAGGACCTCCGGGCCCACGGCTACGACCCCGATGCCGTCCGCCCCGACGGCCTCATGCTGGGCTATCCGGTCATCACCTCCGGTCCCCTCGCTCACCGAGGGAGCATCGACCACCTCCTGGGCGACAAGAAGGAGGACCCTACGGCCCTGGAGGCGGTCTCCATCGAGAAGCACATAGACAGCAAGACCCCACCCGTATTCGTCTGGCACACCATGGAGGATGGTCTGGTCCCTCCGGAGAACACCCTCATGCTGGTAGAAGCATGCAAGCAGGCCGGGGTCAGCGTGGAAGCCCACCTCTTCCCCCATGGAGGCCACGGTCTGGGCCTGGGGACCGAAGAGACCGCCTGGCAGGGAACCAATGGAATCGAGCCCTGCGTGCAGATCTGGCCCCGTCTCGCGGCTGCCTGGATCAAGCGGACCTTCAGGGGGCAGGAGTAGCCGACCGTCTGACTCTTGCTCACACCCCAAGAAGGTGACAAGTCCCTGCCATCCACATTCTCCAGGATTCCGATCCTGCAATCAAGAACCGGAATTCTGGGGCCGCATCGGATGAGCCGGGCTTACTTCCGATCGGCATACTGCTTCTCGATCGCCTTGCGCGCCGAGAAGAGACTATGGGTGTTATCCATGTCCACTTGATAGACCTTCTGGAAGCCCAGCCCGTCCACGTTCTTCACCATGGAGGACCAGACCGAGTCGAACCCTTCGTCATCCTTGGCGAAGACGGCCTGCCAGCAGCCGTTAACCACTGCGGTCTTGACCTGTCCCCGGATGGTCGAGATAACGGAGGACTCCTTGGGGGTGGAATAGCTGGCCCCGGGTATCACAGCCAGCTTCTTCGCTTTCTCCAAATACTCCATCGTGGTGCGGGCACCGCCCATGTGCGCCTGCCAGTCCCTGTCGAGGGCCGTGGTCCGCTTGTCCAGTTCCGAATCCCACATCTGATAGTTGTAGGGGGCTTTAGTGGCGGGATCCAACCCCTTGTTCAGGACCGTGTTGACATTGAGTTGGGAGGCCCCATCCGTGTAGCCCCCTCCCCCGTATTCCTCGGGGACGTTTACCTTCTCACCGGACAGAGCTTTGACACCGAAATCCGTCAGGACCGGTCGGCCTCCCTCTACCTTCCAGGTCAGCCCCTTGAGCCCGGCGGCTCCGTTGGTCTGGGAGCCGGAGGCCTGTATGCCATCCGGTGAATAAAGCCAGTCGATGAATCTAACCAGGCGGGCCTTGTTCTTCGCCTTGGCCCCAACCCCGATGAAAGTAGAGGTCCCGTTGGGCTGCGCCCCCTTGGAGGCGATCTTCATGTCGTCTATGGAGAGCATCATGAACCCCTTCCCCTCTTGCCTGTGGGTCTCGGTGTTGTAGGCTGCCTGCCCCAGCCAGGGCCAGAAGGAGAAGAGAATCTTGCCCTGCTGGTACTTGGCGAACATGGTGTCGTAGTTCTGCGTGGTGGAATCGGGATCGACCAGACCCATCCTCTGCGCCTTGTTGAAGAATTTCAGGGCCCTGACATAAATCCCGTCCGGGGCGATTAGGGACTGGGCATCCGACCCGTCGGCATTGCTCATCACATATCCGGTTCCCTCGGCATAACCGTAGAAGGCTGGCAACTGGAAGCCGTTTTGCATGGCTTGATCGTCCCAGTCCTTGAAGAGACTCAGGGCGTAGATGTCCTTGCGGCCGGTCTCCTGACGGGCTCTCTCCTGCATCTTCTCAAGGACAGGCAGAAGATCCTCCAGGGTGGCGACCTTGGGGTAGCCGACCTCCTTGTAGTAGTCCCATCTGACGAAGGGGCCGAAGGTGGGCTCCACCCCCTCACTGGGCTCCGTAGGCGAGAGGGCCGAGACGGAGATAGGGATTCCCCAGGTACCGTCCTTACGGCCGACATCGGCCCTGAGCTGATCCATGGCCCCCTGATAGGCCTTAAGGTGTTTGGCATCTTTCATATAAGGGGTCAGATCGGCCACCAGGCCCGCCTTGACCACCTTCTTGGCCTGACCGCCGTTGGAGCCTATGACCACCAGGTCACCCAAATTGCCAGCAGCAGAACGGGTGTCGAAAAGCGTGTTGCCACCGCCTGCCACGTTGGGGGCCACGATATTGAGGGTGATGTTGAACTTGTCCTTTACCAGTTTGGCGAACCAACCCTTTTGCTTGCCCTGATAGTTGGCCAGTTGGTCGAAGACCTCCACCGTCATCGATGCTCCGTCGTCAACCCCCTCGGCCTCCGATTCGCCACCCGATCCACAGGCCCCCACGGTCATCGAGATTGCCAGGGTGGCCAGAAGGGCCATCGGCCTGGTCCACATCTTCGACTTCCTCGTCTTTTGACTGTGCATATCTACCTCGCTTCCATCACGAGCCATACGCCATGGCCTCATCGCCATGCAAGAACGCACTGATTAGCATAAAAGGGACTGAAGCGTGGGAACGAATCATTTCGAAGGATTTCGACAGTTCCCGGACCTGACCGGAGACCTGACCGAACCCCGGTCCAGGTATGTGACCGGGATCAACTCCTTGATTCCCCTGCCTGGCCTGGGGCGTCTTCCCTCCACCATCTCGACCAGGACATCGACGGCACGGCCGCACGCCAGGTAAGGGCGCAGGGGGATTTCGTCCAGAGGCGGGTCCAACACGGCCCCTTTGCCGAAGGAGCCCAACTGGATGACCGACATGGCCGATCCAACTGGTCTGCCGACAGCAGCCAGGGCTCTTGTCAGGTTGAACATTCCCATAGTGTCCACCTGTCCCAGAACGGCCGAGATCTCCGGATCAACGGCCAGAGCGCGACATACAAGGCTTTTCATGGGACGAGCCCCCTCACCGTCGAGGTACTCCTCCGTCACAGCTACATGGGCACCGGCGGCCGATGACCTGACCGCCTTCCTGGTCCGGACCAGGAAATTAACGCCCTCCTCGTAGGCATCGGGGTCGGCCCCCAGGAAGAGGAGGTGGGTGTGGCCGGCCGCGACCATACGGTGGACGGCCAGACGGCCCATCTGCTCGAAGTCCAGATCCACCGCGTAGGCCCCGTCCAGGCTGTCCGGACAACCGAGGGACACCACGGGAACCCGTGAGTAAGCGGCCAGTGCGGTACGTGGGTCGTCCACCGTCACATCCATCAGGAGGATTCCGTCCACTTGGCCTGAATCCGCCAGACCAGCCAGGTCCTCATCCTCACCCATAAGGGCCAGGATGTCATACCCGCGCAGATGGGAACGCCGGGCCACCCCGAAGAAGTAAGGCGACCAATCCCCGTAGACCGTCCGCTCGTCCATGGGTGAGCTCAGGGCAAGGATCCTGGTCTCTCCACCCCGGGCCAGGCGTCCATGCGACCGGGGGGCATAGCCCAGTTCGCGGGCGGCCTGCATGACCCTGGCCCTGGTAGAGGCGCTAACCGACCGTTTCCCACTTATGGCATAGGAGACGGTGCTGATGGAGACGCCGACTCGTGCGGCCACCTCCTTGATGCCAGCCATAACAGGACCTGGATACTCAGGTTCGCCGTTAGCCGGTCAGGCCAGCGCGACCAGAGCCACCCCGTAGGGGGGCAGATCCAGTGGGCCAGACACCCGACCTCCTGCAAGGAGGTCCTCACCTCCCCTCAGGAGGGGAAGGTCGGCGGTAATTGGCGAGCGGGCCGAGTTGATCACGATGGCATACCGGGTCCCGTCATCCGATTGGCGGACGGAAAGGCTGACATCCTTGGGAGTGTCGACCGCAGGAAGCCCAAGGCTGTCAACAATGGGATCCATGAAGGCTTCCATGCCAGCCTCGTCCAGGGGGGTGCCAACGAAGTAGGCCTTCCCCCTGCCGAAATCGTTCACCGTCAAGGCCGGACTACCGGCGTAGAAGTCGCCACCCCCGTAGGAGGCAAGGGGCTTGGCTCCCTCGCAATGAATCAGGCTGGCCACGATCTGACCGGCAGGCTGGCCGTCAACAGCTGCCAGACCTTCCACCGGTATGGTTTCATCAGGCGCCAGGGCATCGATCTCCTCGACCCAGACCCCGGTCAGCCTCCTTAGAACACCCGGGTACCCACCTGGAACCACCAGGTCGCGTTCGTCATGGATACCGGCCATATAGCCGGTGACGAAGGTGCCCCCATCGGACACATAGGACTCCAGGTGGTCTGCCACATCGGGCAATAGGGAGATCAGGGCCGGGGCCAGGACCAGGTCATACTTCTTCAGGGTCTCGACCGAGGACGTGCTGGGTATGAAGTCCACGGCCAGGTTGCGGCGGTAGAGAGGGCGGTAGAAGCGGTGGACCTCCTGGGGGTAGGAAAAGCCTGTCGTGGGGCCCACGCAACCTTCCAGGGACCAGTAGCTCTGCCAGTCGAACATGATGGCCACCCTGGCCACCACTCGGCTACCCATGAGACGGGCCCCCACCCGATCCAGCTCGGCACCCAGGGCAGCGGTCTCCTTGAAGACTCGGGATTCCTCACTACCGCTGTGGTCTATGACGGCCCCATGAGTGCGCTCACAGCCGCCCAGGGACTGTTTCATCTGGAAGAACTGCACCGTGTCGGCCCCATGAGCCACGGCCTGCCAACTGAGCTTGCGGACCTCGCCGGGCCGCTTGACCTTGCAGAAGGGGAACCAGCCCTGTTGATTGGGCGTCTGCTCCATCAGCATGAAGGGACGGCCACCGCCCACCCCCCGCATAAGGTCGTGGGACATTGCGGTGAAGCTGGGTGGGGTGTCCATGCCCGGATAGTTGTCCCAGCTAACCAGGTCCATCTGCTGGGCCCACTCGAAGTAGTCCAGGTCCTTGAAAGTCCCCATCAGGTTGGTGGTGATCGGCGTGGAACCGTCGTGGCGGCGGATGGCGTCGCGCTCATTGGTGAAGCAGGCCAGCTGTGCCTGCTCCTGGAAACGGCGGTAATCCATCTGCAACCCGGAGATCACACACTTGTTCTCACCGATCCCATCCCCGTAGGTCACAGGTGGAACCACGTCATCCCAGTCGTAGATGGTGTGGCTCCAGAAGTTGGCGTACCAGGCCTGGTTGAGGGCCTGGATCGTACCGTACTTGTCCTTCAGCCAGACACGGAAGGCTCGGGCACAGCCCTCGCAGTAACACAAGCCGCCGCCACCGCCGTACTCGTTGCCCACATGCCAGGCCACCAGGCCCGGGGTGTCGGCGTAGCGTTCGGCCAGGTGGCCTGCCAAAGCCCCGGAAGCCTGTCGGAAGTATTCACTGGTGGGGCAGAAGTTGTGTCGCCCACCGAAAACGCGATGCCTGCCCTCCTGGTCGGTCCGGATCACCTCTGGGTGGGTCCTGACCATCCAGGCAGGCAGGGCCGCCGTACCTGTGGCCATGACGATGTTGAACCGGTGCTTGACCAGGAGGGCCACAATCTTATCCAGCATGGAGAAGTCATATTTGTCTTCCGAAGGCTGCAGGAGGGCCCAGGAGAAGACGTTGATGGTGGCCTCGTTGATGTGGGCATCCTCGAGTTTTTCGATGTCCTGTTCCCAGGTGTCCTCCGGCCATTGTTCCGGATTCCAATCGCCCCCGAACAGGAAGCTGCTGAAAGTGGGTTTCATGATCGATCTCCTTCAGGTCGTCCGACGGGCACCAGATGGCACCATAGCGGGCGACTTCTCTTGTTGTTTTTGCGAACGAACAGATTGCTCAGACCCGGTAGGCCACCGGATCGAAGGTAACTCGTCCGGAACCGTGGGCGTAGACCCCCAGAAGGATTCCGGTGAAGCCACCGGCATTGGTGAAGCTGAGGACCTTGCCCGGGGCATGACCCAGGTCGTGACCCCCGTCCCGACCCACAGCACGAAAGGCGTAGCCCATCTCGTCCCCCCTGATCTGAAGACCTATGGGTGCCCCAGCAGGCAGGTCTGCGGACCCCACCAGGCTGACCAGGCCGGCGTTGTGTACCTGGACCTGGACATGCACCAGACCATCCCGCGCAGGTTCCACCGACAGATCCATGTAATGGCCGGCATTGGCGTAGACGGCCAATCCGGCCTGGCCATAAGTCAACTGGGCCGGATCGGGGAGGGCGGCCTCGAAGCTGCAGCGGAAATCTGTCTGCCGGGTTCCGATCATGGGCGCCCCGTCATCCAGGCCGAAGTCATGGCCGGCGGCCTCCACGCGTATGCGGGCCGCCGTCGGGTCACTCGAACCGGTCACGCTGAAACGACCAGCGCTGTCCAGGGAGGGGGTGATCCAGTCAATCTGATCCTCAAGTGCATCCCCCTTGCCCAGAAGGGGCACATCGTAGGATTGATCGGCCAAGGTGGGCCAGCCATCCTGCCAATCGAACCAGACCGCATAGGACTCCCTGCCCAGCCAGCCCTGGGCAGGATACTCATGGTTGTTCCGCGTTCCGTGGAAGACCATCAGGGTGCGGTCCTCATCGAATCCGGCGCAGTCGCAGTGGCCGATGGCCTGAAGGGTCAGGTGGGTACTCCGGTTGGTGATCAGTGGGTTGCCCGGACACATCTCGTAGGGGCCTGTGGGGGAGGCGGAACGGGCCATGTTCTCCATGTGGCCAGCCTCGGTGCCCCCCTCCGCCCACATCAGATAGTAGAGGCCATCCCTCTTGTACATGTGAGGCCCCTCAGGGTTTGCCCCGGTGGTCCCTCCGCAAATCCTCTCCCTCTTAGTCAGGACGGTCCCCGTACCCACATCCAGGCGGGACAGGTAGATACCGGGGACCTCCCTCCTGCCTTCCTGGTCAACCTGGTCGCTTTCATTGCCGCAGATGTAGACGGTTCCATCGTCATCGAAGAGCAGGGTGGGGTCGATACCAGGCCACCCCTTGATCCACAGAGGATCGAACCATCCCTGGTGGGGATCCGGCGTGGTCATGATCATGGTCCCCTTGTTGACGTTGGTGACGATCAGGTAGAACAGGCCGTCATGCCAGCGCAGGGTGGGAGCATAGATGCCCCCGCTGTTGCCCATGCCCTCGCAGGGGAACTGGGAGGGGCGGTCCATGGCGTTCCCCACCAGGGCCCAATGCTTCCCGTCGCCACTCTCGTATATGGGCAAGCCCGGGAAATACTCGAAGGAGCTGTTGACCAGGAAGTAGCGGCCCGAAGGGGCCCGGCAGATAGTCGGGTCCGGGTGGAATCCCGACGCGATCCGACGGGCGGGTTTGCAGTTGAACAGGGTCATCGCGGCACCTCCCTACCGGCGGTCCGCCCTGGCCTGGGCGAATAAGGAGGCCATGTCCGGGTCGAAGAAACGGCCAGTGGCCCGATCCAGGAAACACATCTCCTTGGTGGAGGTATCCCAGAGGACCGGGCAGGATCCGTTCTCGCGGCAGCAGTTCAGAACGGTCGATATCCACTTGAGGTTGCTGGCGTGGTCCTTCCCGTCCACGGCCTCGGTCAGCAGACCATACTCTCCGATGATCACGGGGATGCCGGCATCGACAAAACGGCGGCGCTGAGTGGCGAAATCCGCCTCCACCGCCTTGATGTCCGCCTCACTGCCCCACTCCTGCCTGGGTTTGCACCAGGTGGTGTCGTGTGTGGCCAGGGCGAAATCGGCCGGTGAGTAATAGTGGATGGATACGATCAGCCGGTCCGCTGCGCTGTCCTTGGGCAGGTGGTAACGGGAATCACAGGTCATGGCCGTGTCGGTGTTGTAACCGGGAATCAGCAGGAAACGGTCGGCGTTGTGCGATCCGCTGGCCCTGACCGTGTCGACGAAGATCTGGTTGAGCCTTTCCAGGAGGACATAGGCCTGATCCCGGTCCATGTCATCGAAACCGATCTCGTTGCCGCCCTCCAGGATGAGGTCCTGCCCGTAATCCTTGAACGTGTCGGCGATCTCACGCCAGAGACCGGCGAATCGCCTGCAGACCCCATCCGGGTCCTTGTCCGCCTTGCGGATCCAAGGGAGGTCGCCCTCACCACCATCGTGATGGACGTTGACGATCACCTTGAGCCCGGCATCCAGGCTCCAGTCGACGGCCCGGCGGACCGCGTTCATCCAGATGGAGTCCACGTGTCCCTCCTCGTCAATCCATTCCACCCAAGTGACCGGGATGCGGATGGTGTCGAACCCGGCCTGCTTGACCAGGCGGGCGCACCCAGGGGTGAAGGGCTGATTGAACCAGAGTTTCTCCTGATCCTCCGGGGTCCAGGTCCGACCCTCCTTTATGGCCCTTTCATGCTCCCCTTGGAGCGGGAAAGCATCGAAGGTGTTGCCCAGGTTCCATCCCAGGCCCAACTGTCTGACGAATTCAAGAGCGGTCGTCATAAACCGTCCACTTCTTTCTGCCGATAAGGCTGTATTGATAAGGGATGCACCGCCTGACAGACAGGGCCGCCGAACGGAGGGAAGCCGACGGACACATGCATCCACTGGAGTTTTCATTTATGCGATCCAGGTCCTCCCCTGACCTGCCGATCCGGGGAGAACCACACCGGGCACAGGGAAGTGCCGGCCGCGTGATACCAGAATCCGCCTCACACGTGGAGGGGGTCGGTACCTGGTCTGACCAGGACCGGCAGGGTGTGGTAGTCGTAGGTCTCCTGGTACCAGCGTCCAGGCTCATAGGTCTTTCCTGTCAGCATGTTGGCCCAGGGTCGGCCCGTGCCCTCATCAGGAACGTAGAAGCGTGCGGTCCCGTCCTCATTGAAGATTGGGGCCACCAGGATGTCGTCCCCCAACATGTACTGGGTGTCGATGTCCTCGCAGGTCGGGTCGCTGGGGAACTCCAGGACCATGGCCCTCATCATGGGCAGGCCCGTCTCATGGGTCTCATGCGACATCTTTATCAGATAGGGCACAAGACGCTGCTTGAGCTTGGCGAACTCACGGGTGACCTCGACGGCCTCATCCCCGTATAGCCAGGGAACCTTGTAGGCAGTGGACCCGTGGTAGCGGGAGTGCGAGGAAAGGAGGCCGAACTGGGTCCAGCGCTTGTAGATGTCGGGGGTGGGCTGGTCCTCGAAGCCGGCGATGTCGTGACTCCAGTAGCCGAATCCGCTCATACCGAAGGAGAGACCGGCCCTCAGGCTTTCGGCCATGGAGGGGTAGTTGGAGGTGCAGTCCCCGCCCCAGTGGACCGGGTAGCACTGTCCGCCCACCGTCGCCGAACGGGCGAAGAGGATGGCCTGGTCGGCCCCTTTCACCTCGACCAGGAGGTCATAGACGGCCTTGTTGTATAGGAGGGTGTAATAGTTGTGCATCTTGACCGGGTCGGAACCGTCGTAATAGACGACGCCCTCGGTGGGGATGCGTTCGCCGAAGTCGGTCTTGAAGCAGTCCACGCCCTGGTCCAGCAGGTGCCTGAGCTTACTCTGGTACCAGGCCGTCGCCTCGGGGTTGGTGAAGTCGACGATGGCCATGCCTGCCTGCCACTTGTCCCACTGCCAGACCTGGCCGTCGGTACGCTTGATGAAGTACCCCTTCTCGGCCCCTTCCTTGAAGAGCTTGGACTTCTGGGCGATATAGGGGTTGATCCAGGCACAGACCTTGAGACCCTTCTGGTGGAGGCGGGCCAGCATCCCTTCGGGGTCCGGGAAGGCGGAGTGTTTCCACTCGAAGTTGCACCATTCCAGGTCGTCCATCCAACGGCAGTCGAAGTGGAAGACCGACAGGGGGATGTCCCGCTCCGCCATACCGTCGACGAACTCGTTGACGGTCTTCTCGTCATAGTCGGTGGTGAAGGAGGTCGACAGCCACAAGCCGAAGCTCCAGTCGGGGACCAGAGGGGGCTTACCGGTCAGATCGGTATAGGTGTTCAGCACCCCTTTGAGGTCCTGGCCGCCGATCACCGAGTATGTCAGCTCCTGGCCGGGGACGGAGAACTGGACCTTGGAGACCTCGTCGGAACCGATCTCGAACTCCACCTTGTCAGTGGAATCCACGAAGACTCCATACCCCCGGTTGCTCATATAGAAGGGGACATTCTTGTAGGCCTGGGCCGTGCCTGTACCACCATCCTGATTCCAGATGGTGACCGTCTGCCCGTTCTTGACGAAGTTGGTGAAACGCTCGCCCAGGCCGTAGATCTTCTCTCCCACGCCCAGGTTGAGGGACTCGACCATGTGTGGCCTGCCATCGTCATCGGTCACCAGGGCCTTGCCCCTCCACGCCGACCTTGTCAGCGGACGGCCCTCATACTCGTACTCGAAGTCGATGGCATCACCCTTGGCGATCTTCAGGGCCAGCCTGCCACTGGTGAAGGTCCATCCCCTCTCATCCTCCTCGATCCTCACCGGGGGATCGGTCCGGTCAAGCGTGAACCGTGGGTCATGGCTGTGGTCCTGCCTGTAGTTGATGATCCGGGTGGTGATGATGTCGGGACGGGGGGAGGTGACCTCGATGGTAAGCAGTCCTCCGTCCAGGGTCATGCCGGGATTCCTGATCACCTGGAAGGGGGCGTAGAGGGTCAGCCTTTTCTCTTCGATATCCGCGCTGTAGATATTGGCCGCATATTTGACGTCGAAACCGTCGCGCACAAGCCATTCTCCGTTGAGGAACTTCATATCTTCCTATCTTTCCTTGTTGTTGTCGGTCACTAAGTCCTCGAGCCGCTGACAGAAATCCCGCAGGGGCCGAATCTCACTCCACGTCGATCCGGATGCCCAGTGGCAGGCCGCTGGCCGTGGCTCCAACGGGGTCCTTGAGGCCCTGAACCGCCAGTCCCCGGTCCGTCAGCTCGTAGCTGACCGGTCCTGCACCCAACTGGCTGACCTGGCGGACAATCCCCTGAAAGACAGACCCTTCCTTGCCAAGTGGGGCAAAGGCCTTGATAAGGGCCCGTCCATCTGCGGCCGGCTTGAGCTGGTAGGCGTAGATGGCGCCTGATGCCGAGGTGAACCGGAAATCCTCGGGGGTGAAGACGGCCTCGGTCTGATCCGCGAAGGACCCCGCTGCCGGGTGGGTGGGACCCTCCTGGGCGACCCACCAGGGGCGGGATCCATAGATCCCCTCCCCGTTCACATCCATCCACCGACCGATGGATTCCAACATCCCCTCCTCCTCGGGGTCGATGGACCCGTCGGCGCAAGGGCCCACGTTGAGCATGAGATTGCCGTTCTTGCTGACCGCGTCAAGGAGGGCGGCCAGGATTTCAGCCACCGACTTGTGGTCCAGGGTGGTCGTGTGGCACCAGGAGTTGCGGGCGATGGCAGTGTCCGTCTGCCAGACGAAGGGTGTGGGGTTGGCGAAGCCGCCGCGCTCCACGTCCACGATGCCCGAGCCCCAGGCCATGCCGTCCATCTTGTAACAGATGGCGGTCGGAATCCCCCACTCGACTGACCGGTCGTAGTAGTAAGCGGCCAGGCGCTGTAAATAAGGCTTGAAGGCCTCGTGCTGGACCCACCAGTCGAAGTAGAGGAGTTCGGGCCGGTAGGCGTCGATCACCTCGCAGACCCGCAGGAGCCAGTCATCCAGGTACTCCTTGGTGGGATAGGGCTTGCTGAAGAGGTCCTGGTTGTCGGGCTCGGGCATGGCGGGCCAGTAGAAGTCACCCCTCTTCATGGGCTGATGCACGTCGCTGTCGAACTCCTGCCCGTGGCCCATGAACCACCAGTGCTCAGCCCGGTGGTCGGACAGAGCGAAGTGAAGCCCCTCATCCAGAGTGGCCCGCCGCAGCTCACCGATCAGGTCGCGATGGGGCCCCTTGTCGAAGGCGTTCCATTCCGACAGGTCGCTGCGGTACATCTGGAATCCATCGTGGTGCTCGGCCACGGGCATGTAGTAGCGGGCACCGGCCCGGCGGAAGAGGTCCAGCCACTGGTCGGGGTTGAAACGCTCCGCCTTGAACATGGGGATGAAGTCCTTGTAACCGAACTCCTTCTGGGCTCCGTAGGTCTTCACGTGGTGGTCGAACTCCGGGTATCCCTTGATGTACATGTTGCGCGAGTACCACTCGTTACGGTAAGCAGGCACGCTGTACAGGCCCCAGTGGGTGAAAATGCCAAACTTGGCATCGGCGAACCAGGTGGGGGGCTCCATGGCGCACAGGGAGGCCCAATCGGCCTTGAAGGCACCCCGGCTGATCTCGGCATCCACCCGCGAAAGGTCGTCGGCCCCGACCACGTCTTCACGCAGGGAACGGGGCTCCTGTTCACTTTTCGTCATCGAATGTGGTCCTTTCCCAGTCGAAGCCGACGGCTTGGAGCCAGGTCCGGGCCACCAGCATATGCCCCTCGATCCCGGGGTGGCAACGGTCCATGCTGAGTATGTAGCTGCTCTGTTTCTCGAGGAAGTGGTCCATGGCAGCCTGGACATCCACGTAGATGGCCTTATGTCGGTCCGCCACCTTCCTGGCCACTTCGGCATAACGGTCGACCATGGCCCTCATCGGGTCCTCCCTGTTGGGCTCCATCATGAAGGGGCTCATGACAATCAGACCTTTGACACGGGGCTCGGTCCTGCCCATCAGATCCTCGTAGGTGTGTTCGAATTCATCCAGGGAGACCAGGTCCGCCTGGCGGAAGGGACCGTCGAAGTGACGCCAGACGTCGTTGATCCCTATCATGACGGAGACATAGTCGGGTTTCATATCGAGCACGTCCCTGTCCCACCGGGCTGCCATCAACTTGATGTCGTCCCCGCTGACTCCCTCGTTCATGATCATGAGCTCCCGGTCAGGGTATACGGCGGTAAGAAGGGCGTGGACCAGGTTGACATAGCCATCACCGAAGGAGCCCCAGCCGGCGGGAATGGCCTTGTAATCACGGTTGACGTCAGTGACCGAGTCTCCGCAGAAGACAATTCTTGAATTCTTTTCAAATGGGAGCATGCAGCTCTCGCACCTCGTTTTCCTTCTCTGTTTTCTATCATTCGCGGCACGGCCCCTGATTGGAACAAAGGCCACATTCATAACCGGTAACCGGAAACACATCCACCGTGTCACCGACATGGCAAGGGGAGCGCGACGGAGGGTGGTTGACCACCCGCCCGGCTAACGCTCCCCCACCGGTACATGCCTGACGATGGGCAGGGTCACCAGAGCTCCCCCGCCTTACCGTCCGGTGCGGAATCAGTTGCCTTCCGCCTTCTCGCGGTTGGCGAACTGCTTCTTGATGTTGACGCGGGCCGTGTTCTGGTCCTTGGCGTTCTTCATGTCCACATCCAGAACCTGCTTGAAGCCCAGTCCGTCGACCTTGGAACGCATCTCGTCCATCAGGCTGTTGAACTCGTTGTCGTCCTTGGCGAAGACCGCCTTCCAAGAGGTGTTGACGATCTCGGTCTTCACCTGACCGCGCAGGGTGGAGATCTGGGAGGACTCATCGGGCTGGATGAAGCTGGAACCGGGGGCGATCATGAGCTTGTTCGCCTTCTCCAGGTACTGCATGGAGGTCTTGGCCCCGTCCATATGCTCGGACCAATCCTTGTCCAGGGCGGAGTTGCTGAACTGGTCGATGGTGGATTGCCACATGCTGGAGTCATAGGGCTCCTTGGTGTCGGGATCGATGTCGGTGGCCAGCTCGGTGGCAAAGTTCAGGGCGGATACACCGTCGGAGTAAGAGCCGCCACCGAACTGGGCGGAGACCTTGGAGGACTTGTTGCTCTGGAGCTTCTTGCCGAAGTCGGTCAGCTCGGGCTTGCCGTCCTTGATGTCGAAGTTCATGCCCTTGACGTTGCCGGCCATGGCATAGACGCCCTCCCTGGAGTAGAGCCAGTCGATGAAGTTGACCAGGCGCTGCTTGTTCTTGGCCTTGGACCCGACGGCAATGATGGAGGCGCCGCCATTGGGGGTGGCTCCGTAGGAGAAGATCTTCATGTCACCCATGGGGGCCAGCATATAGCCCTTGCCCTGGGCCTTGTTTTCCGTGGTGTTGTAAGCGGCAGGCCCCAGATAGCTCCAGAAGGAGAAGAGAATCTTGCCCTGCTGGTACTTGGCCGACATGGTGTCGTAGTTCTGGGTGGAGGACTCGGGGTCGACCAGGCCCATCTGGTTGGCCTTGTTGAAGAACTGGAGGGCCTTCTCGTACATCCCGCCCTTCTGGGTGACCGACTGGTAGTCGGAGCCGTCGGCCTTGGCCAGGACGAAGCCCATCTCGTCATAACCGAAGTAGGTCGTGGGCTGCTTGGCGTTGTTCATCATGTTGCCGTCCCAGTCCTTGAACAGGGAGAAGGCATAGACATTCTTGTCGCCGGTCTCGGCCCGGGCCTTGTCCTGCATCTGCTTGAGCACCTGCAGGAAGTCATCCAGGTTGTTGAACTTCGGGTAGCCGATCTCACGGTAGTAGTCCCAGCGGATGTAGGGGCCGAAGACGGGCTCGTTGCCCTCGGAAGGGTCGGTCGGGCTCTTGGTGGAGACACTCTGCGGCACCCCCCAGACCCCGCTGCTCTGGCCCGACAACTTGTTGAGGGCGTCGGTGGCGGTCTTGTACTTCTTGATGTTCTTGGCATTCTTCAGGTACGGCGTCATATCCTCGATCAGGTGTGCCTTGATCAACTTGGTCAGTCTGCCGTTGCCGGCCCCGGTGATGACCAGATCACCCAGGTTTCCGGCCGCCGAACGGGTATCGAAGAGGGTGCTGCCGCCACCGGCCACATTGGGCGAGATCATGTTCAACTGAATGTTGAACTTGTCCTTGACCATCTTGGCGAACCAGCCCTTCTGGATGCCTTGGTAGTTGGCCAGGTCGTCATAGACATCCACCTTCATCAGGGAGCCGTCGTCCTTCTCGTTGGCGGAGTTGCCTCCGCCGCCGCCACAGCCGGCCAGGGCCAGCGAGGCTGACAGCACCGCTGCCGTCACCACTGCGAGTTTGCTCTTCTTCATGGTTTCCTTGTTACCTTTCTCTGTCATAGTCTGGTTTTCAGACTCTCCGGTCGGCCCGTGCGGTCGCCCGACACGGGCCGACCGGAGTGTGCAAATCTTCATGTGAGGTCCGGACCCCCGGGGACCCCGACGGGGGCCGGACGCTCATCCTCCGGTTCACTTCCTGTTTTCGAACTGCTTCTTGATGTCCACCCGAGCCGTGTTCTGATCCTTGGCGTCCTTCATGTCCACATCGAGAACCTGCTTGTAGCCCATCCCGTCAACCTTGGAGCGCATCTCATCAAGGAGGGCATTGAACTCGTTGTCGTCCTTGGCGAAGGAGGCCTTCCAGGAGGCGTTGACGATCTCGGTCTTCACCTGGCCGCGGAGGGTCTTTATCTGGGAGGACTCGTCCGGGGTCACGTAGCTGGAACCGGGGGCCACCATGATCTTGTCGTTCTTCTTCAGATATTCCATGGTGGTCTTGGCCCCGCCCATGTGGGCGGACCAATCAGTGCTCAGCGGGTCCGTGTTCTTGGCCAGCTGCGAGGGCCACATGCTGGCGTTGTAGGGGTAGCCCGTGGAGGGATCCTTGTCCTGAACGATCACAGTCGGGTAGTTCAAGGCCGAGACCCCGTCCTTGTATGTGCCGCCGCCCCAATCGGCCGGTACGTTGGCACCGTTGCCGAAGAGGACCTTCTCGCCGAAATCGGTCAGCTCGGGTTTGCCATCCTTGACCGTCCAGTTCAGGTTCTTGGGGCCAGCGGACCCGCCGGTCTGGGCACCGGAGGCGTAGACTCCCTCAGGCGAGTAGAGCCAGTCGATGAAGTTGACCAGGCGTTGCTTGTTCTTGGCCTTGGAACCCAAGGCGATGAAGGTGCTCCCCCCGTCAGGTGTGGCGCCGTAGGAGAAGATCTTCATGTCCTCCAGAGGCGCGATCATGAAGCCTTTGCCCTGGGCCTTGTTGTCCGTGGTGTTGTAGGCTGCCTGCCCC
Organism: Bifidobacterium sp. W8104; assembly: GCF_016100735.1. NCBI lineage: Bacteria > Bacillati > Actinomycetota > Actinomycetes > Bifidobacteriales > Bifidobacteriaceae > Bifidobacterium > Bifidobacterium sp. W8104. Next base: position 741,082 of record NZ_JACFRW010000001.1, read on the forward strand.
AGCCAGGGCCAGAAGGAAAAGAGAATCTTGCCCTGCTGGTACTTGGCGTACATGGTGTCGTAGTTCTGGGTGGTCGACTCGGGATCGACCAGGCCGGCCTGTGATGCCTTGTTGAAGAACTGGAGGGCCTTCTCGTACATCCCGCCCTTCTGGGTAACCGACTGGTAGTCGGAGCCGTCGGCCTTGGCCAGGACGAAGCCCATCTCATCGTAACCGTAGTAACAGGTGGGCTGTTTGGCGTTGTTCATCATGTTGCCGTCCCAGTCCTTGAAGAGGGACATGGCGTAGATGTTCTTGTCGCCGGTCTCGGCCCGGTCCTTGTCCTGCATCTGCTTGAGGACATTGACCAGGTCATCCATATCGGCGATCCTGGGATAGCCCACCTCCTTGTAGATGTCCCACCGTACGTAGGGGCCGAAGGTGGGCTCCAGCCCCTCGGAGGGCTCCGTGGGCGGCAGGGAAGTGACCGACCCGGGCACTCCCCAGACCCCGCTGGTCTGCCCGGCCACCTTGTTGAAGGCGTCGGTGGCGGACTTGTACTTCTTGATGTTCTTGGCATTCTTCATGTACGGCGTCATGTCGTCAATCAGATGGGCCTTGACCAACTTGGCCGCCTGCCCGGAGCCCGAGCCGGTAATGACGATGTCGCCCAGATTCCCGGCTGCCGAACGGGTATCGAAGAGGGTGTTGCCCCCGCCCGCCACATTGGGGGCCACGATGTTCAACTTAAGGTTGAACTTATCCTTGACCATCTTGGCGAACCAGCCCTTCTGGATGCCTTGGTAGTTGGCCAGGCCATCGAAGACATCCACCTGCATGAGCGACCCGTCGTCCTTCTCGTTGGCGGAGTTGCCGCCGCCACAGCCCGCCAAGGCCATGGACACAGTTATGACAGCGGCAGCCACCGCCGTCAGCTTCTTGGCTTGCATGTTTCCCCTTTCCAGACACCGTCCGGCTCCTGGGCCCGTCCTGTCACCTTCGGCAGGTCGGCGGACCACAGGTCATCGGGAGGGTTCTGACTTCCGCTTACATCCTTGTGGCTCATAAGACTGTCTCAACGGCCTGCGGGGCCTTCCTCGGTCGATACGCCCGGCTTCAGACCCCTGCCAACCGCCGACGACTCCGTGAGCGGTGATGGTCAACCCGGTGGTTGATCTCCTTCGGACCGGCGGGGCCACTGCCGGCCTTGCATCTCTCATCGATTTGTCCTCCTTGATGAATCGACATGGACGCTTCCTGGCCGCCGCGCAGGACAGGCCCACACAGCGGCGAGGTTGCATCTCCTCCCGATCAGCCCTTGACGGCGCCGAGCATCATGCCCTTGACGAAGTAACGCTGGAAGAGCGGGTAGATAAATAGGATGGGCAGGACCACGATGACCGAGACGGTCATCCTGATCGACGACGGGGTCTGCTGGGTGGCCAGGGCCGCCATGTTCAAGGCGCCGCCCGCGCTGGCCTTGACTGCACTGGCCAGGGAGCTTGCCTGGTTGATGTACTGATAGAGCAGGTACTGCAGGGAGTAGAGCTTGGAATCAGTCATGTAGATCAAGGTGTCCTGGAAGGAGTTCCACTGGCCGACGGCCGAGAAGATGGCCACCGTTGCCAGAATCGGTGTGCACATGGGCAGGACGATTTTGAAGAAGACCGTCAGGGTGCCGGCACCGTCCACCTCGGCCGCCTCCTGGAGGGACTTGGGAATGGACTCGATGTAGGTCTTCACCAGGATGATGTTGAAGGGCTGCACGATGGCCGGCAGGATGTACACCCAGAAGTTGTTGGTCAGCCCCAGGTTCTTCATCGTGATGAACATGGGAATCAAGCCAGCATTGAAGTACATGGTCACGATGATGAAGCGGTACCAGAACTTGCGGTGCCACATGCCCTGCTGGGTGAAGAGAAAGCCCAGGAAGGCACTGGCCAGTACGGTCAGAGTCGCGCCGATCACGGTACGTCCCAGGGAGACCATGGCGGCTGTGCCCAGACCTTCCAGCTTGAAGACCTCCACATAGTTGCTCCAGTGGACCCCCTTGGGCAGGACGGTGATCTTGCCGGCGGCACTCAAGGTGTTGTCGGAGATGCTGTTGATGATCAGGTAATAGAACGGGTAGACGCAGATGAAGGCGAAGAGGATGAAGAAGGCGATGTTGAAGACATTGAACACCTTCTCGCCCTTGGTCCGCTGCAGGAGGGGGGAGACACCCTTCGATTCGATTGCCATGCTGTCACTCATGATTGTTTTCCCCTCACGCTCAGATAATTGACTCGCCACGGGTCCGCTTCGAGGCCCAATTGACCAGGAACAGGAGAACCACGCTGACCAAGGATTTCAGCATGGATATGGCCGTTGCCAGAGAGAGGCTGTTCTGACCCATGCCCACGTTGTAGACGTAGAGGTCAAGCACCTGGATGTGCTTGAGATTGAAGGCGTTCTGGAAGACGAAGTACTGATCCATCCCGTTGTTCAGGAAGTTGGAGACGCTCAGCATCAGCATGACCAGGTAGGTGGGCATGAGCTGTGGGACCGTGACATGGATGATCTGCTGGAAGCGGTTTGCCCCATCCACCTGGGCGGCCTCATAGAGTTCGGGGTCGATGCCTGATATGCCGGCCAGATAGAGGATGGACCCCCAGCCCAGACCCTTCCACAGGCTCCACAGGAGCATCTTGAAGTAGGTCCCACTGTCGGAATCCAGGAAGTGGATGGGCTGTGAAATCAGGTGGATGTTCTGTAGGAGCTGGTTGATCATGCCGGTGGAGGAGAACATGGCGAATGCCACGGCGTAGACCAGGACCCAGCTGATGAAGTTGGGCAGGGTGGTCAGTGTCTGGATGACGTTCTTGAAGTGTTTATTGCGAATCTCATTGAGGCCGATGGCGAAGAACAGCGGGAAGAACGAGGTCAGAATACCCAGGCCGCTCATTACGAAGGTGTTAATCAGAACCTGGCCGACCGTGTGTAGCTGGGCCGGATTCTGGACAATCATCTTGAACCACTGGAAGCCAACGAACTGGCTCTCCGACAGGGGAATTGGAGGCTGGTAGTCATAGAAGGCATATACCCAACCGAGCAGGGGATAGTAACTGAAGAGGATGACCAGTATCAGAAAGGGGACGGTCAAAAGGAAGAGGTTGATGCTGTGTTTCTTCCTGCCGCTTATGCCCTCTTGGCGTTTAGCCTTACCCCGCCGGGTGGCCTTCAACGGAATGTCGCCAGTTGACATCCTGCCCTCCTGTCTTTTCCCATAAGCCCGCTCCCTTGCGTTGCCAGCCATGCGCCGTATGTATCCGCTACATCTGGGCGCCGCGTAGATCGTAGTCGGCTTATTTATATGTTTGTAAATAGATTAGTACACCGATTTTACTAAGCTGTCAAGCCGCGGTACTCTACAAGGCATGTCACCACATGAGGCAGGGCCACTTCCGCTCATGAATCTTGTCAGGAGGATCGGACACCCTCTTGACCGGTCCGTCCGGCAGATGGTTCTGTAGCCGACAGAGCGGGAGACAGAACAAACGGGATGGCCGCGTTCACTCTCCTGCCCGCGTGCCGCCGCCAGACGAGCTGACAGGTAGAGTCGAATAGGAAAGGCGGATCATGCACTTCAACCTCGAAAGCCCCTTCTGGCAGTTCGTGAACACCCTGCTCAGATTCACAGCCCTGAACCTGCTCTTTGTCGTCACCTGCATACCCCTGGTCACGATAGGACCCGCCCGCAGCGCCCTGTATGGAACGGTCTTCGCCTATGACGACCACGAGGACATACCCCTCTGCCGACAGTACCTGCAACGCTTCATCCGGGAGTTCAAGCAGTCCATCATCGCCTTCATCATCCACCTGGCGCTGGGTGCCATCGTCATTTACTCACTGGCCTTCTGGCTGAATATGAAGGGGGCGATGACCTATCTCGCCCTCATTATCCTTATCATCGGAACCGTCCTGCTGGTCCTCTCATATGAGTTCTTCTACCCCCTGCAATCCCGCTACACCAATACAGTCTGGGGTTTCTTCAAACTCTCCGTCGGTGTTCCCATGGGGATCCCCCTCTACGCCGTCTGCCTCCTGGCCATCGACGTGGCCTTCGCCTTCCTCATCTACTCTGTGCCCTTCCTGCGGGTCCTGGTCATCATCTTCGGCTTCTCCTGGCTGGCATACGCCAAGTCACTGATCTATCTGCGGGCCTTCGATCGTTTCGAACGCGGAACCAAGGGAGACACCAAGACTACCTACAAGAACGGTTCCCTGTGAGGTCGTATGGAAGTAGGCGTATGGCTGGTACCCCCTTTCACGCGAAATAGGCGCAGGGCAAGACCGGGACGACCCCATCACCCTGCTACCTGACCCTCCGAATGGCAGGGCACACTTCATACGGATTGTCCCGCGCACAGCCCGAGATGCGCAACGGTTGTGTCTTCCTCGCAAGGGTCTGGCGAAGACCAACCTGCTGTGGTCCAGGCTTGCTACAGTTTGGAACGGTTCGTGCTCCAACATAACAGGACGGTCTTTGGCAAATGGGATTCATACACTGGCTCATCAACCTACTCAAGGATCCGCGCAGCGCCATCGCAGGGTGGATTGCCATGGGACTGGTGCCTACATATGCATTCATCTTCCTGATCATCTTCATCGAGACGGGCGTGGTCTTCATGCCCTTTCTGCCCGGCGACTCCCTCCTGTTCGCAGCCGGCGTCTTCGCACACGACCCCACCAGCGGGATGGCATTGGACATCCTCCTGCCGGTCGTCTGCCTGGCTCCGATCCTTGGCGACCAGAGCAACTACTTCATAGGGCACTTTTTCGGACGGGCCATCATCAGGTCAGGCAGGGTGAAGGCCTTGACCCCGGAGCGGCTGGCCAAAACCGAGGGAATGATAGACAAGTGGGGGCCCTTGGCGGTATTCCTGGGCCGTTTCTTCCCCTTCATCAGGACCTTCATGCCCTTCATCTCGGGAATCTCGGGAATGAAGTGGAGCCGGTTCACCCCCTTCAGCGTTCTGGGGGGCCTGGTCTGGTCCACCCTCTTCACCCTCCTGGGTTACTTCTTCGGCGGCATTCCGGCCGTCCAGGAGCATTTCGAGCTGGTCATCATCCTTATTCTGCTCATATCCGTCATGCCGACCGTCATCGGACTGATCAAGGCCAGGGCAGGCAAGGGCAAAAGGGCCGAATCCGCGCAGACTGCCGCTGACCGGGACGATCTCGGGGAAAGCAAGCAGGACGGGAACCCCAGCGACTGAATACGACAACCCATCCGGCAGCCGCGGAAACCGAGCCATGGGTTTGTAACACGGAGCCATGGCACAGACCGTCCAGATTGCGTTTGTGCCCACCGTGCGATACAGTACAGTCTGTTGTTCGGCTACGGTCGGGCAACGAATGGGGCTGTAGCTCAGTTGGTAGAGCGCTTCGTTCGCATCGAAGAGGTCGGGGTTTCGACTACCCTCAGCTCCACTTTTCACCAGTAATTCCGGGCATGCATGCCTGGCCCGTCAGTCGGCTCGGCCTCCGCTATTTATTCTAATGATTGAACTATAATATCTGTATGAGATTCTGCCACAGTTGGCGGGCTCACTAAGGCGACATAATACGGATTGTGCCGCGCAGCTGCATGCTCAGAGCAGCACACAGGAAACATCCGGCAGGTCCTGTCCTGCAGGCAGAGCCTGCCCAGTCATGGAACAGGGGATTGAATTGACGATGAAGCGATTCAGATCATTTATCACGAAGACATGCAAGACGGGAACGACAGGGTGGGGTCCGGCCCTGACCGCGGCCACAACGGCCCTGACCGCCATGGGGCTGGTCCTGGCACCTGCGGCGAGCGCGGACACACAAACCCGCACCGAATCAGACCCAGAGAACATCACGGCCTCGACTACCATCCTGCCGAAGACCGGGCTGACGCCTTCTCTCCGGTTCGCCAGGGAGATGGGCAGGGGGTGGAACCTAGGCAATTCCTTCGACGCGGTGGACACCAACTGGTCCTCCCCCGATCAGGGCGAACAGGCCTGGGGGAATCCCAAGGTGACTCCCGACCTGCTCAAGGCAGTCAAGGACAAGGGCTACACCAGCATCCGGATTCCCATGACCGTCTACCGGCGATACCAGGACCTGGGCTCGGCCAACAAGGACGGCTACCGTTACCTGATCAATCGGGATTGGCTCAACCGGTATCGCCAGGTGGTCGACCAGGCGACCGGACTGGGAATGCACGTCCTGGTCAACATCCACCATGACTCCTGGATCTGGCTGAAGCAGTGGAATGGGCAGGTCGGGGCCAAGGAGGAGGTCATGTTCTCGGATTTCTGGAAACAGCTGGCCAGAACCTTCGCCGACGAGTCGGACAAGGTGGCCTTCGAGACCATCAACGAACCCCAGTTCAACACCTGGGACTACCCGTCCGCCCAGGAGAAGTTGGACAGATTGAACACGGAGGCGCGCTCCGTCATCCGCTCCGTGCCCGGCAACGAGCACCGCATGATCGTCATGCCCACCCCTTCCACCACCCCTTCCGACGAGTACACCAGGCATCTGGCCTCCCTGATCAAGAGCTTCAACGATCCATACCTCGCGGCCACGGTCCACTACTACAGTGAGTGGCTCTACAGCGCCAACCTGGGGATCACCGGCTTCGACGAGAGAATCGGCACCGACAACCAAGGCCGCCCTACCACGGCCAGAACCTCGGCCGCCGCCACCTTCAAGACCATCCAGGACAACCTGACCAGTCAGGGCATCGGCACGGTGATTGGCGAGTACGGCCTCCTGGGGTATGACACGGGCAGCGACGTGCTCCAGGAGGGAGAAGAACTCAAGTACTACGACTACATGAACCAGATGGCCCGCCAGGGCGGAATTGGGCTCATGCTCTGGGACAACGGCTCCATGATTTCACGTCAGGCCCCGTATGGGTGGAAGAGCGCCCGGATCGGCTCCGAACTCCAGGCGGCCATGGGCGCCGTCTCTTCCTATGCCACGGGTCCCGACACTGTTTATCTTGCCTCCAAGGCTCAATCGGGACTGACCATTCCCCTGACCCTGAACGGGAACTCCTTCAACTCGATCAAGGGCCTCAAGGCCGGTTCCGACTACACCTACGACGCTTCCTCCCAGACGGTGACCCTGACCGCCTCCTACCTGAACCGGATCCTGTCTGCCCCTAAGGCACCGGCCTACGGTCAGCTGGCCGATCTGACCCTCACGTTCACCGCCGGCGCCGACTGGCATGAGTATCTGGTTCGAGCAGGGCAGGCCACCTCCTCGCCCGCCGTTGGTCAGCGCAGCGGAATCACAATCCCCATGAACTATGAGGGAAACGCCGTCCGCAGGGTCTCCGCCAAGGAATACGGGCGGGCCGTCGGCCCCAACTCCTCCTGGTGGTCCTATCTGCAGGCCGGTTCCGCCTTCTCCAGTGACAGAAGGGCCGGCACCTTCACCCTGAATGGGAACTTCTTCTCCGACCCCAGCGTGACTGATGGAACCGTAGAAGTGACCATCGAGTTCTTCAACGGCTCCTCGATCGTGGTCCCAATGACCATTTCATCCGGCTCCGTACAGGCAGGGGCATCGCGCCCGGCAGACCAGTAAGCGCAAGAGCGGTATGCGGTAGCGTTCGGCCCCGGACCGATACGAAGACGGTTCGGGGCCGAACGTTGGTGCTCATGCCTGTATTAGCCTCGGGGATGGGCGAGGATGCCGGAACGGGCCACCTGGCCCAGCCAGGCCAGGGAGGGCTTGGGATGACGCTCGAAGGTCTCGTGGTCCACGGATACCAGGCCGAAGGTGGGTTTGTAGGACCCCCACTCGTAGTTGTCCAGGAGCGACCAGTGTAGGTAACCCTCCACGCGCACACCCTCATCCATGACCTGATGAAGGCCGGCCAGGGCGTCAAAGGTATAGTCGATCCTCCGACTGTCATCGGCTGTGGCGATCCCATTCTCGGTGACCACGATGGGGATGTGCCCGGCGGTCCGCCAAGTGTGGCGCACGGCCTCCCCCAGGGCGGCAGGGTAATACTCCCAGCCGGTCAGGGTCTTCTCCGCATCCTCCGGGACCCGTCGGGGGCCGTCGTGGCCGATGAAAGTACGCAGGTAGGCCTGCACCCCTATGAAGTCGTCGCCTCGTGCGGCCTGGGTGAAAAAGTCCTCACGAGGATAGCGGTACTCCTCCATGTCCTGCTCACAGCCCGGCAGGGCCTGGAAATCCTGACAAGCAATGGTCCAACCGGACTTGATTCCCGGTCGGCGGGAAAGGACTGCCCGAGCCCTCCTGTGGGCCTTGACCAGGGATTCGGAGATGCCCGGATCGGGGGTGGGTAGGGAGGCGGCAGCCATGTCGCTGCCCTCCTGCCCCCCTTGGGTCAGAGCCACCATATTGGGCTCGTTGATCGTGCAGACCCAGGTGACACCTTCCAGAATAGGAATGAGGTGCTCCACGTACCGGCCGAAGAGGTCTGCGGAGGCAGGATTACGCCAGCCCCCCCGCCTGGCCAGCCAGCGGGGCAGGGTCATGTGGTTCAGGGTGACCATGGGGGTCACCCCGGCCTGGAGGCAGGCTTCGATCATGGCCCGGTAGTGTAGGAGCTGGGCCTGGGAGAAGAACCCCTCCTCAGGCTCCACCCTGGCCCACTCCACTGAGAAGCGGTAGGTGTTCAATCCGCTGTCGGCCAGGAGGGATATGTCTTCCGCGTAACGGTTGTAGCTGTCGTCAGCATCCCCCGAAGGCTCGCTGAGGTCGCTGTCCGGCCGGTGCTCACGCTCCCACCAGTCGGCATTGATATTGTTGCCCTCTATCTGGTGGGCAGCCGTGGCCGCCCCCCAGAGGAAGTCCTGTGGAAACGTGTATGTAGGCCTTGGCATGTTATGTACCTTCCTTGTTGGATTTGGTGGGCTGACCCTGCCTGCACCTTCCAGACAGCTGGATTCCCTTACGCGATTCGATTGCCGGTAGGTGCACGACACCGCGAAGATAGCGACACCGACTTCCCCGCAAATCGCAGACTGTCGCTCTGCGTGTACAGACACCCTGCCCACTTGGCCGAGAAAGGCAGGCGGACGACCTGCTGCCGAACAGCTGACCGCCCAGCCACCTCCCTTGCAGGCATGGGTGTCGGCACTTACTTTACGGTCTGTCCGTCGACTGTGAGGAAGATGTCGATATGGTCAGCTCCGGCCAACTGGCCCTGCGTCACAACCAATCCGCCCCTGCGGTAAGGCAGATCCAGGATCCGGCCCTCAAGCCTGTGTCCATCGGCCTCAACCCTCAAGCGGTCCCAACCTGTACCCTCTGAGCCGGTGTCTCCTGGTCCAGCGACCGGCCCACCAGCCACATGGTAGCGGATGGTACGCGGCTGGCCGAACAGGGTCATGGTCACCTCCAGTCCGTCATCTTCCTGGGACAGGACCGGGTCGAAGACAACCAGCCCATCGTGCAACTGGAGGCCGAAGAGGTGCTGGACCACTTGTCGGCAGTAGATGCCGGGGCCGGAGGAATAAATCCTCCATCCTCCCCTCACACCTACGGGGTCCTTGGCCCCCTCCTTGAGCCTCGACCATTGGGAGGCGGCCGTGTATCGGTCGGGGAAGTCGGCATCCGACGAAGCGAAATAGCAGTTGCGTTGCCTGGGCTCGCTTGTAGGCAGGCGGCGGAATTGGCCCACCGGGCTGATTCTTAGGAGTTCCCGACCCAGGCGTGTCCTGCCCAGTAGGCCCAGGGCCTCCGTGTAACGCACATGGGCGTGCGTATACATCAGGCCAATCTCCCGGCCCACGTTGGCGGCCTGTTCGGCCCTCTTGAAAACCCTGGTCACTCCATCATGGAAGGCGGCCGGGCAATCCATGAGCCTGACTCCGTCCGGATAATGAAGATTGCCTTCGATGATTCTCTCATGGTCCGCCTCCTGGTCAGGTGTGAGCAGGCCAGCGATGATGGAGCGAGTCATAGGAATCAACCTGTACCGTATCTTGGTCCTGGTATCCGAGGGGTGTATGACCGGGCGGGGTTGCCCATCGACGAAATTGACGTATCCGGCCAGGACCCCTTGGAATATAAAGTTATCGGCGAAGTCGTCCTTGATTCTGCCGGCCTCCCCGGCAAAGCGGGAGGCCAGGTCGGTCCGGCCGGCGGCCTCCAGGAGCGGTTGCAGTCCGCAGCAGGCCTGGTAGAGGAGGGCGATGGTCCATGTGGAGGCCATCTGTCTTTTCATGGACTCCTGGGCCGGTTGAAGGGTGTCGTCCCAGTCCCCCTCGCCATAGCAGAAGAGGTCGGTGTCCGGGACCCTATGCGACTGGATATAGTCCAGCGTCCGGGCAAGATGGTCGGCCACCGTGGGCAGGCCGGAAGAGGGGCTACCTGGATTGACCGGGCTTGCATCTCCAACTGGTCCCACTGATGCGCAGGGGTGGGTGGCATCATCCTGCCAGAAAGCCACGGGCTCATCCAGGATGTCCAACCTACCGCCTGCTTCGACGTACTCAGCCAGCGCCAGCAGGGGCCAGACGGGGATGTCCCCGTGGGAATCGTGCTGGTAGAAGTCCGCATACTGGTCGAACATGAACCACTGCGGCAGGGAGCCGTCGGGGTTCTGGTGGGCGAAGACCTTGAGGAGGATGGTCCGGGCCAGGTCGGTATGACCGAAGGTCAGGGCCAGTTCAAGAGGGCCCTGGCAGACATCCCGTGTACCCCAGGCGGCGCCCCCATACTGTTCCAGCCCGTGGGGTGACAGAAAATGAACCAGGGCGTTCTGCACCAGCCAGGGCAGGAGGTCGTTGAATTCGGCGAATCTTCCCTCCCCTGCCACATGCAGTCCCTGCATGAAAGAGGTCATGGCCAGGTAATGGGCATGGAGGAGCTCCCGTTCGGAGGGGGCGGGGGCCGTATCGGGTGTGCTCTCCTCGCTTGCGCCACCATTCATGGATCCGGCGATGGTGACGGACAGGGCCCGGCCCCCGTCCGACAGGAAGGTGACCATGGCCGGATCGGTGGTGTGGACCCCTGCGCCCGGCTCGAAGAGGGGACCGTCATCCCCGGCCCTTGCATCGGGCGATGAGATGACATAGCTCAGTCCCGGACAACGTTCAGCCGTCAGGCTGCCCGGTGCAGGGGTAAGGGAAATGGCCCCCACCATCCCCCGGGCGACATCGGCAGGAGCGAACCTCCGGATCCAGGTGGATGGATCGTCCAGGCTGACGGTCAACAGAGCCCGGATCGGACCGTCGGCCTCCAAATGGATGTCGATGGCGGCCCTGTCCAGGTGGGCGATGGTGGACACCGTCAGGGTCCTGCCTTCCAGGCGGTAGACCCAGCGGGATCCGCCCAAATCCATGATGTAGGCCGAAGGAACACCCAAGAGGCGCCAGGTTCCATCCACCTGGACCAGGATGCGGACCCCCCGGGAGCGCAGGAGGCCCAGACCGGTCTTCTGGACGGAAACCAGCAGGTTCATGTTGGTGTTGCCCAGGACCACCTGGGAAGCGAAGACACCCCCGGCGTAGGTGGTGGCGGCCATGGTGGGCCGTGACGGGTCGGTATCCGGGTTGCCGGACAGGAGAATCTGCCCGTGGGAGCGGTCCACCTCCAGTTCCTTGCGTGCGCTTACCACATGGCAGACATCATCTCCGAAGTAAGAGAGCAGATGACCTGTCTGGTCCGCCTCCGGCTGGCGGACGGGCCCTCCGCCCAGTTGGCTGAACTCATCCTCAGGCAGGGGGTCGCCATTCAGCAGTGCGGAAGAGACCAGGAATGAGGTTGCCGACTCAGCCTGCGGGGCAACGGGAGAGGCAGGTAAGGTGTCGTGGGAGCCGGTGGACGGACCGTCATCGGCCTCGGTCTTGTCTGCACGACTCCGACTTTGCTCAAAGGCCTCTGCACAGGCGGCGCAGGCCTTGCCCAGGTCACCCCTGTAATCGGACAGTGCCGTGTTCCACACCTGCCAGGTGAGGCCTCCCTGGGTCAACGGCGCCCTGGGAGAGAGGAGGCAGGCCATGGCGAACTCATACTGGTCTACGCCCCCCCGGTCCCAGTCGGCATCGCCGAGGGCCGCGGGCTGACCGTCCAGACGCGCACCAAGCCCGTAGAAGTCGTAACCGTCAGTCATGAATGCCCTGCACCCCTGTGAGATTCCCGTGACGTACAGGGGGAGCCGAGGGGCGCAACCCATCGTCTGCCGGGCTGACAGGACGTTGCCAGAATCGGGGACGTCCTGCACATGGTAGGCGATGTACTGGGAGATGTAGGACTCGGCGCCGGCAGCCATGGACGGCTCCACCAAGGCCAGGTCCTGGGCGGAAACCAGGTCCCACAGATCGTCAGGCAAGACGGCGTCATCACATTCCTGCCTCTCAATACCGGAAGTCGAGCCACCCTGGTCGATCGTGACCGACACCTCCCAGGTCCAGGACGCCCCCCTGCCAGTCCCGCCGCCTTCGCCACCTGATGGAAGAGCCAGGGAAAGCGCAGGAGATATGGCGCTTGGAACAAGTCGAACCCACCAACGGACGCCCATGTCCCTCCCCTCCCAGACTGGGCTGCCGGCTGCTGGATCGAAGGAGGCCCGGGAACTTGATCCGGTCAGTTGGATGGAATCGATCCGCCCCTCCCGATGGCGGCGGAGCCAGAGACCGGCAAGGGGACGGTCATGGATGCCTGGCCTGAACTGGGTGACCTGGATGCCCCCCGCATTGATCAGTGTCAGGTCCCCGTTGAAGTTGAACGAAGCCGAGAAGTCCCCTCTCTCGACGGTCATGCCTTGGGGCCGCCGCATCCGGTCCCCGCCTCCCTCGCCGTCACCTGCGCCCCGATCGGGAGACTTGCCGCGTGGAGTCTCTGTGTTCATCTTCCCCGCTTTCATTGCTGATGGGCTTGTTCCTGCTGAAATTCACCGTTCGTTCTGTGCAGAAGTCCAGAAGTCGTCCAGGAGGACCGCCGTCTCCTCAGGCCTGTCGATGTTGGGACAGTGGCCGGCACCCGCAATCACCTCGTAGCGTGCGCCCAGCAGGCGGGCCATCCTGGCCTGCCAGTCCTGGGGCCAGGAGAAGTCGTCGTGCTCGCCATGGAAAACCATCATGGGCAGGCCGGTGGCAGCCAGCTGTTCGGTTCTGTCATGCAGGTCGGCCAGCTGGTCTATGGTCCCGATGAGCTGGTCCCGGCTGGTCCGCTCTGCCCGAAGACGCTGGAATCTGTCTTGTGGATTCAGCTCCTCGTCCGGCAGGCTGGCCCTGTCCGGGTTATCCAGCCTCCACAGATCCCCACCAGGGTGGTCCAGGAGTCGCTGACGCAGGTCCGCCTTCCGGCCCGGCCAACCGTGGGGGCCGGACGACATGAGAGTAAGGCTGGCAAAGAGGTCAGGGTCGGCCAGGAGGGCCGCCTGGGCCACCACCCCGCCGAAGCTGTGTCCCAGGAGGTGGACCCGTTTGGCCCCGGTGTGCTCGATCAGGACACGGGCTACATCCAAGGCATCACCGGCCGTGGCCCCCCTGTCATAGGCCTTCCTCCCTTCAGGGGCCACCGAGTCTGCCTGCCCCCTCTGCGAGTAGGACCAGACATCCCAACCATCCTCTCCCAGGATGGAACTGATCTGGTAGAAGTCCTCCTTGGAACCTGTGAAGCCAGGAATCATCATGGCCACTCCCCGCACCCCCCTTACCCCCTTGGGGGCATGGAGGGCAGTCAGGTCGCCCACGGGGGCATGTATGACCATGGGCTCGATGTTCTCCGGCAGGGGTAGGTCCCCAAAGGGCACACCCCTGTCCACGACATGGTGGGATATCATTGTTTCTCTCCTGTGGCTTTCTGCCCTCAGGCCTGCGTGCGCAGGCTGGGGATGGCGTCGAGCAGCTTGATCGTGTAGTCGTTTTCAGGGTGCTGAAGAACCTGGGCCGTCCGTCCCCGCTCCACCACCGTGCCCTTGTTGAGGACCATGATCGAATCGGTGATCAGTCGGGCCGACAGGAGGTCGTGGGTGATGTAGAGCATGCTCACGTTCAACCGGACCCTCAGGTCGTCAAGGAGGGCCAGGATTCCGGCCCTCAGGGTCATGTCCAGCATGGAGACCGGTTCATCGGCCACCAGGACGTGGGGGTTGCTGGCCAGCGCCCGGGCTATGACCACCCTTTGGCGTTGCCCTCCCGACAGCTGGTGGGGGAGTTTGGCGGCATACTGTTCCACAGGGGTCAAGCCCACCGTGTCCAGCAGTTCCAACATCCGCCTACGCGCATCGTCCCCCCTCAGGTCCGTGTAATTGAGGATGGGCCTGGTCAGCGTGTACTCCACCGTGTGGAGGGGGTTGAGGGCCGAATAGGGGTCCTGGAAGATCATCTGGATGTCGGAACGCAGGGACCTCAGATCCTTGCGCCGCTTCATCTGATCAACCCGCCTGCCGCCCAGGGTGATGTTGCCTGATGTCGGCCTTTCCACCCCGGTGAGCATTTTGGCTATGGTGGACTTGCCGGATCCGGATGCCCCGACCAGGGCCAAGGACTGACCCGGGGAGAGGGTGAAGGAGACATTGTCGACGGCGGTCACCGAATCCTCACCCCGCTTGCGGGAGGGGTAGATTTTGGAGACGCCGGTCACCGTGACCGTCATGTCTTCCTCATCGTCGGCCTGCGAAGTGGTTCCACCAACCGAGCCGGAGGCCTCGGCCTCATCACGAGGTTTCAAGCCGGGCACTGAAACGTGTTCGGCTCTGGGATCACCATAATGGCTGAGGAGCATCTTGGTGTAGTCGTCCTGGGGATCGGTCAGGATCCGCTCGCTGGGGGCATCCTCCACGATCCGTCCGTTGTGCATGACCAGGACCCTTTGGGTGGACTCAAGGACCACACCGAGGTCGTGGCTGATCAGGATGGCGGTGAAGCCCTCCTGTTTCTGCAGCTCCCGGATGGTCCCCATCACCTCGTGCTGGACCAGGACATCCAGTGCGGTGGTCGGCTCGTCGAAGACCATGAGCTTGGGCTCCAAGGCCAGGGCCAGGGATATGGAGACCCTCTGCCTCATGCCGCCCGACAGTTCACCCGGGTAGGCGTTAAGCACGGAGTCCTGCAGACCTACCTTCTCTACGAGCTGCCTGGAATGCGCCTCGTAATCCTTCTTCTCCACGTTCCCGTGGGCCTTGTAGATGTCCACGAAGTGCTTGCGTACGGTCCGCACCGGGTTCAAGGCGTTCATGCCCGACTGGAGGACCATGGCGAATCCGCCGCACCGCTGTCTGCGGAGCTCCTCCTGGCTGAGAGTGGTGATGTCCTTGCCCCCGAAGAGCACACGCCCCTTGCTGATCCGGGCCGGCGGCTTTGAGAGTCGTGTGACGGCGAAGCCCAGGGTGGACTTGCCCGACCCCGACTCACCGACCAGGCCCACGAATTCACCCTGGTCCAGCGAAAAACTCACGTCCTCGACCGCCTTGACCGGTTCCTGGTCGGGGCTGTCATATTCGACGGACAGATTCTCGACACGTAGCAGTTCCATCATGCCTTCCCTTCACGCAGACGGGGGTTGCTCAGGCGGTCCACACCGAAGTTGATGAAGGTCATGGAGACCGCCAGGAGGGCGACCATGAGACCTGGCGCCAGCAGGAGTGCCCACTGGCCGGTCAAGATCACATTGTTGTTCTGGGCCCAGTAGAGCATGGTGCCCCAGCTGACCGTGGTCGAGTCACCCAGGCCCAGGAATTCCAGGCCTGCTTCCGACAGGGCGCCGGAGGTGGCCGCACCGAAGAAGTTGTTGATGATCAGGGAGAGCATGTTGGGGAAGATCTCATGGAAGATGATCCGCCAAGAGCTGTCCCCGCTGAAGGCCGCTGCGGTGACGAAGTCCCTGGAACGCAGGGACTGGGTCTGCGAGCGCAGGACCCGGGACCCCCAGGCCCAACCGGTCAGGACGATGACCAGTATGATCACGCTCATGCCTCCGTTCTGGAGGTAGGCGGCGATGATGATCATCAGTGGGAGGGAGGGGATGACCAGGAATAGGTTGACGATGAAACCGACGAACTCCCCGGCGAAGGAGCGGATGTAGCCCCAGCTCAGGCCCACCAACACGGCGATGCAGGTGGATAGGAGACCGGAGACCATGGCCACCATGACAGAGACCCTCCCGCCCCACAGGAGCTGGGAGAGGACGTCCTGCCCGTTGCTGGTGGTACCCAGCCAGTGCTGGGCGCTGGGTCCGATGCTGGCCTCGAAATCGCCGGCCTTTGGGTCATAGGGGCTGAGCCAAGGGGCGAACAGAGCCGAAAGGACGATCAGGGCCAACAGGACCAGGCCGAACCTGGCCTTGGGCACCTCCCAGACCGTCCTGAACCCCTTGCCTATCACCTCCAGGGCCCGGAGGACGGGATTCCGGTCCCTGGCGGTACGGGCCTGCGGCCCTTGGGGGTCATTCCCATCCCCTTGTGCGGAAGTCTGCATCCCTGTGCTGACGATGCTGTTCGTCATCGCCCTCACCTCCTCGTCCTCGGGTCAAGGACCCCGTAAAGAATGTCCACGATGAAGTTGGCCACAAGCACGCTGATGGTGATCATCAGGAAGATGGCCTGCATCAGGGGGTAGTCCTGGTTGGTCACGGCCTGATAGAGCAGGAGGCCGACCCCCGGATAGTTGAAGACCTGCTCGACCAGGAGGGAACCGCCGACCACGCCGCCCAGGACCAGACCAAAGGAGGTCAGGTTGGGAAGGAGGGCGTTCCTGGCCGCGTACTTGAGCATGACCGTCCGCTGGCGCAGGCCGTTGGCTTCGGCAAAGGTGACGTAATCGTCCCCCAATGTGTTGATCATGGTGTTGCGCATGCCCATCACATAGCTGCCCAGGGAGGTCAGCAGGATGGTCAGTGCTGGCAGTATGGAGTGCTCCACGGCGTCAGATATGAAGTCCATCGAGAAGTTGGGTATCGCGGTGGACGAGTAGGCGCCGGAAGTCGGGAAGATGCCGGCCCTGTAACCGAGGAAGAAGAGGAGCATGAGGGCCAGCCAGAAGGAGGGGAAGGCCGAGAGGAAGGAGCTGGAAATCGTACCGGTCACATCCACGGCGGTCCCCCGCTTCCAGGCCATGAGGGCCCCGAGTGCAGTCCCGATGATGAAGGAGACAATCGTGACCAGCCCCACCAGTGTCAGGGTCCAAGGAAGGGCAGCCCCCACCAGGTCCGATACGTTCTGCGGGAAGTTGCTGTATGAGACGCCGAAGTTCAGGTGGACCACATCCCCCAGATACTGCCAGTACTGGCTGAGCAGGTTGCCCTTGGGCATGCCCAGCTGGGCTTCTATGGAAGCCCTGACCTCAGGGGTGACCGGCCCGTTCTGGGACAACTTGGCTATGGCCGCGTCGGCAGGTGATCCAGGCATCATCCTGGGCAGTAGAAAGTTGACGGTTATGGCCGCCCAGAGGGTAACGAAGAATAGACCAATTTTCCCGAAAAAATATCGCACGTGACGACCTTTCATCCGTCAGGGGCGGGGGGCGGCCCAGTAGGCAGACAAGGAGGGACCGGCCGTCCCGACGGCCCGGCAGGACCGCCACCGAACCAGCCCGCTCCTCTTCTGCCCTTATGGGCCCGGCCTCTCAGGCCTTCTTGATATGGGTTACCACCATGAGAACCGACTGGGTCCAGGTGCTGGGTGAGGTGTAGGGGTCGTCCTCACTGGGCCAACCCGTGTAGTTCCGTGTACTGAACAGGCCCCAGAGACCGCCGTAGAAGAGACCAATCACCGGCACATCGTCGTAGACGATCTGCTGGAGCTGGTCGACTATGGCCTTCTGGGACTTCTCATCGGCCGCCTGCTTGAGCTGGGCCAGGAGTTCATCGGCCTTGGGGTTCTTGTAACGCTCGAAGTTGGCGTTGGCTGACTGACCCACGGGAACCGCGAACTCACTGTTGAGCAGGCCGTTGTAGTCCTGGAAGACGCTGCCGGTGCCTCCGAAGGAGGAGATCAGGAGATCATAGTCGCCGTTGTTCTGCGCCTGCGTGTATGCGGCCGGCTGGGGCTGGGTGAGCTTGACGGCTATACCCAGCTTGGTCAACTGGCCCTGCATGGTCTGCACCCCGCGCAGCCAGTCGGTGTAGCCGCTGGGCACGGTGATGTTGACCTCGAGCTGCTTGCCGTTGGAGTCCACCAACTGGTCGCCCTGCTTCTTGTAGCCGGCCTTGGCGAAGTACTCCAGGGACTGGGCCTCGTCCTGGGAGACCTTTCCCTTGTTGGGAATGGAATCGTTGACCCACTTGTCATGGTTGGGCAGGATGAGGCCGGTCTGGGTGGCACCATCCACATAGCCTTCCTCAGCGTCCTTGGCGATCTTGTCGCGATCAAGGGCATAGCTGAGGCCCTTGCGGAAGTTCACGTCGCTGAAGGGGGCCTTGGTCAGGTTCGGGTAAAGGGAGACCGTACCCCCCGGAGGGAACCAGTAGTGGTTGTGCTGCTTGTCGGCGCCCACCCAGGTCTTGTCCACGTTGTTGATGAAGGAGTAGGCCCAGTCATACTTCTTGTTGACCAGGTCCAGCTGCTTGTTGGAGGCGGGCAGAACGATGGTGTCGGCCGCAACCTTCCCGGCCTGCCAGTAGTCCTTGTTCTTCGCCAGGGTGTACTGGTTGGGCTTGAAGGTGTCCAGCTTATACGGGCCGGTCCCGACGGGGTTCTCATTGGTCCACTTGAGGGGGTCCTTCACACCCTTCCAGATGTGCTCCGGGACGATGTTCTGCTGACTGACGATCGACACCGCAGGCACATCGTTGTCCTTGAACTGGAAGGTCACTTTGGACCCTGAGGCCTCAAGGGAGGAGATGTGCTGCCAGACCCCCAGGGAGTCCATGGCCGCATCCTTCTTGACCAGGTTGAAGGTGAAGACCACGTCCTGCGCCGAGAAGGGCTTGCCGTCGCTCCACTTGACCCCGTCACGAATCTGGAACTCGACTGTCTTGGGGTCCACGATCTTATGCCCGCTGGCCAGGAAGGGGGTTGAGGTCCCATCGAGGCTGTTGACCACCTCGAGGGGTTCGTAGATGAAGTTGATGCCTATCCTCTTGCTGGTCGAGAATGGGTTGAAATTACGGGTGAAAGTTGGACTGCCACTGTCACCGCCGAAGAGGATCTGATTGCCTGCGGCAGCCTGCTGCGTTGCCTCGGACTTACTTCCGCATGCCCCCAGTCCCAGGAGGGTGACCCCTGCAACCAGTGTTGCAAGGATTCTCACCGCCACTGTTTTCCGTCTCATATGTCTCCTTTGTCTGCATTGACATTCACGGGCCAAATCCGTCCTCTGCTATCGGGGTGTAGTCGGCACGCGCATGCACGGGTGGGTTCCCGGACCTGCACGGCATCCTCTGACCGGACCGGATCAACCATCGTGCTCTCTACTGTATGCGCTTACATTTAAATGTGCAAATCATTCCCATCAGGAGTTTTCAAGCGTGGGGATTCCTTCATTTACTTATATAGTTACCTATATTCCCAGATAAGGAGCATTAATGTTAGCGCTATCAAATCTTGCAATCAACTGCACGTTTCGATGATATGCTGTATGGGATGTATGAAAGAAAGGAAAGCGGATGGCAAGGAAACCGACCGTGTACGATGTCGCCCGCGAGGCCGGCGTATCCATCGCCACCGTCTCCAGGGTCCTGCGCACACCAGAGATGGTGAGGCCCGAAACCAGACAGACTGTGCTCAAAGCCATAAACCTCCTGGGTTATCTCCCCAGCGGCAGCGCGCGGAGCCTGGCCGCCCGACGGACCAACACCATAGGCCTTTTTCTGCCAAACATCGATCAATTGGACCAGATCAGCGACTTCGAACTGGTCAGCGAGGATGCCGCCGACATCGTCGTCGATCCACCCCACGATCAGAAAGACAATACGGATTCCCTCTACTTCGACGAGGTGTTAAGGGGGTGCGAACTGGAGTCCTGGCGGCAGGGCCTCAGCCTCATGGTCAGCATCGGCCTGAGGGGAAAGGGTGACGACATCCCCCAGCTGATCAGCACCATGTCGGAAAAGGTGGATGGTCTGATTGTCCTGGCAAGGTCCGTGCCTGACAGCGTCCTGTCCTTCCTGCGCAAACGCCTGCCCGTTGTCATGATCGCCAATGCTCCATTCAACCAGGAAAGCGAATTCGATCTGGTCCGCGTGAGCAACCGCAAGGGCATGTACACCTTGGTCAGGCACCTGTTCGAGAAACACCGGGTACAGCGGATGGCTTACATGGCGGGCATGGATGATTCCCCAGACAATGGCAAACGCTACGAAGGGTTCTGTGAGGGTCTGAGGTCAGAGGGGTTGGAACCCTCGGCCGCGCCGATCTACAGAGGGCAATTCTCGCAGTCCGTCGCCTATCAGATCGCTGCCAGCCTGGTCAGGCAGGGCACCCTCCCCCAGGCCCTGGTGTGCGCCAACGACCAGATGGGACTTGGGGTACTGAGGGCCCTATCTGATGCGGGTGTAAGCGTTCCCGACCAGGTCATCGTCACCGGGTTCGACGGAATCAAGGAGGCCTCCGTCTCACAGCCCCGCCTGACCACGGTCCGACAGCCCATGGTCGAACTGGGCCGGGCCGCCGTCTCCACCCTGGTCAGGCGCCTGAACTCACCGGAGGAACCACCCATTTCCACCGAACTCCCCGTGAAGGTCCAACTCCGGGAGAGCTGCGAAGGGAACATGGCCTGACCCATGCGGTCTGACCGGTCACGCCGATAGAACAGCGGGAGCAATCAGCGGGACTTGACCTGACGGAAGGGATTATTGTCCCGTCTCCGTCTGCCTCCGCGGTGCCTGTGATCACCGTTGCGGTAGGTGCGACCGCCGTCGTCGAAACGACCGCCATCGTGGCGACCCCGCCCACGAGCTGTGCCCGCACGGCCACGATTGCCCCTGCCTCGATGGCCACCGGCTTGGACGGCTTGATCGGAGTCGGCATGCCCGTGCCGCCTACGCCCGTCGAAGGGGCGATCCTCGTCAAGCCCGTCAGCCCACTTGCGATGGGGATTCCTTCCATCACCGTCACGTCCCCGGCCAGAGCCCCTCGGCCGCCTGTCGAACCGATCGTACCCCCGTCTCCTACGGGCGGGCCCGCCGGATCGACGACCACGAGAACCGGCCTGCTTGCCGTCCTGTGATCCTCGGGTTTCCGCTATGGCGGCCTCCAAGGACCAGCCCTCAACCAGGGGGGCATGGGGTCCCACAAGATCGCCTACCTCCTGGGAGTTGGCCGTGACCCCGACCGGCTTGGCATCTATATGGGCCATACGCAGCATCCGCCGGGTATCTCGCCGCTGATCGGGCAGGACGACCGTCACCACGTCGCCGGAGTGGCCAGCCCTTGCCGTGCGCCCGGAACGGTGGAGGAAAGACTTGTAGTCGGCCGGAGGGTCCACCTGGACCACCAGATCCACCCCGCTGACATCCATGCCTCTGGCCGCCACATCGGTGGCCACCATGACCCGGACCAGGCCCTCCGAGAAAGCCTTGAGGTTCCGGTCCCTCTGCCCCTGGGAGAGGTTGCCATGCAACTGGACGGCAGGGATGCCATTGTCAATCAGATTCTTTGCCAGCTTCTTGGCTTGGAACTTGGTCCGGGTAAACAGGATCCTCTTGCCCTGCCCTGCGGCCAGCGTGCGGACCAGGTCGTGCTTAGCAGCCTGCGTCGTCTCGAAGATGTGGTGGGTCATCAGATCCACATGCTGGGTGGCGGAATCCACCTCGTGAATCTTGGGATCCTTGAGGAAACGCTTGACCACGGCATCCACTCCATGATCCAGAGTGGCCGAGAAGAGCATGCGTTGACCGCCCGGTCTGACCTGGGCCAGAATCCGCTCCACGGCAGGCAGGAAGCCCATGTCGGCCATCTCGTCGGCCTCGTCCAGCACGGCGATCTCCACGTCCTCCAGGCTGAGCTTGCGCTGGCGGAGCAAATCCTCCAGGCGACCGGGGCAAGCCACCACGATCTTGGCACCGCGCCGAAGCGCATCGACCTGACGGCCCTGGCCTACCCCGCCATAGACAGTGCAGGTCCGCATGCCGTAGGCCTGGGCCAGCGGATTGAGAACCTCATCAATCTGATTGGCCAGCTCGCGGGTGGGAGCCAGGACAAGACCGCGCGGGCGTGGCAGACTGCCTGATCCAGCGGCTCCACCGCGACCATGGGTGGCCCGTCCTCCCTCGTCGGCAGCCAGTCGAGCCACCAGAGGGATGCTGAAGGCCAGGGTCTTGCCGGAACCGGTCCGGCCCCGGCCCAGGATGTCACGGCCAGCCAGGGCATCGGGCAAGGTATCCCGCTGGATGGGGAAGGCGCTGGTCTTGCCGTCCTTGCGCAGGACGCGGACCAAGGGTTCAGGTACACCCAGCTGGTCGAAGGTCACGGGCTCCGCGGCGGGTTGTCCGGAATTGGATGAATTGGAATCGGGCATGGATGAAGCAGTCACAATGACCTTTCACAACAGGGAAGAAAACGGTACTGTCGGTCGACAGTTCGCAGGCCGCGTGCAAAGCAGAGAATGACGAATTTCGCGCAAGCGGTTTCCCCGTACTCAAAGCATTCAGGCGACAGTCAGCCGCAGCTCTTGGGCGAGCGGCCAACCTGTACACCATAGCACAGGCCACTCACCTGTCTCAGGAGCGTACGCTCCAGACGATCAGCGATTTGGACTCGGTCGGATCGGCCTCGTCATGCGTCGTGTCCTGCCGCCAGAGCCGAGCCCTGCTGGACCGCCTGACCTCGACGACCCGGCCGTCGGCAGCGGCCGCGAACATGCTGGATCCCTGTGACTGGTGGGAGCGGCGCAACTGACGCCTCAGCTGGCGATTCTCCTCGGCCAGGGCCAGGATCCTGGTCACCCCGGCCAGGTTGATGGACTCGTCCTGGCTCAGATGCTGGGCCTGACCCAGCCGGTCCAGATCCCGCAGGGAGTATCGGCGCGCACCCCCCTCGGTCCGTTCCGGCACAATCAGACCCAGCCGGTCGTATTGGCGCAGAGTCTGCGGATGGATGTTGGCCAACTGCCCGACCTGGCCGACGGTGAAGACCGGCAACTCAATGTCCAAGCCGGCATCGTCGGCAGCATCCAGGCTGATGTGCCCGGCCACCAGGCCGCGAGCGCAGGCCAGATAAATCCGCCTGGTCTCGGGATCCACCCTGACCATGATCATCACTCCTCCCCGCTGTTCGTTCCGACTTAATCCGGCATCCGGATTGTCATATCTTCATGCGCTCCCCGGCGATCTGCTCGTCGAAGTCACCGCTGGACTTGGCAAAGTCACGCATGGCCTTCTTCTGAGCCATGCCCAACCGACCGGGCATGCGAATCTCAAGCCGCCCCACCAGGTCGCCCTTGCCGCGCCTGTCCTGGACTCCCTTGCCGGCGATGCGGATCTCGTCGCCGCTGGAGGAGCCGGCCGGAATCCTGAAGGTGATGACCTGGTCGTCGATGTCCCGGGCCTGGACCTTGGCCCCCAGGGCAGCCTCGGAGACCGTCACCGGCAGGGTCATGACCAGATCCCTATCCTTCATGGTGAACCGCTGGCTGGGCTGGACGCTGATCTGCAGGTAGAGGTCGCCATTGGCGCCCCCGTCCCTGCCGGGCCGACCCTTGCCAGCCAACCTGATCCGCTGGCCGTTGCGAACCCCAGCGGGGATATGCGTCTTGAAGCGCTTGCCGCCCACGCTCAGGGAGACCGTGGCCCCCTTGACCGCCTGACGGAAGGACAGGCCGATTTTCGAGTTGCGATCCTCACCCTTGACGGGCCTGGGCCTGGTCTCCTGGTAAGTGGTCCGACCTCCACCGCCGGCACCCCCACCGAAGGAGGAGAAGATGTCAGCAAAGTCGGGTTGTCCCGAACCATCGCCGAAACGGATGCGGGTGCCTCCCGGCGCCCCGGCCCCGCCGAACATGGAGCCGAAGATGTCCGAGAATGCATCGGTGTTGAAGCCGCCCTGGCCTGAGCCTCCGGCGAACCGGGCTCCCCCCATGCCGAACTGGCGGATGGCATCGTACTTCTGACGCTGCTCCTTGTTGCTGAGCACGTCGTAGGCCTCGGAGATGTCCTTGAACTTCTCCTCGGCCTCCTTGGTCTTATTGAGATCGGGATGGTATTTGCGGGCAAGCTTGCGGTAGGCCTTGGTGATCTCCGCTTCGCTGGCGTCCTTGGAGACACCAAGGACCTTGTAATAGTCCTTGCTCAGCCATTCATTCTCAGCCATCCATGTCTCCTTTCCTCATAAGCTACGAATATATCGAATTGGAATCCGCCCTTTCGCGTGCGGCGGCGGGCAGGACCATACCCACCAGCCGCCGCATGCGAAGGCGTCGATTCAGCCTGCGGAAGGTCCGCAATCACCGTCCCTGCTACTGCCCGGGCGAGGTCACCACTACCCTGGCGGCCCGGATCACCCGGTCGCCGATCCGATAGCCTGCCTCGACCACCGTGTCAACGGTCTCTTTCTTGGCCTCGGGGTCCGGCTTGTGCAGGATGGCCTCATGCTTGGTGGGGTCGAAGTCCTCGCCCTTTTCACCGAACTTCTCGACACCGAACTTCTCGAAGGTCTTGTCGATCTTCTTGGCCACGGCCTGGAAGGAGTCGTCCATCTGCCCATGCTCCTTGATTCGGTCAATGTCATCAAGGGCCGGAAGAAGGGCGGTCAGTACATCCACGATGCCATGCTGACGGAAGATGTCCTGCTCCTTCTTGGCGCGGTTGCGGAAGTTGACGAACTCGGCCCGCTCGCGCTGGAGGGCCTCCAGATAATCGGCGGCCTCCTTCTTGGCCTGGCCCAGAGGAGTCAGCCCGTCTGATCCCTTGTCGGTGCTCTCCTCATTGGCCGAGTCGGCATCAGTCTTGTCATCAGCCTGAGCATCCGCTGACGACGCGTCCTTGGCGGAGGAATCCGACGTGGTCTGTCCGGCAGCCTGGCTCCCGTCTGCTGCGCCCTTGTCGGCGTGACGTCCGCGAGCCGCTTCCTGGTCGGGCGTCGAGGCGGCGTCAGAGGCCTTGGCCTCGTTCCCGTCCGGTCCGCCGGCGGCGGCCGGGTCACCCTTCAGTGGCCCGGCATCATCCTTGTCGAAGGCCGACATGTCACTCGCCGTCCTTCTTCTTGTCGTCGTCGTCCACGACCTCGGCATCCACCACGTCGTCATCGGCGGACGAGGAAGAGCCTGCACCCGAGGCGGCACCGGAGGCACCTGCAGCGCCCTGAGCGCCTGCACCGTCAGCGGAGCCCTGCTGGGCGTAGAGGGCCTGGCCGATCTTCTGGGCAGAGGTCATCAGCTCGCTCTGGGCGTTCTTGATCTTGTCCATGTCCTCGCCCTTCAGAGCCTCTTTCAGAGCGTTGACCTTGTCGGTGACCTCCTTGGCCACCTCGTCGGAGATCTTGTCCTTGTTGTCGTTGACCAGCTTCTCGGTCTGGTAGGCAGCGGACTCGGCGGCGTTGCGGGTGTCGGCATCCTCACGACGCTGCTTGTCCTCGGCCTCGTGGGCCTCGGCCTCCTTGACCATGCGATCAATCTCGTCCTTGGGCAGGGCGGAGCCACCGGTGATGGTCATGGACTGCTCCTTGCCGGTGCCCTTGTCCTTGGCGGAGACGTGCACAATGCCGTTGGCGTCGATGTCGAAGGTGACCTCGATCTGAGGAACGCCACGCGGGGCTGGAGCGATGCCGGTCAGCTCAAAGGTCCCCAGAGGCTTGTTGTCGCGGGCGAACTCACGCTCGCCCTGGTAGACCTGAATCAGCACGGAGGGCTGGTTGTCCTCGGCGGTCGAGAAGACCTCGGACCGCTTGGTGGGGATGGCGGTGTTGCGGTCGATCAGCTTGGTCATGATGCCGCCCTTGGTCTCGATGCCCAGGGAGAGCGGGGTCACGTCGATCAGCAGGACGTCCTTGCGGTCGCCCTTGATGACGCCGGACTGCACGGCAGCGCCGACGGCCACAACCTCATCGGGGTTGACGGTCTGGTTGGCTTCCTTGCCGCCGGTCAGTTCCTTGACCAGGTCCTTGACGGCGGGCATACGTGTGGAACCGCCGACCAGCACCACATGGTCGATGTCCTGAACCGAAATGCCGGCATCGTGCAACACGTTGTTGAAAGGCGTGCGGCAGCGGCCCAGCAGGTCGGAGGTCATCTCTTCGAAGTGCGCCCGGGTCAGGGTCTCGTCCAGGTGGACCGGGGTCCCGTCGGGGGTCATGGCCAGGTACTGCATGGAGATGCTGGTGGACGAGGAGGAGCTCAGCTCCTTCTTGGCCTGCTCGGCGGCCTCCTTGAGCCGCTGCAGGGCGATCTTGTCCTTGGACAGATCCACGTTGTACTTGTTCTTGACCTCGCTGACCAGCCAGTCGATGATCTTCTGATCCCAGTCATCGCCGCCCAGCTTGTTGTCGCCGTTGGTGGCCTGGACCTGGATGGTGGAGAAGCCGTCGTCATCCTTGCCGATCTCCAGCAGGGAGACATCGAAGGTGCCGCCGCCCAGATCGAAGACCAGGATGCGCTCGTCCTCCTTGCCCTTCTCCAGACCGTAGGCCAGAGCTGCAGCGGTGGGCTCGTTGATGATACGCAGGACGTTCAGACCGGCGATCTTGCCGGCATCCTTGGTGGCCTGGCGCTGAGCGTCGTTGAAGTATGCAGGGCAGGTGATGACCGCGTCGGTGACGGGCTCGCCCAGGTAGGACTCGGCGTCCCTCTTGAGCTTCATGAGGATCTGGGCCGAAATCTCCTGCGGGGTCCACTTCTTGCCGTCGATCTCGACGGACCAGTCGGTGCCCATGTGGCGCTTGACCGAGCTGATGGTCCGGTCCACGTTGGTGACCGCCTGGCGCTTGGCCACTTCGCCGACCAGAATCTCGCCGGACTTGCTGAATGCCACCACCGACGGCGTGGTCCGCGCGCCCTCAGCGTTGACGATTACCGTGGGCTCGCCGCCCTCAAGGGTTGCAATGCAGGAATTGGTGGTTCCCAGATCAATGCCAACTGCACGTGCCATACTCGTTACCTCCTGATGAAATGGGGCGTAGGGTCTGACCCCGCACCTCGACGTTCACGTTCTCCGCTCGCGCTTCGTTCGTGGTCCCGATGGCCGACTTCCGTCGACCCGGACAAGCAGCCATCATGACCACTCCGAAACTTGAGCCTACATCACTCAACTTCTTCTGGCAAATATTATTCCCATTGTCAAGAACGCTACTGAAAAACGAGCAAATACCGGGATGACAGGAGTCCGGCTCACCCTTTCTGCATAATCCCGGCAAGTGCGCGGACACGGGCCATATCGAACACCTTGTCAGCACTCACTGCTTGCCCATGTTCATCAGCCAATGGAACGCGCCAATTGGGGTATTCATCGACTGTGCCAGGCTGATTCTGCGAACGAGCCTCGCCCACCCCATCAACCAACGCGGCGACCTTGAGCAGGCAGGGGGACTCGGCAATGGCACGGTGCATAGCCTGCACAATTTCCTGCATATGGCCGTCCTCATCACTGGCAGCTGCCTTATCCAACCAGCCATGGTCCTGCAGAAAGCGCAGCATGGCCGCATGCTCCTGCTTGGCGGCATGTTCAAAACTGGCGGGCGACGTGTTCAGCAGGTGCAACTTCTCTCTGAGTCGCACATGCTCATAACGAAGATATCCAGCCGTGGGAGGCAGATCATGCGTAGTCACGGCCGCCAATGCACACTGACGGTACTGTGCCGGATCTGTAAACCGTCCATCTTGCTGCTCAAACCACTCAATGACGGTGCCCAGAATGCCACGTTCAGCCAGAGCCTGCGAAGCGTAACGGGGGACGACACCCAGATCCTCCCCGATGACCATCCCTCCGGAACGAGTCGCTTCAATGGCCCAGACCGCCAGCATGGCATCCTGATCATAGGACACGTAGGCTCCCTGGCTCGCAGGTAACCCATCAGGAATCCACCAAAGTCGGAACAAGCCCAAGGCATGATCGATGCGGACGGCCCCGCAATGAGCGAACATGGCATGGACCAATTGCCTATAGGCCAGAAACCCGGTCCGCTGCAAGCTCATCGGGTCAAGCGGCGGCTGCATCCAATTCTGCCCCTGCTGATTGAAATCATCTGGCGGGGCGCCCACCGTAGCACCGGATGCATAAGATTCCGGATGGGTCCAGACATCGGCTCCAAGAGGATTGACACCAACAGCCATGTCTTCCATCAGACCAATAGCCATGCCGGCATCCCGGGCAGCCCTCTGCGCCCGTTCCAGCTGCTGATCAGCAACCCATTGCATCCAGACATAGAAATCGAAGTCGTCATGATGCTCCTGCAGCAGGTTACTGACGGCGACAGAATCCGGGCCGAGTCTATGAAACCATGAGTCGGGTCCGGACTCAGGCCTGCCCCAGCATTGGTATGCCAAGCACCACAAGGCGAAGTCCTTGAGCTCAACGCCACCGGAATCAATAAACTGTTTCAGCTGTCCAGCACGTTCCTGACTCAGCTCACCCTTGTCATAGATGATCCGCAAGGCTGCCTCTTTGCACTTCCAGCTATGATCCCTGTCAATGAGATCGGGATTGGTGTCATCCATTGATACCTGCTTCAGGAGCGTACGGATACCATGCTTATCCCCTGCCGGCAGATTCTGGTATTCGTCGATCAGCTCAGGTCGAATATAGAGGGGATTGATAAACACACGAGAGGCCGGGAAATACGGCGAAGGCGTCATTGGAGGCACTGGCTCGGCGGCATGGATGGGATTTATCAGCATGAAATCAGCCTTGGTCTTATCAGCAGCATCCACAAGAAGCCTACGTAGATCCCCGAAATCGCCGACACCCCAGGATTGCGGCGAGCGCACCGAATACAGCTGAACCATCCAGCCCCATCGTGGATGCTCGGCAACCGCAGCCGGCAGATCAATATGTCCCGGCGCAGCAATCACCGTCGACACTGCGCTCCGCATGCCGTCCGATACGGTGAGCTCGTGGTACCCAATCGGAATCCTGCCGTCCAAAACCAGAAAGAGGGATCGACCGTCATCCGGGCCGCCTCCCGACGTGATGACCAGCGACGATGATTGATCTGTTCCGTCCTCGAGCTTCAACGAAGCTCGCACGGAACCTGCAGCTGCACGAAGCGGCACCCTGACAGCATTGCCCACGGTCTGCACGATGGTCGGCGGACACAGCTGTTCATTCCGGTCACGAAGTATGCGCTTCAGCGATAGACCGATCTGCGCATCGCTCTTGGCGGGAACGCCCATTGCCCCCAGCACTCTGACGAGCACATCGGCATCTATATGCTGCAATTCGCCTTGCTGATCCTCATATTCAGCAGCGACACCGCACAAAGCGGCAAGACGTGCCAATGCGCCTGTAGTGTCAGGCAATGACTGCACTGCTTTCGCACTCATGATTCGACCTCATTCCACCCTGCGCAACGTGTACCTTCCTGGCGTCCCAATGGCATTACCCCCGGACCGTCGCCCCGTGACATAGTTGATCTCCTTTGCTTACTTTGGCAGCAGGTCGAATACCGGGAGCAATCGCACGAGGTTCAACGGCCACCAAGATTGTTCTTGCAATCGTTGTCATTCCTTAATTGGCATTGCATCGCCTTTTCATTTACATCCGAGTCAATTTGATGGAATCGTATACATGTTTATGTATACAGGTATTTCACGGCCATCAGGATTGCGAATTGCCGGTCCGATACCTGTCAAGGGTGGGTTTCTGGATCGGCGTATGGAGCATGACAAGTGTTCCATACCCTAGAACCACGAGAAGAAAAAGCCCCTGGGGAAGACGAAGCCAGCAGACGGCCAAAAGCAGTAAATACGCCAAGTCCATGACGACCAAAGCCGCTGTGCGCGGCCAATTGACAACGCCAATGACCAGTGCATTCAGCATGGTCCTCAGGACAGTATTTTCAAAACCGGCTTGCAGCGACCAGACCCATTCGAAGACGATGGCCCATAGCAGCCCCAGGGCGAATCCAGGTATCAGCAAGAGGGGTACGCGCACCAGGAGCCATCCGCATATCAGCAGGCAACCGATCGGACCCAATATCAGCCATATGCACGTGGACTGCATAAATTCCACTCGAAAGGCATGGAAAAAATCGGCAGTTACATGGCCTCGCCCCTGAAGGGACCTTCGAGCAGCGTAATGTCCTGCCGACAAAGCCGCACCAATGGTAACCAAGGGCAGACCCGTAACCAGCATGAGCATGTTGATCCAGATGGCATCCGCCAGATCCGACAATCCGCGCATAAACCCTGAATCGGGAGAAAGAAAACCCATCAAACCTCCATGCAATGATGATCGGCACAGGAGCCCGCCCCAGGGAGGAACAGCCGGGCAGGCCCCCATGTCTGAAACATCGGCCTACCCCTTCACTGCTCCGGCAAGCACACCTTTGATGATGTACTTCTGGCAAATCAGGTAGAAGATAACGATCGGGATGATTGCCAGCACCAGGCATCCCATCATGGCGCCCATATCCACACTGCCATAACCGCCTTTAAGGTACTGGATGGCTATGCTCATCGTTTTGAACCTGCGCATGTCCAAGGTCAAATATGGCAAGAGGAAGTCATTCCATATCCACATAGCCTCGAGGATGGCGACTGAAACGATCGAGGGCCGCATGATTGGCACCACGATTCCAAAGAAAGTACGTGGAATACTTGCTCCATCAATCATGGCTGACTCCTCCAGCTCCCGGGGAATGCCCTTGATGACGCCAGTGAAAATGAAAACGGCCAGACCAGCCCCGAATCCAAGATAGACAAGGCACAATCCCCAAGGTGTATTAAGCCCCAGCATGTCCGCCAGCTTGGACAGCGTAAACATGACCATCTGGAAGGGCACGACCATGTTGAACAGGAACAGGACATACAAGGTTCTGGCCGCCCAATTATCGACGCGGACGATCCACCATGCACACATGGAGGTGCAGATCAGAATCAACAGCACCGATCCAACCGTAATGAGCACCGTCCATCCAAAGCTGGCAATCAAGTCGGTCCGTTCGATGCCACGCCGGTAATTCTCCAAACCAACGAATGCCCTGCCTACGGGTATCGAGAAGGCATTGCGCGATATATATGCCTTGTTTTTGAAAGAATTGACCAGCACCAGCACCAGAGGAAACACCCACAGTATGGATACCAGAGTGAAAAAGACGCTCCATAAGCCGGATCTTTTCGTTTTCTCACTCATGCCGTTACCTCCTTGCTGGTGGTAAGCCGGTTCTGTATCAGCGCAATCAGCGCCACGATAACGAAGAACACCACCGCCTTCGCCTGCCCGACGCCCTCAAACCCGGTCCTGCCATAAAACGTCCGGTAAATGTTCAGCGCCAGAAGCTCAGAGGTGTTCGAAGGCGCGCCATTGGTCAATGCCAGGTTCTGATCGAACATCTTGAACCCGTTGGTCACTGTCAGGAAGGTGCACACAGTTATCGACGGCATCATCAGGGGTAGCGTAATCAACATCAGCCGTTGCCGACTATTGGCACCATCGACCGAGGCGGCTTCCAGCACATCACCGGGAAGAGCCTGCAGACCGGCAATATAGATGATCATCATGTATCCGATTTGCTGCCAGCAGTACAGGAGCACCATTCCCCAGAATCCGTACATTCCCGAGTAGGTGATGGATCGACCCCATCGGGAGAGCACGCCGTTGAGCAGCAGCAGCCAAATGTATCCAAGCACGATGCCGCCGATCAGGTTCGGCATGAAGAAGACGGAGCGGAACACATTCGCCCCTCGAATCGCCTTTGTCAGCATGTAGGCCACCGCGAATCCAGCTACGTTGACAACAACAGTCGTCACTATGGTGAAAGCGACGGTATAGACCAAAGCGTGCCAGAATTCCCCGTCAGCCAGCGCTGCACGGTAATTGGTCAACCCGATGAATCGTGCATCAGTCACCGTAGTAAAACGACACAGGCTCAACCACACACCCATAAGAAAGGGGACAATAAATCCGACTATGAAGGCCACTACTGTGGGCACGGTAAAAAGGACCCACCAACGCCGTATCGATCTGACTACCATGGGTCGTCCATTCCTTCCCCGACTCCATCCAAGCCCGCCATGACCATTCCTCAGAAATTCGGACAAGTCTATGACGGGCAGCTGCTCATTTCAGCAAGCAAATGGAAGAGCCGACGCTCTATATATCAGGCCTGACGATTGGCCTGATACTCCTTGGCCCAATTGTCTACGAACGCCGACTTGACCTTATCCCAGTTGCCGGTGCCCTGAGCGTACTCCAGAAGGGCGTTGCCCAGGTCATTCTTCCACTGCTCGGAGGGCATCATGGTGAAGTTCCAGCTAACCTGGGTCTTGCCGGACTTGGAGTCTTCGACTGCCTCCTGAACCAGAGGATTGTCGGATTTTACATCATCAAAGCTCTTGAAGGGGGTGGTAAAGCCCATGTCGCTGCTCATGGCTTTCTTGCCCTTTTCGGAGGTTATCATCCAAGCCAGGAATTTCTCCGTCGCCTGCTGATCATCCTTGGAGGCCTTCTTGTTGATGCACCAGTAATTCTCCGAACCTGTCGCCAGACCCTGATCCTTCTCGCCGGGAGCGCCGATGTAGATGGGCATCATGCCGATCTGATCCTTGGACATACCTGCTTTCTCCAAATCAGTCCATGCCCAGGTTCCGTTCTGATATAGAGCGGCCTCTCCAAGAGCAAATTCCGAATTGGCGTCATCCCCGGTCTTGGAGCTCAGCTGCTTGGGATCAGTGGTGGAATCCTTCAGATAAAGATCGAAGATTTGCTTGAACTGAGGCAGATAAGTTCCCTTGACGGATTCTGGCTGAGTGGTGATCTTATCTTCCTTGAGTTCGTAATAGAGAGGAATATTGGCCAAATGCGTCTTGAAGCGCCAATCGGAGCTAGAGTCGAACCCCGCCGAGGTAAAGGCACCCTTGACGCCAAGCTCATCCTTGTGCTGCTGAATGTCATCAGCAACCGCCTTGAGCTTGTCAAATGAATTTATCTCCTTCACGGACTTGACCTTGGCATCAGGCAACTTCATGTACTTGCCCATGATGTCTTTGTTGTAAATCAGCCCATAGGTCTCCATGGCATAAGGAACTCCCAGGACCTGCTGACCGTCATCCGACTTGAGCGCCAGGTCTTGATTGGTCAGTTGACGATACACTTCGCTTTTGGACATGTCTGCCGTATAAGACTTCCAACTGGCTAGGCCCACGGGCCCATTCACCTGGAATAAGGTCGGAGCCTGCGATTTGGCCATCTCCGACTTCAGCGTCTGTTCGTATGTATTGGAGGCCGCCGTTTGCACATCAACCTTGACGCCGGTTTCCTTGGTATATTCTTCTGCGATCGCTTTCCACTGATCTGCTGCTTCTGGTTTGAAATTCAGGAAGAAGACCTTTCCAGCGGCTGTCTTACCACCATCAGCCGATTGAGTCGATCCGCAGGCGCCCAAGGCTCCGACAGACAAAGTCAGAGCCGCCAATAGACCAATTCCCTTGGTTATCGTGTGATTCATCATCGAACCTTTCTTTCTTGTTCAGTCGAATTCCTCGCTGTCACTTGTGTCCAGCCAGCGACTCGTGCCGAACTGAAACTCGACCTATCTTCCATTGTCCACAAAAAACGGAAAAATGCAAACGATAGCAATAAGGGATGACGGAATGCGATTTGCTAAGTCATTTCATCGACATGTCCGTTCTATGATTCGGCTCAACATGACTCTTTTAAGCCCACAAGACTCCGGATTCTCTATAATTCAATCGTTGTCATCAATGCGTCAGCCTTTCACACGGTGGCATCAACAGCATTCGTGCGATCGATTTCAAAACCTATATAAAGACTGCAAACGCGCTATTTCCCGGATATAACATCTGCGACGGGTTAGATCTGCATCCCAGGTTCTATAATAAAGATGAAGTAGATGAAGAAGGAAATTGCTATCGTTATCTATCAGATACGAGGACAGGCTCCGTCACATCGAACTGGATCATGGAGGAGGATTCGAATGAGGTGCTGCACCATAACGGCATCCCCAGCGGACGTCTCCTCTTCGGCAATCGGAGGCACCCAGTGAAATCCACCATCCAGGACGTTGCCAGGAAAGCCGGCGTATCAGTCTCCACCGTATCCCGGTCTTTCACTCGTCCACAGCTGGTTTCCGCGAAAACACGCGCCAAAGTCCTCACAATTGCCCGTCAGTTGGACTTTAGCATATCAAGATCGGCAGCAGCGCTGAAGTCAGGACAATCCATGCGCATTGCCATGCTCATAAGCGACAGTGTGACCAAATGGTTCAACAGCCATGTCTTCGCGGGCCTCAATGATGTTCTTCAACAATCAGGCTACGATATCTCCATTTATACAATGAATACCTTTGAAGCACGCAGCCGGTTTTTTTCCGATTTGCCGGTTCGTCGGAACGCGGATGCGGTAGTGGTTTGCTCATTCAACATAGAGCCGGATGAAATCGCCAGGCTAGGGAACATGGATGTGCCTATCGTAGGCATCAACATCCCGGCCATCAAGGAATTTGACGCAGCCGTTTATATCGACGACCGCGACTCCATGCGTCTGGCTGTCAACCATCTGATCGGCCTAGGCCATCGACGAATAGCATTCATTAGGGCAGGGCACGGTTCACCCTTCCGCTATAGGGCTGACGAGCGGCTTGAAGGCTTTATGGATGCCTGTCGCAAGGCGGACATTCAGGATGAGGCCACGGCCATACAATGTCCTCTCGGGCAAGATGTCTACAACTCAGCCTTGTCCCAACTCCTGGCACTGGAACCAGCGCCGACAGCTGTATGCTTCCAAACTGATGAATTGGCTATACCAATTCTTTACCGTCTTCATCGCTATGGCCGAGAAGTCCCTGACGATCTATCCGTTATCGGTTTTGACGACAGCACCTACAGCGACGCAATTGGACTGACCACCATACAACAGGATCCTTACGCCATGGGCAGGGCGGCAGCAGACAAGATACTCAGCCTGATCACAGGAAAGGATGCGGGGGAACTTTACCAAATGTTCCCCACGCACCTGATCCTCAGGGATACAACCAAACCTCCCCGGTGACCTTCCTGCAATCGTCAGGCCCCGCTTATCTGCGTGTCCCTGGCATCCAAATCCGGGTCAGATAATCCTCCACTGCCCGATCGGAACTGAAAGAGCCACATCGGGCGATATTGAGTATGGCTTTGCGAGCCCACTGATCGGGCTGTCTGTATGCTTGGTCAATCCTGCGCTGAGCATCCATGTAGGCTCCGAAGTCAGCCATGACCATGAATTGATCGTGCTTCAGCCAATCCTGGACAAGCTTGCGATAAGTATCACGATCACCATGCGAAAAGGCTCCTGATGCCACCATATCAATAGCAGCTCTCAGACGAGCATCCTTGTCATAATATGCCATAGGAGCATATCCCTCAGCATCCAAAGCATGCACCTGATCCACGTTCAGCCCGAAAGCAAAGAAGTTCTCTGCACCCACCTTCTCGCGTATCTCCACATTTGCCCCGTCCAAAGTTCCGACAGTCAGAGCCCCATTGAGCGCGAATTTCATGTTGCTTGTCCCACTGGCCTCCTTGCCGGCCTGCGAAATCTGCTCATCAAGGTCAGTGGCGGGAATCAGGTGTTCTGCCATGCTGATGTTGTAGTTTGCCGGGAAATACACCTTAAGCAGTCCATCGGTCCTTGGATCCGCATTGATGACTCTGGCCACATTGTTGATCAGCTGGATGGTCAGCTTGGCCATGGCGTAACCAGGAGCTGCTTTTGCACCGAAAATAACCGTTCTTGGTTGCACCCGATCATTGTCGGATCTTCCGGCGATCATATCGGCGTAATCAGCAATAACGGCCAGTATTTTCAACGACTGCCGCTTGTACTCATGCAGGCGCTTGACCATGACATCGAACATGGTTGAGGGGTCGGGGCTGAAGCCATACCGTCGTTGAGCGTAGAGAGCAAAATCCCTTTTATTGTCATCCTTGACGCGTATGAAGCGCGCCACGAAGTCGTCATCATCGGCCAGCGGTTCCAAACCAGACAGCTTGGAAAGGTCGGCAACCCAAGAATCAGTTCCCAAACCTTCCGTAATCAGATCCGAGAGCCGCGGATTGGCCAATCGCATGAAGCGTCTAGGAGTCACTCCATTGGTTACGTTGGTGAATTTGCCGGGATAAACTGTGTGAAAGTCCCTGAGCGTGACCTCTTGCAGAAGTCGGGAATGCAGTTGTGCAACACCGTTGACCTTGGTGGATCCAACCGTAGCCAGATAGGCCATGCGGATTGTAGGATCCTCACCTTGCGTGATGATACGCATGGCATCAATCCGCTCCTGATCAACCTGTTCGTCCCTCAAATATTTGACAAAATCAGCATCGATGCGCTCGATGATCTCCATATGCCTGGGCAACAATTCCGCAAGAAGCGAGCGCGGCCACTCCTCCAAAGCCTCTGGCAAGAGGGTATGACAAGTATAGTTGAAAGTCCTCTGTGTGATTTCCCACGCCTGCGTCCATTCATAGCCGAAGTCATCCAAAAGGATGCGCATCAGTTCGGCGATGCCAATGACTGGATGCGTATCGTTCAACTGGAAGCAAATATGATCAGGCAGAGTGCTCAGATCAGGATGATCCTGACCATGGTAGAAGGTCGCTATGGCATCGCCCAAGGATGCAGCGACAAAGAAATACTGCTGCTCCAATCTGAGACGCTTGCCGTCCGCAGTGGAATCCTCGGGATAAAGGATCGCGCTGATGGTATTCGCTCGCACCTGAGCCTGTACCGCGCCATCGTAGTCCGACTGGTTGAAGCGTTGCAGATCAAAGCCGTCATATGCTTCAGACTGCCAGAGACGAAGCGTATTTATACGCCCGGATGCATAACCAGGGATCGGATAGTCATAAGGAACCGCCTGAACCGACCAGGCCGGGCGCCAAACCCTGTGGCCATCCTGCCCCGTAACCTGTCCTCCAAAAGCAACCCGTTGCGCTCTCTCCATCTGTCGATATCCCCAGGCATCGCCGGCAGACAACCAGTTATCGGGCTTTTCCAACTGTCTGCCATCCGCATCGAAGACCTGCTCGAATATGCCATAGCGGTACCGAATACCATACCCGATGGCCGGCAGATCAAGCGAGGCCAAAGAATCCATAAAGCAGGCTGCCAACCTGCCCAATCCGCCGTTGCCCAAACCGGGCTCATGCTCTGCTTCGATGACATCATCGGGTTCAAAACCCAATTCCTGCATGGCTTCATTAAATTGATCAGTCAGCCCTGCGTCCAGAAGAGCATTGGGCAATTGCCGCCCCAGCAGATACTCTGCGCTCAAGTAGCCCACAGTCCTGGTCGTGCCTTCGGCCATGCGTCGATTGCTGCACTTCCAAGATGTCGCCATACAATCGCGTACCAGCTGAGAAGCTGCTTGATAAATCTGAACCGGCGATGCTGCAGCCTCATCGACTCCCCAGCGTTGAACCAGTCGTTTGCGAACCCCCTCAGCAAACTCGGCTGCTGATATTGATGCTCTTGGCTCAGTCAATTCCGTCATTGGGCAGTTCCTCCATTCTCGCCATTGATGCCAAACCTCGCCTCGGCCCGGTCTGCTTTGACAGTGGCCTTCCCCGTCCTTGCCCGGAAAGGCCATTACCAACACCGAATCGCCATCAATGGCATAGCGCCAAGCGACTACTTGTATTGCACACGTTATCATAATAAGAAACTTGTCTGCCTGCAAATCATTACTCAGCCTTTACGATCACTGGAGAAACAGCAACTATCCTTCAATCTGCGGCAAGTCTTAGAGACGAAGAGATGACATATATTAATGACACCGTTTGCAATTCAAAATCAGCTCTACTGTTACAAAATCCTCCGATGATGCAGACAGGCAGACTGAGGCTCCTGCTCAGCACATACCGTCCGCGGTATTGCAACCAGGCTAGCCAAACAGCCTGTCGGAGGAATGAAAATGGTCCCCGGGCCTAAGAAAGCAGCCCAGGGACCATGGAGGAATTGCAGTTTCAGCCCTTTACAGCACCAGCCAACACTCCACTGATGATGTACTTCTGACAGATCACATAAAAAATGACTATGGGAATGATAGCCATGACCAGACATCCCATCATCGCTCCCATGTCGACAGTCCCGTAACCGCCTTTGAGATATTGCACTGCAATGCTGATGGTCCGATATTTCCGCAGGTCCAAGGTCAAATAGGGCAGCAGGAAGTCATTCCAGATTCCCATGGCTTCCAGAATCGCCACTGACACTATGGAGGGTTTCATGATGGGCACGACAATCTCAAAAAAGGTCCTGGGGACACTCGCCCCGTCAATCATGGCCGACTCCTCCAGCTCTTGGGGGATTCCCTTGACCACTCCGGTGAATATGAACACCGGAAGTCCGGAGCCGAACCCAAGATATATGATCCACAGGCCCCAAGGCGTGTTGAGCCCTATAATGTCGGCCATCTTGGACAGGGTGAACATCACCATCTGGAAGGGAACGATCATGTTGAAGAGGAAGACCAGATAAAGCGATTTTGCCGTACGATTGTTCACCCGGACGATCCACCAGGCACACATCGAAGTACATAGCAGAATCAGTGCGACAGATCCTACCGTTACCACTACCGTCCATCCAAAACTGGCAAAGAAGTTGGTCTGTTCAATGCCCTTTCGGTAATTGTCGAGGCCCGCGAACATGTCGCCCAGCGGAATGGAGAAGGCATCATGAGTGATATAGACTTTGTCCTTGAAGGAATTGATACCAACCAGCACTATCGGGAATACCCACAGTAGGCACACCAGCGTGAAGAACAGTGTCCACCAGCCTGAATGTTTGGCCTTGGCACTCATGCGGTTACCTCCTTGCGAGCGGTAAGCCTGTTCTGCAGGATAGCGACAAGGGCCACGATGACGAAGAAAATAACCGCCTTGGCCTGGCCTGCTCCTTCGAACCCAGCCCGTCCGTAAAATGTCCTATAAATGTTCAACGCAACCAGTTCTGAAGAATTGGACGGTGCTCCATTGGTCAGAGCCAAATTCTGATCGAACATTTTAAAGCCATTGGTGATCGACAAAAACGTACAAACGGTTATTGATGGCATCATCAGCGGAATGGTGATATGGAACAGGGTCTGGGCGCCGCTGGCTCCATCAACCGATGCAGCTTCGATGACATCACCGGGCAGGGTCTGCAACCCGGCGATGTAGATAATCATCATGTAACCGATCTGCTGCCAGCACATCAGCAATACCATTCCCCAGAATCCGTACGTACCTGAAAAGGTGATGGACTTACCCCAATGCTGGAGGACACCGTTGAGCAACAGCATCCAGATATAGCCGAGCACGATGCCACCTATCAGATTGGGCATGAAGAAGATCGACCGGAAAAGATTCGCTCCCCTTATCGCCTTCGTTAGCAGACTGGCGATCGCGAAGGCACACACATTGACGATTACCGTAGTGACCACCGTAAACAAGGCCGTGTACCACAAAGCATGCCAGAATTCAGGATCCGATATGGCTGCAGCGTAGTTTTTCGTTCCTATGAAATTGGCATCTGCAATAGTCGTGAAACGACATAGACTCAGCCAAATCCCCAATATGAAGGGGATGACGAATCCAATCACGAATGCCACAAACGTAGGCAAGACGAACAAGGCCCACCAACGGGAAATCGTCTTGCCGGCCATCGATATCATTATCAACCTCCGAGACAGAATCCAATGATTCATCCATACCGGTGCGCATCCCGCCGAACAGACATCCCGTGTTCGCGCGGCATGCGTACCGTGTATATCCTTTACTCATGCACAACCGCGCCAGTTCCACTCCGATTACGGCGCAGTCAAGCTTCCCTCACGACTTGTGAACCGTGTTGTACTCGGATGTCCACCCATCGACGAAGGACGATTCAACCTTGGACCATGGTCCAGTCCCCTGTGCGTATTCCAACATCGCATCGGCCATGGTCAAAGCCCATTGAGCCGTGGGAAGCGGGCGGATGACCAAGTCATAACAGTTCCGCTTGGCATAAACATCATTGGCACGCAGTATGGGATTCTTCGTTTTGAAACCCGCCTTGGCATAGGATTTGAAAGGAGTCTCGAAGCCCATGGTGTCAGTGACGATTTTTCTGGCTCCATCGTTATCGAGCATCCAGTCCAGAAACTTCTTGGTAGCGTCTTTGTCTTTTTGCGAGGCTTTGCTGTTAATGGCGAAATAGTTGGAGCTGATCGTTAACCCGGAGTTTTCCTCACCCGGGATTCCCATATACAGCGGAAAAACTCCCATATCCTTATCCGAGACTTTCTTGCCGCGCAGCTGTGGATACGCCCACGATCCCATCTCGATGAAAGCCGCATCACCAAGCGCAAATTCCGAAATAGCATCGTCCAGGGTCGCGCCTGAAAGCTGTGTTGGCGCAACCGTCTCGTTCTTGATCATCAAATCGAATATCTTCTTGAGATTAGGCACATACTTGCCCGATACCTTTGAAGGAATCACCGTCGTGTTCTGATCTCGATATTCGTAAAACACCGGTATATGCGGCAGCATGTCGCCGTACCTAGGCCGTGAACTGGCCTCGAATCCAGCAGAGGTGAATGCTCCTTTGATGCCTAGATCGCTTTTATGAGCCTGAATCTCTTCGACCATTTTTTTGAGAGCATCAAATCCTCGGACTTCCTGTTCGGAGTGAATGCTCGCCCAGTCTGCGGCGAAATATTTTTTCAGAATCGCACGATTGTAGATAATGCCATACCGGTCAAGCACAAAAGGAATGGCCTTGACTGTATCGCCATCTTTGAGCACATAATCACGGTTCTGCAGATCCTTGTACATGCGCGTCCCGGAAAGATCATCGCAATAATCCACCCAGTTGGGAAAGTCATTGTTGTCCAGGCCAATAAGCGTCGGTGCATTTGTCTTGGCGAGTTCGCTTTTCAGGGTTTGTTCATAATTGCCTGGGGAAGCGGTCGTAATATCGAATGGTATGCCTGTATCCTTAGTGAACAGCTTTCCTAGCTGGACGAACTGTTCATTGTTTTCGCCTTTCTGA
The DNA here is from genome assembly GCF_016100735.1 of Bifidobacterium sp. W8104. Classification (NCBI taxonomy): domain Bacteria; kingdom Bacillati; phylum Actinomycetota; class Actinomycetes; order Bifidobacteriales; family Bifidobacteriaceae; genus Bifidobacterium; species Bifidobacterium sp. W8104. The sequence goes on from NZ_JACFRW010000001.1 coordinate 782,098, forward strand.
TTCATGTAGTAGACCCGACCTTGCGAGCTGCTACTGGATCCTGTTCCTCCACAACCCGAGAGAACGCCCATTGTGAGTACCGCGGCTGCGATTACGGCCGTCGTTTTCCTGACTGTATTCATGCCTTCCTCCATTGGAAGCCTTGACTCATCATCACATCCTGTGTGCATGCTTAGCATAAGCGCTTAAGCAATTGTTATCAGCCTCAACGATGTTCCCCGTCATCGCATACACCTTTACCGTTCCACAACCATCATCTCCTTACCGTATTTGATATCCAAGCATTCGAGAGTTTGAGAGAACCGTCGGTTACGAACATACCGACGGACCCACCGCTGGACCGGTACATTCTGGTGCTCAAGGCCACCCCGTCAATATATAAGGTGGCAATCGTATCGTCCACAACGACTTGCAAGTGATGGGTGCTGCCTGCATCCAGGCGCACAGGTCTGGTCAGACCTATATTCATAGTGTTGAACCAGGGAAAGTTCGGACTTCCCTCAAACGTGCATCGGTTCTCGTCAACCTTGCACAGGAACTGATAGCCTGCTTCGGTCTCCGGATCCTCCTCCAAGACGAGCCCGAAAGAGCGGGTGGAGGAGGCGAATCTGACATCGGCTTCAAAGGCGAAGGGGCTACCTAGATGGTCGGCAATCCTGCTTTGCACCCTTCCATCGTTACCTTGCATGACAAAGTCGTCGATACGCTTCCGATCGATGAAACCGTCCCAGAGTGTAGTGACTGGCTTAACGCCTAAAGTATGGTCCGGCCGCTGGAAGATCTCATGAGGCACGAATGCGCCACCCCACTCATAGTTACCAATGTCCTGATCACCTTCCTTGGTCCCAACCCAACCGAACAGGATACGGTGGCCGTTCAAGGCGAAGGTTCGTGCGGCATAATATGCGCTTCCTTCCAGACCGTCGTCCGGCGGCTGCAGCCAAGGCCCATTCAAGCTCCGTGACATCCTATAGGTCATCCCGTGTCTGTCGCTGTATTCGGTGACTATGTGATACCACCAGTCTCCCATTTTGAACAGGTCCGGCATCTCATGCATCGTATACAGTCCCGGGGCCCAAAAATCGCCCTCAAATTTCCAATTCATGAAATCCGGTGATGAAAAGCAGACTGTCCTGCCGGTTCGTCTTGTTTTCGGACCGGGCTGTCGAGCGCCCAGCAAGACCAGATACCGGTCTTGCTCATCGTCCCTGACCACCCAAGGATCTCTCCAATCAGAGGGGTCATACCCATCTTGAGGCAGGAAGGGCAATGGTTCGTCCACCTTGCGCCAGTGATACAGGTCGCTGCTGACAGCATGCATCGGAACCTGAGAAAGCCCTCCTTCGTTCTCGATATTTCTGTTGTAGCCGGTGTAAATGATGTGATAGCAATCATCGACTTTGCAAACAGAGCCGGCATAAATGAACTGATCCTGATCACGCTCACCACCGTGTGGGATTACCACACCATGATCTTCATAATGGATGAAGTCCTTTGTCGTAACCAGGGACCACCCGAACGGCTTTCCTAACGGCTCAGGATCCCTATCGTCGCGTTGGTGGAAGATGTAAAAGGTGTCGCCCTCGCCGAAAGGCATACAATCCCCCACCCAATATCCCGGGGCTTGATAGTATAGCGTGTTCACTGAGTCAATCCAATCTGTTCTTGTCGTTTCGATCAGCCGTGATCGATGAATCTGCGATTATTCTCCCTTGTTTAATCGCTTAAGCACTATCCAGAATAGCTACTTCCCTGTTTTTGTCAAATCACGGTCCAGCCTGTCGCAGGCGGATGTGTTGCTGAGTGCAAGGCCTACTTATTAAGTAAAACCGTCAGCGCGCCGGCACGGCAATAGAGCGCCTGACCACTGAGGGGCAAGAGACATGCACCGGCTGATATTCCTGCAAATCCTTGGGCCCTGGTCTTACAGCGGGGGCACTTTCCGCATCCTTTGAGTGTTTCCTGTCCGACGACGGCTCAAGCAGCATGCGCACTCCAAGTACACCGAGATCGTATTGGGGAAGAGCCACGGTTGTTAGGCCAGGATGAAGGTGGGCCGCAATCACTTCCTGGTTGTCGAACCCAACGACCGAAAGATGATCGGGAACACGCACTCCACGCTCCCTCAAAGCGTCGTACAGGCCCATGGCCGTTCTATCGTTATGGCAGAATACCGCAGTAGCCCCTGTCTTCATCAGCGCGTCCACTGCTCCATACCCACCCTCTTGATCGGCCTTGGCAAGAATCACCAAGGAGGGGTCGAAGGAAATCTGCGCCTGTTCCAATGCCTGACGATATCCCCGCAAACGCCCAACCGAAGCAGGTGAAGATTCCGACTGATTGATGAACGCTATCCGTTTATGACCCGCAGCAATGAGCAGATTGGTTGCGGTCAAACCACCCTGTACCTCATCTGGCACGACTGCCGGGTATGTACTGTCACGGTCATAGCAATTCACCAGAACCGAATTGACCTGCCTTAATTCTTTAGGAGGGACTACTTCGTGATGCACCCAACTGGAATAGACGATGCCTTCAACCTGCCTCTCCAGCATGAATGAAAGCGCGCTGTGCTCTATACGCGAATCGCCGTTGGTATCGACCACCAACAGTATTTTGCCATTGCGCCAAGCCTCATCCTGAGCACCGCGGATGACCTGACCTGCAAACGGAGAAGTAGCAACCCCGTCACTGATGAATCCGATTGAGTCGGACCGCCCGCGCGCCAAGCCGCTTGCCAGGGCGTTTCTTCTGTACCCCATGCTCTTCGCTATACGCCTTACGCGCTTCTTGGTCTCCTCAGGAATTCTGACATCCTTATTGTCATTGACAGCCCACGAAGCGGTCGCGATCGACACCCCTGCCGCGTGTGCGACATCTTGCAATGTAACCATCCCAGTCCATCCTAATGATCCTGTGCGGTCATAGGGCTTAATCGTCACAACAACCGAAACATCAGTGGATGCATCAGCATACTCATATCATTGAATCGTTGAAGTTGCAATGATACCGGTCGATAGCGGCGTCCGACCTGTCTTTCGTCCCCGTCCATCGATGACATACCCTCGCACTAACAAGCTTATCGGGTTCTGTGCACACCGCATCTATCTGGACAACAGACTAGAAGCATCAAATATTCGAGAGAGTTCCATTCGGATGATGACTCACACATTCCACTGCCTGAGCACGCGTTCTCCCTGGTAGATGCCAAGAACACCGTAACGCGCCGTATTCATCCTGAACAACTGGGCCTTGCTTGGGTCCAGGGCCAACCACTGCGTGGTCAGGATGCGCAGGATATGGGCGTGCGCCACCAGGAGCACATGCCGCCCCGCGTATACCTGGGGTTCAAGCCATTTGACTATCTCTCGCGCACGAGCGGCCACCTGATCCAGACTTTCACCGCGGGTCACGTGCACTGGAACACGATTGCCTGAAGGCAGAACGACCACTCGGTCACCAGTCAGTTCGTTGATGCCCAAGGCCTGCGGGCCGTCGACCCACAGTTTCCAGTCACGGCCGAGACTAGCCACCACATCTTGAGGACGATGCCCTTCGGCCGGACCATAATCCCACTCCAGAATCTCGTCCATCGGTGTCGGATCAGGAAAGCCGGCCAGTTCGGCTGTCTGCCTGGCACGTTGCAGGGGGCTTGAAAAAACACAACCAGCATCAAAGCCCTTGGGGAAGGCTTTGGCCAGCCTCCGACCAGCCTCTCTAGCTTGCTCACACCCTTGGTCAGTCAAGGGAATATCAGTGCGTCCCGTATACTGTCCTGTTTTGCTCCAAATAGTCTGACCATGCCGTAACAGCACGGCGTAGCCCTCACTCTCAGCCGAGGCATCATTGCCCGCCGCGTTTTTCACAGTATCCATGCATGGTATTTTAACCCCATGCGTGTGGGATAATGGACCTATGACGGACTCAGGACGGGAACCTGGCGGGATGGCCGACCAAGTGGTCGGCATGCTTCATCAGGTGGACGGCAAGGTGAATGACATGCGCAACACTATTGAATCAGATCCGGACTCGCTGACAGACAAGCTGGTCAAGTTCGCGCTTCCCGGCATCGCTGCATTGCTGGCAGGCAAACTCTTCCAGGCCTTCTGGAGCGGACTGGTCCGCAAACGCAACGGAGGCGTGGACAGCCCTGAAGAGGATCAGGAGAGTGCTACTGACGGTCTTCTCTTCAGCGTTCTGTCGGCAGCCGTTATCGCCTTGGTCTCAGGTCTGTCCGAGCGGGGTTCCCAGGCTCTGATCGACCGTCGTCACCAGCGCTGAAAGCAAGGGACGCTGACCGATAACCAGACCGATCCAGATAACGCTGATTGCGTGATTTTGACGACAAGGTCTTGCATTGGAAGGCATTGACGGTCAGAATGTCAAAATGACCTTATCAAACGCGCAGAAAACCCCGGCCACGAATCCGGCCGATAATCCCACCATACGAACCTTGCTTGAGCGGCGCTCCATCCGCGGATTCACTGAAGAACCCGTTGACGACCAGACCGTCGCCTTGCTGGAGCAGGCGGCCCAACATGCTGCGACCAGCCGCTACTTCCACGAATGGTCGGCCATCAGGGTCACGGATCATGATGAGGCACTTGCCATTGCCGATATGGCCCATCAGCGCTATGTCGCCGAAGCCCCGTTGCTCTACATCTTCCTGGCAGACCAGCGCCGTAATGCCGACCTGGTCCGGCGATTCGCCGATGATCTGGACCCGGATACCACCCTGCTCAACACCGGTTATGTCTTCCTGCAGTCGCAGAACGATGCTGTCCTGGCCCTACACGCCATGGAGACCGCCGCCAACGCGCTGGGCCTGGGCGGAGTCATTCTGGGCAGCGTCATCAATGACACGAACAAATTGATCGATTTGCTGAAACTACCCAAACTGGTCTATCCGGTGCTGGGTCTTGCCATCGGACACCCGGCCCAGGATCCGGATCCCAAGCCAAGGATGCCTCGTCAGGCGCAAATCTTTACCAACACCTATCAGCGGGCCGATGATGATGCAGACATGAAGGATGCCCTGGCAGACTTCGACCAGACGGTCACCCGCTATTATCGCGACATCCGGCACATGGACGATCCCCACCGCTCATTCAGCGCCATAATGGCCGACAAGGTTCGTAACCCTGCCTCCGGCCATGAACCCATGCTGGATTCAATCCGCCGACAGGGCTTCGACCCGGCCTGCTAGGCAACGAAATCCCTGCCAGCCGCACAGGCGTATGGCCCACCCGACAAGCTCACCGGCCTGGTTGGTGGAGGGATAAAGTCCGATCGGCCCCGAGCAGCGAAATCAGCGGAATCCAATCTTGCTGCTCGGGGCCAGCGGAATCAACCAGAATCAGCTTGGTAATCACCAGGAATGCATGGGCTGCAGGGCAATGACTGCCTCACCTGCGACGAGGCTTGTACCCACGTTTGCGGCTGTGTGGTTTCGAAGCTCGCGAGACCGCCCTCATGCGCTGGTAGGAGCCCGGCTCGTGGCTGGTCAGATGCCAGCTACCGCAGTAGTCACAGCGGTAGACCCATAGAAGAACGGCGCGTTCGACCATGCTGCGGTCGGCGGCCTGCTGGGCCTTGACCCGATCGTGATACATGATCTTGGACGTAGCAGCGCAACGTCGTGGGGTGAAATAATGCATGACAGCGTACGACTACCTCGAAACCGATCCGACTATCCTTCTGTGCATCTTTTGTACTCACGCCGCCTGATGCCCAGCCGAGCAAGCCCTGCCAGATTACGCAAGAAGATTGATGCAGAATCAAACTGGCAGGACGCAATCCTTCATAATCCGAAACGGTAAAACTGAGCAGAAACCATGCGGACGCGAGCGACCCTACAGCCGGGGATCAGGGCAGATCGTGACCGGCGCTCAGGTAGAGGTCGTACCATTCCTGAGCTGTCAGATCCACATCCGCACCAGTGGCCATCTGGGTGATGCGCTCAGGGTTCATGGATCCCAGGAGCACCTGTATGCCGGCGGGATGCCGCAGAATCCAGGCCACAGCAATAGCGCTCTTGGCCACCCCATGCTGCTTGGCCAGTTTGTCCAGCTCGGCATTGAGTTCGGGATAGCGGGGATTGTCCAGGAAGACCCCGTCAAAGTATCCGGTCTGGAAGGGGCTCCAGGCCTGAATGGTCATGGACTTGAGCCGCGAATAGGCCAGAAGACCGCCATCATGGTCCAGGCTGGGGTCGTCGCCCATATTGACGTGAATCTCCTGGTCGACCATGCCGGTATGTCCCAGACCGAACTGCAGCTGGTTGACCTCCAGCCGCTGACTTACAGCGCTCTGCAGCAGCTCCACCTGCATTGGGTTGACATTGCTGACGCCGAAGTGTCGAACCTTCCCGCTGGACTGCAGTTTATTGAAAGCCTCAGCCAGATCATCCAAGTCGACCAGGGTGTCGGGCCGGTGCAGGAGCACGAAGTCGACGTGGTCGGTCTGCAGGTTGACCAGCTCCTCATCCAGGGCCTTCAGCAGATGATCCTTGGAGAAGTCATAGCGGGTGATCTGGTCGCTGTCCGGGTTGCGGAAGATGCCGAACTTGGTCTGGATGCCCACGCTGTCCCGGTCTACGCTCAGATCCTTCAAAGCTTGTCCCAAGGCACGGCTGCTGGCCCCGGCGTGGTAGCAATCTGCTGTGTCGAAGAAGTCCACGCCCGCATTCATGGCCGTCTCCACAATGGTCCGCGCTTCCTCACGGCTCTTCTGATCGATCCGCATGACCCCCAGGGCCACACGGGAGGCCCGGAATCCTGACCGTCCTAAATTCATGTATCGCACAATGTCCTCCTCGTAATAGACGTCTAGGCTCGAGTCTACCCGTCCCAGCCAGCTCAAGCCCTGTGTGGTTATTCCAGCAGGTTGCTGCGCAGGGCCTCCACCTGGTCGGGTCCGAACCCTAGAGCCTGCTGGGCGTAGGCGAAGACATCCCCGTATGCCTCGAGCATGGTCTGTTGGGCATGAGCCAGGTATTCTTTCTTGACGCAGAGCGCAATCTGCAGTGCGTCCAGTGAATCCTGGTCGAAGCCTTTGGCGCGGAACTGGTCCAGCAGCTGATTGTTGGCCGCGACCCTCTCCTGGTTGGTCTTCAGATAGTCAGCGAATATCCGGTCGTCGTCCACCTCCAGCAGCCAGAGCACCAGGGCCGCGGCGAACCCGGTCCGGTCCTTGCCGGCGAAACAGTGGAAGAGGGTGGCCCCCTGGGTGTTGCCCACGACAATGCGCAGGAACTTCCCATACCCCTGCTGGGCCGCAGAATTCATGACCAGGTCATGGTAGACATTCAGCATGTGGCCGTTGACCTGATCCGCTAAACCCAGCGAGGCGAAATCGTCCAAGCTGGCGCCGTTGGTACCACTTTGCTCCAGCAGGTCGATGTTGGTGAAGGTCACACCGTCGATCCTGTCGTCCGGACTTTCCTGTATCTCGAAGGGCCTTCGGAAGTCCACGACCTGCGTCACCCGGTAGCGGTCGACCAGATCCCTCCTGGTCTCCTCGTCCAGGCCGACCAGCTGCCCGGACCGGATGAACCCGTGGGGACGGACCCGGCGGCCATGGATGGTCCGCATGCCACCCAGATCCCGAAAATTGGTGATGTTCATCGACGACCTCCTTAAGATCCTCCCTGTATCCAAGCCAACCGCATCTTCCCGAAGATCACAGGGGCGCAGTGTGCAAGCGCGCGATCAGCAGCGACAAGCATTGCAACCAAGGTACCATTACCGTTACTGTATATACACGTTTCGGCTTGGCGTCGTTTGGCGTCCGAGCTGCTCTTGAAGAATTGGCAGGGTCTGTCACCGCGTCGCGGTCAGGGCCTGTCTGATGGGCGTGCCGCCTGCGATGATGTTGTAGACCCTGCCTGTGGTCTGGGGGAGGTCGAAGCAGTCGGCCAAACATTGTGCAACATCCGCGATCGGTATGGGTCCGGGGCCGTCCGGCTCTACCTGGATGGCTCCTGTGCCGTCCTGTTCGGTCAGGCTGCCTGGCTCGATGATGGTGTAGGCCAGTCCGGAACTGATCAGGTACTGGTCGGCCATGTTCTTGGTCACGTAGTAATCAGCGAGGGCGTCAATGGCGGGCTTGACCTGGGGCTGCTCCCAGCGCAGCCAGTCGGCTGCGTACATGGCTCCCAGCATGACGTACCTGGTAATGCCGACCGCTTTGGCGGCCTCTATGGTCTTCATGGCTCCCAGGGCGTCGATCTGGTTGATGTCCTTGCCGCGCGAGCCTGCGGTGAAGACAACGGCATCCGCTTGCGTCTTACGGAATGCGTCGGTTATCTGGGAGAGCGGGTCGCGCAGGTCCAGTGTCATGGACTCCACCTGCTGGCTGGCCGGAATCTTCGAGGCTCCTCGTGCGCATGCCACTACCTCATGTCCGGCACGGACCAGGTCCTCGAGGACCAATGCACCCACTCTGCCGGTGGCTCCTACAAGAATGATTCTTGTGCTCATGCTCATCCACTTTCGTTGTCTATGTGTTTGCATGCCTGATTTGGCTGCTTTTCATTCTAGGTGTCCCGGGCCGTGAACAACAGGCGGCAAAGCAAACCAGGGGTTCCGGATCAATGCTTTCGAATATCAAATCGCAGACCGGTTACGTGCAAGACAGCCTGGGTACGTGCGTGCCTTTCATATTCCGTTAAACCAGATTCCATGGATTTTCTTTGAGAATCGTGTAATGAGGAAGACTCTTAAGGCCTGTGGCAAATGCAAATATGAAAAAAGGAGGCATCTTCAGGATTTCCTCCTGAAGATGCCTCCGATATTTCCGTGTAATGGCGGCGGTGTGCTACTCTCCCACACTCTTCCGGGTGCAGTACCATTGCCGTGCTGGGTCTTAGCTTCCGGGTTCGGAATGGGACCGGGCGTCTCCCCCAGGCCATGACCGCCGCGAATCTTCAATTTCATCCATCCCCTTCAGGCGAAGGGCATGGGGTCTTCTGGTGGTTCGGGGACCGGATGGTGGACGCGTGTTCCGTGTTCGATCGCCTGTGGCCTTCCGTGCATATTGCCGCAGGTCGTATCCGCAGTAGGGGTTGATGCCGCCACCCCTCCAGGGGTGGGTGTTGTGTTGTCCTCGACCATTAGTGCCGGTCGGCTCCGCCCCTTGCGGGGTGTCCACGTCCGGTCTATCGACCATGTGTTCTGCATGGGGTCTTCAGAAGCTTTAAGGCTTCATGGAATCCTTATCTTGGAGGGGGCTTCCCGCTTAGATGCTTTCAGCGGTTATCCCATCCGAACGTAGCCAACCGGCCGTGCCGCTGGCGCGACAACCGGCATACCAGAGGTTCGTCCACCCAGGTCCTCTCGTACTATGGGCAGGGCTCCTCAAGATTCCAACGAGCGCAGAGGATAGAGACCAAACTGTCTCACGACGTTCTGAACCCAGCTCGCGTGCCGCTTTAATCGGCGAACGGCCGAACCCTTGGGACCTGCTCCAGCCCCAGGATGCGACGAGCCGACATCGAGGTGCCAAACCATCCCGTCGATATGGACTCTTGGGGATGATCAGCCTGTTATCCCCGGGGTACCTTTTATCCGTTGAGCGATGCCGCGTCCGTACGCCGGCACCGGATCACTATCTCCGACTTTCGTCCCTGCTCGACCCGTCGGTCTCGCAGTCAAGCTCCCTTGTGCGATTGCACTCGACACCCGATTGCCAACCGGGCTGAGGGAACCCTTGGGCGCCTCCGTTACTCTTTGGGAGGCAACCGCCCCAGTTAAACTACCCGCCAGGCACTGTCCCTGGCCGGGATGACCGGCCGAGGTTAGAGGCCAGATGAGGACAGAGCGGTATTTCACATTACGGCTCCACGGATGCTGGCGCACCCGCTTCGAAGCCTCCCGCCTATGCTACACAGTCCGCACCTAACGCCAATACCAAGGTATAGTAAAGGTCCCGGGGTCTTTTCGTCCTTCTGCGCTTAACGAGCATCTTTACTCGTACTGCAATTTCGCCGAGCTCCTGGTCGAGACAGTGGGGAAGTCGTTACGCCATTCGTGCAGGTCGGAACTTACCCGACAAGGAATTTCGCTACCTTAGGATGGTTATAGTTACCACCGCCGTTTACCGGGGCTTGAATTCACCGCTGCCCCCTCCGAAGAGGGATGACGGATCCTCTTAACCTTCCGGCACCGGGCAGGCGTCAGTGCATATACAGCGACTTACGTCTTCGCATGCACCTGTGTTTTTGGTAAACAGTCGCTACCCCCTGGTCTGTGCCGCCCCAGCCGGCTCCGCGCGCGAAGCGCCTCACCGGCCGGGGCCTCCCTTATACCGAAGGCACGGGAGTGATTTGCCGAGTTCCTTGACCAGGATTCGCTCGATCGCTTTGGTATACTCTACCTGACCACCAGTGTCGGTTTGGGGTACGGGCGGCGCCAATCCTCACGCCGAAGCTTTTCTCGACGGAACGGCACACCGGATTCGGGGCACAAGACCCCCCATCATCACACCTCGCGCTCATGCCGGGCGGATTTGCCTGCCCGACGCGCCGCATGCTTGACCACGGATAACCACCACCGCGGCCCGGCTCCCGTTCCGTGTCACTCCTGCGCTACCCGCCACGCATCCACACGCCGGTCCCATGCCATCGGACGGTCCGAAGACCACCACCCGACACAGGTAAGGGCATGCTTCCACGTCTTGGATTGGACGGCTCGACGCCGGTAGGAGAATATCGACTCCTTCATCCATTCGACTACGCCTGTCGGCCTCGCCTTAGGACCCGACTCACCCGGGGACGACGAACGTGGCCCCGGAACCCTTGGTCATCCAGCGGACGGGATTCTCACCCGCCTCTCGCTACTCATGTCTGCATTCTCACTTCCACGCGGTCCACGGCCGGCTCACGCCGCCGCTTCACCCCACGCGGAACGCTCTCCTACCCAGCACAGCGAACTGCGCTGCCGCGTCTTCGGTGGCGTGCTTGAGCCCCGCTACATTATCGGCGCGGAACCACTAGACCAGTGAGCTGTTACGCACTCTTTCAAGGATGGCTGCTTCTGAGCCAACCTCCTGGCTGTCTATGCGACTCCACATCCTTTCCCACTTAGCACGCGCTTGGGGACCTTAGACGACGATCTGGGCTGTCTCCCTCTCGACGACGGAGCTTATCCCCCGCCGACTCACTGCCGCGATACACCTCACACGTATTCGGAGTTTGGCTGCTGTCGGTACCCGATACGGGCCCTCAAGCATCCAGTAGCTCTACCCCATGGAGGCACTCACGCGACGCTGCACCGAAATGCATTTCGGAGAGAACCAGCTATCACGGAATTTGATTGGCCTTTCACCCCTAGCCCCAGGTCATCGGCCCGGTTTTCAACCCAGGTCCGTTCGGTCCTCCACGCGGTCTTACCCGCGCTTCAACCTGCCCAGGGCTAGATCATCCCGCTTCGGGTCCAGGACACGCGACTGGAACGCCCTTATCGGACTCGCTTTCGCTACGGCTGCCCCACACGGGTTAGCCTCGCCACGCACCACTGACTCGCAGACTCATTTTTCGATAGGCACGCCGTCACCCCGAAGGGCTCCGACGGATTGTAGGCACACGGTTTCAGAAACTCTTTCACTCCCCTCCCGGGGTGCTTTTCACCTTTCCCTCACGGTACTCGTACGCTATCGGTCAGACAGGAATATTCAGGCTTACCCCACGGTCGGGGCCGATTCACACGGGATTCCACGAGTCCCGCGCTACTTGGGAACAAGAACCGGCAGGCGGCGCGCCTTCGGCTACGGGGCCATCACCCTCTACGGCCGGGAATTCAATCCCGTTCGCCTCACACGCCGCTTTATCACTGCCGCCGGGCCCGTCGGAGCCCGGACGCCAAGTCCCACAACACCCATGCCGCAACCCCCGACGGGTCTCACACGGCACCGGTTTGGCCATCATCCGCTTTCGCTCGCCACTACTCACGGAATATCCTTTCCTGCAGGTACTGAGATGTTTCACTTCCCTGCGTACCCCCCGCACGAATGCGGTGCCGGCCCATCACGGCCGGCGGGTTACCCCATTCGGACACCCTCGGATCAAAGCCCTGTCGGCGGCTCCCCGAGGCCTATCGCGGCCCCACGCGTCCTTCATCGGTCCTGTCTGCCAAGGCATCCACCATGCGCCCTTGCCGACAACACGACCACAGGCCATGCCACGACAACAACAACTGCGAACTGCCAGACGACAAATCATCACACTAAACGATCACAAAACGATCGACCCGAACCCACCATGTGGGCTCGGACGAAACAATACAGCAGACAGCCAGCCCGAAAGCCGGCCATCCGCTCGCGTCCACTATCCAGTTCTCAAACCACCAGCACACCGACGGGACCCGCCACAGGGCAACACCCCATGAGGAACCCGACGGGCGACGGGAACACCACCCACAAGGGTGGCGGTCCGGGAACCCAACAGCGCATCCATGCCACAGCCTCAAGACCGTTCCACGCCAGCACGCCCACACCATCCGGCCATCCGGCCGGACCCGCAGGCACGACCCCCACGCATCACACGCAGGGGATTTCCATAATCTCCGTAGAAAGGAGGTGATCCAGCCGCACCTTCCGGTACGGCTACCTTGTTACGACTTAGTCCCAATCGCGGACCTCACCTTAGACGGCTCCCCCCCTTGCGGGTTGGGCCACCGGCTTCGGGTGCTGCCCACTTTCATGACTTGACGGGCGGTGTGTACAAGGCCCGGGAACGCATTCACCGCGGCGTTGCTGATCCGCGATTACTAGCGACTCCGCCTTCACGGAGCCGGGTTGCAGGCTCCGATCCGAACTGAGACCGGTTTTCAGGGATCCGCTCCATGTCACCATGTCGCATCCCGTTGTACCGGCCATTGTAGCATGCGTGAAGCCCTGGACGTAAGGGGCATGATGATCTGACGTCATCCCCACCTTCCTCCGGGTTAACCCCGGCGGTCCCCCGTGAGTTCCCACCATGACGTGCTGGCAACACGAGGCGAGGGTTGCGCTCGTTGCGGGACTTGACCCAACATCTCACGACACGAGCTGACGACGACCATGCACCACCTGTGAACCGGCCCCGAAGGGAAGCCGCGTCTCCGCGGCCGTCCGGCACATGTCAAGCCCAGGTAAGGTTCTTCGCGTTGCATCGAATTAATCCGCATGCTCCGCCGCTTGTGCGGGCCCCCGTCAATTTCTTTGAGTTTTAGCCTTGCGGCCGTACTCCCCAGGCGGGATGCTTAACGCGTTAGCTCCGACACGGAACCCGTGGAACGGGCCCCACATCCAGCATCCACCGTTTACGGCGTGGACTACCAGGGTATCTAATCCTGTTCGCTCCCCACGCTTTCGCTCCTCAGCGTCAGTGACGGCCCAGAGACCTGCCTTCGCCATCGGTGTTCTTCCCGATATCTACACATTCCACCGTTACACCGGGAATTCCAGTCTCCCCTACCGCACTCCAGTCCGCCCGTACCCGGCGCCGATCCACCGTTAAGCGATGGACTTTCACACCAGACGCGACGAACCGCCTACGAGCTCTTTACGCCCAATAAATCCGGATAACGCTTGCACCCTACGTATTACCGCGGCTGCTGGCACGTAGTTAGCCGGTGCTTATTCGAAAGGTACACTCACTCTCGCTTGCTCCCAATCAAAAGCGGTTTACAACCCGAAGGCCGTCATCCCGCACGCGGCGTCGCTGCATCAGGCTTTCGCCCATTGTGCAATATTCCCCACTGCTGCCTCCCGTAGGAGTCTGGGCCGTATCTCAGTCCCAATGTGGCCGGTCGCCCTCTCAGGCCGGCTACCCGTCGAAGCCTTGGCAGGCCATCACCCCGCCAACAAGCTGATAGGACGCGACCCCATCCCATGCCGGTAAACCCTTTCCCACACCATCATGCGACAGTGCGGAGCATCCGGCATTACCACCCGTTTCCAGGAGCTATTCCGAAGCATGGGGCAGGTTGGTCACGCATTACTCACCCGTTCGCCACTCTCACCACCAAGCAAGCTTGGCGGATCCCGTTCGACTTGCATGTGTTAAGCACGCCGCCAGCGTTCATCCTGAGCCAGAATCAAACCCTCCACAAAAAAACCATGAAGAAGCCGAAACGACTCACATCAATAATTGACGGGCCGGCTTCCATAAGGAGGAAACCAACCCACGAAAAACCCCGACACCCCTCACAACGCTCCCACGTACCCGACAACAGCCGGGCGGGCATCGGACTGGCAATCAAAAAGCTATAAGTAGCACAAACACGCTCTTGAGTTCTCAAACCACCACCACACCAACAGCTCCAAGCCCTCCGAAGAGTTCTCATCACTGCCGGGCAGCAAGAGATAAACTTACCACGAGCCAGCCAAAACGCAACTCGGCCCTTCCATAAACACCCTCAAAACAAGTAATAACAAGGCCTCAAACGGCGTGTCGTTACATGCTCCTTCCTAACTTCGAGTCTCACGAAGATGGGCCTTCAGCTCACAGCCCCCGCTTCATGCGCACATTTTATTCACAAGGCAATAATCAGGCCACAGCTGGGTCGGCGTGTCAGCATAGCCCTTTCGTGGTCGTTCTGAATTCTGGCCATAGGCAGCCATGTCCAGTGCGCGTTTCTCTTTCTGCCCTCAAATGCCACTCATCCACAACTCACAGACGTCAATGTTGATATAGGTGCATATTCGCGCACCATGTCGGTCTTCGACTCATAGAGTCTATTAACAGATGGTAAGACGGGTGTATGAGCACAACAATTGCAGTACTGACCGGTGCGGGCATCTCGACTTCCGCCGGCATACCGGATTTCCGCGGGCCTGACGGGGTTTGGACCAAGCATCCTGATCAGATGAACGTTTATGACCTGGACCTGTTCATGAGCGACAAGAAGCAGCGGGAGTATTCATGGCGGTGGCAGAAGGAGTCGCCAGTCTGGAAGGCCCAGCCCGGAGTAGCCCACAAGGCACTGGCCAGGCTGGAGCAGGCAGGTATGCTGAACCTGCTGGCTACGCAGAACTTCGATGCCCTTCACGAGAAAGCCGGCAACTCCGAGGACGTCATCGTCAACCTTCACGGAACCATCGGCAGCTCCCATTGCATGAAGTGCGGCCAGGCATATCGTACTGCCGACATCATGGCCAAGCTTGATCAGGAGCCCGATCCGCACTGCCACAAGTCCATGCCCTACCAGGGCAACATGCCATGCAATGGCATCATCAAGACTGATGTGGTCTACTTCGGTCAGGCCCTGCCCGAGGGAGCCATGGAAAAGAGCATGCGGCTAGCCAGCCAGGCCGATCAATTCTGGGTGATCGGTTCCACCTTGGAGGTGTATCCGGCGGCCTCACTGGTGCCGGTGGCAGCCCAGGCAGGTGTGCCAATCACCATCATGAACATGGGTTCAACCCAGTATGATTCTCTGGCAACCCGACTCATCCACGAACCCATCGAAGAGGCACTGCCCAAACTCGTCGACAAAACCATCGCCGGACAAGGATGATTCCCCAATCGCTCCGCGCAATTACTGGAACAGATCTGCGATCTGCAGGTTTCTGATGGGCCCTGCAAGAACCTGCAGGGCCCACTATGGCAATCCTTGAGCCGTCTTCCGTCTCACTACAGACAAACTCCATTTGTACCGGTCCCCTGTCAGCGTCGTTTTGGAACCCCGGCACTCCTATCACGCGGATACTCTGCATCAGGAAGCGAACCTCTGTCCAGAAGAAGGACGGCAAATCGACTCCAGAAGCCGAGCCCGGGGATTTCGTCGCCTTCCAGATCATGACCGTCACCGACGTGTGGCGGCGGCTGATCAGGTTGCACAAGCACGACCGATAGACGGCCAGACCACACCAACCAATAATTTAAAAAGCCATGTTATTGGGTACAGGAGAATAGCCATGAACGAATACGAGTACGAGCCTAAGACGGAACAAGAGCGCCGGCTGATGGAGGAGATGAACGCCAAGGCCGAACGCGGGGAACGCCTGGACGTCATACCAGGCTCCGTACGACGCAAGGATCCGAACCGCGGAGTGGATGAGGACGAGTTCTTCCGCGACCTCCAGGAGGAATTCGACCAGATGCGCCTGCGCCGGGCCGAGGCCACCCGGTGAGGGCGGAGAGGGACAGGCGTGCAGGAAGGGAAAGGAGCGCAAAATGGCCAAGCAAGTCACATCCGAGAACCAGGAGGACATCGATGCGATGATTCGCGCAGCCGACCGGGGGGAGCTGATCCACCACCCGGAGGCCGCCGTCCGGCGGGACCCCGGCGCCCCGCTGCTGACCGACGAGCAGGCCGCATCGCTCATGGCCCAGAGTCTGGCGAATCTGGAGAAGCTGGAGGAGCGGCGGGCCGAGGCACGGACCGCTCGACGCACCTGAAGGGTCAGGGTGCCCAAGGACCTGGACGACAAGGCCAGCCGGCTGACCAAGAGGGGGGCATCCCCAAGTCGGCCATCATCCGCAAGGCCGTCGCTCGGGACGTCCAGGCCACAGACAAGCAGCCGACAACCGCCTGATGGCCACCGCACCAGGACGCAAGGGCGCCTTCGGAACCCATGAATGACGGGTCCGGGGGTGCCTTCGTTTATGCGGTCATGCGGTTGGCTGCGCGTAGGCGATCCCGCAGGGCATGTCCAGGACAACCAGCCGGTCCTGGGCCATCCTCCTGGTGGACAGATTCTCCACCTCCATGCATGCGGTACAAGCCTGCCGGAGCCGGCAGGAAAGAACAGAGCCGGACGTGCGCGCCGGAAGAACTACCGCAGTCAGAAACGAGCATTTCACCGTTATCCCAGAAAGGGCCCGAAACCAGCCCACCACATCCATAAAACACCAGCAATCACAGCCCACCAAACGTAACCACCCAAGCATCAGACCCACCAGCAATCACGAAACCACCATCATCAACACACCCCAAATGCACCAACCAGCGCAGACAGCAATCACGTACAGACAAGCCACAATCAGACCAGATTCAAGAGATGGACCTTGAATATAATTTGAGGGACTTTGAATGCAGCAAACCCTCTTAGCCGCACGCGCATTAAATCTAATCAGAGATCCCCTATATACCTATACTAGAAAACTTGAATTTTTGATTTTGATTTTGACGGTGGATGACTTCGCTTCGCGGTCATTGGGGAGACGCTCATTGAGAAGCTGCGCGAACAGTTTAAGAGCGTGGCCGGAGAACTGCAATCGCTGCTGGACGAAACGAGGAGACATGGACAAGAACCCGAACCAGAGCAACGAGGAGGACCTGAGTGCACGACTGTGCGAGACGAGGCAGGTGCTCGAGGAGCTCAGGAACTACCAGGGCGCGCAGATACAGCTCGTCACCAGCCGCCAGGTGAACCTCAGGGAGTAGTTGGAGACGATAACCTCCACGATGGAACAGGTCAACCAGATGCTGTTGACCAGCTTGCAGCGATTAGAGGACTCAGGCAACAGGCAGAGCGAAGCCTCAAGGAAGGTCATCCTCTTTGGCTACAAGGCGTTCGAGGAGAACGTGGAGCAAACGGCGAGCAGGAACGAAACACAGCTCAGAAAGATGCACGACGAGCAGCGGCAGCGGTACGTGAACGAGGGACTCTTGAGGCTGCAGAGCAAGCAGAACAGCGGGCTCGACTCGCTCGCCCACGACGTCACACGACACCTCGACGAGGCACTGGTCTCACTCGATAGACAGGCCAGCGAGCAGATCAGACGGATGAGCAACCGGCTCGGCTGACATCAGACCCGCAACTGGCTGACCGCCACCATCCCCACCAGTGTCATCACCAGCGACATTCTCTACATGATTCCGCACTGCATCCACTAAACATCCCATGCTCATGGTGTGAGTGTAACCAAGCAAACTGGTCTTTTATGTGTTGTCCGAATTCCGGCAGGGGTATTGTTCCAGGAGTGGTGGCGTCATCGTACCAGTTCGGATTTCCACATCGGTGTCAGTGACATGAGAGCAGTCTCAATGTGTGAGAGGCCGGAATGAGTTAGCTGTGTTTATGGAGTAGAATAGTCAGCGGTAGAACGTTTTCGCCTCATATTTGCTTTCAAAGGAGAAGACTATGAGGAAGTTTGGGAAAGTTGTTGCTTCATGAATGGCAGCTCCTACCTTGTCGGCCGGCATGTGTCTGCTCTTTGTTTTGGGTGGGTGAGGTGATTTGCGAATTCACTGGATTCAACGGTTGACGATTTGGGCTTCCTTGATTCTCACCATAGTGGTGACATTCGAGATGCTTATCACTATCGACCAGGAGCTTCCTGCGGGTACTGGTACCTCTTTCACCGTCGAGAGGGTTGATACCGCGACGAAGGCGGATGCTGTGCGTGCGATTGCTCAAGCTTCAAAAACTTTGGGGATTAATGTCTTCAAGATCCAACCTTCATTTCGCGACTCAATGAAATCTCGTGTTCTCGTGGCCTTTGTGGGTGACCAAAAGTCTTTTCAACGAAATGGAGGGTACGATTATCCTTCCTTTTCAACGCGTGACCAGTCAACGAAAGTAGTTTCTTATAAAGAGATTACAACCCAGGACTTGCGCGGAAGCTATGCGACCAATGCGGATAGTTCGCATATGGAACAGCTCGTCAAGGCTTTGTCACGTTCCCGGATAGCGGTTGACGAACCACAAAGCCTCTGGTCACGAGGCCTCTGGATAGGTGCGACGATATATGCGTTAGGGAAGGGTGGCCTTTGGGCGGGAGTCGCTATCATCGCCATCACATTGGTGGTGTCCACCGCGTATTCCCTATCCAGGAACAGGAAGATACATGCGGTCAAGGCGATGCACGGTTATACCAGCGGAAGGATACTCGTCGGCGAGCTGGTGTCACTGCTCGCCACACTCGCCGTGGGATTGGTGACGATTGCCTTAGTGGGATTGCCTTTCCTCTGGTTTATCAATAACTTCCACCAGATTTGGCGACTCCTTCGAGCGCTGTTGATCGCCGTGACCGTATTGACGGCGTATCTTGTCTTCCTGGCGTTGGCTTTAGGTGGTGCCAGTACATTCCGCAATCGAATACCCGCCGTTCTCAACGGAGAGGGTAACGAACTCCGTGATGGCATCATCGCGGGTTTTGCCCAGTTCATGGTGGTGGCTGTTCTCTTTGGCACCATCAGCGGTTCTCTGAATAGAATCAGCGCGGTACAGAGCACCAGCCGGTCCTTGGCACAGTGGTCTCGCATCTCGGATCAATATGTCCTGAGGTTTTCAATCAAAATCAACATCACACAGGAGGATATGCTCCGGGCAGCGCCTCCCCTGATGAAAGTGATCGAGGATCTTGACGGCAGGGGGAAGGCGATGTTGGTCGGGTATAACGGTGACTCCGTTTTTTCCACTGATGGGAACAATGATCCTTATAAACCGGACGGATCCGATTCAATGATAGTGAGTCCGAACTATCTCGATAAACAACCCATTGCCGGACTTGATGGGAAACCAGTTAAAGTGGTTGGAACAGATATCGGGGCTTTCACACTCCTGGTGCCTTCATCATATAAAGGGGACTCCGGAGCCTTGTTGAAGGAATACATCGAATATTTCAAGGGAATGTGCCAAGAGGATGTTGCCCAGAAACAGAAACCAACTTCCTGCAACCCCCACGGCGTCTTGGTCCGTACACGTTCGGGCCAAGACATATCCCTCTTCTCGGGAACGCAGTTCATGCCTGCGGAAGATCAGCAGAGGCTGTCTTTGAAAGATCCAGTGGTAGCCGTCACATCCCCATCGTCAGGGTTGATCAGCCCCATGGCATACCTGTCATACACATCAAGAGATAGTGTATTGTTCTCCGATCCGGAACTCCTGCAAAGCAAGCTGGACCATTATGGAATCTCCGGATACTTCCAGGGTATTGATAACGCCAAAGACTCAGTGGCGTATACGCTGTCATTATCCCGGAACGAGCAACGTGGGGACATCATAGCCATATCGTTCGGTCTGGCCGCTGCCATGATGGCCATCCTTGTGTGCTCGGCCGCGTATTGTGCGAGACGACGCAGACTCTCCTTCGTTCAATTCATCCATGGATACGGGTTTTTCAGAAGACATGGAAGCTTTCTTATCATGCAGAATATCGGGATGCTGCTGACCCTCATGGCAGTCGGCATTATCGGCTCGATGAACAAGGTTACGGATCTGGTGGCTGGAACATTGCTCTTCGCTGTATCCAGCCTCATCATGGCCATTACCGTATCGGTATACGAATCAAGGTTCCGTGCTGACGACATTAAACGCCCGTGAATCCACGGTGCGGAGGGAGATGCATATGACAGACGCAGGCAGGCAGCCGACATTGGAAGTCGAAGGACTTACCAAGAAATTTGCGGAACACACGTTATGGTCGAGACTGTCTTTCGACGCTGGACCTGGTTCCATAATCGCAGTGAGCGGGCCGTCCGGTGCAGGCAAGACGACCCTGCTCAACTGCATCGGCTTGTTGGAGGACTTCGATGAAGGATCGGTCACTTACAGCGAAGGGACATTCCGCTCCGGTTATTTGCATAAGAGCCGGAAGGGGCAGCGAGTGTGTCTTCGCGAAAACATAGGATTTCTATTCCAGAACTATGGTCTTGTCGAACAGTGGAACGTGTCGCATAACCTGCAGATTCCCCTCAAAATGAAGAAGCGCGAGCATCGCAAAGAATGGGATGAACGAATCGAAAGCGTGCTTGACATCGTCGGGATGAATGGCTCACAGAAGAAAAAGATATACACCCTATCGGGCGGGGAACAACAGAGAATCGCCCTCGCCAGGCTCCTGCTCAAACAGCCGAATGTCATTCTTGCAGACGAACCGACCTCTGCGCTGGATCAGGACAACGCCAACGTCGTAATACGCATACTGTGCGAACTTGCCCGACAAGGCGCTGCCGTCATCATCTCAACACACAATGAGGAAATAAAGCAAATCTGTACGTCGATCATCGAAATAGGCTGATATACCCACACCCTCCACCCGCAGACCGTGGCGACTCCGGGGAAGGGACTCCGCCTGTGATAAGACGCAAGCCAGCACAAGAATCGCCATAGAATGGCCCTTTAAGAACCAGCAAGTCCCATCAGCCAAGCCCAGCAAAGGCGTCGGCGATTCCGACTGTTCTCTCGGCGATGATCATTGTCCATCATTGTCCCCGAACATCGGATGCCAGGCACAGGCACCGTATCCAATCGGGACATAGTGCTCAGTAGTTCTGATGGACCTGGAAGCCTCGACTGCGCAAGGTATCCAGGATCTGGGTGATGTGATCGGGGCCGTTGGTCTCCACAGTCACTTCCAAGAGCACGCCGTTGTCATAGTGGCCGGAGGATTTGAACTGATCGTGGTTGAGCTCGATCACATTGGCACGCAGGTCGGCCAGGACCGTAGCCACCTTGACCAGCTGGCCAGGTACGTCGGGCAACTCCACGCCGAACTGCATGATGCGTCCGCGGGAAATCATTCCCCGCTGGATGACCGCACCCATGGTGACCGTGTCGATGTTGCCGCCCGAGATGATGGGGACGATCACATGCGGCCCCGGGGCCGACCGGAAGACCTCGGACTGCAGATCCAACTGGCCCAGCGCAGCAAGAGAGACGGCGCCAGCTGCTTCGACCACCAGTTTGTGCTTCTCCAGCATGAATAGGATCATCTCGGAGATGTCGCTTTCGGTTACCTGGACCAGATCATCCATATAGCGGCTGAGCAGGGCGTAGTTCAGATCGCCGGGACGCCTGACGGCCACGCCCTCGGCGGCCGTACGCATCTGATCCGCTGAGACCACATGACCAGCTGTCAGGGATTCACGCCAGGCCGGAGATCCGACTGGGGTGGCTCCAATGACTCTGACCTCAGGCTTAAAGGTCTTTACGGCGAGCGCAACGCCAGCGCCCAGCCCGCCCCCACCCAGGGGAACCACGATATCGGTGACATCGGGCACGTCCTGAAGAATCTCCATGGCGATGGTCCCCTGGCCGCAGACGACCTCGTAGTCGTCAAAGGGCGGAACGAAGGTCATGCCGCGATCACGTGCCAGCCCCAAGGCATAATCAGAACTTTCATCGAAGACCTCACCCTGCAGGACAACCTCGGCACCATAGGCCCGAGTGGCATCGACCTTGAGGGGCGGCGTGATCCGGGGCATGACGATGGTGGCCTTCGCGCCCCGGCTGCGTGCGGCAAAAGCCACCCCCTGGGCATGATTGCCAGCGGAAGCGGTGACGATGCCGCGGTCCAGCTCGTCCTGATTCAGCGAGGCCACCTTGTTGTAAGCTCCGCGAATCTTGAAAGATCCGGTCAGCTGCAGATTCTCCGGCTTGAGCAGAACGCGATGGCCAATCCGAGCACCCAGGTCATCGGATTGCTCGATAAGAGTATGGCGGGCTACACCTTCCAGACGTTGGGCGGCTTTGCGCAGATCAGCGGCGTGATCGGCCTGAAGACAGGCGGTGATTGTTGAAGTATCCATGCTCCAAGTATGGTCGGCCGGGCCCGACCAATAGGGTCAGCCGTCAACATGGTGGACACCCAAACGTGTCGAAAACCAAAACATGTGGGCAATCGGACGTTTGGGCACCCGAAGACCGGACAATTATGAGAGCAAACCTGAAACAAGCAGACCGATAACCAAGCGAGCCACCAGCCCGCCCGTGAACTTGACGGACTTCACGAACAGTCACCGGTGATGGCTGGGGTCACCGGTGATGGCAGTGGTCGCCTGTCTTACTTGTCGTCAGTGAGCTGGGCATGCGCCTCGTCGACCACGGTATGGTCGTCGCGGAAGTCATGGGAAGCCACGGGCTCATTGGAATCACGGGCCACACCGGCACCCAGGTCGGCCAGCAGCAGAGTGACCGCGGTCGGATCGTTGACCCGCAGCCGGGCCTTGGTCTGGCCGGGCCCGACCTTGATGGTCCAGCCCTTATCAGGCATGACGGCGAACATGGTCTCGTCCGTTTCATCGTCACCCAGAGCCATTATGAAGTCGTAGTCGCCGCTGTTGACGAAGGGCAGGATGGCCTGGCCCTTGCTGGTGGCCACAGGGGTGACTTCGACGACCTTGGAATTTTCCATGATCATCAGCCCCAGGCCGACCACTACTCCGCGCAGACGACGGAGCAGATCCTGGCGCTCCTGGTCGGCCACCTGGGCATCGCTCATCCGGTAGTGCCAGGCCACCGCATCGGACTTGCTCTCCACAAAGGAGTTGGGGACCCTGGTGGCCGACTCATCCATGATGGGCCGGATCACCTTCTGCCAGGTATCGGAGTCGGGCAGGCCCTTCGCCCGCTGCCACTCCTCCGAGTCGCTGCCGGGCAGGTTGCGGTTCCAGGCGCCATGCTCGGCAATCAGCCCCACCGGCAGATCGCCGAACCAGTCCTGCATGATCTGATGGCTGCGGCCGGAGACCAGCAGGAAGTCCACATCGGGATTGCTTCCCACCTGGGTCAGCAGGCGGCGAAGGGCCTGGGTGGGCTTGGCCCGCTCAGGACGGCGAACAAGCGGGGTCAGCGTCCCGTCATAGTCGCACAGGACCAGACGACGATGGGCGCCGTCCCACTGATGAACGATGGCGTTGTGGTGATCCATACGCAGCCTCCTGTCCGTCATGCCCGGAGTGGACACCTGCCGCAGGGAGTCAAGGAACGAGGTGCACCAGTTGGCTGCGGTGCGCACCTTGAGTCGGGCCTGCATGCGGATGTTGCGCCGCTTGGACTCCTCGGGGGTGATCTCCAGGGCATTGTGCAGGGCCTCGCAGACCATGTCGATATCGTAGGGATTGACGATGAAGGCATCGGTCAGCTCGTCGGCAGCCCCGCACATGTCCGACAGGACCAGGGTGCCGTCGCGTCCGTCATGGCAGGCCAGGTACTCCTTGGCCACCAGGTTCATCCCGTCACGCAGGGGGGTGACCAGGGCTACATCGCCGGCCGTGTAGATGCCGCAGACAGGCTTGATGGACAGGGAACGGGTGATGTAGTGGATGGGGGTCCAGGCCAGCAGGGAGTAGCGGCCGTTGATCTCCCCCACCAACTGGTCCACCTGGGCCTTGAGCCGCTGATAGGACTCGACGACCTCACGCGAGGGGGTGGCCAGCAGGTAGTAGGTGACATGGCCCACCCATTCAGGGTACTTGTCCAGCATGCGGCCGAAGGCCTGAAGCCGCTCGGGCAGACCCTTGGTGTAATCCAGCCGGTCCACCGAAACGATGACCTTGTTGGAGCGGCTGCCCACCGAGGAAGCCGCCTGCTTGGCCAGCGTGGACTCGGGGATGTCCTTCTCCATGTAGTGGCTCCACCAGTTGGCGTCCGATGTGGCGGCTTCGTTGGCCGCCACGCCCTCGGCAGTCACCGAGGTGCGGTAGCGATGACGGGGGGACTTGCCGCAGACCTCGTC
Organism: Bifidobacterium sp. W8104; assembly: GCF_016100735.1. Classification (NCBI taxonomy): domain Bacteria; kingdom Bacillati; phylum Actinomycetota; class Actinomycetes; order Bifidobacteriales; family Bifidobacteriaceae; genus Bifidobacterium; species Bifidobacterium sp. W8104. Next base: position 806,486 of record NZ_JACFRW010000001.1, read on the forward strand.
GATTCCTCGACGCATGGCCCGGGCCAGGCCGGAGTGGGCGGTACGCCGGTAGAGGTTGTAGTCGATGCCGATGGGGAAGGCGTCGATGGCTGCTCGGTGGCCGTCAGGCATTTCGACCACGCCGTCCCGGTTGACCGGCAGTTCGGGCAGCAGCCTGTGCAGCGAAGCCAGGAAGCTGGCGGAGAAGTCCACCGTATGGAAGCCGATCAGGTTGGCGCCCAGGACACCCTCCAGGATCTCGCGGCTCCATGGCAGGGAGCGGAAGATCTCGGCGCTGGGGAAGGGCACGTGCAGGAACCAGCCGATGGAGGCATCGGGGTAACGTTCGCGCAACATCTTGGGCAGGAGCATCAGGTGGTAGTCCTGGACCCAGATGGTGTCGCCCTTGCGGATGAGCGGCTCCACCACCTGCGCGAAACGCATGTTGACCTTGCGGTACATCTCCCAGTCCTCCTGGCGGAAGACGGCCTCATGCGAGAAGTCATGGAAGAGCGGCCAGAGGGTGTTGTTGGAGAACCCGGCGTAGTATCCGTTCAGCTCCTCCTTGCTCAGGAATATAGGAATGCACCGGCTCTCCCGGTAGGCCTGACGGATGCGGTCCAGCTCCTTTTCCGAGTACTTCTGAGGATCGATGCCGCTCCAGCCGATCCAGAGGCAGTCCTTATGGGAACGGTGATAGGGGCCGATGGCCGTGGCCAGTCCCCCCACGTTCTGGCGCAAGGTGTAAGAACCGTCCTCCTGTGCCTGCAAGGACATGGGCAAACGGTTGGAGACGATGATCAGACGAGACATGCAACCCGCTTTCTTTTCCCGTCCGCGCCGGAATCGTCGGGATTGACCACAGCGCGAACCCATCGCCCCGGGACCCGGGGACCCAACCGGTCCGCACAGGCCCATCAGGGCATCGCTGACTTCCACTCTAGCCTGGAAAGCGTGCCGACGGCGGGGTTTTCCTCAGAGTCGGTAGACGAAGCCCTCCCAGGGGGAGAGGCGGCCGGTCAGCAGGGAGCTGGCGGTTTGCTCCGGTCTGTAGGTGGATATGAGGATCCGATCGGGGTCCACCGCTCCGAGGGCCATGGAGGTGAATCCGGTTTGGTCCAGGCCCAGAAGTGCGGCGGTTTCAGGCGGCAGTGAGGCCGGGCGGCTGCTCAGATTGACCACAACCAGAAGGCGCTGACAGGGCAGGGCATCCAGAACGCTGGCAGCCTCGGGTCCCGACTTGGGCTCGGGCGCCTGGTCCAGGGAACGGGTGAATGAGTAAATCTGGTCCGCATCCGGATCCAGAAGGGTGAAGCCGCCGGCCGCCACGACCGGATTGGTATGACGCAGGCGGATCAGCTCCCGGTAGAAGGCCAGGACCGAGTCCGGGTCACGCAGCTCGGTCTTGGCGTTGACCTTGTCCCTATTGGGGTTGACGGCCAGCCAGGGCTCCTTGGGAGCGTATGGAGCCGTGAAGCCGGCGAACTTGGTGGAGTCCCACTGCATGGGGGTGCGGGCGTTGTCGCGGCTCATATAGGCCAGGGCGGCCATCATGGACTCCGGATCCTGCTCGTGCGCCTGGTCGACCCGCTGGTGGTAGAGGTTGATGGACTCCAGATCCTGGTATTGGTCCAGGCTGGTGAAGCCGGCGTTGGTCATGCCCAGCTCCTCGCCCTGATAGATGTAGGGGGTCCCCCGGTGCATGTGCAAAAGGAGCCCCAGGGCCTTGGCCGAACGCGAGCGCAGCTCCTCGCTGGAGGTGTCGCCCCAGCGGGAGACGATCCTGGGCTGGTCGTGGTTGTCGAAGTAGAGGCTGGCCCATCCGGCCTTGGCCACAGCCTGTTGCTGCTCGTCCATGGCCGCCTTGAGCCGGGGAACCCGGAAGGGACGGATGTCCCACTTGCTGTCCCCGGTGTCAACCTCGGTCTGGGTGAAGAGGAAGAGCATGTCCAGCTCGTGGTTGGCCGGGTCGGTGATCTGCCCGCTGCGGGCAGGCGCCAGACTGGGAGCCTCCCCCACGGTCAGGTAACCCTGCCGACTCTGGAAGACCTGGCTGCGCATCTCTTGGAGGAACTCATCCAGCCTGGGGCCGTCCACGCAGAAGGGCACCGAGGACGAGTACCCCTCAGGCCCCACGGGACCGTCAGCGATGGCCGATCCGTCCTCGCCGGGCAGGCGGCCCTCGGAGTCGACGGTCTTGGAGATCATGACGATCACATCCATGCGGAATCCGTCGATGCCCCGGTCCATCCACCAGTTCATCATGTCGAAGACGGCCTGCCGGACCCGGGGGTTCTCCCAGTTGAGGTCGGGCTGCTTCTTGGAGAACAGGTGCAGGTAATATTCGCCGCGCTGCGGATCGTACTGCCAGGCGGAGCCTCCAAAGTAGGACCCCCATTTGTTGGGCTCTGCGCCAGGGGTGCCGGGTTCGTGGCCGGCCTTGGCGGGCCGCCACCAGTACCAGTCGGCGTGCGGGTCCTCCTTGTTGCGGGAGGCCTGGAACCAAGCGTGCTCATCCGAGGTGTGGTTGACCACCAGGTCCATGACCACCTTGATCCCCCGCCGGTGGGCTTGGTCCAGAAGCTCGTCCATATCGTCCATAGTGCCGAAGATGGGGTCGATGTCCTGGTAATCGGCGATGTCGTAGCCGTTGTCGTCCTGGGGGGACTTGTAGACCGGACTGAGCCAGATCACGTCCACGCCCAGGTCGGCCAGGTAGTCCAGCCGCTGCGTGATGCCCGGCAGGTCGCCGTAGCCATCACCGTTGGTGTCCTGGAAGGACCGCGGATAGATCTGGTAGACCACCGCGTTGGCCCACCAGGGATTGGGGGTGGCTCCGTTGGTCCGTACCCGATCGGGCAGCTGCATGCGTTCTTTCTGGGTCATGGTCCTCCTCACGAAGATTGGGTTCCTGGACTTCCTTGTTCTGTGACCTCCACTATAGGCTGACCTGACTGCCTGTCATGGCGAGGCTACTTGACAGCTCCTCTCATGACGCCGCTGATGACCCACTTCTGTGCGAACAGGTAGACGATCAGGATGGGCGCCAGGGCCATCAGGTAGCTGGAGAAGGCCATCGGATAGTTGGTGGCGAACTGGGAGCTGAAGACATACTGCGCCAGAGGGATGGTCTGGCTGGTCTGATCCGTCAAAACGATCAGCGGCATGAGGAAATCGTTCCAGGCCCAGAGGGCCGTGGTGATGGCGATGGTCGCATTGATCGGACCCATCAGCGGGAAGATGATGGTCCAGAATATCCTCCAGGTACCTGCGCCGTCCAGGCGGGCGGCCTCCTCAAGAGCAGTGGGGATGGATCGGATGAACCCCGTGGCGATGAAGAGGTTGGTGCCCAGGCCCAACACCACGTAGAGCAGGATCAGACCGGGCACGTTGTCCAGGTGCCAGCTGCCGAACTGCTTGGCGATGGGAAGCATGACCACGGGGAAGGGGACGAACATGGCCGCGATGAAGAAGTAGTAGAGGAAGCGGAAGAAGCGCTTGTCCATATTCCTGGCCACGGCATAGGCCACGAAGGTGTTGGTCAGCAGGGTGAGTGCCACTGCGCAGACCGTGACGATGGCCGAATTCAGCGCGGCCTTGGGATAGTTGACCTTGTTCCAGGCATCGGCGAAATTGTGCCACTGCCAGGAAGAGGGCAGACTGAAGGTTCCGGCTTCCGCAGGGGTCTTCAGAGCCGTGACCACGGTGAAGTAGAGCGGCACAAGAATCGTCAGGGAGAGGACAGCCACGGTGGCCGTCAGCCACCAGTTGACCCTTTTGAGGCGCGACCCCGGGGATCCCAAATGCCGTCTTCCCCCTCTTCCTGCTGATTGTGCCGATGTCTGCGGCTGCATAAGCGCTGTCTGTGCCATCTCAGATCTTCTCCCCTCTTCTGGAAATGCCCAGCTGGATGAACGCAATCACGGCCAGGACGATGAAGAACATGACCGCGTTCGCTGTCTGGTAGGCGTACTCCCCTCCGGTAAGGCCGCCCTTGTAGATGAGGTAGGTGACTGTTTCGGTCTTGGAATCTGGTCCCCCTGCGGTCAGGGCCACCACCTGATCGAAGGTGTTGAAGGCATTCTTCAGAGTCAACACCAGATTGATGGTGAAGAACGGGCCGATCAGGGGGAAGGTGATCCTCCAGAATTTCTGCCACTCGTTGGCGCCATCGATGGAGGCGGCCTCATAGACCTCCGAGTCGATGGTCTGCAGACCCGCCAGATATATCAGGGTTGAATAAGCCACCGCCTGCCAGACCGAGAGGAAGACGATGGGGATCCATGCATAGTGCTCGCTGGTCAGCAGGGACTGGGAGAGCCAGCCGATGCCCAGGGCCTTGCCCAGAGCCGGCAGGGGCGTCATGAAGATGTATTTGAAGACATAGCCGATGACCAGAACCGAGAGCGTGTAGGGGATGAAATAGATGACCCGGAATCCGTTCTTGAAGGCGATCTTTCCATTCAGCGCCACCGAGATGAACAGGGCGATGAAATTGACCAACAGGGTGATCAGGATGGCGATCAACAGAGTGAACAGGTAGGCGTGACCCACGCGGCCATCACGGAAGAGGGCGCCGTAATTCTTGAAGCCGATCCATGAGAAACGCCCGTATCCCTGGGAATTCGTAAAGGAGTAGGCCACACCCTGGAGGAAGGGCACATAGAGGAAGAGCGCAAAAATCAGAGCGGCGGGGACCGCCATCCAGTAGAAGGCGCGGTCCACCTTGCGATTGGAGAACCTTGAAGGCCGCTTTCTGGCCTTGGCTGTTACGTCAGCAGTGTGGACGCCGACAGTCTTGGATTGTGCCATGTCTGAGTCCTGACCTTTCATCATTGGAAGTTCCTTGCTTGGACCTTGTCCCATTCGTTCTGCATGGAACCGATGAAGCCATCCACATCCCCCTTGGTGACCATGGTCTGCAGATAGCCGCCGATATTGATGGAAGAGGGGATGTAATGGTCGCAGAAGTCGGCCAAGCGGTTCTGTTGGAAGAAGGGAAGAACCCCGTTCAGGGCCGGATCGCCTGCCTCCACCTTTCTGGTCGGCGTGAAGGCCGTCTGGGCCTTTGCATACGTGCGCAGCTGCCGGGGCTGCATCAGATAACGGATCAGCTGCATGGCCTCCTTGGGATGCCTGGTGTTGGCGCCCATGGTCAGCATGACGTCGTCGCCAGCCGTCAGTATCTGCTGAGAGGGGGAATCATTGGCCGGCATCTGGGCGAATCCGAGGTCCACATCCGGATCGATCATCCTGATCTGCGGTATGGCGTATGTTCCCAGGGGAAGGATCGCCACCTTGCCCTTGGCCATATTCTGAGTGCCCTGCTGGTAGGTGACGCCCTTGTCACCGGTGGAATGGCTGAAGAGCTCGACCTCGCGCCGAGCCGGCTGTGTCCACAGGGTCTTGAAATCGGTTTTTCCAGCCAGAAGATCCCTGTACCTGCTCTCAGGGACCAGGGTCCCTGCCAGAGACGCCAAGGGAGCCTGGGCGGTCCAGGAATCGGAGAGAGTGCCCTGCACAGGTTCGATGCCCTGATCCCTGAACCTGTCCATGACTGCCGCGAACTCCGACCAGGTACGCGGCGGATTGTCAGGGTCGACCCCCGCCTTTCGCCAAAGCGTCTTGTTGTATATGTACCCGCTGGCGTTGCCTGCAAAGGGCAGACCATACAGGCGCTTGGCCGAAGGATCCTTGGTCTGGACCAGATTTCTGGCTATCGACACCATGCCCGGATTGAGCTCCTTGACCAGGGGATCGTCAGTGAAATCATGGAAGACCCCGGATGCCGCGAACATGCCGAAGCTGATGTCACCGTTGAAGGTGATGACGTCGGGCACCCGGTTTTTAACCAGACGAGTGCGCAGATCCGTCTGGGCGTCGGCCGAATTGTTGATGTTCACCCGGATGTCAGGGTTCTGCTTCTCAAACTGTGCCACCATGGCCTTGAATTGGTCCGCAGCCTCGAACTTGAACTGGAAGAAGTCCAGGGTGACCACGCCTGAACCTGCTGAGCCGCAGCCCGCCATGGCCACGATGGTCAACAGAGCCAGGAGTGAGGCGACTCCGTTACGAATCCAGGTCGTCATTCGACCAAGCCCGAATCCTTCCCTACTGCCGATATCCTTCATATTTGGCTCCTTTACCATCCGCACGGGCAGCAATGACCTAGATGCTTCTGCGGACCAGCATAAGGGGCCGGGATATTTCATTCCCAGTCCCGGCGAGTTCCTTTCGTTAAGAAAGTAATTAGGATAGGCTGTTCAGTGTATGGGGTTTGTCCGTAAGGAGGCGCCGTGGCCGACAGAGACAACCAGAGATCCAACCACCACGAGAACACCGACCGCTCAGGAGAGGCACGGTCGTTCCCAGCCTGGTTCACAGCCTCCGAATACACCCACCGCATCGCCGTTGAAATCCTCCAGCACGGCCCGATCTCCAGAGTGGCTCTGGCGCGGCGATTCAACCTGACCCAGGGTGCCGTATCGCGCATCACCAACGATCTGACACACCGCGGGGTCATCAGGGAAGCCGGCACTCTACCACAGGCAGACGAACCAGGAAGGCAGGATGGCCGCAAGCATGGTCCCGGCAGCGTAGGAAGACCGCAGCAGGCCCTGGTCATCCGCCGGGAAGCCAAGACCTTCATTGGCATCAATCTTCACGGTGGCACTGCGCTGGCCACGGCGACGGACCTGGCCTGCCGACCCGTCGGCCGGCCCCACAGCCATCACATTCGACAACGAAGCCCGGGCCAAGTCGTAAGGATGCTGTCGAACCTTACGCAGGACTGCATGCGCGAAATCAGCCAGGCCGGGCTGCCCAGCCCCTCCGGCCTTGCCGTCTCCCTGGGCGGACGGGCGGAGCAGGACAGGGTCGTCACCTACGCCCCCTTCCTGCATTGGAGCGAGCCCGTTGATCTTGCCGCCCAGATGGAGGACACATGTGATCTGCCTTGTCTGGTCTTCAACGATCTGGATGCCCTGGCCCTGTACGAAGGATGGTTCGGCGAGGGCATCGGGCTGGATCGATTCGCTCTGATCACCATGGGATCCGGCATCGGCTATGCCTTAAGCGAGCACGGCATGCCCGTCTCCTCACCAGATGAAGGTTTTGGGCTGATCGGTCATCAGCTGGTGGATCCGGACGGACCGGTCTGCTATCTGGGCCATCGCGGCTGCGCCCAGTGCCTGACTACAGGATCCCTGGCTGAGCAGTACTCGCATGCCATCGGCCAGGCCGCCGGCCTTGACAAGTTGGTCAAAGACCTGGAGGAGGACATGCCGCAGGCGGAGACCCTGCTCAATCTGACCGGTTATCGGCTAGGGGTGCTGATCGCCCTGGTGGCCAACGTGGCCCTGCCCGAGAAGGTTCTGGTGGGCGGGGAGACCTCCTATCTGATGAAGAGGTGTACCGAATCCGTACGCAAGGGCACGGCCTCATTCCGCCACAGCCAGATGGTCGATGTCCCCGTGAAGATCATCGACGGCGACTGGCTCCGCTGGGCCCAAGCCCCCGCGGCCAGAGCAATCGCCCGGTACCTGCAGGGTCCCGAAGAGACCGATAAGCCCGAATGAGCGAGGAAGCGGCTGGACGGATTCAGATACGGCTCGCTTCAAAAATCACTGCCTCCGCCGGATGGATGACCGGTGGCCGGATTCCCTGAGCGCCCAAGGCCGCACCCGGGAGGACTACGCCTTGGGGACGCCACCAGCCCAGAGGGCTTTGTCCGTTGCCGATCCGATCCAGGTCACAGCAGATGTCCAAGGGCCTGATCCGGTAGTCAGCCTTGGGGTCCAGGCCGGGAAGCGCCAAGGGCTGCGGGGGGTAATTGACCGAAGAGGTCAACTGGGTGAAGCGGTAGAGTGCCTGCGATCCGTCAGCAGAGACCACCCCATCCAAGCGGACCGCCGGGTCTGGTGCATCGCCATGTACAACATGACCGGTATGCAGCATATGCCTCCACTGCTTGTAAAAATCGATCCAGCGCCCCAACTCATCCAGCTGATCCCGGGGCACGGCAAGCAGGTTCCATTCCACGCCCATATGACCGAAGAAAGCCATGGCAGCACGCAGACCGAGCGAGGTGGCGCGGCCGGTGGAATGGGCTGGGGAATCACCCACATGCTCACCCATCATCTCCGGCGGCACCAGCAGGGATGTGTACCGCTGGATGTCGGCCCGCTCGACCGGATCAACACAGTCCGAAACCCAGACCCTGTCGGCATATTGCAATACGCCCAGATCGATGCGGGCGCCCCCTGAAGCGCAGGACTCTATCTCCAAGCCGGGATGCCTGGTTTTCAGGTCGCACATGATTCCATAGACCGCTTCGGTCTGCGCATGCACGGCAGGACGTCCCGACCGGGGAGAGCAGGCCTCGGTCACGTAGCGATTGTGATCCCATTTGATGTAGTCGATGTCCATAAGCGCAATGAGCGAGTCCATAGCCTCGAACACATAGGCAAAGGCATCGGGATTGGTCAGATCCATGACCTGCTGGTTACGTCCTGCGACGGGCAGCCGGGAAGGCCTCGGGGACATGACCCAGTCAGGATGTTCGCGAAAGACGTTTGAGTCCGGACTGATCATCTCGGGCTCGAACCAGAGGCCGAATTCCATTCCCAGCTGATGCACCCTGGCAGCCAGGGCCTCCAGGCTCTTAGACCCCTCGGGCCATACCTGCCGATCGATGGACCAGTCCCCCAGCCCGGACTCATCCGAACGCCTGCCCTGGAACCACCCATCATCAACGACAAAGCGCTCCACACCTACATGGGCGGCCTGTTCGGCCAGGGCAGCCAGCTTGTCATAGGACTGGTCGAAGTAGACCGCCTCCCAGGTGTTCAGAGTGACGGGTCTGGGACGTGAGGCCAACCCAGGATGCAGGGACCGCAGGAAAGCATGATACCGATTGGCCGCCTGGTCCAGCCCCTTGCCCCGGGAACCATAGAGCCAGGGCGTGGAATACGCCGGCTGGTCGGAATGACCGCCAGCAGGAGGAAGCGTGATCTCCCCGGCCATCAGAATCTCGCCGCCGCCCAGCGATGCGGGAGTCGAAGGAATCCTCTCGGCGCTGAGCAGACCATTGCCGCTCCAGCCCAAGTGGACTGTGTATACCTCATCATGTTCGAATCCGAACCCGGGTCGACCAGCGCACATGACCAGGGAGGAGTCAAAATCCGGCCGGCCCACCAGGCTTGGACGCTCCAGACGGCCTACGGTCAAGGGCTGACGTTGTGGACTGCGCTCGCGCAGGTGGTGACCGGTGGTGGTCAGAATCTCGGTTGCCTCGGCCGGCAAAGGAAAAGCCAGCTCCAGGCCGTTGACATCCAGATCTCTGGCCGTGTCCAGGTTGAACAGGTCCGCACGCTGCCTGACGAGGCCGGACGGAAGCACCTGGCAACGCCAGGTCAGCCCCACGCCCTGGTTCCGGTCACGGGCCTGAACCTTCAGCGTCGGGACAGCGGAGTCGTCAGGCCGGATCGGTTCTGCACCCAGATCGACTGATTCCACCTGGAAGCAGCAAAAGACCTCAACACCGCCGCGGCTGATACGCAGTCGGCGCTGTCCGGTCCAAGCCTCGGACTGGGTCGGAAGGATGCTGGGCCAGGCCGTCAGATCCAGGCCTCCCGAGACCCGCTGCGGGGCCAGAGCGTCGTAGGTTCCCAGAAGGGCCTGCGGATCGGCCACTGGATCGCCCCAGTGAACTATTCGCGGCAGACCCTTCCCCGGGAAGAGGACGGCAAGGGACAACCCGGATTGTTCCATGTAAACCAACCTGAGGGGAACCCCCGGATTCGATTTGCTCCGATAAGACCCCATCCTTGGGCCGTCGCGATGATCCTCCATGACACCTCCGCCATAAGCCCGGCGATGCCGGTCGCCGACACTGATAAATCAGGCTCCATGCTAGGGGCCCGCGGCTAACTTGTCTGGAAGTGCGTGTTTTTCTTACTTGGGAAAGTAATTCATGGAAATCTGCTCAGTAGCCCCTTGGCATCACCCCTGATCGGACTGCTCCTCATGGTGGACGCGGAAGGCCAGCTCGGCCAGGTGGACACCGTGGGTCAGGAACTCCTGGGTCCGGCAGACGTAGTCATGCTCGCGGCCCAGGCGCGCCAGGTAGCCGTTGATGTAGTCCACCTCGGTCGGACGGCCCTTGGACATGTCCTGGTACATGGAGGGGTAGTGGAGCGGGTTGCCCACGCGGCTGACGTAGTCCACCTCGTCCAGGGTCTCCTGGCGGGTCTGAATCAACTGCTTGCCGGCCCGCTCGCAGGCGTCATAGGCCTCGTCGATCAGCTGGCGGGACATGTCCTTGGCCCCCGGGTAGGAGATGAACTGGCCCATGGTGATCTGGTACATGGTGCAGATGGTGTTGACCACCGAGTTGAAGATGATCTTGGCCAGGCAGGTGCCCTCGAAGTTCTCGGTCAGGATGGGGTTGAGGTTGGCGGCCTTGAAGTCCTCGGCCATCCGGCGCTCCAGGTCGGTGGTCTGCTCGGTCATGGCACACAGGTGCATGGAACCGCCCCCGGACTTGCCGATGAAGTCCACGTCGCCCGGCCCATTGAGGACCGTGCCGATCATGGCCGTGCCGCCGTAGATGCGCTCCTTGGGGAAGTACTTGAGCAGCTTGTCGAAGTGCCCCCAGCCATTCATGGCCGAGAAGACCACCTGATGGTCGCGGAAGAGCGGTGCGCAACGCTCCAGGACCCCCTCAAGCTGCATCTGCTTGAGCATGACGATCCAGACGTCGGGGTCGCCCTTGTAGTCCTCGGGGGTGTAAATGTTGACGGGCACCAAATGCCGATTCTCATGATCGCGGGAAACATAGACGCCTCCCTGGTCATGAACCTTGTCAATATTGGGCATCCAGGTATCCACGAAATCCACCTGCAGGCCGGCCTGCTCCTGCAGCAGCACGCCCAGACGATAGCCCATGGCTCCGGCACCGATGACCGTATAACGCATCGAAACACACCCTCTTTGTTCTCTTGATTAGGCAACGCACCTCCGGGGACCGGCCCGGGGGATACCAAGCAGTATGCCGAGACGGCAGAAGGGAACCGAGGCAACGGTCGCATGGTGGACATAAGGACTGGAATACGCCCGGATTCCTGCACCTTGGAGGACTTGGCCGCATACGCGGACATCCTGTCATCCCGGAGAAAACGTCGACCTAGGCTGGAACCCATGCAGAAAGAGCAGAGCGGAGCCGGCAGGATGGACCGGCGGACCCTGGCCATCCTGGTCCTGGTGGGCGTGATCAGCGGATTCCTGTCGGGGATGTTCGGCATCGGCGGCGGATCGATCATCGTACCGGCCCTGGTGTGGACCGGACTGCAGCAACGGCAGGCCTCGGCCACCTCACTGGCCTCCATGATCCCCATGTCGCTGGCCGGCGTGGCCTCCTACGCCCTTGGAGGGCATGTGGACTGGCTGGCGGCCCTGCTGCTGGCCGTGGGCACGGTCATTGGGGCGCAGATCGGCACCTGGCTGCTGGACCGGCTTCCTGAGGTGATACTCAGGTGGCTCTACGTGTGCTTCCTGATGGCAGTCATTGCCCAGCAGTTGCTGTCCACGCCCTCCAGGGAGAGCAGCATCCGGCTGAGTCCGGCGGTGGCCCTGATCATTCTGCTGGTCGGCGTCCTGATCGGAACCCTGTCAGGGTTGCTGGGCGTTGGGGGCGGAGCCATTGCAGTACCGGCCCTAGCCCTGCTGGGCGCCAGCGACCTGATCGCCAGGGGAACCTCCCTGCTGGCCATTCTGCCCAGTTCATTGTCGGGAACGTTCACCAACCTGCGCCACCACCTGGTTCACGCCGGTCAGGGGCTGCTTCTGGGAATCGTGGCCGCTCTGACCACGCCGGTGGGCACCTGGGCGGCCTCAGGGGTCAGCGCGCGAGTGGGCGCAAACCTGTTCGCCGCCTACCTCTGCCTGATCGTCCTGCGCTGCATCTGGGCGGCTCTCCAAGTCACCCCGGCCTTCCAGCGGTACAGGGCCAATCACAACCGCCGCTGAAAACGAGACTCAGTCCCGGCGGTGCCGGGCGAAGAAGCCGGCAAGGATCCCGGCGCATGCCTGTTCGCACACACCGCCCAGCACCTCGACCTTCGTTCCGGTGTGCGGGTCACGGGGCAGATCCCAGACCGACCCGCAGGCCCCCATCTTGGGGTCCCAGGCGCCGAAGACCACCCTGCTGAAGTGGCAGGCCATCAGGGCTCCTGCACACATGGGGCAGGGCTCCAGGGTGACGACCATGGTGCACCCAGCCAAATCCCAGCCCGCGTCGGATTCCCCGATGGCCTCCATCTCGGCGTGGGCCAGGGGACGGCCCAGGGCCTGCCGCTGGTTGAAGCCCCGACCGATGACCCGGTCCGAGGCATCTAAGACCAAGGCGCCCACGGGCACATCCCCCCGGTCTCCGGCTATGCCGGCCAGCCGCAGGGCCTCCTCCATGGGCGCCTTCCACCGTTCTTGCACGGGTTCAGTCTGACAGTCCAGCCCGACAGGTCGGTTCAGTTGATCATGCCCGCGATGCGGCGACGCACATGGTGCAGATGGCCCTTGGGCCGCCCCGACGTGTCGATGCCACGCTTGGCCAGGAAGGCACGAACCATCTTGTCGCCCTCGCTGAAGATCAGAACCGTCAGCCCGATCACCAGGCAGATAAGCCACTGGCTTGCGCTCAAAGGGGCCATGCCCAGTACGCCTGCAACCGGAGCCAGATACATGGCCCCCGCATGGATGCCCAGGGCCACGAACGAGGCCACCAGAAGGAAGGTGTTGTCCAAGGGATTGAGTTGGAAGATCAACCTGTTCTCGGACCTGGCCGACATGGCGACGAAGAAGTTGAAGAGGACCAGCAGGGTCAGGGCGATGGTCCGGGCGTGGGCCAGATCCATTCCCGCGTTGATGTTGAGGCGGAAGAGGACCAGGATGCAGGTGGCCATCCAGAGCCCGCAGACGGCCAGTCGCGCCCAGAGCACCCGCGAGAGCAGGCCCTCTCCAGACGAACGTGGGGGCGACTCCAGTTCATCCCCGTTGCCTGGTTCGAATCCCAGGGCAATATCCTGGACACCGTTGGTCACGAAGTTGATCCAGAGCATCTGCAGGGGCAGGAAGAGCAGGGGCTCCTCGGAGATCACATTGACCCCGACGGCGATCATGGCGGCTGCAGCCGTGGACAGGAGGAAGTAGGCGGATCCGCGGATGGCCTTGAAGATGACCCTCCCCTGGCGCACGGCCTGGGTGATGGTGACGAAGTTGTCGTCGGTCAGGACCACATCGCTTGCCTCCCGGGCCACGTCGGTGCCGGAACGACCCATGGCGATGCCCACCGAGGCGGCCTTCAGGGCCGGGGCGTCGTTGACGCCGTCGCCGGTCACAGCCACCACATGGCCCTCATCCTGCAAGGCCTCCACAATGCGCAGCTTGTCCTGGGGGGAGACGCGGGCGGCGATGGAGGTCTCGCGCAGACGGGCCCGGAGGACCTCGTCGCTCATCTCCAGCATCTCGCTACCGGTCAGCGCCTGGTCGGTGTGCTCAAGGCCCAGTCGGCGGCCTATTGCGGCTGCGGTCACCGGGTGGTCGCCGGTGATCATGACCACACGGATGCCGGCCCCGGCGCAGTCGGCGATGGCCTCGCGCACGCCGGGTCGAGGCGGGTCGAGCATGCCCTCAAGCCCCAGGAATGTCAGATCGTCTGGTCGACGGCGGGAAGCGGGATCCTGGTCAGGGGAAAGGACCCTGCTGGCCACGCCTATGACGCGCAGCCCCTGGGAGCCCATGGCTTCGTAGGACTTGTGGACGGCCTGGGTGTCCAGGGGAACAACCTGGCCATCCGGGTCCAGCATGGTTCGGCTCATGGCCATGACCGCGTCCGGGGCGCCCTTGACGTATTGGGTCAGGGTGCCGTCAGGGCTGCGGCGGATGGTCATGGAGTGGAGCAGCTCCGGCTCGTAGGGGGTCTCCATGACGATAGGAGCCTCCAGGTCTTCGGTGGTCACGGCCCCGGTCTGGTCGGCCAGGCGGGCCATGGCCATATCGACCGCGTCGCCGCTGTATTCGATGCCGCCTTGTTCATTCGGCTGCCGGTGGGCCTCATTGGTCAGAGCCCCGGCCCGGGCAAGTGCGGCCAGACCACGCATACGGTCGTCGTCGGATACAGCCGCTTTGCCCAGGTCCAGGCCCTCGACGGGGACGGGCTGGCCGCCGCCCAGGGTGAACTGTTCCACGGTCATACGGTTCTGGGTCAGCGTGCCGGTCTTGTCCGAGCCGATGACGGTGATGGAACCTAGGGTTTCAACGGCCGGCAGAGAGCGGACGATGGCATGGTATTCGGCCATCCTCGAAACTCCCAAGGCCATGGCCACCGTCAGCACGATGGGCAGGGCCTCTGGCATGGAGGCCACCACCAGGGAGACTGCAGACAGGAAGGCCCCCGTAGCGTCGCCGTTGAGGATGGCTCCGCCGATGAAGACGAAGATGGCCACCAGAATGACGGCGACGGCGATGGCCACCTCGGTGCGGTGGATTATCCGCTGTAGGGGGGTGCGACCCTTGGCCACATGGACCAGATCGTTGATTTCGCCCAGCTCGGTGTCCGAGCCGGTGGCCACCACCAGACCTCGGCCACGGCCACTGGTGACCATGGTGCCCGAGAAGGCCATGCAGTGCCTGTCGCCCAGGGCTGCATCGCGGTCCACGGGGTCCGTATTCTTCTTGGCATCCTCGCTCTCGCCCGTCAGCATGGCCTCGTCGATGCGCAGGTGGAGGGCTTCGATCAGCCTCAGGTCGGCGGGGATGCGATCGCCGCTCTCCAGGAGGACCAGGTCGCCCGGCACCAGCTGGTCGGCGTCAATCTGCTCCATCCGGCCCTGACGCACCACCCGCGTGGTGGGGGTGGACAGGGTGGTCAGGGCCTCTACGGCCTTGTCGGCCTTGGACTCCTGCACATAGCCGATGATGGCATTGAGGAAAAGGACCAGGAAAATGGCCGCAGCGTCCACATAGTGCTGCAGAAAAATGGTGATGATGCCGCAGACCATCAGGACGGCGATCAGGGGGCCGGCGAACTGCTCCAGGAAGAGCTTCCAACGGGGTTTGGCCTGGGCCTCGGCCAGGCTGTTGGGCCCGAAGAGCTCCAGTCGGCGTGCGCTCTCCTGCGTATCCAAACCCTGGTCCCCGGTGCGCAGGGTCTCCAGCACAGCCGAAGTCTCCAGGCTATGCCAATCGGTGTCGTCGAAACGCATGTCGGTCCCTGCTGCCGCTGCGCTCTGATTCTTAATGTTTGTAGATGTCATGGATGATGTCATCGGTCAACCTGGCCTTTCCAAACCGGATCGGTCATTTGTCCCCGCATGCGACCCTCTGCAGTCGTTCTTGCAATCTTCCTTCCGGACCGGGGGATGTCCAAAAGCATCGGGGAAACAATAGCGTGCACGCAAGTCCCCGGGGTCAAGAGATGGGGCTCCATGATCAACCGCCGCAAGCGGTGCACCTCTGGGAGGTTCGGAGCCTTCCCGGTTTTCACGAGTATACCGATTGAGCCGGCCTTTCATGCGCTTACGAGGGGTCCCCGGGCCGGATTTTCACAAATGTTCGCCTATCGCGAGCGCAGTCTGTCCACCATTTTGGCTTGAGGTGTCAACTTGGCGCACATTGTCCATTGATGCTGTTCCTGGATATCACCATTCCGTATAATGGACTGTGCGACGTCGATCCTCATGCGACCCTGCACTCGGAGATTCCTTCATTGGTCGAACGAACCCTGCTAGTCGGGCCTGCGGCAGCCCGCCCGGGATTGCGTGGCGGAAAGGAAGCCCGTGGAAACATTCATCCTCATTCTGTGCATACTTGCTGCCGTCCTCGTCTCTTCCTTCATCTCCAGGTTCATTCCCCGGATTTCCACCCCGCTGGTTCAAATCGTCCTGGGCGCAGTAATGGCCCTGCTGCCCATTTTCCCGCGGATGCGGCTGGACCCTGAGCTGTTCATGGTCCTGTTCATCGCGCCCCTGCTCTACTACGAGGCCCACACCATCAACAAGGTGGAGCTGCTCAAGGGACTGCGATCCTCTCTTTCCCTGGCCATCGGACTGGCCGCCCTGACCATGATCATGGTGGGGGTTATCCTGCACGCTGCCTGGCCCATGTTCCCACTGGCCGCGGCCATGGCCCTGGGCGCCGCCCTGGGGCCCACCGATGCCGTGGCCGTCTCCTCACTAGGGGAGAGCGCCGACCTCACGCCAGACGAACATTCAATCCTTGCCGGCGAATCGCTCTTCAACGACGCCACCGGTGTCATCGGCTTCCAGTTCGCCATCCTGGCTACCGTGACCGGTTCCTTCTCCCTGCCCAAGGCCCTGGGCGAGTTCCTCCTCGAATTCGTGGGTGGCATCGGCTTCGGTCTGATCATGGGCTTTGTGGTCAACTGGCTCTTTGAGTCGGCCCGCCGCCTGGGCTGGGAAACCACCACTACCCGGATCCTGCTGGAGCTCTTCCTGCCTTTCCTGATTTACATGGTCGGGCAGGACATCCTGCATGTGTCCGGAGTCCTGGCCGTGGTCTCCACCGGACTGCTGATCCGCTTCGACCACACCGGAGTGGGACCCAATACCTCCAAGGCCAACATCGTCTCGTCCAGCGTGTGGAAGGTGCTCTCCTTCAGCCTCAACGGCGCAGTCTTCGTCCTTCTGGGCATGCTGTTGCCGGCGGCCATGGGCACCAGCTGGCGAGACCGGCGGGTCAGCAACTGGATGCTGGTGGCCACCATCGCCTTGGTCTGCCTGACCGTGATCGTGCTGCGCTTCCTCTGGACAGCCAGCGTCCTGATCTTCACCAAGGATCGTGGAACCGGCAGCAGACCACGGGTCACGTCCAAGCTCCTCAGGTCGGCTGCCGTCATGACCTTCGGCGGCCCCAAGGGAACCATCACCCTCTCCCTGGCCCTGACCATCCCCTATATGACCGACGACGGTTCCGCCTTCCCCATGCGCAGCGAGCTGATCTTCGTGGCCGCCGGGGTCATCATCGTCACCCTGGTGCTGGCCAACTTCGCCCTGCCGCTTCTGGCCCCCTCACAAAGCAGCGAGGTCCCGGCCCAGCAGGTCGAAAAATCAATCAAGGTGCTCAGGGGCACGGTCCGTGAGCTCTCAAGCAGGATTACCGACGAGAACCGGCTGGCCATCCAGCAGGTGATCAAGCAGTACAACCACCGCATCGCCAAGCTCAAGTCGCAGATCGGCCAGTACTCCCCCAAGGACTTCCAGGACCTGCAGGTGCAGACCATGGAGTGGGAGCAGGACTACATGGAGGAGCGGCTGAGCCGGATCGAAGAGGCTCAGGATCAGCTGGAGGAGAAGCTTAAGAGCGAAGACCCAGGCATGGAGCAGGCACCTGCACCAACGCAGTCTGCCACCGGGAACGAGACCGGGGCCGAACCCAGCACCGAGGCCGAAACCGTAGCCGACAGGGATGCCGACGCCCAGCTGATCGACCAGCGCAGCGAGCGCGGAGACGACCAGGAGGAACTGCTGAATCTGCGCAGCCAGGAACAGGCCGCCCGCAGGATTCTGTCCACCATATCCGGCTCCCTCTTCCACCTGGACAGGGGCGGGGAACTTCGCTGGAGGGCCTACACGGCTCGCAGACGACTCAGGGGACTGCTGCACAGCCAGTTCCACCGCCTGAAGCACCTGACCCAGCCGATTGACAAGGACCAGGTCTACGTGGCAGGACGCCACCTGCAGGCGGAGATGAACCACTTCCTGATCGAAAAGCTTTACTCCGAGCTGGGCAAGGGACGCTTCAAGACCGAAGACCTGCTGACCACCATCATCAACCACCAGATGATCGAATCCTCGGCGGAGGGAAAGACCGAATACGCGGGGATACCTGCCGTCAGGGATCAGGTGGAGGAGGCCAAGCGCGAAGGGTATGCCATCGAGCTGAGCCAGATCCAGGACATGGTCGAATCCGGGGAGATCTCGCGTACGACGGCCAGGAAGATGCGCCGCAATGTCTACGTCATGCAGGTCGATGCCGACTCGGCCCTGTGAGCCGATCTACATAAGGCCCGAGGTCACATCGATCTCGCCCAGCCACTGGCGAAGGTCGTTCATCTCGCGCATATCGACAGCATGTTCCATGTGGTCGTACTCGGTGGTGTGCAGCCAAACGTGCTCGTCCAGCCAGGCGGCCAGAGCGCGGAATTCGTACTTGGGCACCGTGGTGTCGTCCGAGCCGAACCCCAGGAAGACCGGCTTGTTCAAACCGGCCAGGCGCTCATCCGCGGGAGCGGTGCCTGGCACCAGGCCCGGGGCCAGAAACCCGGACAGACATATGGAGGCCCGGTAACGCTCAGGGTTGACCCGAAGCAGATGAACAGCCAGCATGGCCCCCTGGGAGAAGCCCATGGCCACCACAGGTCGGTCCTCGGGGATGTTGGCTGAAACCCAGGCATCCACTGCCCGGGCCGCTGCGTAGCCATCTCGATCCAGGTCCTCCTGCTCGGGGCGCATATCGTGAAACCAGGTGTAGCCCGGGCCGAACATGCCACGCTCGCTGCCTGGCACCACCATGGGCGCCCGCAGGGAGGCGTAGTCATTGTAGGGGGCCACGTAGCGCATCAGGTCCGCCATGTCATCCTCGTTGGAGCCCCAGCCGTGCATGAGTATAAAAATGGGCCGCGAGGGGTTGGCTGTGCCCTGCTTGCGGGACCAACGGACCTGCTCGACCTTGAGCTCCTGCCCAAAACGGCCGGGCACCACCGTGGAGGGTCGACCCACCAATCCGCCGTCATCCTTTTGTGCTTGATCCATACCTGCCACGATAGTCGACAGGCCCGGTCATTCAATGCTGGCCCATGAGCGGCTCGGCCTGGCCACCCCACTGGCTCTGCAGCCCGGTCACCTGGGCCTTGCTGCCCACCACCATCCAACGCTTGCCGGTCAGCAGCCATAGATCCTGGGGCTGCAATCCGCCTCCGTAACGGGAGAGCAGGTCGGGCACGCGGGCGCGGATAGGCCCCTTGGCCAGGGAGGCAGCCGAATCGTTGTCGAAGACGACGTAGGCCATGGTCGTATCCGTGCAATACCGGGCTTGGGAGATGCCCACATATCCGCCCGGGCTGATGTCATGCCAGCCGGAGGCGCACTGTCCGGCAGCCTTGTCGATACCGCCGGTCATGGCCTGGGGCGAGCTGGTGGGCGCTTCGTCACGCGCAGGAGCCTTGATGATGCCCTTGGGGGAAGAGTTGGCAATAAGCAGGCCTGCCAGGGTCAAGAGCATTCCGCAAATCAAAAGAATAATGCCCGCCGAACCCACCGATGGCCGGTTCGGGCCCGGTCCTGAGTGACGGGCTATGATGACCAAAATTATGGTCAAGAGGGCAAAGGCCACGGAGACACCCACCCAGGCGGAGATGCCCACCTGACCTATGACCCCCAGTCTGGAGGGGGCTATGGCATGGGCCAGCAAGGCCGCGCCCGCCAGGGCCGAGACCAGTCCCGTGACTGCGGCAAACCGACTCCAGATGTTGGCATGCGCTATCTGAATGGGACGCTCATCAATATCCGGGCGAGGAGGATAGGAGGCTGGCAGACCCTCGTCATACCCGCTGTCCGCCAGCCGCTGATCCAGCTGGTTGAATCCATCGGCCATCGACCTCGCCACCTTTCACAGTTGGTTTCAGTCTATGGGGGCGGACGCATACAGACCAGCGACGGCGGCCAATGCTTCACCATCCCAACATCCTGCCGGGCTGATAGAAGGGCCTGGTTGGAAGTGCATAGTTGCTTATCCCCACGGCGCTCGGCATCAGCACAGGCCCTATGACGGGGAAGGCCCCAGAGTTCAGTTGGCGTTCAGCCCTTGATGTCTCGGGGATCCTTCTTGCCTATGGTGCGCTTGTCGCGGATTTTGTTGCCGCCCTTGTTATGGATATTGACCTCGCCGCCGCCGGACCGGTCTGCAAAGACCTTGGCCTGCTTGGTGGCCTCCGCCTTGGTGGCGAAGGTGCGGGAGACGCGTGAGGCCCCGGCCCGCTTGACTGTCCAGAGATCGCGATCCTCGTCGTATTGCACGTGATAATCAGCCATGATGGCCGTCCTTTCGATACTTCCCTGTACCCCCTCATCTTCCACTGCCGGACCTGGGGCACCGTGCTTCGACACACCAGAATTTCCGGGAATACTGTTCATCAATGATGGTGTTAGGAGAGGCTTTCCCCACTGTTGCCGGGCTGGCAACTTTTTAGGTCAGGTATCGAAGATTCGATTATGGGCAAGAGAATAAAATGACCAGAGCAAATTACTATGAGGTGATTGAAGTGGGACGAAACTACGGTTGATTAGTTACCTATTTGTATACAGGGCCTGAGGTAGATGCATATTCGGGCAAGGTGGACACATCTCCGTTAACCTTGAGATTCTAGAGGTTTGAGTAGGGTCCTGTTTGCAACCATAGGCGCGATTGGTTCGCCGATGCGGAAAGCAGCGTGCCCAGAAGCCGCCAAGTGTTGGTAATAGCTTCGAGGAAGCGCTCCATCAGCTGGTCAGCAGGCGTCACGTCGGCATAGTCGCGGATTGAGTTGACAGGCACCACATCCTTAATCTCATGCCAACAAGCCAAGCTGCGATATAACTTCCTCACATTGGATGTGGCGAGCAAAAGCCCACGCATACGCCTCAATCAGACGTGGAAACAAAACAAGGTCACACCACGATTCGTACCGTCTTTTGTTATAGTCACTCTCCTTGGGGATTGCGCAGTCAAACCTTTCACAGATGAGAAACTCATCAGTGAATACTGGCGGTCAAGCGGAACAGGATTAACGGGGAATGTGAGGAAGCGTCCGCAAGTGGCTCTTCATACCTACAGATGCTGTAGCCTTGCCGCTATGGCATGCAGGGGACGGAAAGCGGATAAAACAGGCGAGGATACGGAGAAGACCGACCTTCGCCGCACGATTCATGTACCCGCTCATGCCGACCTTGTCCTATGGTTTCTAGGCTTGGTTCTGTTACTGCCAATGAGCTGGGGCTGGTATAGCAAAATTCCTATTCAGTTCTTTATGGCATTCCCGTATGCCGTTGATTTTGCGTCAGACACTTGGGTGAACAGGATAATTGCGACCACTATTGTGGGGCTTGTCTGCTGGCTGATAAGCGGCATTGTCCATATAGTTGCCTTGTATAAACGGAACTCGCGCAAAGCCCGGAAATGGTGGAACGTCGTCACAAAAATCCTGCTTGTTTTAGTGACGTTGATCATCTTGCTGCATAGTCTGGCTGGGGTACTGTTCCTCTCGATAGACGTCAGCGATATTCCCCTGTGAGTAAACGCTGATGCTGACGCTCGCTCACCGCCTATAAGTCAATCAGCTTCATCAAACGTCTAACAATCTGGATTCGCAAGGAACGCAGCACACGCTCGAGCAAGGGCCTCTGCTTCATCCTTGGCAGGAGATCGGTCAGGATCAGATGCGATCAACAACTTATACATACCAAAGCTGAAACCTTTCCAAATCCAAATTTCAATGCCATTGGCGACTTCCAGAAAGGAGAACGGACGACTGGAACCGGACTGATGGCCTAGATTAGTCCTCAACATCACCCCTCATCGCCACCAACATGGCCAACAGCCCAACACCAGCCATCTACGGATCCCCATCATCCTGAACATGTAGACCCCGGCAGGCACTACCTGCTCAACGCCAGCAGCCAGGTCCTCAGCGCCACCGGCGACCAGGCATACTTCAACGACTTCTTGACCATGCGCCTAGGCTTAGGGGTTCTGCGCCCTGAATGGCTCGCCCGACTCACCGTAACAAGACATCAGCCAAGCAGCTAGACAACACACCTAAAAGGAGACCACCGTAGACAACTGCCGTGAATAGCCGAACCAGTAAGCACCATCCAGCCACACTACAAACCTATCCCGGGACGTAAGCCGGGCAAGACCCCCTATCTCCTCCAGCCCGTACTAGGGAGCGGATCAGAATCATTGCCAAAAGCCAAGAGAAGCAGCAAATACGAATGTCTCGTGAATGCAATCTGTTTATTGCAAGGGTCGAGCATAGATGCCCAGTCCATATTGCTATTTCTGTCTATATAATTGAGACATGGCTTCGAGAATCTGTTGGCATTGCGGCCGTTTTTCGCATATGACCCCACAAGGGTCGCTCATATCAGGTGACCTCAATAACGCTCCTGTCTATGCAGAGGTTTGGTTTGCCATCTTCAAGTGTGACTCATGCGGCTACGCGACATTGGGCATGATTGATTACAATTTTTCGCTATCGGATGTCGACGTGAGTCAAGCTCAAGAAGACTTCCTGAACGACAGTGAGGAAATTAAATGGATTCCAGAAGCAGCCGTCGGGATGGAATATGAGGACGTTCCTACGGAAATCGCTTCCGTTGCTTCCGAGGCGTATTCCTGTTGCTCGATCTCTGCCTACCGTTCAGCAGTGCTCATGGCCAGAACTGTGTTGGAAGCGACCGCCAAAGACAAAGGCGTCACCTCCGGGTCTCTGTATGAGAAAATCGACGAGTTGGCAGCAAAGACCATCATCACCAGACAGCTAGCCGAAGAAGCACATGAAATCCGGCTGCTGGGCAACGATATGGCCCACGGTGACCTGAATACGCCCGTGTCGAAAGAGGACGCCGAAGAAATCCTAGGCTTTCTCGATTCCGTACTTGACTATGTGTATCAACAGCCTATAGCCATAGAAAGGCGCAAGAAAGTTAGGGAGCAACGCAAACTGTCCAAAAAATGACAGCGGCATGCGCGCGCCTTGCCTGACCCTGACGGTAATACCCACCAGATAGGGCATGTTTGGATTTCTTTAACGAGTTGAGGCCCGACGGTATGAAGCCTTTGGCCCTTAACTATACTTGCCCGCAGACATTTTCCCTACTCCCTTTCCGCAGACGCGGCCGGCTGCCCTGTGACTGACAGCGGATTAAAGCCGAGGTCAAGGTCAGGGTAGGTGGTAGATGCCGGGCCGAGCAGTGTGCGAAAGGCCGCAACGGCATCAACATGGACTGCGACTACATCATCCCAGGCGGCGACAACATCCTGGATAGGCTACAATAGCTTTCATCGACCTGCCGTAAAGCCAGAACCGCAAGAGAAACCGCAGTGCACAATGCATGGTATCGTGAAAGCTGGGCTTCGTTCGGTCGGAGAAAAATTCGGAATCTATTCATCCTGACATAAGACTATGCACCGACCATGACCCAGAGGTAGAGTCAGCAACTCTCCAGCTTCAATTTAGGGCGGTGCATATCAACAGCAGCCAAATAAGCGATTAAAGGCGTAGGGAGTCTCCCGCGAGATTCAGTATCAAGATTGAGTTGACGATCAGTCTTGAACTTTCGCACAACCCATATAGACAAAAGAGCACTATAAGACCTATAGCTGCCCATTTCCGCCTGTGTAACAATCAAGGTCGGCTGCTTCTTTGCCTATTCAATAGCTATGCGTCAACGCTAGGGCCTGTACATCCGCGCTATATTGTTGCCATCAATCAGTTGTCAGACCTAAATAAACAACCATTTTCCTTGAAAACTCAGGATTCCAGTCAAGAGCGGGCGACGGGAATCGGACCCGCCTCTGAAGCTTGGGAAGCTTCCATTCTACCAATGAACTACGCCCGCAAATCCGGCTACCGGGGTCAGACCTCGGCCAACCGCATGCGAGTCACCATCGTAGCAGGTCTCGGCGATGTGCGCGAATCACCAACTCCGGGCACGGTTGCGAGACAGCTCTTTAATCCACTTTCAGACGGTGCCGTCAGGCTCGATCAGGTCGGCCACCACCGTGGAGCAGGCTCCAAGCAAGGCTGCATCCTCTCCCAAGGCCGAGCGGTCGACCACTAATGGGCGCCGAAAATCAGTGGCCAGGGCATCGTTCATGGTCTTCTCCATGGCACTCAGGAAGATGCGGTTGACCACCCTGGAGTCGCCCAGGACAGCTACGCGGGGAATGTCCATAAGGCCGGCGGGCATGGTCAGAACACGACCCAGCAGTTCGCCAGCACGTCTCAGAATGCTGGCCAGATTGTCAGGATCCCGGTCCATTGCAGCAGTCAGCTTGGGAACGCTGATCAGTGATTCCAGGCAACCGCGCTTGCCACAGCGACACTGCGGACCTGTGGGGTCAACGACCACATGGCCAATCTCGCCAGCCGCGCGATTGCAGCCGGTCACCAGCTCGCCAGAGACCAGCAATCCTGCCCCAACTCCGTCGCCCAGATGGACCAGCAACAGGTCGGACTGGCCTGAGCCAAACTGCCGCTCGGCCAAAACCTCATTGTTGGCATCGTTGTTGACCGTCACCTCCAAGCCTGTCTTCTCATGCAGATAGCCTCGCAGGTCGGTCTGAACCCAGCCCAGGTTGGTGGCATCATCCACCACGCCTTCAGCACTGACGATGCCGGGACTGGATACGCCGATGCCCATGACGGGGTGGGTTGCCCGCTGCATCAATGAATCAGTCAACTCCCCCACCAAGTCCAGGGGGACCTTGCCGTCAGCAGTCAGCGGGATCTCCTCACGCGCCACCACCTGTCCGGTCAGGTTGAGCACCGCCCCCCTGAAAACGTAGGGCGTGGAAAGGTCCAGGGCCAGGATGCTGCGCCCGTCGGGATTGATGCGCAGCAGCCGTCCCCGCTTGCCAGGCCCAGTGGATTTGCTATAACCCACTTCCATGAGCAGATGCTCGCCCAGCAGCTCGGCCACGATGTCTGATATGGCGACCCTGGTCAGCCCTGAGGCGCGGGCCAGATCAGCCCTGGTCATACTGACATCGGGGTAGAGCAGTCTGAGCAGGATGGCTCGGTTGTGGTGCCGCACCGACTTGGGCAGCGCCTTGGACAGGTTGCCTGTATTGCTGGTCATGATTCGCCTGACAATAGATAATGCGGGAACGGGGACCCGCCATGGGGATTGGGCCTTGAACCCCGTGATCACGCCCATCCATGCTTGCACCTTATATTGTAAACTTCCTTGCCCGGGCAGGTCCATACCTCGCCATTGCGGCACTGAAGCTGCTGGTTTTCAGGACTGCGCACTAGCATCGTGAGCAAGACCACGGGGACAGCCAATAAAAAGTTCAGTTTCCTAACAATTAAGTGTTAGGCTGTAAACAGACATCGGAAACAGCTGCATCCCCTCGCTGAGCAAAGGAGCGATCGCCATGACCACGACACCGAACCATTCGGGAGTCTCATCGTCCGCCATAAATCCCCGATACCTGCTGGGCAACGAAGCCAACCGCATCTTCATGGCCTCGCAGACCTACGGCTTCCTGGACTTCGGGCGTGGGTTCCCCACCGAGCAAGGCGGCGCCGGCTGGCTCAATGACGACGGCAGCATCGACCCAGACCAGGGAATCCAGACCTGGATCACCTGCAGGATGACCCACGTCTACGCCATCGGCAGCCTCCTGGGCTACCCGGGAGCATCAGATCTGGTCCATCGTGGTGTTCAGGCCCTCCAGGGCAACCTGCACGACGACGAACACGGCGGCTGGTACCCCTCGGTCTCCTGGCAGGGCCAGCCCGAGAGCGGCAAGACTTGCTACACACACGCCTTCGTTGTCCTGGCTGCATCCTCAGCCATGCTGGCCGGCGACCCTGATGGGCAGGCCCTGCTGGACCAGGCGCTGGAGATCTTCAACCGCTACTTCTGGGATGACGAGAAGGGCCTGGCCGTCGACACCTGGGACAGCAGCTTCACCCGTCTTGACCCCTACCGGGGGCTCAACGCCAACATGCACAGCACCGAGGCCTTCCTGGCAGTGGCCGATGCCACCGGCAATGAGGACTACCGCGAGCGCGCCGGCCGCATCATCGACCAGGTCATCAGCTGGGCTGAGAACAACCAGTGGCGCATCCCCGAGCATTTCAATAGCGACTGGCAGGCCGACCTGGACTACAACCAGAACAACAAGGCCGACCAGTTCAAGCCTTACGGGGCAACGCCGGGCCACGGGATTGAATGGGCCAGGCTGATCACTCAGTACGCACTAAGCAGGTTCGATCAGGATGCCGACCGTCGCCACTACATCGAGGCAGCCGAGCACCTGTTCGCCAGGGCTGTGGAGGATGGCTGGGCCGCCGACGGAGCCGAGGGCCTGGTCTACACCACAGACTGGCAGGGCCGCCCGGTTGTCCACGACCGCATGCACTGGACCCTGGCCGAGGCTCTGAACACCTCGTCCACCCTCTACGCAGTCACCGGCAAGGCCACCTACGCCGACTGGTACACCACCTTCTGCAGCTATGTAGACCACTATTTGATCGACCACCAGGGCGGGTCCTGGTGGCACCAGTTGGATGCCAGCAACCATGTCATCGGCACGGTCTGGCCCGGCAAGTCCGACCTCTACCATGCCTTCCAGTCCACCCTGATTCCCTACAACGACCCGGCGGTCTCCATCGCTACGGCCATCAAGCGGGCCTGCGGACAGGGACATGCAGACCAGAATCAGGCCCGCTGAAATCCATGGCAGCATCGACCCCGCATCCCGAGGCGGATACAGATAACATCCAGGCTGGCCCGATCAGCCTGGGAATTGACATCGGCGGCACCAAGATCGAGGGCGTGGCCATAGACGGCGACAAGCGCCTGCTGGCCTGCCATCGAATCCCCACACGCGAGGGCAACCAGGCGGTTCATGACGACACGGTGACACTTATCCGCCACTTGTTGAATCAGGTGGGCCCAAATCGGGGTCCTGTCACCGTAGGCCTAGGCATCCCGGGGCGCGTGGATGCCGACCGTGGAATAGTGGATGACGCAGTCAACCTGGGCATCCGCCACATGGCTCTGGGCCCTGCCGTTGCCAAGACGACCGGCCTGCCCGTCCGTGTCGAGAACGATGTCAACATCGCTGCTCTTGGAGCCGCATCGCAGGACGGCGACACCCTGGTGGCCCCTGGAACCACACCCCACTCCGAGGCCGCCCGGAACCAGGCCCGACACCCCGCGTCAGAGCCTGGGCGCGACAGACCCAGGGCCCTGCCTGACCAGGACGACCATGTTGTGGTCTTCATCAACCTGGGTACCGGCCTGGCAGCGGGCATCATCCGCGGGGGCCGAATCGAGCACGGAGCCAGTGGAGCAATCGGCGAAATTGGACACATTCCGGTGGATGCCCACCAGTTTCCCTGCAAGTGCGGCCAGTGCGGCTGTCTGGAGACCGTGGCCTCAGGCTCCGCAGTGGAATCACTTTGGCCAGGAATCGCCCACCCTCTGCCTGACCTGATTGCCCAGGCAAGCCAGGGGAACCAGCACGCCCAGGAAGTCCAGGACATCATCGGCCATGGTATCGCCCTGGCCGTGCAGATCGTGGCCCTGACCATCGATCCCGCAGTCATCATCCTGGGCGGCGGCATGAGCAAAACCGGCCAACCCCTGCTGGATTTGGTCGCCGAGCATCTGAATAGGAGCGCGGCCTGCAGCCACTTCATCGCCTCGCTGAGTCTGCCCGACCGGTTGCGCTTGGCTCCAGCCGACCTGCCCATCGCAGCCATCGGAGCCGCCCTGGCAGGACGCATGACAGCCGACAGTCGCCCATCTGACTTTATAGGAAAGGAAATCGCATCATGACCGAAATCATCATCGTCAAGTCCCAGGAGGAAGCCGGCGAGATCTATGCCCGCTGCACGGCCGACCTGATCCGGCGCAAGCCTGACTGCGTGCTGGGTCTGGCCACGGGATCCAGCCCACTGGCGGCATACAAGGCGCTGGCCGATCTGGTCCACAAGGAGGGGATCGACGTCTCCCAGGTGCGTGGCTTCGCCCTGGACGAATACGCGGGCCTGGATCCGACCCACCCTCAGTCCTACCGTTCCACCATCGACCGGACCGTGGTCGAGCCTCTGGGCCTGGACCCCACCAAGGTGAGGGTTCCCAATGGAAACCTGGACACCATCAAGGACGCTGGCCGCGTATATGACCAGGCAATCGAGGATGCCGGCGGCGTCGACCTGCAGATCCTGGGCATCGGCACTGATGGACACATCGGCTTCAACGAGCCCGGATCCTCCCTGGCCTCGGGCACCCGCATCAAGACCCTGACCGAGCAGACCCGCATCGACAACGCCCGCTTCTTCGACAATGACATGGACCAGGTGCCCACCCATTGCATCACCCAAGGAATCGGAACCATCCTCAAGGCACGCCAGCTGGTCCTCCTGGCCTTCGGCGCTGGCAAGGCAGAAGCCGTGGCCGAGAGCGTAGAGGGCGGCATATCGTCCTTCTGCCCGGCCTCCGCCCTCCAGATGCATCCCCACGCCACCGTGATCGTGGACGAGGCGGCCGCCTCCCGCCTGCGCAACCGCGACTACTACAAGTGGGCCTATGCCAACAAGCCTGACTGGCAGTCCATCTAGAAGGCAAACCAAACATGTCCAAGGAAGCATACGAGTCGGCGGGGCTCGCGGTCGAATCATCCCTGAATGGACCGGCCCATCCCCTTGTCCTGACAGGCGCAAGGCTGATAGACGCCCGAGGAATCAGGGAAGACAGCTGGATTTTGGCCCTGGATGGCAGGATTGAGCAGGTCGGGCAAGGCAGGGAGAGCCTGGAATCCGCCCTGAGGGCCTCTGGCCTGCCCAACCTGCCGCCCTCCTTCCAGCCTGGATCAGATACCCATGACGTGAATGCGAACGGTGTGGAGTTCATCGACGCAGCCGGCTTCATCCTCACCCCCGGGTTCATCGACATCCACTCCCACGGCGGCTGGGTTCACTCCTTCGATGACGGCGACGATGCCATTCGCACAGCCAGGGCCTGTCATATGGTCCATGGAACCACCAGGCAGGTGCTCAGCCTGATCACCAACCCGGTCGACACGATGTGCGCAAATCTGCGCTCGGTCAGGCGGGTCATGGACTCCAGGCCCGATGTGCTGGGTGCCCACTTGGAGGGGCCCTTCATCGCCCTCTCCCGTAAAGGGGCGCACGATCCCAAGTGCCTGCGCGATCCTGAACCAGCGGTTCTTGACCGCTTCCTGGAAGCTGCCGACGGTTGCATACGTCAGGTGACGTTGGCCCCCGAGCGCGACCATGGCTACGAGGCCATATCCCGCTTGGCTGGGTCCGGTGTGATCCCTGCGGTCGGCCATTGCGATGCCGACTACGATCAGACCCGTCGCGCCTTCAATGCCGGCGCCCACATACTCACTCATGTTTTCAACGCCATGAACGGCATCCACCACCGTCAGCCTGGGCCCATTCCGGCCGCCGTGGAGGACCCCCGGATCACGGCCGAGCTGATCAACGACGGTTTCCATGTGCAGGACCCCTGTGTCGACCTGGCTTTCAGGCTCTTCCCCCATCGGATAGCCCTGGTCACCGATGCCATGGAGGCTACCGGCTGCGAGGACGGCGCCTACAAGCTGGGCTCCCTGGACGTAACAGTGAAGGGCGGCCACGCCCGTCTGACCTCCAACGGAGCCATCGCTGGTTCAACCCTGACCCTGGATGTGGCAGTCGGCAGAGCTGTTCAGTCCATCGGCCTGCCAGCCCCCCAGGCCGTGGAAGCCGCCACGCTGACACCTGCCCGGGCCCTGGGGCTGGACCGCCCCAACCCGATTACCGGTGCTCCGCTGGGCCTGCTGGCACCCAGCTATGCTGCCGACCTCCTCCTCCTGAACCCGGCCGAATGGTCCGTCAAAACCGTGGTCTGCGATGGTCGCAGAATTCAGATCTAAAAGACGGATAACCAAAAGCCTCCGATTCCTCGTTGCCTCTATGACAAGCTGGATTCTTCGCAGCTGAGGGCATTAAGGCGGAAACGGTCAGAAGGCCCGGCCTGATGTCTGGCCCCTCTGACCGTTTCCGAATTTATCGACCAAGGCAGCGGGGAGAGGGCCACCGCTATTGACAGGTGTACAGGCGCATGAGCCCGTTGGTCTCTCAGTACCCCACCTGGGCTCCACGCCCGGAATTCACCTGGGTCTGCTGCCCCATCTCCTGGCTCATCTGCATCAGACGGGCTATGCGCTCCTCGGTGGGAGGATGGGTAGAGAATAACCTACTGAACCCTTTGACCGAGAAAGGGTTCTCGATCATCATGGCAGCGGCGCTCTGGGTGCCAGCGGTCTGAGGCATGGGCACGGCCTGAGACCCGTAGGATATTTTGTTCAGTGCCGATGCCAGAGCCGCCGGGTCCCCGGTCAGCCGGCTGCCGTCCTCGTCGGCGTCATACTCGCGGGTTCGGGAAATGGCCATCTGGATCAGGGATGCGCCCAGGGGGGCCAGAATCGAGCTGATCAGCACACCCAGGAGGCCGAAGACGCCGGAATCGTTATCCCTGTCCCGGCTGTCGCCGCCGAAATACATGAGGGAGTATCCCAGGTAGGTGATGACCGTGGCCATGGCCGAAGCCACAGCAGAGGTCAGGATGTCATGGTTATAGACGTGCATGAGCTCGTGGCCCAGCACTCCGCGAATCTCTCGCTCGTTGAGGATACGCAAAATCCCCTGGGTGCAGCAGACGGCGGCATGGCGCTCGTTACGGCCTGTGGCAAAAGCGTTGGGAGAGTCGGTGGGGGCGATGTAGATGCGGGGCATGGGCTTGCCGGCCCTCCCCGACAGTTCTCGGACGATCCGATAAAGGTCGGGGGCCTCCTGCTCGCTGACCGGCCGGGCATGCATGGAGGCGATCGCCACCTTGTCGGAGAACCAGTAGGACCCGAAAGTGGTGGCCAGGCCTATGAGGATATAGATGCCCAGCGTGCCCTGGCGACCGCCGGTCAGCCACCAGATGAGCATGATAACGGCCCACATGAGGGCGAACAAAAGCGTCGTTTTCAGGCCGTTGAAATGTCCGTGAACCTTCAGCTTGCCATTCATGGATTCCATGGTAGACAATACCGCTGAATTTTTGCTGAACGACCGCTGAAAAGATGAGGCTGCTGAGCCCACTCTCCCCCTACCACCCATTCAGAATAGGCCTGGTTGGCTCACAGCTTTTCTCTTACCTTGAGACTTAGGAGGAACATATTGGACCTTCTTCAACCTCCCGTTGACATCGAAGAACCGACGAAGATTCATGGTCTTTACCCCAAAATGGTCTGCGATGTTAGGAATCTTGGGCTCTTTCTTCATGTGCTGCCCCTGTTGCAGCGGGACCCGGGCCTCGTCCGTCACGATGACTGCTCCCTCGACCTTGGCCACGGCGATCAGCCAGGGATCCGCCTTGCTCTCCGGCTCCCAGTATTGGCGCGACTCTTCCGTATACTGCCCGCAGGTGACCAAATAATCCTGGATTTGCGCATAGACCTGCGCATATCTGTCGTCCTTATGACTTATTTGGCGGCCTTTGAACATTGCACGCACCCAAAGATCCAGCATGTCGGGATCAGCGGCTTGCTCGTTGACCAGCTCTTCGTAGACAACATCCACCATGGCAATCGCCTTGTCCTCAGCCAGCTTTTCCATCCATCGCCAGAAGGGGTGAAACTCCTTGTAGTCGAAAGGATGGTTGAGCCGGTAGGAGGCGATGAAGATGTTGGAATCAGGCAGGTAGAGGGTAGCGGTCATATCAGCTTCTTTTCACGAATCAATCCCTGATAAGACTGCGGGGAGCGCACCCCCACCAGATCGAAGCCCTCAGTCGGAGCCAGTCTGCCCCCGTCCATGGCGGCATTGACCAGGCGGACGAAACCGGTGTCAACCCTGGAGGCATTGGTCCTGTTGCCATTACCATGGGTTTCCTGCTCCTGATGATGAGCGGCCTTGTCCTGAAGATGCCGATCCATTCGTGCCCGCAGTTCCTCGAGCGTATCCTCGTCAGTCAAGCCGAACTGATGGGCCTGTATCCCCATGGCCAAGGCACTCAGATGGAAGTCGCCAGCTATGGACTCCGCGGCGTCCGCCGGCACCTTGCCCGCGTCCAACTTCTCCTGCCAGAGCCGCCGGAAGCGCTCATCGTCAATCACGGCCTTTACCACTGCGCGATTTATCGCGCGCTCCGTGGCCTTGCGATCCCCTTGGCCGCCAATGCCGTCGAAGAGCTCCTGAGTGCCCAGCAGTACGTGTCCCACCTCGTGAATCAAGGTGAAGATCATGCCGTCAAAGGAGTCGTTTCTGTTGATGAACACCAGCGGGGCCATGTCGTCGATCAGCACGAATCCCCGGAACTCCTGGAGATCCAGTTTTCGAGAACTCACGGAGCCCACCTGGGAGTTGAGCATGATCATAATGCCCGCTTTAGAGGCACGTTCCTTGAGCTGACGGAAGCGATCGCTGGAATCGCCGCCCTCCCAGGCAGAGCGCCCATCCAACCCAAGGGTGGAGCGGAGCGCATCAGCCAGGGCATCGTCATGGTCGGCATCGCGCACCGAACCGACCAGTGGGTTGGCATCCAGGCCGGACTCAAGCAATTCATCCCTGGCCCACTCCTGCCTGAATCGCATCTGGTCGATGGTGTCCTGCAGGTTTTTGCTGGGCTGCACAGACGTATTGCCTACAGTCCGGTAACGAACCAGAGGCTCAGAACGACGCTGGGGCACAACCGACCGGACCAAGGCACCGAAGGGCACATGCAGGGCCCTGCTGAGCTGCTCTACCTTGTTGAAGGATACAGACACGGGTTCCTTGGATTCCAGCCAATCCGGCAACTGGCCAAGCCCTCGGCGCTGAGACAGGGCCACTGGATCGGCATCACCCTCCTCAACGGCCCACTGGAGGGTGGCCGGATAGAGAGTCAAGTTAGCCATGTCACGCTCCTTCGATTCCGTGATGGGCTCTAATGACAATGATAGCTACGCGAGGCCCATCCGTCTGCAGTAAGCACCCAGTATTGAATACTAAGAAAATAGGACCCGGGTGAGGATTCATGAGCCTCATCCAGGTCCTGTCACTGTCAACACAGGCCTAAGAGCGATCGCCTACTCGCCGTGAGCAAGCTGGCGGAGCTGGTCGGGGTCGATGACTTTGATATGCTCGCGGCCGGCCTTGGCGCCCTCGGCACGCTCGTAGGCATCCACCCGCTTCCAGCCGGCGAAGTCGATGGGCCGGATGCCCTTGTCTGCCAAGAAACGGTCAATCGAATCGTCGTCGCGGTCCTTGGCGAAGCGGCCACGAGTCGGGCTGGCGGCCAGGTCATCCAGCATGTTGCCGATGGTCTCCAGGGCATCGGATTTGGTGGATCCGATCAGACCCACAGGTCCCCTCTTGGCCCAACCCGTGGCGTAGAGACGATTGATGGGTCGGCCGTCCTGCCCCTCGGGAGCAGTGGTCACGCGACCGTGGACGTTAGAGAGGGTATAGCCGGAGAAGTCGTAAGGAATGCCGGGAACCTCGGCAGGCTTGTAGCCGATGGCGTGGTAGACGGCCTGAACCGGGTACTCCTCGTACCGGCTGGTCTCCTCCATGGTGCCCTCGGGCGTGACCTTGGTCTTCTCCACCCGAATGCCAGTCACCCTGCCGTCCTGGCCGATGATTGCGGCAGGCATCCGATAGAAGTGCATATAGAAACGGCGGTCGGCTGGATTGCCCTCGAAGTCGACGCCGCCGTCCTCAGCCATGTCCTCGGCCATCTCCCTGATGGTGAAGAGCTCCTCCAGCATCTGCCGGGTCAGCTTATCGGCACCGGCCCGGTCGATGGTCTCCTGATCCAGGTCGAAGTCCTCCTCGTCGATGACGATTTGCACCCCGGGCAGCTTCTCCAGCTCGCGCAGCTCCTGGACCGAGAACTTGGCCTGGGCCGGGCCGCGACGGATGAACATGTGCAGTTCACGGGCCTGGTTGCCCTGAATCCCCTGGTAGACATTGTCAGGGATGTCGGTGCCCAGCAGGTCGTCGGCCCGCCGCATCAGGATTCTGGAGACATCCATGGCCACGTTCCCGCCTCCGATGACGGCCACCTGCCTGGCGTCAAGGGGCCAGTCCTGGTCAGCGTCGGGATAGCCGTCATACCATTCGACGAAGTGGGCGGCCCCGTGAACGCCATCAAGCTCATGCCCGGCAATCTCCAGGGGGCGGTCGTCCACAGCGCCGGTGGCGAAGAGCACCACATCGTAGCGCTCAAGCAGGTCATCCAGGTTGATGTCCTTGCCGAACTCCACATCCGCATAGAGATGAATCTCGGGGTTGTCCAGGGTCTTCTCCAAGGCGCCGGCGATGTACTTGATGCTGGGGTGGTCCGGTGCCACGCCGTAACGGACCAGGCCGAAGGGAACGGGCAGCTTCTCGAACAAATCGATCCGGGCCCGGTCGCCCAGACCCAGGTCTGTCCCCTTTTCCCGAAGTTGCCGCAGCAGGATGTCAGAGGCGTAGACCCCCGCAGGCCCCGCGCCTATGACGGCCACGCGCAGGGGTGAGTCGGCTTCCTCGCCGCGGGCCGGTGCGGGCATGGTGGAATCATTGACATTAATATCGCTCATGCTTGTCAGCCTAACGCAAAGCAAAGGTAGGGAACAGAGTTAGTCGGGCTCCATCCCCGGGACTTTCACCAAGCGTCGCGAAATGGCCTCAGTCCCGGTCTATCAGCGCAGTCAGGGCCCAGAGGATGGAAACCACATCGATGGCCTCCTGCGTAAAGGCGCCGACAACCACCGGAATCAGGTCGAAGGCGGCGCAGAGCATGCCCACCGTGGCCAGGGTCAGCCCCAGCATGACCGCCTGGAGCATGACCCTCTTGGTCCTGCGGGCGATGGCGATCGACCTGGGCAGGCAGGCGATGTCGTCGTTCATGATTACCGCCTGGGCGGACTCGGATGCTGCCGTGGTGGTTCCGTCGGTGATGGCCATGCCCACGTCGGCGGCAGCCAGGACCGGAGCATCGTTGACCCCGTCCCCCACCATCAGGGTGATGGATTTGGTCACTGACTCACCAAGGAATTTGGACAGCCAGATGTCCCAGAATGGCTGCCGATTGGGCTCCTCCCTGGAAGCCTTGGCGATCAGATTGGTCTTGTCCTCGGGGAAGAGGCCGGCATGCACGTCGGTGATGCCCACCTGGTCGGCGATGATCCGGGCCGAGTCCTCCTTGTCGCCGGTGACCATGGATAGACGGGTGATGCCCAACTCCCGCAGCTGGGTAATGGTCTGGGCGGCATCCGACCTGGGCACGTCCTTCATGACGACCCTGGCGGCCAAGACCCCATCAATAGAGACGTAGGAGGCCATCTCGTCAGGCGCCAGGGGGCCGAACAGATCGCTCGAATGCCCGTCAGCCACGAACTGGGCCCTGCCCACCTTGACCTGGTGGCCGTCGACCTGGCCCTGGACCCCGTTGCCGGAGTCCTCCCGAACCTCCCGCGCGTGCAGATGGGTCTGGCCCTTGCTCCATGCCCGCAACCGCTCCTGGGCAGCGGCCCCGGCCTCGGCTATTCCGTTGGCCAGGATGTGGACCGAGTAGGACTCCACAGCGCCCGCCATGGCCAGAATCCGGTCTGTATCGACCTTCTGCTCCCTACCCTCAGGCAGGTCGATCTTGGCCACTTGGGGACGTTTTACGGTCAACGTGCCGGTTTTATCGAAAAAGATGTGCGAGACCCGGCCCAGATTCTCGATCACGTCCTGGGTCTTGATCAGCAGCCCCGCCTTGGCCAGCCTCCCGGTCCCGGCCATGTAGGCCACGGGGGCGGCGATCAGCAAAGGGCAGGGGGTCGCCAGGACCAGAACCTGGGCGAACCGGGTCGGCACACCGGAGATGATCCAGGCCACGCAGGCGATGATGAAGGCCACCACGGTGAAGGGGACCGCCATCAGGTCGGCTGTTCTGACGACTGCAGCCCGGGAGTTCTGGGCGGAGCGCACCAGGTTGAGGATTCGCTGGTACTGGGAGTCCCGCGCCAGCTGGCGGGCCCGCATCAGGAAGGTACCCGAACCATTGACCGCTCCGGACATGACCTGGGCGTCCTGGTAGAGCCTGCGGGGCATGGGCTCCCCGTTGATGGTGGACATATCCAAGGTGGCGGTGGGGCTGATCAGCTCGCCATCAACAGGCACGGTCTCGCCGGGCTTGACCACCAGGAGGTCGTTCAGACGGACCTTATCGACATCCACCGTGCTCCAGTCGCTCTCCTTGGGAAGGGCATGCTCCCCCTCTGGCAGGTCCGCCTGGACCACGTGGGCCACCTGAGGGGCGGCCTGGACCAATACGGTCAGGTTGTTCTGCGCCTTGTTCCCTGCGTACTGCTCGATGGCATCGCCCGAGTAGAGCATGAGGACCACGGCCCAACTGGCCCAGTACTGCTGGACGGCGAGGGTGGAAAGGATGGCGACCACGGCCAGGATGTCCACGCCCACGTGGCCCTGGCGCACGTCATCGATCATCCCCTTGAGGGTATCGACCAGCGAGACGGCCACCAGGA
The DNA here is from genome assembly GCF_016100735.1 of Bifidobacterium sp. W8104. Classification (NCBI taxonomy): domain Bacteria; kingdom Bacillati; phylum Actinomycetota; class Actinomycetes; order Bifidobacteriales; family Bifidobacteriaceae; genus Bifidobacterium; species Bifidobacterium sp. W8104. The sequence goes on from NZ_JACFRW010000001.1 coordinate 842,816, forward strand.
CGGCGACCAGCCATTGGGCGGCCTGGCGATAGGGGTGCCAGAGCAGGCCCATGACCAGCCCGCAAATCAGAACCACCCAAAGCATGGGGACCTTCTTGGCGAAACCCAGGATTTTTGACATGACCACTTCCCCGCTCCGGACTTGTCTACCTGACAGCCGTAGCCGGATCACGGCTCTCTTCTGCTCTTGACATTCCAAGCCTATACCGCGCGGGAGTCAGCGATGGACGGCGAGTATGACAAGGGGCCGCACCCGTCAAAGTGACGGATGCGGCCCCTGGGTTCAGTCCCGGATCACTGTCCGAAGAAGAAGCGGAAGGGATCCATGGAGTCATCGTCGTCGCCCGAACCGCCCTGGTCGGAGTCGCCGTCCTGACCACTGCCGTCCGAATTCCTCCGATTGGTCCTGGGCTTGCCCTGCACGGTCTGCTCCTCGCTATCCAAGGTGGCGTTCACCTCGGCGGTCTTGCCGTCGCGCACCACGGTGATCTTGACCGAGTCGCCGAAGGCGGCAGCCCGGACGAAGCCCAACAGTGAGTAGTTGTTGTTGACCGCATGACCATTGAAGGCCACGATGGTGTCTCCGACCTTGATGCCGGCCTTGTCAGCCGGGGAGCCCGAGACCACATTGGTGACCTTGGCACCGCCGCGGGTGACCCCGTCGGCCTGGGCCGTGCTGCTCTGGATGGTGACACCCAGGGAGACGTGCTTGGCCTTGCCGTCCTTGATGATCTCATCGGCAATCCGCTTGACCAGGTTGGATGGGATGGCGAATCCGATGCCGATGGACCCTGCCTCGGACTTGGAGGAAGCCATGGAGGCGATGGAGGAGTTGATTCCGATGACCTCGCCGGCCGCGTTGAAGGTCGGGCCGCCCGAGTTGCCCGGGTTGATGGCCGCGTCCAGCTGGACCGCGTTGGTCACGATGGGGTTGTTGTTGCTCTCGTCCATGACCGAGACCGGACGGTTCAGAGCCGAGACGATGCCGGTGGTGGCCGTGTTCTCGTAGCCCAGGGGGTTGCCGATGGCCATGACGTTCTCGCCCACGGCCAGCTTTTCGGAGTCAGCAAACTTCACTGGCTTCAGGTCGGAGGGCGCCTGGTCCAGGCTGAGGATGGCCAGATCGGCTGTGGTGTCGGTACCGACAACCTTGGCCGTGTACATCTGCCCGTTGGAGAGGGTGACGTGGATCTCCTGGGCACCATCGACCACGTGGTTGTTGGTGACCACATGGCCCTGGGTGTCGAAGACCGCGCCTGATCCGGCACCCACACCGCTCTTGGTCTGCACCTGGATGGAGACCACGGACTCGGAGACCTGCTTGCTGATGCCCTGCCAGTCAGGAGCCTGCCCTCCCTCGACCTTGGCCGTGCCCTGGCCTGAGGAGTTGGAGGAGACCCCGCTCAGCGAGGAGGACGAAGGCAGGGTGATCCATCCGTTGGACAGGGCCGCCCAGCCCAGGCCCAGCATGAGGGCGGCGGCCACCAGGGCGGCCACCACGGCGGTGAAGACGTACTTGCCCGTGCCGCTCATGTTGCTGTCGGCATGGTAGGCAGGACCGGGCCGGCCGTTGGGACCGCCGGATCCGAAGGGCGCATAGGGGCCTTGGCCGGAGGGTCGGCCACCCTGGGGGTTCTGACCGGCATTCTGACGAGGCTGGCCAGGCTGACCATTCTGCCCGAACCGGCCTGGCTGTCCGTATTGTCCGAAGAAACCCTGCTGGGGACCGGAGCCATACCCTTGGTTCGGCTGCTGGTTGGGCTGCTGCTGACCCTGATTGTTGGCAGGATTGTTGGCAGACGGACGCGAGCCTGCTGGCGCGTAGGCTCCATACTCGGGCGCAGGCCGATAGTAAGGCTGCTGCTGCGTCGGCGCATCCTGCCCTGTGGTCGAGCCACTGGAAGCGGAGGCTGGAGTCCCGGTGCCGCTATCGCCATTCGACCCGTTTTCCGTGGTCGTGGGCCGTGCATCGCCACCAGGCATGGCAATAGGGGTCGTGGGCCTCTGATCCCAGGCCTGAGTCTGCTGGTCCCCTTCTTCCGGCACGGGGACTTGAGCAGAGTCGGTCTGGTCTGCGGAAGCTCCCGTCTCCTGCTCTTGATTGGCGGCCCCGCGCTCGATGTGGCTTGGCTGCCAGGACTGACCGTCATCGCCGCCCCTCCAAGGGTCGGCCTTGTGCTCTTCAGCCATTTCTGCTCCTTCGGATCGATGCCGCTGCCTGCTATTCGGTCACGCTTGTCAATCTACCCCGTCGCCCGCGCTTTTTGCTGTTTCCGGCTGACAGGCGAAGCGGGTCCTCGCATGCATTGCTTCCAAGTCTAGAGCCGAAATACTGAATGTTATCTGGACATTGCATGAAAGTCACATCGACTGTACACAGGGCGGCAGCGGGACGGTTGGATGTCTTGGATACAGTGGAGTCATGAGCCTGATCACCAACCCGCTGGGAGCCACGCCGGGCCGACCCGGCGATCGCACCGCTTTCTCATTCGAGACCCTGAACCGCCTGCCTGACAGCGTCGATGGCCTGGGACGCGATGGCCGCCGCTACGGCCGAACCGGCATCATCCACACTCCGCACGGAGACATACACACCCCCGCATTCATTCCCGTGGCCACCCAGGCGGCCATGAAGGCCGTCCTGCCCGAGCAGATGCGGCAGCTGGGTGCCCAGGTCCTTCTGGCCAACGCCTTCCACCTGTTCGAACGTCCCGGTCCCGACATTCTGGACCAAGCCGGAGGTCTGGCCAGGTTCATGAACTGGGACGGTCCCACCTACACCGATTCGGGCGGCTTCCAGGTGCTCTCGCTGGGTGCTGGTTTCAAGAAGACCCTGGCCATGGACGTGACCGGCATGAAGTCGGACCAGGTGATCGCCGAAGGCAAGGAGCGCCTGGCCTTCGTGGACGAGGACGGGGTCACCTTCAAGTCCCCGCTCAACGGCGACCGGCACCGCTTCTCGGCTGAAATCTCCATGGGCATCCAGCACCGCATCGGCGCCGACATCATGTTCTCCTTTGACGAGCTGACCACCCTGATGAATACCCGCACCTACCAGGAGCAGTCAGTGGAGCGGACCTTCCGTTGGGCCAAACGCTGCGTGGAGGAGCACCACAGGCTGACCCAGGCACGGACCGGCAAGCCCTACCAGGCCCTGTTCGGCGTGGTGCAGGGAGCCAACTATGAGGATCTGCGCCGACGTGCCGCCCGCCAGATCGCCTCCCTGGACTTCGACGGCGTGGGCATCGGAGGCGCCATAGAGAAACGGCTGCTGGGGCAGACCTGTGCCTGGATCTGCGACGAAATGCCCGAATCCCGGCCCAGGCATGTGCTGGGCATCGCCGCTGTCGACGACATCTTCGCAGGTGTGGAGAACGGCGGGGACACCTTCGACTGCGTATCCCCGGCCCGCTGCGGCCGCAACGGAGCAGTCTTCACCCGTGACGGTCGCTGGAACATCAAACGTGCCCAGTTCAAGGCTGATTTCAGACCCATCGAAGAGGACTGCGACTGCTACACCTGCACCCACTACTCCCGGGCCTACATCGACCACCTGCTTCGCGCCCATGAGCTCAACGGCTACACGCTGGCCACCATCCATAACGAACGCTTCTTTGTCAGGCTACTGGACGAAATCCGCCAGTCCATCGATGGCGGCTACTTCGACGAGTACAAGAAGGAGACCCTGGCCAGGTTCTACGCCCACGGATCCAAGGGCTGAGCCAACACGCCCTTATTGCGCCGCGCAGACAACCGTGCTAACCTTTCCAGTTGTCTGCGAACGTGGCGGAATGGTAGACGCGCTGTCTTCAGGTGGCAGTGAGCTGATGCTCGTGAGGGTTCAACTCCCTCCGTTCGCACGAAACGAAACGCCGTTGGCAAGGAATCCTCCCTGTCGACGGCGTCTTTTTATATCCCGGCCAGCCAAGTGGCTTTCACAGGCGAGCGGCAATCATCTCCTTGATCGTTCCCCCCTCCGCATTGGCCATGAAGTACTCTGCAAAATGCTCGCCTGAAATAGTCTCTTTAAGGAAGCCCTGGTCAATCCGCTCCAGCACCTCCGGCAACGGACGATAGACCTGACTCTTTACATCACGCAGGATACCGGCATTGCGACGCTCGGGCACCGCACGCTCCTTGGGGTAGCCGCCACCGGCTGGCTCGGCAAAGAGACGCTCAAAAATCAGCTTCAGGTTCAGCTCGGCTCCCCATCCAAACCCCTTGGCGAAGGGAATGGAGAGGGCATTGCCCCCGTTGATCTGGCTGAACAAGTAGGCATCAGTCGGATCCACGGCCAACCCACAGACCACGCCAGGAAAACTGTTCAGGGCCGTCATGGCCCCCTGACCGGTTCCGCACCCGCTGATGACGAAATCGGCCGCCTTGCTGTTGAGCAGGATTGAAGCCAGCAGGCCATTCTGCACGTAGGTCAGCTGGCTCTCCCCCTCCTTGCCATACATGCCATAGTTGAAGGCCTGAAGTCCTTTCTGGTCGCAGACCTCCTTCAAGGTCGCGAAAATCAGGGCGTTCTTCGGGGCCTGTGAGTTCTCGTTAATCAACGCTACTTTCATGCTCTGCCTACTCTCCCTCATCACTGATTGATTTCATTGCCCGTCTGAACCCCTGCATCCCATCGGGCAGGTACTCCGGAAGCCTCTGACTCCCGGCCTTACTGAGGCTGCTTGCCGATATAGGCCAGAATGCCGCCATCCACATACAGCACCTGCCCGTTGACGAAGTCCGAGGCCGACGAGGCCAAAAAGACCGCAGGACCCTGAAGGTCAGAGGGATCGCCCCATCGGGCTGCAGGCGTCTTCGAAAGGATGAACTGATCGAAGGGATGCCTGGACCCGTCGGGCCGACGCTCGCGCAGAGGCGCGGTCTGCGGGGTGGCGATGTAGCCGGGTCCGATGGCATTGCACTGAATGTTGGCACCGCCGTATTCCGCACAGATATTGCGGGTCAGCATCTTCAATCCGCCTTTGGCGGCCGCATAGGCCGAGACGGTCTCCCGCCCCAGCTCACTCATCATCGAGCAAATGTTGATGATCTTCCCATGTCCCTGCTCGATCATCCCCGGCAGGACGGCTTTCGAAACTATGAAAGGCCCGGTGAGGTCCACATCAACCACCTTGCGGAAGTCCTCGACAGTCATGTTCAGCATGGGGATCCGCTTGATGATGCCGGCATTGTTGACCAGGATGTCGATGGTGCCGACCTCCCTGTCAATCCGGTCGACCATGTCAGTCACGGCATCCTCATCAGTCACGTCGCAGACATAGCCCTGGGCTGGGATGCCTGCCCGCCTGTAGGCCTGGGTCCCCTTGTCCACCGATGAGCGCCTTGAAGCATTGAAAACGATGGTCGCGCCTGCCTCATGCAAGGCGGAGGCTATCGCAAATCCGATTCCGTACACGGCGCCGGTCACCAAAGCCACCTTCCCCTTCAAAGAGAACCTCGACATGGAGAACTCTGCCATGATGACCTCCTCATCACCGACTGTTGCGCCTGCGGAAACAACGTAAAGTATGCCGTATCTGCAGATGTACAACCGAACAGCACCACCGCCGAATTGGCTTAAAAATATCAGGCAATGAGTTCTGCGACAAGAAAGTTGCAGGCGCTTTCAACCTCGCCTTTCCAACACTCCGGGCTGGAATTCCAAGGGGGCCGTCCTGGCTGCAAGACAGTAGGATATTCAATGAAACCAGCCCATCAACGAGGAAGGCACCATGGTTCAGACCCCGTCAACACCCTTGGAGTATGCCCACGCAGCGGTCGACACACTCCGCCGCACCTATCCGAACCCGGCCGACCTGCCGCCGATTCGCCATTTCCACTACCATCAGGGCGTCCTCCTGTCCGGAGTGCACCAAACCTACCTGATCAACAAAGACGAATCCTATCTGGAGTACATAAGGGGTTGGATCGAATCCAACATGGATGACCAGGGCCACGTGCTCAACCATGATCCCGTATGCTTGGACGACATTCAGCCAGGCATCCTCCTCTTCCCTCTCTATGACCATTTCGAATCCCCCCGGTACAAGACCGGCCTGGACCAGTTGGCCGACGACCTTGAAGCCTATCCGAAGAACGACGAGGGCGGATTCTGGCACAACGACGGAGTGCCGCGGCAGATGTGGCTGGACGGGCTCTATATGGGTGGCCCAATCATGGTGGAATACGGTACCCGCTTCGGACGCAGAAATCTGGTGGACGAGGCCGTCAGACAGGCCCTCCTGATGCAGAAGAAAACCCGCATACCTGAAACCGGGCTCTGGCGGCACGCCTATGATCCTGATCGAAAGGAACCTTGGGCCGACCCTGTGACAGGCCTCTCGCCCGAATACTGGGGGCGGTCCATCGGCTGGGTGCCCATGGCCGTGGTCAATGAGCTGGAACTGCTGCCGCAGGATCACCCGGGCCGCGAGGATCTGCGAAAACTGGTCCGTGACCTGCTGACCGCAGTCTGCCGCTATCAGGGCCCCGACGGCCGCTGGTGGCAGGTTCTCGACAAGGTCGGCCAGGAGGGTAATTGGCCTGAGAACTCCTGCACCTGTCTCTTCGTGGCCGCCATCTGCAAGGCCGTAGGCCAAGGCATTCTGAACAAGGCCTATCTGGAAGCGGCCAACAAGGGGTATGAGGGGGTCATCAAGAGCCTTGAGTGGCAGGGAGATGACCTCCTCATCGGCGATATCTGCGTAGGGACCGGCCCTGGAAGCTATGAGGAATACTGCCGGCGACCCACCAGCATCAACGACATGCACGGGGTGGGTGCCTTCCTGCTTATGTGCGCAGGGATGGAACGCGTCCGGGCCTAGTCTGCTGGCTGTTGTATCCCCTCGTCCGCTTCAATATCCTGGTCGTCGAAGACCTTGCGACCCTGGTAAAGGTCAAGGTCCAGCTCATTCTCGGTCCTGGCCACGATGACTGCTGTATTGGCGGCACCGGCCACGTTCACCAGCGTGCGGCCCATATCCACAATCTGGGAAATAGGCTGCATGATAGCGATGAAGGGTACGGGCAGGCCAGCTGCGGTGAAGAGGGATGTGGCGGTGATCGTGGCTGTGCCGGGCACGCCCACCGTCCCCACGGAAACCACCAGGGCAAAGACGATCAGGAGGCCGAAGCGCAGGGGGGTGTAAGGAATCCCCTGAGCATTGATGGCGAAGACCGCCAGAAGGACGGGCCAGAGTCCGGCGCATCCGGGCATGCCCAGATTGGCTCCCAGGCTGGCCACGAAGGAAGCCGTCTCTTCGGGAACGCCGGCAGAGCGCAGTTGACGGACCGTGACAGGAATGGTGCCGATGCTGCTCTCGGAGGTGAAGGCCACCACGCCCGCCGGCCAAAGGGAGCGGAAGAAGGGCAGAGGATTGACCCGGCCGACCAGGGCCAGGATCAGGGGTTGGACCAGGAAGAGCTGAATAGCCAGGCCCAGGTAGGCCACCAAGAGCACAGCCAGCAGGGGCAGAAGGCTCTTCAGATTGCTGCGCCCAATGGCGGCGGCGATCAGGGACAGGACCGCATAGGGGGTGAAGCCGACCACGATCTGGGTGGCCTTGGACAGGACCACATTGCCGGCTTCCACGAAAGCCTTGAAGGGGGCCACGCTCTGCTCGCCGCGTGGGGTCGAGGCGGCCTTGTTCAGAGAGACTGCCAGGAGGATGGCGAAGATCACGACGGGAATGACCTGGTTCTGGGCCCAGTTTTCCGCAAGATTCGAGGGGAAGAGGCCGACCAGAGTATCGAGCACTCCCGGCACCTCGTGGGACTTGGTCCCCTTGGGCAGGGCCTGATTGAACCCCTTGCCGACCTGGAAAAGCAGTCCCAGAACCAGGGCGATCACGGCGGCTGTGAAGGTATTGACCAGGAGCAGAACGATGGTCTTCACACTGATGTTCTTCAACCGACCAGACCCCCCGATGCGGCTGATGCTGGCGATGATGCTGAAAAGCAGGAGGGGTACCACCAGGGCCGAAATGACCTCGGACCAGACGTTGCCGAATGCCCCCACATAGGTCGTGTGACCGGAAAAGCCCACACCCACCAGGATTCCCAACACCGTCGCTATGATGACCCGCCAACTGAAGTTGACCTTGGTCTTCCTGCTCAGCAGGGCCAGCCCCACAAAGAGAATGACGACCACTATCAGGGCCGCCCAATCCCAACTTGTTTCCGACATTGCCTCTCCCTCATCGATCCGTTCTCCCCAGGACCGAACGGCCCGGGGTTGGGGTTCAATCTAACAGGAAAGAAGCGGAAGTCCAACGATTCCCGGAAGAACGCCTATACCCGCTGCTTATGGACTGCTATTCCAGGGCGGACTGAGCCTGTCTGACGAGGGCTGCTAGGAGCGGACCAGGCGGGCGATGGCCTCGGAAGCCTCCTGCATCTTCTCGTCGGCCTCTTCGCCTCCCTTTTCGGCGGCCTCGCGGACGCAGTGGTCCATATGGTCGTCCAGCAGGGTCAGGGCCACTGACTTCAGGGCACTGGTCGAGGCGGCGATCTGGGTGAGGATGTCGATGCAGTAGGTGTCTGACTCGACCATCTGCTCGATGGCCCTGACCTGACCCTCGACACGCCGGAGTCTGGTGATGGTCCGCTTTTTGTCCTTGGCATATCCGGGCACGATTCACTCCATTTCTGGTCGACCCATGGCCTTCATGGCGGAGCCAGGGCTGACTCGAATTCATGAAACCCATCTCGAAATTCACTATCAGTATACCCCTGGGGGGTATAGTGGGCCACATGAGTAGCATCCTGGTCCTTATCGCGGCCCTGGCCATCACGGCGGGCATCATCCGGTACTTCTTCGCGCCCAGAAAGGCCACCCAAGCCAGGGATGAGGGCGGCGTCCAGACCGTCCACATCACGGTCAAGGGCGGATACAGCCCCCAGCTGATCCAGGTCCAGGCCGGGCGGCCGGTCAAGCTGGTCTTCGACCGCCAGGAGAGCGGAGAGTGCTCCTCGCATGTGGTCTTCAACGACTTCAACATCGACAAGACCCTGCCCGCCTTCCAGACCTCAACCGTCCAGCTGACCCCGCCCAAGGCCGGCGACTACCCCTTCGCCTGCGGGATGAACATGCTTCACGGGATGCTCCGTGCCACCGACGGACCGACGACCGGCAGCGCACAGGCACAATCCAAACAGGCACAAAGCAAGCGCACACAAGCCGAACCCACCGAATCCGCCAAACCCACTCAGACCACTAGCGGCAGCGACCAGGACGAGGCGGATCAGGAGCGCACGGCAGAAATCCGTGACCTGACCAGGCGATTCATCGTGGCCCTGGTCTTCACACTCCCGGTCTTCATCCCGGCCATGTTCGGCATGTTCCTGCCCATGCCCCACATTCTGATGAACCCCTGGGTCCAGCTGGTCCTGATATTGCCGGTCATGTTCTACTCGGGCTGGCCCATCCACCGCACCGGATGGCTGGCTCTGGCACACCGGGCACCGGAGATGAACTCCCTGGTCGCCCTGGGCACAGCCACGGCCTTCCTGTACTCACTGGTGGTCACCGTGGCCCCGCAGCTCCTGCCTGAAGGAAGCCGTGAACCCTACTATGAGGCCGTGGGGACCATCATCACCCTGATGATTCTCGGCCAGATCCTGGAGGCACGGGCCCGGCGCGGCACCGGCGATGCCATCCGCGCCCTTATCGGACTGAGGCCCAAGACCGCCACCGTGGTGAGGACCGGCCAGGACGGCAGGGAGACCACCCAGGAGATCGCCGTCGACGATGTGGCCGTCGGAGACGTGATTCAGGTCCATCCAGGCGAGAAGTTGCCGGTGGACGGTCAGGTTATCTCCGGTTCATCCTCAGTGGACGAATCCATGGTGACCGGCGAACCCATGCCCGTCCTCAAACAGGAGGGCGATTCCCTGGTTGGAGCCACCGTCAACGGCACAGGCTCCCTACGCTACAAGGCCACCCAGGTAGGGCAGGACACGGTTCTGGCCCAGATCATCCGACTGGTCAAGACGGCTCAGACCTCCAAGGCACCCATCCAGAAGCTGGCCGACCGGATATCGTCAATCTTCATTCCCGGGGTCATCCTGGTGGCGCTCTGGACCTTCGTGGCCTGGTGGGCGTTCGGCCCCATGCCCCGCGGAGTATACGGAATCGTGGCGGCCGTCTCCGTCCTGGTCATCGCCTGCCCCTGCGCCCTGGGCCTGGCCACCCCCCTGTCCGTGACGATCGGTACCGGACGCGGCGCCCGTGCCGGCGTGCTCTACCGGTCGGCGGAGGCCCTGCAGGGGGCACATGACGTCGATACCATCGTCCTTGACAAGACCGGCACCATCACCCAGGGCCGGCCTGAACTGGCTGATGCCCTGAGCGTGCAGGGGCTGGACGAGGACCTGCTGATCAGAGCGGCCGCGAGCGCCGAGAGCAATTCCGAGCATCCCCTGGCCCAGGCCATCGTCCAGGCTGCCAAGGATCGGAATCTGGATCTGGTCCCGGCCGAGGACTTCGACTCGGTCACCGGCGCCGGCATCGATGCGACCTTCCCCTCCGGCTCTTTTGACGGAAGCAAGGGCACCTCGCATGTTCTTGTCGGCAACCGCAGGCTGCTTGAGGGCAAGGGAATCGAACTTGAGGACGAAATGGCGGACCAAGCCGGCCCGCAATCCCTCTTCGCCACCGCTCGCAGCTGGGAGGATCAGGGCCGCACGACCATCTTCGTAGCCATCGACGGCAGTCTTGCCGGGGTCCTGGCCGTGACCGACCAGGTCAAGTCCGGCTCCAAGCAGGCCATCCACGACATGAACGAGCGCGGCATCCAGACCATCATGCTGACCGGCGACAACCAAGGCACCGCCGAGCAGGTCGGCAGCCAGGTCGAAGTCACCCGGGTGGTGGCGCAGATCCATCCCGAGGACAAGGCGAGCATCGTCAAGGCCCTCCAGGCCCAGGGGCACAAGGTGGCCATGATCGGCGACGGCATCAACGACGCCCCGGCCCTGGCCCAGGCCGACCTGGGCATGGCCATCGGTACCGGAACGGATGTGGCCATCGAGTCCGCCGATGTGACCCTGGTCTCGGGCGACCTGAACGCGGCCGTCAAGGCCATCGACCTGTCTGCCGCAACCATGCGCAACATCCACCAGAATCTCTGGTTCGCCTTCGGGTACAACGGCCTGGGCATCCCCATCGCCGCCGGCGTGCTCTACCCCTTCATCGGCCTCCTGCTCAACCCCATGATCGCCGGCGCAGCCATGGCCTTCTCATCCCTATCAGTGGTGCTCAACGCCAACCGGCTTCGGCACACGCCCCTGAAGGCCAGGCCGGTCAAGGAGGCCAAGCCAATCGACATGGATGCCCTGACCAGGGACCTCAGTATTTCCACCCACCAAGAACACAACCAAGAGAAAGGAAACGAGATGGGACTCTTCCATCGTCATGGCGACATGCAGCAGGATCAGGCAACAACGGGCAAAGTCACCGACCCGGTCTGCGGCATGACCATCGACCCCAACACAGCCGCAGCCAAGCGCGACTACCAGGGCAAGACCTACTACTTCTGCTCGCAGAACTGCGTCAATACCTTCGATGCCGATCCAGAGAAGGTGCTCAACAAGTAAAATTGCAGGCGTATCATATTCCTGTAGACACTTTTTATGTCTACAGGAATATTGGTGACTATCATGCGTCTGCTCAGAATGGTCGTCGAGGGCCTTGAACCCTTTGAAAACCAGACCCTGGCCCTGGATCTTTACGCCCGCGACCAGGTCCGCTCGAAAACCCCTGGCAACGGACTGACTTATCTGGAGAACAGTCCAGGCAGTCACATTTACGCGCAGAACGTGCTGTGCCTTACAGGCATCAATGCATCTGGCAAAACCACGGCACTCAACGCCCTGGCTCTGGCTGTCAGCATTCTGAGCAGGGATGCCAGCCCTATGCTGTCCTCCGTCAGGTCCCTCAGCGCTTTCGGGCCCAGCCTGCAGATCTCTTTGATATTCGAGTCCAATCAGCAGTTCTATCTGCTCAAATCACAGCTGGATGCGGTCCGGAACGACAACGCCGATGAAAGCACGGACCCGCTAGTAGATAGCACTTATCAGTTTTCTCAGGAACAGCTTTGGAAGTATCCACGCAAGTCCCTGCCCAAGTCCGTGCTTCGCAATACAGACGCTTTCCAACAACGCTCGGAACTGATCAAGGTCCGGCGTCCGGCAGCCCAATCCTCAGGCGATGCATCCACCGACACCTATCTGACCAAGGAGGCTTTCGACTACCTCTCGCCTCACTCCAGCATCGTTCTGCCAAAAACCAAGACGGATCTGACTCAGGTCATCGCCCGCATCGGACCAGAAACGTACTTCCCCATCGTCCCAGTCGGCACCATTGCCGATCCCGTGCTGCACGTCTTCGATGACAGCATCGACTACTTCCACATCGACCAGGAACACCGCGCCCATCTGAGATTCGCCGGCACCTCTCAAGAGGTGGTCATGTCCAACATGGACACGGGCGGACTGCTCTCCCTGGGCACAGTCCGCGGATCCCGAATCGTCAAAGTAGCCATCCGGGTCCTGCGCACCGGCGGCTATCTGCTGATCGACGAAATCGAGAACAGCATCAACAAGGAGCTGGTGCGCATGATCATCAACCTCTTCATGTCAACGACCAGCAACCCCCACGGCGCCACCCTGGTGTTCACGACCCACTACGCGGAACTGCTCGACCTGATCCAGCGCAAGGACAATATTTACTTCCTCAGACGTGGCGAAGACGAGCGCAAGGGCATCCAGGCGATCAACTACTCAGAGGCAGTCAGGCGCGGCGAACTCAAACACAGCGAGGTCTTCCTGTCCAACTACATCGGAGGCACCGCTCCCAAGGCAGCCGAACTCAAGGCCATGCGTCAATACGTAGCTGACCAGGTCACCAAGCAAGAACATCATGCGTAGCAGACGAGAGAAACTTGCAAGGGCCATCGGGGACGATGCGGTTCTCTTCTCATGCGAAGGCGTTGCCGAGCAGGTCATTGTCGATAAACTGGTCACCAAGCACCTGACCTTCATCGATCGGGATCGCATCATCACCGATCCCTACAACGACGATGCCTGGTCAACCCGCGACAGAAGCGGTGAGAGCCTGGCTCGGGACTTCCTGACCCAGGACTACGGGCGAAACGTGACCATCCTCTGCATACAGGACCAGCTGGGCCACCGCACCTTGCTGCGCCAGCCTTACGCCAAGCACGCCAGGACCATTAACGTCACCACGCATCCCGAGATCGAGATGCTGATCGTCTATCGCGAGGACAAGCTGGACGAGTACAACAGTTGGAAGTCGCACCATCGCGGCGCAAAAAACAGTAAACTGAAGCCCAGTCTCTTCTGCAAGGAGAAGCTGGGACGGGACGAGCGCAACTTTCGCAACATCAAGAAATATCCTTTTCTGAATCAATACTGGAATGATGCTGATGCGCTGGTCAGAGCTTGGGAATTGTACAGGGAAGTGACCTCGGCTAAAAAGCAGGGTGATGACTTTCTGCTGGCCGATCTGCTCAACGTCTGATCAGCGGTCGTCAGCGAGCCACCAGGGCTGGTCGAAAAAGTCGAAGATGCGTTCCAAGTAAGGCCTCAGGACCTTGTCGGGCATCTGGTAGAGCTCGTGCATGCTGTCCGGGATGCGGACCAGCGTGGCCTGACAGCCGCCCTGCTGAACCTGGTCGACAAAACGGTTCTGGGGCATCGGCAGCACAAACCGGTCGGGCTGAGCCTGGAAAAGCAACAGAGGGGTCTCCACCCGACTGCACCGGTCGGGCCGCAGTATGGCCCGGCTCATCTCCAGGCTCTCCCTTACCCAGCCGAAGGTGGCGGCACTGGTCTGGTAGTGCAGCTCCTTGGCCCGCAACTTATGGGTCCAAGCCACCCGTGCCTGGCTGCCATTGGGGTACTTGCCCATGTCCAGCTCGGGGAGGAATGGGCCGAACCCCGGAGCCATGCTGCGCGAACGGCCCATCATGCAGGCGGCGTTTGTCGCCGTCCAGGCCACCGAGGGCATGAACCCAGTCCGCGGCGCAATCATGGGCGATGACAGGACCGCCTTATCGATAAGCGAGGGGAAGGTTTCCAGCATCCGCGCAGCCACGCCGCCGCCCATGGAGTGGGCATAGAGCATCATGGGATTGTCCTGGGCATACTGCTGGCCCACCTGGGAGCAGAAGGCGGCCAGATCCGCCACATACCGCTGCCAATGATCCACCCAGATCAGGCTGGGATCGTTCACACCACGGCCGGAGAAACCGTGCCCCCAATGCTCGGGAATACAGACGGAGTACCCCTGCATCAGGAAGTACCAGGCCATCTCCTGATACTTGTCGGCGAATTCCGAAAAACCGAAGGAGATGATTACGGCCCCGCGCACACGAGCCGAGCCGGACTCCACCGCACCTTGGCGAAACAGCGTCCTGTCATAACAGACGTAATGCAGGAGCCGGGAGGGGTCCACGCCGCCGAGATGGGCCTTGTCCAACAAGGTTCCCCCGTCCTCGCCGCCATCATGGGAGATCATCCATCCATCACTGCGACAGGAGGCCAGGTCAGGAAGGACGCGATCCTTCATGATTTGGTCGTAGCGGCGCTCCTCAACCAGTTGGACGCTCATGCTCTCACCCTATACCACCTTCTGTTGGACTCGGCCCTACATGAGCCGGGTGCTCTCGAGGTTTCTGACGATCCAGTCATTGAAGCGGATGACGGGCTTGCGCAGGACCAGCCCCAGCAGCAGAGAAGGCACCAGGAAGAGAGCCAGCGTGGCCATCTCCCGCCAGAACTCCATGCCATAGGCTCCGGCAACGGCCGACTGCATGGCTCCGATGGCGTGAACGAAGGGCAGGAAGGGATAGACCCCCTGGAAGAAGCCGGGCAGGGTCTCCATGGGGAAGGTGCCGCCCGAGCCAGCCACCTGCATGACCAGGAGGATGACGGCGATGGCCTTGCCGATGTCCCCGAAGGAGACGACCAGGGTATAGATCAGATTCATGAAGACGAAGGAGGCGAAGACCGCCACCAGCACGAACATCAGCGGATGGACGCACTGGACCTTCAGGTAGAAGAGGTCTCCCAGCGCGATCAGGAAGCCCTGGAGGATGGCCAGCAGGGCGAAGACCGCGAACCTGCCGAAATACTCCTGGTAGAGCTGAAGGCCAAAGCGGCGGGCGTTGCCTGGCGACTCCGGGCGGAAGGCTCCCCAGGAGCGGCGGCCCTCGGAATCCTCATCCAGGTCGTCGGCCCTCTTCCAGGCATCCTGCAGGGAGTCCAGGTGCAGGACGAAGGCCTTCTTCTTGTCGGACAGGGCCACCTTCATCATGGCAGCCAGAATGGTGGCACCCACCCAGATGGAGAGGATGGTATAGAAGGGGGTCATGGCCGACCCGTAGTTCATTACGGGGAAGACCGCATGCCGATGGATGCCGACCGGCGAGGACAGAAGTGCGGCTAGGGTTTCGGAATCCCCGCTCAGCAGGGATTTGACCTCCTGCATATCCTTGCCCTGAGAAGCCTGGGTCAGGTGTCCCCCCAAGTCGGTCAGCCGCTTGGAGGCCTGGTCCAGACGCTGGGAGATCTCCCCTAGTTGGTCCTTGGCCTGGCTGATGTCATTGGTCATAGGGCCCGTCAGCCCGGAGGCGCCCTTGACGGTTCCATCCAGACCCGTCAGCAGTCGGTCGGTCGAGGTGACCACGGTGTCCATGGAGGAGGCCAGGTCGTCCAGGCGGGGCTTCAGATCCTTGCGGTACTGGGTGCGGACCTGGTCCACCGAGGCGCGGGCCTGGGCGATCCTGTTCTTCAGATCCTGCCGCTGACCGCCCAGCTTGTCATTGCCCTCCTTGGCCGTTTGGGAGGCCTGGCTGATCCGGTCGGCCAGGTCGCGCTGGGACGCTTGGGCTGTGCGCATTCCGGCCTGGGCCTGATCGATGGCGGTCAGCAGGGCCTGGCGTTGGTCCGCTGTCAGATTGGCATCGGATTCCACAGTGCTGCGCAGATTTTCCAGGCTGGCGATCATCCCGTCATAGTCGGCTGCCGAGTCTCTGATCCGTTGGCTCAGATCGTTCAGCTGGCTACTGACTGCATCGCTCTGCTGGCCCACCTTGTCGAAGGCGTCGTCGATCTTGGAGCCGATAGTGTCATAGGCGCCCGAGGCCTGGTCAAGGGCGGCGTCGACCGCCTGGGCCGATCCGGAGAGGGACTTGCCCAGATCCTTGGACCCCTTGGTTCCCTGGTTCAGGGCCTTCCTGGCATCGGCCATGGCGGAGTCGGACCGGCCCAGAATCCGGCCGGTGGAGTCGATCATCTTTCCGGAGGAGTCCAGAAGGCCCGCATAGGCATTCACCTGGCTGGAGGCAGTGGTCAGCCGCTGCGACATCTGGTCGATGTGGCCGGTCGTCCTGGTCAGATAATCCTGCACCTGGGGGCTCTGGGAGTATGTGAAAACCTGGCTGGCCAGGTCGATCCCCACCTGCCCCACGGTTTTGACGAAGGTCTTGTCGATGGTTGTGGCCACGGTGTCGGCCCCCTGCTCGGTGACATGGGGGGCGATGGCGTTCTTCTTCTCGTTCAGGTAGTACTCGAGGTTGGCGTGCTTCACATCCTGCGAGAAGAGGGTCATCATGTCCGCGCTGAAATCCTTGGGGATGACGATGGCGGCGTAGTACTCGCCTGAGCGCACCCCATCCAGGGCCTGGTCGCGGTTGACGAACCTCCAGTCCAGCTGGTCGTTGGCCCGCAGAGTGCTGGTGACCGTCTCCCCCACGTTGATCTTGACCGGGATCAGGTCGGACTTGTACCCCCTATCGGTATTGGCCACGGCCACCTTGATGGCCTTGGTGTTCTTGTAGGGGTCCCAGCTGGCGGCGATGTTGAACCAGGCATAGAGGGCCGGGACGATGATCAGGCCCATCAGGACGATGATGGCGATGACGTTGCTGGTGGCGTCGGCCAGGTCCTTGCGCAGGATTCTCCAGATATTCCTCATCGGCGATCACCGTCCTCGTGAGCGTCTTCCTCATCGTGGTTCATGACTGATTCGCGCACGGCCGTGGTCAGCCTGGTCACGGCCGAGGGACCCTGCCTGCGCGGGCGGATCAGGGTGTGGAAGTCCAAGCCGGGACGCTCGGCCAGGCCCAGCTGCTGCACATAGCCGTCGCAGATGTACTCGACGATGATCAGGTAGGCATCGATCAGGACGATGGAGGCGATGCAGGCGATCAGCATGACGATCTTGGCCTCGGTGCTGAACAGCAGGATAAGGAAGAGCACCGGCAGCAGAACCAGGACCAGACCAGCCCGGATCAGCGTTGGATAGAGAGCCAGGAAGCGATGCGCCCGCCGCCTTATGACGGCACGGTAGTCGCCCTCGCCCAGGATGGAACGGGCCAGGCTGCCCAGGCTCAGACGACGGTCAGCAGAATGGTTCTGCTCGGTCAGCATCAGGTCGGTGGCGCCCAGCCGCCGGTCGAAGAGGGCATTCAGGTTGAGCAGGTACCGCCGCACCACCAGTCCGATCAGCAGGGCCACCGGAAGGTACCAGAAGACGTGGAGCATATCCTGCCAGTAGTGGTTGCCGTACATGCCGCCGATGGTCTCGCGCATGGCATTGATCCCGTAGGTGAAGGGCAGCCAGGGGTTCAGATTGCGGAAGAAGTCAGGCATCATCTCGATGGGATACATGCCCGATGAGCCAGGTATCTGCAGGATGACCAGAACCACGGCCAGGGCCTTGCCGATATGCCTGAAGGAGGCGGCCAGGGCATAGATGATGTTGATGTAGACGAAGGAGGCGAAGACCCCGGCCAGGACGAACAGGGCCGGCTGTTTGCATTGGATGCCAAGCATCAGGTCGCCCACTGTAGCGATCAGCGCCTGGAAGAAGCCGACGAAGACCAGCAGAAGCCAGCGGCCCAGGTAGGCCTGGGTGGCGGTGCACTTGCGGATGCCCTCCTTGTCGACCTCCAGCTTATAGATGGCTATCAGGATGAACCCGCCCACCCAGAGGGCCAGATTGGTATAGAAGGGCGCCACGGATGATCCGTAGTTGCTTACCGGGTAGACCGTGTGCGAGGCCAGCTCAACCGGCGAGGCCATGGCCTTCCCGAAGGATTCCGGGCTCAACCCCAGGGTCTGGGACATCCGGTTCCAGGCGGCCGAGGACCCCAGCGCCGCCACATCGGTGCGAACCCCCTCCAAGTCGGACCTGACCGAAGCCAGAGAAGTCCTGGTGGTGGACAGGGTCGACTGGGCCTGACCGATGGTGGAGTCCAGCTGGTCCAGCAGGGCGTCGGTCTGGGCGGCCGTAGTGGACAGGCTGCTCAGGGCGCCCTGAAGCGAGCCGTTGGAGGCGTTGAGGTTGTCCAGGCCGGTAAGGAGGTTGGGCATGGTGGTCCCCGTCAGGCTCTGGCTGGCCGCAGTCAGGGCCTTGATGCCGGAGTCGCCGGTGTCGGTCATGGCCGAGCTCAGATCCGATGCGGCCCGCTTGCCCGAGTCCAGAGCCGTGGAGGAGTTCTTCTTGAAGGCATCCAGGGATGCCTTCTGCTGCTGGTTGGTCTTTTTCAGATCGTCGATCTGCCGCTGGATGCTCTCATAGGCCGGATCCCCGGGATGCAGCCCGGACTGATCCAAACCAGACTGGAGCCGGTCCACGGCCTTCCCGTTGGCATCGACCAGCTGGCTCAGGCCGGAATTGACCCGGTCCACCTTGTCTTGGGTGGCGTTCAGATCGGCGGTGATTCCGCCTGCCACCGTATTCACATCAGTGACCGCGCTGGACAGCCGTACCGACCCGTCCGCCAGGGCCTGGTTCAGGGCAGAGGAGAAGCGAAGACTGTCATCGCGGGTCCTGGTCATGTGGTCCTGGGCCTTGCTCAGGGTGGCCTGGGTGGCCGATATCTGACTCTGCAGGTTCTTGATGTCGTTTCTGGAGCCGGCCACGGTCTGCCGGGCCTGGCCCATGGTGGAACCAATCCGGTCAAGCTGGCCGTCCATCCGGTCAAGCTGGCCGATGATGTCCCCCAGGTCGCCCACCACCTGGCTGCGGCTCTGCTCGGCCGCGCCCTGGGCATCGCCGGCGGTCTGCAGAACCTTCCCGGCCAGCGCATCGCTGACGGCCGAGACGAAAACGGTGTTGATCTCCTGATCGATGGTGGAGGCGCCGGTGTCGGTCACCTTGGGGGCGATGGCGTTCTTCTTCTCATTGACGTAATAGTTCAGAGCAGGCCTGTTCCCGGTCCCCTCGACTATGCCGACCAGGTCGGCGCTGAACCGTTCAGGGATGATGATGGCCGCGTAGCACTGGCCCGAGTGGACCTCGTCGATGGCTCTCTGGTCATCATCCATGAACTTCCAGCCCAGGCTTTTGTTGGCGCGCAGCTCCTGGATGACCGATCTGCCGGCGTTGATCCTGCCGGTTTCCGCCGATTGCGCCCCTCGGTCCATGCTGACGACGGCCACAGGAAGGTTCTTGGCGTTGCTATAGGGGTCCCAGAGGGCCATGATGTTGAACCAGGCATAGAGGGAGGGCAGCACGGCCACGCCGATGGTCACGACCAGGGCCACGGGGTTGCGCAGTATCCGCCAGAGATCTCGCCTGAAGATGGCCAACACGGTCTTCACCGCCAGGCACCTCCTTCTTGTCTGTCCGGGGGATCACGGCACTGGCCTGTTCCACGCGGATTGGCTGCATCCTCCCCGGACTTACGTCCGGCCTGAGTATAGCCACCCTTCCTTACTGGCCCAGACCGGTCAGCTGATTGTGAATGCTCATGCAAGGCCGGAGGCGGCAGGGCAGACACGCGACCAGTCTTGGTTTCATCGTATATGAGTAAGGACGGAATCTATCGGCATCGCGCAAGGCCGGACCCTCAGGGCAACACGGACTCAGACGACGGTTTATGACTTGGCCACGAACAGACGTGAGACCGCCATCGACAGGGCCACAGCCAGACCCATGGGCATAAAGGCCATGACCGGCAGGTGGCATACCTCCATGAGCATGGCCATGGCCATGAGCGGAGCCTGCTGGGAGGCGGCCAGCAGAGAGGCGGCGCCAATGACGGCACACTGCCAGACCGGCAGGCCGGGCACAAGGCAAGCCAGCAACAGCCCCAGAACAGCACCCATGGCGGATCCCAAGGCTATGGAAGGCGTCAAGGTGCCGCCGAAGGCCCCGGCACGGATGGTGGCTGTGGTCAGCAGGGCCTTGGCCAGCGCAAAGAGGGCCAGGAGGGCAAGGGACTGAGTCAACTGGAGCCCGGAGAACCCGGCAGGCAGGCGCTGATCCATGCCCATCTGTGTCAGAGCCCGGCCGTTGCCCATGACCTGGGGGACGGCCAGGGCCACCAGACCGGTCAACAGAGCAACCCCTGTCAGCTGCCAGATAGCCGCGGGACCATTGGTCCTATGAGCTTCGGCCCAGGAGGTCATCCGCCGGAATCCAGCCCCCAACAGTCCCATGACCGGTCCGATCAGGAGGACCACTGCCATGAGCCAGGGCTGGAAGGGCTCGGAGCCGACCTTGTAGTAGGGGGCGAACCCCTTGATGGATCCGCCGACCAGGGTGGCCAGGGCCGACATGGCCAGATTGACCGTCACCACTTCGGCATCCACCCGCCGCAGCAGCACCTCGATGCCGAAGAAGGCGCCGGTCAGAGGCGCAATGTAAATACCGGCGAATCCCGCACCCGCAGCCGAGGCAACCAGCAGCGGGCCGTCCTGATCACGCAGCCCCAGCCGTCGGCCCATCCTGGTCCAGAGACCGCCCAGAAGGGCCCCGGCCTCGCGAGGGGCCACCTCCCTGCCTATGGAGCCACCAGCAGCCACAAAAAAGATCTGGGTAAGCACATGAACCACAGTCCGTCCCGGGGGCATAGGCGCACCTTTGACAGCCTGGCCTACCGAGGGAACCAGCCTGGTCCTCGTCCGAAGCCAGGCCCAGACCAGACCGGCCACCAGTCCGGCCAGGGTCACCGAGGCCAGCCTCCTGATCGGGGGCACCGCCTCAGCCGTGGGAGTCCCTGGAGTCTCAGCGAAACCCAACAGGCCGACCTGGGTCAGCTCGAAGAACCTTGCCAGCAGGCCCGAGGAAAGTCCGACCAACAGGCCCAGGCAGAGCACCGAGACCGCCAGGCCCCAGCTGCGGGGAAGCCGGAATCCGCGATTGGACCCTGGAGTCCGGTCAGGCTTTCGTTGGATATGCACAACCCCAATCTAGCGGAAGCAACCGCCAGCAGGGCGTCAGCCCAAGCAGCCCTTCCGTCAGTCCGTCTTGTTCTTGAGGGCCTCCCGCAGGAAGTCCCGCTGCAGAATAAGCAGGTTCTCGGCCACTGTTTCATCATTGGTCATGTGGGTGATGCCGGTCAGCGGCAGGACCGTATGGGGACGACCGGCCGCCATCAAAGCGCCGGAGAGCCTCAGGGTGTTGGCCACGGAAACGTTATCGTCCGCAAACCCGTGTATCAGCATCAGCGGGCGACGCAGCGAGGGGGCGTCATCAATGATCCCGTTGCGGCGGTAAACGGCCGGGTCCAGACCCAGATAGCGCTCGGTGTAATGAGTATCGTAAAGAGTCCAGTCCGTGGGCGGGGCGCCCGCACAGGCCGCATGAATCCGGTCGGGAGCCCGCAGAACCGATAGGGCCGACAGGAAGCCGCCATATGACCAGCCAATCATGGCCACATGTCCCAGGTCGGCCTCGGGAGCGAAGTCCGGCAGGGCCTCCAGAGCCTCAAGCTGGTCATCCAGAGTCACCTGGGCCATGTCCTCGAAGATGGCCCGATCCCAGGCAGGACCACGACCAGGCGTGCCCCGGCCGTCGGCGGTCAGGACCAGGAAGCCCTGATCAGCCCACCACTGGGACTCCCAGTAGTAGGACTGGTTGAAGACCACCTGCTGGGCGCCCGGCCCGCCATAGGGTTTGAGCAGGACGGGCAGGCTGTCGGCGCTGGCGTAGGGGCTGGATTCGGACGGCCTGACGATGGCTGCGAACAACTCGTGCTGGCCCATGCGCACGAAGTCCACGTTGGGGGTGAACCCGGGATCGCTGCTGGTGTCGGCCAGGACGGCGCTCATGGCTCCCTGGCTATTGATATGACCGGCGTCCACGGCCCGGCGATCAGGGCGATCCTGATGCTCCGGCCGCACAGGTTCACCTGTCTGCCTAGCGCTGCTGTCGGGGCGGGCTTCACCCACCAGGCCCAGCCCTTCAGCGCCCAGGCGGTCCAGATCCCCGTCAGCCCCCAGGTAGCAGTGGCGCACCTGTCCCTGCGCCGAGGCCATGGTCCGGCCGCTGACCACGATGCCATGGCCGGCTCGCGAGGCGGTCCACACTCCAGGCAGACGGTTGAGCACATGGATGGAGCCGTCATAGCTCAGACGCATCAGGTCGAAGCTACGGGGGTCAGTGGAGACCACCGCCAGCACATCGCGATCCTCCACAGACAGCACCTGCCGAATCTGGCAGCCAGCCGGGGAGAAGATCCTTCCGTCCAGGCGCAAACGCGTGGTGTCGGCTTCAGTATCGATGAAGGCATCCACCAACCCACCCTGGGGCCGGTAGGCCGGCAACCCGGGCACCAGGTCGATCCACTGGTCGTTGCCATGCTCCTGCAGCACCCTGGTGGCCACCTTGGGCGCCACCTCGGGATCAAGCAGGGTCATATTCTGTCCCGGCTCCAAGCCCTGACGGGTATCCGGCACCTGCACATCCAGAATCCTGTCCTCGGTCTGCCGACGGTTCTGAACCAGCAGCAGGGGCCGATGCCCGTCCTGCCAACGGACCACGGACAGGTACTCGAAGGCCTGATGGTCCCAGTCCACCTCGCCCACCCAGGGGTCGGCGTCATCCTGGCCCAGGAGGACCAGGCTCAGCCCGACGCGGGCGTTGGCGGTCAGAGCCTGGGGATACCGCCGGGCGCGCGGCCCGACCTGGGGATTGGCCGGATCGCTGATGTACCAGATCGGCTCATCGGAGGAATCCGTTTGCTCGACCAGCAGGGACCGGGAATCCGGCGACCACCAGAATCCCTGGTAGCGGTCCATCTCCTCGCCGGCCACGAACTCGGCCAGCCCCAGCCGCATTCGATCATCGGTGCCTGGGCGCAGGGCCAGGACAGCCCTTTCTCGATCCTGCCCGGCATCCTGCCCGATGGTGACCACCATCAGCCGGTCGCCAGTGGTATAGGCCACCATGGTGCCGTCCGGACTGATGGCGGGATTGAGCACGGCCGAATCGCTGTCTTCCAGGCTCAGGGGCCGTGTGGAGGCGGTGAGACCATCGGGGGCTATCAGCGAGAGCCAGAGCCGACCGCCCAAGGCAAAGACCACCCGATCCCCGGCAGCATCCACGCTGTAATCGACAATGCCCTCGCCGCCCTCTCGCAAGCGCTCCCTGCGGGCCAGCTCGGCGGCCGGCACCTGTTCCTGGTCCGCATCCTCCAACAGGGACCTGGGGTCGGCCAGGAGCACCTCATGGTGGCGGCCTTCCTGGTCAAAGACGGACAGCCAGAGCCCGGTCACCAGGTCTTCAGGTCCGTCGGAGCGCAGGAATACGGCCCGCGAACCGTCCCCCACCGCCAGGGCCGACCGTGGCGCACCCAACGTAAACCGCAGGGTCCGGGCCTTGGCCCGCGGATATGCCTCCATCGCCCGATCCACCTCTTCGGCCATGCTCGCTCCTCGAATATCTCTGACATGATCCCTATGACCATGCGTCTGCCACGATGATAAGCGCCCAGATGCCAAAGGGGAATTCCAATAGCTCAACTGCGAAGCGCCACCCTGCCTTCAGCAGACGTTAATCGTTCTACACGAGAAACTTTTATCGTCAGATAAGACATATTTTCGAACTACGACCGGCCGATGACCATTCCCTGCGCTAGAATTGTAGCGTGTTATCGCCAAAGACTGGTCGATGATGCCTGTTTCCCAGGGGTAGGGGTGTCAAGGCAGGACACCCCGTGAACGTATCTGGGGAGCAACCGACAATAGAGAAAATAGAGGTAACCAATGAATATCATGGTTCGTTTCAAACGCGCATGCGCAGTACTCGCTGCCGGCGCCACCCTGGCTGGCGGCTTAGCACTGCTGCCCACCGTGGCCCAGGCTGTGGAGAGCAAGAATGTCCAGACCAAAGCCGCTCCTTACACAATCACATTCATCAGCGATTTGACCTCGACTACAGGAGAGACACGACAGACCGACTCAACCGGCAAGCTGGATCCCGAGTCACTTCCCAAAGCTGTGCTGCCTGACTACATGAAAGATTCGCAGACCGAAGAGAAGCCTTGGACGGCTGACGGATGGACCTATTCTGCTATGGGCTTCGACAAAGTGGACTTCAGCCAACCTTTCACCGCCGACACCACCGTCTATGCGAAATGGGATCAGCCGAACATAATCTATTTCAACAGTCAGGATCCGCGTGACGATTCGAGTGAGCTCATTCAACAGCCCCTGACCACAAAAGAGGGCCACAAGCTGGCTGAGCTGCCCAAGAACCCTCCCAGCTACCCCGGGTACACTTTCGATGGATGGTTCTCTGCTGAAAACGGCAAAGCTTTTGACCCCACGGCCACCTTCTCTGAAGACACTAATTTCACAGCCCGGTACACCAAGGTGACCACTCCCAACCAACCTGACGAGCCTGGTCAGACCACTCCCAACGAGCCTAACAAGCCTGGTCAGACCGCTCCGGTTGACAACAACACCAAGCAGCCTGCCAAGGACAACAACAAGGCTCCAGCCAAGGATCCGGCTAAGAAGGACGCCAAGAACAACAAGAACAACAACAATCTGGCCAAGACCGGCGCCGACGCCACGGCTCCTCTGGCCATCGCCGCTGGCCTCTGCCTGGCTGCCGGCATCACCCTGGGTCTGCGTCGCAAGCTGGCTCTGTGAGTCCGCAGGCTTCGGCCTGACCTATGATGATTGAAGTTCAAAGGCCCCTGGTCCATTGTGGCCATGGGGCCTTATCTATACCCGGCAGTCGCGGTCGTTCGAACCTGTTCATTGAAGAAATTGCAAGCATCCGACCGCCCATTACCCCCTTCCGGCAGGGTCACGTACTATGAAAGGGTTATATGGAAAGGGATGACTATGAGCGTTCTCGATCGTTTCGAGAAGAGCGTGGAAGGCGCCGTTAACGGTGTCTTCTCGAAGTTCGGCTCCAAGGACCTACAGCCCGTCGACCTGTCGAGCGCCCTCGAGCGTGAGATAGACTCACAGGCCATGCCCGTCGGTCGCGACCGTACCGTGGCGCCCAACGAGTATCGATTCAGACTATCCACCCCAGACTTCGACCGCATCGAGCAGTGGGGTTCGGAGGCTCTGGCCAACGAGCTGGCAGACAACCTGACCAAGTACGCCGAAAGCCAGCACTATGCCTTCGTCGGCCCGGTCGTGGTCATCTTCGAGGAGGACCTCAACCTGAACAAGGGCGACTTCCACCTGTCTGCCGAGTCGGTCCAGGGCAACGCGGCACCCGTGACCACACCCGAAGAGTCCAAGGACTGCCCGGTGTTGGAAATCAACGGCCGCCAGTACCTGCTGACCGCCCCCATCACCACCATCGGCCGTGGATCGTCCTGCGACATCGTCATCGACGACGCAGGCATCTCCCGCCGACACCTGCAGATCGAGATCACCGACAAGGGCGTGGTAGCCCGCGATCTGGGGTCCACCAACGGCACCTATGTAGAGGGGCATCAGGTACCCGCAGCCACCCTGCTGGACGGCAATACCATCACCATCGGCCGTACCCGCATCCTTTACTGGGCATCGTCGCAGGAACAGGATTCGTAAGTCGCCCAGACCTTGAAGTAAGGTCGAATCATTATGCTGACTGAACTGACATTCGCCATCCTCAAATACGGATTCCTGGCTCTGTTATGGGTATTCGTATGGCTGGCCATCCGTTCACTCCGCAAAGACATCGAAACCTTCAGCCCCAAGACTTCTCATACCCGCCGACGCAGTGAACGCGCAGCCCAGCGCAAGCTGCCGGCGGCCGCCAGATCCGTGCCTATCGCCCCGGTCAGCAAAACAGAGCCTGCAAGCGATGAACCCTCCCTGCTGGTGGTTATCGACGGACCCCTGGCCGGCTCCTCCACGCCGCTGTCCGGACGACCCATCACCCTGGGCCGCTCCTCCTCGAACACCCTGGTGCTGGACGACGAGTTCGTCTCCGGCCATCATGCGCGGGTCTATCAGGATCCCGCATCGGGCCGATGGGCCATCGAGGATCTGGGGTCCACCAACGGCACCGTCGTCTCGGGACAGAAAATCACGGCGCCGACAATCCTACCGGCGGAGGTTCCCGTGCGCATCGGAGCCACCACCTTCGAGTTGAGGTAGCCGCCCATGACCAGGAACGATGCGAGCCAAAAGCTGTTCCTCTATTCCACGGCGGTTTCAGACGTGGGGTACGTGCGCAGCAACAACCAGGATTCCGCCTTCGCCGGTGAGCGCCTTGTGGCCATGTGCGACGGCATGGGCGGCCACGCAGGCGGGGATACGGCCTCGACCATAGCCATCCGATCCCTGGCCCACATCGAACGCGACGACCGGGAGCAGGACGTGCAGTCCCTGGCCCGGATGATGGAGACCTCGGTCATTGCGGCCCACGACGCCATCGTGGGCAAGGCCAAGCGCGAACATCGCCTGTCAGGCATGGGCACCACGGTCACGGCCCTGGCTCTGGCCGACGACTCCTGGGTATTGGCCCATATCGGCGACTCCCGGGCCTACCTGCTGCGGGAGGGCAAGCTGATCCGGATGACCCAGGACCACTCCTACGTGCAGCATCTGATCGACACCGGCCGCATCTCCCCGGCCGAAGCCCGCAACCACCCTCAGCGCAACGTGGTCATGCGGGTCCTGGGGGACTTCGACATCGACCCCCGCCCGGACATCTCCATCTCCAAGGCCCTGCCCGCAGACCGTTGGATGATCTGCTCGGACGGCCTCTGCGGCGTTCTTGAGGACTCGACCATCGCCGAGGTGCTGTCCTCGGTCTCGGACCAGGCGGAGTGCGCCCAGCAACTGGTCACCTTCGCCCTGAAGGCCGGCAGCACCGACAACGTGACCGTGGTCATCGCCGATGCCACACTGGCCCTGGACGCCGATGCATTCGACCTGCCCCATCAGACCCCTCTGGTCGGCGGGGCAGCCAGCTCCAACCTGGAGGCCCTGGCCGACATCCTGGATGAGCCTGTAGCGGCCGCACCGCGCCTGCGCGACGAGTCCCGGGAGTCCCCCGCCAAACGGGCCGCCGACCTGACCCAGGACCGGGATGCCGACAAGCAGGGGGACGAGGACGACGAAGGCCGCACCGCCCAACCCTCGGCTGCCCGCGAGGAGAGCGGCGAACGGAATGTGCCCGACACCAGCGAGATCCCCATCGTCCACAAGAAGGACGGCTCGGACTCAGCCGACCCCTACGACCCGGACGTGGCCGACGCCATCCACAAGGAGCACCTGGAGCAGCGCAAGCGCCAGCGCTCACGGCACCGGCGGATTCGGCTGATCCTGGCCGGCATCATCACCCTGGTGATCCTTGCCCTGGCCGGAGGCACGGCGGCTGCCTACCACTGGAGCCAGGAACAGTACTACCTGGGCACGGACCAGGGCCGAGTGGCCATCTACCAGGGCGTGCCCACCAAGGCCTTCGCCCTCTCGCTGTCCCACCCGGTGCAGACCACGGACATCGCCGTCAAGGGACTGCCCCAGTCCTGGCGTGACCAGTTGGAAGAGGGCATCACCGTCTCCAGCATGGACGACGCCAAGGAGCACGCCCGTCTGATCCGCAAGGAGGCCGGCGACCTCAAACGCGAGCAGGCCAAGGAGACCAAGGACGAGTCCGACCAGGCGTCGACTTCTCCTTCAGCCTCGCCCTCACCGTCGGAAACCGACCAGAGCGGGCGGCAATAGTCATGATCATCACCCGTCTGCGCCGCATAGGCCTTCTGCTCTTCTCCCTGCTGGTGGGATTCATCGGCTTCTTCCAGATGTTCGCCCGTGCGGCGGGCCGCTTCCCCGGGGATTACGCCGCCCTGCTGGTAGTCACCGCCGCCCTCTTCATCGCCCTCTGGGTCCTGTTGGAGATTTTCCAGCCCTATGGCAGCCAGGCCATCCTGCCCAGCATCGTCATCCTGAGTTCCCTGGGCATCACCCTGATCACCCGCATAGATCTGCGCAACGCCCGGATCGGCCAGCCCACACGGGTGGGCTTCACCCAGCTGATCTGGCTGTGTCTGGCCCTGGTCCTGTGCGGACTGCTGGTGGTGCTGCTCCGGGACTACAGGCTGCTGCGTCGCTTCTCCTATGTCAGCATGGTGGTGGGTCTGGTCCTGCTCCTGTCGCCCATGCTGCCCGGCATCGGCCGCGAAATCGGCGGCGCCCGCATCTGGATAGGCGTGGGGTCGCACACCCTGCAGCCCGGCGAATTCGCCAAGCTCTTCCTGGCCTTCTTCTTCGCCGCCTATCTGTTCGACCACCGGGACCAGCTGGCTGTGGGCGGCAAGAAGTTCCTGGGCATGCGGATGCCCCGGATCAAGGACTTTGGCCCCATTATCATCGTCTGGCTTATTTCGCTGGCCGTCCTGGTCATCCAGCACGATCTGGGCACCTCGCTGATGTACTTCGCCATGTTCGTCTCCATGCTCTATGTGGCCACCGGCCGCACCAGCTGGATCGCCATAGGTTCGGTCTTCTTCGTCATCGGAGCCGTGGCCGCATCCATGATCTTCGCCCATGTGGGCGCCCGTGTGGACGCCTGGCTGCACCCCTTCAGCGACGCTGAGTTCGGCAAGGCCTTCGGCGGGTCCGGCCAGCTGGTGCGCGGCATCTTCGGCCTGGCCGCCGGCGGGCTGACAGGCACCGGCCTGGGCCAGGGACGCCCCTGGATCACCCCCCTGGCCAACTCCGACTTCATCTACACGTCGGTGGGTGAGGAGCTGGGGCTGAGCGGTCTGCTGGTGGTTCTGGCCCTCTACCTGGTCATCGTGGCCTCGGGCATGATCACGGCCATGAAGATCAAGGACGGTTTCGGCAAGCTCCTGGCCTCCGGTCTGGTCTTCACCATGGCCTTCCAGGTCTTCACCGTGGTGGGCGGCATCACCCTGGTCATCCCCCTGACCGGCCTGACCATGCCCTACATGGCGGCGGGCGGCTCCAGCCTGGTGGCCAACTGCATCCTGGCCGTCCTGCTCATCATCATCTCCAACGCGGCCAACAAGCCAGCACCGGAGGTCAGCTCGGACACCTTCAAGTACGAAGCCCTGGCCGTGCTGCGCCAGCAGGAGACCAGCAAGCGCAGCGGACAGGACGATTCGGACTCCGGCTCAGGCTCTGACGACCAAGAATCCCACGGTCGTCATGCCGGGCCGACCGAGCCGACCGACCAGGATGAGGAGACCGACATGCCAGCCACCGGCCGCATCCCCGTCCGCCAGGTACGAGGAGGTGGACAGTGAACAAGGCCCTGCGTCAACTCTTCAATGCCGTCATCGTCCTCTTCGTCATCCTGGGGCTTTCCAGCTCCATCATCATGGTGATCCGGGCGGGCAGCCTTAACTCGGACCCCCGCAATCTGCGTGCCCTCTACCACGAGTACGCGGCACCCAGAGGGGCCATCCTGACCTCGGACGGCGCCGTCATGGCCCAGTCCGACCCCATCAACGACTCCTTCCAGTACCAGCGGCACTACCACAAGGGTGCCATCTACTCGCCCATCACCGGCTACTACTCCATCACCAGCCCGGCGGACCGGGGAATCGAGGCCTCGCGCGACCGCCTGCTGAGCGGCCAATCGGACAGCCTGTGGATGGACCGGCTCAAGTCCCTCTTCACCGGCACCCAGAACAAGGGCGCCTCCATCGAGACCTCCATCAATCCCAGGATGCAGGAGGCCGCCTACGCCATGCTGGGCAACTTGTCCGGTTCGGTGGTGGCCATCGAGCCCTCTACAGGCCGCATCCTGACCATGGTCAGCACGCCGAGCTACAACCCCGAAGACCTGACCGCCCACGACAGC
This sequence comes from Bifidobacterium sp. W8104, assembly GCF_016100735.1. Taxonomy (NCBI): domain Bacteria; kingdom Bacillati; phylum Actinomycetota; class Actinomycetes; order Bifidobacteriales; family Bifidobacteriaceae; genus Bifidobacterium; species Bifidobacterium sp. W8104. Next base: position 872,862 of record NZ_JACFRW010000001.1, read on the forward strand.
GGCGACGCCTCCCAGGCCTACCAGAAGCTGGCCTCCCGTTCCGACAACCCCATGCTCAACCGGGCCACCTCGCAGCTGTATCCGCCCGGGTCCACCTTCAAGGTGGTTGTGGCCGCCGCCGCCCTGGAGTCCGGCCAGTATCACCCCGACAGCCAACTGCCGGCCGGGGCCTCATACACCCTGCCCGGCACCAACTACAATCTGACCAACTCCACTTCAGCTGCCAACGGGTCCAACGGCAAGATCAGCCTGGAGAACGCCCTGGCCTACTCATCCAACACGGCCTTCTCCCAGCTGGGGGTCGCCCTGGGCGACAAGACGCTGGCAGCACAGGCCCGCAAGTTCGGCTACGGCTCCACCATCATCCTGGACGGGACCAACTCCACAGGACGGCCCATGAAGGCCGTGGCCTCCAAGTTCCCCGAGGACCAGTCCCAGGACCGGCTGGCCCTGGCCTCCATCGGCCAGGGGGACACCCTGTCCACACCGCTACAGGCTGCCATGACGGCCGCTGCCGTGGCCAACGGCGGCAAGCTCATGCAGCCGACCCTGGTGGACCGGGTACGCTCCAGCGACCTGAGCGTCATCAGCGAGACAACGCCCTCGGTCTACTCACAGGCCTTCTCATCGGACACCGCCAAGGCCCTGACCACCATGATGGAGGCAGTGACCACCAAGAGCTATCCGAATCTGGCCATCCCCGGCATGCAGGTGGCCGCCAAGTCCGGCACGGCTCAGATCGGTGCGGGCAATACGGCAAATGACGGGTGGATGATAGGATTCGCTCCGGCCGACAAACCCAAGGTAGCCGTAGCCGTTGTGGTGCATGGAATCTCCTCCTACGGCATAGATGCCGCCGGGCCGATCATGAAACGCGTCATGCAGGAGGCTGCCAAGTGAAACTGATACAAGGACAGCTCATCCATCGACGGTACCGTCTGGACCGCCGCCTGGCCCAGGGGGGCATGGGCGAAGTCTGGAAGGGCTACGACATAGAACTGGGCCGCGTGGTGGCCATCAAGGCCCTGCGCGAGGACCTGACCAACGAGGAGTCCAAGCTGCTGCGGCTGCGGGCCGAGGCGCACAATTCCGCCAACCTGGCCCACCCCAACATCGCCGCCCTCTTCGAGTACTACGAGCACGACGGCATCGGCTTCCTGATCATGGAGTACGTCCCCAGCCAATCCCTGGCAGACATCTACCGGGACCGGGGTGCCCTGGACCCCATCGAGCTGCTGCCCATCCTGATACAGACGGCCCGGGGGCTCTACGTGGCACACTCGCACGGGGTCATCCACCGGGACGTCAAGCCGGCCAACATCATGGTCTCCGACACCGGTGAGGTCAAGATCACGGATTTCGGCGTCTCATACTCCACCAACCAGGGGCAGATCACCCAGGACGGCATGGTGGTGGGCACGGCCCAGTACATCTCGCCCGAACAGGCCCAGGGTCTCCAGGCCACGCCCCAGTCAGACATTTATTCCCTGGGCGTGGTGGCCTACGAGGGGCTCTGTGGGCACCGACCCTTCACCGGCGCCACCCCGGTGGACATCGCCGCAGCACACGTCAACGACCCTGTGCCGCCACTGCCCGACTCGGTGGACAACCAACTCATGAACTTCGTCATGTCCATGCTGGCCAAGGACCCGCGAGACCGCCCGGCAAATGCCCTGGTGGTATCGCACACGCTGGCCAGGATCGAGCAGCGGCTGCTGGACCAGCAGCTGGGCGAGACGGAGGTCATCGACCCGCGCGCACCCATGCCTCGACGCATAGTGAGCAGGCCACACGCGGCAAAAGACATCTTCAGGCCCTTCTGGGGGCACTATGGAGAAGGAAGCGCACAGCGCGGCCTTGAAGCGACGAACGGAGGGGATACCCTATGAGCATCACACTGCCGCCGTCCCTAGCGGACGGACGCTACCGTCTGGGACAGCTGATTGGACGCGGTGGCATGGCCGAGGTCCACAAGGCTGTGGACACGCGTCTGGGAAGGACAGTCGCGGTCAAGATCATGCGGTCCGATCTGGCCAACGACGAGGTCTTCCTGTCGCGGTTCCGGCGGGAGGCCCACTCGGTCGCGCTGCTCAACAATCCCAACATCGTCTCCATCTACGACTCGGGCGAGGAGATACTGACCGACGACCAGGGCAACCATGAACGGGTGCCCTATCTGGTCATGGAGTACGTCAAGGGCCAGACCCTGCGGTCCATCCTCAAGGAGAACGGGGCCCTGAGCCAACGCGACAGCGAGCAGGTCATGCTGGGCATGCTGAGCGCCCTGGACTACTCCCACCACATGGGCGTCATCCACCGGGACATCAAGCCCGGCAACATCATGATCTCGGAACAGGGCATCGTCAAGGTCATGGACTTCGGCATTGCCCGGGCCATGGACGATTCGGCCGCCACGATGACCCAGTCCCAGGGCGTGGTGGGCACCGCCCAGTACCTGAGCCCTGAGCAGGCCCGCGGCGAGAGCGTGGACATGCGCTCCGACCTCTACTCGGCCGGCTGCGTCCTCTACGAGATGCTGACCGGACGGCCGCCCTTCAACGGGGATTCGGCCGTGGCCATCGCCTACCAGCACGTCACCGAGGTGGCAACCCCGCCCAGCACCATCGTGCCCGGCCTGCCGAAGATGTGGGATTCCATCTGCGCCAAGGCCATGGCCAAGGACCGCCAGAACAGGTACGCCACGGCGGCTGCCTTCAAGAGCGACATCCTGGCCTTCATGAACGGCGGGACCCCGGTGGCCGCCGCCTTCAACCCGCTGACCGACCTGGCCAACGTCAAGGCCCGCAAGGATGCCGAGCAGGGCACAGAAACAGCCACCATGCCGCTGACCGAAGAGGAGACGGCCGCCACCCAGGCCTTCAACCCTGTTCAGGACCCGCTCAATCCGGCCGCAGCCACCGATGTCGCCACAGCTGAGCGCACGGCCACCAAGGCGGCCCAGAAGAAGTCCAAACGGCGCAAGAAGATCATCATCAGCGCCATCGTGGCGGCTTTGGTCCTATTGCTCGTCGGACTGGGCGCGTGGAATGTCCTAGGCCGAAATCGTCATCCGATGGCCGAGGTGCCTACCATCAACGCGCAGATGTCACGGATTCTGGCCCGTGAGAAGATCACCGCCGCAGGCTTCCACTACCAGGAGAAGGAAGACAACGACTCGGCCGAGCCCAAGGGGACCTTCACCAAGCAGAGCCCCAAGGGCGGAAGCATGGCTCCCAAGGGCTCCACAGTGACCGTCTGGTTCTCCTCCGGGCCAAAGGACACGGCCATCCCCGACGTCAAGGGCATGACCCAGCAGGAGGCCCGCAGTGCCCTGGAGAAGGCCGGATTCAAGGTCTCCCCCGCCGCCTCCGTGGAAGACAGCCAGGACGTGCCCAAGGACCATGTGACCCGCACGGATCCCGCCGCCGGCCAGAGCGTGGCCAAGGGGACCAGCATCCTGATCTACATCTCCTCGGGCATGACCAAGGTGCCCGATTTGTCTGGCAAGACCAAGGACGACGCAACCAAGACCCTACAGAGCCTGCACTTCAACATCACCATCCGCGAGCAGGCCTCCAACACTGTGGCCAAGGACATGGTCATCAGCACAGATCCTGCTGCTGGGTCCTCCATCCAGCAGGGAGCCATGATCACGGTCACCGTCAGCAATGGCATGCAACTGGGCAACTACGTCGGCATGACCCTGGGCGAGGCCAAACGCAACCTGGGCCAGGGGGTCAACATCACGGTCAACGGCCCCAACAACGACAACGCCGTGGTCACCGGCCAGGACCCGACCTCAGGTTCCTCCTTCGACAAGTCCAAGGACACCATCACCCTGACCACGGCCATCAGCATCCCGCCCTTCTCCCAGGGCGAGACCTTGGGCAGCTACCGGCAGAAGCTGACCAACAGCGGCGTCAGCGCCGACAGGATCACTTCCGTCGGCAAGGACACGGACAAGGTGACCGCAGTCAGCCCCGGAGCCGGCAGCAGGGTGGACGACAGCACCCCCATCACGGTGACCACCGTCAGTTCCACCAACTGACCCTATGGCCCGGCGGCCACAGTCTTGCCGCCGGGCCATATCGTTAGTCATGCCGGGCAAAGCAATACAGTCTGAGACAGGGTGATGGCTATCAGGCCATACCGTTAGGCTACGAACCGCGACTTTGCGTCCGCAAATCCCGGTCATACCCTCGGCCAAGAAGCCAAAGCTCCAAATCGTAACCCCTAACCGCCGGGGTCCACGACCGGTCCATAACGGCTATCACACAACAGCCAGGCTGGATCCTGCCAAGTCGCATCGCCACGTCGCAACGAACCCGCCTCGACCGCCAGGCTGGCGTCACATGGACTGTGGCTACAGGACATGGCCACCGGACCATGGCTACCGGAGTGTCTTAGATAAACCTTGGGCAGTTACTTCTGGCAGCAGGCAATGTGGCATCAATAAGCGGCGGGGCCGCAGAATCACGTTGGATCCTGCGGCCCCGCCGCTCTTCCATGCCACCCAGGTCAGAAGGTGGAGTAGTTGGACATCTGTCTGAGCATGGGCACGTTGCTGGCCAGCCACGGGAAGCCCCATTCCATCAGGGCGCAGGCCAGAGCCAGCAGGAGCAGAATCAGCAGAAGCCAGCGAATCGGAGCTATGCCGGACTGGTGCCGCAGCAGCCAGCCATAGAGGCTGATCATGGGCTGAGGCTTCTCGCCCTTGCGAATCTGCCGCAGCAAGGGATAACGCCAGGCAGCCAAGGCCGCCAGGTAGATGATCAGATAGGCTGCTGCCAAAACCAGGAAGACCGGCTGCAGAGAACCCAGTCTGGCCATGACCGAGCCCTTGTCGTCGGCAAAGGCCACATCGCTGCCGCGGTCACCCAGGAGTTCCTTGGGCACTCCGTCGGACACCTTGGCCCAGTAGTCGAATTCGCCCCAGCTGATCCAGCGGTGGGTGGCCGTGGTGTACTTGGGCTCGCAGGTGGTCAGCGTGATCATGCGCCGATCGGGAGCCTGGTTGGGTGAATAAGGGTTGGGGGCGATGACGCTGACCTCATTGGCTGCGACGATCTTATAGCGGGTGTAGTGGTAGACGTACCAGTAATCCTTGGTGCGCAGGACGATGGCATCGCCCACCCGCAGCTCGTCCACATGGCCCAACGGCTCACCATAACCGGCGCGGTGTCCGGCAATGGCCACGTTGCCCATCTGGCCCGGCATCTGCGTATTGGGGTAATGTCCCAGCCCTGCGTAGGCCAGCTCGCGGGGCGACGTGCCCTGAACCACGTTGCGCTCCCAATGCTGTCCAAAACGAGGAATGTAGGCCTGGGCCATCAGTTCACCCTCGGAGGCCTGCTTGGGCTGCACCGGTGGATCCCCCTTCTGAGGCTTGGCCACCTTGCGGGTGTCGCCCGATCCCGGGTTGCTCCAGGAGGTCGAGGCCCGGGCCTCCAACTGCTGATGCTCGGACTGCACGCCGGTCCACCAGAGCTGCCAGACCACGTAGAGTGCGCAGATGACGGCCAGCGTAATCAGCAGCTCCCCTATGATTTCTGCAATGCCCACCAGCCAGGTTCGCCGCTTATCCGCCGGTTCATCGACCGACGTCCTGTCGTTCTCCGAGTCCTCTGTCGTCATTTACCGTGCCTTCTCATCTACCGATGCGTACTGGAGTGGCTGTAGGACAGCCGTCGTCTCAGGGAATCTCAGATTGTCCGAAGATTCGACATTCCAACCCAGACCTACCGTATTCACGTACTCCTTGTAAATCCGGATGGATGGCGAAGCATTCAGGGACTTGGTCATCCGGTCGACTGGTCCTATGGCTGAAATCTTATATGGCGGCGAGTACTTTCGGCCGTGCAGCAGCAACACATTACCCACGCATCGCACAGCCGTGGTAGGCAGAACCCGCTGATCCTGGATCCGCATGGACTCGGCTCCTCCGGCCCAGAGCGCGTTGACCACGCTCTCCACATCCTGCTGGTGGATGACGTAATCGTTGATGTTGGCCGTCGACCCGTCGGAGCCCACCTTCTGCTGCCAGAGCGGGGAATCATTAAGGGTCACCGTCAGCCCCGGCCCCTGGACGGCCTTGAGCACCGTGCCCGAACCGGGGTCCTCGCGGGCCTGGTCAGAGCTGCCCTTGTCGTCGTCGGTCAGGGTCTTCAGCGCATTGATCTGTGAGCTCATGTCATTGATGTCCTTGCGCAGCTCGGCAGCCTTGTTCTCGCGCTCCTCCACCAGCCCGGCCGTGTCCGAGGTGACCGTGACCGTCTTATTGACGCGGATGTTGGTGGTCAGCATGAACCCGACCAGTGCCAGCACCACAGCCACGGACACTGTGCCGACCAGGGACCTGCGCGCACCGTGCCGTCCCGTCCGTCTGGTCATAGGCATACCCTCATCCTCGTCTGCGATAGTATTACGTTCGAGTCTAACCGCTACTATGGCTTAGTAGATCTACTGAAGGAGAATAACCTCATGGCAGAGCATCAACTCCATGATGACGAAGACCAGGCGGTGGACAAGGCCAAGACCGCCGACACTGGCGAGGATGCCGAGGACGAGGAGTACGGCCTGTCCATGGACAAGGTGGAGGCCGTGCTCAACCAGAGCGTTGACAAAAAGCACATGACTCCGCAGATGCGCCGCATCGTGGAGCGTCAGGAGGAGAACACCCGCCGCGTGGAGGACACCATCAAGAGCACCAAGGCCAATCCGCGCTGGTTCGTGCCCCTCTTCGTCACGCTGATGGTGGTGGGCCTGATCTGGATCGTGGTCTACTACATCTCCTCCGCCAGAGGCAGCGTCTTCCCCATCCCCGGCATCGGCAACTGGAACCTTGCCGTGGGCTTTGGCATTCTGCTGGTCGGCTTCCTCATGACCATGTGGTGGCACTGATCCAGCCGCATTGTTCTTCAGGAACCCCGCAACCGTCCAGGCACGGCTGTGGGGTTCTTCGTATGCCCATCCACACCTGAGCGTCAGGCATGTGTGGATTTAAATCCATCGTTTCGAGACCGGAACCAAAGTTATCCACAATCGCCCGAATTCCTCGTGGACAGTCTGAGACACTCGTCCACAACCCTACTGCTGATTGGGTTCTGTCTTCACTTATCCACTTTTTACAGGCATATATGCACCAGTTCTGAATACTTATTCCCAGGTTATCCACACGATTGTCAACAAATGTGGATAGATGACATCCATGTCATTTACCAGAGGAGGCGGGTACTGATTTTCAGCGCATGGGATTGAACATGTTGCAGCCCAGAGCCAGCAGGACCAGGGCCGCCAGGAAGATCAGCGTGGGCAGCAGCCAGGAGAGCAGACCATGCACCCGCGAGCCGGGCCGGCCCATGTGCAGCAGGGCCAGCATGAAGAGGCCGCCGACGATGAACCCGCCAACATGGTCCTGCCAGGCGATGCCGGGCACGAACAGGGGCATGCAGAAGTTGATGCCCATCCAGACCACCAAGGAAAGGATGTCAATCCCCAGACGGCGGTAGACCACCAGGATGGCGGCGAAGAGTCCGAAGAGCGCGCCCGAGGCCCCGATGGCCGACGTACCCCATCCATTGGGCGCCAGGACAGCATAGACCATCAGACCCAGGTCTCCGCCCAGCCCGCTGATCATGTAAAGGGCCAGGAAACGCCCGTGTCCTATCAGATTTTCCAGCACCGGCCCCACAACCCAGAGGGTGATCATGTTGAAGAGGATGTGTGAGACATTGGTGGCGTGCAGAAATATATTGGTCACAAACATCCAGGGCTCATGAATGGCCGTAATCGGCACGAAGGCCCAGTATCCCAGCAAAAGCCGCTGGTAGCGAAGCGGAGCCAGCAGGTACAGGGCCATCTGTATGACCCAGGCCACTATGCAGATCAGGGTGATGGCTATGGTTACCACCGGAGCATGGTCACCCCAGTACCGCCGGATCCATCCCAGCGGCCCCCGACCGTTTCCTCCGCCTGTGAAACCGGTGCCCGTGCCATTGACCATGAACCTTACCTTACCTGACCGTCCGGCCGGGGTGTGCGGTTTCCGTGCCGCAATGGCACCGATGCGCCCCATAGTTCGCCGCTTTCTACTAGGATGATGACTAGGTCGGTCGAAGTGGGCAGGACCGACGAAAGTCGTCGAAAGGAGCCAAACATGGAGAATTCATCTTCAAACGGCTGGAAGTTCTTTGCACTGCTCTTCGGCACGCTGCTGGCCGGCGTTGTCGCTCTGTTCGTATACAAGCAGCAGAACCCGGATTACGATCCCTGGGAGGAGCCCTGGGAGAACAGCTCATCGCCAGTCGACCTGGGCCTGGCCAAGGATGAGGAGGACAAGGGATCCGAGGATCCCGAGACCCCTCTGCAAGCGGGCGCACAGGCCTGACCGTTCCGGTCGGGAAGGAATCCGACCCAGCGTCACGGACGTGAGGGCAACGGATTCCTTTTTTCATGCCTGAATTCGGCCCGGCTGCAACCTGCTGGACACGCCTGTTGGGGTGGCGCGCCACAATGGAGCCATGAGCGCCATACGGGAAGCAGACATGGAAGAAGGCCGCCGGGATTTTCTGGCCTGGCGGGATGCAGCCAAGGAGGCCGCGAACAATCTGGGTCCGGGGGGCGACCGCCTGTCAGTAGCCCCGCAGACAGATAGACGCAGCAAGGCCATGGCTGTCCGCTATTCCCTGCACATGCTGGAGATCAAGGCCCCCGGCCCCGGCGTAGAGGTCAGGGTGGCCCCCTGGGGAGCAGTCAAGATTCTGGACGGACCGGCATCCGACCCGCATAACCTGACCCCGCCCGACGTAATCGAGCTGGACCCTGATGTCTGGCTGCGGCTGGCCGCCGGCATCACCAGCTGGAGCGAAGAAACCGCTGCAGGGCATATCAGCGCCGTAGGCGAGCGCGACGATCTGCACGAACTGCTGCCCCTGGTATGAGGCCGGCTACTTGCTCGACGACCCCTTGGCTGCGGTCTTCTGATCCTTGCGGAGTTTGAGCGCGCTGGGCACGGGAATGGGAATGCGCTTGTGGGGCTTGGGCGTGGCTGGCATCTCCCCGGAGGTGGCCTTGGCAGCAGCCTCGGCGGCCCACCGGGCGTAATCGTCCAGATCATCGTCCGCGGAATCCTCGGGGTCCTGGCCCCCCGATTTGCGAGAATCCGGCTTGGAGTATTCCTCTTCAACCATTTTGAAGGGATCTTTGCCCCTGGTTCCGGGTTCCTTGCTGCTGAGCTCTTTGGCCAGCTCGTCGTAATCCGTGTCCGTTGTCAGATATTTGAGCTTCCGGGCTATTTTCGTCTGCTTAGCCTTCTGACGTCCGCGGCCCATCCGACCCCCTTCGCCAGGTAACGTGCACTTAGGCAACTTGAATGTGAATTTGCATCATTTATGAGAGTACCACCTGAGCATCTTGTCGGCTCGGACTTTTACCATAAAAGCAATTCCCAGAACGACATTCGGCACAACGGCAAGGGTGGGACCATGCAGGAAGAAGTCACAGCGGCAGGCAACGAGATCAGCGACAGCTTCAGAGCCGCCAAGCATCGGTCCGACCAGGTGCTGGCCGAGCTGGACAAGAATCCGAGCCGCTACACCATGCTGACCGGCGACCGCCCGACCGGCAGGCTCCATCTGGGCCATTACTTCGGTTCCATCCGCGAACGCGTCCAGATGCAGAATCGCGGCGTGCACACCAACATCGTCATCGCCGACTACCAGGTCATCACCGACCGGGACACCACCGAGCACATCCGCGACAACGTGCTCAACCTGGTGCTGGACTATCTGGCTGCGGGCATCGACCCCAAGAAGACCATGATCTTCACCCACTCGTCCACCCCGGCAGAGAACCAGCTGCTGCTGCCCTTCCTCTCCCTGGTGACCGAGGCCGAGCTTCACCGCAATCCCACCGTCAAGGCCGAGATGGAGGCCAGCGGCCACGCCCTGACCGGTCTGCTGCTGACCTACCCGGTCCACCAGGCCTGTGACATACTCTTCTGCAAGGCCAATGTCGTGCCCATCGGCAAGGACAACCTGCCGCACGTGGAGCTGACCCGGACCATCGCCCGCCGCTTCGACGAGCGTTACCCAGGCCAGGCCCCGGTCTTCCCCGAGCCTGATGCCATCCTGTCCGACACCCCTGAGATCCCAGGTCTGGACGGCCGCAAGATGAGCAAGTCCTACGGCAACTCCATCATGCTGGGCGCCACCGCCGAGGAGACGGCCAAACTGATCCGCAAGTCCCCCACCGACTCCGAGCGCAGGATCACCTTCGACCCCGTCAACCGCCCCCAGGTCTCGGCCCTGCTGACCACAGCCGGCCTGGTGACCGACCGGAAGCCCGAGGAGATCGCCGAGGAGATCGGCGATGCCGGCTCGGGCGCCCTCAAGGCCTATGTGACCAAGTCGGTCAATGAGTTCCTGGCACCCCACCGCGAGCGCCGTGCCGAGCTGGCCAAGGACATGGACACCGTGCGCGACATCCTGGTCGAGGGCAACAAGCGCGCCAACCAGATAGCCGAGGAGACCCTCGATCAGGTCCGTTCGGCCATGGGCATGCGCTACTAGACGTCGTACCGCCATGAGCGGTCGGTCAGCACACGGGCCGTGACCAGACCGATGGGCAGGCAGATGATGACCATGAAGGCCCGGAAGGCCCAGTCCAGGGCGTTGAGCGTATTGAACTGCCCCAGGTAGAACATGGCCCGGTACATATACAGGCCGGGCACCATGATGACGATTGAGGGCACGGTCAGGCTGATTCTTGGATAGCCCAGGTCGGGCGGCAGCAGGCCGTGGCGGACCGAGGAGCGCCAGACCGTGGCCAGCATGCCGGCCAGGAAGGCACCCAGGAAGGCGGCCATCTCCGGAGGGACATGGAGCAGGTCCTGCATCTCCAGGCGCATGGTGTCGGTCAGAGCGCCGATGACGGCGGCCACCAGGGCCATGCGCTGGGGCGAGTTGAAGAGGACCGAGAAGCCCCAGACCCCGCAGAATGCTGCAATCATGCGCAGTCCGGCCATCAGCCAGGGGCTCAGGTTCATTGGTTCAAAACCCTGCGGGTTGAGCATGACCATCCGCGCCACGGCCCATCCGCCCAGTGTGGCCACCAGGATGATCGAGAAGGCGTAGGTGATGCGCTGCACCCCGGATGGGAAGTCCAGCTTGGCGATGTCCAGGCCGCCGGTGACCAGGGGGAAGCCGGGAATGACGAAGAGGATGGCCCCGATGTAAGCCGTGTCGTGCCTAAGGGCCACCGGATCGAAGGTGCCCACCAGCCTCAGCGTGCCAACGCAGGCCAGGGCTGCGATGATGACCGCCACCCCGGTGGCGAAGAACTGGTTGATCCGCCTGCCCAGCATCTGACGGCGCACCCACTGGCCTATGCCAGCGCCGACGAAGGCTCCGGCCATGTCGTAGGGGCCGCCGCCCAGCAGGAAGACGAAGGCTGCGCAGGCCACGGCCGAGGCGAAGCCCGAGAAGAGGGGCGAATAGAGGGGCTTGCGTCGCTCGATCAGGTCCAGGCGTTCATGCGCCTGCCGGACCGTGATGCCACCCCTAGCCTGTGGCTTTGGGGACGCGGGCTTGTCAGAGGAGGCAGGCCGCCCAGCCGCAGAATCGCGCCCCCGGCTGGTTGCAGAAGATTCAGTGGCTGCAGAACCGGCGGCACTCGAATCTGAATTCTCAACCGCATCGGCAACAGAAACGGAAGCAGACCTGGAATCTTCGGAACCATCCGAGGCCGTGGTGGTCGGCATGGCCTCCGGCCGAGGCGTGGAGCCTACGGTGCCCAGGCCGGCGGCCGTCCTGGTGTCTATGGCCGCTGCATCGATCCGGTTCTGGCTGATCTCGTCCTCGTTGTGCACGGCGGTGGCCACTGCGTCCTTGAGCGCCTTGGCCGCATCCTGGTCCTGGGCCAGCACCTCCTTGACCGCCTTGCGGGCCGCCGCGTAGACGTTCGGCTCGTCCAGGTTATCCACCAATTCCCGCGAGACCACCGACATGGCGTGGTAGGTCCCCGCCTGCCCGCACTTGACGCTGAGCCAGTCCGCGAAGTGCTCCAGCAGCCAGATCCTCTCGGTGTTGACCCCGGTGGTGGGCAGGTCCACCACCTCGGTGATGCGGGACACGCCATCCGTGCAGGTGGCTTCGATGTCGGTCAGGTTCACGTCGGCCCGCACATGCACGCCCATGGGGTAGGCAATCCTGTGCATCATCTCGCGCACGCGGAAGCTTCCCGTGCCGGCCCCCAGCTCCAGCATGCCCACCCGCACAATCAGGCTGGTCTTGGCCGCGATGCAGGCCTGGACGATGGGCTTGTCGTAATCGCGTTCAATGTCCTCCATGTCCAGCGGAATGGAGTGGGTGTGGTACTTGCTGACCCGTCTGACCTCGGCTGCGGTCCTGCCGCGATAGCCGTCCTTGGAACTCCTGCTCTTGAATTTCACACCCACATTCATACTCCACCCGGGTCACGTGCCCTTGCACCGGCGCACGGGACCATGAAACGTATTCGACCCGAAAGCGTCCTAGAATGGGCCGCGAGCCATCGAACCGAAGGCTGTGGGCCTGCAACGCCGACCACCAATAACCGCGGAGGAGCCGTGGAATGGTCGAAGACCGGGCAACCTGCGATTCGACAAGGAGGACTGATGACAGATAGTAATCAGCAAATCACGGCTGCCGATGCGACCCTGGTCACATCCGGCACCGGGACCAAGGGGCCGGAGGAACGCAAGCTGCCTCAATCGTTGGATGAGGACATGGCCTTGTGCCTGCGGCTGCTCAGGGATGTGTTGGGGGAATTCGATCAACAGCTGCTCAAGCGCTTCGACTCCCTGCGCGAGGACGTGATGACGGCCAGCGCCGAGCACTTCAACCGCCACCCCTCGGACCCCGTGCCCGACGAGGACGGCCTGTCCAAGGCCGTGGCCCTGATTGACGACACCTCAATCAAGGATTCCCAGCTGCTGGCCCGCGCCCTGACCACCTACTTCCACCTGGCCAACCTCTGCGAGGAGAACTACCGGGTGAAGGTCCTGCATGAGCGCGAGGGCAAGGTGGACCTGAAGGTCAAGGGCACCGACCCCATCAACGAGATGACCAGCGCCTACAGCCAGCTCCTTCAGGAGATGGGCCCGGCCAAGGCCTCGGAGCTGCTGGAGAAGCTGGAGTTCCACCCCGTCTTCACCGCCCACCCCACCGAGGCGCGGCGCAAGGCCGTGGAGGGCAAGATCCGGCGCATCGCCAACCTGCTGGCCGTTCGCCGCGGCCTGGGCGGTTCCGAGCTGGAGGAGAACGAGCGTCTGCTGCACAACGAGATCGACGCCCTCTTCCGCACCTCGCCCATCGCAGCCAAGAAGCCGACGCCCGTCGAGGAAGCCAACACCATTCTGGACATCTTCGACGCCACGCTCTTCGAGACCATTCCCAAGGTCTACCGCCGCTTCGACGACTGGATGCTGGGCAAGAAGGCCGGCATGGTCAAGCCCGTCTGCCCCGCTTTCTTCCACCCGGGCAGCTGGATCGGCTCCGACCGCGACGGCAACCCCAATGTGACCGCCAAGGTTTCGCGCAAGGTGGCGCGCAAGTTCTCCGACCACATGCTTGAGGCCCTGGTCAAGGCCACCACCACCGTGGGCCGCAACATGACCATGGAGGTGACCACCACGCCGCCCAGCCCCGAGCTGAGGAGCCTGTGGAGCCACCAGAAGGAGATGAGCGAGCGCCTGACCGATAGGGCCGCCACCATCTCGCACAACGAACTGCACCGGGCCGTGGTCCTGGTCATCGCTGACCGTCTGCAGGCCACCATCCAGCGTGATGCCGACCTCATGTATGCCGACTGCGACGACTTCATCGCCGACCTGCGCGTGGTCCAGGACTCCCTGGCCAAGGCGGGCGCGGTCCGTCAGGCCTACGGCCCCCTGCAGGATCTGATCTGGCAGGCCCAGACCTTCGGCTTCCACATGGTTGAGATGGAGTTCCGCCAGCACTCCCTGGTCCACGCCCGCGCCCTGGAGGACATCCGCGAGCACGGCCTGCATGGCGAGCGTGGCGAGCTGCAGCCCATGACCCACGAGGTGCTCGACACCTTCCGGGCCCTGGGAGCCATCCAGAAGCGCAACGGCCAGAAGGCCGCCCGCCGCTACATCATCTCCTTCACCAAGTCGGCGCAGAACGTCAAGGACGTCTACGAGCTCAACCGGCTGGCCTTCGAGCATGCCGAGGACGTGCCGGTCATCGACGTGATCCCCCTGTTCGAGCAGCTGGAGGACCTGCAGAACTCGGTGGACGTGCTGGAGGAGATCATCAAGATCCCCGAGGTCCAGGCCCGGCTCAAGGAGACCGGCAACAAGATGGAGGTCATGCTGGGCTACTCCGACTCCTCCAAGGATGCCGGCCCCGTCTCGGCGACCCTGGCCCTGCACTCCGCCCAGGAGCGCATCGCCAAGTGGGCCGAGAGCCATGACATCGACCTGACCCTCTTCCACGGACGCGGCGGCGCCGTAGGCCGTGGAGGCGGCCCCGCCAACCGCGCCGTGCTGGCCCAGCCTGTGGGCTCGGTCAACTGCCGGTTCAAGCTGACCGAACAGGGCGAGGTCATCTTCGCCCGCTACGGCAACCCGGTCCTGGCCATCCGCCACATCGAGTCCGTGGCTGCGGCCACCCTGCTCCAGTCCGCGCCCAGCGTGGAGGAGCGCAACACCACCATGACCGAGAAGTACGCGGACATGGCCGACAAGCTGGACCAGGCCGCCCACGAGCGCTTCCTGGACCTGCTGCACACGCCGGACTTCGCCCCCTGGTTCTCCATCGTGACGCCTCTGAACGAAATCGGCCTGCTGCCCATAGGCTCCCGGCCGGCCAAGCGCGGACTGGGCGCCAAATCCCTGGACGATCTGCGGACCATACCCTGGGTCTTCTCCTGGGCGCAGGCCCGAATCAACCTGGCCGCCTGGTACGGCCTGGGCACCGCCTGCGAGAAGTTCGGCGACCTGGAGACCCTGCGCCAGGCCTACGAGGAGTGGCCGCTCTTCAGCACCTTCATCGACAACATCGAGATGAGCCTGGCCAAGACCGACGAGCGCATCGCCAAGATGTACCTCTCCCTGGGCGACCGGGACGACCTGAGCCAGAAGGTCCTCTCGGAGATGGAGCTGACCCGCAAGTGGGTTCTGCAGATCGTGGGCGACGAGTGGCCCCTGCAGCACCGCCACGTGCTGGGCCAGGCCATCCGGATCCGCTCCCCATATGTGGACGCCCTGTCGGTGACCCAGGTGCGCGCCCTGCGGGCCCTGCGTCGTCGCAACGACAAGGAGGAGCTCAGCAAGAGCCAGCAGGCCGACTTCATCTACCTGATCCTCTGCACCGTTTCGGGAGTCGCCGCCGGCCTGCAGAACACCGGCTGATTGCTGCTTGACGGTTTAAAGATGAGGCCCCGTTCTCTTGTGCAGATAGCAGGAGGCGGGGCCTCATTACATCCAGTCGTCTCTTGACACGAGTTTTGCGTTTTTTTCGAGTAAAATGTTGAGTGTAGTGGTGTTGGGGAGTTGGCTGGGTTTCGATATGGCTTGTACGGCTGGCGCTGGGGCGGCTTGAGGACTGGGGAACTGGACGGCTTCCTGACGGATGGAACGTTGTAAGCAGGGATTCATCAGCACGCTTGGAGGGATGGTGGAAGCGGCTGTGTCCGGTATGGGCGAAAGGTTGTCGGCTTATGTATCTGGGTACCCGTCTGCGTCGTGTCTTACCGGCGACGATCCTCCTGCTGGGCCTGCTGGCAGGCCTGGGCGCCGCGTCCGCCCAGGCGGACGCTCCCCCATCCATCGAGGGGGGCCGCCGGACCCCCCACACAGCTGAGCACACCCCCGGCAGCGCAGCCGGCACACCGCTGCCCTCGCCCTCGCCGCTGGAAACCGCCCCGCCCCTGAACCCCCAGGCATCAAACCCCGGCACCCCGTTAACGCCGAAGGACACCACCAACGGCGCAGACCCCTCTCCGGCCAAGCCATCCGACAAGACGGACGAGCAGGCCGCGCACACGGTGCGCTTCGACCCGGCCGACGGCAGCAAGCCAACACAGGCGAGCGTGAAGACCGGCACCCTCGCCACTCCCCCGCAAGAAAACCCGCAACGTCCCGGATTCCGGTTCGACGGGTGGACGCTCGACGGCCGGCCCTATGACTTCCGGACCCCCGTCCTGAAGGACACCACCCTGAAAGCCCAATGGTCGAGGATCACGGACTGGACGCTGAGCCCGGAGCACGGGCCCGCCACCGGCACCCGGCTGACCATCAGCCCGCCCGACAGGCAGGAACCCTACTACACGAGCATCCAAGCCGCAGGAGACCAGATTGTGGGCCTGACCGGGGACGGCCGCATCCACACCTGGACACAGGACCACACACCCGTGCAGGTGCCTTCCCCCACGCAGGCATCCGACGGGTTCCACTACCTGCAGGCCGCGGCAGGCGACCAATGGCAGGCGGCACTCGGATCCGACCAGCACATCTACACCTGGGACAGCCAACAATCAACGCCCACCATCCTCGACACCGGACAGGACACCCGGTTCACCAGCATCAGCCTGAACGGAGACCGGCTCCTGGCCGTGGACCGTAAAGGACAGGTCCACGCCTTCCAAGACAGCCAGAAAGACAGCCGGGACCCGAATCCGAAACTCCTGGAGCAGGCCACGACCATCCTGCCCGGGAAGGCGCAGGCCGTCACCGCCGCCGCCTCCGCCAGCCGGACCCTCATCGTGGACTCTGACGGGCAGGCCTGGACCTGGGAGACGAGCAGCCCCGGCGATGTCAAGCCCGAACCCGTCAGGCAGGACCCGGGCACGCGCACCGTCCAGGCGCAGGCCCTCAACCAGGGGTTCCTCCTCCTGGACGCGGACGGGCAGGCCTGGTACCTGGCCGACAGCACAACCAACCCGACAGCCGTCAGCCCGCCGGAGGGCATGAAAGCAAGCAGGATCACGGCAGACAAGAACCAGGCCATCATCACCGACTGGGAGGGCCACGTCTGGGCATGGAAGCCCGGCGAAACACCCATGCGCGCCGACAACGGGAACCAGCCATACACGCAGGCCGTCCTTGCAGACGGCAGGATCACCGCCATCAGCAGGCAGGACGGCCTCCACCAGTGGAGCCTGGACGGGCAGGGCCGGCCCGGCCAGCCGGCAAGACCCGACACCACCACAACGCCCACCCTGGAAACAGCCAGCATGGACGGCCAGCCACTGACACCCGACAAGAGCAACGACGCCTGGCAGACGGACATACCAGCCCACACGCCAGGACCAGCCACCATCACCATCACCGGCAGTCAGGACGGCCAGCCCTTCACCAGAAGCCTCAACTACACCGTCGACCAGCCGCTGACCAGAGACATCCGACAAGGCTCCATCCACACGGTCAGCTTCGACACAAACGGAGGAAGCCAGGCGCCCCAACCCCAACAGGTCCCCTACCCGTACGGGCGAGTGCAACGGCCCACCCCCGACCCAGTGCGCGAAGGCCACCAGTTCGACGGATGGTTCATTAGCGACATCGCCTACGACTTCAGCAAGCCCGTCACCGACAACCTCACCCTCACCGCCAAATGGACACCAAGCACATGGACCATCAACCCCGACAAAGGCAGCCAGTTCGGCAACGAAACCACCACCATCACCCCACCCCCTGGCCAAGGCATCAAATTCAACCAGATCAGCGGCTCAAGAGATTTCGGAGACAGAGGGTTTACTTTGGCGGTCGGCAGTGACGGAAACGCTTACGCATGGGGAAGAAACAACTACGGCCAGCTCGGCGACGGGACACTCACACAGCGAAACAAACCCGTCATAGTGAAAAAGCCTGCAGGCGCGTCGGCGGATTTCACCTACGTGCAGGTCAGCGCTGGGGATGAGCAGTCGTTGGCAGTGGGCAGCGACGGATACGTGTACGCATGGGGGAATAACGAATCGGGTCAGCTCGGCAACGGCAGTAGCGGCGGCTATTCGACCGTTCCCTTGCGCGTGATTGACCCTAACGATCCCCGCAGTGGGCTGACAGCTGTACAGGTGAGCGCCGGATACTATCATTCCTTGGCGCTTGATGCGAGAGGGAACATCTGGGCATGGGGATTCAACCAGTTTGGCGAGCTCGGCAACGGCAACAACATCAACTCAGCAATCCCCACGCTAGCGCAATACCCCAGGGATGCAGGCACAGTGACAGCCATACAAGTCAGCGGAGGATTTCACCATACGGCGGCAATAGACACGAAGGGGAACACCTGGTCATGGGGATGGAACTGGTTCGGCCAGCTCGGCAACGGCAACAACATCGACTCAGCAATCCCTGTGCCAGTGCAATACCCCAGGGATGCAGGCACAGTGACAGCCATACAGGTGAGTGCCGGAGCCGATCATTCGTTGATAATAGACACAAAAGGAAACACCTGGGCATGGGGATGGAACCAACTGGGTGAGCTCGGCAACGGTTCCAGCAGCGCTGACGCGAATCCTGTTCCAGGAATGGTGAAATATCCCGAGAACGCGGGCACAGTGACAGCCATGCAGGTGAGTGCCGGCGGCTATCACTCGCTGGCGATCGACAAGAACGGTAACGCCTGGGCGTGGGGAGGCAACGATAGCGGTGAGCTTGGTATCGGCACTACTAGCAAATCGGAGATTCCCGCGCTGGTACAGTACCCCAAGAATGCAGGCGCGGTGACAACCGTACAAGTGAGCGCTGGCGGCTATCACTCGCTGGGAATCGATAAAGAGGGAAAAACCTGGACATGGGGATACAACCAGTTTGGTCAGCTCGGCAACGGCACTATCAGCAACTCATCGATTCCCACTCCAGTGGCGTTCAACCTGTCCCCGGTGATCAGCAGCGTTACGTTCGACACCAGCCCTGCCACGAATCTGAACTATATAAACGACAGCAGTGTCACGGTCTTGACACCTGAACACCTGCCGGGCCCGGTCACGGTCAGCGTGGGCTACACGCTGGGCGGCGAGGGAAGCACCCTGATTAACAAGTCCCTCACCTACACGTACCTGCCTGCAGGCGTGCTTCCCCGGGCTGGAGGGGAAGGCATCCTCCTCGCCTTCGCTACGGGCATGACCGGCATGGGCGGGGTTCTGGCTTCACGCCGCCACAGGAGGGAAGCACACCAACTGTTGCACGCTTCGCACGAATAAGACAGGCCTGGGACGGATCAATCCCCCCGCCCGCGCCTGGAGGAGGCGGAAACACGGCCGGAACGGCCACGGGCATACAACCACAGCCAGCCCGGCCGCTGTTTACTCATTCCGTCAGCCATGAGTTCCGCCGACACTGGATCCGGCTGTCATAGTCATTGCGCGATGATAGGGTTGTATCACTGTACAAAGATGCAGAAGCGAATGACACGCACCGTCTGTTGGGGAGACAGTCGGCAGAGCTCTTGGGAGGCTCTGTAAATGTCATTATCGGATATTCCCCACTGTACTTCGCACGAGTAAGGCCGGGTTCCCATCACTGCAATCCGGCGAACTGGCGGCTGTGCCCATCCCAACCGAGCACGGTCGCCATCTACTTTTAAACGGTGGAAAGATACCCGTCGTAGCGCTCGGGCATGTCCGCGAACTCCAGGCCAGCCGGCTGATACCAGGAGTATCGGCGGATGCCGCTGTCGTCAGTCCAGATCTCAGGGCAGTCGTTGACCAGCCAGTCCGACGGAGTAGCATGGGAACCGCCGGTTGAGGCCAGGGCCAAGGCCTGCCTGAACTGGTTTTCCTGGTCGGAGGTCAGGCTCCGGTTGTAGAAGTGCCAGCCGTCCGGGCTAGGCGATGTCCTGGCGGATGTATTCCAGGTCCTGCGAGCGCCGTCTCCCTGCCGGTATCAATGGTCAGCGTAATCCAGTCCGGCTCTCCCAGGCTAAGGCTGGTTGGGTTCATGATTCAGTGCTCCTTCATCCCTGTGGTGTGGCAGATGGCAGCGGGTCAGACCCGGACCAGGTCGATCAGGCGGATGGTCTCGGGCTGGCAGCGAGGTATGCGGATGCCCACGCGCTCCAGATAGGTGCCGGTGACCTCGGCGGTGCCCAGCGGACCCGTCGGATCCAGAGGTTCCAGCGAAGCCCTGGGCTTGGCGGGTCCGGTCCAGGCCAGCCGATACCGGGCCTTGGGGTCCAGGCCGGGAATATGTAGATAAACACCACGATTATGCAGGGATTCGTCCAACTGGACGTGGGCCAGGATGGCGCGGCTGCGGTCGGGGGCCACCACGCCATGAGCCAGGACCGAAAGGAGTGGTCTGGGTCGGAGGATTGGTCAGGATGTAGCAGGATAAAGCGTAATCATCCCATAATGTCGAGCCGATCATGATGACAACGGTCACCGCTTGCGCTATGAAGGCGGCGGACCGTGTAGACCGTGGATAGCATCAGCAATTTTCCATCAACGTAATTCAGAGGCTTACACCAAAAAAGGCGCTGGCATCATCGCCACAAAGGCATTGACACCAGCGCCCTTTCAGACTCTGTTCAGGCTCGGACCCGAGGTCAAGCCCCGATCAGATCCAGCATTTCAGGAACGGACTTCTTGCCGAACTCCACGGTCTCCTGGCCATCCTTACGAATCACGATGCAGGGGACGCTCATGACCTGGTACTGGTCCTTGAGCTCGGGGAAGTGGGCCAGGTCGTAGGCCTCGGCGCGCACCTTGCCGTTCTGGGCCGCCACCCGCTGGGCGGACAGGACCGTGGTCGGACACATGGTGCAGGTCAGGGAGACCAGCATCATCACGTCCACCTGGTCCTTGATGGCATCGATACGGTCCGAGGTGGGCTGATCCACTTGCTGGCCGGGGCCCGCCGCATTGTAGAGGGCCAGGACGAAGGAGTTGAACTCGTGGCCGCTGGGCACGCCATGGAAGGCCAACCCAGTCGGCTGGGAGACACCCTGGTCATCCACGCGGCAGATGCGCACGCTGGGGCGGGCATCGGGCAGGTCGCCGGCGGGATCGTAGTCCTTGCCGTCTTCGTCCGTGCGGGAATCCACCCTGGAGGTCAGCTTGCCATCGGAGAGCCCGACCAGCTCTCCCACGAAGGCTTCCAACTCCTTGGAGACCTGGCTGCCGTCCAGATCCAGGGCCAGCTCCAGCTTTCCGGTCATCTTGCCGAAGACCATGTCCAGCTGCTTGCGGATGTCCGGCCCGAAGAAGCCGGAGGTCTTGGCCGGGGCCTGGTCGTGCTCCTGGGCCACAGGCGCGGGCGAGGTGCCCGAGGCCAGGGCGGAGTTCTCGGCCTGACGCTCGGAGCGGGCGTAGGGGGAATCCTCGGGACGCGGCGGCACCAGGCCGGTCTTGTCCGACATATTGGAGGCGTAGCGCTCCAGCTCCACGGCGGCCACAGCCCCATCGGAGGTGGCGGTAATGACCTGCCGCAGGTTCTTGACCCGCAGATCGCCGGCGGCGTAGATGCCCGGCACCGAGGTCTCCAGGTAGTCGTGGGTCAGCACGTAGCCATGGTCGTCCAGATCCACCACGCCCTTGAGCATGCCGGTCTGGGGCACGTAGCCAGCAAAGACGAACACGCCGAAGGTGCCGCCGTCCTGGGGCTTCCAGGTGGTGGTCTGCCCGCTCTTGCGGTCCAGGATGGTAGCCTCGACCAGCCCGCCGGGTCCAGCGGAGACCCCCTTGAGCTCGGTGGAGTAGTGAATCTCGATCTTGTCGTTGTCCCGGGCCTCGTCAGCCACGGCGGCATCACAGGTGAAGTCCTCCTCGCGCACCAGCAGGGTCACCTTGGTGGCGTACTTGGTCAGGAAGACCGACTCCTCAGCGGCCGCGAACCCGCCGCCGACCACCAGGACCTCACGCCCGGTGAAGAACTCGCCATCGCAGGTGGCGCAGTAGGCCACACCGCGGCCCGCGTACTCCTGCTCGCCCTGGAAGCCTATCTTGCGGGGGCTGGCGCCGGTGGCGATCAGGATGCCGAAGGTGCGCAGGTCGCCCCGGGAGGTGTGGACCACCTTGATGTCGCCCTGGGCTTCGATGCCGGTGGCCTCGGCGCTCATGAACTCGGCTCCGAAGTTCTGGGCCTGCTGGCGCATGGTCTCGGTCAACTTGCGGCCGTCGGTGCTGGCCACGCCCGGGTAGTTGACCACGTCGGCCGTGATGGTGATCTGGCCGCCGAAGTCATCCTTCTCCAGGATCAGGGTGCGATACCGCGCCCGAGCCAGGTAGAGCCCTGCGCTCAGGCCTGCAGGGCCGCCGCCGATGACGACCACGTCATAAAGATTCTTGTCTTCCGTCATGAATGCCTCTTCCGAAGGAATGCACGGATGTGCTGGTGTTGGATGCTGGTCGTGAATACAGAAAAGGGAACCCGCCCTGGTCGCTTCCGATCGGCGAGTTCCCGATGTTGGCAGCTGCGGATCAGAGCTGGCCGACCAGATCCAGGCTGGGCTCGATGGTGTCCTCGCCGGGCTCCCACTTGGCAGGGCAGACCTGATCGCCGTGCTCGTAGACGAACTGGGAGGCCTGGACGCGGCGCAGCAGCTCGTCGGCGTTGCGGCCCACGTTGGAGGAGATGACCTCGTAGGCCACGACCTTGCCCTCAGGGGTCAGAATGAAGTCGCCGCGCTCGGCCTTGCCCTCGGCCTCGTTGTAGGTCTGCAGGTCCTTGGCCAGGGTTGCGGTCGGATCGGCCAGCATGGGGTACTGGACCTTGGCGATCTTCTCGTTGGCCTCGTGCCAGGCCTTGTGGACGAACTCGGTGTCGCAGGAGACGGAGTAGATCTCGCAGCCGATCTTCTTGAAGTCCTCGTACTTGCTGGCCAGATCCTCCAGCTCGGTGGGGCAGACGAAGCTGAAGTCCGCAGGGTAGAAGAAGAGCAGGGACCAGTGGCCCAGCAGATCCTTCTTGGAGACCGGGAAGGTCTTGTTATCCTGGTAGGCCTGCGTGGTGAACTCAGTCAATTCGTGCTGAAGCTGTGACATGAAAAATCCTTTCGGGAGCGTTGGGAATGTCGGCTTGAAGCCGAACCTGCTTCCGTGTTTCATGCTAGTCAGGTAGCGCTATATGGGGAAGACGGAGGTTCACCGCTGGGGTGTGACATAGGGCACATGGGGCGTCCATACCCTAGCATTGAAGGCATGGCATTATGGCTGAACATCCTGCTCATTCTCTTCTTCCTTCTGCTCGGTTCCGTCTTCTCGGGGACTGAACTGGCGCTGGTCTCCCTGCGAGGCTCGCAGCTGGAGCAGATGGAGCAGCAGGACGCGCGCGGCGCCCGGGTGGCCCGCATCGCCCGCGACCCCAACACCTTTCTTTCCGCAGTGCAGATCGGCGTGACGCTGACGGGCTTCCTCTCGGCCTCCTTCGGCGCATCATCCATCGCCCCCTACGTGGTGCCCGTCCTGACCGGGTGGGGCGTGCACGAGGGTCTGGCCGGCACTCTGACCACGGTGATTCTGACCCTGATCATCTCCTACTGCTCCATCGTCATCTCCGAGCTGGTGCCCAAGCGGATCGCCATGCAACGCACCGAGGCCATCGCCAGGGCCGTCGTTCCGGCCATCGACGTCTTCACCACCCTGTGCAGGCCGCTGATCTGGCTGATCGGCAAGAACACCGACCTCATCGTGCGCATCCTGGGCTTCGACCCCCAGCAGACCGACACCGAGGTCAGCGACGACGAGCTGCGGATGCTGGTCTCATCCAACACCAACCTGAGCAAGGACGAGCGGATGATCCTGGGCGATGTCTTCGACGCCTCTGAGACCAGCGTGGCCGAGGTCATGCGTCCCAGGGCCGACGTAGTCTTCATCGCCGGGGACATGCCACTGCAGGAGGCGGTCGAATTCGTGCACGACGAGCCCTACTCGCGCTACCCGGTGACCGGACGCGACTTCGACGACGTGTTGGGCTTCGTCCACGTGCGCGACCTGATGGACGTGCGCAATCCCCATGCCAAGACCGTGGCCGACGTGACCAGGCCCGGCATCGCCTTGCCCGGCACCTCCAAGCTCCTACCCAGCCTGGAGAAGCTGCGCAAGAAGGGCATCCACCTGGCCGTGGTCATCGACGAGTACGGGGGCACCGACGGCATCGTCACCCTGGAGGACATGACCGAGGAGCTGGTGGGCGACATCCGCGACGAGTACGACCTGCCCGAGGAGCAGAACCCGGCCCATCCCCAGGCGACCGCCTTCGTCAACGGGGTTGCCACGGTCGACGGCGGCATGACCATCGAGGACTTCGCCGACCTGACCGGGATCGAGCTGGAGGACGGCCCCTACGAGACCCTGGCCGGCTACTTCCTGGCCCAGACCGGGCGGATGGGGCAGGTGGGCGACGTGATCCACTCCGACGACGGGTATGACATGGTGGTGACCAAGGTGGACGGGCGGCGCATCGAGACCATCGAGGTCAGGCGGCGCCAGGAGGCCGAGGACCAGGCTGGCGATGATGACGAAGGCGGCGAAGACAGGAAAGATGAAGACAGGTCGAATTCCAAAGCGGGAGCAGACCGAAGATAACCGGACCGGGTCCAATCTGACCGAGTCGACGCTACGACCGGAGCCTAGCTATGGTCCAACCGAATCCCAGCTGGCAGTCAGCCGGGGACCGTCCCACGCCAGTCAAGAAAAAATGACTGTCAGCGTAGCAGATGGTCCGTGAATGATTTCACTGGTTGATTCCCGCAAAATCCAAGCGTTTCCTTGCTTTTTCCTCTAGTCTGGAGATACAAGGTCGGGCTGACCCGACCGCAGGCATAATTTCATATTTAAGGAGCGATTATGGCATTGAACTTTACCGTACCGGGACTCGACGAAGCGACCAGCGAGAAGGTCATCGCCATCCTGCAGAGCCGTCTGAGCCAGGAACAGGAGACTGCCCTGATCCTCAAGCACGCCCATTGGAACATGAAGGGCAAGGAATTCATCGGCATTCATGAGATGATGGACCCCGAGGTTGATTCGGTGCTGAACATGGCCGACGAGACCGCCGAGCGTATCGCCACCCTGGGCGGCTCCCCCGCCGGACGGCCCGACGACATCATGAAGAACCGCGACTGGGATGGCATCACCATGACCGGGCGCCAGGATGCTCTGGACTACCTGAAGGCCCTGGACACCTACTACACCACCTTCATCAAGCGCGACCGCGAGGCCATCAAGGAGCTGGACGACCTGGACATCGTCAGCTCCAACATTCTGCAGGACCACGTGCAGGAGCTGGAGCACTTCCAGTGGTTCATGCGCAGCCACCTGTTCTGAGTTACTGAGTTACTGAGTTCTGAGAACTCATCGCTGCCTCCGATAGGCGGTATGCCAGCGGCCCTGCATCGCGAAAGGTGCGGGGCCGCTGGCATTTTCTCTGATTGAGATAGACACCGGACTTCAGGATAGAATTGACATTTGGGAGACGGCCGGGCGCTGCCTCATGCCGGGAAGACTGGTCGGCCACGGAAGACCGAACCCTACCCGCCCGACCAGGAGCATCATGCCGCCCACGCCTACATTCCCAACATTCTCTGTCAATCCACGTCGTCAGGATTACGACGATTCGAATCCACAACAGAATCTCAAACCTTTCAATCCCGGGCAGTCGGATTCCCGGTCATCAGACACCCAACCGAATTCCGGACCGTCGGATTCCAAGTCATCGAATGCCCAACCATCAAATCCACAGCGTGGGCAGGGTGGATCTGACAGGGACCGACACAACCGACTTCATCCTTCAAACTTCTTCGCAGCTCTGTCATCCTTGGCTGAAAATGATCGGATCACCGGGCTATTCATGATGGTCTGCGCCCTGGCCGGGCTGATCCTGGCCAATCTGCCAGAGACCGGGCCGGGGCTGAACGCTCTTGCCGCTTGGATTCCTCTGGACCTGCCCGGTGGACTGAACCTGTCTCTCAAGGACTGGATACAGGACGGGCTGCTGACCATATTCTTCCTGACCATGGGTCTTGATCTGCGCCAGGAGGCTGCCACGGGCACTCTGCGCGACCACAGGCAGGTCCTGCTGCCCATGCTGGCCGCTCTGGGCGGTGTGGCCGTACCCATCCTGATCTACTGCCTGTTCAACCTGGGCTCCCCCGCTGGTTTGCGTGGCTGGGCTGTCCCAACGGCCACCGATGTGGCCTTCTCCCTGGCGGCTCTGCAACTGCTCCTGCCCAAGGCCGGGCCCGCCCTGCAGGCCTTTTTGATGACCCTGGCCATCTTCGACGACCTGATCGGCGTCCTGCTGATCGCCTTGGGCTACTCCAGCTTGGGGCAACCGAGCTGGTTGCTTGCCTGCCTGGCCGGCCTAGTGGTCTGGGCCCTGCTGGTCCGAGCGGTGAGCCGTTCCGCCCGGCTCTGGCGACCCTTGGTATTTCTCTGCTTGTTGGGCGCCCTTGGGGGCGGTCTGCTGGCCTGGTACAGCCTCTTCAAGACTGGAATCCACCCGGTGCTGGCGGGAGTGGCGATGGGCCTATTGACCCCTGTTGCCAGGCCGAATGCGGCCAAAGCGGAAGCAACAGAAGCGGAAGAGCCTTCGGCCAATACCGCGCCGGACATAACTGAGCCAAGCGAGCACCGGCCAACCGAGACAGAACCATCCGAGACAGAACCGACCGAGACCAATCCACCAGGGACCAGTCAAGCTAATACCGAACCAGCTGGGTTCGAACCAACTGTGATTGAGCCAAGCCGCAACCCGACGTCATCACCGGCTGAACGGCTGGACCACTTCCTGACCCCTTTGAGCGCCCTGGTAGTCCTGCCCGTGTTCGCCTTTTTCTCGCTGTCCATCTCCCTGGATCAGCTGGGACCCGGACTGCTGACGGACCGGGTCTTTTGGGGCGCCACGGTGGGACTGGCCTTGGGCAAGCCCCTGGGGATCATAACCATGCTGATCCTGGCAGGTCATCTGGGGCTGCGGACACCGGCCGGCGCCACGACCGGGAACTTGATCGGCCTCTGCCAGCTCTGCGGAATCGGCTTCACCATGTCCTTCCTGATCGCCAACCTGGCTTTCGCCGGATCCCCGCACCTGGAATCAGCCCTGCTGGGCGTGCTGGCAGGGTCGATCCTGTCCGTACTCATCGTGGCCGTCGGCACCATTCCCGGTCGACTGCGTTCCGCCAGGCACACATAGGCTTAGCTGCCAAGACTCAACCTCCGCCGACCCGGTTCCTGCCAGAAGCAACCTGCCAAGCTCGGTTTCTGACAGAATCAGTTTTGACAGCATCGGTCCCTTACCAGGCTCAGTTACGACGGTAAAGCTTGGTGTAGGAGCCTTCGGCCCGGGGACGGACCACGATTTGGTCAATGTCCACAGTGTCGGGCTGCTCCAGGGCCCAGGTGACGCATCCGGCGATGTCGTCGGCGGTCAGCGGGTCGGGCACCCCTGCGTAGACCGCATCGGCCCGGTCGCTATCGCCGCCAAACCGCTTCAGGGAGAACTCGTCGGTGTGGACCAGACCAGGGGCAATGTCGACCACGCGCACTGGCTCGCCGATCAGCTCCAGCCGCAGAATGCGGGCCATGACCCGTTCCGCCGCTTTGGAAGCGCAGTATCCGCCGCCGCCCTCGTAGGGCTCGATGCCTGCCGTGGAGGAGATGACCAGGACCGTGCCCTCCGACTCTTTCAGGGCCGGGAGCAGCTTCTGGATGACCCGCAGGGTGCCGATGACGTTCAGCTCGTACATGCCGCGCCAATCGTCCAGGCTGGAGGTAGCCACCGGATCCTTGCCGAAGGCCGCGCCGGCGCAGTTGACCAGAGCTTTGACCGGACCGCCCTTGAGCACAGCATCGACGGCAGCCTGGGTGGAGTCCTCGTCGGTCACGTCGCAGACCTCATAGGTAAAGTTTTGACCCAGCTGGTCGGCCAAAGCCTTGAGATTGTCTTCGCGTCGGGCCAGGCCGACCACCTTCCAGCCCTTGTCCACCAAGGCACGCGCACTGGCCTGGCCGATGCCGCTGGAGGCGCCGGTCACCACGGCGCGCTTGATTGTCTTCTTGGATTCCGTCATTTCAACTGCTCCTTCATGATCTATTGCCCCGGATCGGCTCCACACGCGCCTCCGAGTCGCAGGGAGCCTGCCTAACTGCTGCAGGATCGCCCCTCTTCTTTAACGCTAGCGCACCAGCAGGGGCTGCGGCAGTCTCCCGTCGGTCTTCGATGACAAATGTGGTGCATTACACCAGACTTGAGTAAGTAGGATCAGAACGAATCAATGGCAGATTAGTTGAATCTGAATAGATCAAAGCCAAATCGGGCTGAATCAGACCGCATAGTCAGGTTAGATCATGATAGACAGGACAATCAAAAATCAATCCAACTTCGCACCAGATGGCCCAGGAGGGGTTCGGGCGCGAAATCATCAGCACGGATGATGCCACAGGTTCGTAATTTACAAGCTCCCCGTCCACAAGTTCAGGACTCATGAGGAGTGTATGACTCCAAGAGTCATGAATCTAGAAGTCATGGATCTCGAAGTCATAACTTCAGACGTCTAAGCTTTGCGGGTCACAAAGCCAGATAGCGGTTAAGACGACGACGGCGCTCGGTCCAGTCAGGCATATAGTGATTCATCCGCGCACGGAAGCCCGAGCCGTGACCGTGCTCGTAGAGGTGGGTCAGCTCATGAACCAACACATACTCCAGCAGGTCAGGATCCAGCCAGGCCAAGTCGGTGTTGAGCCGGATGCTGGCAGTGGCAGGGGTGCAGGAACCCCAGCGGGTTTTCATCTTCCGCAGACTGACGCGCTCAGGCCGGCGACCTACCACAGGGACCCACCGATCCAGCAGAGTCGGCAGCCTATCCTGGAGAATTCTCTTGGCTTCGGCCTCAGACCGGTCCGGCGACAGCTGACCATCGGCTCCGGGTTGGGCGTAGACATCGCGTGAGCGGGCCAGACGTTCTCTAGTGGTTGCGATCCAGCGGCGCTTACCGTCAATAAAGGCGCGGATCTGGTCATCGCTCAGCTTTAGAGGTGCCGTCACTTCCAGATGGCCGTCAGGCGGCTTGACCCGCAGATAGACATTGGTGATCCGCTTCCTGATGACCAGAACCGTCTCGCCCCCGACCTCCAGCTGCTCCGACCTGACTGGTTCCGCACGCCGTTTCCGCCTCATAACTCCCATTCTTCCGCCAAGACGCGACGCGACGCCGCCGAGATTGACTTGAGGGGACACTATGGTAAGCTATCCATTTGTGTGATTCTTCGGTCACACGGCATGGGCCTGTAGCTCAGCTGGTTAGAGCGCATCCCTGATAAGGATGAGGTCGGAGGTTCAAGTCCTCCCAGGCCCACGCATTTCTTGCGTGGTTGAAGTTCTTTACACATTTACGGGGCTATGGCGCAGCTGGTAGCGCATCTGCTTTGCAAGCAGAGGGTCGCCGGTTCGAATCCGGCTAGCTCCACTTGAAAGATGTGAGATTATTGAATTTTTAAAACCTCATATCTGACTGGTGTTATTGATTGATACGACGGTTCATGATTACCAGAGGTCTAGACTCATACACATTACTTGCCACCAATGCGAGAGACTCATTCCGCTCTCCTCCGTGCCACTTACTCGTACGCTGGGGAGTCATAATCGTGCATAGCAGTTGCGGTATGGATTATTGTCTGCTGGTTTACGAGTAGATATATGATCGCTAACCATCAACTTCTATACCCGCTTTCATAATGCCGTAATTGGTTCAACACAGCTACGTCATCATCTGCATCATGACAACTCACAAAGAAAATTTAGACAGGATTCCCCTCGAATTACTAGCCTTTTGCAATTAACCTCAATTGGTACCGAATGATGCAAAATAAGGCTAATCGCTAGCGCCGCGTGCCATAACAGCTGAGTTCTCCAAGAGAACCCAGGAAATCCCGCTGAACCATCCGAAAAAATATATTAGAAGTCGAAATCGACCACCTAGGCGAGGCTCAAGTTGCTAGACGTAGCATCAACTCTCATAATGAAAGACTAATTTTGAAGAAAATAGAATCGGTGCCCAACGCGCCAAATTAAAACCTGCAGATAATGGAATACACCCATCTTATGATCCCCGTCCCGAGCTGCTACATCAACTTATTTCCGCATTATAACTATTCGGGGTAAGAACAAGATGTTGCACTTCAGCTCCTGTGATCTTGTAATAACCGGGATGCCTGCCATCGATATCGAATAGTCGGAGAAGCATAAATTGCTCACCGTCTTCTCTGGCATGTCTAAGTTCATTGGCTGATATATGAAAAGAGGTATGTTCACTTTTTTTCTCTGTAGCCTTTACCTCGACATGCAGCTCCTCACCAACAGCGGACCCAGAAACTCGAATATCAAATCCCGCTCCGTCATCTGTAGCGGACACATGCAATATTTCGCACGACGGATACAAGTGCTTCAACAGTCTCATCGCCATCTGCTCGCCTTTTTCTCCCGAACGCTTTCTCTGTTTCTGCATAAGCTCATAATCAGGCTTATAGGGGGCGCTTCTCCTAGGCCGAGCAGATGGTGCCCGTGGGGCAGAACCGGGGAAAGGGACCTCTCTAAACTCATCAACCGGCACTAGCTCAGAAAAATCATGCAAAATGCTGGACACGCTGTCGCTCGTCTCGCAAACTTCTGGAATCAGGGCCTGATATTGATCGAACGGATTAGCATTGTTCTCGCCTATGAACATATCCACCAAACTGGTATAAACCTTCAACATGCATTCGAGATCCTTTTCCAGCTGGTCTTCACCTGGTAACGATCCGGCCGCGTAATACAGTCCACAGATGTGTCCCTGCTCGTACCCCCTAGCCAGGTCATCATTATGACCAGAACATGCTAAATCAATAGATGTACGCAAACCGACAGGAACATCCCTTCTCCGCTTCAACGTGTCCCATATCCTTTCGGACACCCTGCGTATATTCTCTCTACCTATCACGCCTTGTTTGCTGAATGGCTGCCACGCCTGATTCAGCGACAGATATACCCCACTCATATCAGTCTTGAACAGGTAGACCAGATAATATCCCTTGCTCGCTTTATTGGTTACTCTTTCATCAAATATGCAGAACCATGGCACCTGCGCTTTTCCGCCGGAACCTGCCGAACCTTTTACCTTACGCTGCTCATAAGCGGAAGGAAGACTAGCGGATATTTCTTCTTTATATTTTACTCTCATATCATAAGCCACCTCCTTAAAATCCTTTGTAGAGAGATACCGATCCATCACTTCGGAGAGGACATTCCTTATTCCCATATGCTTCAACACCCCTTATCGCTATTGATATGATGGGACCATATTTAATAAATCATCATACAGTGACGACACAAATATTGATCGACAAAACCGAGCTTTTTAGAAAGCAATTTGTTTTGGTACTAGGTCAAAATAGATAATCAAATAATCTGCATCAGGTAAGTCTCTTTCGTCCCATCGAAAATTATTCAATACAAATCAATTTTTTTGATATATTATATAGATTGTCTTTTTTATAGGAAATCATGCAGGTAGTGCTTCCCATCCGCTACCACAGTTATTCAGGTGTTCGATAAAATTTAGCATTCTATAGCTGTTGCTAACGAGGCACAAAAGGCTCACAATTTTATAGATCTAGAAAAAGCTGAGGGATATATACAAATATATGTTTCGCGACCACGCACTTAGGCCGACATCTTAACCGCTAAAGCATCTTAGCGGGTTGGAATGAAAGGAAAATAAGGTTACCGCTCACTATACCCATTTTTTGGGTACCTTGTCCGACATTGAAAACGAATACTATCATGGCATTCGCTCAGTCCGAGCACAGCTCCTTACTGCTCCTAAGCAATGGACAAACTCTCATGCTTTGCATTCGGTATCCGACTTTTACTCTCGTGAACATCAAGGCTAGATCGATGTCTGATGCTCTTAATTTGCTGAGCAACAGTGAATTTTAAGCTTTCTAGCACTGATTTCTATTATTCTAAAGCCATAGTCTGTTTCATCTTTACTGAAAGCAGACAACCACCGTTCCTGGATTACAAACTGTGCAGTGTGTTCGTCATCCATAGAAATCTATCGTCTAGATCCTTATATAATCATCTCAATTCCCACTAATTCTTATCTTTTTGACGATTGTCAAATACCTTGGTGATGTTTAAGCTCAATAGCCTGTCTATGTATGATTCGCTCCCTGGCGATCTAGAGTGATTGCGGGAAACTCACGTATATGGACAATTTATTGATGTCTATCTTCGGACTTTGCTATAGAAGAGACCCGCTTGCGAGCAATTCACCACAGACGGTGGGAAATAGACTGCAGAAGCTAAAATCGGAGCAATCGAACGAAAACAACAGCGCCATCACGCTCACTAATGTCAGTGGGGAAACAGCCGCAGCCATCAGCATCAGATTCAAACCAGACATCAAGGCTGAGCTGACATCCGGACTCAAAAATACAAACGAACCTGTTGACCTCGCTACGCGGATACCAATGCTCGAACCACAAACAAAGGCATACGCGTTCAATAGCAAAAACTATTCTTTACGGAGCTGCGCGCAGCAGTAAACCAGCCAGAGCAAACGGTTCGTATTGAACGGAACGACAGCACTGGGAAACACTATAAGGACGACAGCCTTAAACTCGACTTCAACCACCAAATCATCAAAAGAAAAACGGAATAGTCGTTGAGCATGACGCGAATAGAACACAACAAATCAGACAAGAAACGGTGCACATTCAGAAGAGCTAATCCATAGACATGCATATTAGGATGAATTTCCTGCAAAGAGCTATATTTATTGTGAGGTAAGCAATAAGAAATTCAATGACGACGGGGACTGACATGAATACATTAGATGCTCCAACAGATAGCGCAGAAGATCAGATTGAACCTTCAATGGAAACTCTCGGTAATCTATTTGTACCTGGGATTGATAAATGCTTCATAATACCTCAGTACCAGCGCGACTATAGCTGGAACAACAAAAATAAAAATCACCAGGTTGAGCAATTCTTTACGGATATAGTGGACCGACTTCAATTTCGTAACGACAACGGCTCTATACGCCCTATCTGTCAATCTTACTTTGTCGGCACCATGATTTTTAAGGGCATCTGGAATATAAACTCAGGCTCATTAGAAGTTATTGATGGACAGCAGAGATTGACAACAACATATTTATTCCTCGGAGCTCTTAGTAATCGTTTTGCCGACACAGCGAATGACATTCAGAATCAAATTGCAGCAATACTAGGTTCCGACAATCCCTCACAAAAGTGGGAAGATCTAATTTCACAGTATCGTAACTATGGTAAGGCAATTAGAGATGATCGCCTGAGAACGCCAAAGACACCATATAAAAATCATACCGACTGTCGATTAAAAATCGAAACTGGCGAAGACGTTATGAACACGCTTATATTTAAGGACCAGGCAGCGGCAAAGTGCCTAAAGCCAAAATGCGAAGCCGAGAAGAATCTAATCGAGGCATACAAATACATATACACTAATCTCGGCATTGAATCGCTTGCTAACAATCCTACATTTAACGAACTTCTCTCCTTCCCTGATGACGAGGATGGTCATATTGGTGTCGAAAATCTGTATCAGAAGTACAGCAATTACTCAACAATCCTCTATGGTATTAGAGAACAGCTTTGTACACCTGCCGTAGCAATTTTGAGTACACGTTCTGAAAAACAAAGTAATGAGATCTTCGAATCTCTCAATTCTAAAGGAAAAGAACTTGAGCCTGTTGATCTCATAAAGAATAATATTTTCGAGCGTATTACGAAAAATCCACCCTATGAAGCTTATGAACTCTGGGGCAGTATCAAACAATGCCTATCAGCATACGACCCGAAGTCCGGATCGATAGCAGACACATGGGTCAATCTCGAACAGTTCTTTTATCTTTTTTGGATTGCTGTTGAAGACCCTAAGGTGGGTCGCAATAAATTATACGATGATTATAAGGATACATATGACCAGGCAAGCAAAACAGAATTAAAAGAAATTTTGGAACGTGCAGTCGATTTCGCACCTGATGTATCTGCGCTGTACAATACGGACCTTCTACAGAGAGGTGAAATTCCACGCGACTATCTTGAGCACGCTAAAGAAGGGATACATTATCTGGTAAAAATACAAGTTGCCAAACAAAGCTTTCCTCTTCTTGCGAGTGCATTACACGCATGCCGGAAAAAGGCACTGAAACCCGCAGTGCTGATAGAACTGATAGATTACCTCGCTGTAGCTTTCTTATTCTTAACCTTTAGAAATATAAGGGGGAGTAAGTATACCGGCATATTGCAGGACACGGCTCACTGCTTAGCTAATTGCGCCCGAAAAGGCTATCTAGATGAGAGCCTACGGAACGAAATGACAGCATGGTATATCCGAAACCTCGAAGATGAGATCTCCGATATTATTGGGAAAATTTCAGATGAAGATATAGAGGAAATGATACATGCTGACGGAGGTTTTGAGTACAGCAATAAAGACGAAGATAACACGTCTCGTGCAAAAGTTAGATATTTACTCCGTATACGTTGTTACCGAAAGATACTGAATCAAAAAGATAAAGGTGCAGGTACTGAGTCGAGTTTCTCTTGGAATGTCGAACACATTTTGCCAGACAGTAAAGAGCAACATTCAATTACCCACCAGTTAGGTAATCTTATATGGCTAGATAAAGCCACCAATGACGAGTGCAAAGACAAAAAGGTCATTGATAAAATCAAGATATACCAGGAAAAAGCAGCAAATCCAGAAATTGCTGAGATGACTGACTTTTTCCGCGATTTATGCGGTGATGAAGAACAGCAAAAA
This sequence comes from Bifidobacterium sp. W8104, assembly GCF_016100735.1. Classification (NCBI taxonomy): domain Bacteria; kingdom Bacillati; phylum Actinomycetota; class Actinomycetes; order Bifidobacteriales; family Bifidobacteriaceae; genus Bifidobacterium; species Bifidobacterium sp. W8104. Next base: position 907,651 of record NZ_JACFRW010000001.1, read on the forward strand.
AATGCAATCGAAAAAAGATCAAGAAGGATCTTGTATGAATTGTATTCAGAGGTTGTGAAAAAATCGTCGACTAGGGACTCCTCGGGGAGAGAAATTCCGAAGCAACGAGCAAATCCTTATTATAAAGACCGCCTTGATCACTTCATTAATGCTAAAGGTAAAAGATATCAATTTGATATAGCAAAAAACCACTGGTTCCATACTTTCGCTTCTGAATTCGTTTGTGAATCGGAGAGCGAGGATGACGAACGACACATCATACCGCTCCCAAACACTAAACCATTTACTCTCCCACTAATCAGGTTGACTAGAAAATCAGGGATAAACAAAATTGATGATCTAATAAAGTATGTGAATACCCAATTAAATAACAATTGTACTTTCCGACGCATAGGTAAACAAAGTCAGTCACAGAAGAACCTTGGTGCGTACATAATTAAAATGCTAGAAACATACAAAAGCTACCTGCTTTTAGACGAGAACTAATTAGCAAAATAACATAGCTTCTAATTGCTTCCGATACTTCGATGGCAGACTAGAAAAGGCCGCATTAAATACCAATTCCTGAATTTAGTGCGGCCTTTCAAAATTTAGGCTCTAAAATGTAGCCGGTGTCTATTCACATCATTGACAAGGTTAAGTCGCATCGGCACTTATTGTTTACTGGCCGCAGTCCTCTTTTCCCACAATAGACAGGTCTGCACTGCCACACCATGAGCGCAAAATATGATTAAAACTCATCATCAACTAATCGTCTTACCAGAGCTTTCGATGTGCGCAATCTACTCAGATCAGCAACAGTTAAAAAAGATACTAGTTGCGCCAATCAGAATAACTGCAACTTACCAAGTGTTAATGCAGACTGAGTTTTATTGTCCTCAGGTAAGTGCCAAAGGTCACAGGATAGATGATCAAGGTCTAAATTTTAATTGATACCAAACACAGACCACTACGCTTAGCGCACGCATCATTCGAGTCCATCGGCATAGAAATCTTCCCGTGCCTCGACGCTCAATTGAAGACAGAAGGTCCATGAGTGGACTCGTTGTTCCTCCGATTAACTGGCAAGGACATGAACCAGTATCCGCAGCCGCATGAGAACATTAAGCGTATAAGTCAATGCTGAGCCAGCACGCCGCATATTTAAGATTCAGACAGAGACTAGTCTGCCATCCTGCAGTGTTAGCAGACGGTCAACCCTGGCAAGGACCGAGGGGCGATGGGAGACGATCAGACAGGTACGGTCACCCTTTCGCTCAATCAGCTTGGTCAGAACACGGCCCTCTAAGAGGGCGTCCATGTTGCTGGTGGGCTCATCCAGGAGCATGAAGGGCGCCGAGCTCAAAAAGGCGCGAGCCAGGGCCACTCGTTGCCGCTGCCCCTCGGACAGATCCGAGCCGTTGTCAGTAAGCAGATGATCCAAGCCGTCGGGCAGCTGGTCAATCAGATCATCCAGGCAGGCGTCATGAGCTGCCTGCTCAATGTCCGCTCTGCTGGCATCGGGCCGAGCCAAGGTGATGTTATCTGCCAGCGTGAGACTGAATATGTAGGTGTCCTGGCTCACCAGAGTCTGCTGGGCGCGCAGGTCGGCGGTGCGAATGGTCTCGATAGGCAGGCCGGAAACCGTCAGATCCCCGCCACTGCGCTCCTGGAACCGCATTAGCAGGTCGATCAGAGTGGACTTGCCGACCCCGTTGGCGCCTTGAATGCCGATCAGCTCGCCAGGCTTGATGGAAAGATCCAGATTATCCAAAACCGTAATTCGACCACCATGTTCACCCGAGTGAGTCTTGCCCGTGTCAGTCTTGCCGGCATAGGAGAAGGAAACTGCCCTGGCCTCCTCTCCGGTGAACTCAGTCAGGGGATTCCCATGATCGGATTCCACCTCACGTACAGGCGGCTCCTTGTCCAAAAGCGAGAAAACCCGTCGGGCCGCGGCCAATGTGGGCTGCAGGCCAGCGCCTAGCCGGGCCACAGGTATCAAGGGGGCAAAGGAGGAGAGGAAGCCGACCAGTCCGAGCATTCCCCGGGCAGGATCCACCAACCCCGCCGAACCTAGATAGCAGGCCATCAGAGTGAAGACTCCAGCGCAGATCAGAGTGACCACGTTGGTGACCATGTCGTTGGTGATGGTCCGCCCAGAGGTGCGCCCCCGGACATCCAGCATCTGATCCGTGGCAGCTCCCACCCGGCGACGGGTGTTACCGAGGGCGCCCAGCCCCGCCAGTTCGGTGCGACCCTGCAGGGTCTCCAGAAGTAGAGAGTGCAAATTGGCTTGGGCCGTTCGCTCCTGCATGGCCACCTTGAAGGTGGGCCTGGCGCTCAGGATGGGGATGAGCAGGCCGACAATCAGGTAGGAGACCAGGGCGACTAGACCCATCCAAGGTGAGAGCCAGGTGAGCAGGGCCAAATTGGCCAGAGAGGTCACCAGGGCGATGGCGATGGGTGAAAGGGTGTGGGCGTAGAAAATCTCCAGCAGCTCGATGTCGTTGGTGATCACCGTCACCATGTCTCCGCGCGCCTGGTCCCGCAGGCCGGCCGGGGCCAGGGACCGCATCTTGTCGAAGACCGTCGTGCGGATGTCGCGGAGCATGCTGAAGGCCATCTCGTGGTTGTAGTACTGCTCCCCATAGGCCATGACCCCACGGCTGAGAGCAGTCAGAACCGCCACCAGGGCCCAGACGACCCACTGGCCATTCAACGGGGGCCAGTCCGTGACCAGACCGATCAGGGCCGCAGCGGCAGCCATCACGCTCCAGACCGCGAAGAGGTGGCCCAGGCTGCCGCAAAGGATGGCCTTGCCCTCCGTGCCAGCGAGAGGTTTCATCAGCCGGGCCATGCGGCGCATCATCGTCAGGTTGCTCGTTGTCTGCTGCATGTCGTCACTCCCCGTCCTCATACTGGGCCTGCTCCTTCCACTGGGCCGCAAATCCGCCCCCGGCATCCATCAGATCACGGAAACCGCCGCTTTCCACCAGACGGCCCCCTTGCAAGAAGAGAATGGAATCGGCATTGCGAACCCCGGCTAGGCGGTGGGTGATGGTCAGGACCAGGGTCTCCTTGCCCAGCGCATCCATCAGAGCAGCCAGAGTGGCGTCATGTTCACGGTCCACGGCGCTGGTAGCCTCGTCGAAGATGTAGACGGGGGAACGCCGCAGGAGTCCGCGGGCAATGGACAGGCGCTGGCGCTGCCCTCCAGATAGGTTGCCTCCCTCAGGATCAATAGGAGCGTCCAGCCCGCCCTTGCTCTGGACAAGACCGGTCAGGCCGACCTGGTCCAGCGCATCCTGCAGCTCCCAATCCGAGTAGCCCAGTCCGGCCGGATCGAGATTCGACCTGATGGTTCCGGTGAAGAGGTGATCGGTTCCCCGAACCACGGTCTGTAGGCCGACCAGATCCTCGCGAGACAGGTCGCTGATCTGGCGCCCGCCAATGGTCAGCTCTCCGGTATACCCCTGAAGGCGCCCGGACAGCAGACCCGCCAGGGTGCTCTTGCCGGAGCCCGAGGCACCGACTAAGCCCACATGCCCCTTGTCCGGCAGGTCGAAGTTCAGATCGGTCAGAGCCTGGAAGCCGTCAGGATAGGTGTAGGTCAAATCGCGAGCGCGAATGCCCAACGAATCGTCGCCAGACATATCCGCCTGATCTGCTTGCTTCGAAGCGGATTCCGAGTCAGACTCCCGAACTGCTACCTCAGAAGTTTCGAGACTCGCTTCCGGAGCCGTCTCCGAACCCGTACTCTTGCGTGACTCAGGAGTCGTACCCGGAGCCGCTGACTCCCCGTCGCTCCCCTGCCGAGCTTGGAGAATATCGTCGATGGCCTTGCCCTGCTTGATGGCGACCATGCCAGAATGCATCATGTAGACCAGCTGCCGCTCAGGGGCGAAGAGCCGGACCCCAGCCAGGGCAACAACCAGGCAGGACAGCACTCGAGCGGGCCCGCCCTGCCCGATCAGGACCGTCGCTGCAACCGCCAGAATAAGGCTGGTGTAGATGACCACGTCGGCCTTGATCAGCGAGCGCAGCTGCCCGCCCAGGACCCCCATGGTTATCCGGCGAAACCCCTCGGACTCCTCGGCCAGGTCATCAGCCTGCCGCTGGTCTGCCCCGAAGATCTTCAAAGTGTTGAGCCCCCTCAGGGCATGCTCGAAGTGGACGCCGACCTTGTCGTACTTGCGCAACTGGCCCAGCTGCACCTTGATGTTCTCGCCCATGGTGGGCTTGGAGGCCAGGGGCAGGGCCACCATGCCGATCACGACGATCACCGCAGCCAGCGGACTGACAGGCAGGAGGACAGCCAGCGCCACGACCAGCATCAGGGCGGTCTGGACCAGGGCCGGAATGTAGGCCGTGAAGTAGGAGACGACCGACTTGACCCCCTCGGTCGAAAGCCTGGCCAGGGTCTGCGCCGGAACGCCCAGGTCGTCCTCCTGCCTATTGGGGTCAAACACGGACAGGTAGAGGGCCTGGGAGAGCGCCTTGCCCATCCCATCAGCCAGCCGGGCGCTGACGGACCTGGCGACCGCCTGGGCCAGGAGCCGAACCAGGATCAGCCCGCCTATCAGCGCCGCCAAGGGTCCGGGCCGACCAGGCACCCAGGCAAGGGCATGAGGGACAGGCAGGCCAAGGGAACGGCCCACGGCCGCGATGGCCACCGGCAGGAGGAGGACCTCCGCCAACGCGCCGATCGTCTGCAGGAGGGCCAGCAGGAGGCTGGCGCCCATCCTGGCTCCCGGTAGATGAAGTAGTCGCTTGCTGATCATGCCTGTTCTCCGTGCCGCCTTTCTGATACGCCCCTCTCAGTGGACACTAACAAAATCCTCGCGCGCCAGGCAATACCCTGATTGTGAAGCACTGGCAAGAGACATAAAAAAATATCATTTACTTTCCCTCCCGGCCCTCCTAGACTTGACGGCACAACATGAAATCGGCGGATATGGCCTAGGGCCGAGCGACCGCCACCCAGATGGGAGCGATCCTTTATGAAAGCACTGAAGACAAAAGACCTGGTCAACGTCGGCATTTTCACGGCCCTCTACTTCGTCAGCATGGCGGTGGGCAACTTCATCACCGTCTTCCTTGCTGGCCTGGTCATGCCCGGTCTGTCCTCCCTCTTCATCCCCGCTGTGGTGGGGCTGGTCTCCGGCCCGGTCTACATGCTGATGATCCGCCGGGTGCCCAGGTTCGGGGCCATCACCATCGTCGGCGTCATCATGGGCCTCTTCCTGCTGGTTTTCGGCCACTTCGCCCTCTCCTTCATCCCCTACGCCTTCTGCGGCCTGCTGGCTGACCTGGTTCAGTCATCGCTCTGGGAGAGCCGTCCCAACCTGGCCCGCTACCTGAGCTATGTCATCCTCACCTTCGGCTGCACCGGCCCCGTCCTGCCTCTTTGGTTCATGAAGGACGCCTATGTGGCCAGCCTGGTCCGCCGCGGCAAGAGCCAGGAGTACATCGACGGGGTCTTCGCGCCCATCACCGGAGCCACCTTCCTGGTCTGCATTCTGGCCACCCTGGTCGGCGCCCTGCTCGGTGCATGGATAGGCGCCCGGATCGTCGACCGGCATTTCAACCGGATACCCGCCAAGCAATGAGGCCCATCTCCATCTACACCAGATTCCTGCTGGTCATCTTCGCCAACGCCCTGATCTTCGTCACCCTCCCCACTCCGCTGGTCCTGGCCATCAACATCTACTTCTGCAGCTTCCAGGTCATCGTGGGCAGGGTCAGGAAGGGCCAGGCCTGGCTTCTGGTCTGTCTGGTCTTCGCCCTGGGCGCCTCCCTGGCCATGGTCTTTCCCGAGAACCTGCCGGGGCATTACCTGCTCTTCCTCTTCGTCGGCGTGGGCAGGGTCCTCCCCCTGGTGCTGGTTGCGGCCTTCATGATGGGCACCACCAAGGTCTCGGAGCTGGTCTACCTGCTGCGCAAGATCCACGCCCCCCAGTGGCTGGTCATCCCCGTCAGCGTCCTCTTCCGCTTCTTCCCGACCGTCAGGCACGACTATGCCCAGATCAGACGGGCCATGAAATTCAGGGGGATCGCGGTCACCACCGGCGACATGGTCCGGCATCCGATGCGAACCATGGAATACATCTACGTCCCCCTGCTCAATAACGCCACCAATGTGGCCTCCGACCTGACCTCGGCCGCCCTGACCAGGGGAATCGGCGACCCCGGGCCCAAGACCTCCATCCAACGGATTGCCTTCACCGGACTGGATGCGCTCATGTGCGCCCTGGGTCTGGTCCTTATGGGATGTGGAGCCTATGTTGCAATGTTCCAGGCTTAGCTTCACCTACGAGGGTGCCAGCCAGCCTTCCCTCCAGGAGGTCTCCTGCCGGATGGGCCAGGGACGGCTGACCGTGATCACCGGGCCGAGCGGTTGCGGCAAGACCACCCTGTCCAGGGTCATCAACGGCCTGATTCCCGAACTCTACGAGGGCAAGCTGGAGGGGGAGTGCCTGATCGGGGGCGAACCCACCACGGCCCGGCCCATCTACCGGCTTTCGGAGCAGGTGGGGTCGGTCTTCCAGAATCCCAAGACCCAGTTCTTCACCACCGACGTCCGCAGCGAGCTGGCCTTCCCCCTGGAGAACACCGGGGTCCAGCCGGAGGCCATCCGGGAGCGTATAGACCAGGTGGCCGACCTCTTCGGCATAGCTCCGCTCATGGACCGGGACATCTTCTCCCTGTCCGGGGGCGAGAAGCAGATGATCGCCATCGCCTCCTCCTGCATGATGGACCCGGAGATCCTGGTCCTGGACGAGCCCTCCGGCAATCTGGACGTGGAAGCGGTGGCCAGCCTGGCGCAGATTCTGGGCCGCTTGAAGGACCGGGGCCTGACCATGGTCCTGATCGAACACCGCCTCTACTACCTGGACGGCCTGGCCGACGACTTCCTGGTCATGAAGGACGGCAGGCTGGCGGAGCACCTGACCCCGGCCGCCATGAGGGGACTGGATGCTCCGAGTCGCCAGGCCATGGGCCTGCGGGCCCTGGACCTGGACGCGACCGAGAATGCGTGTGCCCCAGCCAGGGTCACTACCGAGAAGACCCCCGACCTGCTCCGGGTCCGGAACCTGACCTATGCCTACCATCACGACCAGCCTCCTGCCTTGGATGTGGACGACCTGACCCTGTCCAGCGATGACATCACCGGCATCATCGGCCGCAACGGTGCCGGCAAGAGCACCTTCGCCTCGGTCCTGACCGGACTGCTCAAACCCGGCGACAGGTCGGAAATCAGCCTGAATGGGACCAAGCAGACCGCCAGGGAGCGTGTCGAGGACTCCTACATGGTCTTTCAGGATGTCAACTACCAGCTCTTCAGCGAGACCGTGGAGGGCGAGATGCTCCTTGGGGCCAGGCGGACCGACCTCTTTGAGGAGGTGGCGAGAAAGCTGGACCTGGAGCGGCTCCTGGGCCGACACCCCAACACCCTCTCCGGCGGGGAAAAGCAACGGGTGGCCATCGCGGCCGCCATACTGTCGGGCAAGCGCCTGGTGGTTCTGGACGAACCCACCAGTGGCCTGGACCTGCTCCACATGAACCAGGTGACCGGGATGATTCGCTACATGCGCTCCCTGGGGGTCATGGTGATCGTCATCTCGCACGACCAGGAGTTCCTGGCCCAGACCTGCCAGCGGTTCATCACCTTCCGCCAGGGCAGACCGGTCAGGGACAGCCGCAAACTCGGCAACCTCCTGCAAGCCCTCTGAACCTCCGAGCCCTTGCAGGGTCGGTGAACATGACGCCTCCCGGCAGGCGGTTCCCCTGTGCTCCGGACCCCGCGAACGTATACAGTAGTGGGGAAAAGAGCATCAGGGGGCGTCCCTCGCGTCGGACGGCCCCGCCGCACAGCCAGGGTTACGAGAGGGCATGATGGGCTATATCGACGTCATCGGAGAGACGAAACGGTATGTGACCGGCGAGACGACCATCGTGGCCAACAATGAGGTCACCTTCTCCATCGAGAAGGGCGAGCTGGTGGTCATCCTCGGCGCCTCGGGAGCGGGCAAATCGACCGTGCTGAACATTCTGGGCGGCATGGACACCTGCAACGAGGGCCAGGTGATCGTGGACGGGAAGGACATCGCCGGCTATGACGCCCGGCAGCTGACCACCTACCGCCGCTATGACGTGGGCTTCGTCTTCCAGTTCTACAATCTGGTGGCCAACCTGACCGCCAGGGAGAACGTGGAGCTGGCCTCGGAGATCGTGGACGACGCTGCTGACCCGGTCCAGACCCTGGTCGACGTAGGTCTGGGCGACCGGATCGATAACTTCCCCGCCCAGCTTTCCGGCGGCGAGCAGCAGCGTGTGGCCATCGCCCGGGCCGTGGCCAAGAACCCCAAGATTCTGCTCTGTGACGAACCCACCGGGGCCTTGGACTACCGGACCGGCAAACAGGTGCTGCGCATCCTCCAGGACCAGTGCCGCAAGAAGGGCGCCACCGTGGTCATCGTCACCCACAACGCGGCCATCGCCCCCATCGCCGACAGGGTCATCCGCATGCACGACGCCCGGGTCCAGGCCGTGCAGACCAATGACAGCCCCGAAGACATCGAAAACGTGGAGTGGTGAGGATGCAGCCCGTCAGGAAGGTGCTCTGGCACGACATCCGGGTCTCCCTGCGCAAATCCCTGGGACGGTTCATCTCTATAGTCTGCCTGGTGGCGCTGGGCTCCTTTGCCCTGGTCGGGCTGAGCGTGACCGGGCCGGACATGCGGCAGGCCGGCAACGCCTACCTGTCCGACCACCATCTGGCCGACCTGATGGTCATCAGTAGCTACGGCCTGGACCAGGAGGATCGGGATGCCATCGACACCGCCCCCGGCAACTCGGGAATCGAATACGGATATCTGAAGGATGTGGTGCTCAAGGGCACCGACAAGAGCCTGCGCATCTACTCCGCCCCCGACCGGATCTCCACCTATGAGCTGGTCGACGGGACCATGCCGACCAGGCCCGACCAGATAGCGGTCGACACGGCCCTGGCCGAGAGTCACCCCATCGGCAGCAGCATCCAGGTGGATGAGAAGGCCGACCAGCTGGGCAGGAAGGTCTTGAGGCACCACAAGCTGCGCGTGGTGGGCACGGTCAGGTCGACCGAGATCCTGAGCAAGGTCAACATGGGCCCCTCCACAGCCGGCTCGGGGTCGCTGGACTCCTACGCCGTAACCACGCCCAAAGCCTTCGACTCGGACGAGTACATGATCGCCCGCCTGACCTTCACGGACCTGGACCGGATTCAGGACCACTATTCCGACCAGTACATCCAGGCCCTGCAGACCCACAAGGACGATCTGAACAGGATCCTGTCGGGGCGCCCCACAGCTAGGCTGAACGCCATCAAGGCTCCACTGCAGAAGCAGCTGGACCAGGGACAGGACCAGGTGGACCAGTCCAGAAACGAACTCGAGGGGAACCGGCAGCAGCTGGACCAGGCCAGGAAGGATCTGGACCAGGGTGCCCAAAGCATCCAGTCCGCCAAGAACCAACTGGCTGCCAAGACGGTGCAGGCCCAGGCGGCCATCGACCAAGGGCAGCAGGAGGTGGATCTGAGTTCGGCCGAACTGGCTCGAAAGCAGAAGCAATACCAGTCCTCCGCCAGCCAGGTGGCCCAGGGCAGGCATCAGGCCGACCAGGGGCAGCAGGCCATCGACCAGGGACAGGCCAAGCTTGATGGTTCCCGCCAGCAGCTGGAAGGCGGCAAGGCCCAGGCCGATCAGGCTGTAGCCCAGGCCCAAGCGGCTCAGACACAATGCAGACAGGGCATCGCACAGGTCACCGGCCTCATTCAGACCATCGACGCCCAACTGGCCACACCCGGGCTGGCCCCTCAGCAGCAGGAGGACCTCAACCGCAAGAAGGCCGGGCTCCAGGCACAGCTGACCGAACTCAATCGGCAATCACCGCAGATCGATGCCCTGGTGACCAAGGCCAAGACGGGCCGCGATGCCTTCATGACCAACCAGTATGCCCCCGGCATGGCCCAGGTTGCGGCCAACCAGCAGACCCTGGATGCAAAGCGTCGGGAGCTGACCCAGGCAAGAGCCAAGGTGGAGGAAGGCGAGCGCCAACTGGCCCAGGGCAAGACCCAGCTTGACCAGGCCTCCGCACAGCTGGCCCAGGGCAGGACCAAACTGGCCGAGGCCCGGCGGCAGCTGGCCGACAGCCGGGCCTCGGCCCAGGGGCAGATCGACCAGGCCCAGGCCACCCTGGACCAGAAAACCGCGGAATACCAGACCAAACTGGACAAGTTCAAGAGGGAGAGCCCGGACGCCCAGAAGAGGATCGACGACTCCCAGAAGAAGCTGAACAAGGCGGCTGACCAGCTGAGCCGACTGGAAAAGCCTGTCTACGCCCTGGACTCGCGCCGTGAAGCACCCGGCTCGGAGGGCTACAAGGTCTACGCCTCCGTCTCGTTCATCGTGGACTCGCTGGCCAAGGTCTTCCCCTACTTCATGTATCTGGTGGCCGCCCTGGTCACCTTCACCACCATGACGCGCTTTGTGGATGAGGAGCGGATCAACGCAGGAACACTCAAAGCCCTGGGCTACAGGGACCAGGATGTCATGGCCAAGTTCCTGGTCTACGGCGGAGCAGCCTCGGCCCTGGGCGCGCTTCTGGGCATCATCGCCGGCCACACCCTCCTGCCCTGGATCGTCTACCAGGCCTATGTCCACGCCTTCGACATGCCGCCCATTCACTACGGCTTCCACCTGCCCATCACCCTCCTGGCCTGCCTGCTGGCCTTCCTGAGCGCCGTTGTTCCGGCCTTCCTGAGCGCCTGGCGGGAGCTGCGCGAAAAGCCGTCGGCCCTGCTCCTGCCCAAGCCGCCCAGCGCCGGTTCGAAGATCTTCCTGGAGCGCATCCCCCTGATCTGGAACCGACTCAGCTTCACCCACAAGGTCACCGCCCGGAACATCTTCCGTTACAAGCAGCGGATGCTGATGACCATCTTCGGGGTCTGCGGATCGGTGGCTCTGCTGATGGCCGGTTTCGGCGTGCAGGGGTCCATCTCCGCCATCAACGAGCACCAGTTCGGTCAGGTGATCCGCTACGACCTGATCGCCGCCGAGAACAGCCAGGCCACATCCGACCAACGCCAATCCATCAAAAAACGGCTGGAAAAGCCCGATGTGAGCCGTTCCCTGAACGTGCGTTACGAGGAGATGACCAAGACAGCCGGCCACAACGCCGACAAACAGTCCATCACCATGATCGCGCCGGCCAGCGCCGAGCATCTGGACGACTTCATCCGCATGGACACCCGGTCCGGGCACAAGCCCCTGAGCCTCAAGGGCGACGGCGTGATCCTCTCCGAAAGGATCGCCCAGCTGACGGGAACCAAGGTCGGCGACAGGATCACCCTGCAGGATTCAGGCGGCAGGGACAGGACCATGCGGGTGGACGGCATCTGCGAGATGTACCTGGGGCACTTCGTCTTCATGAGCCCATCGGCCTACAGGACCGTCTTCCGCCAGGACTTCTCGCCCAACGCCCATCTGGTCACCTTCAAGGACTCCAGCGCGGCGAACACCAGAAAGCAGGCCGCCTCCTTCATACGTATCGACGGGATCCAGGGGGTGGTGCAGAACACGACCCTGATGAGCCAGATCGACACCGTGGTCAAATCCTTGAACATGATCATGCAGGTGCTGATCATCGTGGCCACCCTGCTGGCCTTGGTCATCCTCTACAACCTGACCAACCTGAACGTTGAGGAGCGCATCCGTGAACTGAGCACCATCAAGGTGCTGGGCTTCTACGACCGCGAGGTGACCATGTACATCTACCGGGAGACCATCCTCCTATCGGCCATCGGCGTCCTGGCCGGGTATGGGTTCGGGGCCTGGCTGCACCACTACATCATCACCACCGTTCCACCGGACAACGTCCTCTTTGACCCCTCCATCAGCTGGGTGGCCTTCATCGTGCCCCTGGTCATGATCACGGTCATCACGGCCGGCCTGGGCTGGATGGTCAACAACAAGCTCAAGCATGTGGACATGCTGGAGGCCCTCAAGTCGGTGGACTAGGCCATATCGGCATTTACCCATTCCGATGGCGTAAGCTGGCACTCCAAGAGTCCATAAGTCCATGCCATTGAGAATCCAGAAAGCTGAGGACGACGGTGCTGCAGATCGAACACATCTCCAAACAATACAAAACAGGGGACTTCGTCCAGCAGGCCTTGAATGATGTCAGCGTCAACCTGCGCGACAACGAGTTCGTGGCCATCCTGGGCCCCTCCGGGTCCGGCAAGACCACCCTGCTCAACATCATCGGCGGGTTGGACCGCTATGACCAGGGCGACCTGATCATCAACGGCACCTCCACCAAAAAGTACAAGGACAGGGACTGGGACTCCTACCGCAACCACACCGTGGGCTTCGTCTTCCAGAGCTACAACCTGATTCCCCACCAGAGCATCCTGTCCAACGTGGAGCTGGCTCTGACCATCTCGGGCGTGCACCGGCAGGAGCGGCGGGAGCGTGCCAGGCAGGCCCTGGAGCAGGTGGGACTGGGTCAGCACGTGAACAAGCGGCCCAACCAGCTCTCGGGCGGGCAGATGCAGCGGGTGGCCATCGCCAGGGCACTGGTCAACAACCCCCGCATCCTCCTGGCCGACGAGCCCACCGGAGCACTGGATTCCGAGACCTCCATCCAGATCATGGACCTGCTCAAGGAGGTGGCCCAGGACCGGCTGGTGGTCATGGTCACCCACAACCCGGAGCTGGCCCACCAGTACGCCACCAGGATTGTGGAGCTGCACGACGGATCGGTCATCAGCGACTCCGACCCCCTGCCCGACGACCAGGTGCCCATCCGCCGGGCCCGCCACCGCACCTTCGGCAAGGCCTCCATGGGACTGCTGACTTCACTGTCGCTGAGCTTCAACAATCTTCGGACCAAGAAGGCCCGGACAGCCCTGACCTCCTTCGCCGGGTCCATCGGCATCATCGGCATCGCCCTGATCCTGTCGGTATCCACCGGGGTCAACCGCTACATCGACAGGGTGCAGCGGGAGACCATGACCTCCTACCCCATCACCATTCAGGAGCAGTCCTTCGACCTGAACAAGATAGTGGACTCCGCCCAGGAATCGCAGAAGGAGGCCAAGGCCCACAAGGATCTCAAGGCCATCCAGCCGGACGACTCCAGCATCAAGGGGGCCTCCAGCCTGACCAGCAGCATCACCCAGAACAATCTGACAGACTTCAAAAAATACTTGGATAATCCCAAGAGCGAGATCCACCAGTATGTGGGGTCCGTGGGCATCCAGTACTCCTACGCCACCAAGTTCGCGGTCTTCGGACACGACCCGGACGGTAAGCTGGTCTCTGCGGACAAGGTGACCATGAGCGGGCAGGACGACGCCAGCTCCACCGCCAGCCAGATGGCCACGGCCAACACCGACAGCGACATGGGCGACATCCAGTCCATGCAGATGTCCTACCTGACCGGCAAGACCGAGAAGAACAAGGCTCCGGAGATCTTCGGCGAAATCATGCCGGGGGCCGATGCCAAGACCACCATCAGCAAGGTGGTGACCGACAACTACCAGGTGGTGAACGGCACCTGGCCCAAGGCCAAGGATCAGGTGGTCCTGGTGCTGGACAAGAACAACCAGATGCCCGTCACCAGCCTCTACAAGCTGGGCATCCTCCCCTCCAGCCAATACACCGACATGATGAACAAACTCAACAGCGGGCAGGAGGTCAAGGTCGACACCAAGCCCATCGAATACGCCAAGGCCATGGACCAGAAACTCTCCCTGGTGCCCGCTGCGGACCAGTATGCCAAGGGGACCGACGGCCACTACCACTACATCGGCGACAGCACCGACCAGATGACCAAGGCCGCCGATCAGGGCCTGCAGCTGCACATCGTAGGCATAGTACGCCCCCACCAGGGAGCCAAGGCCACACCCCTCAAGGTAGGCGTCGGGTATACCCGCCAGCTGACCGACTACCTGATCGACCAGGCCAAGACCAGCCCCATCGTCACCGACCAGGAGGCCGACCAGGGCCACAGCGTCCTCAACGGGATGGCCTTCGCCCCTGCCGACGATGCCGCCAAGGCCAACGATGCCAAGGCCTACATCGCATCCTTGGGCGTCAGCCAGAAGGCCAGCATGGCCCAGGAGATCATGAAAGGCTCGGCAGCCATGGCCGGCCAGGAGGCCCAGGGCCGGGCAGGGGCCGCTGCAAGAGCCCAAGGTTCTGCGGGCATCCCCACGGGGGCCTCCGCCGAGCAGCAGACGGCCCAGGCCTTCGACCAGTACATCGCCACCGCCCCGCAGAACGCCCTGGTCGCCATCTACAACCAGTACGTCTCCACCGGCACCTACGCCGACAACCTGAGCGACTTCGGCCTGATCTCCCGGGATGCCCCCTCCCGCATCAGCATCTACACGGACAGCTTCGAGAACAAGAATTCCGTGGGTGACTCCATCAAGCACTACAACGACAAGGCTGCGGAGAAGAACAGGATCGTCTATACCGACTACGTGGGCCTGATGATGAATTCGGTCACCACCATCATCAACGTCATCACCTACGTGCTGATAGCCTTCGTCGGGGTCTCGCTGGTGGTCTCCTCCATCATGATCGGCATCATCACCTACATATCGGTTCTGGAGCGGACCAAGGAGATCGGCATCCTGCGCGCCATGGGCGCCTCCAAGCGGAACGTCTCCAACGTATTCAACGCCGAGACCGGCCTCATCGGACTTCTGGCGGGCCTGCTGGGGGTGGGCATCACTCTGCTGCTGATCGTTCCGGCCAACAGCATCATGCACCACTTCATGGGCACCACCGAGGTGAATGCGGCCCTGCCTGCCTCGGGTGGCGTGGCTCTGGTCATCCTGAGCGTGATCCTGACCCTGATCGGCGGCCTGATCCCCTCGCGGAAGGCGGCCAAGCAGGATCCCGCCACCGCCCTGCGCACGGAGTGAGGCTGAACGACACCGGGTGGCACTGGCAAAGAAGTGAATTCCCGCACAGTCGGGCCCTAAGGGCGGTCCCTCTTTACTCGGGAATGCCATAATGAACCCCGTGAATGAGCAACCCAATCAGATGACAGATCGACAGAACAGACAACCCCTCTTCCCCGGACGGGCCTTCATCAGCACCGTCCTGGACGTGGTCGAAAGCAAGAAGACCATGAGTGGCGCCCTGACCGGCAAGTACATGCAACGGGCCACCATGGCCGGCCTCTTTGTGGGTATCTTCTTCACGGCCTTCTTCGTCATCATGGGCCAGGCCGGCCAGAACCCCGCCGACCACGGTCTGATCCTGGCAGGCCGGGTCCTGGCGGCGACTACCTTCGGCTGGGCCCTGGTCCTGATCTACTACACCAACTCCGAACTGCTGACCTCCAACATGATGGTGGTCACCATAGGCGCCTATCACAAGCGCCTGGGCTGGCTGGCCTCCCTGCGGATCCTGGTCCTCTGCCTTCTGGGCAACCTGGCCGGAGCCCTGATCGTGGCCGTCATCCTGCGCTTCTCATCCATCGTCAGCGGTCCGACCCTGGACCAGATGCTGGCGGCCTCGGCCACCAAGACCGGCTACGTCTCCGGCGGCCCCATGGGCTTTGCCGACCTGTTCGTGCGCGGTATCCTGTGCAACTTCTGCATCAACATCGCCATGCTCATGGTCTACAACGGCAAGCTTTCCAACGACTTCACCAAGTGCATCATCATGGTCGTGGCCGTTTTCGTCTTCGCCTTCTGCGGGTTCGAGCACTCGATAGCGGATTCGGCCCTCTTCCTCATCCTGGGGGTCTTCGGGCGGGTCAACGCCTGGAAGGCGATCCTGGTGGTCCTGGTGGCCATGCTGGGCAACTACATAGGCGGCGGCATCCTGATCGGTCTGAACTTCGCCACCATGAACGACGAGCGCCACTTCAAGGCCTGATAGCCTTTCCGTAAGCCACCATCCACCTGCTCACCTTGGTCTCATGCACACTTACGAGCCTGAGCGAAGACACCCATCATGAAGAAACTCGAAAGCCCGGGTACTGGCGGAAGACGAGGGTTCATGATGAGCATGAGTGAGACGGCAGCCAACAAGTCCCTGGTGCAGGAGTTCTACGACCAGGTCTTCAGCCAGGGAGATACCAGCAGCCGCTCCAGGACAGGGATGTCTCTTTCAAACTGAGTCCAAAATCCTCCTTGATCATCCAGTCACCTGCAGCGTCGATATGGTCAGTCAAGATGGATTCGGCTGTTCCCATGTCGTTTTGCTGACCATATAATCGCGGTCTGCTCGGCAATCCGTCTGTGCGAAAGAAACCCGCGCCCGCATTCATGGCCGTCTCCCAATGGCCCGGGCCTCCCGGTCGTCTGGCGATCAACATTGACCGACCAGGGCCGCACGGGAGCCCCGGAATCATTACCGTCCCAGACTTATGTATGCACGATGCCCCCTTACAATTGGCACTCAAGCCCGATCACCTGCCCGCACCTATTCGGTCTTGTCCGATTACTCAAGCAGGTTGCTGCGCAGGGCCTCCACCTGGTCCGGTCCGAACCCCAGAGCCTGATGTGCATAGGCGAAGACATCACCATAGGCGTCGATCATGAGCTGGCGGGCGTAGATCAGATATTCCTGCTTGACATAAAGTGCAACCGCCAGTGCGTCCAGTGAATCCTGGTCGAAGCCCTTGGCGCGGAATTGGTCCAGCAGCTGATTGTTGGCCGCGACCCTCTCCTGGTTGGTCTTCAGGTAGTCCGCGAATATCCGGTCGTCGTCCACCTCCAGCAGCCAGAGCACCAGGGCCGCGGCGAACCCGGTCCGGTCCTTGCCGGCAAAGCAGTGGAAGAGCGTAGCCCCCTGGGTGTTGCCCACGACGATGCGCAGGAAGCGCCCGAAACCTTTCTGAGCGCCTGGATTCAGGACCATGTCGTGGTAGGTACCCAACATATGGTCGTTGACCCGATCGACCGAACCTATCGAGGCGAAGTCGTCCAAGCTGGTATTGCGGGCACCGATCATACCCAGTAGATCGATGTTGGTAAAAGTGATGCCTTCGATTGAGTCGTCAGGACTCTCCTGTATCTCGAAGGGTCGGCGGAAGTCCACGACCTGCGTCACCTGGTAGCGTTCGACCAGATCCCTTCTGGTCTCCTCGTCCAGGCCGACCAGCTGCCCGGACCGGATGAACCCGTGGGGGCGGACCCGGCGGCCGTGGATGGTCCGCATGCCACCCAGATCCCGGAAATTGGTGATGTTCATCGACGACCTCCTCTAATACGTTTCTCTTCCATCAAGGCCACCAGGCCCAAAAGCACGACCGCACAGACAATGGCGATATACAGCACGATAAAAGTGTCATTCCAACCATGCAGCACATGCCCCAACACGGTCAGCCCATCGGACGAGGAATCCGCGATCTTGGCCAGCAGGACCTTGGCGGTGGAATCACCGAACAGGTAGGCGAATGCGCCGACCATGCCGCCGGACAGCACATTTGCCCGCTTGGGAATTTGATTGAGCATGGAAATATTGATCAGCATCTGGGGTCCGAAAATGAACATGCCCAAGAAGAAGAGCGAGATGTAAATGACCACAGGGGTGCGGCCCAGCTGGTAGCCTGCCATTCCGAGCGGCAGGCAGATGGCGCAAAGCGTGGACACGAGGGCGGGCCTGCCACCCAGGAAGTCAGACACCACTCCCCAGAGAAGGCATCCAATCAGAGCACCCATCTCGAAATAGAAGATGGTCCGCGCGCCTACCTGATTGCTGAAATGCAGCTGCTCAGTCACACGCAGAGGCGCCCAGTTGTCAATGCCGATGCGGATCAGATAGACGAAAACGTTGCTGACGCAAAGCACCCAAACCCAAGGGTTGGAAAGCAGGTACCGGCGGAAAATCTGCCAAGTCGTATCATCATGCGACTCCTCGTCTTCCTGCTTGACAGGCTCATTGAAGATCGTCTCTGAGGGTTCCCATCCCAGATCCTCGGGACGGTTCTTGCCGACCAGGAAGCACATAATCGCCACCAGAAGTGCCACTACACCCGGGACGATAAACATACCGGCCACCTTGCCTCCGAAGAAGGTTTGGGCACACCAGATGGCGAATACCCCAGCCAAGCCACCGCCTATATTGTGGGAAGCGTTCCAAACACCCAAATATCGGCCGTAGGTCGTCTTCGTCGTCCAGTTGGAGATCACCGTCGCGCAGCTTGGGCCGCCGGCGCACTGAAAGACCCCGTTCAAGGCCCATAGAACGATCAACCAACCAATAGGCACATGACTTAAGGTGAAGAGGAAGCCGATGCAAATGACCACGATAGACGAGCAGAAAAGCATGATTGATGCAATCTTCTTGTTGTCTTTGCCTGTGACCAGATATCCCACAACGATTTTTCCGATTCCATAGACAACGGAGAAAACAAAACCAATTACGCCCAACTGCTGGGTTGTAATGCCCAACTGCTGCTTCATCAAAGGCTGTGCCGCTTTAAAATTATTCCGAACAAGGTACATGGTAATGTACAGAATGATGACCATCAGATATGGTTTCATGAACTCACGGAACCAGAGATGTCGTTGTTCGGTTACCGGTATGGTCGCCTTCGGCACATGTTTGTCCAAATGGATATCGAATATCCTGCCAGCCATCTAATACCTCCCTGTATATGGTGGGCAACAGCTGACATTTTACTTATTTGCTTTAACGTTTTATGTATTGACACACAAGGGTTTTGAGACACTGCCAAATTCATGTGAAAACCACAGTTCCCGGAGAGGTTTCATTGACTGCACCGGGCGCCTCACCGATAAGACACGACCTGAAGATTATTGGACAGTCTATTGGCTACTGTGTTGATCCCGATCAGCGGTGTAAGCGGCTATTGATGGCTCTTTAAAGTATCGTATGAGCTGGAATATCATAAGTTGCTCGACGTTAGTTTCACTTTTCTTATCTATTGCATCGCAGGAACACTGGCTGAGATCTGATAAGGCGGGCCAGTATCCGCCTCTTGGCTGTACCGCAGCATAAAGCGCCTCGATAAAGCTGAAATGCTCCAAGGGCTAGAGGTCCGGCTTGCAGACAGCATGTGTTTTGTAGGGGTGTACGCCCGTATATACAAGTAAAGGCCTCTGGTGACTTATGTCATCAGAGGCCTTTCAACGTGTTGTGGCGGCGGTGTGCTACTCTCCCACACTCTTCCGGGTGCAGTACCATTGCCGTGCTGGGTCTTAGCTTCCGGGTTCGGAATGGGACCGGGCGTCTCCCCCAGGCCATGACCGCCGCGAATCTTCAATTTCATCCATCCCCTTCAGGCGAAGGGCATGGGGTCTTCTGGTGGTTCGGGGACCGGATGGTGGACGCGTGTTCCGTGTTCGATCGCCTGTGGCCTTCCGTGCATATTGCCGCAGGTCGTATCCGCAGTAGGGGTTGATGCCGCCACCCCTCCAGGGGTGGGTGTTGTGTTGTCCTCGACCATTAGTGCCGGTCGGCTCCGCCCCTTGCGGGGTGTCCACGTCCGGTCTATCGACCATGTGTTCTGCATGGGGTCTTCAGAAGCTTTAAGGCTTCATGGAATCCTTATCTTGGAGGGGGCTTCCCGCTTAGATGCTTTCAGCGGTTATCCCATCCGAACGTAGCCAACCGGCCGTGCCGCTGGCGCGACAACCGGCATACCAGAGGTTCGTCCACCCAGGTCCTCTCGTACTATGGGCAGGGCTCCTCAAGATTCCAACGAGCGCAGAGGATAGAGACCAAACTGTCTCACGACGTTCTGAACCCAGCTCGCGTGCCGCTTTAATCGGCGAACGGCCGAACCCTTGGGACCTGCTCCAGCCCCAGGATGCGACGAGCCGACATCGAGGTGCCAAACCATCCCGTCGATATGGACTCTTGGGGATGATCAGCCTGTTATCCCCGGGGTACCTTTTATCCGTTGAGCGATGCCGCGTCCGTACGCCGGCACCGGATCACTATCTCCGACTTTCGTCCCTGCTCGACCCGTCGGTCTCGCAGTCAAGCTCCCTTGTGCGATTGCACTCGACACCCGATTGCCAACCGGGCTGAGGGAACCCTTGGGCGCCTCCGTTACTCTTTGGGAGGCAACCGCCCCAGTTAAACTACCCGCCAGGCACTGTCCCTGGCCGGGATGACCGGCCGAGGTTAGAGGCCAGATGAGGACAGAGCGGTATTTCACATTACGGCTCCACGGATGCTGGCGCACCCGCTTCGAAGCCTCCCGCCTATGCTACACAGTCCGCACCTAACGCCAATACCAAGGTATAGTAAAGGTCCCGGGGTCTTTTCGTCCTTCTGCGCTTAACGAGCATCTTTACTCGTACTGCAATTTCGCCGAGCTCCTGGTCGAGACAGTGGGGAAGTCGTTACGCCATTCGTGCAGGTCGGAACTTACCCGACAAGGAATTTCGCTACCTTAGGATGGTTATAGTTACCACCGCCGTTTACCGGGGCTTGAATTCACCGCTGCCCCCTCCGAAGAGGGATGACGGATCCTCTTAACCTTCCGGCACCGGGCAGGCGTCAGTGCATATACAGCGACTTACGTCTTCGCATGCACCTGTGTTTTTGGTAAACAGTCGCTACCCCCTGGTCTGTGCCGCCCCAGCCGGCTCCGCGCGCGAAGCGCCTCACCGGCCGGGGCCTCCCTTATACCGAAGGCACGGGAGTGATTTGCCGAGTTCCTTGACCAGGATTCGCTCGATCGCTTTGGTATACTCTACCTGACCACCAGTGTCGGTTTGGGGTACGGGCGGCGCCAATCCTCACGCCGAAGCTTTTCTCGACGGAACGGCACACCGGATTCGGGGCACAAGACCCCCCATCATCACACCTCGCGCTCATGCCGGGCGGATTTGCCTGCCCGACGCGCCGCATGCTTGACCACGGATAACCACCACCGCGGCCCGGCTCCCGTTCCGTGTCACTCCTGCGCTACCCGCCACGCATCCACACGCCGGTCCCATGCCATCGGACGGTCCGAAGACCACCACCCGACACAGGTAAGGGCATGCTTCCACGTCTTGGATTGGACGGCTCGACGCCGGTAGGAGAATATCGACTCCTTCATCCATTCGACTACGCCTGTCGGCCTCGCCTTAGGACCCGACTCACCCGGGGACGACGAACGTGGCCCCGGAACCCTTGGTCATCCAGCGGACGGGATTCTCACCCGCCTCTCGCTACTCATGTCTGCATTCTCACTTCCACGCGGTCCACGGCCGGCTCACGCCGCCGCTTCACCCCACGCGGAACGCTCTCCTACCCAGCACAGCGAACTGCGCTGCCGCGTCTTCGGTGGCGTGCTTGAGCCCCGCTACATTATCGGCGCGGAACCACTAGACCAGTGAGCTGTTACGCACTCTTTCAAGGATGGCTGCTTCTGAGCCAACCTCCTGGCTGTCTATGCGACTCCACATCCTTTCCCACTTAGCACGCGCTTGGGGACCTTAGACGACGATCTGGGCTGTCTCCCTCTCGACGACGGAGCTTATCCCCCGCCGACTCACTGCCGCGATACACCTCACACGTATTCGGAGTTTGGCTGCTGTCGGTACCCGATACGGGCCCTCAAGCATCCAGTAGCTCTACCCCATGGAGGCACTCACGCGACGCTGCACCGAAATGCATTTCGGAGAGAACCAGCTATCACGGAATTTGATTGGCCTTTCACCCCTAGCCCCAGGTCATCGGCCCGGTTTTCAACCCAGGTCCGTTCGGTCCTCCACGCGGTCTTACCCGCGCTTCAACCTGCCCAGGGCTAGATCATCCCGCTTCGGGTCCAGGACACGCGACTGGAACGCCCTTATCGGACTCGCTTTCGCTACGGCTGCCCCACACGGGTTAGCCTCGCCACGCACCACTGACTCGCAGACTCATTTTTCGATAGGCACGCCGTCACCCCGAAGGGCTCCGACGGATTGTAGGCACACGGTTTCAGAAACTCTTTCACTCCCCTCCCGGGGTGCTTTTCACCTTTCCCTCACGGTACTCGTACGCTATCGGTCAGACAGGAATATTCAGGCTTACCCCACGGTCGGGGCCGATTCACACGGGATTCCACGAGTCCCGCGCTACTTGGGAACAAGAACCGGCAGGCGGCGCGCCTTCGGCTACGGGGCCATCACCCTCTACGGCCGGGAATTCAATCCCGTTCGCCTCACACGCCGCTTTATCACTGCCGCCGGGCCCGTCGGAGCCCGGACGCCAAGTCCCACAACACCCATGCCGCAACCCCCGACGGGTCTCACACGGCACCGGTTTGGCCATCATCCGCTTTCGCTCGCCACTACTCACGGAATATCCTTTCCTGCAGGTACTGAGATGTTTCACTTCCCTGCGTACCCCCC
Source organism: Bifidobacterium sp. W8104 (assembly GCF_016100735.1). NCBI lineage: Bacteria > Bacillati > Actinomycetota > Actinomycetes > Bifidobacteriales > Bifidobacteriaceae > Bifidobacterium > Bifidobacterium sp. W8104. The sequence goes on from NZ_JACFRW010000001.1 coordinate 930,005, forward strand.
GCACGAATGCGGTGCCGGCCCATCACGGCCGGCGGGTTACCCCATTCGGACACCCTCGGATCAAAGCCCTGTCGGCGGCTCCCCGAGGCCTATCGCGGCCCCACGCGTCCTTCATCGGTCCTGTCTGCCAAGGCATCCACCATGCGCCCTTGCCGACAACACGACCACAGGCCATGCCACGACAACAACAACTGCGAACTGCCAGACGACAAATCATCACACTAAACGATCACAAAACGATCGACCCGAACCCACCATGTGGGCTCGGACGAAACAATACAGCAGACAGCCAGCCCGAAAGCCGGCCATCCGCTCGCGTCCACTATCCAGTTCTCAAACCACCAGCACACCGACGGGACCCGCCACAGGGCAACACCCCATGAGGAACCCGACGGGCGACGGGAACACCACCCACAAGGGTGGCGGTCCGGGAACCCAACAGCGCATCCATGCCACAGCCTCAAGACCGTTCCACGCCAGCACGCCCACACCATCCGGCCATCCGGCCGGACCCGCAGGCACGACCCCCACGCATCACACGCAGGGGATTTCCATAATCTCCGTAGAAAGGAGGTGATCCAGCCGCACCTTCCGGTACGGCTACCTTGTTACGACTTAGTCCCAATCGCGGACCTCACCTTAGACGGCTCCCCCCCTTGCGGGTTGGGCCACCGGCTTCGGGTGCTGCCCACTTTCATGACTTGACGGGCGGTGTGTACAAGGCCCGGGAACGCATTCACCGCGGCGTTGCTGATCCGCGATTACTAGCGACTCCGCCTTCACGGAGCCGGGTTGCAGGCTCCGATCCGAACTGAGACCGGTTTTCAGGGATCCGCTCCATGTCACCATGTCGCATCCCGTTGTACCGGCCATTGTAGCATGCGTGAAGCCCTGGACGTAAGGGGCATGATGATCTGACGTCATCCCCACCTTCCTCCGGGTTAACCCCGGCGGTCCCCCGTGAGTTCCCACCATGACGTGCTGGCAACACGAGGCGAGGGTTGCGCTCGTTGCGGGACTTGACCCAACATCTCACGACACGAGCTGACGACGACCATGCACCACCTGTGAACCGGCCCCGAAGGGAAGCCGCGTCTCCGCGGCCGTCCGGCACATGTCAAGCCCAGGTAAGGTTCTTCGCGTTGCATCGAATTAATCCGCATGCTCCGCCGCTTGTGCGGGCCCCCGTCAATTTCTTTGAGTTTTAGCCTTGCGGCCGTACTCCCCAGGCGGGATGCTTAACGCGTTAGCTCCGACACGGAACCCGTGGAACGGGCCCCACATCCAGCATCCACCGTTTACGGCGTGGACTACCAGGGTATCTAATCCTGTTCGCTCCCCACGCTTTCGCTCCTCAGCGTCAGTGACGGCCCAGAGACCTGCCTTCGCCATCGGTGTTCTTCCCGATATCTACACATTCCACCGTTACACCGGGAATTCCAGTCTCCCCTACCGCACTCCAGTCCGCCCGTACCCGGCGCCGATCCACCGTTAAGCGATGGACTTTCACACCAGACGCGACGAACCGCCTACGAGCTCTTTACGCCCAATAAATCCGGATAACGCTTGCACCCTACGTATTACCGCGGCTGCTGGCACGTAGTTAGCCGGTGCTTATTCGAAAGGTACACTCACTCTCGCTTGCTCCCAATCAAAAGCGGTTTACAACCCGAAGGCCGTCATCCCGCACGCGGCGTCGCTGCATCAGGCTTTCGCCCATTGTGCAATATTCCCCACTGCTGCCTCCCGTAGGAGTCTGGGCCGTATCTCAGTCCCAATGTGGCCGGTCGCCCTCTCAGGCCGGCTACCCGTCGAAGCCTTGGCAGGCCATCACCCCGCCAACAAGCTGATAGGACGCGACCCCATCCCATGCCGGTAAACCCTTTCCCACACCATCATGCGACAGTGCGGAGCATCCGGCATTACCACCCGTTTCCAGGAGCTATTCCGAAGCATGGGGCAGGTTGGTCACGCATTACTCACCCGTTCGCCACTCTCACCACCAAGCAAGCTTGGCGGATCCCGTTCGACTTGCATGTGTTAAGCACGCCGCCAGCGTTCATCCTGAGCCAGAATCAAACCCTCCACAAAAAAACCATGAAGAAGCCGAAACGACTCACATCAATAATTGACGGGCCGGCTTCCATAAGGAGGAAACCAACCCACGAAAAACCCCGACACCCCTCACAACGCTCCCACGTACCCGACAACAGCCGGGCGGGCATCGGACTGGCAATCAAAAAGCTATAAGTAGCACAAACACGCTCTTGAGTTCTCAAACCACCACCACACCAACAGCTCCAAGCCCTCCGAAGAGTTCTCATCACTGCCGGGCAGCAAGATGTAAACCTACACGAAGTTGGGTTGTCCCGCAAATTGGCATAGAAGAATATCGAAGGAACCCAATGATTCCGGGGATTCTACGGCGTGTCGATTTTCATCGACATAGTCCCCGTTTCATCGACCTTCGTTAATCCAGGAACCCCGCACACTCTTCAGCGAGGCTCAAACCAATATCTTCAATGACTCATATTAGTAGATTTCGTCGTGTGCAGCATGTATTTACACCATGCGAATGGGTACGATCGGCAAAGCAGCCTTGGCTTATCAATAGAGCGCTACAGGCAGAGGGCTTTAACCGTCGCCGCGAACCGTTCTGGCTCATCCCACTGTGGGCAGTGTCCAGAACGATCAAAGCGGATGAACCGATGTGGGCTCTTCATCTTCAGCCCATCTGCAAACCGCTCAACCAGGATACCTGGCAGATGACGGTCGTACCTGCCGCTGATGAAATATACCGGCGCCCCGAAAGAAGTCTGCCCGCTGAAATCGACCTGCTCCAGCTCTGCATTCAAGCGAGCGCGGGATTGAGCCACCCCCTTGGCATGGTTGAGCAGACGCGACCAGTTGTAGTAGGGCGAGCGTAGATAGGTCATGATCCGTTTCCAGGATCTGAACAGCATGGCAACCCCGCCACGAGACAGCAGCTCATTGATCAGCAGCACCATATCAGCAGCGCCACTCTCCCTGCTGACGATCGAAGCAAGCCGAGGACCCAGATTCTGTTGCCCCCAATGCCGTCTTAGCTGAAGGGCGGCGCGCATGCTGACAACCTGTCCAAGGCCGATGTAGCAGCGGACAAGCGACGGATAGCGCTTCACCATCTCCAGCCCTAGGACGCTGCCCCAGGAATGACCGATAAGAATCAGGGAATCCTGTCCGTAGGCTCGAAGCAGCTTCAGCACGAACTGGTGAACATCTTCGACCATCGAATCGATGGTCACCACCTCGCCAGGGGCAAAGGGATGGTAGGACAGCCCGCTGCCCCGCTGGTCCAGGTTGATGAAGCGGAAATCGCGCTCCAAGGCCGCGTTGTAGCGCATGGTCAGCGGAATGCAGGCATCGCCTGGACCACCATGGAGGTAAAGGATAATAGGGGCACGGCGAGGGGCCGGATTCATCGAGAAAACCAGACGCGTCCCTCTAATCCACATCCAATACAAACGTGAATGAGTAGAACACTGAGGCTGAACACAGAATTTGCCTTGGGCCATAACAGAATTCTATCGGGAAACGGACCTCAAGAATCTCTCATTCGAACAACAAAACGAGCAAGAGAGTAATCCTGGTTAGTCCCATAACACCCGTCAGGGAACCGATCGCAGCGCCAAAATAACAGTTTTATGCCGCCCACCAAGTCCGCTTTAAACACTCTTTTCTTTGGAACGTGCCGGGTGTCGACGGCATCAAGAAGATCTCCACGAACCTTCCAACATTTGACAGGCCTCACCTATTGAAACCGCATGATTCTTGGAAAGTACATCCCCCCTCCCCCTGACTTTACGGTCAGCATCATGGGCCGCCAAACATAAAACTGGGGCAACCGTTGAATCACGGTTGCCCCAATTGGGCTTGGATCCAATGATTGATCAGATGCGGATCCTTGGATCCTGAGCCCTTACACCATTACGCCTTGACCTTTTTACGGCTCTTTGGCTTCTTGTAACGGTCCGGGTTGGCCTTTTCGTCAAGTCCTCGCCGCACAATCCAGAAAACGATGAGAGCTGCCACAACTACGATAGCCACATCAATTCCGTAGAGCAGTTTCTTCCAAGGACTCATGGAATATCCCAGCCGTGACCTTGGAGTGATGCCATTCATGGCGTTCGAATTCACTGTGGCGTAGCCAATGTTGTGCAGGGCTTTCCTCATAGCCATACGAGCGGTCGGGCTGTCGTAATCCTTCGCCGCGTTCTCCATCTGGTTCATGAAGAGATCGTTGCCTGCGCGAAGAGTCATATCGCGCAGCTGATGCTGCTTAGTTGGATAAAGATCCGTGATTACTGCGCCTTGGAAGCCCCACTCGCCGCGGAGTACATCGGTTAGCAGACCACGATGCGCAAACCCGATCACACCTCCAATGCTGTTCTGGGAAGACATGATGCCCGTAGCCGAACGAATGACCTTGGTTGTCATCGTCCCTTTGCTGTCACCAATGTACTTTTCAGTGCTCCTAGCCTCCTTGACGGCAATTTCAAAAGGCTTCAAGTAGATCTCGCGCACTGCTTGTTCATTAGCCCAAGTAGCCAGGTACATATCGCGGAAGGTCTCCTGCTCGTTGAGCGCAAAATGCTTCAAATAGCTGAAGATGCCCTTATTTCCAGCACCGCTTATCGAGGCCGCAGCCAGCTTCCCGGACAGGAGGCCATCTTCAGAGTAGTACTCGTAGACACGACCGCTGAAAGGAGACCGGTGAGTATTGACTCCAGGAGCATACCAAGCGTTCAGACCAGATTGCAGACCCTCCTCACCCAGGGCCTCACCCATCTCCTTCAGAAGATTTACGTTCCAAGTGGAGGCTATGACATTGGCGCCTGCCCAGGATGAGGCGCCCTTGATACTCCATCCCATGGCACCGTCCTTATCCACAGTTGCAGGCTTGTCGATGGACGGAATCGCAGCGGTTTGGTAGGCGGCCTTGAAAAGAACCTCAGTGATGCTCTTCTTATCACCCTGCCAATCAATCTGATCCAGCAACTGGTCCCACTTCTTGCTGTTGTAATCCTCGCCACGCAGGTCGATCAGAGCCAGATCATGCTTGGCTTTGGATTTAGGCTCCTTGTCTTGGTAGACCTTGCTGGCCTTGTCATTGCCTAGAACCTTATCGGTATCAGGGTCGAACTTGTCAAACCAAGAGAATTCATCCAGAGCAACCTGTGGAGCCACACCCTTACGTCCCTCTGGGGCTGTTGGGAAGGTTCCCTTCCAGTTGCTACGTGAAAGCTGGGTGACACCCTGTTCATCCATATAGGCGTTCATGGTCTGGAAATGGTTGCTGGGCGCCTTGAAACCGGCCTTCTGTTCAGGTTTGCCTGTCGGTTCACCCTTGTCGTTGAGCTTGGATTGTGCATCCTTGTCAGACTGCCGTGGATTGTTGCCTTCATAGAACTGGGTATTGGCAACAGTGAACTGGTAGGTGTCCAGGACATCATGGGAATTGTTCTTGAGTTGCAGCATGTAATTCCCGGCCTCCAGAAGATAGGCACCGGTGGAACCGTCATGATTCCTATGGTGGTAGTCGTAGGAAGCCATATCGTCCTCGGAGAACTTCAGTTTGATCTCCTGCCCAGCACCAGGCTGTAGAAGCTTGGTTTTGGCGAAGGCGCCCAGTTCGGTGGCAGACTTCTCCACATGATTGCTCCTGTCATAGTCGGTGTAGGGAGCTGTGTAGTACAGCTGGACGGTATCCTTGCCAGCGACCTTGCCGGTATTCTTTACTTCGACGGTGGCTTCCACCTTCCCGCCGGACACCTGAACATCCTTGAGTTTCCGGTCAAAAGAGGTGTAGCTCATTCCGTAGCCGAAAGGATAGGCCACAGCGCCAGGTTGGACGATGCCGCCGTTCTTATTCAGCCTGCCATAGATGAAATCAGGATCTTCGACACTGGCCGTCTCATAATAGCGATAGCCAACGTATATACCTTCTTCATATTCGACATAAGGACGATCGATGGTGCCGCGGTTAGCTCCAGGCATGAAATCGCCCAAGACTGATTGATCTTTGACCTTGGTGTTGGTGTAGTGGTATTCACCAAAATTGGCAAAAGTTGGGTCCTTGGTGAAATCGGTCGGATAGGTATCTGTCAAGCGACCGGAAGGATTAACCTTTCCGCTCAGTATCCTGCCAAGTGATTCAAACCCGCGAGAGCCAGTGGTGCCGGTCCATACAATGGCATCAGCCTCAAATTCTCCACCCATAATTGGGGTCAGCTCCATAGGATTCGCACTGTTGAGCACCACAATCACCGATGCGCAGTGATCCTTGGCAAACTTGATTGTGTTCTTCTCCGCTGCAGTCAAAGCCAGATAATGTGGAGTTCCATCGTCATACCCCTGCGTGCGCTTGTCGATTCCTTCGGAACCTGAACGCTTGATAAAAACTATGCCCGTTGTGTCCTTGACCTTGTCAGCAAGTGGCGTATAGATGCTGGGATCATACTCATCGATATGAGCTGACTTCCCCTTGTCCATGATGGCTTGGACCGAGTTCTTGTCCGCATTCAGTGCCTTGGTGCCTGGCGCAGCACCTGGCGACGAAGTCTTAGCTCCCTTCATGGCTTGGACTGTTGCATCATTTACTTTGAAATAATGCTTGAGCCCCTGCTCGGAGGTAATCATCTCCTTGTCCGTCGTAGCCGCTGCTCCACTACCGGAATAGGCTGGGTCCATATATCCCGCTCCGAAGGGCGAAACTATACTTTGCTCCTTTAAAGGTAGTACACCGTCATTCTTCAACATGACGATGCCCTCATCGGTTACCCTCTGGGAGACGGAATCGCTTTTCGTCTTGGCCTCCTGCATAGAATTGGTGGCCTTGGCGTTGTAAGTGGTGTTCCAGGCTGAAGTTCCCGGGGCTTTCTTAACGACCACGTGGCCCCCACCCAGGTAACTGTCAAGCACACTGGCAAAAGAATTGCCAGCCACGGTCAAAGCCACAGCCAGAGCCAGGATGACCACGATAACGGTGATCCATATCCGCTTGAACGTCCGTCCGCTCATCTTTAGTTTCTTCGGTTTTTCCGATTCCACGATTTCTCCTTGCAGTCTCTTCATTGACACTTGGGGAAAGCACCGACGACGGTCATCAGCGATGAGGAATCGCCCTGTACGTTCCCTAACATCTCAGTTGTTTCGAACACGGTCAGAATATCCATCACTTTTCCAGCAATCTTCGGGAAAAGCACAACCTGTCGCTTTGACACCCTAATCTGCTGGCACCTATAGAGGATTCACATAACGATTCTGCTGGTTTAGTAGTTTCTCGCAGCAAGCTCTTATAGTTAGGGACCGAAACGAATATTTCGTTCTTAGAGCTTGTAATGAGCCACACCGTAGACAATCAAGACTCGTATAGGGATAGACTCCAAAAGCGAAGCATTCCCGGATGATATGGACGACTCGCATTCTTACTTAACCCTAGTCAATAGTTGCATGCAAATGGTTTACTCAAGCCCGAAACTCCGCTACTCAAACAGTGTGCAGGTTCGCATGCACACGCCCTTCTCGGACTAGTAAAAGTAGCTGAAGGAATTCTTCCAAGAGAACAGCATTTCATGTCAAGAGAAGGCGCTGCCAACAACCATTTATGCGCCCAATCGAACAGGTTGGTCTCAAAGTGCTGCACATGGAGGTGTAAACACCGATAATACAAACGAAGCAGAACCGAGCCTTTACCAGAAAACTTCGGTGTTTTCTGAACCTGAAGAGAATTTCGACACGGGTCTTGACCTCTCTGGGAGACTGGCCGGTTAACCACCGAAGGAGTCGTGGAGAGGGAACACCATGGAAGTCAAGGATCTGACAGTTCTGGAACGGGCATCGCTGCTCTCCGGAAAATCCACCTGGGCGACCCGAGCCTTGAAGAGGGCGGGCATCCCGAGCATGGTCCTAAGCGACGGCCCGCACGGCCTACGCCGCCAGACCGGATCAGGGGACAACCTAGGCATGGGCAAATCCAAGCCCGCCACCTGCTTCCCCACAGCCGGCACCGTGGCCTGCTCATGGGACCCGGAGCTGGCCAAGACCATGGGCCAAGCGCTGGGCAGCGAAGCCAGAAGTCTGGGCGTCAACATGGTTCTGGGTCCTGGCATGAACATCAAGCGCAACCCCCTGTGCGGCAGAAACTTTGAATACTATTCCGAAGACCCCCAGGTGGCCGGTCGTATGGCTGCAGGCCTGATTGAAGGCATCCAGTCCCAGGGCGTGGCCGCCACCCCCAAGCACTTCGCCATGAACAGCCAGGAGCTGCGCCGTCAGGCATCCGACTCCGTGGTGGACGAGCGCACCATGCGCGAGCTCTATCTGACCGGATTCGAGATCGCCGTGCGCCAGGCCCACCCCTGGGCCATCATGACCTCATACAACATGGTCAACGGCACCTATGCCAACGAGAATCCCCACCTGCTCAAGGACATCCTGCGCAGGGAGTGGGGGTTCGACGGCATGGTGGTCTCGGATTGGGGCGGCTCCAACAGTGCAGTTGCAGCAGCCGCCAATGGTTCCTCCCTGGAGATGCCCCAGGCCGGTTATGACTCCGTGCGACAGGTTGCCAAGGCCGTGCAGGAGGGCCGCCTGGCGGAAGCCGACCTGAATGCCCGGGCCGAAGAGGTGGCACGGCTGGCCAAGCTGACCTACCACTCTGACATGGATCCTGATGGGAACCTGACCGCGGATCAGATACGGGACCACCATCAGGTGGCACGGAGCATCGCCGAGGGATCCGCCGTCCTTCTGGTCAACCGGGAGGGACGCCTGCCACTGGCTGCCGGCACCAGGATCGCCCTGGTCGGGGATATGGCCAAAACCGCCAGGTTCCAAGGATCCGGATCCTCAAAGGTCAACGCAGCCAAGCAGGAGAGCATGCTGGACCTGCTCAGGCAGGGCAACGGCGACGGCCTGGAGCTGGCCTCCTACAGCCAGGGATACGAACGCCATGGCGAGAAGAACCAGTCTTTAATCGACCAGGCCGTGGCTGCGGCTGGCCAGGCCGACGTGATCGTCGCCTGCGTGGGCCTGGATGAACGCAGCGAATCCGAGGGCCTGGACCGCTCCCACATGGACATTCCCAGCAACCAGGTCGACCTGATCAAGGCCCTTGGTGCGACGGACAAGCCCCTGGTGGTCGTCCTGGTGGCGGGCTCCCCCGTCACCACCGACTGGATCGACCAGTGCGATGCCGTCCTCTACATAGGACTGTCCGGGCAGGCTGGGGCCTCAGCCACCCTGAACATCCTGACCGGCCGGATCAACCCCTCCGGCCACCTGGCCGAAACCTGGCCCAAGTCCTATGCCGACTGCCCCAGCGCCGACTGGTACCCCGACCCCGCGCACGAATCCATCTACCGGGAGGGGCCCTTCGTCGGCTACCGCTACTACCTGACCGCCGACGTGGAGGAACGCTTCCCCTTCGGCTATGGCCTGTCTTATGCACACTTCGCCTACGCCGATCTGACCGTGGACGACAAGGGAGTCACCTTCACCCTGACCAACGACTCGGACAGGCAGGGGGCCACCGTTCCCCAGCTCTACGTCCAGGCGCCCAGGGGAGGCGTACTCAGACCAGTCCGCGAACTGAAGGGCTTCAAGAAGGTCAGCCTGGAGGCCGGCCAGTCAACCCAGGTCCGCATCGACTTCGACCAGATGACCTTCCGACACTTTGATACGGTCAGCAACTCCTGGCAGGTCGAGTCCGGCGACTGGACCATCATGATCGGGTCCGACGCGCGCAAGATGGAGCTGAGCGGGCATCTGAGAGTCCAGGGCACCGTCGACCCGCAGGGTCCCGACCCTGCCCTCGGCGCCTATCTGACCGGCCGGGTCAAGGAGGTCGACGATGCCGCTGTGACAGCACTCTTCGGCCACCCGGTGGTCCGACAGGGCGCCGTCAGCACCTTCGGCGTCAACGATCCGCTCTCATCCTGGAAGGACTCCAGAAGCGCCCTGGCCAGGTTCGTGGCCAACTTCCTGGCCAAGAGCGAGAGCCGCCACGAGGCCAAGACCGGCAACCCCGACCTGAACACCCTCTTCCTGCTCAACATGCCCCCCAGGGCCATGGCCAAGATGACCAACGGGCTGATCGACACGGCCATGGTCGAGGCCATCGTGCGCATCCCCAATGGCCACCTATGGCGGGGGCTGGGCGGATTCATCGCCGGATTCTTCAGGAACATGTCCGCCAACCGCAAGACCGGAAAGGAGCTCGATCATGAGTGATCAGCACAGCCAGCAGGCCGGACAGCCGGCCCAGGGGAAGGCGGCGACGGCCTCGCAGTGGGCGATTGTCCGCTGGTGGCGGCGGTTCAGCGACCGGCACACCACCCTGGCCCAGTTCATCGTCTTCTTCATCCTGTCCAACGGGGTCACCGTCCTGCAGCTGGTGCTCATGCCCGTGCTCAAGGCCATCTTCAACGGCACCTCCCTGGTCGGCACCAACTTCCAGATCTGGCGCATGGGGACCGTCGGCGGCAAGCCCTACTACCTGTTCGACTACGCGGCCGGATCCATCGGCCACGGCGGCGGGGGCGGCCTGGCCTACTTCCTCGCGGTGGAGATCACCCTGCTGATCGCCCAGGTCATCAACTTCTTCCTCCAGCGCAACATCACCTTCAAGTCCAACTCCTCGGTCTGGAAGGCGGCCTTCTGGTACCTGGTGGCCTACGTAATCATCACCATCATCGCGGCGGCACTGCAGGGCTGGTACAAGGACCCCATCTACGGCTTCTTCCAGCACACCCTGAACTGGGGCGGCCTGGGGACCACCATTGCTGATCTGGTCACCATGATCATCAACTCGGCCATCTCCTTCTGGGTCTTCTTCCCCATCTTCAAGGTCATCTTCCGTCAGGAGCCCACCGAATCCGAGACGAGCGCCCAGTAAAATTCCGGCCCCACTCCCCCGGCTGTCAATGAACCGGCATGCATCGGCATCCAGAGGGGCGGGGCCTTTTCCTCAAACCCATCATGTACAGTGGTCGCATACAACGGCCGCCGATATACCCGCCGACCCATTCTTTTGCGAAGTGATCGTTCATGACAGCTGACCGTCCGGCCCCCACGAGCCCGCTCGTTCTCACCTTCATCGTCCCTGCCTATAACATGGCCCGGCATCTGCCGACCTGTCTGGATTCGCTTCTGAGCCGGGAGGGGGACGATCTGGAGGTCATCGTGGTCGATGACGGTTCCACCGATGACACAGCACAGGTGGTGCGGTCATACCGGGAACGTCACCCGCACATTGTCCGCCTGATCAGCCAGACCAACAAGGGCCACGGCGGCGCGGTCAACACGGGTCTGGCAGCTGCCAGGGGCCGCTATGTCAAGGTGGTCGATGCCGACGACTGGGTGGACCCGACCTCCCTGGGCCTGGTTCTGGATCAGCTGCGCGACCAGTCGCGACGTACGGATCCGGTGGACATGGTGGTCACCAACTATGTCTACGAAAAGGAAGGCCGCAAGCATAAGCGGGTCATCAACTTCCGCAGCGTCATGGACCCGGGACGGATGCTGGACTGGAACCACCTGCGGCGGTTCGGGCTGGCCCAGTACATGATCATGCACGCCCTGATCCTGCGCACCGAGGTGCTCCGTCAGGCCCATACCCGTCTGCCCGAGCACACCTACTACGTGGACTTCATCTACTCCTATCAGCCCCTGCCCTGGGTACACACCCTGCTCTACCTGGACACGAATTTCTACCGCTATCACACCGGTCGACAGGGCCAGTCGGTGCAGACCTCGATCATGATCGCCCGTGTTTCACAACTGCTGCTGGTCAACGGGCTCATGGCGGATTCAACTCCTGACCCGGGGACGGTTCCCCGTGGACTCTATCGTTATATGATCCACTATTTGTCCATCAACTGCGTAGTGACCTCGGTCTTCCTGATCCTCTCTCGCAAACCCAGCAACTACCGGAACAAGGACATGCTCTGGCGAAGGCTGGAGCACCGCTCCCCCGTCATCGCCTCCGACGTGCGCTCCACCCTGCTCTGTCGGATAATCAACATGCCGGGCCGGCCGGGCCGCCTGGCCATCCGTCTGGGCTATAAGGTCGCCGATGCCGCCATGGGCTTCAACTGATCGCCCTCCCTCGGCAGGAGTACACAGAGGCTGAACCAGTGATGCTCGGTACGTAGGGTTATCTCGCCCTGGTAGCGATGGGCTATGTGCCGGATGGACTTGACCCCGTACCCATGCAGGCCACCGTCGGTCCTGGTCTTGGTGGTGGCCAATTCGCCGTTGCCCTTCCAATTCAGAGGCGAGGCGAAATAATTTTCAATGCGAATCACCACGAATTGTCCCCGGGCGTACAGGGCCACCTTGATTAGACGGCGGTCGGGTTCCTTGACCTTCCTCAAGGCCTCAATGGCATTGTCCAAGGCGTTGCCGAAGAGGGTGGAGACATCCATGGGCGCCATCCCCTCCAAGAGCGAACCGTCAGCCACCATGGTCAGGGTGATCCCCTCTTCGGAACAAATGCGCTCCTTGGTCGACATGACCACGTCAAGGATGGGATTGCCGGTGTGCTGCTGCGCTCCATACCGTCCGACCGCAGCCTCCAGCTCCTCGAAGTCCTGGGACTTGCGCTCAGGATCCATCTGCGAGCGCAGGGCCGCAATCTGATGCTTGAGGTCGTGGGCAAGCCTTCCCATGGCCTCCAGATTCTCCTTGGAGCGCATGTACTCCCGATGCTGGCTGTAAGCCCGGGCGTTGATGGAGGCCAGCTCGGCGCTGGTATGGCTCTCCCGCAGCTGCTCCTGCTGGGCGTAGAGCATGGCGAACCCGCACAGGTCCACCAGGGTGCGGATGTAGAAGATCTCCAGACCGACCCGACCGGAGAATGGGGTGTTGGTGGAGACGAAGCTCAGGTTGGACATGGCGAAGGTGACCACCGCAATGACCGCAGCCATGAAGACGCTGCGTCCAGGCACGGAAGGCTGGGCATCGGCGAAGTTGCGCCGCTCCGCCACCCAGGCCAGCAGCCCTACACCACCGTAGATCAGCACCAGCAGGATCAACGAGGCCGGGTCGTACAGGCCGTGGCCGGCAGGCCGCATGAAGGAGTCCAGCTGCCAGTGCAGGGAGGCAACCAGTTCAGCCAGGACGAAGGCACGGGCCAGCAGATAGGCCCCATCCAACGCCCCCAACCCTGAAGCCAGCATGATGATGGCGTACATGCAGGCCACGGCCAGGCACATGCTGATGATCCAGAAGGCGATAGGCAGGGTGCCGGCCCAGTATTGAACGACAACCAGCACGGCCAGACCAGGCAGAAGGACCGCCGCCATCCGCAGGCGGGAGATTCTCGGCCCGATGGCCAACAGGTAGACCAGGCAACCCAGCCATTCGCTGATGGCCGTATAGAGCCGGGGTATGTCGGGCAGGGCGTTGAGGATGTGGGTGGTGGTCATGGCCGACCTGCCACGTAGGCGGTTAGAGCCGTCATAAAGGATTTCTTGCGGGGTCGGCTGACCCGCAGCCGCTGACCGGTGGACATAATGCAGTCCTGGTCCTCCATGCCCGTCACATGGGCCAGATTGACCAGGTAGCAGGAGTTGGATCGGAAGAATCCCCGCTGGTCCAGCTGGCCCTCCAGACTCTTCAAGGTGCTGTTCGTGGTCAGCGAGGAGCCCAAGGTGTGGATGACGCTGCTGTGGCGGACGGATTCGATGAAGACGATGTCCTTGAGGGGAATCCGGGTGGATCGTGCACCCTCGGTAATCAGGATGGACAGGTCCACGCGGCCGCGCACCTGGGCGATGGACCGGTCCAACTCCTGGGAGAAGGCGAACCAGGGCAGGGGCTTGAGCAGGTAGGAGAGTGCGCCCACCTCATAGCCGTTTATGGCGTACTGGGGGGCGGAGGTGATGAAGACGATGACCACTGACTCGTCACGGGCACGGACCCTGCGGGCCACCTCGATTCCGTCCATGGGGGTCATCTGAATGTCCAGAAGAAGGATGTCATACACGGGCCGATAGCCGTCCGCAAAGGCCTTGCCATCGGTGAAGACGCTGACCGACAGCTCTTCCTGGCGTTCCTTGCGGTAGCGGCTCAGGTAATTGACCATGGTCCGGCAGCTGATGGAATCGTCATCCACCACTGCGATTCTGATCATCCTGGCGCACACTCCTTACCCCGGCGGCCGAGGACCCATGGCCGCCGTTATCACCGTTCTTCCATGATATCGGAGATGTCCGCATGGCGGACCCCGCTTGCCCGAAGCCGAACTCGGGCAAACATGGTGCGAATCAATTCTCACTTGTGGACGGGAACGGTTAGAGTCGAAACATGTCTACCTCCGCACCCTCTTCGTCCTGGAAACCCTCCACCTGGCTGGCCCGCCTGATGCTGCTGATGGCCGCGGCCGCCTGGGGAGCCGGATACACCTTCGAAAAGGTTGCCATGGAGACCCTGACCGTGCGCTGGCTGATGGGCATTCGAATCCTGTGCGCCATCGTCATCATGACGCCTTTTCTGTTGCCTCGGCTGCGCCGAACCGGGGCCATACACACCCTGGTACCGGGGCTGATCCTAGGGGTCAGCTACTGGGCGGCCTTCAGCCTGCAGATGATGGGACTGACCACCATCGCTCCGGGCCGCAACTCCTTCCTGACGGCCACCTACTGTATCTTTGTGCCCTTCCTGGTCTGGATCATGGCCCGTCGACGGCCGGCCCTGCGCCACTTTGTCGCTGCTGCCATCTGCATCCTGGGCGTGGCTCTGATCTCGCTGCCGGCCCAAGGCGGGGGACAGGGGCTGTCCTTGAGCACCGGCGACCTACTGACCCTGGCCGGTGCCCTACTCTACGGGGTCAACCTGGTCATCACCGGCTTCCTGACCAAGAAGTTCGATCCCCCCACGCTGACCTACCTGGAGCTGCTCTTCGGCGGCATCCTCTTCCTGGTCTGTGCGCTGATCTTCGATTCCTTCCCCACTGCGGCCGACTTCACGCCCTCAACCCTGGGCTCCATGATTTATCTGACGCTGATCTCGACCCTGATGGCCCAGAACTTCCAGAACATCGCCTTCTCCAGGGTCCCCGCCGCCCAGGGTTCGCTGATCCTGTGCTCAGAGAGCCTGTTCGGCATGATGGTCTCGGTCCTGGTCCTGCACGAGGAGCTGACGGCCACCCATCTGCTGGGCTTCGCCATCATCTTCGCCGCCATCATCCTGTCCGAGGTCAGGCTTCACCCCCGCCGGTCGTCGGGGGATTCCTCCGCACCTGTGTCCTCCTCCCGGTAGGCTGTCCCGGGCAGGAGGTCGTAGGGCATCTGCCGCTTGATCAGATAGAAGACCAGCAGGAGCAGGGCCAGGATACGCGTTGCAATCTGAACGTTGCCGGTCCAGGGGCCGAAAACGGCCAGGATGATTGCGGTCCGGAACAGATAGAAGAAGAAGCGGGACCAGCCATGCCGTTGCTTGGTCTCGATAGTCATGTGGGTGAAGGTGGCACCCAGCGTCCGTCCCCGGCGGGGCAGGGGGATAAGCAGTTCGAAAATCAGCAGCATGGCCAGATCCACCACGGTCCCGAACACATCCAGAGCGGATGTGGCGATCAGCAGCCCGCCAAAGCGGTAGTGGCCGTCCAGCTGATAGGTGCCCAGGCGATGGACCGCATAGGTCATGCCCATTCCCAGAGACATGGACAGGATGGTGGCCAGGAGCAGATCCAAAGCCAGGGAGACGGCACGGTGTATGAACCCGGGGTTGGTGACCAACTGGGCGGCGTCAGCCTGACGGGTGGGAACGAGTTTGTTGGCCGCCATGGCCACCAGGTAGCCGATTATGGCGCCTGAGGTATTCCAGATCAGGTCGTCTACGTCGAAGAGGCGATAGGCGCAGCCCACGATGCCGAAGACCCCGGTCAGCTGGGCCGTCTCAATGAAGAGGGAGACCAGGATGGCGACCGGCAGGGCCAGGATGAAGCGCCAGCGGAAGACCCGCCCCATAATGAAGCCCAGGGGCAGGAAGAAAGCCACATTGAGGAGGATCTGCAGCATGGCCATCCGTCCGCCTGTGCTCAGGTCGGTCAGGAACTGCAGGGGGTTGAGCTGGGGAGTCAGATGATGGCTGGCACAGAAGGCGGCACGATCGTCGGGCATGGGCCAGAGGGTGAAGAAGACCAAGGCCAGCAGGTATAAGACGGTCAGGTAGGCCGCCATGGCTGCGGTCAGCCGCAGCCGGTGGTAGCGGTTGTAAATCAGGGCAAGGATGGGCAGGGTCAGAATCAGCGAGGCAAGGGGCCAAAAGACCAGAGATATGCCGAAGGAGCCGCTGAAATAGTCCAAGTACGTCGAGAGCATAATTCCAGTCTAAAACGCTCCCGGGTCTATCGGCCGATTGACTGCTCCGAGCAGGTGTTCAGTCGTCGCCCAAGGTCACGTGGATGCCGCCCACCAGGGAGCTGACCAGGTTGTACAGGAAGGCGAAAATGGTGACCAGAACCACTACTATGACAATCTCGAAAATGGAGAAGATGGTCACCGAACTCAGGACCGTCCCCAGACTCAGCACCTGGCCCAGATCGAAACCACCCGCGTCCAGACCTGTCTTGGAAATGACCTGGGTCAGGTTGTCGAAGAGCCCCATGGCGTTGAGCAGGAACCAGAGCAGGGCAGCGGCCACCACTTGTATGATGCCCCCGGCGATGGCCAGCAGGAAGGTGACCTTGGCCACCGACCAGGGCTCCAACCGGGTCAGGGACAGCTGCATGCGCCGGGCCCGAGGCACGTGGGGACGCGCCGCCGAAGCCGAAGCCACAGGCCGGACAGGACGGGATGAGGATACCTTGACCGGACCGGCAGCCGAGGCTGTGGTTCTTGCTGAACGTCCCGATGCCGTCCTGCCGGCTGCAGGAGCCGGGGGAGTGACCGATGATGACCGACGGGACTCGCCCTGTGCGGATTCATCAGCCTTGGTCTTCCCCTTTTGGGACTTACCAGCACCCTGCTTGCCGGCCTTGACCTGCTCCTGATCATCCTGGCTCATCGGCACTCCTTGATCCTTGCGTTCAATGGCCCGCGCATACCGCCGCTGGGCCTGCATGACTTCTTATGAGGCTACCAGTCTTGTCAGACTGGTAGCGGACCAACTCAGTCCTCCTGGGTCAGGCTCTGGCCGTCTCCGGTTCCGGTGGTGGCGATGGGCTGATCCTTGGCTGCCAGGGGATCGGCGGGAGCCAGGTCACTCTGACCGGCGTTCCCTTCCTGGTCGTCACGTTCGGCATTACGGGCGATGGAAAGAATCTCGTCGCCCTTGTCGGGCTTGGCCAGGGTGACCCCCTGGGTGTTGCGACCGGTCCGCTTGACTTCGGCCACATCGGAGCGGATGACCTTGCCGGACTTCATGATGGCCATGATCTGGTCGTCCTCGTTCACGACCAGGGCGCCGACCAAGGATCCCCGGCCCTCCACCATGGCGATGGCCTTGACGCCGTAGCCGTTGCGGCCCTGCAGGCGATACTCGCTCAGGGCGGTTCGCTTGGCAAAGCCCTCGTCGGTGACCACCAGCAGGTCATCCTCGGACTCACTGGCGATCACGTCCATGCTCAGCAACTCGTCACCGGGGCGGAACCGCATGCCTTGGACACCGGCGGTCTGCCGACCCATGGGCCTCAGAGTGGAGTCATCGGCCGGGAAGCGCACACTCATACCTTTGCGGGAAACCAGGATGATCTCGTCATCGGCATTGCAGAGGGCGGCACCCACCAGCTCGTCGCTCTGGGGCACCTCCTGTCCCTCCTCGTCGGTAACGGTACCCAGCTCCATCAGCCGCACGGCGATCAGACCACCCTGGCGGGGCGAATCATACTCAGCAAGGCGAGTCTTCTTGACCCGTCCGGTCCGAGTGGCCAGAACCAAATAGTCGGCATCGTCATAGCCGTGCAGGGAAAGGACCTGTTCGATCCGCTCGCCCGGGCCCAGCTGGAGCAGATTGGCTACATGCTGCCCCTTGGAGTCGCGGGAACCCTCAGGCAGTTCATAGGCCTTGAGCCGGTACACCCGGCCCTTGTTGGTGAAGAAGAGCAGCCAGTTGTGGGTGCTGGTCAGGAAGAAGTGGTCCACCACGTCGTCCTCGCGCAGCCTGGCCCCGCGGATGCCCTTGCCGCCGCGGTGTTGGGCCCGGTACTCGTCGGCCTTGGTCCGCTTGACGAAGCCGGAGTGGGTGACGGTGACCACCACCTGCTCGTCGGCAATCAGGTCCTCCACGTTCATCTCGCCCGAGTAGGGGACGATCCGGGTACGACGCTCATCGCCGTACTTGTCGACGATCTCGTCCAGCTCGTCGCCCACGATGGTGCGCTGGCGCTCGGGATGGGCCAGGATGTCGTTGTAGTCGGCGATCTTGCGCATGAGATCCTCGTGCTCGTCCAGGATCTTCTGCCGTTCCAGGGCTGCCAGACGACGCAGCTGCATGGCCAGGATGGCATCGGCCTGGACCTCGTCCACGTCCAGCAGCTCCATCAGACCGGTACGGGCCGTCTCCACATCCTTGGAGGCGCGGATCAGGGCGATGACCTGGTCGATCATGTCCAAAGCCTTCAGATAACCCTGCAGGATGTGGTCTCGATCCTCGGCCTCACGCTTCAGATAGCGGGTGCGCCGCTCGACCACGTCCAGCTGGTGGTCAACCCAGTGGCGGATGAAGGCGTCCAGGCTCAGGGTCCTGGGGACCCCGTCCACCAGAGCCAGCATGTTGGCCCCGAAGGTCTGCTGAAGCTGGGTGTGCTTGTAGAGGTTGTTGAGGACCACCTTGGGCACGGCATCGCGCTTGAGCACCAGGACCAGGCGCTGGCCGGTGCGGCCCGAGGTCTCGTCGCGCATATCGGCGATGCCCTGGATCTTGCCGTCGCGCACGGCCTCGCGGATGGAGGAGGCCAGCCGGTCGGGGTTGACCTGGTAGGGCAGCTCGGTGACCACCAGGCACATCCTCCCACGGATCTCCTCGGTGTTAACCACTGCCCGCATGGTGATGAGCCCGCGTCCGGTCCGGTAGGCCTGCTCGATGCCCTTGTGACCCAGAATGGTGGCGCCAGTGGGGAAGTCAGGCCCCTTGATGATGGCGATCAGGGCGTTGAGCAGATCCTCCTTGGATGCCTCGGGATGCTCCAGGGCCCAGTGCACGCCCTTGGCCACCTCGCGCAGGTTGTGCGGAGGAATGTTGGTGGCCATGCCCACGGCTATGCCGGCTGATCCGTTGACCAGCAGGTTGGGGAAGCGGGAGGGCAGAACCGTGGGCTCCTGGGTCTTGCCGTCGTAGTTGGGGATGAAATCGACTGTGTCCTTGTCGATGTCGCGCACCATCTCCATGGCCAGGGGGGCCATGCGGCACTCGGTGTACCTCATGGCGGCCGCCGGGTCGTCGCCGGGTGAGCCGAAGTTGCCCTGGCCGTCCACCAGCGGATAACGCATGGACCAGGACTGGGCCAGACGCACGATGGTGTCGTAGATGGCCGAATCGCCGTGGGGGTGGTACTTGCCCATGACGTCGCCCACCACGCGCGAGCACTTGTTGTAGCCGCGATCGGGCCGGTATCCACCGTCGTACATGGCGTAGATGACCCTGCGGTGGACCGGCTTCATGCCGTCGCGGACATCGGGCAGGGCCCGCTCCACGATCACGGACAGGGCATAGGACAGGTAGGATTCCCGCATCTCCTGCTGGAGGTCAATGGGCTGAATCCGTTCGCCCTTGAGGAGGCCGTAATCGGTGTTGTCCATCTCCTGGGGGCTGAGCGGCTCGCGAGACCCGTCGGGCAGGTTGAGGCCGTCCTGGTCCGGACTGTTGTCGTTGTTGTTATCGTCTGCCAAAATCGATCCTTAGCTCAAATGGTGAAAAGGGGAGGGCGTCCGTCTCAGGCGTCGATGAAACGGGCGTCGTGGGCGTTGCGCTGGATGAACAGACGCCGGGGTTCGACCTCGTCGCCCATGAGCATGGTGAAGGTCTCGTCGGCCTGCTCGGCGTCATCGATGCGGATCTTCTTGAGGATGCGGTGCTCCGGATCCATGGTGGTCTCCCAGAGCTCCTGATAGCTCATCTCGCCCAGACCCTTGTAGCGCTGGATTCCTTCGCCCTTGGGCAGCTGCCGGCCGGAGGCTTTGCCCTCGGCCAGGACCCTGTCGCGCTCGGCATCGGTGTAGACGAAGCTGTGGGGCCCCTTGGTCCACTTGAGCCGGTAGAGCGGCGGCATGGCCACGTAGACGTAGCCGGCCTCGATCATGGGCCGCATGTAGCGGAAGAAGAGGGTCAGGTTCAGGGTGGCGATGTGGGCGCCGTCCACATCGGCGTCGGCCATGATGATGACCTTGTGGTAGCGCACCTTGTCGATGTTGAAGTCCTCGCCGTATCCGCCGCCCACGGCCGTGATCAGGGATTCGATGGTGTCGGACTTCATCATGCGGTCCAGGCTGGCCCGCTCCGTGTTGAGAATCTTGCCGCGCAGGGGCAGGATGGCCTGGGTCATGGGGTTGCGCCCCTGGATGGCCGAGCCGCCTGCGGAGTCGCCCTCCACGATGAACAGTTCGCACTCCTCGGGGTCGCTGGACTGGCAGTCCTTGAGCTTGTCGGGCATGCCGGCGGTCTCGAAGATGGACTTGCGACGGGTGTTCTCGCGGGCCTTCTTGGCTGCGATCCGGGCCCGGGAGGCCTCCATGGCCTTCTGGATGATGGACTTGGCCTCGCCTGGGTGGGCGTCGAACCAGTCGCTCAGCCTCTCGGTCATGACCCTCTGGACGAAGGTCTTGGCCTCGGAGTTGCCCAGCTTGGTCTTGGTCTGGCCCTCGAACTGGGGATTGGTCAGCTTGACGGAGACCACGGCGGTCAATCCCTCGCGCACGTCATCGCCAGAGAGGTTGTCATCCTTGTCCTTGAGGATGTTCTTGTCCCTGGCGTAACGGTTGATCATGCTGGTCAGGGCCGCTCGGAACCCCTCTTCATGGGTACCGCCCTCGGTGGTCGCGATGGTGTTGGCGAAGGTGTGCACCGACTCCGAGTAGGCAGTGGTCCACTGCATGGCCACCTCGGCGGAGATGCCCAGCTTCAGGTCCTCTGCCTCGAAGTCGATGACCTCGGCCTCCACAGGCGTGGCCTTCCTGACCTTGACCAGGTAGTCCACATAGTCCTTGATGCCGTTGGCATACTGGTAGCTGACGGACTGGCCCTTCTGCTCCGGGGTCTGCTCCTCGCCCGCCACCTCGTCGCCGGCCTGGTCATTGGGACGCAGGTCGGTCAGGATGATCCGCAGGCCCTTGTTGAGGAAGGCCATCTGCTGGAAGCGGCTGCGCAGGGTCTCGAAGTCATAGACCGTGGTCTCGAAGATTTTGGGATCGGCCCAGAAGGTCACCGAGGTGCCGGTGCTCTCGTCCGGCCCCATGGCCTGGTCCCTGGACAGGGGAGCGGTGGGCTTCTGGTTGTGGAAGTTCTGATGCCAATGGTAACCCTGTCGACGCACCTGGACATCGATCCGGGTGGACAGGGCGTTGACCACGGAGATGCCCACGCCGTGCAGGCCGCCCGAGACCGCGTAGCCGCCGCCACCGAACTTTCCGCCGGCATGCAGCTTGGTCATCACCACCTCGACGCCGCTCTTGCCCTCGCCTGGCACCTCGTCCACAGGGATGCCGCGGCCGTTGTCGTCCACGCGGATGCCGTTGTCGGGCAGGATGGTGACTTCAATATGGTCGGCGTACCCGGCCAGGGCCTCGTCGACCGAGTTGTCGACGATTTCGTAGACCAGGTGATGCAGGCCCCTGGGGCCCGTCGAGCCGATGTACATGCCGGGACGGACGCGGACCGCCTCCAGCCCCTCCAGCACCTTCAGATCGCTGGCGTCATAATGCTCTGGGGAAAGCGAGTCATCCAGCTGCGCGTCGTCCAGCTGATCCTGGCCCGTCATACCGTCATCCTGAGGCTTGTCCTCCTCATGCTCCCGACCCTCTTGCGGGGTCCGGGACGGGTCAGTGTTGAGTTCTGCCACGGATAGTCCTTTCTGCACCCCCATCGTCGGCCACTGACGACAAAGCGGCTTCCGTTCGTAGTCGAGCGGGGGATCGAGTCATGGTCACCAGGTTCCAAATCGTCCATAAAGGGGCCTTGGAAGCGTTTGACCCTATAACCTATAGATTACCAGCGCTAGGGGACTTTAGGCTTACAGAAAGCTGGCAAAACGGTATTCGCAGATTAAGGGTTCACCCGTAGGTGTCGCGTACGCCTCGGCCCGGCGGATCGAACCGTGAACGGCGGAAGCTGTAGTTGTGGGGGCCGGTCACCCGAATCTGCTTGACCGGCATGCCCAGCCGCTTGACAATGGTCGCCTTGAGCTGGGGGACCAGGTAGGTCAGCTGGGTGGCCCAGACCGTGGTCTGCGCCTGGATGATCAGCACGCCATCCCGGTAGGAAACCACCCTCGAATGGGCGGCGATGCCGGGTCCCACCACACTGTCCCACTGGTTGCGCAGCCGGGCCACCTTCAGATGGCTGGTCCACCCGTTTCCGGCAGCCAGGCTGGTCACCACGCCTCCAAGTTTGGTTGGGTCGCGGCCGGGCTCGCCGAATGCGTACCAGGCCTTGCGGGAATTGTCCTCCCGCTGCCGACGAGTGGCGGCCCGTCGGGTGCAACCCTCGAAGACCAGGGCCGGCAGCCGCCGCTGATCCAGGTGCAGTGTTTCAACCATGGGCGCCTTCATAACGGGTCGTTCCCCTCCGCCTCATCCGACATATCCGAGTCGCCATTGGCCGTCCCCCTGGTTCGACGCAGGTCCTGCATGGCACTGGCGATGGCCGGATCCTGGGCGGCCGGATCGGATGGCTGCACAGGCTTCAGCCCGGACACATCCACCAGCCTGGCTCCCTGTAGGGAGGGAATATCGCTGTCGGCGGCCACGGTGATCAGCACCTGGTCCTGTTGGCGAGCAAAGTCCAGAATCTGGTCCCTGCGGCCCCGATCCAACTGGGCGAAGACATCATCCAGAATGACGATGGGCTCCAGAGAGCGACGATCCTTGACCACCTGCAGCAGAGCCAGCCTCAGAGCCAGGGCCAGGGTCCACATCTCACCGTTGGAGGCGAACTCCCTGGCAGGCATACCGTTAAGGGTGAAAGCCAGATCGTCGCGCTGGGGGCCGATCAGATTGGTGCCCCGGGCCACTTCCCCCGGGTATATCCGTTGAAAGTGACGACTGACGGCCTCGGCGACCTCGGGACCGGTCTGCCTATCGGGCCCGATCTCCTCCAGGGATGGCCGGTAGGTCAATCGGGCATCCTGATCGGGGCCTGCCAGCCGGCCATACAGATCGCTGAAGGGCTGGTCCAGGGCCTCTACCAGAGCCGCTCGTCGTCGGCTCAGATCCAGCCCGGTGCGGATGAACTGCCCGGTCCATACCTCAAGGCCTGACAGGGCGGCTTCACGCCCATCACCTGAGGGGTCATGGCCCGCCTGGGAGAGCTGCTTGAGCAGGGCGGCGCGTTGCCTGGCCACATGGCGAAAATCCTGCCGAACCTGGAAGTAGTCGGCATCGAGCTGACTGCCGGCCTGATCCAGCACGGCCCGCCTGGCTGCCGGCTCTCCGGAGACCATCAATTGATCCTCGGGGCTGAAGGTCACGCAGGGCACCCGACCTACCAGGTCACGCTGATAGAGGGACGGCCCGCCGTTGATTCTTCCGCGGTTGGCTCCCTTGGCGGCAATGGTCAGCTCATAGTCGGTGGCGGTCCCGTCCTGCTCCAGCCTGGCCCTGATGGTGGCCTTGGACTGCCCACGCTCCACCAGGGGCAGAGAGGACGAGGTCCTATGGCTGCCGCCGGTGGACAGGACCTCGACGGCCTCGACCAGGTTGGTCTTGCCCAGGCCATTGCGCCCCTCCAGAATGGTCACCCCGGGCTCCAGATCGAGGACACAGTGCTCCCAGGAACGGAAGTGATCCAGAACCAGACGGGAGATGTGCACGGCGATTGTTCCTCGAACCTGCCCGGGCGTCAGTTGTTGAAGCGCATGGGCACCAGCAGGTAACGGTAGTCCATGGACTCCTCGGAATCCTGCTCCTGCTGACCGTTGAACTCCACGGCCTTGACCGCCGAGGTCATCTTGATGCGGACAAAGGGCTCGGCGATGGCGCCCAACCCGTCGATCAGATAGCTGGGGTTGAAGGCCACCGTGATGTCCTCACCGTCCAGATCCGCCTGCAGAACCTCATGGGCCTGTGCCTCGTCGGCCGTGCCTGCGCTCAGGGTCACCTCGTTGCCGGAGAAGACCATACGGATGGGGGCGTTGCGCTCGGCTACCAGGGCCACACGCTTGATGGCATCAATCAGATCCTGCCGGGCGATGACCGCCTGGATGGGGTATTCGTCTGAAAAGAGACGATCCACGGCCGGAAATTCCCCGTCAATCAGCTGGGTGGTGGATATCTTGCCAGCGTTTTCCACGCCCATGATGGTGGGGTTGTCGGCCTCGTAATCCATGGTCACATTCTGGTGCTCGTCAAGGGAACGGGCGATGTCCCGTAACAGAGAGCCGCGGATCAGCATGGAGGTGGAAAAGTCGGCGTCCCGAGGAGTCCAGGTGAAGCTCGAACGGGACAACCTGAAACGGTCGGTGGCGGTCATGACCACCTTGTCCCCGGTGATCTCGGTCTTGACGCTGGTCAGGACCGGGCGGCTCTCTTCCCTGGAAACAGCGACGATGGACTGGGAGATGGACTGGATAAAGGTCTCAGCATCCACCTGGCCCATGGGCTCGGGAACGGCAGGGAGGTCGGGATATTCACTGTCAGGCATCAGCTGCAGGGAAAAAGTCGATTTGCCCGAGGTTATGGTCATCTTGGATCCCTCGGTTGACAGGTAGGTCTTCTCCGATGGCAGGGATTTGGTGATATCCGCCAGCAGTTTGCCCAGCACCAATGCCGTTCCGGATTCATCGATCCCTGCCTCGATGTGGTTTCTTGCCGAAACCTCGTAATCGAAAGCAGAAAGCTTCAAAGTTCCGTCAGAGGCTTCCATCCTGATGCCCGCCAGAATCGGCGAAGCCGGTCGGGAGGGAATGATGCGGGTGGTCCAGGCCACTGCATCCGAGAGTGCGGATGAATTCACTTCTACTTTCATGGGAGCCTTCTTGTCGATGAATGAACTGGACTCATTCTATCGAATAGGTCGGGTGATGTGGTTGGAGCAAGCAGATGTGCTTGAATGTGACGACGGTTATTGCATAAATATACATAGAGTCATCGTAATAAGCTCGGTGGATGGTGTGGATAAGTTTTCAAATCCCTGCAACGCGGTGGATAGGCTTCGTTTAAGAGGTGTGGATAAGTGGTGAAATCGATGTGACTAAAAAGGCAAGTTATCCACAGGGGCGAATTCTTGTCAGGTTATCCACAAAAGCACGGTGTTTATTCGCTACAAATTCACCACTTATCCCCAGAAAACCGGTGGGTTATTCCCAAGGTTTGCCCACATCCGGGGATAAGTAGGTGGATATCTTTTTCTGTCGGTACACACTGGTGTCTGCGTGTCGCATCAATTCTGAGGTTGTTTAAGCCGGACCGTCAGTTCCATGACGTAGTTGTAAATCTCCCGCTTTTCCTGCATCTCATTGGAGATGCGCGTGTAGGCGTGCATGACCGTGGTGTGATCGCGGCCGCCGAAGACCTCACCGATGTCGACCAAGGACATGCTGGTCATTTCCCGGGCCAGATACATGGCGATCTGCCGGGCCAGGGCGATGTTCTTGGTGCGCGTGCGGCCGACGATATCGTCGAAGGTCAGATGGAAGTACTTGGCCACCT
This sequence comes from Bifidobacterium sp. W8104, assembly GCF_016100735.1. NCBI lineage: Bacteria > Bacillati > Actinomycetota > Actinomycetes > Bifidobacteriales > Bifidobacteriaceae > Bifidobacterium > Bifidobacterium sp. W8104. The sequence continues at coordinate 955,846 of NZ_JACFRW010000001.1, forward strand.
GGGAGATGATGTCAGTGGGCTTGATCTCCACGTCCGTTGAGAAGAAGTCCTGCAATGTCTGTTCGGCCAGGGCCGTGGTGACCGGCTGATTGTTGAGGCTGGCCACGGCGGTGACACGGGTCAGGGCCCCCTCAAGCTCCCGGATGTTCTCGGTGAAGCGTTCCGCAATCAGATCCAGAACCTCGTTGGGAATGCTGACTCCGTTCATGGAAGCCATCATTCTGAGGATGGCCACCCGGGTCTCCCGGTCTGGTGGCTTGACATCCACGGTCAGACCTGAATCGAAGCGTGAGATCAGTCGGGATTCGAAGCCTTTCAGATTCTTGGGAGCCACATCCGAGGCGATGACGATGCGCTTATTGGCGTCATGGAGGGCATTAAAGGTGTGGAAGAACTGGTCCAGGGTGGCTTCCTTACCTCCAAGAAATTGAATATCATCGATAAGGAGCACATCCACCTGCCGGTAGCGGCGGTTGAATTCCGCGATCTGACCCGATCCTTGGGTCGAGTTCTGCAGGGCGTCGATGAATTCGTTGGTGAATTCCTCCGAGTTGACGTATCGGACCTTGAGCGAGGGATCCTTGACCAGAGCATAGTTGCCGATGGCGTTGAGCAGGTGGGTCTTGCCCAGGCCCGAGCTGCCGTAGATGCACAAGGGGTTGAAGTCCTGACCTGATCCTTCGGCCACGGCCAGAGCCACGGTCCGCGCAAAGCGGTTGGAGTCGCCTGGGACGAAGGTGTCGAAGGTGGCGTTTTTGTTCAGGTGGGTCTGTGGATCGCGCTCCACCCGGTTCTGGCTCATGGGGAAGCGAGGCACGGTGAAGGCGGGCCGGGATGCGGTCCTCTCTGTCTCACTCGGCTGGTCGGCATCAGTGCCTGCCGTTGGCCTCATAGTGGGGGAGGGCTCGGACAGTTCGGCCTGCATATCCAAGGTCATGGGCACATAGGTGCCTTCATGGAAGTCGTTGACGGAAACAATCGGGGACTTGGAGGTTTCAGCAGCCTCGGTCCGCCAGTCCGGGCGGGTCTCCGAACTGGGGGCTCGATCGGTGCTGCTCTGACGCCGGTAGTCGCCGTAGGGATCCTCGGCAGGCCTGGGAACCTGACGGAACTCGCCGCTGCCCGAGGCGGAGGCGCGTTGGTCGTTCTGCTGATTGGCAGCCTTCTGCTTGGCCATCTGCTCCGGATAGACGATTTTGATGGCCGGGAACATTTCCTGGTTGGTGACCAGCTGCAGTGCATTGAGGAGCGGCTGGCTGAGCGGTCCCTGCACAGCCTCCTGGGTGGCCTTGGAGGAGACCCGCAGAACGATGGTGGTGCCGAAGACCGCCTCTGGGGTGATGTCCTCAAGCCAGCCCTTGTCCCTGGAGGTCAGTGAGCTGCTGTAGCGGAGCACCTGCAGGACCGAATCCCAGATTCTCTTGGCCTGGGCAGCGGCATCCAGCGGATCCTGCGCCATCAGTGTGCTCCTCTCTTCTCGACGACGGATTTCCCGGTCTTCCTGCTTCTCTCAAAGTAGACAGTAGCCCATTGTTACACCGACTTTGCGTGGTTATCCACAGGATAGCGTGTTGTATCTGCGCCGAATGTGAATAACAGTGATGTAATTTGTGGATAAGTAAAGATGCTCTTTCTCCCTCTATGACAGGGTTTGCACAGGTTATGGAGCGGTTCTCGCCAGCTGGATGGCGGGGCTCGTTTGACTCCGTCCCGGCTCATGTGTACCGTGATATAGCTTGACTCATAACGAGCCGTACTCGAGTATGTCTACACACGGGAGCAACGAATTATGAAGAGGACATTCCAGCCCAACAATCGCCGTCGTCACATGAAGCACGGATTCCGCGCTCGCATGCGCACCCGCTCCGGTCGTGCACTGATCAACCGCCGCCGGGCCAAGGGTCGTCGGACCCTCTCCGCCTGAATCGGATCCCAATCCCTTTTCAGAAGGTGGAGCGGCTGAGGAGCCACCGGGAGTTCACGGCGGTGCTCAGGCGACGCCATCGGGTCAGCAGCAGGGATCTGGTCATACATTACTTGATACCCGGATCTGACCGGACGGCGACCCCGCTGCCGGTGACATCGGCTGTGCGTGAAGGGCGGCATGACATCCTGCCTGCAGGCAGACGCCGCATGGGGCTCGCTGTATCCAAAAATGTGGGTAAGGCTGTGACCAGGAACAAGGTCAAGCGCAGATTCAGGCAACTTGCCGGATCCAAGGAGGACCTGCTGCCATCCTCCTGTGATCTGGTCATGCGCGCCAAACCCAGCGCTGCCACGGCCACTTACAAGCAGTTGGAGGAGCAAGTGGACAGGCTCTTCCGTGACCTTATGCACAAGACCGGAAAGACCGCCGGAGGCCTTGATGCACAGGTACAGCCGGGGTTGCAGTTTGCCGACGGATCCAAGCATCAATTGGTCCAACAGCTTGAAGCCAGTGAAGGATGCCGAGCATGAGCGGCCTGGCATCCCGGGCTCTGCAGGGTGCAGTCCGCTGGTATCAACGCCACATCTCACCCCTGTCGCCGCCGAGGTGCCGTTACTACCCGACCTGTTCCCAGTATGCTTTGACCGCTCTGAGGCGGTTCGGGGCCTTGCGTGGAACCATCCTGGCCGCTCTGCGGCTATTGCGTTGCACGCCCCTCAATAACGGCGGAATCGATGATGTGCCCCAAAGATTTTCCATCTTCTATCGGTTCTCGTGGTCCAAGGCTCATGAGGAGGCCCGGCTGACCCCCATGGCCCCAGACAAGGAGACGGCCTGACAATGTTCCAGAACAACGACACTTTCACTTTCGATACGGGCATATACGGCTTCTTCTACAAGATCCTGTACCCGATCGAGTGGCTCATGACCTACATCATGACCTACTGCCACAAGTTCCTGACCCTGATCGGGTTCCATAAGGGTCCCGGTGTGGCCTGGGCGCTCTCGGTAGTGATGCTGGTGCTGGTCGTCAACCTGTGCGTGCTGCCGCTCTTCATCAAGCAGCTGCGATCCATGCAAAAGATGCAGGCCCTGCAGCCCAAGCTGATGAAGATCCAGAACAAGTACCGTAACAAGAAGGATCCGGCCAGCCGGGAGGCCATGAGCCGGGAGACCATGAAGGTCTATCAGGATAACCATGCCAACCCCATGGGGTCCTGTCTGCCTGCACTGGTTCAGGGCCCGGTCTTCATGACCATGTTCTACGTGCTTTCGGCTGTGCCCTTCATCGCCCGGGGCAAGCGGGCGCCCCTGGGGGCCTTCAACCGACAGGTGGCGCGAGAATTTGAGGAGACCACCTTCTTCGGGCTGCGGATTTCTGACAACTTCATGTCCGCACAGGGTGCGGGCCGCATAGTCATTGTGGTCTTCATTGTGCTCATGTGCCTGGCCATGTTCTACTCGCAGTTCCACAACGTCCGGCGGAACATGCCCAGGTCGGCCATGCAGGGACAGCAGTACAAGATGCAGCAGATGATGGCCTTCATCTTCCCGGTCATGTACATCTTCTCAGGCATCTACTTCCCCTTCGCCGTACTGATTTACTGGCTGACCAACAACCTTTGGAATCTGGGCCGAACCCTCTTCCAGGTTCGCCATATGCCCACGCCGGGCTCGCCGGCCGCAGAGAGCAAGGAGGAGCGGGACCACCACCGTGAGAATGCTCGCCGCAAGCGTCAGGGGCTGCCCTCTTTGGAGGAGGAGCAGTTGATGGAGGCCAAGCGGCTTGAGGAGGAGGCCCGCAACAACAAGAACGTCTCCCACCAACGTTCTCAGCCCCACCGCAAGCGTCGCGGCCGTTGAGGCGGCTAATGGCAGTTGGTGGCTGGCGTGATGACCCGGCTTTCGGTCGGGCGGATACTGGAGTAGTCTGCAATCATCACGTCCGTGTATCCTCAATACTGGACACTCGATTGGTGACCAGGAATCCGACCAGGAATCCAGTGGACCTGAGGTTATGAATCGGATGTAAACGCGTGTAAGGAGAGCATAGATGTCTCAGTCTCTGGACCAGGGAAAGACCATCGAGCAACTCAATGAGGAGGCGGATGTCGCCGCCGACTATCTGGAGGGGTTGCTGGACATCGTCGATTACGAGGGCGATATCGAGATGGGGGTGCGCAACCACCGTCCGACCGTGCAGATTGTGGCTGACGACGACACGGATATCAGGCATCTGATCGGCAAGGATGGCGAGGTAGTCGACGCTCTTCAACAGCTGACGCGGCTGGCCGTGCAGCAGAAGATAGGGGAGCGCTCCCATCTGATTGTGGATGTGGACGGTTTCCTGCGGCGCAAGCGCGAACATCTTCGCGAGCAGGCCCTGGACGTGATTGACGAGGTCCGTGAGTCCGGCGAACCTGTCAATATGAAGCCTATGAATTCCTTCGAGCGCAAGATCGTCCATGATATGGTCCGCGAGGAGGGGCTGAAGTCACGCTCCCACGGCGAGGAACCCCACCGTTACGTCACCGTCTACCTGAAGGCCAAGAGCGAAGACGAGGACCTGCCTGACGATGTTGAGGATGAGCCAGTCGGGTATGATGCCCCGCTGGACGCGGATGAGACAGACCAGGTCGATGATTCGGCTGACTACCCGGCTGATGACGATCCTGCGGATGCCGATAGGCAGTGATTGCCGAGCCATGTAGGACTACGGGCCGATGAAGTACTTATGATGTCGGCCTTTTAGATTGGTTCACTGTTTGGCGCAATCGTACTGCCTAAGGTTCTTGTGTTGTTTACCAAGACTGTGCTATTTGGCAGGTGTATTGTGCCATCAGTCAGCTGTATAGTGCTGTCAGGCTCATGATGGTTGATTTGCCATGCTGGTTCGATTCCGATGCCCTCGGTTGGTGATCCTCTATCAGAGACTGCGCCTATGCTGTTTCCGATGGGATACTGATATTTGGCTCTCGATGTTCTTTTGCGGTTGAAAACCTCACGTTGGTACATAGTTTTAGGAATCCAACGGTTTTCGGTTCTGGCAGAGTGAAACCTCGCTGTATACGAGACAGCATGAGGCTGTCGTGGTCTGTGGCTGTAATTGACTGGGCGTCAAATGTGAATGTGAGGAGTTGAAATGGCTGTTGTGGATGATGAGCTGAACGATGGTCCCCTCTTAAGCCAGGTGCTCGGCGATGCTCTGGTACCCATGCAGCGTTTCCACGACAAGATCTTGCGTGAGGGTGTGGAGAGGGGCATCATTGGCCCTCGCGACGAGGATATTATTTGGGAGCGGCACATACTCAATTCAGCTGCTATTGTCCCTTTCGTGCGAGAGCGATTGACCACTGACAGTCAGACGGCGACAGTGGCAGATATTGGTTCCGGTGGGGGCTTCCCAGGCATTGTACTGGCAGCTTGCCTTCCACAGTGCAAGGTTGTCCTAGTCGAGCCAATGGAGCGGCGTGTAACTTGGCTGCAGGAAGTTGTTGATGAGTTGCACCTGGCTAATGCGGCTGTGCTTCGTAAGCGTGCAGAGGATCTGGCCCCAAAATCACCTCACGCGTCGACGCGGCATAACAAAAAAGGTTCACAAAGTCGCCGCCACGGTCGTCGTAGAAGCGAGGAACAGCCCGTTTCGGTCTACGGTCGTCGAGATTCTTCAACCTTGGCTGCAGTCAGAAATGATGACAGTCAACAAGATGTAAATGGCCATGACTCCTCGGGGGTAATGGGGAGAGAAGGTCTAGCAAACGCCGACTCCAATCCCTCAGTACCTCATACTTTCGATGTCGTGACGTGCAGAGCTGTAGCTCCCATGACTAAGCTCGCCGGATGGACTTTACCTCTTTTGAGATCGGGAGGTCAGCTTATTGCTCTTAAGGGCCGCTCGGCACAAGCTGAGCTTGATAAGGCTGCTAAAGAGATAAAAAAATGTCATGGAGAGAATCCACGGGTTTGCCAAGCTCCAGTCGCTCCTGGTCTTGAGGATACTCATGTGGTTCTTGTGGACAAGCGCTAAAGCACGACACCGATATGCATTAATGAATGACTGCGGTGTCAGAAACTCGGCTTGATGGCACGTAAGAATCGACTATACAAGATAAAACATTATCTCAATTCAACATAAAACCATATAGAGTCATTGATCGGAGATTGACTGATTATGTCAGATCAGATTTAGTCGGCCTTTTCCGCGCATCAGCTTGACTGATGCTTAATCATGATGGATGGATTGATGGATTATAAGGGAATGTAAATAGGCGGGTCATCTTTACTGTCTGCCACGGATGTCCTTTCAGTCTGAAACTTACTAGGTTTTTTTGATGTTATAGATTGACCTCAGCATCACAAACCACAGTCCACGCGATTTATCATTGCTATATTATTTGAAATATAGATGTTCTATCTCTTGGTTATTTCGAATCGGGCTGCGACTCTTTGGCTTTAGCCTGTCAGTATCATTCCATCCGGATCTAGTATTCCACACATTATTGTTCAAGTAGTATGATGTTTTATCTCGGACTTGGACGTACCGCTATCATTCTGACGTTGTATTTAAATTCTCTGGAGACGTCGTCCTTTAGCTGTTTAGTGATCCATCAATTGACTTGTTTCAATTACTAGACTTTTGTTGCTATGCTCGTCTTACTGTCCCTATATACATGTTTCCTTTACATCAGGGGAGCCTATTGCCTCTTAACCAGTGTGTTGATCTTTGTGTTTCCTCATCAACCTTCATAAAGTTATGCAGTTCTCGCGTACGTGCGGAAATCACATGAACCATTGATCAATTAGCACAGAGAAGTCTTCGAATCAGTCTTCGGCATGTAATATTTCTGAGATGTCGGAGTACCGGGACAACTGAATTGAGCAATACGAATCCTCTTCACCGGTATCAGATTAGTTCATTTAGTGATGTTTCACGTGAAACATCATCAAACAAATATTGCTTTGATCCGTTTCAGGTAAACAGTACCCCATTGATTACTGGCTTGGTCGATCCAAATGGCTCAGTGGACCGTTGAAGGTAGAAATAAGAGTATGATTATATTTTTGAGAAGCCCCATTCAAACCTATTAGATTTGTAGCGTCAACGCACAGAACTTCATACAGTGAGTGCCACTGCTTGTCGATGGTTTCTAGATAGAGATCGGTTGGAATGTTTCACATGAAACAATCACTTCAAATAGCAAGAATCTAGATCAAGGTTATTGGAGAATAGGGAAAAGAATATCGCAATGCTATTTTAAGTATTAATAAGAAAAGTAGTTCATGGCCCTTTCTTTGGTAGTGATGATTTAACCATAATCACACAAACTCAAATGAAACATTGATCGGTAAATGTCCTCCCTTTACATGGCGATATAAAAATCCACACTCGGAATAACAGGTTTAGTGGTGTTCGCTAAAACCATAAGTAGTTAATGCTCTTGGATGAAAAGATGTGAAAATAAAACAGACAAACCAATGTCGCTGGACTGTGTAGAACTGATAATCAGCGGAGCAACTACATTTCTGGGGAAGCCTAGATGTTTCACGTGAAACAATATTCTGTTGTTTTAGTATTGGGCGTGTCGCCCAAAGTTCAATCTGGGGATTACTGCAGTATTTACGACGGCCATCCAATATGTGGATTGTTCATTGATTATAACCATGAATCTTGCTGCTAAAATTGACGACGTAAGCAATTTATCGATTCGCCCCACTCAAGTTATGCACAATTTAGACCCGGTGGTTGAATTATCCACATTATTGTCCGTGAACCATAGCAGGAGTTGTGCGGTGGCAGAATTGGCAATAATTGCAAGGCAAAACTAATAATCTAGAGTAAGGGTCCATTCCATAGGTGTTGATGAAGCTATCCACACTTATCCACAGTTATGAACAGTGACGGTGTATAACTTGCGGCCGCTCTGACATGTCCAACGAGGACGGGAAAATTGAATGGTTATCAAAAGGAGGAAGGTTCGTGACCGCATCGAAGAAGGTGAAACCCGTTTCGAGAAATACCCCGAAAGTCGGTGAGCAACCCACGCCGAACACATCAGGTATGGAAACGGCAACGGATATTCTGAATCGAATATTCGCTGACGGGACCGGTTCGGTGTCCGGTGCGGAGATGGCAGATCTATCTGCGCGATATCAGGCCTTGCGTAAGGCTGAGTTCCCTCACCCAGCAAAAACTCGCTTCATTGCCATTGCAAACCAAAAAGGCGGGGTAGGGAAAACCACGACCACCGTTAATTTGGCATGTTCGTTTGCTGAATTTGATCAACGTGTGTTGGTCATCGATATGGATCCCCAAGGCAACGCTTCCACTGCACTGGGTGTGGCTCACGAATCCGGGACGCCGTCAACCTACGATGTGCTTGAGGGTCGTCTTGGTATCGACGACGTTAAGGTGGGTTCCCCTGAATTCCCCAACCTTGAGGTCGTCCCATCTTCGATTGATTTAAGTGGTGCTGAGCTCGAAGTTGCGGATATGCCCAACCGCAATCAACTCATGAAAAAAGCAGTTGCCGACTATCTCAAAGTTTGCCATCAGCATTATGACTATGTTCTTGTTGATTGCCCGCCCAGTCTTGGATTGCTGGTTCTGAATGCTATGTGTTCAGTCAATGAGGTATTGATTCCAGTGCAAGCTGAATACTATGCTCTCGAAGGACTGCAACAGTTGCTGCATACCATAGGGCTTGTTCAGCAGAGCTATAATCCTTATCTCGTAATCTCGACCATGTTGTTGACTATGTATGACAGACGGACACTGCTCAGCAAAGAAGTGTTTGATCAGGTCAAGGAACATTATCCAGAGATAGTGCTTAATACGACCATCCCGCGTTCAGTCAAAATCTCTGAAGCTCCCAGCTTCCGACAAAGCGTTGTCACCTACGACCCTAAGGGAGCAGGTGCTATCGCATATGAAGAGGCAGCGTTAGAAATCGCCCAGAGGTCCGAGCAAGTGCTAGAACACATAGCCAATAGAAGACAGGGGGAGTGAGGACATGACAAGCCGTTCACGGTTGGGCAAGGGCTTGGGGGCTCTATTCCCCGCCCTGCCAGGTGAAGATGACGAAACCAATGTTGAAAAAAGTCGACAACAAGATGACAAAGTACCGAATTCAGGTAACGAGCAGCCTACCCTTCAAGGCTTGTCTAAGCAATCGGCCGGACAACAGGGCCCACTGACGGATGCCTCAGAAAAAGAAGGAGCCAAAAGAGAACGCAAGACAATGCATTCAGGTCGTGCAAGCTCTCAACTTGCTGCAACGACAACTTCTTCCGAGAGCGGCCGCAAACGTTCCAAGACGGGACAAAGACGTGTCAGCATTTCTGAGTCTCTCGGCGAGGATGTTTCACGTGAAACATCCACTTTGAAGAGGACTACTAAGCGTCGGTCTGTTCCATCTATCAGCAGCCTGGAACACCCAAGTGATCTGTTCTTTGGACCTACGACGACAAATGTTTCACGTGAAACATCATCCATGATGGAATCGGGCGAGAGTGTCGACCGTCAGGCAAACGAGACTCGGCAAAGCACCAACCGTGCAGGTGCTGTTCGCAATGATAGCGAGCCGAATAAGACGGAGGGCAACAGCCAAGAGCAGTTGAAACCTGTCCAGGGTGGGTACTTGGCCGAAGTGCGTGTGGATGATATCAGGCCTAACGCCCAGCAACCACGGCATATCTTCGATGAAGACGAGCTGTTGGAGCTATCCCGCTCCATCAAGGAAGTCGGTGTATTGCAGCCTATAGTAGTGCGTAGGTCGACTCTTGCTGACGGCCCACGGACAATCGAGGATAAGACCACCTCGGTTGGCGATGGGAGAAGTAAATCCAAAGCAATTGATGCTGAGACCGGTGAAGAACGATCGAGTCAGCTTCCAAATCAGAAAGAGGCGAATCTGCGGCAAACAACTCATTATGAAATCATAATGGGTGAGCGTCGTTGGCGAGCTACTCGATTGGCTGGCCTGGATACCATACCTGCAATTGTGAAAACTACGAGCGATGACACCATGCTGCGCGATGCCTTGCTCGAGAATCTTCATAGAGTGGCTCTTAACCCCTTGGAAGAAGCAGCCGCTTATCAGCAGATGATTGATGAGTTTGGCTTGACTCAGGACGGTTTGTCCAAGTCAATCTCTAAGTCCAGACCACAGATCACCAACACACTTCGATTGTTGAAGTTGCCCCCGAGTGTGCAGAAAAAGGTTAGCTCAGGCGTGCTGTCAGCCGGACATGCCCGTGCCCTGCTAACTTTGCCGGATGAAAAGTCAATGGCTGCCCTGGCAGACAAGATCATTGCTGAAGGTTTGTCGGTAAGATCTACCGAAGAACTTGTCGCGTTGCAGACAGGGTCGGCGAAGAAGAAAGCAAAAAAGCCCAGAGTAAATGCCTGGGCGGATAGTCCTGTGCGCCAGGATTTGGAAAGTCACTTTGATACCAAGGTGGCTATTAAGGGCACGAAAAAGCACGGGAAGATAGAAATCGTATTTTCTTCACCTGAAGACATGGACCGCATCGTCGCCATTCTCTTGGAGAAGAATCAAACCGCCAGCAATGACGGTCATTCGGGCGATAAAGGCTGGATTTGATCCCGTAGTTTGATACGATTCTTAAAAAGCGACTGTGGGGGTTGCTCAACCAAACCCCGCTGCTCATGCAAGCGATTGCTTCGTAGCTTAGTCTGGTTTTGTCTGAGCTGATAAGCAATCGCTGTCTTTCTTTTATTTGTCTTAGTGTCGGAATGATTCGGCAGTTATCAGCATGTGCCACTCAAAGAACTCTGTGTTTGTACTGAAAGATAGTGTGCAATACACATATTGCTGGCAGACTGTAGATTGTGACAACCTGCTGACGAACAAGCCTGGTCATTTTGGCAGGTAACTACTCCTGAGTGGATTGTTATCTCCAATCCTTGGTATCTCAAATGCATAGCTGTCGATAAACGGATGAGTATGTTCAAGAAAAAGATATGCAGTGAGTCGTTGACAGGTTGACTAATTGGCTGGTTGGGCATTATAGGATAGTTGCTTAGGCATGTGTCAGATAGCCATAAAAGTCCTTATAGCTTGTATGCGGCTTTTGAGTGAGGATAGCTCTGGCCCAAAAGGGAGTTAGCAAACCTCGACAGGCGAGGTTTGTAGGGTTTGCGATGTGTCGATGGGGGAGGGCTGGTCGTGGGGTGCTGTCTCGGCGGAGAGGGTCTTATATGTCAGCGGGGAACGATTGGAGCAGCTTTAGGATTTGAGTTTTCCTGTTGGGTAGAGGGTCCGGTTGTGGTCAATGAATAACTAAAGGAAACTTGATAGGCAGCTGTGCGTAATCAATAAACAAAGTGCCCGGCATTTACAAACTGCCAGGCACGTAAATTCTTGTTTGTGAAGGCGTATCAAGCCTTATCGGTTATCCAAACTCGTAAGATATTCCTGAGCATCTAGTGCAGCACGGCAACCCATGCCAGCAGCGGAAATGGCCTGACGATAAATCTTGTCGGTGACATCACCAGCGGCAAAGACTCCAGGTACAGAAGTCTTCGTTGACCCACCCTCGACCAGGATATAGCCGTCCTGATCCAGGTCAACTTGGCCATTAAGGAAAGCGGTCTGAGGGGTGAATCCAATAGCGACGAAGACTCCGTTAACTGGAATGGTGGATTGTCGGCCTGTGGCTGTATTGCGTACGTCCAAAGAGATAACGCCACTATCGTCGCCGTTGATCCGCGTGACGACCGAGTCGAGAAGGAAGTTGATCTTGTCATTGGCCTTGGCACGGTCCACCATGATTTTTGAAGCGCGGAAGCCTTGGCGGCGATGGATCAGTGTGACAGAAGAGCCGAAACGGGTCAGGAAGTCCGCGTCACCCATAGCAGAGTCACCGCCGCCAACAACTACGATCGGCTTGTCTTTGAAGAAGAAGCCGTCGCATGTGGCGCAGTAGGATACCCCTCGTCCTGAGAACTCGCGCTCGCCGGGAATGTCCAATTTACGATACTGCGAACCTGTGGTGATGACGACGGATCGAGCTTGGTATTCTTGGCCGCCATCGGTGGTGATCCGCTTGATGTCTCCGTGCAAGTCGACTGAGACGACATCATCGTATTCGATCTGAGCACCAAAATGTTCGGCCTGATCGCGCATCTGATCCATCAGATCGGGACCGAGCACTGCTTTAGGGAATCCTGGGAAGTTCTCAACTTCCGTCGTGTTCATAAGCTGACCGCCGGGCGTTAGAGCTCCAGCAATAACGAGTGGAGCATATCCAGCTCTGCCAAGATAAATGGCGGCGGTGTATCCTGCGGGTCCGGACCCTATAACAATGGCATCATGAACAGTTTGCTTCATAACGCTACTGTATCCATTTAGGATGACTGGGTCACACGCGGTGGGCGAAAAGGGCGCTTGTATCTCAAGGTCACTCGGGTTCAGACAGGAGCAGGCTATCCTTGAACCATGGAGAAAACCGTGATAGTAGCCATTGTAACCAATATTGGGACGATTCTGGTGCTGATTTGGTTTATGCTCCGAGTTAATCGGTTGCTGCGGGAGCACCCCAGCCACCAAATAGAGGACAAGAGTGAGGATGACAGCTGGCATAGCTGGCGTTTTTGGAATCCTCCGAGTCCCGATGAAAATGACGACGACTTGGTTGCTGATTCTCCGATAACAGACAAAAGCCTTGATGCTGATGAAGATGTGACTGCTAGGACTGCCGACCAGTATGTACCCTCAGCTCAGGACAGACCTGGTGAAAATTCTTCGCACGCATCGGACAAGGGCGAGGGAAGCAGCAGGGACAAGTAAGACATATATAGCCAGGCAGTAACATAGACGGTTCAAACACGGTGGGGCACAGTTTCAACTGATAGTTCGATCCTGCGAAAGTACGGTCTTTCGATAAGCACGGATGCGCCTGGATATGTGTATATGTACCCTCTGATTTGCAGGGGATTGATTGTCTTGATCTATGGACTTTTATTGATAGGCTTTGCAGCGGGCGCGTAGGAGCAAACCGCGTAAGCAATATGACCCGATGGATGAATCCTGATATGAAGATCGCACTCTCAACGATGAGGATGAGCGATTCGACGAATGAATTGGTGCATCAATACTGGTGACAGAATAGCAATTTACTGATGCGGACTCAGATCTCATTCGAAGTCTTGGCGGCAAGTAAAGAGGCGTCGATTCTTGAAGACACTAAAGCGGCGATGCCTATATATCGATATATGTAGTCACGTCCGCTTGACCAATAACAAGGTAAAACATCCTGTGCTGAATGACGCAGAACTCATGGTGGTTGCGATTCCATGAAGGTTGTGTTCATTTTCATCCGTCCCATATCTTTATTCGACTCGCACTGTTGACGAGCGGGAATCGCTGTCAATCACAGGCGCTGTATCAGTGGGACCTTCGCTGGAGTTGATGAAGTAAGTTGCTATTCCCGGGATGTTTCACGTGAAACATTTGATGCCGGCCACGATTGCATGCAAGGGTATGAAGCGATACAGCTGTCTATTGTGAGCTGAGTCCTGGAGAGTGACCAGCCATTCCGGCATTGGTAATTTATTCGCCTGCGTTGCTTCTGCACGTTAGCCTTGTCAACAATACAAAAACCGACACTGAACATCCCTTTGGATCAATCATGGCTTTGGCTGAGCAGTAAAGATGAGGTGGGGTAGTAAAGGAGAAGCGAGTTAGTAAAGGAAGGTAGTGAAGGAGGGAGTAAAGGAGGGGAGTAAGTGGAAACGGAGCATAAAGGGGGAGCGGAGAGCCGAGCTTGACGCATGGAGGGAGGACGGAAATAACCGACGAGGGGTGGTGGATGGTGAACAACTGGCATTTGATTGCCGGAGAAGAATGATGATGAGAATTAAGAATAATAAACGCAGAATAATAAACGCAGAATAGAGCATCGGGTTTAATGAATACGAACTGTTAAACCTTACTGTGCCAAACTGTTTATCCGTACTGTGTGTAGGGTACCCGCCATGCGTATTATATGCTCTGCCTGTATTTGCAGGCTACGGCTATTGCAGGTCCGCACGATGTATATCGCGCAAATTGCACACCATACATCGGGCGGATCTTGCCTTATGAAAACCGAATGACAGGCAGAACCAGACGGGCCTTGAAGCTTCAGTTGGTCCGCTTTTGATTCAAAACAGATTGAACCAATGCAGTGTATAGCTCCGGTAGGTTGTAGCCGGCAGCCAAGGCTGATTGTGGCAGAAGCGAGGTGTCCGTCATGCCGGGCGCCACGTTGGACTCCAGGAATTGTGGCTGTCCTTGGGCATCAACGATGAAGTCGGTGCGTGAGATGTCGCGGAGCCCCAGAGCCCGGTGGGCAGTCAGCGCGGCATCGCTCACAGCCTGTGTGGCCTTGGCATCCAGTCGGGCTGGAACGTAGAACTCCGTCGGGCCGGGTGTGGAGCGAGCCTCGAAGTCGTAGGTGCCTGAGGGGGTCCAGATCTCCAGCGGAGGCAGAACCAGGGGGTGTCCGTCAAATTCGAGGATGGACACGGAGACCTCGGTGCCTGTGACGGCCTGTTCAATCAGGGCCACATCACCGTAGGCGAAGCAGTTAATCAAGGCCTGAGTGAGCTGACTCTGTTCCGTCACCATGGTGCAACCCATGGCTGAGCCGCCCATGGTGGGCTTGATGAAGAGCGGGAGTCCCAGCGAACCTAGGAGCATATCAATGACGGGTTCGACTCCCAGCTCGCGGAACATGGACTCGGGCAAGGTCACGGAATGCGGAGTGCGCAATCCGGCCATGCGGACGACGTTCTTGGCGATGGGCTTGCTCCAGGCGGTCCGGGAGGCCTTGGCCCGGGATCCGATGTAAGGCAGTTCCGCCATCTCCAAGACATCACGAATCGAACCATCTTCGCCGTTGGCACCGTGCAGCAGGGGCCAGACCAGATCAGGGCGGGTCTTCTCATCGGTCAGGTAGGGCAGGAGCGAGCCATCCATGTCGTGGACATGGACCGTCCATCCGGCCTCCTCCAGGAATCCCTGGACTCGATGCCCTGAGCTGATGGAGACATCACGCTCATGGCTGAGGCCACCGCAGATAACCAGGAGGGATTTATCGGCACGCTTGGTGGCCTTGCTCGCCAGGGAGATGATATCGTCCATGGTGAACGGCGTGGCCTCACGAGTGGAGCGATGCGAGGTCCGCCTGGCTCTTTTGGCCACTTCGCCAGCAGCTGCGGCCGCAGTGGTATCCGGGCCGGCGACTGTGGTCGCCGTCGCACTCGCGGTTGTCTTGGCCTTGCCGGTTGCCGGGGTTTTGCCGCCGGTCTGCTGCCGTGGTGTCTTGCTGTGCTTGGCCGCCATGATTCAGCCCCTTTCCTTGCCGCTGTCGGGCTCGAACAGCCGGACGGTGGCGAGTTCGTTCTCGATGACCGTGGACAGTCTGCGTATTCCCTCTCGGATCCGATCGGGAGTGGGGTAACAGAAGGACAGGCGCATATGGTCCGCACCCTCCCCGTTATCGTAGAAGGCTGTGCCTGACACGTAAGCCACCTTGGCGGTGATCGCCCTGGGCAGCATGTCCTTGGCGTTGAGCCCCTGGGGTATCTGCAGCCAGATATAGAAGCCACCCTTGGGCTTGAGCCATGAACAGTAGGGCAGGTATTCCTTCAAAGCCTCGTCCATGGCATCGCAGCGTTCCTTGTACATCCCCCGGTAGTCGTTGATCTGTGACTTCCAGTCGAAGTTGTCCAGATAGGTGGTGATAGTCATCTGGCTCATGTTGGAAGGACAAAGGATGGCTGACTCGTTGGCCAGAACCAGCTTCTGTCGGATGCCAGGAGGTGCAACCATCCAGGCCACGCGCATACCCGGAGCGATGATCTTGGAGAAGCTACTCAGGTAGACAATGCCCTCGGAGTCGTAAGAGCGCAGGGCCGGATAGGTCTGGCCGTCGAAGGCCAGCAGTCCATAAGGATTGTCCTCCACAATGAGCACATGGTACTTTCGGGCGATTTCGATGATTCGCGGCCTCCGCTCGACGCTCATGGTGGCGCCGGCAGGATTGTGGAAGTTAGGCACGGTGTAGAGGAACTTGACCGCCTTGCCCTGGCGGCGCTGCTCCAGAATGGTCTCCTCCAGAGCCTCGGGGATCAGCCCGTCGCCGTCCATGGCCACGTTGACCACATCGACCTGGAAGGATTGGAAGACGCCCAGGGCACCTACATAGTTGGGCGCCTCAGCCAGCACTACATCGCCGGGGTCGCACATGATTCTGGTAATCAGGTCCAGTCCCGATTGGGAACCGTTGACGATGACCACATCATCCGGCTGGACGTCCTTGATGCCTTCCAGCTCCATAATGGGCAGCACGTCTTCGCGCAGGTGGGGATCGCCCTGTGCCGATCCATACTGCCAGGCCACCTGGCCCTTGCTCCGCAGCATGTCGCCAAGCTGGTCGGCCAACTTGTCGAAGGGCATCCGCCCCAGGTAGGGCATGCCACCCGCCAGGGAGACCACCTCGGGCCGGTTGGCCACGGCGAAGAGGGCACGGATCTCGGAGGCGCGCATCTGCTCGGCTCGAGTTGCATAGGAGCTGTACCAAGGATCGTTCTTGATGACCTTGGACGCGATATTGGGATCATCCGCCATAACTGACTTCCGCCTTCCTGCCGCCGTTGTCTAAGGAAACTGTATTACCTGTAGGCGCTATATAGGAGGAAAAATCCAACACATTACCATTTCGGTACACCCATAGTATCGGCATGTGGATGGGTGGGCGGTCATGTCTGCTGATGGGGTCCATGGGGCTTGCAGGCAATTTGCGGCCGACAGATGGTCTATGGGTCGATGTCAGGATGATTCGCCTTTGTTGCCGTCGACCCACAGTCATGCTCAGAAAGCCTGAACTGAAGTGAAGCGCAGGCTGTTTCCCGGCATGCCGTCCATGGGCACCCAGACGACCAGGTCCTGAGTCGTCACCGCCTCGCGCAGGGTGACCTGGGTGGTGCCCGAGGCATCGAAGCTGAAGTCGGCCAGAGGCTGCCCCTGGTTGGGCTGAGCCGCCGTGGAATTCGCATAGATCTGGGCATGACCGCCGCTCTGAGGCGCGACGATGGTCAGGCGGGAGACCTCTTCCGGTTGGGTCAGGTGCATATACCATCCATAGCCCTGCAGGCCGGCAGGCTTGTTGAGGAAGAGCTGGCGGCTGGTCTTGTAGGCCGTAGTGTTCTTGGGCTTGGGCGGATCGGGAACCTTGCCGGCCTCCTTGTCAGCGTGGCTGACCTTGTCTGCATCAGCATCCGCGCCAGCCTGAGCCTGATCGTTGTCATCGCCATTGCCATTGCTGGAGGGGGATGCCTCCTCGTCCCCATTGGTCTTGCCGGGGAAGGGCACGTTGGACATGACCGGCCAGCCACCCTCACTTTTGCCGACCTTGGATCGGGATCCGGTAATGGTCGAGAGGGCCCAGACCAGGGCCACCACAACGATTACAGCCGCTATGGCGATGACCACCGAGCGAGTCGTGAAGCGGCCGAACAGACGGGTGTCAGCCATATCGGCCTCGTCGTCCAGATCCTTATCCTGCTCATCGTCGGGAAGTACCGAGTAAGTCACCGGCACAGGCATGGAGTGGATTTCAGGCGTGAAGCTGGGGGGCAGCGGCTCCATGACTGTGGTCTGCTGCTCCTCCTCGTCGAAATCAGGGCTCTTGGAGGATCGGGCTGTCTGGTCAGGTGCCTTGCCGGGCGCCTTGGTCTTGTCCGAAGCAGCGGCGGAAGAGGAGTGTTCATTCCGGGCTGCAGGTTCTCCACTGCCTCCGACAAGAGGTTCGGCGGCCTCAGCTCCTGTTTGGCGCGCACGCGAATCGATGTTGCCTTGTGGAGCGCTCAGGTTGGATGTTGCCTTGGCGGCCTGGCTGCTGCCGTTCGCCGCACCATTCTCCTGGCCGCTGGACTTGTGGAAGTCCCACTGGGAGAAGCCTCGCTCCACGGGGTTGTTGGCAGTCACGCCGTTGCCGCTGAGAGCCTCGGACGGTTTGCGCTGATCGTCTTTGACGGTCGGCATCCGTCCGGTCACAGCCTTGGACTCTTCCTCATTCACGGCTGCGGGTCTGGCCGCCGTAGCTCTGAGTGCGCTCACATCCATGGCTGCGGTCTTGCGGGAGGAGCTGTTCAGCGAACGCAGCCGCTGGCGCTCGTCAAAGAGCGAGAAGAGGTCGGTATCCGTATCCTCCGGATTGAGCATTTCGATCTCGCTGCGGCCGGGGAAGAGCAGTTGGTTGGTCTTCCAGTGCGGCTCATGGTGGGATACGGTCTGCCTGGCAGGCAGGGCCGAGGAGGTCAGCCCCTCGGGAAGCGGGAGTACGTTCTTGGGGTCCACTGGACGCAGGGCGACGGACTCGATGGAGGCACGGCCGTCCAGTCCGGGCCAGATCAGATCGCTGTCGGTCAGCTCCTCGGGCGGGACCCAGGGGCTGAGCAGGGCCGAGAGCTCCGCCAGGGTGACCAGCGGAACCGGCACGGTTCCCTGCTCATTCGCCAGGCCCAGCCCGCGCATGCAGATGATTTTGAACTCTTCCGGGGCCTGCTTGGGCAGCTCCTGCAGACTGGGCTGCCGTCCGTCCTGGTCGGGTCGGCGCGTCAGCATGGCATAGAGCACACCGGCCAGCTCCCGTATGGCATACTCCTCGTTCGTCAACCCCGTCTCAGTTGAGACTGACGGGTGCTCGAGCATAGGCGATATGGGTGCATCTGCCAGGGTGATCGAGGCCGGGGCCAGTCTGATGGTGCTCGTGGAGACCGCATAGTCGACCATGCCTGCGGCATGCAGGGTCCGCATGGCCTCCGTGACCTCTCCCATGATGGTGCCGATGGCCCGGTCGCTGAGCGTTTCCCCGGCGGGTCCGTGCATGTAGTCCTTCAGGGACATGCCGGCATCGGGAGCGGTGACGATTAGGGAGACCTTGTCACGAGTGTGCAGCTGATAGACCGGGGTGAAACGGCGATCCTTGCTCAGCGCCAGGCTTGAGGCGTTGATGTTGATCCGGTCCATGCAGGTGGAATCCCCCGCGATGAAGAGCTGGCAATCCCTGTCCAGGACCTTGTCCTTGGCCCGCCAGGCGCTCAGACCGTTCGCGCGGCGGAGCAGGGTGACCAGGGTGTATCTGCCGAGGATGGTGTCTCCGATATGCGCGTTCATAGTTGCCGAGCTCTCATCAGAAGTGGGGCGCCGCCTGTAGTCGGCGACACCGTGGTGGACCTTGCTGTTCCTAGGTACAATCCTAACGGGTTGCGGGGTCGGGGGAGCCGGTGGAGGTCCGGCTATCGCGGATTCTCCATCAGCGTCGGACTCGCGGGCCTCTTCGAAGTTCTCCAGCGCTGCGTCCATGCCGGGCAGAGCGGAGTCGGGGGAGGAGGAGTGCACCACCCTGACCGAGCGGTCGGCCAGCCGGGAGGGTCGCTCCTGCAGTGCGTCCAGGCTGCGGACGGGGTGCCGGGCTGTCCTGCCCAGCCGGCGGGCCAGATCAACCAGGAGCTGGATGAATTCCTCCGTGCGCAGGGCTACCAGGGTCACAACATAGATGACCGCCGTCAACAGGGTGATGACCACGCAGATGAAGAGCGCCTGCACCCAGCTCATGTGACCCTGCCGACCCTGAATCCAGGCTCCGACCAGATGGGTCACCGGGGTTTTGACCGTCAGGGCGGCCGCCAGGGCCAATCCCGCAGCCAGGAAAGCCTTGGCGTAGGTGATAAGAATCCGCCGCTCGTCCAGATTTCCCTGGAAGGGGCTGCGCAGCATGTGAGCCAGGACAGGGAAGCTGAGGAGGCTGCTCAGGGACAGGCTCAGTCCTACCATCGCCGCCCAGTAACGGGGAGGCAACAGGCGTATGGATACCAGAAGCACTGCCACCTGGATGGTGTTGGAGACGGCCGCGAAGATGAAAGGATGCCGGCCATCCTCGAAGGCGTAGAAGGTGCGCTGAATGAGCAGGAAGGCGCTCGTGGGAACCAGCCCCAGGGAAAGCGTTATCAGCGGTCCTGAGATAAGGACAGACTCGTGGACGCTTACCGAGGGCAGCAGGGCTCGGGTGATGGGCACTGGAATGGCCAACAGGACTGCGGCGAAGAAGAACATGACCAGTCCGACGTTGCGCAGGGCCTGGCTCAGATCATTGCGGGCATCCCCGATGCGGCCGTCGGAAACCGCCTTGGACAGCTTGGGGAAGAGGGCCGTGCTGACCGAGACGGCCACCAGCGAGTAGGGCAGGATGAAGATGGTGTAGGCGTTCTGATAGGAGCCGTTGCCGGCGATGTCAAACGGGTTGCCCTCCAGGGGGGCGCCGTTGTTGACGCGGGCATTGACTACGTTGGCCAGCTGGTTGATGACGACCACGCACATGCTCCAGGCCGCCACCGAGCCCATGGATCGCAGGCCGATTCCGCGCAGGCCCCAGCGAGGACGATAGCGGAAGCCGCTCATGATCAAGGGGATAAAGAGGACCAGCGCCTGGAAGGCCACCCCCAGGGTCCAGGCTCCGGCGGTCAGGGCCACCTTGCCGTTGTCCCAGAAGCCGACCGGCTGATTGCGGGCGTTGCCGAACAGGAAGATGAAGGCCAGGAAGCCCAGGCAGCTGATAACGTTGGCACCCACCGAGCTCCAGGCGTATGCGGTGAACCGGCCCTTGGCGGCCAGGATCTGCCCCAGGACCGTGTAGAGCCCGTAGAAGAAGACCTGGGGCATGCACCAGAGCGTGAAGGAGTTGGCCAGGGCCCGCTGTGCCGGGTTCCACTTGGAGTTCAGATAGATGGTGGTCAGCACCGGAGTGCCCAGCATCAGCAGCAGGGTCAGCAGGGCCAGGAGGACCATGGCGACCGTGATCAGCTTGTTCAGCCGGTCTGCTGCGTCCCGCTCCTTGAGGGTGCGCACGATCTGCGGGACCAGGACGGCGTTGAAGATGCCGCCCGAGATCAGGGTGAACATGACCTGAGGAATCATGGCGCCGGTCTGGTAGGCGTCGGCCGCGATTCCGGTGGTCCCTATGGCGGCTGCCAGCAGGATGGTGCGGATCTGCCCGGTCACGCGGGAGGCCGCGGTGCCCGTGGCCATGATGGCGGAATTGCGCCCTACGGAGCTCATTCGTCCGGGTCCTTCGTACGGTGGAACTGCCGCCAGAGCCCCAGGAGTCCCAGGAGCACGGCGATGACAATGATGATCAGGCCGCTCATGTCACTCAATCGCAGATTGCTGGTGATCTGAGCCCGGCGCACCTGGCCGAAGGGACGACCCTGGCTGTCCAGCAGGCCGATGTCCACGTTGGCTCTGCCGGCTGCGGCCACTCTGACCTTGAAGGTCACCTGGGCCTCGGACCGGGCGGGAATGACCGCCTCCGCCATACGGGAGGTGACGATCTCCATGGAATCGGTTCGGGCGCTGATGCGGGCGTGGACGGGATAGGGGTGGCTGTTGCTGACGGTGACGGGCATGGAGGCCGTCTCGCTGACGACGTTCAAAGACTCGCTGGGTGTGATGCTGATGCCGTCCAAGAGCCGGTGGGATATGGCCTCGGCCTGATCGGCCAGACCAGAGGCGGCTGCGGTTCCGCCCAGGGATTTCAGAGCCAGATCGTCGTGGGCGGCGGTCAGCTGGTTCAGCCACTGATGCGGATTCTTGGGCTGGCGGGCGGTGGTGTCGGCATCCTGGCGGGCCAGGGCCTGGCTGTCGGTCTTGCCTGCTGAGGCGCTGTCGGTGGGTTGGGAATCCTGCTTGTCGTCAGCCAGGATGGAGGTGGCGAATCGGTCGATGTCAGCACGGCTGGCGATCAGGGAGTCCAGGGTGCCTGTCGGGCCATCGCCGTGTTTGGCGCTGCCCTTGGCGTTGCCGAGCTCCAGGGCCTTGAGCAGACCCGAAGATCCGCCGGTGAAGTCGGGCGCCTGCATCAGGTTGTCCATGGAGACCAGGTTGATCCATGGGGCATGCTCCAGTTCGGTCATGATCCGGTCCGCCTGTTGGGTGTCCTGATCGGCGTCGAAGCAGACCAGGAGGGAGCGTTCGGCGTAGGGTTGTTCCATCTGATAGAAGGCGCTCTGGGCTATGAACCGGGCCGTCTGCCCGGCCTGGGTCTGCTCACCGGTGGCACGTGTGGAGCTTGGGTGACCTCTGGCCAGGTTGCTGAGTTCGCGCTGGGCCGACAGGACGGTTACCTTTCCGGCCTTGGTCTCGATGGTGTACTTGCCGGTGTGGGCGGAGGTGCCGGCGCCGACCTCGAAGCCCTGGGGGGCGATGACCGTCTGATATCCGGCACGGCGGGCCGCAGCGATGGACTCCATGGTCCACTCCTGTCGGCCCTGCCAGGCGTACGCGCCAGGCGCTGTGTCAGCATAGAGCTTGGCCGCGGTCTGGGCGCTCCAGGAGTCGGGGGTGACTCCAGCCTGGGCGTAACGGTCCTGGTTCTGGGATGCATACCCGGTGATGTCGAAGTCGGCCGGCTGAATCAGCCCTTGTATCTGGGGACGGTTGGCGAAGGCGGACAGGTAGACCGGGTCGCCCAGGGCTTGCAGGGACCCGTGTTTGGACAGCAGCTGGCTCTGGTCCTCCTGGCGGCGGGTCCCCTGGCGGGTCAGTGTCACGCTCCGGTTTTTATCGTTGCCCGGGCCTGACGCGGATTCGGCATTGGACTGGGTCATTAGCGCCGTCATGGCCTTGTCGTCAATGTTCCAGTCCGAGGAGGTCAGCGGCAGGACCATGGTCAGGGACAGGGCGGGGGTGCCTGCAGTGGGCAGGCCATCCCAGGTCCGCGTAAGAAAGGTGAATACGTCGCCCAGGATCCGGCCCTGATCGTCGCTTAGGGAGAGCCGGACGGGCTTGGGCCCCCAGCTGGTCATCTTCTTGATCGCGTCTTGATCAGCCGGTACGTTGACTGCGACCTCGGTGCTCTGCCCGGCCGGAATCGTCGGTACTGTCTGCGTACCCAGCACATCCGGGGTGGGAATGCGGGCGTGGCCTTCGGACCAGGTCTGCATGTCGGCCCGTGAACTGAAGGAGTAGAGGGCGCTGGTGGACACGCTCAGATGGGCATTCTCCATGGGTTGGTTCGCGGTGTTGGTCACCGCAGCGCGCAGGGCGTAGCCGGACTGGTCGGTCACCACTGGCGTCGACCAGCGCAGGGCTACCTCGGCTGAGCTCTGATGACTGGTGGCAGCCAGGGCTGGTGTCGGATGCCAGGGAGTCATCACCAGGGCCAGCAGAAGGATGGTCGCCAGCAGGACTCGGGTCCACCGGGTCCACCGATTGAAGGCATGAATGTGCTGGCTGGTGCGCCCGCTCGGGCGCAGGGAGGTCTGGATCATGGCTGTTTTTTGTACTTCCTTGCGTAGAGCCAGGCTATTTTACGTTCATTGGGGTAACTGAGCACTGAGGTCAGGTCTGAGAAGTCCACCCAGATGGCATCTTCGGCCTCATGATCGGGGTCGCCCTCCACGCTCAGGGATCCGCCGATCATCCGCAGGACGAAATGATGGACCAGCTTGTGGACCCGCTGATTGGTCCCGGTGAACCAGTAGTCGATGGTGGCGATGGAGTCGGTCACCCTACCCAGTATCCCCGTCTCCTCGTGGACCTCGCGCACCGCAGTCTGCTCGGGTGTTTCCCCCTTCTCGATATGCCCCTTGGGCAGGCACCATTCCAGGTGGCCAGAGCGGGAGTGCCGGGCGATGATGGCCACCCGGTCATACCGGTCAAAAATCAGCCCACCCGCCGAATATTCGCGCACCACCGGCAGCTCCTGGGCATCCAGGGAGGCAAAGGTCGAAGGTCCCGAGGCATGCTTGTGCCGGGGCATGAGGGCAGGTGTGGGAGCGTCATCCTCGGTCTGTATGCGCTCGCGGATCTGCGGATCCAGACGTTCGCTTACAGTCTCCACCAGGTGGCCCCGACTCTGCTGGTCGCGGGCATGGGTATCCGCAGAATCGGCGCTATGTGCAAGCATGCGCGCCATGTCCGCGGGCGTAATCATACTCCAACTTTACGTAAGGTAATGTGCAGGTGGGGTAACGGTATGCTAGTAGGCGCATCAACTCCGTAGGAAAGGGTGAGCGTGGATTTCCAAGTCTGGCCGGAGGCCATCGAGCTCGGGCGCCTCTTCGCCGAGCAGGGATTTGAACTGGCGTTGGTAGGGGGTCCTGTACGCGATCTGCTCCTGCACCGGCCCTCCCACGACCTGGACTTCTGCACCTCGGCCAGGCCCGAGCAGTTCGAGCCCATCCTGCGTCACTGGGGGTCGGGCTTCTGGGACATGGGGCGCAAATTCGGCACCCTGGGCGCGCTGCGGCGGCGTCCTGACGGCACCGAGGTCAAGGTGGAGGTGACCACCTACCGGCGAGACACCTATGATCCGGACTCCCGCAAGCCCGAGGTGGACTATGGGGACAATCTTGAGGGCGACCTTTCACGGCGCGACTTCACTGTCAATGCCATGGCCCTGCGGGTGCCCGACCTGGTGTTCGTAGACCCCTACCGGGGGGCCAATGACCTGGCCAAGCAGGTGCTGCGGACCCCGGTGGATCCCCGCCAGTCCTTCGACGACGACCCCCTGCGGATGATGCGGGCCGTGCGATTCGTGGCCCAGCTGGGATTCACCATCGCCCCGGAGACCGCAGAGGCCATCACCCGCATGACCGATCGAATCAACATCGTCTCGGCCGAGCGGATTCGCGACGAGCTGACCAAGCTCATGCTGTCCGACCACCCCGTCCAGGGCATTGAGGCTCTGGTGCAGTCCGGCCTGGCTGACATCGTTCTGCCCGAGGTGCCGGCTCTGCAGCTGGAGATAGACGAGCATCACCGGCACAAGGATGTCTTCGAGCACACCCTGATGGTGGTGGACCGGGCCATCGCCCTGGAGACAGGACCTGACGGACCGGTACCCGCCCCGGACCTGACCCTGCGCCTTGCCGCTCTGCTGCACGACATCGGCAAGCCCGCCACCAGACGCTTTGAGCCCGGTGGTAAGGTCAGCTTCCATCACCATGATGCAGTCGGAGCCCGGTTGGCCCGCAAGCGCCTCAAGGCCCTGCGCTTCGACCACCACCTGATCGCCGACGTCTGCGACCTGATCTCCATGCACCTGCGTTTCCACGGCTACGTGGATGAGCGGTGGACCGATGCGGCCGTACGCCGCTATGCCCGAGAGACAGGACCTCTATATGAGCGGCTCAATCGCCTGACTCGTGCCGATGCGACCACCCGCAACAAGCGAAAGGCTCAGGTCTTCTCCTCCGCCATGGACGAGTTGGAGGACAGGGTGGCTCAACTGCGCCAGCAGGAGGATCTGAATGCCATCCGGCCCGACTTGGATGGACGACAGATCATGCAGATTCTGGACCTCAAGCCCGGACCGCAGGTGGGACGCGCCTATAAGCACATGCTGGACTACCGCCTGGATCAAGGCCCGGTCGACCGGCAGACAGCCGAGCAGGAGCTGCGGGACTGGTGGCAAAGAGAAGGCGCTGACCAAGCCTGACCAAGGTCGTACCTTTCCGGGCGGGCGCTCTTGGTCGGGAGACTGTGGATGTTGAATCCGGCGGTACGCCGGATCTGCGGTGTCAGGCCTTGGGAGCCTTGGGCAGGTTCTTCATGGAGGAGGGGTCGGCCTGGCAGCCCTTGATGGCTTCGATCTTGCGGCCTACGACAGAGTTGCTGTCCTCGTCGTCCAGATCGGTAAAGGTGGCCCCGATGACCACGTCGATCAAATCGTCGTTGCGGTCGTCCATGATCAGAACCGCATCGTTGAATTGGGATCCCACTGTGTAGCCGCGGTCAATGGCTGAGGCTCCGAAGCGTATCTGGGTGCGGGCGGTCTCGGTCTTGCCTGGGTAGTCCGCCACATCCTGCATGTTGAATCCCCGATTGCGCAGGGCCGAGGCCAGGGCTGTGGCCAGTCCGGACTTGTTGGTTCCGTTGAGCACGCGCACGCGGATGTCGGGGTGGTTGACCAGCTTGGCATTGTCGGGCGGGCAGGGCACAGCGACCCCGTAGTTGGGCTTGGCGATGGTGGCGTGTTCGGCGGTATGCCCGATGGACCCGAAGATGATCAGTCCGCAGATGATCAGGATGGCTACTAGGGCGCTGACGACTATGGTGAAGACCATCTTCTGCCGCCGTCGCACGAACTGCCTGCGGGCCTCGCGTTCGTCGAGTGGTTCGGGATTCGTCATGTTGCCTACTCTACTGTCCATGGGTGACTCGCAGGGGGATTATCCTGGGCAGGACTGGCGAGTCAGCCTCGATGATCCTGTCCACGGCATTCTGCTCCCGCCAGAGCCTTATCAGTGTGCTTGCCTGCTCGGGGCGAGGGGCCATGACCACCACAGAGGGGCCCGATCCGGAGACGAAGGCCGGACCGGTGCCTGCCCGCCGGGCGAGGTCCAGGGCCTGGCGCGAGCGCGGGTGCAGGGTACAGGCGGTCTCCTGCAGGTCGTTCAAGTCGTCGGAGCCGGGTCCGATCAGATCGAAGGCCTTGTATACCTGGGCGGTGCTCAGCTGGTCCTCGTAGGCCCCGATCAGGAGGTGCCCGGTCAGCCCGGCCCGGGACAGCCGCTGGGCTTGCAGACCATCCGGTTCCAGGGGTTCCAGAATCTGGCCGAAGCCCGTGCCCCTGCTGAGCCCTCCATGCAGGCAGAAGGGCAGGTCCGCGCCCAGCCCGGCGGCGATACGATCCAGATCGGCGGCAGCCATCCCCAGATTCCAGAGCCGATTCAGCCCCAGCATGGTTCCGGCGGCATCCGCTGACCCGCCGGCCAGTCCGGCACCCACCGGTATCCGTTTGACGATGTGGATGGCCACATCAGGCTGGTGTCCGGTGGCCTTGGCCATGGTCAGGAGGGCCTTGACGGCCAGGTTGGCATGTGGATCGGCATCACGGCGGTTCAGGTCGCCCAGGTGATCGCCCTCCAGACTCAGGCGGAATCCGCTGCCTGGTTCTCTCCGGCGAAGTTCGACTTTGTCCCAGATTCCCACGGCACTGTATATGGTGTCCAGGCGGTGTCGCCCTCCAAGGTCGGCTCGTGTCGGTCCGACGCGGAGTCTCAGATTGATCTTGGCGGGACAGTAAAGGGCAACGCCCTCCCTCCTGGCTGCCGGGCTCACGCGGCCACCTCGCGGCGGGCTTGCTCCAGGGCGACGAACTCCTCGATGGTCATGGTTTCCCCCCGGCGTGCAGGGTCGATGCCTGCGGCCTGGAAGGCTTCGGCGGTCACCAGGCTCTTAAGTGCGGCGTGCAGGGTCTTGCGGCGCTGTCCAAAGGCGGCATCGATCAGGGCGAAGACCTCGGTCCTCGTGCCCTCGTCCCCGCGCCCGTGTCCATCCTTGTCCCGCGTGAAGGAGACCAGGGCCGAGTCCACGTTGGGGGCTGGCCAGAAGACATGGCGCCCGACCCTGCCAGCCTGGGCGGCATGCCCGTACCAGGCCAGCTTCAGGCTGGGTACGCCGTAGACCTTGGAACCCGGGGCGGCCGTCAGTCGGTCCGCCACCTCCTTCTGGACCATGACCAGAAACCGGTTCAGATTGGTGAACCGGGCCAGGAGGGTCAGAATGATCGGAGTGGCTACGTTGTAGGGCAGGTTGGCCACCATGGCCAGGTCGGCGGCCGTGCCCGCGTCGCCTGCCAGCTGAGGGGTCAGGGTCAGGGCATCCCGGTTGATTACGGTCAGCCGGTCCAGGCTCTCCGGCATGCGCTCGCTGACGGTCTGCGGCAGCTGTCGGGCCAGAACGGGATCGATCTCGTCGGCGGTCACCGGGCAGCCCGCCTCCAACAATCCAAGAGTCAGGGATCCCAGACCAGGACCCACCTCCAGAACGGGCTGGCCAGATTCCACCTTGGCCAGACGGACAATCCTGCGGACAGTCCCTGGATCGATGACGAAGTTCTGCCCCAGCCGTTTGGTGGGGTGGATGCCGATCTGGTCGGCGAGGCGTCGGATGTCGGCTGCTCCCAGGAGGCGGTCACTCTCGGTTTTAGTGTTCATGTCGGTTCGCTACTCGGCGGGTGTGGTTAGGGGATCAGTACCAGTTATATTGCTGCCAATGGTGCCAGGCCGTGCTGGGATTCCCGTACTGTTGGCCGATATACCAGAGGCCCCAATCAATCTGGACAGCGGCATCGTCACGCCAGTTGTCTCCAAACTTTGCCATCTTAGAGCCCGGCAGAGATTGTGGGATGCCGTAGGCGTCGGAGTTGGGATTCTTCTTATACCACCACCATTCCGACTCCTTGTTCCAGAGTGTCACCAGGTCATTGAATTGCGAACCTGTCCATCCGCGCTGGGCGGCGGCGCCCCCGGCGTAGGCCTGGGCTACATCGGGTTCTGCATGCCAAAGACCGTCACGAGATGGACTCGGCGCTGGCGCTGGCGACGGGGCTGGTTTGTTCTCGGGCTTGGTTGGAGCTGGTGTGCTTGGCTGTTTCGGCTGCGTGGTCTGCGGAGGCTTGGTCTGTGTTGGCGTAGGGGCCGGTGTCGTTGCCGACTGCGAATCCTTGCTGGGCGAGGGGCTCGGAGATGGCGTCTTCTGCGCCTGTTGGGAATCCTTGCCTGTGTCCTTGGACTGCTGCCCGCTGTTCTGTCCCTCCTTCGGCTTGTCGGGACCGACGGCCACCACCTGATCCACCGGTATGGCCACGGTCTCCTCCTTGATCACCTGCTCCGATTCGGCCTGTCCGTCCACGTAGGTGACCTGGATGGTCTGCAGGCGTCGACCTGCTACGCCTGCCTGCCGCATCTGGGTCTGACCGGGCGCCAGGCTCGGGTCGACCACGGTCCTCGTAGCGAAGGGTATGGGGATTGTTTTTTGAGTGTTTCCGTGGGTGACCCGTTGGACCCGCAGCACGGTGGTGCCCTGGTCATGCTCCACGCTGACCCGGTCCTCCTTGCCCAGCACGATGCCCTTGGAGTCCAGG
The DNA here is from genome assembly GCF_016100735.1 of Bifidobacterium sp. W8104. Classification (NCBI taxonomy): domain Bacteria; kingdom Bacillati; phylum Actinomycetota; class Actinomycetes; order Bifidobacteriales; family Bifidobacteriaceae; genus Bifidobacterium; species Bifidobacterium sp. W8104. Next base: position 984,713 of record NZ_JACFRW010000001.1, read on the forward strand.
ATGGAGGCGGCTGGAAGCTTGCCGTCAGGGGCTACCGAGGTCTTCCCGTCAGCTATGACAGTGACCGGCCCTGTCTGGTTGATGACCAGACCGCCGGTCAGTTGGTTATAGACGTTGTCCACATCCACGGTGACCTTCATGGCCTGCTTGCGGTTCTCCTCGAAGAATCCCAGCAGCTGGTCCATGCTGGTGGCCGTGGTCCAGAAAGGCACCCGCTGGCCCTGGATGACGATGGTGGTCTGGTAGGCGGAACGCACGGTGACCGCCGCATGGTTGCGCAGCTGGCCTCCTGAAGTGGAATCGACCAGGTCGTGGGTCTTGACCTTAATCCCTCGCTCGCGCAGCAGACCGTCCACGCTGTAGGCGTAGGTGGTCACCATTCTGGTCTGCCCGTTGACGCTCAGCGCCACGCTCTTGCGCGCGGCTATGCCGAAGGTCAGGACCGTGGCCAGAACGACCAGGAGGGCACAAGAGACCACGCGGATTCTTCTGAGCACGACGAAACGCCGCGGTGTCCAGCGTCTGGCCATGTGCTCGCCTCCCTGTTCCTGCCTTGTCTGTACCCGGCAATTCTAACGGGGCGGGCATGGAGCGAGGCCACACAATTCGCAAGGTCGGGCAAACATCCACATTTGTCGCGGACGGGTGGCAATAAAAAAGCCGACCTGGCCGTCATCGGTCAGTCGGCTTTTCAAGACCCGGGCCCTGGGCCGGCGGATCAACGTCAAGAGGACGGGAATGAAGGGGAATGCTCCCGTCCTCGAATACGAACGGAGATGGTTGGGGAAAAGCTCCGTTCGTACTTCGGAGAACGAGCCTCCGAAATGACTTACTCGAGGGAAGTATTTGCAATTATCCAGGTAATGTCCATTATTATAGCCTGCCCGGAGACAAAGCCGGATAGTCGGATTTAATGGTTCGTTCCTGGCGTAGAGCCTCCTGTCAGAGTCGAACTGACGACCTGCCGCTTACAAGGCGGCTGCTCTGGCCAACTGAGCTAAGGAGGCGGTCCCGGTGGTCCATTACAGCATTCCGGGCCGCGGTACGGAATGATATCGTACCATCACCGTGCCCCCAAGGGGACGCTGGGCGCGTAATTTCTCTCGACCTGCCCGGTTCAGCTCAGCGAGCGCGGTTGGCCGGAGGCGCCGATGGCCGGCATGGCGCCCTTGACGCCCACCTTTGACTGGTCCAGGCCCAGAGCCTTGAGCAGGCCCGAACTGTAGTCCAAGCCCGCTCGGGACAGGTTGCCCAGCTCCCAGTAATTGCCGTTGATGCGGACCGTGGGCGTGGTCATCTGCCCCTTGTTGGACCCGCTGGGATTCCAGAGCTCCTTGCGCAGGGGGGTGTAGGCGTCCATGGCCTTGATCCAAGCCCGGTAGTGGCCCTTGACCGCCTGGTCGGCGACCTTGGGATCAACCCCGGCCTTTATGGCCTGCTGGCGGATCTTGTCGTTGCTGACGGGGTGGTAGTCGGACTCGTCCGGTTGGAAGTCCTTGGCGTAGAGATTGGCGATGAAGGGCAGCAGATGGTCGGGGTCGTGCTGGGCCACGTAGATGGTGGCCGTGCCTGTCCTGGTCGAATAGTTGTCGGTGGAGAGCCGGTCCATGAAGCTCATGGGGTAGATGACCAGGTTGATCTGTCCGGCATCCACCAGACCGGTCAGGGTGGAGTCCAGCCCGCGGTGCAAAGCGCCACAGCCTGGGCACATGAAGTCCATGTAGATCTCCACGGTCGGAGCCTTGGCCACCGGCTTGCCCAGCCCCTTGGAACTGATCAGGAAGCCGCCCTGGTCATTGGCGGCCGAGGGCTTTTCCTTGACCTTTGCGACGGCCTGACGAGCCTGCTCCAGGTCCTGGGTCTTGACAGGGCGATGGCTGCGCCAGTACAAGAATCCGCCCAGAGCGATCAGGGTGATGAGCACCACGGTGACGATGACGCCGATCATGGTCTGCTGGCGGCGCTCCTTGGCCTCCTGGAGCCGTCGGGCCTCTTCCTGGGCCTTGAGCGCGGCCTTGCGGTTCTGCTTGCCCTTGGACATGACCTGGATCCTTTCCTTGGCGTACTGAGCATAGTGTAGCCGCCTGGGGTGGAGCGCGACCTTAGGCGCGCAGGAGGTGGATGGGGGCCCAGTCCATGGAGGGTTGGGCTATCAGCCCGGCCAGGAGGACGGCAATGATCAGCAGCCAGATCAGGAGCAGAATCCACCTGCGGCGGGGGCTGCCCGGCACCTCGGGGTCCTGGCGGCCCAGGGGAATACGGCCTGCCGCCAGACGCAGGACCACGTTGCCACTGTCGGCCTTGGGGGTTGATCGGTCCTGCGTGGGCAAGGTCGTCAACAGCCAGCCGACCAGCGTCGCCAGGGCCATGGCCAGTCCGCCGGCGGACAGGGGCCTGGCCGCCGGGAGGGGGAGGGCCAGCAGGTGTTCGCCCAGGGTCAGGCCTGCGCGAACGGTGGTGAGGGTGCCGGCCCAGGTCAGCGGCAGGGCCACCAAGGCTTGGACAAGGATTATGCCCGGCAGGCGGAGCAGGGCGGCCGCCAGGCCCTTGAGCAGGTGCCAGGGGAGGGCGGCCACGTTCAGCAGATGGTCGGTGCCCCGCCTAGGGCCGCTGCGGCGCAGCTCCCGTTCGATCTGGGCTTTTATGCTCCATCCTGCGGTGCTCAGGACCCACAGGAGGATTCCGGCGACGACCAGTGCCGAGACCGGGGCCAGGGCTGTCAGCAGGGCGGGGAAAACTCCCAGCATGACCAGGCAGGGGGTTCCGGCTTTCAAGTAACGAAGACGTCGCATCTGTGCGGGGGGCTGGTCTCCCAACCAGTGGGCGTTCGCCTCGTTGCGGTATCCGCTGGGCAGGGGCTGTGCCGGTGGCAGCGGGTCCTGAACAGTGGTGGCCTGCAGATCTTGGCGGTCGGCCAGGGGTTGTTGATCCTGCCAGGTCTGGGTCTGCTCCTGCTGCTCCTGGACAGCGGGAAGGGGGTTCAAGAGGCTGGTGGGTTGCTCCGAGTCGGGCAGGAGGGTCGTCTGTTCATCGGCTTCGTTCTCGGTCGGAGGTCGTGACCAGGCCGTCCGTGGACTGTCTGGATCAGCCTGTCTGATTGGTGGCATGGGCATGGTGGCCGGTTCAACGACCATGGTGGGCGAGTCAGCCTGCCCCTCAGCCCCCGAAGAGCCGGCGCCAAAAGGGCGCATCGTCTCCTGACTGCCCGTATCCTGATCGTCTTGCTCCCCCTGCCAGGCCTGAGGATCCATGGCATCCCGGCTGATGGCCTCCAAGAGCTCCTGGGGTGTGCAACGCGCGCCTCGGTCGGGGGAGAGGGCCGAGCGCAGGGCTCTCATGGTGCCGGTGGGTAGCCCGGACAGGTCGGCATTGCCTGAGGCCTCCCGCTCCAGGACCGCCATCATGGGTTTGTCGCCGAAGACCGCCCGTCCGGTGGCCGCGTAGGCCAGAACGGCGGCCGTGCTCCACCAGTCGGTTCCCTGATCGGCCTCGGCTCCGTCGATGATCTCCGGGGCGATGAAGCCGGGGGTCCCCATGACCAGCCCGGTCCTGGTCACATGGCTCTGCCCCTGACCCATGGCGATGCCGAAGTCCACCAGCACCGGCCCCGAGACCGAAATCATGACATTGGTGGGTTTGATGTCCCTGTGGACGATGCCCGCCTGGTGGACGGCTGCGACGGCATCGGTCAGCTTGCGTGCCAGCCGCTCCAGGTCGTCGCCACGATAGGGGCCGTTGACCGCCACATCGTCGCGCAGGTTGCGCCCCTCGATCAGCTCTGTCACGATGAATGCTAAGGCATCATCAAGTTCCATATCCACGATCCGGCAGACTCCTGGATGACGGATCCGCTGCAGGGCCAGAGCCTCGCGTCGCAGGCGCTCACGGGCCGAGGCACGGTCACGTTCGTCAGGGCTCTCTGACGAGACCTGGTCCTCCTCCAGGGATTCCCGCAGAATCTTCATGGCGTAGTCCTGGCCTCCGCCATCCCGTGCACGCCAGACGGACCCCATGGCGCCGCCGCCCAGGGGCTCGATCAGGGTGTAGCCCCCGACCAGCCGTCCCGGCCTTAGGTCCAAACCCTCAAGATCGCTCATATCTCCATTGTGCCCCGACTGGTTGAAAAGCACCTGATTGCGGCCCCGGCTGTTTCGCCGCGTCCGAGGCCGCCAGCGGCATAATGAGCGAACAGGCGTTGATACAATATTCTCGGCGGGAAAATATGCAAAACAACAGAAAGAAGGGGCTTCCATGGAAGCTTCGCGCTTTGAAAAGGGATCCGAGGCCTTGGCCGCTATTGACGGCAAGGGAGGCCAGGCTGTCATCGATTCGCTTCAGGATATAGCGCCGGACCTTGGCCGTTGGATTGTCGAATTCGCCTTTGGCGACATATACACCCGGAAAGGACTGGATCTCCAGCAGCGTGAGCTGGTCACCATAGGCAGCCTGGTGACGCAGGGTGACACGGCCCCGCAGCTGGCCGTTCACATACAGGGCGCCTTGAATGTCGGGCTGAGCAAGGCGGCCGTGGTCGAAGCCATACTCCAATGTGCTCCCTACGTGGGATTCCCCAGGGTCATCAATGCGATCAACGTGGCCAGGACGGTCTTCGAGCGCGATTCCGAAGATTCCGACAAGTCCAAGGATTGAGTAGGCGAGGGTTCGCACGTCGAATTCGGACCTTGGTGTATAGTGGGCACTGGCTCAAGGGAGAGTTTCTCTTAACCACAAAATAGAAAACCGTCGCATGGCCATGCCGATGTCGGTGTTGACCCCGGGACGGAAACCACAGTGAAAAACAACCCTTCACTACGGATCGTTCGGCACGTACCTGCCGATGAAAGGATGAACAATGGCAGAAGTGGTATTCGACCACGTCACTCGTATCTACCCGGGCAACGATGAGCCCTCGGTCAGTGACCTCAGTCTGGACATCAGAGACGGTGAATTCCTTGTTCTGGTTGGGCCTTCCGGTTGCGGAAAGTCCACAACCCTGCGCATGCTGGCCGGCTTGGAAGAGGTCAACAAGGGGCGCATCATGATTGGCGACAAGGACGTGACGACCATGCAGCCCAAGGACCGCGACATCGCCATGGTCTTCCAGAACTACGCCCTTTACCCCCACATGACTGTGGCCGACAACATGGGCTTCGCCCTGAAGATCGCCGGCACCCCCAAGGACGAGATTCGCCAGCGGGTGGAGAAGGCCGCCGAGGTGCTGGATCTGACCGAGTACCTGGACCGCAAGCCCAAGGCTCTGTCCGGTGGTCAGCGTCAGCGTGTGGCCATGGGCCGCGCTATTGTGCGTCAGCCCAAGGTCTTCCTGATGGATGAGCCTCTGTCCAACTTGGACGCCAAGCTGCGTGTCCAGACCCGTACCCAGATCGCCGCCCTGCAGCGTCAGCTCAACGTCACCACCCTGTACGTGACCCACGATCAGACCGAGGCTCTGACCATGGGCGACAGGATCGCCGTCATTAAGCTGGGCGTCCTGCAGCAGGTGGGTGCGCCTACCGAGCTTTACGATCGGCCCGAGAACGTCTTCGTGGCCGGCTTCATCGGCTCGCCCTCCATGAACATCAACATCCACCCCGTGGTCAACGGCCAGGCCAAGATCGGTGAGGACACCATCAGCCTGCCTCGCGAGGCCGTCGACAAGCTGACCCCCGAGGACCAGGGCAAGATCGTCGTGGGCTTCCGTCCCGAGAATGCTTCTCTGGCCGGTGCCGACGAGCCGGATGCCTTCTCCCTGAAGGTGGCCAACGTGGAGGATCTGGGGTCCGACGGCTACATCTATGGCAACATTCTGACCGACAACAGCGTGGCTGAACAGGCCATCGTCATGTCCGACCAGAACAAGCTGACCACCATCCGTGTCAACCCGCGTGACCTGCCCAAGGTGGGCGACGTGGTCAAGATCCACATCGATCCTGAAAAGATGCACCTGTTCTCCCCGGCCAGCGAGCTGCGGCTGAACTGAGCGTTCCTGTGACCCTGTGGTTCGGCCACGGTTTCCCGCCGGGCCGCAGGGCCCGTATCGATCATTGATATCATCTCCTTTCCTTGTTGACCGGGTGACCAGGAGCCCCGCGCGGCGCATCCGTGCGGGGCTCTTCCCGTATAGGATGGGCGGCGATGGGATGGATGAAGCATGACTAGTGTGAACATCAACCGGGCGACGGCCTCCTCTCTGGACCCTCGTGCCATGAAAGCCACCTCGATAAAGACCACGACCGATCCCTCCTCCGAGCAGGAGCCGGCCGCCCTGCACATCACGGCCACCAGCTCCAACCCCAGGATGTTCACCCTGCCCTGGGAGCGGCCGCTGGCCACCTGGCCCCGGGATCTGCTGGCCAACCTGCCCAGGGGCATCTCCCGGCACGTGGTTCGCTTCGTCCACGTGGGCGACGATGTCTACGCCATGAAGGAGATCACCCAGCGTGTGGCCGAGCGTGAGTATGAGCTTCTGCGCAAACTGAAAAAACTGGAGCTGCCCACGGTCAACCCCATCGCCGTGGTCACCGGTCGGCACACCCGTGAGGGCGAGCCGCTTGAGGCCATGCTGGTCACCCAGCACCTGAAGTTCTCGCTGCCCTACCGTGCCCTCTTCGCCCGTAATCTGCGTCCGGATACTGCCGAGCGCCTGATTGATGCCCTGGCGGTCCTTCTGGTTCGGCTCCATCTGGCCGGCTTCTACTGGGGCGATGTCTCCCTGTCCAACGTGCTCTTCCTGCGTGATGCGGACGCCTTCTCGGCCTTCCTGGTCGATGCCGAGACCGGCGATCTGCATCCCAGCCTGACTGATGGCCAGCGAGAGTATGACATCGACCTGGCCAGGACCAACATCATCGGCGAGCTTATGGATCTGGATTCCGGCAACCTGCTGGCCGGCGAGGTGGACGAGGTCGGCGTAGGCAACCGGCTGGTGGACCGCTATCACTCCCTCTGGAGCGCCCTGACGGACGTGGACAGCTTCGACCCGGATGAGATGTGGAAGATCGAGCGCCGCGTCAACCGGCTCAACGATCTGGGATTCGACGTGGATGAGCTGGAGATGAAGACCGAGGAGGACGGCAACCGGGTGCTGGTGCGCCCCAGGGTGGTCGATGCCGGCTACGCCTCCCGCAAGCTGCTGCGGCTGACCGGCCTGGATGTGCAGGAGAACCAGGCCCGGCGGCTGCTCAACGATCTGGATGCCTACCGGGCATCCACCTGGCGGCAGGGCGAGGATCTGGAGATTGTGGCCACCGACTGGATGCGCGAGGTTTTCGAGCCCACCGTACGCATGATCCCGCCGGAATACCGCTCGCAGATCGAACCGGCCCAGTTCTTCCATGAGGTGCTGACCCACCGCTGGCTGATGGCCGAGAAGGCCGGTCACGACGTGCCCATGGCCGAGGCTGTGCAGAGCTACATCAGCGAATCCCTGCCCGAGTACCGGCTGGACTCCGAGGACATGAAGACCATCAACGAAGAGGCCGATGCCGGTGTGGTCGACGACGAGATGAACTGGCAGGGCGGCCGTGCCCCGGCTGGTCAGGGTAAACAAGCCACCCGCGATCAGACCGACAAGGGCACAGATGGCCATGAAACAGCTGACAATGGCGTGAACGTCCGAGCCGATGCTGGCGGCCGGCCCGGGGCAGAAACTCAGGCTGACCGTGACCGGGCGGGCGGGAAGGTGCCGTCACAGCCGGCCTTTGAGGATGCGAATGGCGGACGAAGCTCGCTGAGGTCGGTCTATGCCCCCGGCAGCCTGGATGCGGCTGCCGACCAGGACGATCAGGATGATGCGGTCTGGGCCTCCAGCTGATTGATTGGTTTGTGCGGCATGGGTCTGTTGCATGCTGGTTGCTGCGCGCAGGCTGTTGCCGCTTGGCCTGCCTGTCTTTGGATTGCCGCTGCCAGCCCGGGGCTATTTGGCTTGGCTGGCGGACCGTCGGCGTGCCATGGCTACGGCGTAGAGGCTGATGCCGGCCGCCACCGAGGCGTTCAGGGATTCCACCGAGCTGGAGATGGGGATGGAAGCCAGGGCGTCGCAGTTTTCGCGGACCAGGCGGCTCAGCCCCTTGCCCTCGGAGCCCAGGACCACCACCAGCGGATCGGTCTCGAAGCCTGTCTCGCCTACTGTGGCGCTGCCTGCGCCGTCCAGGCCGACCGCGTAGTAGCCGCGCTCCTTGAGCCCTTGGATGGCCTTGGTCAGATTGACCACACGGGCCACGGGCAGGTGGGCGGCGGCTCCGGCGGACACCTTCCAGGCTGCGGCTGTGACCGAGGCGCTGCGCCGCTCGGGCAGAACCACCCCCGAGGCCCCGAAGGCCGCTGCTGAACGGATCACGGCCCCGAGGTTCTGGGGGTCGGTGACCCCGTCCAGGGCGATGAACAGGGGGCGGGCGGCGACCTTGGTCGCCTGGTCGGCCCCGTCCAGGGCGGCTGCGTGTTTTTCTGCCCTGTCGACCAGGCTCTGCAGGGAGGCGTACTGGTAGGGCTGCACCTTGAGGACCACGCCCTGATGATTGCTGGACCGGGCGATGCGGTTCATCTCCAGACGGTCGGCCTCCAGCAGGTTGAGCCCCTCCTGCCCGGCCAGCCGTACGATCTCCCTGGTCCTGTCGTCGTGGTCCATCCGGGCGGCCAGATAGAGCTGGCTGGCCGGGACTCCTACACGCAGGGCTTCCAGGACGGCGTTGCGGCCGATGACCAGGTCGTCGGAGTCGGAGGTGAATCGGTCGGCCCTGCGGCGGGCTGCCAGACGTGGGTCGGCCGCCTGCCTGCGCTGGGCCGCCTGCCGGGCCTTGTAGGCCTTGTGATAGACGCGATCCTCGGCCTTGGGGGTGGGTCCCCGGCCGCGCAGTTTGTTGCGGTGCTTGCCGCCCGAACCCTTGGTCGGGCCTTTCTTGTTAGCCATGTCTTCAGTGTAAAGGCAGGCGGGAACCGGTCAGACATCCGTCGGACCCAATATCTGCAGGGCGAAGACACGCTCTACCTTCATCGTTCAGGCCGTGCGGATCGGCCGTGCGGGTCATCCCAGGGCGGCCACCTGGTCAGGATCTGGGAACTCCATCCATTCGACCGGGGACTGCCCGCTCGATGCCGGGGTGACGGCGATGTGGGCCATGGATGACCGGCCCGAGGCGCCATGCCAGTGTCTGACCCCTGCCGGGCAGAAGACCACGTCGCCGGGTTCCAGCTTGCGGGGCTGATGTCCCTCCTCCTGCTCCCACCCCTGCCCGGCGGTGACAATCAGGAGCTGGCCATGCGGGTGGGTGTGCCAACGGTTGACACACCCGGGTGCGAAGGTCACATTGCTGGCTGGGCATTCCGCGTCCGGATCGGTCAGGCGGTGCAGCCAGACATGGCCGGTGAAGTTGGGCCCGTCGGCCGAATCCCCCAAGGGGTAGGGTCCTGAATCCGGCTCAGTCCCGGCTTTGGATGGGGTTGCAGCGGTGTCCCGGCCCTCGCCGTAGACCTCCTTGGCCAGGTCGAAAGCCGACCATGCTTTGGGCCAGCCCGCATAGAAGGCCAGGTGGGTGATCAGCGCCACCATTTCAGTGCGGGTGACGCCATTGCCCTTGGCCATGGCCATATGGCTCTTCAACTGGGGGAAGAGCCCCATGCTCATCAGGCCTGCGCAGGTGATCATGCTGCGGTCCCGAGCCGAAAGCTCATCCTCGCGGGACCAGACCTGGCCGAAGAGCACATCATCGTTCAGGTGGGCGAATTGCGGTGCGAACCGACCGAGCCTGTCGTGGCCCGCCGTCTGTTTGATTGCCATGGGTTGGTCTCCTTGCCGTCATCTTGGCCGGGTCATTCCGGCAGATTCAGCTATACCCCTTCGAGTGCGCTCGAAGTCAAGGTGCCCAGACTGTCCCGGATGATCAGCGAGGTAGGCAGGGCCAGGGCTCCTGGGTCCTCGGTGACAGGAGGGATACCGACTTTACGCAGCCGGGCGATCAGGGCGGACTGTTGGCGGGACTGTCCGTTCTCAGGTTTCCGACCCAGCAGGATATCCGCCGCTGCATGTCCTATGGTTCTGCGGGGGATCCGAATCGTAGCGACAGCCGGTTTGACGACGGGGGCGACCATGGTGTTGTCAAATCCGAGGACACCGACCCTATCAGGCACGGTGATTCCTTTGGATTGCAGTCCCAGAATGACTCCAGCGGCGATCAGGTCATTGTAAGCGACCACAGCATCGGGAGGTTGCCGCTCCAGAACGGCGGCAGCATGCCTACCGCCTTCGACAGTAGGATCCACCGGACCCGTTCGTCGGCATTCCAGCCCCATAGCCCGGCTGAGTGCTTGCAGGCTCTCCCAGCGGGATCGATCGGACCAGGCCCCCACCCGGCTGGCTATGTAGACTACGGACCGTCGTCCCTGCCGCAGCAACAGTTCCAGGGCTTGAGCCAGGCCGGTGGAGGCATCGGGCAGGACGGAGGGAAGGCCCTCCATGGGACGGTTGAGAACTACAAGAGGCAGGCGGCGTCCCAGGCGCCGGGCCGTTGGTGCCCGGACCTGATCAGTGGCCAGAATGATTCCGCGGGTATGGCCGACCAGGCTTTCCAGCAGGTCTTCCGTACGTCCCAGCTCGGCTCCGGCTTCGATGATGCCGACTGCACCCTGCTCGGGAAGAGCCTCCTGAGCGCCGGCAAGAATCTGGGAGGAGATGCCATTGGAGGTGTCCTGGACCAGAAAGGTTATCATGACCGGCCCGGTCGTATCGCTGCTGGGAGGATGGTCAGGCAGAGGGTATCCCATGGATCGGGCCAGGGAGCGGATCCGGGCGGCGGTCTGCGAGTTCAGCCGACCGGGAGTGTTGAGCGCGCGGGAGACCGTGGACGGAGACACTCCGGCCCTGGTGGCCACGTCGATCATGCGCACGCGTCGGTGCTGCTCCCGCCCCTGTGCGGGCTCCGGGGATCTCCTGGACAAGCCTGATGCTCCGTTCCTTGCCTGATATGGCTGCACTGGCATTGTATACGGCCTGCCTGCAGGTCGGCGCTGATGCGTCCGAAGACCTCCTCGGTCAGCGGATAGCAGCGGATGAGCAGGACAGAGATGGTGAACATGGCAGCCGGCACCAGGCCTACAGCCAGCCTCATGTTGGCGCCCAGGGCCGGATCCTGGGCGACATTCATGCCCGGCCTGTAACCCAGGAAAGACAGGATGGCCGGCCCCGCCCATCCATTGATGGCTGCTCCGACCTGCCGGGTGATGCTGAGGGCGGCCATGGAGGCTCCGGCGGTGTTCCCATTGCCGGTTCGCCACTGCTCGTACTGGACCGAATCCGCCTGCATGGCCCAGATGCAGGGGGTGATGACCTGCACTCCGATGCCGTTCAAGGCTATGCAGGCGACGGCAGGCCAGGCGGATCGGACCAGGATGAAGGCCAGCGAGGATCCGATGACCACCAGCCCGCCCAAGGTCCAGGTGCCCCGCTTGCCCAGACGCTGCACCAGCCAGGGCGAGCAGGGGGCTACGACCACCCCGGCAAGGACGCCCACCAGCGTCAGGGCGAAGGTGATTCGTCCGGTCAGCCCGGGGTTGCCGACGGTCAGGACCTCCTTGGCGACGATTGGGGCCAGCGAGGCCACCGGGTTGGTCATGAACAGGGTGGCCAGACAGACCACCAGCAGGGGTCGATTGTCGGCCAGGAGCCGCAGATCCTCTTTCAGTGAGGTAGGAGGGGCTGCCGGAGGCAGGTAGCGTTCCCTGGTGGTCCGGGCCATGATCAGATAGCCCAGGGAGCCCAGCAGACAGCAGGCGGCGACCACCGGAAGAAAGAGGCGGGAGGGGTCCATGTCGTTGACCCGCGGAGCCAGGGTAAAGGTCAGGACGACTCCTGCCGCCGCTCCGCCGAAGGTACGGGAGGCCGCCAGGCGCTGACGGTCGTCGGAGTCCCGGGTCATGGCTCCCAGCAGGGCCCCATAGGGCACGCCCCCCAAGGCTCCAAGGAGCTGATAAAGCAGATAGGTGGCGATGGCCCAGCCGATGCGCACCGGCATAGGGGCGCCCGCCGGAATGGTGTACATCAGGGTGATGGAAATCATCATCGGCAGGCCGAAGACGACCACCAGCCGCCGCAGACCGCCCTCCCGGTCTTTGGCGCGTCCGTCGGTGATTCTTCCGGCGACCAGGTAGACCAGGGCCTGGAAGAGGTGGGCCCCCAGGAAGATGTCGGCCACCAGCATGGGGTCCATACCCAAGTAGAGGTAATAGGTGGTCAGGAAGAGGTTGGTCATCTGCCAGCCGACGTTGTTGGCGGCGTCGCCAAGGCCGTAGCCCAGAATGGCGGACCTGGGCAGGGACTCAGCGCTCATGGTCGCCCTCGGAGATGAGGCAGGGCAGGGAGGCTGGGGATTCCGGTCCGGCTCCTGCCGCGTTGATGGCGCTGACGCTGACCGTGTACTTGCCGGGCTCCAGATCATTGAGGGCCAGGGTGGTCTGTTTCGCAGCCAACCGCAGTCTTGTGCTCTGTCCGCGGCCCATTTCGTGCACGGTGACCAGATAGGCCTGCAGAGGGATGCCCCCATCGTTCGGGGGTGACCAGGATGCCTGCATGGTTTTGTCGGAAGAGGTCAGCCTGGGCTTGCCCGGACGTCCGGGTGCATGCCCCAGGTTTAGGGGATTGTCTTGGAATGAGGGGAGCGAGACCCGGCCATCCTCGGTGGTCAAGGCTGCCATGACCCGGTAGATGCCTGGCGGAACCTGCCGGAAACTGTGGGTCTGCCTGTCGGCGGGCAGCCAGACGGTCGGCATGGGGTCATGTTCGTCGGCCGGTTTCAAGGTCAGTTCGCACCCTGAAAACCCCTGAGGGGCCTGGTCAATAGTCAGATGGACGGTCATGGTTGCCAGATCGATGCTGACCTGGGGGTTGCCGGGCCGGGGCAGCGTTGGATCAGTCCTTCCGGTTTCGGGAGGGCCCATGTGCAGCTCAAGCGGGTCTGCAGGTTCGCCGATGCCCGTGGAGTTGCACTCCTGCAGGATCATCCGCCAGGAGCCGAAGGGGATTCCGTCCAGGTCGGCCCGTCCTTGAGACTGGTCCAGGTAGAAGGTCATGGACCTGCCTTTTCGGTCACGCAGAAGTACCTGGGCGGTGCGCGGCGCGTCGGCCTGGTGTCGGATTGGTCCGTGCTGCCAATCCAGTCGCAGACAATGTCCGTGAGGCTGGGCGTCGATGCTCTTGGGAGCTGCAGGTATGGCTGGCAGACGATGGCGGGCGAAGGCCATGACCTGGCTTAGCTGCAGGGCGTACCGTCCTCCCTGATAAGGGTTGGCGCGCAGCCGGGTTGCCTCGATTCTGATGAACCTGATATTGCTCATTGGGGCGAAGTCGAAGGCCTGTGGCTGACCGTCCACCGGCAGCGGATAGTTGTGGCGACTGCAGACCCGAGTCCAGCTGCGGCCGTCTGACGAGAGGCTGATGGAGAAGTCCAGCGGAAAACCCTGACCCTGGTTGGGGTCGGTCGATCTGTTGCCGGCTGCGTACTCCACCACGCCGAAGGAATCGGTGCCTGACCGCTGGCTGGACTGGTCCGCGCCTCCGGACGGATCGCGGCCCCTGGGCGCCAGAACCACCTGGGACAGGGTGGCCGCCTGCCGCATCTCCAGAAGAACCCACTCCGGGTGGTTCCGGTTGCCGACGGAGCTGGACCAGCCGAATCGGTCGTAAGCGGCTCCGAGACGGCCGTCGACCAAAGCGGCCCTGGTCCATCCCGGCAGATCAGCCTGGGAGGAGACCTGAACCCGGGCTCCTGCGGCAAGATCGGCCCGGGCCTGTCGGGGAGGCCGCCGCCCGGCGGTGAAGGTGACCGTCACCGTGGTGGTCTCCTGCAGTTCCCCTCGGAAGCGCACGCGGGCCCGGTAGCGATGCCCGGGTTCCAAGCCAGAAGGATTGACGGTGTAGTAGATATCCTGCTCGTGGCGCAGGTTCCCGTTCATGTTTTCCAAGCTGAAGGCGCCCTCGGCATCCTCCAGGACCTGGGCGCTCCAGCGCTCGCTCATTGCGCCGCCCTCCTGACGCAGATGGATGCAGTGCTTGACTTCCCGTGATATCCATTCCACCCGGCCCAGGTCGATCCGGGGGCGTGCGGTCCCCAGCCGAGGCGGAGCAGCATGCTCGATCCACCCCAGAAAATTCTCCTCCCGGAAGACCTGTCGCCCCTGCTTGCGCACGCACAGGACCAGAAGGAGTCGGGCCCCCCGGCTGGCCTGATTCCTGGGCACGGTGATGGTCACGGGCACGGTCCGCCAGGAGGCGTATGGGACCTGCACCCGTCGGTGACCCCGCTCGACAACTATCCGTCTGCCCCCTGGGCTACGCTGCCAGGCCACTTGCCAGACCAGCTCAAGGTCGGTTCCCCGACGCTCCTCGTCATTGTGGACGATGATGGTGCGTCGGCTGGTCATTGCGTGCGGGTAGATCCTGCGGGGCCGGCCCAGGCGAGGTTCACGGTCGAATTCCTTGTCGTAGGCGGCGACATCCGCGAAGGAGGCGGCTATATATCCAAAGGCCGGCCCCTCCTGCCAGGGTTCATCCTCTCCGCGCCAGGGATCGAACTGGGGGCGTACCAGCCTTTTAGGGTTAAGCCCCCTGCGGATTCTGCGCCGGTCCGGTTCCAGGCAGGCCTCGATGTTGTCGTAGATGAAGGCGGATATGCAGAAGGGCTTCCAGTCGACCACTCGCGTGGTTCGTATGCCCCTGGTCACCCGTCCGACCTCCCGGCCGAAGTCCGCCCGGGAGATGGTGTCCGGATCGCCGTTGAGCCGGCCGTGGTAGATGTCGGCAATCCGTCCCTGCCCGTCGTAGCGGGGGATTCCTGCGGTGGAGACCGAGAATTCCTCACCGGCGGCCAAGGGCAGGGGCGAATCGATGTCGTAGAGGGCATAGATGTCTGGGGCCGAGGTCATACCCGAGGGGTACCCGCCGTAATAGTGGCGGGAATCCTCGTCGGTAATGGGGGCATTGAAGCCGTCATTGACCACTGGCCGGGTGCCGTCCTGCTCATGCACGGCCGCCTGCAGGGCTGGGATGAGCAGGTCGCCGTCCCTGGGGTTCCATGCCTCGTTGGTGGTGGACCAGAGGACGATGCTGGGGTGGTTCCGGTAGGCCCGCACCCACCGCTGCGTCCACTCGACATAGTGGCCGATGGCTTCGGGCCCGTAGCTCATGTGGAAGGGCGGATTCAACTGAACATTGGCTGGAGAGCCCGGATTCCAGAAGGCTGTCTCCTCCTCAAGGAGCATGCCGGTTTCGTCGGCGTTGTCGGCCAGGGCTTGCGAGGGGACTGAGCGGATGTGGTTGCGCAGGATGTTGAAGTTGGCATGTCGATAGGCATCCACCCAGGCCTTGGTCATGTCCTGACCGGATTGGTTGTCGTCGAGGATCAGTCCATAGGCATCGCCGACCTCGTTGATCAGGTCGCGGCTGCCTTGGTTGAGCAGGCAGAGGGAATCGCCGCGCAACCGGATAGGGATGCCGTTGAGCAGGTACCGGTCTCCCTGACGCTGGAATTGCCGGAAGCCGAATCGTTCCTGGGAATGGTCGACCACATGGCCACCGACGTCGAGAACAGCCTGCATGACATACAGGAAGGGATCGGTCCTGGACCAGTAGTGGGCGTCCGGCCAGGCCGTCTGCAGGTGGACGACCTTGGAGGAGCGGGGACTCAGGGAGCAGGACACCGGGTTGAAGGCAAAGACGGTCCGGCCCTTGGACGTCGAAGCCTTCCAGGGGCGCACCTCGGCCCTGAATCGCAGATTGCATGGGCGCTCGCTGGTGTTGATCAGCGTCGCATTGAGCTCCAGCCGGTCGTTGGAGGGGTCGGCGTCGCCGCCCAGATCGGGGATGATTTGCAGGTCTTCGATGCGGTTCTTGGGCTTGCTGCTGAGCCAGACATCGCCGCCCAGCCCCAGCCGCCCGACCAGGTTCTCAGTGCCGAAGGGGAAGAGCAGCCGATCGGGGCCCTCTGTAGAAGTCAGGGCATCGGCGGGAAGGGATTTGACACTCCAGATTTCAATCCTTATTTGGTTGCGTCCGGCATGAACCGCCTTGGTGACGTCCAGATCATAGGGGAGCAGCGTCATCAGATAGCCCTTGGTGGATGACGGCCCCACCGGGATTGTGTTGATCGACACCTTGCCCAGGGTGGCCAGGGCATCCAGATGCAGGATCATGTCCTCATTCGGGTCAAGGACACCCAGGAAGAACTCCCTGAGGTAGACACCATGGTGCAGATTCCGGCTCCAGGAGGCCGGATAACCGGTGGTCTCCGGCAGGCTGTCCCACCAGGTGGGCACCATGACGGGATATCCCCGGTCTCCATCGTCGGGGTGGAAGTCCCAGATGCCGTTGAGATTGAGTTTCACGCCGCCTCGCCTCGCTGCCCGCTGATGTCAGTTCCCGACCGGCCATCATGGCCGGTCAACAGGCAGGGTACATCGTATTAAGGTATTGCCATTTATTGCCAATCTGGTCCCGAGAAGTGGGGGTGGCCAGAGCTTGCTTCAAGCATGACGGCTGAAGGCAGACTTCCAGCCAGGGCATTTGGGGATTGTCGACGAATATGCAGACACAGGCATGCAGGTGCCAGGCCTTTATGGTCCTGGCCTAGGGTGATTAGTCTGAGACGTCGGCCTTGTAGAAGTTGATATAGGAGCGGGAAGGAGTTGGGCCGCGCTGGCCCTGGTAGTGGGAGCCGTTGTGCTTGGAGCCGTAAGGGTACTGGGCGGGCGAGGAGAGCTGGAAGAAGCACATCTGACCGATCTTCATGCCAGGCCAGAGTTTGACCGGCAGGGTGCTCACGTTGGACAGCTCCAGGGTGATGTGCCCTTCAAAGCCGGGGTCGACGAACCCGGCGGTGGAGTGGGTCAGAATGCCCAAGCGTCCCAGGGAGCTCTTGCCCTCCAGCCGGGCGGCCAGGGTGGAGTCCAGCTTGACGTACTCCCAGGTGGATCCCAGCACGAACTCGCCGGGGTGCAGAATCCAGGGCTCGTCCTTGGGCACCTCGAACTGCTCGGTCAGTGCACCCTGGTCTTCTGCGGGATCCACGTAGGTGTACTGATGGTTGTTGAAGACCCGGAAGTAGCGGTCCAGGCGCACGTCCACGCTGGAGGGCTGAACCATGGCGGGCGTCCACGGGTCCAGATTCAAGTGCCCTGCCTCGTGGGCATCCAGGATGTCATGGTCGCTGAGCAGCATGCCTAGGTATCTCCTTTAGGTTTATTGGTCGATGGTCTCTCCTCGGGCGGGAAACCATCCGAAATCCAGTCTAACCGGCACTATGCCCGCTAGCTGGTCTGGCAGGATTCACAGAGAATTTTCAGATAACACTATCGTCACCATAAGGTAGCGGTTCTTTACTATAAATGTCGGTACAAAAACCGAACGGGCGGTTTGACCTCCGTCCGACAACTGATTTCCCTTTCTTCTCTCTCGCCCGGCGGTGTTCACGCATCGCCGGGTTCTCTTCATCTTGGGGCAAGTATCAGTGCACCGACGTTTCACGTGAAACCACATGCCCAATGGCTCGATTGAGTTCGTTGAGGCTTATTGCAGGACGGTAGGGCGTTTGCAAATCCCTGAGTGTTCGCAAACCCTTGAGACGTCTAGTGTTCGGTCGGGCCGGGCTTCTGTTCCTTGAGCTTCCATCTCCTTTGGATCCGAGACTCAAGGTCGGCGAATCCCCAAGATGGGCTCGAGAGTTCCGGGCACTCGCATTCTCTGGTTCAGATTCCTCTTCTCTGACGTCTATATAAATTGTGTTTCGGTGCACGGCCTGAGTCGTAGGCACAGAATTGAAGACAGGAGCTGAAGATATGAAGATATGGAAGAACCCCCGTCAGTTATGGCTATGACGGGGGTTCTCCACCAGGGGGAGGGGTGGCGATCTTCTTGCCTTCGGCGGCTGAGGGAAGAGGGGGACTATCACATTGCCGAAAGCAGTCCGAACTCCGCTCCCTCCCCGGTTCGAGCGGCCGGGTGCCGGTGCCGGGCCTGACTCATTCCCGAGGCCAGGAAGAGTGGACCAAGCAGTGCGGCTATCCGACCAAGTATGTATGGGTCACACCAGCCTTACTCCTGGGGAGCCTTGGCTGACATGGCCTTGTGGAAGATGGCCACGATGATCAGGGCCAGCAGGGAGGCCAGCGCCATGACCCAGAACATGTTGGCCACCTGGGCCTGGATGCCGGTCTTGACGCCCGCCAGAGCAAGCGACCCGAATCGGGGATTGGCCATGAGCCCGCTGTATACAGCCATGCCGATGGAGGCCGAGGTGTTCATCATCAGATCCCCGATGCCGATGCCGCGTCCGTTCTGGTCCACAGGCAGGGTGGCCGAGAAGGAGTCGTAGAGGGGCGTGTAGGACATGGTGATGCCGGCGATGAAGACCGAGGCCAGCGCGGTCAGGACCCAGAAGCCAGAGGTGAGCATCAGGGCCGAACCGGCAGCTCCGGCGATCATGAGCACTGCTGACAGGATCAGCATGGGCAGGCGTCCCATGGCGTTCATGATGACTCCGGACAGGCAGCCCACCAGGGTGGCCACGATGTAGACGATGGTCAGGCAGAGGGAGACCTGGCTCAGGGAGATCCCGTAGATTCGGTCGCCGATCACGTTGTAGATGGGCACGCAGGCGAAGTTGAAGAAGTAGAAGACGAAGAGGGCCAGCAGGACAGCCATGTAGGCGCCGTTGGTCACGAACCCGCGGCTCAGGAAGGGATTGGCTCCCTTCCAGACGTAGCCGGCGAAGATCAGGATCAGAACGGCCAGCACCCCGAGCATCCAGGTGGCCGGGAAGGAGAAGTAGACGGCCACGAATCCGGCGATCAGCGCGAACAGGGCGATGCCGAAGACGTCAATGCGCTCGCCCTTGATGCCGGTGTCGGGCGTGTACTTGAGCACCGGGGGAATCAGCAGGATGGAGACCAGCGGCACCAGGAAGAGGTAGCGCCAGTCGATGGAGGTGATCAGGCCGCCGGCGAAGATGCCCACAGCCGAGGATGCGTAGTAGACGGCGTTGAAGATGCCCAGGTAGAAGGCGCGCTCCTTGTCGCTCAGGTACTTCATGGCCATGACCAGGAAGACCGAGCCGGCCACCTGGCCGCCCGCGGTCTGGATCATGCGGGCCAGGACCACGGCCCAGAAGTTCGATGCGCCGAAGAAGCCCAGAAGGCTGCCGATAATCAGGGCGCCCACGCCGAGCAGGGTCATCTTTCTTGGGGAGATGTAGTCGCAGAGGGTGCCGTAGAGCATGCAGACCACGCCCAGGACGATGCCTGGCAGGGTGCTGATCAGCGAGGCGTTGGCGGACATCCCCAGGGAGTCGCCCACGTTCTGGAAGACCAGGTTGAAGGCCTGGATCATCAGTGTGCCCAGCAGGAAGATGGCCAGCAGGGCCGGCAGGGCCCGCTTGGTGCTGCGGCGGTTCTCGTCCACGGTCGCTTCGGTAGCCGTTGTGGTGATTGATTCGCTCATGACTGCCGTCCTCCTATTGTTCGCTCTCGGTCTTGCGCACCAGGGTCAGGAGCCTGTCCATGAAGCGCCGGGTGAATCGCTCGGTGTCGACCGACAGGGCCACCTTGGTGTTCTTGACCGTGTCCAGAAGCCTGTTGGGGTCGCCGATGGTACGGGCCCGCTGCGGTCCCTCGGTCTCGACCATCAGGTTGGTGGCGAAGGTGGTGACCAGGCTGGGGTCGATGGCCACGGCGGCGGCCAGGGGGTCGTGCAGGTTGCAGCCGCCCAGATAGGCCCCGCTCTCCTTTTCGCTGATGTCGATGTAGTAGTCGGTCATGTCCGCCAGGAAGCGTCCGGCGCTGGTGCCTGTGGCGCGCAGGGCTTCGGTGTCCTCGCGGCTCATCAGGGCCTGGGTGGTCACGTCCAGACCGACCATGGTGATGTCTGCGGTGGTGGCGAAGACCCGGTTGGCAGCCTCGGGATCCTGGTTGATGTTGGCTTCCGCGAAGGGTCCCACGTTGCCCGGCTGGGTCAGGGTGCCGCCCATCATGACGATGCTGATGCGGTCGACGATGTCGGGGGCCTTTTCCAGGGCGGCGGCGATGGTGGTCAGGGCGCCGGTGGGCACCACGACCAGCTCGCCCTTGGGATAACGGCGGACCGCGTCGATGATGAAGTCCACAGAGCTCTGCTGGCTGGCCTGCCGGTCGGTCTGTGCGGGGATTTCGATGTTGCCGGTGCCGTTGGCCCCATGGAAGATCTCGGAGTCCGGCGGAACGCTGAAGGAGTCGGCCGTGCTGGGGTGATCGATCCCCTTGAAGACCGGGATATCCTCCCTGCCGTACATGGCCAGCAGCCGCAGATCGTTGTCGACGCCTTGGTCGAGCACAACGTTGCCGTAGGTGCCGGTGATTCCGATCAGTTCGGCGTCTGGGGAGCCCAGAACGTAGGACAGGGCCAGCGTGTCATCGATGCCAGTGTCCAGATCCAGGATGATCTTGCGGACGGTTCCCTTGCTTGCTGACACGTTGGTCTCCTTCCCAGAAGGATGGGCGGCCCCAACCTTCTGCTTACCTATGTCGTGCCTTCCCTAGGCTGATTCGTTACTGCCGTGAAACAAACAACCTGTTTGATGTAACGTTTCATCAAACTGTACGGAGCTAAACTACCTGTGGCTTGGAGGCTTGTCAAAACGCGTCGTGGGGTGTTCGCCATAAGGGCAGAGACCTGCAAATCCATCGGTGATGTCCGCAGCTACGGGTGGTCGGCCGCTTTTCCTCGCAACCGACGATAATGAGGGTATGACTTTAGCGACTCCTGAACGGTATGCGGCGATGCTCGATGCGGCCAGACGGGGGTCCTACGCCTTTCCCGCCATCAATGTGACCAGCACCCAGACCCTGAACGCGGCTCTGCAGGGGCTGGACGAGGCCCAGTCCGACGGGATTATCCAGGTCTCCGTGGGAGGTGCCGCCTACCTGTCCGGACAGCGCCTGGCCGACCGGGTGGCTGGTTCCATCGCCTTTGCCAAGTTCGCCCACGAGGTGATCGCCCGCTATCCGAGTATCACCGTGGCCCTGCATACGGACCACTGCGCCCCGCAATACCTGGACGAGTGGGTGCGTCCCCTGCTGGCCTACGAGAAGGATCAGGTGGCCCACGGTCAGGATCCACTCTTCCAGTCGCATATGTGGGACGGTTCCGGTCTGCCCCTGCGGGAAAATCTGGCTACGGCGGCGGAGCTGCTGGAGTTGTCCCGTGCCGCCCACACCGTTCTCGAAATCGAGGTAGGCGTTGTCGGCGGCGAGGAGGACGGTCACTCGGCTGCTATCGATCAGCGGCTCTATTCCTCGCCCGAGGACGGCCCCAGGGTGGTCGATGCCCTGGGTCTGGGCGAGCGCGGCCGCTACATGGTGGCCTTCACCTTCGGCAACGTGCACGGGTCCTACAAGCCTGGTGTAGTCAAGTTGAGGCCCGACCTGCTGGGGCAGATCCAGGCCAGGACCGCCAGAGCCATATCTAATGGAGAGGTCGGCGGCATCCCCGCCCCGGGCGCCCCTGCCGACAAGCCCTTCCTCCTGGTCTTCCACGGGGGCTCCGGCTCGCAGCCGGAGGAGATCGCCTCGGCCGTCGCTCATGGCGTGGTCAAGATGAATGTGGACACCGACACCCAGTACGCATTCACCAGGGCCGTGGCCGGGCACATGTTCGCCAACTACGACAAGGTCCTCAAGGTGGACGGGGAGGTCGGCGAAAAGAGTGAGTACGACCCCCGTTCCTGGGGGCGCCAGGCCGAGGACGGGATGGCGGCGCGCGTAGTCGAGGCCTGCCAGCAGCTGGGCAGCGCGGGACGGGCCATGAGATGACTGGAAATCCCCTGTCCGAATAGGGTCCTGCGGGCGGGGGAGCCGCGATCGGCTGCTGAGCCTGTCCGGGCCTTCTGATGCCTGGGTCGGTGCCTGGGTCGGTTCGCCTTCCGCTCCATACGTAGGGTTAGGCTCGTCTATGGATGGTCTGCCGTTGTTTCCTTGGATGGCGACCAGTGGATAAGGAGCATCGTATGCCTGGAATCGTGATCGTCGGGGCCCAGTGGGGCGACGAGGGCAAGGGCAAGGCAACGGATCTGATCGGCGAGCACATGGACTACGTCGCCAGGTTCAACGGGGGCAACAATGCCGGCCATACCGTGGTTGTGGGTGACCAGGAGTACGCCCTCCACCTTCTGCCCTCGGGGATTATTCACCCGGCCATCACCCCGGTCATCGGCAACGGCGTCGTGGTCGACCCGGCTGCCCTCTTCGAGGAGATCGATGGGCTCCAGTCCCGCGGCGTGGATTGCAGCCGGTTGAGGATCAGCGAGTCCGCGCACATCATCGCCCCCTATCATCGGACGCTGGACAAGGTGACCGAGCGTTTCCTGGGCAAGCATAAGATCGGCACGACAGGCCGTGGGATCGGCCCGGCCTACGCCGACAAGATCAACCGCGTAGGTATTCGCGTGCACGACCTGTTCAATGTCGACCACCTGCGCGACAAGGTGGAGGCCAGCCTGCACCAGAAGAACCAGATGCTGGTCAAACTCTACAACCGCCGGGCCATTGAGGTGGAGGCCACCGTTGAAGAGCTGGCAGGATACGCCGAGCGGCTCAAGCCCTACGTGGCCAATACCTCACTGATGCTCAACCAAGCCCTGGAACAGGGCAAGAACGTGCTTTTCGAGGGGGGGCAGGCCACCATGCTGGACGTGGACCATGGCACCTACCCCTTCGTCACCTCATCCAACTGCACGGCCGGAGGTGCCTGCACCGGCACAGGCGTGGGACCGACCAAGATAGATCGGGTGGTCGGCGTGGCCAAGGCCTATGTGACCCGCGTTGGCGAAGGGCCCTTCCCCACCGAGCTGGACAACGAGCAGGGCGAATGGCTGCGCCGTCAGGGCCACGAGTACGGGGTGACCACCGGCCGCTCCCGCCGCTGTGGCTGGTTCGATGCGCTGGTCAGCCGCTATGCAGTGCAGATCAACGGCCTGACCGACATCGTGCTGACCAAGCTGGATGTCCTCTCCGGCCTGGAGACCATCCCGGTCTGCGTGGGCTACGACATCACCCGGTCCGACGGCTCCCGTGTCAGAGTGGACCAGATGCCCGTTGACCAGGCCGAGTTCCAATCCGCCCAGCCGGTATACGAGGAGCTGCCAGGCTGGCGCGAGGACATCTCCGGCGCCAAGAGCTTCGAGGAGTTCCCGACCAAGGCCAAGGACTACATCCACCGTCTGGAGGATCTGTCCGGCTGCCGCATCTCGGCTGTGGGCTCAGGCCCGGGCCGTGACCAGATTGTGCAGATCCACTCCCTGATCGGCTGAGGAATCTCCATGGGTCTGCCCTGCCTGACCGCCTTCCCCGGGGCGGTCGGTACGGGAATCATCATCTCCACGAATCGGCCCTTGGGAGTACGGCTGCATGATGCCATTGCCGATCTGATCAAGGATTACGAGCGGGCCCTGTCACGGTTCAGGCAGGATGCCATACCTGCGCAAATGGTCCAGGCTACTCATGGGGGCAGGTTCGTCTTTCCTGACTACTGTCAGGGGCTCTTTGATCTGTATGACAGGCTGTATTCCGCCACCGACGGGGCCTTGGACCCCATGGTGGGCGAGGACCTGACCCGTCTGGGCTACGGCAGGCAGCCCACCTTCCGGCTGCAGGCCGACGCCGCCGGACATCTGGGACGGATCCATGGGCGACCGACCTGGGGTAATGACCTCAGACGTCAGGGTGCTGTCCTTATGACTGCCGGTCCGGTCAGCCTTGATTTCGGGGCGGTCGGCAAGGGCTATCTGGTGGATCTGATTGCCGACCTGCTCGAGCCCCGGGTCGAAGAGTATCTGATCGATGCCGGTGGCGACATGCGTATGCGGACCTCTCACCCGGTCTCCATCGCCATGGAGGATCCCGCTGACCTGTCTGCAGGCGTGGGCCGGGTCGGGCTGTCCCATGGGTCCCTGTGCGCCTCGGCGCCCAGTCGCCGCCATTGGGCCGACCGGTCCGAGGAGGCTGCGGCGGCCGGACTGACAGCCCTTCATCACATCCTGGATGCCATCAACGGCCGTCCGGTCGACCGCGTGCTGGCCTCCTGGGTAGTGACTGACGAGAAGAACAACGAACACCCCACGGGTCTGGCCGACGGTCTGGCCACCGCCCTCTTCCTGACGCCGCCGGATGCGCTGGCCACCCGGTTCTCCTTCTCCTGCGCACTGATGTATGCCGACCGCCAGGCCGTGATCTCCGACGAATTTCCGGGTCGGTTCTTCACTGACTCCAATAACCATCCGTCCACATAGTGGACCTGTCTCGTTGGACAAGCCGGTGCCAGGCCTATGGTCGGCACCAATGCGGATGTGCAGAGAACGCATCCGATTCGTGAATGATGAAGGGAGGTTCGCCGTGATGACCAGCTTGACAGACACCCGCCGATTCGGCACCGTGTCCGCACGAATTATTAGCCCGTCCTCACCGGCGGACTGACTCGACAATCTTCATTGTTCGACCCCGTCGGAAGGCAGGGCTGGACGCATAGGCTTCATCGCATCAGACCCTGCCAACAGCGGGGTTTTTCTATAAGGAGATGAGATGAAGTGACGGCAAACGACGTCAGTGTTGCTTCCCCGGCCTCGGCAGCCTCCGCGTCCGGCAGAACCCGTGTGACCCGCAGCTCGGTCCGCACAGTCATCGGGGCCTCCATGGTCGGCACGGCCATCGAGTTCTACGATTTCTACGCTTACGGGACGGCTTCGGCCAACTATTTCCCCAAGCTCTTCTTCCCCAAGACCGATCCGACCGTGGCCCTCCTGGCATCCCTGCTGACCTTCGCCATCGCTTTCATCGCGCGGCCCTTGGGATCCTTGATCTTCGGACACTTCGGGGACCGTCAGGGACGCAAGACCACACTGGTGGTCTCCCTGCTGACCATGGGCTGCTCCACGGTCCTGATCGGCGTCCTGCCCACCTACGCCACCTGGGGACTCTGGGCCGTGGTGGTCCTCTGTCTCTGCCGGTTCGTGCAAGGTATCGGCCTGGGTGGCGAGTGGTCCGGCGCGGCCCTGGTGGCCACCGAGAACGCCCCGGAAGGCAAGAGGGCCCTTTACGGCTCCTTCCCTGAGCTGGGTGCCCCAATCGGCTTCTTCCTGGCCAACGGGACCTACTTCCTGCTGGAGATGTTCTGCACCCCCGAGCAGATGCTGAGCTGGGGATGGCGTGTGCCCTTCCTGCTCTCCGCCATCCTGGTGGTCGTGGGCCTGGCTGTGCGCGTCTCCATGCAGGAGACTCCCATCTTCCAGATGGCCCTGGACCAGCAGAAGGTCGTCAAGACCCCGCTTCTGGAGGTCTTCCGCAAGAGCTGGCGCCAGGTGCTCCAGGCCACCTTCCTGGTCGCGGTCACCTACACACTCTTCTACACCTTGGCCACCTGGTCACTGGCTTACGGCACCAAGCCCAAGTCCCAGGGCGGCGGCGGACTGGGCTTCACCAACCAGGAGTACCTGCTGATGCTCATGGTCTCCATCCTGGTCTTCGCCCTCTTCATCGTGCTGGCCTGCGTCTATGCGGACCGCATAGGCCGTCGCCGGGTGCTGATCGGCAGCTCCGTTATGCTGGTGGTCTTCAGCCTGGTCTTCCCCTACCTGCTCATGGCCCATCACAACACTTTCCAGGTCATGGTCTTCCTCTGCGTCGGATTCGCCCTGATGGGCATCGCCTTCGGGCCCATCGGCGCCTTCCTGCCGGAGCTCTTCGACGCCAACGTGCGCTACTCGGGTTCCGGCATCGGCTACAACTTGGCGGCCATCGTGGGTGCGGCCTTCGTGCCTACCATCGCCACCTGGCTCTCCTCCCACTGGGGAGTGCGCTCGGTCGGGCTCTACCTGGCCGTTATGGCGGTCTGCTGCCTGGTGGCAGTGCTGACCTGCCACGAAACCAAGGATGTGGACTTCACCAAGTAAGCCCTGGATGCATCCCGCCGGTCGGTTCCTCGAATCGCGCCGGTGTCCAAACAACGAATTGCGGACAGTCCATCTGGCCATATCACGAGTATGGTTGGAGGCATACCGTATCCACAGGGTACGGATCGGGGTCAAGGACAAAATCCGTCGCCCCGGTCGAAAGAGCATCGTCCGCCTGGAACAACGACAG
This sequence comes from Bifidobacterium sp. W8104, assembly GCF_016100735.1. NCBI lineage: Bacteria > Bacillati > Actinomycetota > Actinomycetes > Bifidobacteriales > Bifidobacteriaceae > Bifidobacterium > Bifidobacterium sp. W8104. The sequence goes on from NZ_JACFRW010000001.1 coordinate 1,010,855, forward strand.
GAATTCACAGTATTTTGCGTTCCCCGGCCTGGATAGAGCCGGTCCGGTTGGACCGCACATAAAGGAGTGTAAATAATGGCAGCACAGATCTGGTATGAGAAGGATGGGGACCTTTCGGTTCTGGATGGCAAGAAGGTGGCCATCATCGGCTACGGTTCCCAGGGACATGCTCATGCGCTGAACCTGCGTGATTCCGGTGTGGACGTTGTGGTCGGCCTGCGTGCCAACTCCAAGTCGGTGCCCTTCGCCAAGGAGCAGGGCCTGGAGGTCAAGACCGTGCCCGAGGCCACCAAGGAGGCCGACATCGTCATGATCCTGGCCCCCGACCAGTACCAGCGCAACATCTGGCGGGACGACATCGAGCCCAATATCAAGGAGGGCGCGGCAGTCGCCTTCGCCCACGGGTTCAACATCCATTACGGCTACATCAAGCCCAGCGCCGACCACCCGGTCTTCATGGTCGCCCCCAAGGGCCCGGGCCATATCGTCCGTCGTGAGTATGTCGCTGGCCGTGGCGTGCCCGTGGTCGTGGCCGTGGAGCAGGATCCGCGTGGCGACGCCTGGGACATCACCCTGGCCTACGCCAAGGCTCTGGGCGCCCTGCGCGCCGGCGCCATCAAGACCACCTTCAAGGAAGAGACCGAGACCGACCTCTTCGGCGAGCAGGATGTGCTCATGGGTGGCGTCAACCACCTGGTCGAGGCCGGCTTCGAGGTGCTGACCGAGGCTGGCTATCAGCCCGAGATCGCCTACTTCGAGGTCTGCCACGAGCTCAAGATGCTGGTCGACCTGATGAATGAGGGCGGCCTGAACAAGGCCCGTTGGTCCTGCTCCGACACCGCTCAGTACGGTGATTTCACCTCCACCGTGGTGGACGAGTCCACCAAGGACAGGATGCGTCACCAGCTGCAGCGCATTCAGGACGGCTCCTTCGCCAAGGAGTTCATTGACGATCAGGATGCCGGCGCCCCCAAGTTCAAGGAGCTCCAGGAGAAGTACTCTCACGAGAAGATCGAGGAGGTCGGCCCCAAGCTGCGCGCCATGTTCTCTTGGAACAAGGACGTCAAGGACGCTGACGAGGCCCAGTCCTTCACCGGCAAGATTGCCCGTTCCCAGGTGCAGTGACCTGTAGGCTCTGTCGGGAGGACCCTGCCCAGTCCGACTGACCATTCAGCAGATGGCCGTTCCCTCATCCGGATGCAACACCGGTGACGGAACGGCCATTTTGTTATCGTGACCTGATGTCCACGTTTCAATCATGCGGTCAGATTGTTTCACCGAACGGATCGATTACGTGGATGTGTGAAATTTTCAAGTGCCGGAGGATATTTAGTGGTGCCCCCATCCAGATGGTCAATTCCACCTGGGTGGGGGCACCGTTTGTTATAGAGGACTGGCCTTTCTGCAAGGGTGTCCGCTGAACCTACAGCTTCAGCGGGCGGATTCGGCGCCGGACACGTCCATGTCCTTGAGGCGCACGATCTTGGTGTGGTTGACGAACTTGAAGCCCAGGTAGAGGACCAGGACCAGGACCACGCTGAAGTAGGTCATGGCCATGTGTGACCAGTTCAGGCTGAGCAGGGAGGGGATGTCCTGTCCGGCGATGACGACGACGCAGAGCACCATGGCCAGGACCGGGCCGAACGGATAGAGCTTGGAGTGGTACTTGAGCTCGTTCAGGTCGTGCCCCTGGAGTTTGAAGGCCCTCCGGAAGCGGAAGTGGCTCAGGGCGATGCCGATCCAGGCGATGAACCCGGTCAGTCCGGTGGCGGTCACCAGCCACATGTAGAAGGACTGGCCGAAGATGCTGGAGGCGAAGGTGGCCAGGGACATGCAGACCGTGGCTACCAGGGCCGCCAGGGGGATGCCCCTCTTGGTGGTCCTGGCGAAGATGGCCGGAGCATAGTGGTCCTTGGCCAGTCCGTAGAGCATGCGGCTGGAGGCGTAGGCCCCGGTGTTGACGGCCGAGAGGATGGATGTCAGCACCACCGCGTTCATGACGCTGGCCGCCGAGGCCAGGCCGGCCCGCTGGAAGACCAGGGTGAATGGCGACATGGCGATGTTCCCGTCAGAGGCTCCCAGGAGGTTGGGGCTGGTGTAGGGGATCAGGGCGGCGATGACGAAGATGGACAGCACATAGAAGAGCAGGATCCGCCAGAAGACGTCATTGATGGCCTTGGGAACCGCCTTGCCGGGGTTTTCGGATTCCCCGGCGGTTACGCCCACCACCTCGGTGCCCTGGAAGGAGTAGCCGGCGATCAGGAAGACGCTCATGATGGCCGGGAAGCCTCCCACGAAGGGGGCGTCCTTGTAGGTGAAGTTCTTCAGGCCGACCGCCGGCTGGAACATGATTCCGCAGATCATGGCCATGCCGATGACCAGGAAGACGATGATGGTGGCCACCTTGATCAGGGAGAGCCAGAATTCCGTCTCGCCGAATGCGGAGACCGTCAGGGCGTTGATCAGGAAGACGATGACCAGGACCAGCAGGCTCCAGATCCATCCTGGGGTATGGGGCAGCCAGTACTGGATCAGCAGTGCGGCGGTGGAGATGTCCACGGCACCCGAGATGGTCCAGTTCAGCCAGTAGTCCCAGCCCATGGCGAATCCCAGGGCCGGATCCACGTAGCGGGCGCTGTAGGCGGCGAAGGATCCCGATACAGGCAGGTGGGTGGCCAGCTCGCCCAGACTGGTCATCAGAAAGTAGACCATGACGCCCATGGCGATGTAGGCCAGGAGTCCTCCGCCGGGGCCGGCTGTGGAGATGGTGGAACCGGAGGTCATGAACAGTCCGGTGCCGATGCAGCCGCCCAGGGCGATCATGGAAATGTGGCGGGTCTTGAGGTTGCGCTTGACGCTGCCGTAGCCATGATGCTCTTGCCCGGCCCGGTCGGATTGATTGGTGTTCGACGCTGCATTGCTGGTGTTCCGCGTCATGATCCTCCTCCTTTTGGCTGGGCGACGCACCGGGGAATCCGGGGTCGTACTGATATTGCGATTCCTGATATGCCGGCTGGATGCCGGAATAGATTCATATGGCCGGGTCCTTGAGCCGATCCTCGAACGCTTAGGGAGTCTATGCCATTGATATGGCCTTGCGGCCCCCGTGGTCACAATGTGTCATGTTAGCTGGCAAATCTTTCATGGCGATTCCGGATCCCCGCTCAAATCCATGGCCTCCAAGGGCACGATCCGGGTATGGTAGTGGATCTTGTAGCCCAGATAGAGCGCAAGTACCAGGGGCACGCTGATGTAGGTGACGCCGATCTCCTGCCAGTTCCAGTTGACGAAGGCCTCGATGTTCTGCCCGCCGATGACGATGATGCATAGGACCAGAGCCAGGATGGGCCCCAGGGGGAAGAGCTTGGCATGGTAGCGCAGCTCTTCAACTCGGTGGCCCTGGACCACCCAGGCGCGGCGGAAGCGATAGTGGCTCAGGGCGATGCCGATCCAGACGATGAATCCTGTCAGTCCAGAGGCGGCCACCAGCCACATGTAGATGCGCTGGCCGAAGATGCTGGCGGCGAAGGTGGCCAGGGAGACCACCAGGGTGGCGACCAGCGAGGCCATGGGGATGCCGTGACGGGTGGTGTGTCCGAAGAAGGCCGGGGCGTAATGGTCCTTGGCAAGGGCGTAGAGCATCCGGGTTGAGGCGTATACCCCCGAGTTGGCGGACGAGAGGACCGAGGTCAGGATGATGGCGTTCATGACGCTGGCTGCCGAGGCCAGGCCCGCCCGCTGGAATACCAGGGTGAAGGGCGACATGGCTATGTCCCCCTGGGCGGAGCTGAGCAGGTTGGGGCTGGTGTAGGGAATCAGGGCTGCGATGACGAAAATGGACAGAATATAAAAGAGCAGGATCCTCCAGAAGACATCGTTTATGGCCTTGGGGACCGCCTTGCCGGGGTTTTCGGACTCGCCTGCCGTGACCCCGATCAGCTCGGTGCCCTGGAAGGAGAAGCCTGCAATCAGAAAGACGTTGAGAATGGCGGGAAAGCCGCCCACGAAGGGGGCGTCCTTGTAGGTGAAGTTGCCCAGGCCCACGGCCGGGCGGAACATAATGCCGCAGATCATGGCCAGACCGATGACCAGGAAGACAATCACCGTCACCACCTTGATCAGGGAGAGCCAGAACTCGGTCTCGCCAAAGGTGGACACGGTCAGGGCGTTGATCAGGAAGATGACCACCAGGACCAGGAGGCTCCAGACCCAGCCTGGGGTGTGGGGCAGCCAGTACTGGATCAGCAGGGCGGCGGTGGAGATGTCCACAGCCACGGTGATGGCCCAGTTCAGCCAGTAGTTCCAGCCCATGGCGAAGCCCAGTGCCGGATCCACATAGCGGGCGTTGTAGGCGGCGAAGGAGCCGGAGGTGGGCAGGTGGGTGGCCAGCTCGCCCAGGCTGGTCATCAGGAAGTAGACCATGAGGCCCATGGCCGCGTAGGCCACCAGCGCGCCTCCCGGTCCGGCCTTGGCGATGGTGGAGCCGGAGGTCATGAACAGTCCGGTGCCGATGCAGCCGCCCAGGGCGATCATGGTGACGTGGCGGGTCTTGAGGTTGCGTTGAACCCGGTCGGTGGATGCGGAGGGACTGGCCTTTCCGCCCTGCCTGGTCGCCATGACTGCTCTTCTCCTCGAACTGACCTGAGAGCCCTATGACAACGGTTCCGGCCGGTTCCGCTCAGGCGGAATCCAGACGTATTGCCTTGTCCGTGACACTGCACATAGCGCTCCGCAACATGGGGTTGCGACAGTCCCGGACCTGTTCGACCCGGGCCCAACGGGACGGATGGGCGGATCCGCACCGTTTCGGCCGGACCTCCTTTCGCCGGGAGTGGGCGACACCGCACTGTCTGCTCCCGGTTACTGATAGGTTCGGCGACCTCTTCAGTGGCTTTGCAATTATGGGCCAGCATAGAGGGATTCTCAGACAAGGCAACGCGGCTTTCCTGTCTCCGATGGCGGTTGGCGGGTTCCGCTTATATCGCTACTGCGCTCGCCGCTGGGTCAGCTGGTAGGCCACCAGGAGGACGATCAGCCAGATGGGCCCGGCGATGACGGCCACCCGGTAGCTGGACGAGAAGCACATGAGCACCACGATCATGGCCAGGAAGGCCAGGACCGCCCAGGGGGTCACCCGGGCAAAGGGCAGCTTGAAGTGCAGGGTGTCCAGGGCGCTTTCGCCGGTCTTGCCCGCCAGGTCGCCGGGGCCCTCACCGCGGGCAACAGCTCGCCGGAAGAGCATCTCGGTCACCATGATCATGGACCAGTTGATGATTGCCGAGATTGTGGCGATGCTCATCAGATAGTTGAAGGCGAACTGCGGCCAGAGGAAGACCACGACCACGGCCAGGGCGATGATGCAGGCCGAGGTCAGCACTCCCGCGTAGGGCACGCCGCCCTTGGAAAGCCTCCCCAGATACTTGGGGGCATTGCCCTGCCGGGCCAGGGAGAAGAGCATGCGGGAGTTGGAGTAGAGGGCCGAATTGTAGACGCTCATGACTGCGGTCAGGCAGACGAAGTTGAGGATGCCTGCGGCCGCGTGGACCCCCACCGAGTCGAAGATCTGGACGAAGGGGCTGACGACCATGCCTTGCGCATTGGGCTTGCCGATGGCATTCCAGGGAACCACGGCCATGATCACCCCAAGTGTCAGGATGTAGAAGACCAGGATCCTCCAGATGATGGCGTTGGTGGCCTTGGGGATGGTCCGACGGGGATCGGAGGCCTCCCCGGCGGTGATGCCGATGAGTTCCGTGCCGCCGAAGCTGAACATGACCACCGCCAGCGACATAAGCAGACCGGTCCACTGGCCATTGGCCCCGTGACGCACGAGTCCGTTGGGCAGGAACCCGCCGCCTACGGTGAACCAGTTGGCGAAGGAGGCCCGCAGTCCGTTGGCCGTGGGCAGGGCCATGACCACGACGGCCAAGCCGCCGATGATCATGGCGACGATGGCTGCGATCTTGATGATGGCGAACCAGAACTCGAACTCGCCGAACTTGCTGACTCCCATCAGATTGGCTGCCGTGATGGCCACCAGGAAGAAGGCCGCGGAGACCCAGGCGGGGATTGCCGGGAACCAGAAGTTGACGAAGGTGCCCACCACGGACAGTTCGACCATGGATACCAGCACGTAGTTCATCCAGTAGTTCCACCCCGAAACGAACCCTGCCCGCTTGGACCAGTAGCGGGTGGCGTAGTAGCTGAAAGCGCCGGACTTGGGGTCTTCCACGCTCATTTCGCTCATGGCCCTGACGATCATGAAGATGGCCAGACCGCCTATCAGATAGGCGATGATGATGGCCGGCCCAGCCAATGAGATGGATTCCCCGGACCCGTAGAAGAGTCCCGTTCCGATGGCGCCGCCCAGCGAGATGAGCTGGATATGCCTGTTCTTCAGGGTCTTGCGCAGGTTCTTGCCCTGCGACTCCTTGGGTTGATCCATGGGGATGTCATTCCTTAGGTGGTGGTAGTGGCCAGCTGAATGTTGCCGACTGACAGGGCCAACACTATAGGAGCCGACCCGAGCCGGATGACCATGCCTTTACATTGTGGAATAAAGGCGTCCGCCATGTGAGACGGTAAATTCACCGAATGATGACCGCCGGGCCCTACCATGGGCGTCGGTGCCTGCCGTCCGCTCCCGGTTATCGACACCTCTGTGGTATTGCTGACCTACCGGCCTCGATGGGGCATCCCTACCTGGACGGCGATGATTAATGGGTTGTGAAGACAAGGAGGTGCAGTCGCATGAACCGTATGGGCAATGGCCCTTTGGCGCAGCAGAATCAAGGTGACGGCACCTCGGCAGGCGACGGCATGGAACGCGGTCTGAGCAATCGTCATGTGCAGTTCATCGCCATCGGCGGCACCATCGGCACCGGGCTTTTCCTGGGGTCGGGCAAGTCCATTGCCCTGACCGGGCCCTCCATAATCCTGGTCTACATCGGCGTCGGCGTAATCATGTACCTGCTCATGCGGGCCATTGGCGAGCTCATGTATCGCAGCCCCGTCCAGCACACCTTCATCGCTTTCATCAGCCGCTACCTGGGCCAGGGGTGGGGGTCTTTCGCCGGTTGGTCCTACTGGATCGTGCTCATCCTGATCGGCATGTCCGAGCTGACCGCCGTGGGCACCTACTTCGTCACCTTCTTCGGCACCTTCGGCATCGATCTGAGCGCCTGGCGGGGTCTGATCGAGCTCTGCTTCCTGACGGCCATGGTGTGCATCAACCTGATTGCCGTGAGGGTCTTCGGGGAGACCGAGTTCTGGTTCTCCATGATCAAGATCACCCTGATTCTGGCCATGATCGTCACGGCTGTGGTCATGGTCATCACGGGCTTCCACTATCCGGCCGTCCGTATGCCCGGACAGGATCGGATCAGCCCGGCCGGGCATGCCGGTCTGGACAACATCACCACCGGCCTGAGCCTGGCGCCCAACGGGTGGATGGCCTTCTTCATGAGCTTCCAGATGGTCTTCTTCGCCTACGAGATGATCGAATTCGTGGGGGTGACCGTCTCCGAGACCCAGAATCCCCGCAAGGTCCTGCCCAAGGCCATCAACCAGATCATCCTGAGGGTGCTGATCTTCTACGTGGGCGCCCTGGTCGCCATCATGCTGATCGTGCCCTGGCGCTCCTTCCGCCCCAACGCCGACGGCAGCTTCACCTCGCCATTCGTCATGGTCTTCCGTTACGCCGGTGTCGACTGGGCGGCCGCTCTGGTCTTCTTCGTGGTCATCACGGCAGCCAGCTCCTCTCTGAACTCCCTGCTCTACTCCGCCGGCCGCAACCTCTTCCAGCTGGCCGCCGCCGGCCGCTCTCCTGTGATGCGCAGCCTGCACACAATCTCACGCCGCGGCAAGGTGCCCGCCCGGGCCATCGTCCTGTCCGGAGTGCTGATCCTCTTATCCCCGGTGTTGCATCTGCTGCCAGGCTTCGAAGACACCTTCGTCCTGTTCACCTCCTGCTCCAGCGCGGTCATCATCTTCATCTACATCCTGACCCTGCTCGCCCACCGTCGCTACCGGACCAGCAAGGATTTCATGCCCGATGGGTTCATCATGCCGGCCTACCGGGTGACCGGGGCCGTTGCCATCGCCTTCTTCGTCCTGATTTATCTCTCGCTCTTCCTGGCTCCCGACACCCGGTATCCAGCCATACTGGGATTGGTCTGGCTGCTGGTATTCGGCGGCATCTGCCTGTGGAAGCATAAGGGTGAGCCGTTGTCGGTCGACTGACCATCTGCGGGCGCGGGCGCATTATATGGCTTCAAAACGGTATAAACAAGTCTGTTTTTCCACTTGTGCCTGAGCTAGATTGATTTTCAGTAATTGTCAAATCGGCCTTCGTTTCTCGCAGGTTCGATTACGAGGGACTGACGAAGGAGATCATCACCCATGGTTGCACAGGTCGGCAGGACACGAGTGGCCAGGACCGCTGGCTCCCTGCTCTCATGCCTGCTGCTGACCCTGATATTCCTGGTCCTGCAGACCCCGCAGTCGGCCATGGCGGCGAGCGGAGCCACGGATTATGACAGCTGGACCCAGGTGGCTGGTTCCGTATCCCGTCAGCTGGATCAAGGGTGTGAGGATTATGCCCGCGGGGATCGCGCCGGGGCGGCCTCGGAATTCATGGGGGCCTACAACGTAGGTTACGTGGGCTCCGGATTCGTTTCGGTGGTGGGGTCGACCCTGGGGCAGGACAGGCGCAACGCCTTGGACGGGCAGTTCCAGGCCCTGCAGAATCAGGCCTATGCCCCGGATGCCGGGCAGGCCCTGACCCAGGGCAGCGAAAAGCTCAAGGCCGATCTGGCTGCTGCGGCCATCCAGCTGGATGCCACCCAGGGGCTGGCCAATCCCCGTGCCTACGCCAAGACCCAGCAGGAGCAGATCAAGGCGGATCGTCGACGGCTGGACGCAGCCAAGAAGCATCGGAACACCGGCAAGGGCGACCGGACCTGGACCCAGGTGGCCCACGAGATGACGCCCATTCTGGATCAGGCGCTCGCCCAGGCTTCCAAGGGGCAGGGCCAGGCGGGATCCGACCTGGTCAACAAGGCCTACTACCAGTATTACGAAAAGCTGGGCTTCGAGAAGAACGTCATGAACGCCATCAGTGGCAACAGGGTCTCTCAGGTGGAATACCAGTTCAAGGAGACCCGGATGGCCATGGTGGCGGGTAAGCCGGCCAAGACCCTGGTGAACGACCTGAAGAGCATGCTGGTCGAGGACGCAGCCATTCTGGACGGGGGCGCCGCAGACCAGGTCAATGGGTGGACGTCCTTCCTGACTTCCGCCTTCGGCCAGGCTTTCGTGGTTCTGCTGCGGGAGGGTCTGGAGGCCATCCTGGTGGTGGCGGCCATCATCGCCTACCTGGTCAAGGCCGGCCATAAAGACAAGGTTCGGCACATCTACTGGGGCATTGCGGCAGGTCTGGTGGCCAGCGGGCTGGTGGCCCTGCTCTTCACCCTGCTCTTCAACGGGAACGGTCCCCAGCAGGAGATCCTGGAGGGCGTGGTGGCCCTGGTAGCCATGCTCATGCTGCTCTACACCAGCAACTGGATGTTGTCCAAGTCCTCTGTGGAATCCTGGAACCACTACATTCAAAGCCGGACGGTGGCGGCCATCTCGAAGGGCAGCGTGATCTCCCTGGCTCTGCTCTCCTTCCTGGCGGTCTTCCGGGAGGGGGCTGAGACGGTCATGTTCTACCAGGCCATCTTCGCCATGGCCCCTGGTGGCAGACGGGAGATCTGGACCGGTTTTGCGGCTGCCGCCGTGGTCCTGGTCATCGTCTTCGTGCTCATCCGCTTCACCTCGGTCAAGATTCCCATCCGGCCCTTCTTCATCATCACCAGCCTGCTCATGGCGGTCATGGTGGTCATCTTCGCCGGGGGCGGCGTCCATGCCCTGATCGAGGGCGACCTGGTGCCGGCCACCTACCTGCCCGGTGTGCCCACCAGCGACTGGATCGGGCTGTATCCCTACACGCAGACCATCGGCGCCCAGATCCTGGCGGCCCTGGTCGTGGTCGTGCTGGCAATTGTGTCGACCCACCGCCTGCACAAGCAGGAGCGGTCGCGGTCGAATCAGGACTCCGGCGGGTCCTTGTCGGCAGCCGTCAATCAGACGGCAACCGATCAGGCCGCCGAAGGGGCTGTGCCCTCTGAGGTCACGGCATCCATGCAAACACCAAAGAGCGAAGGACAATCATGAAGAAGAGACAATTGACCGCCCTGGTCGCGATCGTGCTCTCGGGCACCCTGGCCCTGGCGGGGTGCGGCTCCGGCGGATCGGGTACCCGTGAGGCCCCCGCGCCTGAGGCTTCCGGCGCCTCCCAGTCCTCGGCGGGCAAGGGAGCCGGGTTCGAGGAGATTCCCATCCCGCCCGACGACCAGCAGAAGGGCCCCCTGAACATCGGCACGGTCTTCTTCCAGCCCATCGACATGGAGCCTGCATCTATGGGCTTGAAGGCGGCGGATGCCAGCCTGCATCTGGAGGCTGATATCCACGCCCTGCCCAACAACAACCTGGGCTATGCCAAGGGCGAGTTCGTTCCGGATCTGACCGTCAACTACACCATCCAGAACAAGGATGACCCCAATGACAAGCAGTCCGGCACCTTCATGCAGATGAATGCCTCGGATGGTCCGCATTACGGAGCCAACATCAAAATGGAGAAGGCCGGATCCTACAAGCTGACCTATTCCATCGACTCCCCGGAGAAGAAGGGTTGGATGCTGCACGTCGACCCGGAGACCGGCGTGAAGGGACACTTCTGGACCGAGCCCATCGTGGTCAGCTGGGACTGGGACTACACGCCCCACCAGTGGTAAGCTGCTATGCACCATGCTTGAGCAATTTGTCACGGTCTTGCCGGGGACGCTGGCCCCGGCCCTCCTGGTCATGGTTTTCAGCGTGCTTCTGGGGATTGGCGAGGGCCGCGATCGGCCTCGTTCCTCCTCATGGCGACTGATTGGCCTGGGGGTCGGCGTGCTGGGGGCGCTGGTCTTCGCCCTCCTGCGCGCCACCGTGATCATCAACCGCCGGACCATGGTCAACTACCCGACCCTGGTAGCCTGCGTTCTGACCGATCTGGCGGCCATTGCGGTGGTGCTGGCCGCCGACCGGCTGGTCTCGGACTGGCATCGGCACCCCTGGGTCATGGATCTGGCCAACGCCCTGGCGGCCCTGGCCATAGCCCTGACCACCTTCCGTGCCCTGCCTGATGTCATCCTGCAGCTTACGGCCTTTGTGGAGCCGGGGGAGCCTGTGCTGACCTCGGCCATGCTCCTGCGGGCCCTGGGTTTCCTGCTTGGTCTGGCCGCCGCTGTGACGGTGGCTGCCATTCTGAGGACCATGCATACCTCCTGCCCCCGGATAGCCTTCCGCCTGGCCGCCCTGCTCATGGTGGTCCTGCTGCTGGTCCGGCACATCGTGGCCCTGGTGGCCCTGATGCAGACCACCGGCCTGGTTCTTCTGCACGGCTGGGCCTTCCGGGTCATGGCCCTGGGTTACAACGCCGACCTGACCTTGGTTCTTGCCCAGGTGCTGGTCTTCATCATTCCAGTCCTGGCCTGTCTGATTGCAGGCTGGCGCATGCCGGTGACCGGAGCCTCCACAGCGGAAGACCGTAGCCACCGGGCCTTCCGCCGAAGGGCCCTGGCATCGGCGGTCTGGAGCCTGGTGGCCATGATCGGCGTCACCCTGGCCCTGACGGTGGGAACGGCCCAGGCCCACAAGGTGCCCGTGCTTTCACCTCCGGAGCGGTATTCCCTGACTGCCGATACGGCCACCATCCGCTTCTCCCAGGTGGAGGATGGCCACCTTCATCGATTCAGCTACCGGGCCAAGGACGGCACCGAGATGCGCTTTATCATCATCCGCAAGAATGGCGCAGCCTACGGAGTCGGGCTGGATGCCTGCGATAACTGCGGGGATGCAGGCTATTACGAAAAAGACGGCAAGATCATCTGCAAGAAGTGCGACGTAGCCATCAACCTGGCCACCATAGGGTTCAAGGGCGGCTGCAATCCCGTCCCTCTGCCCTATAAGACCGGTCGGGGCGCGATACTGATCAGCACCGCCGATCTGGATGCTCTGTCTTCGCACTTCAAGAGCTAAGAGAGGGAAGGAGCGGTTGGTATGTTCTTCATGCGAATGATGCTGCGGTCATTCAGCCGCCAGTTCGGGCGAAGAATGCTCATCGCCGTCACTGTCTGCCTGTCGGCCTGCGTGGCTACGGCCATGCTGGGGGTGGTCTTCGACGTGGGCGACAAGCTCAACGCGGAACTGTCCACCTACGGATCCAACATTACGGTCCAGGCCAAGGCTGATGCCGTGGTCTCCGACCTCTACGGCGACCAGGAGGGCAGCCCCTCAGGCGATGAGTCAACGCCAACCGCCTTCCTCAAGGAGTCCCAGGTGCCCAGGATCAAGACCATCTTCTGGGCCTACAACATCACCGACTTCGCTCCCCGCCTGGATCTTCGTGGCACCGTGGACCAGGTCGGCGCCCCCCTGGTGGGCACCTGGTTCGGCCGGACCGTCAAGGTCGACAGCGGCGAGAGCAGCACTGCGGGTCTCAAAGGTCTTCGGCCCTGGTGGAAGGTTCAAGGCCGCTGGCCCAAGGACGAGGCCGGGTCCGGCGGCAGGACCGAGGCCATGTTGGGCAAGGAGCTGGCTGCACGACTGGGCGGCCGTCAGGTTGGCGACCAGGTCAGGGTCGGTCTGGGTGATCAACAGCGGACCGTCACCATTGTGGGCATCTTCGACTCCGGTGATTCTGACGCCTCCTCCCTCTACCTGCCTACCAGGCCGTTGCAGGAGATGTCCGGCCTGACCGATCAGATCGACCAGGTGGAGGTCAAGGCTCTGACCACGCCCGAGAACGACCTGGCCCGCAAGGCCGCACGAAACCCAGCTGCCCTCTCCCAGGACGAGTGGGAGACCTGGTACTGCACGGCCTACCCCTCATCCATCGCTTACCAGATCGAGGAGGCCATCCCCGGGTCCATGGCCAAGCAGGTCAGACAGGTGGCAGCCCTGCAGGGCGATGTTCTGCAGAAGACCCAGGCGGTCATGATCCTGATGACCGTGCTCAGCCTGCTGGCGGCAGCCATCGCCGTGGCCAATTTGATGGCGTCCTCCATATCCGAGCGGTCCTCGGAGTTCGCCCTGCTCAAGGCCTTGGGCGCCACCGACGGGGCTGTATCCCGATTGGTGCTGGCCGAGACGGCCCTGATCGCCCTGGCCGGGGCTCTGGTCGGCGCCTTGCTGGGCTCCGGAGTGGCTCAGATCGTAGGCAGGGTGGTCTTCGGCTCGGGAATCACCATGCGGCCCATGGTCTTCGTGCTGGTCTTCGTGCTGCTGGCCCTGACCGTGCTGCTGGCGTCCATCTCGTCCATCAGATCGATTCTGCGGCTTCGGCCGGCGGAGGTGCTTCATGGCCGCTGATCGCCATAAGAGCCATATGACCAACACCCGCATGTTCCTGACCATGCTCTTCGGGGCCGTCTTCCGTCGTCGTGGCCGGGCACTGATGGCCGTGGTGGCCTCCCTGGTGGGGGCGGCCACCCTCTTCTGCCTGGCGGCGGTCTGTATCGAGGCTCCCAGGCAGATCAACCAGGAGATGCGTTCCTACGGGGCCAACCTGGTCGTTTCGCCCATCCAGGGGGACAACCGGTCCGCCGGCATCGAACAGGGCATGGTGGACCACACTACCCACATGGTGACCGCCAAGGCTCCGGCAAGGTACGCCACCTATCGATATGAGACGGTGCAGGTCAATGCCGGGGCCCGCGAGATGGCCGGCATCCACCCCGATCAGGTGCGTCAGCTCAACCGTCACTGGAGTGTGGAGGGTTCCTGGCCCCGGCCCGGTTCGGTCATGGTGGGGCGGGACCTGGCTGATTCGCTGGGGCTGACCACTGGCAAGCAGATGACCATCGGCTACCCGGCAAGCCAGGTCACCGGCACAGGCAAGGCCGGAGGCCAGGTCCGTGACTTTCGTGTGGGGGGCATCGTCGATACCGGTGGACCCGAGGATCGCATTATCTATGCCGGCCTGGCCGATCTGGAGCTCCTGACCGGGGCCAAGCGGGGCACCGATGTCATCGAATACTCGGTCAACACCATGACTTCGGGGCTGAAGACCATCGCTGCCAGCATCAACGACATGACCTCCATGGGGGTCAAGGCCCGGCCGGTCACCAGGATCACAGCGGGCGACAGCCATACCATCGCCATGCTCCAGTCGCTCTTCTGGCTGGTTTCGGTGGTGGTACTGGTCCTGACCTTTGTGGGCGTGGGGACCACCATGGCCTCCATCGTCTCCCAACGGCGCAGCGAGATCGGCCTGCGCAAGGCTCTGGGTGCCTCTTCGCGGGGGATAGCCATGGAGTTTCTGGCGGAGTCGGCCTGCTACGGATTGGCCGGAGGTCTGGTCGGCACCGCCCTGGGCTATGGCTTCGCCCGGCTGCTCTGCCTGTCCGTCTTCCAGCGTCCGCTGGGCTTCAACTGGTGGCTGGCCCTGGGCACGGTCCTGCTGAGCGTGGCCATATCGATGATCGCATCCATCCGGCCGGTCCTCCGGGCTTCGCGTATCGACCCGGCCCTGGTTTTGAGGGAGGAATGACAATGACGCAGGCAAAGGCGAGCGAGTCCCAGTCGGGCGGCGGCATGCTGCTGGATCTGGACCACGTTTCCAAGATCTACGGCGATCTGCATGCCCTGGACGATCTGAATCTGAGCGTCCCGCAGGGCCAGTGGCTGGCCGTGGTGGGGTCCTCCGGCTCGGGCAAGACCACGCTGATGAACATTCTGGGTTGCATGGACACCCCCAGCCGGGGCTCGGTCCGTCTGCAGGGGCGGCCGCTGGAGGATCTGAGCCAGTCCCAGCTGGCCGATGTGCGTAAGAATGTGATCGGCCTGGTCTTCCAGAAGTTCTACCTGGTCCCGCATCTGACCGCCCTGGAGAACGTCATGGTGGCCCAGTACTACCACTCGGTGGTGGACGAGGATCAGGCCATGAAGGCCCTGGACCGGGTGGGTCTGGCGGATCGGGCCCGCCACCTGCCCAGCCAGCTTTCGGGCGGCGAGCAGCAGCGGGTCTGCGTGGCACGTGCGCTGATCAACGAGCCCAAGCTGATCCTGGCTGACGAGCCCACCGGCAACCTGGACGAGGCCAACGAGCGGATCGTGCTGGACCTCTTTAGGCAATTGCATGACCAGGGAACCTCCCTGATCGTGGTTACGCACGATGCCTTGGTGGCCTCCTGCGCCCAGCGGGAGATCATGCTCAACCACGGTGTGCTGGCCGGTGAGCAGTGGAACGATGAGGAGGCCAAGCAGGCCTACCTGGCAGCCGGAGGTCGGCCGGCCTTCAGTGGGGCTCCTGGTGATACCGGGGACCAGGATATTCCGGTGGGCTTCCATGACCCCACAAAGACGGCCAAGACCGGCGGCTCCCTGCCGGGATCGGCTGCTGATGCAGAAGGAGGGCGTTGAAATGGCCAAAAGCAAGTCTCGGGGACTGGCCACGGCCTCGGCAACCCTGGCGACCCTGGTGGCGGTCGGCTCCCTCCTGGGCGGCTGCGGAAGCCAGCAGGCCAAGCCCATGGACGATGAATTCGCTGGATCAGGCGCCGAGTCCAGCTCTGCACCAGAGTCGGGAGCCGGCGCTGCGGGCGAGGGCACGCCCACGGCTGTTTCCCGTGATGGACTGCCGACCGCCCCTGCTGACACGGGCAACTATCACGATGGCACTTACGCCCTGACGGGCAAGTACGGGCATGACGGGGCTGACAGCATCGATGTGGATCTGGACCTGTCGGGAGGCCAGGTGACCCGGGTCCAGGTCCAGGGGCATTCGGATTCGCCCGTCTCGCGCGGCCACATGGAACGCTTTGCCCGGGCTGTGCCCGGAGTGGTCCAGGGACGCCCGCTCAAGGACCTCAAGGTGGACAAGGTGGCCGGGGCCAGCTGGACTTCGGATGCCTTTAACAAGGCTCTGGACCTGGCCCGGCTGGAAGCTTCGGCGGACAGGTCGTCCTGAGGACCGGGCTGTAAGGGTTGCGTAAACAAAAAGGGGCGAGGATTTGACTCCCCGCCCCTTTTCAGGCTTTATGGTTTTAACGGTCGCGTAGTTATCGGTCCCACCAGGGCCGCAGCGGATAGGTGTCCGTGCCGGTCTCTGGATCAGGTTTGATGCACTGGAACTGGTGTATCTGAATGTTGTCGAGTTCGAAGTTGAGCCGCGCGCCGGCCATGTACAGGCCCCAGAGCCGCGCCTTGGGCTCGCCCACCATGGGCTTGGCCTGGCCCCAATGCTCCTGGAGGTTCTCGGTCCAGTGCCTGAGGGTCAGCGCATAGTGCTGACGCAGGTTCTCCTGGGTGATGACCTCGAAGCCGGTATCCTGGATGGCCAGTTCGATCTCGGCCGGGCTGGCCAGCTCGCCGTCGGGGAAGATGTAGCGGTCGATGAAGCCGCCGGCCCGCTTGTGGTCGTGGGAGTTGGTGCGGGTGATCTGGTGGTTGAGCAGGATGCCGCCCGGACGCAGCTTGTCCATCATCTCCTTGAAGTAGGAGGGGTACTGCTTGTAGCCGACATGCTCCATCATGCCGATGGAGCAGATTCCATCGAAGCCGGACTCGGGCACGTCGCGGTAGTCCATCAGCCTGACCTCGGCTAGATCCTGCAGGCCCTCCTGGCGGATCCAGTTCTGGGCCCACTCGACCTGCTCCTCAGCCAGGGTCACGCCGATGACGTGGATGCCGCGGCGGGCGGCCGCGATCTCCATGGAGCCCCAGCCGCAGCCCACGTCCAGCAGACGGTCGCCCTTGTTCAGGTGCATCTTGTCCAGGACCATGTTGAGCTTGTGCCACTGAGCGTCCTCCAGACTGTCGTCCTCCTTCTCGAAGACGGCGCAGGTGTAGGTCATGGAGGACCCCAGGAAGAGCCGGTAGAAGTCGTTGGACTGGTCGTAGTGGTAGCTGACGGTGGCTGCGTCGCCCCGGCGGGTGTGGGGACGGATGCCTTCGGTCAGTCGCTTGGCCAGGGAGGGCCCTTCGATGGCCGGCGGCTCGGGCACGCGCACACCGTGAGAGAAGACGGCTCCGGCCGCCCGGGCCAGCTCCATCTTGCTGGGGTGCTTGACGAAGTGCTTGAGGCCCATCAGTTCCTTGAGGACCTGGTAGGGGTTGCCCGGCAGCAACTCGGGAGAATCCAGATCACCCTGCAGGTAGGCGCGGGCCAGACCCAGGTCGTTGGGATTTTCCGTGATGTAGTACATGGCACGGGAATTCTTGACTTCCAGATGCAGCGGCGCTTGGTCCTGCCCGAAGACCGACCCATCGAAGGCGGTCACCTGCACAGGCGCGTCAGGGGTGAGGAAGAGCCCGATCATCTCGGCTACAGTCATCTTGCTTTTGGCCATGAAGCCCCCTTGTGTGACCCGGACATGACCGAACATGGCGGGTCTG
The DNA here is from genome assembly GCF_016100735.1 of Bifidobacterium sp. W8104. Classification (NCBI taxonomy): domain Bacteria; kingdom Bacillati; phylum Actinomycetota; class Actinomycetes; order Bifidobacteriales; family Bifidobacteriaceae; genus Bifidobacterium; species Bifidobacterium sp. W8104. The sequence goes on from NZ_JACFRW010000001.1 coordinate 1,028,336, forward strand.
GTAGTTAGTGGATACAAGTACTGTCTTCACCCTACCCCTGACACTGGTCCCCGTTGGGTCCATGTTTGGTGAATTATTCCGCATGGGAAACCTTGCCTGGGTACAGACTCTTTGGTAAGGCTAAACATGGAGGCGATCAGGCAATGACCAGCAGCGGATCAGCGTCGGTCAGGGCAGATGAGGCCTGGACCCAGGACACTCTTGCCAGATTGGGGCATTCGCGCTTCCGGGCCGGCTTCTCCCTGTCGGCCAAGGATCGCGCCTACGCCCGTGCCAAGGGTAGGGATACCATCGACCGCCACGCCCATGAGATGCTGGCCAAGCGTGTGGGGCCTGCCCACCCTTTGAAGGATGGCAAGCAGACCCCCTACCGCGGGCATCCGGTCTTCACGGCCCAGCATGCCACGGCCACCTGTTGCCGGGGGTGCATCGAGCGCTGGCACCATATTCCTCGCGGCCGGGCTCTGACCGATGCAGAGGTTGATGCCCTGGCCAGGCTGGTCATGGCCTGGATCGAGCGGGATTTGGTGAATCATCCGGCATCTGCCCCGGGATTGCTTTAGACCTGATTTTGGTTGCCTGATCCGGTCCGATAAATATTTGGTGACCTGCCCACTAATGTCGTGTTTCTGGTGTTTCCAAGGAAATATTTTCGTATCACACTTACGGCGGTGTGAAATCATGAATTGCAGGCCCATTTATCCAAGGGGCGGGTGTCTTCAATCGGGGCAGTCGTGTTACGAATCATGATCTGGGTGTCCAAGGTTATGTATGGGTTCTTTGGTGGGGTTTTCTTCAGAAATTCCAATGCGAGCGAACCAGCCTTGGCGCCCAGATCAAAAGGATCCTGACGAATTGTTGTCAGCCCGATTTTATCTGCGTAAGTGCTGTCATCGAAACCAACCAGGGAAAGGTTACCTGGGACGGTGAGCCTAAAACGATTGAGTTTGAAAAGTAACGGGATAGCGACCGAATCATCCTGGCAGCAGAGAGCAGTAGGGCGGCTTTCCATGCTTTGTAGCTGAGAAATAAAGGAGCTAAATACGTCTTGTCCGGGCTGCAGCTTTATTAATTTGGTTTTCACTGGTTCCGGCCACTGTCTGCAAGCTTCCAGGAAACCTTGCAAACGGTTCAAGGAACTGAAGTGCAGGGACGATTTTGGCGAGATGTGCATATACGCGATGTTCCGGTGACCAAGTGTAAGTAAATGATTGACCGCCAGCTGGATACCCTTTGCGTCATCGATTTTCACTGAACCGTCCAGGTCATGGTTCGATTCCACATTGATGCCGATAATCGGTACATTGATACTACTCAAGCGGCTGGTTTCCTTGGAAGTGATGTCGAAAGAGGACACGAAAACCAGATCAACGTTTCTCCTGATAGGCAGTTCGGCAAAGAAATGCTCTTGTTCTTCGGAGTCGCCGATGGGATAGATGGAGGTATCGTAGCCAGCCGGATGGAGGATGGAATCCAGCCCTTCGCGTACCAAGGAGCCGAACCAATCCAAGCGTTCGTTGCCAACCAGCAGTGCGGCGCGGAATGTCCGGCCGGTTTTAAGGCTTGCTGCCGTGTGCGTAACGGTAAAATTCATGGCCTCAGCGGCCTTCATCACCTTCGCCCGTGTTTTCGCTGACACCTTTTCTGGACTGGTGAAAGATCTCGATACTGTCGAAATCGACACCCCTGCTTCGCGAGCAACGTCGTAAACGCTGGCTTTGGACACTTGCCACCTCAATGCGGAGAAAATGCAACCAACTCTGTAAGTATAACAATCGCTCACTTTATCCTCGCTTGCAGATGGATTAGATCGACACGCCGCATATTGGGATGTAGCGAGCGGTAATTGACTCAGGAAGAATAGCTAAATAATGCTAAGGGTCGCATAACCTGATAATTTGTTATGAATGATTGAATATAGAGCCTGATTCTTTGATATACAATAGGTCTCGCAAGTGAGTATCTTACAAGGAGGTAGGAAAAACAATGCGAATAAAACGCGTATTGGCTACATTTGTTGCGACCGTTAGCATAATTGCTTTGTCGGCGTGTGGTGCCGAGGGCGGTCAGGGCGGAGGCCAGACTGACACCAAGGCCGATAAGGGATTGAAAACTCTTGGGGTGAATGTCAAGTACAACCCCAACCACCTTGTGAATAAAGGTAAGCCCATTCAGCTTGAATACTGGTCTTGGGTCGACAAGGAACAGGACCCCATCAGTGCTATGACCCGTGATTATCAGAAGATTCACCCCAATGTCACTTTTAAAATTGTGAATGTTGCTTGGGCTGACTATTGGACGAAGGTTCCGCTAGCTTTGAAAGGCAAGAATGGACCTGCTTTATTTGCTATCCATAATTCACAAGATGCCCTCCTGAAGCCTTATATGGCCCCGATTGATATACCTGCAGACCAGCTCAAAGCCGATTACACCGGGGTCTCCGCCCACCTTGAGAAGGGCAAGGCCTACTACATCGATACGGTCATCAACACGGGGAACATCTATTACAACAAGAAGCTGTGGAAGGAGGCCAATTTGACGGATTCCGACATTCCGAAGACTTGGGACCAGTTGGTTACAGTCGCCCAGAAACTTACCAAATGGGATGGCTCCAAGATGGTGCAATCCGGCTTTAACCTCAACGGAGACGAAGCAAGTGCGGGCTACCCTGGTCTCTGGCAGGGGCTCAATTATCAAAAAGGCGAGCTCATGTTTGATTCCTCAGGAACGAAACCCAACTATAAAAATGAAACGACCAAAGAGAACATGCAGTTCATCAAGGACCTGTATGACAAATATAAGGTGGCTTCAACGGCGTTCGGCGTGGATATGGGGCAGAGTTTCGGCAATGGACAGACGGCCATGGTCTACCAGTGGGGAGGTTTTGCTGGCACGCTGAAGCTGAAGTATCCGGATATCGATTACGGCGTCTTCGCAACCCCGACTTTCTCTGAACAGACGCCTTTTGCCTACGATCGTTACAACGGAGAATCAACCCCCGGCGTCAACAAGAATCAATCCAAAGAACAGCAGGAGGCGGCGCAGGACTTCCTCAAATACATCCTCGCCAATGACAAGTTCATCAAGGATGATGCAAAGGCCTTCAATTCGTTCCCGGCTAAGAAATCCCTGCAGAATGATCCAGAGATTCTTTCCATGCCGATCATGGCTGCTATCAAGCCGAGAATTGACCGTTTGATTTGGCCCGGACCCACGCCTTCAACTATGGAATCGAGCGCCAAGAAGTCTTTCCAGGACGTTTTCCAGAACCATAAATCGATTGATAGCGCCCTGGACTCGACCCAGGCTCTGATGGAGAAAGACATCAAAGGCACCGGATTCAAATCACTTGAGCCTGCCTATGCCTTCTATAAGGAGGCAAGGCGATAGACCATGGATGGACGTCGGAAGGCACAGCTATGAAGGCAGTGACGAAAACAGGTCACACAGGCAGCAAGACCATCCAGACTGGTAAGGGCCTCGGTCGTGTATTCACGATGAGGAACGTATCTCTTGCGGCCCTGGTCATATATTTCAGCGTGTTCATGATCTACCCGATATTCAAGGCATTCGCAGGTAGCATGCATGATTGGAATCCCCTGATAGGGACCTATAAATGGGTCGGTTTTGATAATTTCCGTCTGGTGCTTTCCGACGGTCTGTTTTGGAAGTCCATAGGGAACACGGCTGTCTTTTGCCTGGTATCGGTTGTGTTCCGTATTGTTCTCGGTTTGGGCTTGGCGCTCTTGCTCAGTTCGAAGTTGGTCAAGGCCAAGGATACGCTGCGTGGTCTCTTCTATATGCCGACCATCACCCCTATGGTTGCGGTGGCCTTTGTATGGGTTTGGATGTTTGACCCGCAGTTCGGCATGATCGACCGGGTTCTTGGGCTGGATATCAACTGGCTCAAGGATCCCAACTGGGCCTTGCCGGCCGTGATCATCATGACAATATGGAAGGATTTCGGGTACGCGGTCGTGCTCTATCTGGGGGCATTGATGAGTTTGCCGAGAAGTGTTTACGAAGCCGCCGCTATTGATGGAGCCAATGCATGGCAGACTTTTTGGAAAATCACGCTTCCGCTGCTGAAGCCGATGACTCTCTTCATCGTCATCACTTCCCTGATCAGTTATCTTCAGGCTTACGTGCAGATCATGATCATGACTGGCGGTGGACCCGGAACGCAAACATACACAATCAGCTATCTCATCTTCGATGAGGCCTTCCAGAAATACAAGTTCGGCACAGCTTCGGCCATGAGTGTTCTTCTCTTCCTTATGACAGGAATACTCACGATTCTGATGTTCAAGGCCTCAGGTGATATGGATATGGAGGAATCATGAGAGCAAGGAAAATGTGGTCCTGGATCCTGACTGGGATGCTTTTCATCCTTGCTCTGATCACAATCATCCCCTTTGTCTGGATGTTCATTTCGTCATTTGCGCCCAACAGCGAGATCGTGAAAGTGTCAGGCGGTATCTTTCCCAAACCCACAACTCTGAGCAATTACCGGGGCATACAGGAGAAGTTCGATTTTCTCCGTCTTTTTCTGAACTCCTTGTTCGTGTCATCGTTCAAGACGGTCGTGATCATCTACACAAGCGCAGCCTTGGGATATGTGTTTTCGAAGATGAGGTTCAGAGGGCGCAATTTGATATTCGGTATTGTGCTTAGCACCATGATGGTACCGTGGGCAGTCACCATTATTCCTCAATACGAGATGATGACCAAGTTTGGTTGGCTGGATACCTACAAGGCTCTGCTGGCTCCGGGCCTCGTCAACGCTTTCGGAGTCTTTCTTTTCCGCCAGTCGATTGGAGGAATACCGGATGAGATCGTGGAAGCGGCCAAATTGGATGGTGCCGGGGACGCAGTAATCTTCCACCGCATCATCCTGCCCATGAGCAGGAACTCCATATCCGCCTTGGCTATATTTACCTTCCTGTGGAATTGGGAGGATTACCTCTGGCCATTCTTGATGATCACCGATGAGAAGAAACAGCTGCTCTCCGTAGGTCTGAAGATGTTCAGTGGGCGATATGGGACCGATTACGGTGGCTTGTTTGCTGCAACCTCTATCGCCATTATTCCGGTGCTGGTGGTGTATGTGGTTTTCCAGAAGCAGTTTATAGCTGGAGTGGCCAGCGGTAGCGGCAAGTAGACAATGTTCAAGAAGATCTTCTAAATGGAGCAGGTTTCCGGTTCTTTACATGGAAGCTCTTTTGATGCGGGTCTGGATATAAGAAAACAGAGGAAGGAATTATTCTATGCGGGGAATAGATGACTCATATCGAGGCTTTTCTGCTTTTAATAACAAGCTTAAGCCAACCATGAATACCAGGTGGACCATCTGTGGGGATTGCTGGAGGATAGGGATTCTGAGCGATTCTCTGATCAGGCTGGAATGGTCTGCGAAAGGGGACTTCGAAGACCAGGCCACTCAAACTGTAATCAACAGAAACTTCACCGATCCAGACCAAATCCATGCGCGTGTAATAAAAGGAGATGAACAGCTTGTCATTGATACGCCAGCACTAAGGCTGGAATATGATTACAACTCCTTTGCCAAGGAGGGGCTCAGTGCCATGGTGAAAGGGGTTTCCAATCAGTTCAACACTTGGCATTTCGGTGATGATTCCCTGCATAACCTGCGTGGGACAGCGAGAACTCTTGACGAGGCTGATGGATCAATCGAATTGGGAGACGGTGTCATTTCCCGCGATGGGTGGGCCATTCTGGACGATTCATCTTCGAACCTTATTGTTCGTACTGACCAGGCTGGGGGGGAGAAAGATCCGTATGGTCATTGGATCACCCCCAGGGAAAACAAGGAGATAGATATCTATCTGTTTGCCTATGGCCATCGTTATCGGGAGGCCCTGGTGGATTTTTACCAGTTAACCGGACCTGTTCCGCTTCTTCCACGGTGGGCTCTTGGAAACTGGTGGAGCCGTTTCCACCCCTATACTTCAGCGGAGTACCTAGGTCTTATGGATCGTTTCCGAGCATCTCGGTTACCATTCACCGTCGCCGTCATGGACATGGATTGGCATTTGACGGATTCAGTTGATCCCAAGTACGGGTCCGGATGGACTGGATATACCTGGAATCGACAGCTGATTCCGGACCCTAAGAGTTTCCTCCATTCTCTTCATAAGCGGGATTTGCGCGTTTCTCTCAATGTTCATCCTAGAGATGGGATTAGAGCATTCGAGGAGCCATATGCTGATATGGCACGGACATTGGGGGTGGACGCAGACAAGGGAGATCCGATTATGTTCGATCTCACGAATATCCGCTTCCTCAAGGCTTACCTGCAAATGCATCATCAGCTGGAGTCCCAGGGGGTAGATTTTTGGTGGCTGGACTGGCAGCAGGGGGGTGTGACTCGGGTGCCGGGGTTGGACCCCTTGTGGATGCTTAATCACTTCCATTACTTAGACAGTGCGCGTTCCGGTCATTGGCCCCTGATTCTTTCCAGGTATGCCGGCCCTGGGTCGCATCGGTACCCTATAGGATTCTCTGGCGACACCATTGTCACTTGGAATTCACTGAAGTTCCAGCCTTACTTCACTGCGACTGCCAGCAACATCGGTTTTGGCTGGTGGAGTCATGATATTGGCGGCCATATGAAAGGGTGTCGGGATGACGAGCTGGAGGCCAGATGGTATCAGTTGGGTACCTTTAGTCCCATCAACCGTCTGCACTCATCAGCTTCGCCGTTCGAAGGGAAGGAGCCCTGGGAATATCCTCAGCCCTACCGAGGCGCTATGGAGGATGCCTTGCGCTTACGACAGGCGCTGATACCCTATCTCTATACAATGAACTGGCGGGCGGCATATGAAGGGCTCCCCTTGGTCCAGCCTCTTTACTGGGAAGATCCAGAATGCGAAGATGCTTATGCGTTTCCCGGCGAATATTGGTTTGGCAGCCAGATTCTGGTTTCTCCGATCTTGCAGCCTGTTGATGCCATTACCAGAATGGGGGAGAGCCTAACCTGGCTGCCTTCTGGGGACTGGTTTGATTGTATGGACGGTCGTCATTACCAAGCTGGTGATCCGCAAGGTCGCAGGTTGAGCCTGTGGCGGACAATCGACAGGGTACCGGTCTTGGCAAAAGCCGGAGGAATTATTCCTTTAGGGCCTGCCTATGAAGCCCCGGGTGGAGAGAGCGTTTCCTCTCCTGACAGCTATTCTGTTGGACGTTGCAAACCTAGGGCGGAAACTAGGAAGGAACTATCGGTCGATTGCCATCCTCTGTCTGGCAACCCCGAACAGATGGTCCTGATGGTTTTCCCTGGTGCAGACGGTTGCTTCACCTTGATCGAGGATGCTGGACGTTTCCCTGTTTCTCCCAATCTTGACAATGCTGAGCGGGAGGCGGGTGCTGCAAGGACCGCCATCCGCCTTAATTGGTCTTCCGGCGGCGTAGTCACGATAGATGCTGTTAATGGACGCGTTGAAGCCTTGCCATCTCACAGGCATTGGAAAGTAGCTTTGCGCGGTTGGGCACCTACGGATTGCAAGGTGCGGATTGACAGGAGTGTGAGGAAAGTCCCAACGACATATGACGAATCAACACTGACAGTCTGGCTTGATCTAGGTAGGGTGCCAGTAGGCTCCAAAGTTGAAATATTGCCTGAGCGGGCTGAGTTGGCAAGCAACCCCGCGATGCATGACGCCGGTGCGGTCTTAAAGAGAGCGCAGATCTCTTTTGAAGTTAAAGATCAGCTCGCGGATATGGTGTCCAGGCAAGGAGTGGATGCGCTTGCGGGTTTGGATACCCTGCAAGCTGGATTCCCTGGCGGTGAGCAGGGGATGCCTTCGGCAGTGCCACGGTCGGTTCAATCGGCCTTGACTGAGATACTGTTGCGTTCTTAACCTAATTGAGGTTAATGGATTGTCGGCTCTGGGTCTGTCTCCGGAGCCGACAATCCATTTTGTATCAAAGTAGAGAAGCTTTCGCGCCCTTTTATTTTGTTCCTCTAGTTGATTTGTTGCTGCCCAGTTTTTTCATCATTTCGGCAGCCAGCTTTTTCGGTGTCTTGCGCACGCCACTCTCTTCGGCATCCTTGATGATGGTCTTCACGTCCAGGTCGGGATTACGGTCCTGGGTGGCCACCAGGTCGCGTGCCTCCTGCCGGTTGAGCACGGTGGGCAGGGTGCCGGGCATGGGGCGCCGGGCGGTCTCCGCCAGGAAGAGCACGGTAATCAGACCGCAGGTGGAGGTGAACATGATCCAGTAGGCGGGTGCTAGGGACTTGCCGGTCGCTGTTACCAACCCTTCCATGATGACAGGCGCGGTGCCGCCGAAGACGGCCACAGCCAGGTTGTATGACAGTCCCATGCCGCCGTAACGGGAAGCGGTGGGGAAGAGAGCCGGCAGGGTGGAGGCCAGGTTGGCCACGAAGAAGATGACCGGGATGGCCAGCAGGACCAGTCCGCCGAAGACGGCACCCGTGGTCTCATGCTCCAGCAGTCGGAAGGCCGGCAGGGACAGGCAGAGTCCGGTGAATGCTCCCATGAACAGCACCTTCTTGCGTCCGAAGCGGTCGGAGAGGGCTCCGGTAATGGGGATGCAGCAGGCCACCATGAGCAGGACCGGCAGGGAGAGCAGGTTGGCCTGGGCCGTGTTGTAGTGCAGGGTGCCCGACAGGTAGGTGGGCATGTAGGCGGTCAGCGTGTAGCTCAGGGTGTTGGCCGCGGCCACCAGGATGAAGGCCATGAGCAGCTCCCGCCAGTAGCCGCGAATCAGGTCCAGCAGGCTCTTGTGTTGGCTCTTGGTCTTTTCGGCGCTGGCATCCTGGGCCTGACGGAAGGCAGGGGTGTCCTGGACCTTGGCCCGGAAGTAGACCGCGATGGCAGCCAGCGGCAGGGCGATGATGAAGGGGATACGCCAGCCCCAGGCCAGCATGGCTTCCGGGGAGATGGAGAACTCCAGCAAGGAGACCAAGGCTGCTCCGAAGGCGTAGCCGAGGTAGGATCCCACATCCAGCAGGGAGGCGAAGAAGCCGCGATGCCGGTCCGGGGAGTATTCAGTGACCATGGTCGAAGCGCCTGCGTACTCGCCGCCTGTGGAGAAGCCCTGGATCAGCTTGAGCAGGATAAGCAGGATGGGCGCCAGCGGGCCGACGGCCGCATAGCTGGGCAGAAGGCCGATCAGCAGGGTGGCTGCGGACATGCTCAGCAGGGTGAAGGCCAGAATGCGCTGGCGGCCGACCTTGTCGCCCAGCTGGCCCAGGACCACGCCGCCCAGCGGTCGGGCAACGAAAGTCACAGCGAAAACACCCAGGGAGAAGAGCCGCTGTACGGCATCGGATGCGTCGGACAGGAAGACGCGGCCAATGGTCACCGCCAGGTAGCCGTAGACCCCCACGTCGTACCATTCCATGAAGTTGCCGACCACGGTGCCTGCGATGGCCCGCTTGAGGGTGGACCTGTCCACCACGTTGATGTCGGTCAGATGCAGGCGCTCGCTCCAGCCCCGGTGCGGTCTGGGGTTCTGCTTGCGGGCCTTGCGTTTTGCTGCGGCCTGCTGCTTCTTGATTTGCTTGGCTGTCTGTCGATCACGCTGTTTCTGCTCGTGCTGGCCGCTAGCTGCAGCCGAAATTTTATCGTCCTCTGCCATTATTCCTTCTCCGGCCACTAGGCCGTTGTTCGTCTTTTCCGTCTTTGTGATTTCCCTGTCTGCCTCTTCCTTTAGCGGTTTTCACAAAAATGCCATAAATACACAGCTTACCACGCCTCATGATGAGGGCTGTGGCGGGCCCTTATCTGGCCCTCCACAGCCCTCTTGATCGGATTTAATTAGGCCTTGAGGAATCCGGGATCTCGGTAGTCGGGATCAGGATACTGGTAGAAGCCCTGACCGGTCTCTTCGCCCAGCTTGCCTTGCTCGATCATGGCATTGAGCTTGTCCAGGAGGGGCTTGGCTTGAGGATTGTCACCCTGACGCTGGCTGAGGATGTTGTAGGCGGTCCGAAGGCCGACCATGTCGTAGAAACCGAAGGGTCCCTTGGGCGCGCCAGTGGCGATCATCCAGGTTTTGTCGATAGTCTGTGGATCGGCCACATCGTGCGCCCATAGCATGCCGGCAGCGCCCATGAGCGGCATCAGCAACGTGTTGAGCACATAGCCGGGCTGTTCCTTATGCAGCTGGATGGGGACCATACCAATCTCCCGGGCAAAGGAAACGATTTGGTTGTAGATGTCTGGGTCGGTTTGATCGGTTCCCATGATTTCAGCGGTATTCATCAGCCAGATCTGGTTGGCGAAGTGCAAGTTCAGGAATTTGTCTGGCCTGCCTGTGTCGGATGCGAAAGTGCTGGGCACGTAGGTGGAGGAGTTACTGGCGAAGATGGTGTTCTCGGGCGCCAGCTTGGCCAGGCTCTGATAGAAGTCGTGCTTGATGGAGGGCTTCTCGGGGATTGCCTCGATGACCAGATTCGCGTTCTTGACTGCCTCGCTCAGGTCGGTGGTGAAGCTCATTCGGCCTAATCCGGCATCGAACTGTTCGTCTGTTGCTTTTATGTCGCGCTTATAGGCGGTGCGAAGCGCCTTGACTCGCTCTCTGGCCGCTGCTACGGCATCGTCTCCGATGTCGTAGACCGTGACATTTTTGCCCTTGAATGCACATTGATAGGCGATCTGACTGCCCAAAACACCGCCACCGGCGACGGTGACCTGTTCAATATTTGTCATGAATGACCTCTTTCATTGTGTCGGCATCCTTCCTCGGATGCCTGATTCAATGGTAGTAAAGAGGCGCAGCCGGCGATTTGCAAAGGTTGACGAGCGGCTTGACGTTTAGATCCGCTTGAAAGTTAACAATGAAAATGGACCCGCCTATTGCGGGGAGGCGATTTGCGTTGTGGTCCCCCGCAACGGACGGGTCCTGTCTGGTGGAAACGGTTCTCTCAGGCCTTCAGGAAGTCAGGATCAGCAAAGGCGGGGTTGGGATAGGTGTAGAACCCTTCTCCCGAATCCTTGCCGGTCTTGCCCTCGTCCATCATCTTCTGGATCTTCTCGAGGAAGAGCTTGAAGTCAGGGTTGTCTCCCCGCTGCTCCTTGGTGATGTTGTAAGCGGTCCGCAGTCCCACAACGTCAAAGATGGCAAAGGGTCCCATGGGTGCGCCTGTCGCGATCATCCAGGTCTTGTCCACGGTCTCCGGATCCGCGATGCCCTGACCCCAAAGATAGGAGGCGGCTTCGAGCAGGGGGATGAGGAGGGTGTTCAGGACGTATCCAGGCTGCTCCTTCTTCAGGACGATGGGAACCATGCCGATCTCCCTGGCATAGTCCACGATTTCATCGAAGACCTTAGGGTCGGTCTGATCGGTACCCATGATCTCAGCCGTGTTGTACAGCCAAACCTGGTTGGCGAAGTGCATGTTCAGGAACTTGTCCGGCCGGCCCGTGTCAGCTGCGAAGGTGCTGGGCACGTAGGTGGAGGAGTTGCTGGTGAAGATGGTGTCCTTGGGAGCCAACTTGGCCAGATTCTGATAAAGGTCATGCTTGATCGAGGGCTTCTCCGGGACAGCTTCGATGACCAAGTCAGCGTTCTTGACGGCTTCGGCCATGTCGGCGGTAAAGGACATGTTGTTTAGTCCGGCGTCGAATTGCTCATCAGTAGCATTGATGTCGTGCTTGTAGGAATCGCGCAGGTTCTTGACGCGCTCCTCGGCGGCCGCCACAGCCTGGTCGTTGATATCGTAGATTGTTACCTTCTTACCCTTGAAGGCTGATTGATAGGCGATCTGGCTGCCAAGCACCCCACCGCCGGCAACCGTGACATTATGAATGTTCGTCATAGAAACCTCTTTTCGTCGCAATGCATCCATCTTTGGATACTTATTCCATACTACTGGTAGTGCCTGGGATTATTCTGGGTGTTCCATGATTGTTGGAAGCCTGAAATAACGCCCGAAATCGCGGTTTATTCAGCCGTTCAATTGAGCGTGTGAGACACTGAGAATTTTGTCGCTTTGCTCACATGAGTGGTAAGCAGCAGTCGTCGTTGGGGCGGGGTTGCGAGCTGCTCTATTACGCGATTGGCCATCTCCATTCCTCGGTATACACGAGAGGGAAGAGTCGCCGGACTCTGAGAGGACAATCAGAGAATCTGGCAGAACTCGATGGTCTCCTGGTTGGGGCCAATGACGTTGAAGTAGCGGATTCCGTGCTGCCAGAAGGTGGGAATGGACTGGATGGAGTCCTCTCTGATGTTCAACCCCATCTCCAGGGCATGCTCGTAAGCAGCATCGATGTCTGGCGCGTCCAGTGCCCAGTGGTTGATGGCCCCGGTGCGCATGGGCGCAGGCTCGCCCTCCCAGGTTTCGATGGTCAGATGGCCCAGACGCAGAAAGGCGCAGCGATTCTCTCCGTTGGGGTAGATGCCGACCAGCTCGAACCCGAGTTTGTCGGTGTAGAAGTCGATGGTCTCGTCCAGATCGCGGGCGACCATGCCCGAGTGCTGCAGGTCCTTGGCATAGTCCGACATTGGTCTCATGATGGCCTCTCCTTTGGTACCTTGATGCTGCGATGCTTCCTTGCGTCTACTCTAGGCTGTGGTGCACCTGAAGATGGAATGAGATAAAAAGAGCAACCAACTTCGTAGTTTGAATTTTCAGAAGCCTACATCGTCCTGCATGAAAGTTCAACGGAACTGGGAGCGGGATGAATCATGTCTGGATTGACTAAGAAGTCGGGCCAGGACGAGCGGTCCTGACCCGATGCGAATGACGGATGTATCAGAGTATGCCCAGCAGCTCGTGGTTTCTGCTGTCCCTGGCGAATACCGGCAGGGTATCCAGCGGGGCCTCTGCGGTGATCGTCTGACCTCCGTCGTACATGGCTCCGTCGCGAAGATCCTGCCACTGTGTAGTCGCATCCCCAGGCAGGTAGACCTGTCGGGATCTGGCCCCTTCCTCTACCACAGGGGCTACCAGCAGATCAGGTCCGAGCATATACTCGTCGGCGATATCGGAGGCAGCGTCGTCATGGGGGAATTCGTAGAACAGCCCCCTGATGAGCGGCTGCCCATCCTCATGCGCTTGAGCAAATAGCTCACGCAAATACGGGCGAAGATGTTCTCGGATCTTGATGAACTTGACATAGATGTCTTCGACGGACTTGCCGTAGCTCCATGGTTCATTGCTCGCTCCGGACGGTAGTCGCCGTTCGCCTCGCGCTGTAGTGATGGCAGTCTTGGTGGTCCCGTCGGGGTGATGCTGGCTACGGTCACCGTGATTGCGCATGACGGGCGAGAAGCAGGAGAATTGCGCCCACCTCAATAACAGTTCACGGAAGGTGGGATCGTCGATATCGCCATTGTGGAAGCCACCCAGGTCGGTGGTGAACCAAGGAATGCCGGCCATGCCCATATGGATAGCGCAGGTGATTTGTGCTCTGAACGCCTCGAAGGTGGACGCCACATCGCCCGACCATACAAGAGCTCCATATTGCTGGGATCCGGCCCAAGCGCATCTGGTGAGGTTAACGATCTGCCCCTGGCGTCCGCAGGCCAGCTGCCCCTCGTAGAACCCCTTGTTGTATTCCCGCGGATACAGATTGGCTGTCTGCTGAGCAGGTCCAGCCCAGTAGCGGTAATTGCTGAAATCGTAAGTGCCGTACTCTGGTTCGGCTTCATCCAGCCAGAAGGCATCGACGCCGACATTGGCGTAGTGCTCATGGCATTTCTCCCATACATATTGGCGGGCTCTAGGGTTGGTAGCGTCGTAGAACTGGCTGGGCCCCTCGAACATCATGCCGAGGTCTTCGCCGTGGTCTGCTCGCACCAGCAGATTCTTGGCCTTCATCTCTGGATAGTTTTCAGAAGTCAGTGCTATCTGCGGCCAGACTGACACCATGAGTCGGATCCCCATCTTGTGCAATTCGTCGCTCATGCTGACGGGATCTGGCCAGAATTCGTCCTCGAACCTGAAATCACCCATGTGAGGCCAATGGAAGAAGTCGATGACAATGAGGTCCAGAGGGATGTTGCGCTTTTTGAACTCTCTGGCAACCTCCAGCAATTGATCCTGGTTCCAATAGCGAAGCTTGCTCTGCCAAAATCCAAGACCCCATTCAGGCATCTGAGGAGCATGGCCGGTAGCGTCTGCGTAATGGGCCATGATAGAGCGGTAATCGGCGCCGGCTGTAACCCAGTAATCAATCTGTCGAGTGCTGTCCGCCGACCATTGAGTCTTGTTTTTCCCAAAACTGACGGAACCGACGGCTGGGTTGTTCCAGAGGAATCCGTATCCACAGCTGGAGACGACGAAGGGTATGGAGATTTGCGAGTTCCTATGGGCCAGTTCGAGCGTGCAGCCTTTCAGATCCATGATGTTCTGTTGATATTCACCCATGCCGTATAGACGTTCGTTTTCCGGAGGCACGAATGTCACCTTGACCTGGTGGTCGCCTCCTACGATGGGAGCGAAAGAGCGCGCTCGTAAATTCAGGGAGCCGCCATCACTCATCTCGCTGAAGAGCAGCGTACCGTCGGTGCGCCAAAAGCTGAGCAGGCACTTGTCGGTATAGCCGTTACCTGTGTCAATGCCGCCCGAAGCCTGCGCCTTGACCATGAGAGACCCGTTGATTATGGTGGCCTGTCCCTGCTGGTCATCGATGCTTATGTTCACCGCATCGGCAGGCTCGTGGTGGTCTCGTAAAAGCGCCCAGTCCGGGTCTTCGGGTTCGTGCATCTGCGAGGATCGGACGCGTATCGAATCTGATCCCCAGGGCTCGATGCGAAGGTATTCACCGTTGCCTGTCCACTTCAGGGCTTGGCCGTCGGTGGTAAATGTTGAATGTTGCATTGATTCGGTACCCTTTCACTTGGTTGATTCACCTTTGAGATCAGTCCTTTATCGCACCTGCTGTAACTTCCGCAACGATACGTTTCTGTGCGGCCATGAGCAGTATTGCGGTTGGCACCGAAGTCAGAACAGTTGCAGCCATCAATGGCCCCATTCCGGATTCTGTGCCCTATGAAATTATAGGGACCATCGTGATGGGACGCATGCGGACCCGTCGGAATCCAGCGTTGACGAAATCATGAAGTCAGACCATGCCAAACAATGAGAACAATGAGAACAGCGAGGTCGTCACGATGGTTGTAAATATATGCCAATGTGAAGCAGCGTAACGGCGAATGGTACAGCTGCTGTGGAATCCGCAGTGATTGGACCGGCGATGCACGCCAAAAGGCCGAGACGGGGCCATGACCGCAGACCTTGATGATTGGCACGGCAGTCGGAGGACCTGGGGACGTTCGGCTTGAGCCAGAGCAAGGCCTAGGACAATCACAGCCTTCCGACCGGTCTCGTGCCTGGGCCGCTTAGTCGATCAGGCCCTCCAGCTGGCGGCGGTTGATCAGGGAGGGGATGACGCCTTCGTGGGCGACGCTGAAGCCCGCGGCCAGATTGGCGATGTGGGCGGCTTTGTCCAGGGAGCATCCGTTGCACAGATAGGCGGCCAGGGCGCTGATGAAGGCATCGCTGGCACCGGTGTCATCGATTGCTCGGGTCTCGTGGGCCGGGAAGTCCTTGTGTCCGCTGGCCGTGACCAGGGTGCAGCCGTACTCGCCCAGGGTGATGATGACCTTGCCCACCCCGCCGTCGATGAACCGTTTCGCCTTGTCTATCACGGATTCTGGTCCGGGTATCAGGGTGTTCAGCTCGTTGAGATTCGGGATCAGGATGTCGATTGAAGGCAGCAGGTCTTCAGGCAGGTGGTCGCAGGATGACGGTTTGACGATGGTGGCGGCCTGGTGGCGCTTGGCCGTTCTGCAGGCCTCGGCGACGGTGTCCATGGGGATCTCTGTCTGGATCAGGCAGTAGCCGGTGTTTCTGAAGATCTGGTCGCGCTGGGTGATGTCGTCCGGTGTCAGGGACTCGTTGGCGCCCGCCACCAGGGAGATCATCGATTCGCCCTTGCTGTCGACGAAGATATAGGCTTTGCCTGTGTCCGCTCCGGTGACCCTGCGCACGCCAGTGGCATCCACATGGGCTTGCCTCATCGTTTTGTATATGTAGTCCGCGGCCGGATCACTGCCGACATTGCCGATCAGGGAAACCTGATGTTGTAGCCTGGCCACGCCCACCGCCTGGTTGGTGGCCTTGCCCCCCGGCGTGGAGGCGAAGTTCCTGGTCGTGGTGGTCATACCCGCCTTGGGCAGGCTGGGGGCGGTCAGGTAGGTGTCCACGTTGATGCTGCCGACCACCACGATTTTCTTGCATTGTTGGTCCGGGGGCCGACCGATGGTCTTCTCGCCGTCCAGGGTGAAGACGTGCTCGAAGGTCTCGCTTGGATCGGACTCATGCTCGATGGAGCGGATGATTCGTCGGCACAGGTAGGCGCCGAAGTCGGCATTGCGCATGACGTAGGACGATATTTCCGGGCTGCCCGGGTAGCGCAGATGCACGTTGGTGTCGTTCATCAGGGAGACCAGGGAAAGGTCCTGGGGAAGGCGGTAGTGCATGGATTCGGCGAACTGAAGGAATTCCAGGGCATGGTGGTAGTGGGATGCCACGACCCCGGTGACCTGCCGTTTCTCCAGGACCCGGGTCAGATCCTCACCGATGGTTTCCAGGACCATGTCGGTGTGGTACTGGAGGTTGTGGTCGAACAAGCAGCGACGATAACCGTGCAGGAAGCTCTGGGTCCGTCTGCCCGGCGAGAGCAGACAGGCGATGCTGGTGTGGTGGCGCTTGATCAGCTCTTCAGTAAGACTGTAGGCAGCCTCCTCGTAGGGCATGAGTGCGGCCCGGTCGTCTCCCAGGGGTCCAATGGTGAGTTCGGGAATCCCCCCTGCCTCGATCCTGCTTTTCAAGGCCAGGCTTGTCTGGTCGATCGGCTCCCAGACCATGCCATCCACCCGATGCTCCAGAGCGGCCAGGATGTTGCGTTCCTCCTGGTCATGATCGCCGTAGCTGTTGAAAACCAGGGTGCCGTACCCCGACTTCTGTGCCTGCTGGATGATTCCGTCCAAGGTGGAGTCCATGGAGATGGATGAACTGAGCAGGACCCCGATTCTCCAGGTGGTGGTGCTGGGCTTGGAGGATCCGTAGGGCGTGTAGTGGTACTTCCTGACCAGTTCAAGGACCCTCTCGCGCGTGGCGGCTGTGATGCTCGCGTCCTTGTGATTCACAATCTTGGAGACCGTCGATGTGGATACGCCGGCAAGCTGAGCAATGTCCTTGATGTTCATGGGGTTTCCTGTCCTCCTCATCTCTGAAGCTCCGGCGAACGGCTTTGTCGACCTGCTGGATCTAGCGAATCAAGCTTACCTGAGGGATCGTCGTCGGAGGTTTCGCATTTGACACCCCATGCGGCTGTTGATAGTCTCTGTCAATGAAAGTTGTTTACTAAAGTGGTTTCTCAAAGCGGTGATGCGGATCTGGCTGTGAGCGACGGCCATCTGCAGAAATCGACATTCAAGGACCAAAGGCGGTACGGATTATGAGCGCGCGATCGTTGTGGAGAGGGATCACAGCGCAGTTCTCGACAAAATCCTTGGTGCTGATGCCCATCGCGGTGGGCATCAACCTCATCGGTGGGACTCTGAGCTCCACCCTCAAGCTGCCGCTCTTCCTGGATATGA
The DNA here is from genome assembly GCF_016100735.1 of Bifidobacterium sp. W8104. NCBI lineage: Bacteria > Bacillati > Actinomycetota > Actinomycetes > Bifidobacteriales > Bifidobacteriaceae > Bifidobacterium > Bifidobacterium sp. W8104. Next base: position 1,045,940 of record NZ_JACFRW010000001.1, read on the forward strand.
TCGGCACCACAGTCATCGCCTGCCTGTCTGGCCCCTGGGTGGCCGCCCTGTGCGGGCTGCTGACCAACGTCTTCCTCGCCCTGGTGGCCAATCCGGTCTATCTGCCCTATGCGCTCTCCAGTGTTCTGTGTGGCCTGGTGATTGGGTACATGGTCAAGGCCGGGCTCTTCAAACGGATATGGGGAGTGGTCCTGGTCTGGCTGGCCTGCGCCCTGGTCAACACGGTCACCGCCTCTCTGATCACCGTGTTCGTCTATGGAGGTGCCACCGGAGTCAACGGCACCTCGGTCCTCACGGCTGCACTGGTGGTGGCTGTCAAGAACATCGTCATCTCGGTGCTGTCCTCCTCCATGCTGGAGAATCTGATTGACAAGGGAATCACCGTCCTGATCGCTTATGTGATCGTGCGACGAATTCCCAAACGCTTCCTGAGCCAGTACGCTCTGGATGGCAGCGAGGACCAGGCCGATCTGGACGATTTGGATGACCTGGATGAGGACGAAGACGAGGACGAACGCGAAGCGACTGGGGCGTCCAGTCGGGAGAGTTCGGCACGGTCGGGGAAGATCGACGGCGCGATGGAATCTGAGCGGGACCCATCTGCAGGCGACCCAGCGGACTTGGCCTGTGAACGTACCCAAAGGTCTGAACGCTGATGCCTGGCCCTGCTTCGAACCGGATTCCTGATTCTCCACTGGCCCGCATGCATCCCATGGCCAAGATCGCCGGCGTGTGCTCCTTGGGCCTGGCGACCTTGGCCTGGCCGGACTTCACTCTGGGCCTGGGGATTATCGTCGCGCTTTTTATCGCAGCGGCCCTGGCTCGGGTGCTCAGGCCCTTTTCCGGGGTCATGCTTGGGTTTGGCATTCCCGTCACGCTCATGCTGCTGTTCATCCAGGGGTGCTACAGCCCAAGGAATACCAGGGTCATTCTTGACCTGGGATTCGCCCAAGTGGGCCTCGAAGGCAGCCTCTATGCGGCCAAAATCGTAGTGACACTTTTGGTCTTCCTGGGGTCTTTCTACCTGACCAATAAAACCACCTACATGGGTCGCCTGGTTGCGGCTCTGACACAGATCGGCGTTCCATCGAAGGTAGGCTACCTGATCCTGGCCAGCCTGAATGTGGTCCCGCAGATGCAGCGCAGGATTGCGGTCATTGAGCAGTCCCAGCATGCACGTGGCCTGGAGACCGGCGGCAGCCTGATTTCCCGGGTGCGGGCCTTCCTGCCCCTGCTTGGGCCGGTTGTCCTTTCTTCCCTGACGGATTCGCAGGAGCGCGGGATGACCCTGGAGACCCGGGGATTCGGCATCCGGGGGGTGCGGCAGACCAGCTACCTTGAGGTGGTCTGGCGGCGCAGTGACACCGTGGTGACCATCCTGTTCACCGTGTTTTTGGTGCTGGCCCTGGTGCTCGGTTGCCTCTCGCGCACTGGGCTGATCACCCTGGCAATCCAGTGGGGAGGTCGGGCATGACCGAGGTCATACGAGTGGACGACTTCTCCTTCAGATACCGTGACGCCGATCGGACCACCTTGAAGCGGGTGAGTTTCAGCGTTGAGCAGGGCAGCTTCTTCTGTATCGTCGGAGCCAACGGGTCGGGCAAATCGACCCTGTGCAACGCCCTGGTCGGTCTGATTCCGCACTATTTTGTAGGCAAATCCAAGGGAAGCGTCAGCATCGAAGACAAGGACGTAGCCGCTTCGACCATTGCCGATCTGTCCAGACAGGTGGGCCTGGTCTTTCAGAATCCCTTCAATCAGCTTTCCTATACGGCCGGGACCGTGGCCGAGGAACTGGCCTTCGGGCTGGGCAATCATGGGGTTTCACGTGAAACCATGCATGCCAAGGTGGCCCGGGTGGCTGCTCTTATGCATATCGAGGATTTGCTCGACAAGAACCCCCTGGAGCTTTCCGGCGGACAGGTGCAGCGGGTGGCCCTTGGCTCGACCTTGATCATGGAGCCGGACATCCTGGTCCTGGACGAATGCACGGCCCAGCTGGACCCGCTTGGCAGCGAGGAGATCTTCGACATTGTCAAGCGGCTCAACCAGGAGGGGATCACCGTAGTCATGGTCGATCACGATATGGAGCGGGTCGCCCGATGCGCCGACCAGGTCATGGTCCTGGGTGCAGGCCGGGTCCGCGCCCTGGGAACACCCGAGGAGGTCTTCACCGATCCCGATGCCGAGAAGTGGGGGATTGACATACCGGACTACGTCAAGCTCGGCAGAGGTCTGGATGACGCAGGATTCGACCTGTCGGATCTGCCCGTACGCGAGGACCAGGCGGTAGGCATGATTCGGGAGGCGCTGCGATGAGGATCGACCTGGAGCATCTGGAGTACGTCTACCCGCATGGCCATCGTGCCCTGGACGGAGTGGATCTGACCCTCGAAGGTGATCGGCCCGTGGCGCTGATTGGTCAGAACGGCGCTGGCAAGACCACCCTGGCCAAGCATCTGAACGGCATCCTCAGGCCGACCAACGGCCGGATCCTGATCGACGGCGTCGATCTGGCTACGGCGGACACGGCCCAGTGGGCCCGAAAGGTGGGGTACGTCTTCCAGAATCCCGACGATCAGCTCTTTCTGGACAGCGTGCGCAAGGAATTCGAGTTCGGTCCCCGGCAGCTGGGGTTCGATCAGGATTTGATAGGGCGACGTATAGAGCAGGTGGCTGGGTTGGTGGGCCTGGCGGACCGGCTGGACGATCATCCTTTCGACCTGAGCCCCACCGAGAAGAAGTTCTGTGCCATCGGTTCGGTCCTCATGATGGATACGGGTGCCGTGGTCTTCGACGAGCCCACATGCGGGCAGGACAAGGCCGGCAATGATCGGCTGGCTGCCATCATCGCCCGGCTGCGGGACCAAGGCAGGCTCTGCATCACGATTTCCCACGACATGAAGTTCGTCACCCGCAACTTCCCCAGGGTCGTGCTTATGCAACATGGCCGGGTCCTGCTGGATGGCAGCCGCGAGGAGGTCTTCTCCCGGGAGGATGTGCTCAAGCAGGCCTATGTGACGCCTCCGCCCATCACCCGGGTGGCCCGGCAGGTCGGGTTGGAGGGCCCGGTCTTCACCGTCTCTGCCTTTGTCGATGCGGCCCGGCGGGCCAAAGCGGGGGCAGGAATTTGAGTTTGGATACGACAAGAGCAAAAGGAGTGAAGCAATGACCAGACCACTGATCATCGACACGGACCCTGGCATCGATGATGCCGCGGCCATTACGATGCTGGTCGACGAGCCCGGCTTCGACATCAGGCTGATAGCCTCGGTGTCCGGCAATGTGGGCATCGGCCACACCACCAACAATGCCCTGAAGCTGCTGACCTTCCTGGGCCGGCGCATCCCCGTGGCCCGTGGCGCGGCGGCCCCGCTCATGCGTGACAACAGATTCGCCACCGAAGCCCACGGCAAGTCGGGGATGGGGTCATTCGTCTTTCCTGAGCCGGACACCAGCCTGCTGACCGAGAACAATGCGGTCCTGGAGGAGCGGCGGGTGCTTCTGGAGAGCGATGAGCCAGTCACCATCCTGACCTTGGGCCCTCTGACCAATATCGCCCTGCTGCTGGCCACCTTCCCGGAGGTCAAGGACCACATCGACCGGATCGTCATGATGGGAGGCTCCACCGGACGCGGCAACATCGGGGTCTATGGCGAGTTCAACATCTCCGTCGATCCTGAGGCTGCCAGGATGGTCTTCCGTAGCGGGCTGCCTGTGACCATGGTTGGCCTGGACATCGGTCGCAAGGCCCATCTGGTCGCCGGCGATCTGGACGACCTGGACGCAGCCGGCGAAGTGGGCGGCATGGTCGCCTCCCTCTTCCGGTCCTACGACGGCGGACATATCGAGGAGGGAATCAAGATGTATGACCCCTCCGCCGCCATGGTCCTGCTTCAGCCCGACTTGTTCACCATGCGCGAGGCCTTTGTGGATGTCGAGATCTCCAGCCCGCTCACCTTGGGCGCCACGGTGGTCGATTACGACGGCATCCTCGGCGGCAAGGCCAACGCCAGCGTCTGCGTGGACGTGGATGTGGACGGATTCCGCTCCGCCTTTGTCGACAGGGTCGGCCGGGTCCGCCGCCAGTAGCTTCCGCATTGAGAAGAACCGAAAGGAAACTAAGGAAAAAATGAGTGAGTCAACTGTCTCCGAGGAGCAGAAGAACGGCATACCCGTTCCCGAGGAGGGGACTCCCGAGTTCGCGAAAATGAACAAGATGGCCCGCGTGGCCATCCCGGTGGTCCTGATCATCTTCACCCTGGGCGTGCTCCAGCAGCAGGCCTTCGGCATGATCTACGTGAACATCGGCAAGCAGCTCAACCAGGCCAATCTGGCTCCGCTGATCACCTCGCTGCCCGGCATCATCCTGGGAATCGTCTGCGTCATCTACGGCTCCCTGGGCGATTTCGTCTCCCTGAAGAAGATGATGATCCTGGGCACGATTGTCTTCGTGCTGGGATCGATTCTGGGATGCTTCGGCACCTTCAGCATCTGGATCGTCATCGCCGCCCGCGTGGTGCAGTCGGCCGGCTGGCAGGTTTCCGGATCCATCTTCCTGGTTCTGGTCTCCAAGTATGTGGAGAAAAAGAAGCGCGTGCTCTGGTACGGTGTCTTCGTCGCGGTCTTCCGCTTCGCCGCCGCCCTGGGAGTCTTCCTGGCCGGCTACATGACCCTGCTCGACTGGCGCTGGCTCTTCGGCGTGGGCATCCTGGCCGTCTTCTTCATTCCCGTCCTGGCCAAGAACCTGCCCGACCAGCATGCCGCTGGCGTCAAGATCGACGGAATCGGCTTCACGCTGATCGGACTGTTCGCCGCTTCGGTGACCATGTTCTTCACCGACATCAACTGGGGCTGGGGCATTGCCTGCATCGTGACCCTGGTGGCCTTCCTGGTCTATGTCAACAAGGCCAGCAACCCCTTCATCACTCCGGAGATGCTGACCAACCCGGCCTTCGCCATGACCATGACCGTCATCTTCGTCGGCTACTTCTTCAGCTACACCCTGAACGCGGGCGTCAACGCCATTGGTCTGAACGTGTACGGCATCGACTCCTCCAAGGTCTCCAACCTGCTGGTCTGGTCCATCATCCTGGCCGGCATCATGGGATTCGCTGCCGGGCCCATCATTCAGAAGATCGGGCGCAAGGCTTCGGTCATCCTGGCTCTGGCCTGCATGGGCGGCGGCCTGATCGCCATCGCCTTCCTGATTCCCGCCGGCAAGATCTGGGCCCTGGCTGTGGCGCCCTGCATCTACTACTTCGGCACCTCCTTCTTCTACCAGCCCATCGTTGACACCGCGACCCTGACCGTGGCTCCTGAGGAGTCCGGCCGTGTGCTCGGCTTCAACGACCTCCTGCAGGCCATCACCGGCTCTGTCGGCGTCGCCCTCTTCGGGCAGCTCATGGCCAACGGATCCATGGGTTCGGGCAGCCTGGCCGGCACCGCGCAGGGCCTGGCTTCGACCTACGCCAATGTCTTCATGATCGGTGGCGTCATCATCCTGCTGGGCCTGGTGCTCTTCATCTGCTCCATGAAGATGATCTACAGCCACTCCCGCGTGGCTGAGGATGAGGACTGATCTTCCGAGCTACTCATTGAGAGAACCGGGTCTGGGATTTATTCCTGGGCCCGGTTCTTCTCTATAAGGGTGTGGACAGAATTCCGTTGGGCATGATGGGCATATCTTCCGCAACGCCGTTGGCGGGTGAACATCTTTCGGTCTAAAAATGTCCGGATTATGGATGCCGGTTGGGCGGTTGCATCCTGGTGCTCTAGCATCGTGGCCATGGAGAAAACGACATCACTGCAGCCCTGGTTGCCCAAGGGTGTCTTCTTCTATGTCGATGCCCGATGGCGTTGATGTTTTAGCCGGTTCTTCTTCTGATTCCTATATTTGCCTCGGTGTTTGAGGTTGTTCTTTTATTATCTGCGGACATGCTGCCATAGGAAACTCATATCCATGGCGCGCTGAAACGGCATCAGGTGAGGTATCGCTGCCGCTCCAAACCGCAGTATTCGACTTAGGAAGTGCCCTAATGACTATCAACGTAACCATGGAATCTAGCCGGTTCTCCAGTGACCTCGATGCCCTGGCCATCTACAAGCGGCTGTGCACCAGGTATCGGGAGGATCAGCTTTTCCTTCTGGAGTCTCTAAGTGGCCCAGATAAAGACCGGAATCGCTCAGCCATCGGGTTCGAGCCAATGCTGACCCTGAGCGTGACGGACCATGTCATGACCATCGACTCTTTGGGCAATGCTCAGCTGACAGGAATCCTGGAGAAATTCGGCCGAATTGAGCATGGGGTGGTCCACCATCCGGTCCCCGACATCCAGGAGGTCTTTGCAGTGCTGAGGAGGCTGGAATCCTCCTTCGCCATCAGCGGCGACCACGAAGGCCCCTTCGGGATGGGCTGGTTCGGCTACTTCGGGTATGACACCATCTTCATGATCGAGGATCTGGAGGAGCACATACCAAGGGATGCAGCCTTGCCGGTCATCTCCTTGACCCTGTATCGGGGAATCATCACCCTGGATTTGAAAACCAATGTTTGCAGCGCCACCTTGATCCTTGTCAATGAGAACCTTGCTGGGTGTAACAGTCCCGAGGGCAAGGAAAATTCGCAAGAGCGCAGATCTTGCGCGCAGTCTGATCCACAGGTTCAGCATGGGGCAATTGAGAACGGCAGGCCCGGGCATGGATTCGCGTCGCTGGAAGAGGTGCTGGGGCTGCTCCAATTCGACGCATCGCTGGGGCAATCTCCTGAATCCCAGGGTGGCATTGGGCCGGACTATCCATACAAGGCCCATGACACAATCGATCGGGACCGTTTCTATCGGTGGTTTGCCAAGGGCAAGGAGCACATAGCCCAGGGCGATGTGTACCAGCTCCAGCTCGGACATGAGATCCAGGTGGATTCCCGCATTCCACCCTTCCAGGTCTACCGGCGGCTGCGTCTGCAGGATCCGTCCCCCTATATGTACTACTTCGTGACTCCCCAAGGGGTGCATGTCATCGGAGCCAGTCCTGAGCTTTTCATTGGGCTGACCCCTGATGGCGATATAACCCTGCGGCCCATCGCCGGGACGGTCGGCAATCCCGGAGATGAGGAGGCCCGCCAGTCGGCCATCAGGCAGCTGACCGGCGACCCCAAGGAGCGGGCCGAGCACCTGATGCTGGTGGACCTGGGTCGCAACGATGTAGCCAGGTGCTGTACTCCCGAATCCTTGGAGGTGGACCGGCTGATGACCACCGAGGTCTACTCCCACGTCATTCACATGGTCTCGGATGTGATCGGCCGGATCCGGCCTGGCCTGGACAAGTACGACGTCTTCTCGGCCGCCTTCCCCGCCGGTACCATGACAGGAACCCCCAAGGTACGTGCCGTGGAAATCATTGAGGAGACCGAGGTCAGCTCGCGCGGGGTGTACGCCGGGGCAGTGGGTTTCCTCGGATTCGACGGTATGGTCCTGACTGCACTGTGCATACGGACGGCCTCCTACCATTCCGGCAGCTATCACCTGCGCGCATCGGCCGGGATCGTTGAGGACTCCCAGCCGGAGAGCGAGTGGCAGGAGACCACGAAGAAGATGAGTTCGGCCTACCTGGCCATCACCGGAAAGGAGCTGGCCCATGAAAGTCTTGCTCGTTGATGCCTTTGACAGTTTCGTCTATGTGGTCAAGAACTACGTGGACCTGCTGGGCGCTGATACGACCATTGTCCGGGTGAACCGCCTTGCGCAGGTGGATCCGCTCGCCTTCGACGCGGTCATTCTGGGCCCCGGACCGGGTCGTCCGGAGGACTGCGGCTACCTGGAGTTTCTTGATCAGGTGGCAGGAAGGAAGCCGGTCTTCGGCATCTGCTTGGGCATGCAGGCCATCGCGGTAAATGCCGGAGCCCGGGTGGTCAGGGCCTCTAGTCGTCAGCACGGCAAGGTGAGCCGGATAAGAAACGACGGGAAGGGCTGCTTCGAGGGCCTGCCTGATACTTTCGACGTGGCCAGATACCATTCTCTGGTTGCCGATGAGACCTCGGTCAATCAAGTCGCCGATCTGGAGATCAGCGCGCGCTCGCTTTTGGACGGCTATGTGATGGGTCTGAGGCGTGGCCGCTTGCTCATGGAGGGCGTCCAGTTCCACCCCGAGAGCATCGGTAGCCAGTATGGTCACCAGGTAATCGCCAATTTCTTCCAGGAGTACTGCGGCTGATTCGACGAGGAATGACTCATTGGGGCCGAACAGGGTTTCTTTCCATGCAATCCGCGGTATAGCAAGCAGGCCTGTAGTTTCTCCCTATCGGTTCTGCGGTCCTGCAAGATGCTGTGGCGAGGTTCAACTCGGCAACCCATGGTCTGATATTCACATAGTCAGAAGGGTTCGTGTGATCACTCTCTGATTCGTAGGTCAAGAAAGACTGGAGTGGGTTGTCCGCACATGGCAGGTCGCCCGCTCACTGGGTCGGAGGGTCAGGACATCTCACTGCGTCCCTGACGCCAATATCCCATGAAAGAGACGTTACGCCGGTCCATTCCCCGGTCTCTGACCAGCATGCGCCTCAGTTCGCGGACAGTGGCCGCCTCTCCGGCGATCCAGGCGTACAGGTCGTCGGTACGAATGGAGGCATCGGCTTGGGTGGCATCGGCAGTCTCCCAGAGCAGCTCTTTGTCGATATCGACCTCTGTGAATTCCTTGGAGGATTCATCGGCTACGGCCGTAGGCGAATGAATCGGCAGGTCCTCCAAGAGGTTGCGCATGGCTTCGATAAGGGCATGTCCATGACCGGATTCGTCGCAGGTCGTCCAAATTATGCGGATTCCTTCGAGTTCGGGCAGCGGAAGACGATCCTCTTCGGCCGGGACTTCGATCACTGCCACCCCGTCACCCTGCCAGTGGTCACGAATCAGGCTGTCCATTATGGCGGCGATGGCCGGTACCGCCGTCTCGTCGCCCACCAGGAGGAGATGTCTGGATTGGCCTGGGTGAAAGTCCATCCCTGCGACCGGTCCCCCGGCCTGTGCATTCGGGCCGATGATGATGGCCTGATCGCCAGGCCTGGCAGCCTCTGCGAAGGCTCCAGCCGGGCCGGCATGATCGTGGATGACGAAGTCCACGTCGATTTGCTCGCTCTCGGGCCTGACCTTGCGAACCGTATAGGTGCGCAGGGGATTGCGGCGCTCTGCGGGCAGGGCTCTCCACTGTTGGTACCAGGCAATCGGATTCTCGGGGGACGCTTCGAAGAAGGAAGGGGCCGGAAGTGATCCGTCTGGGAGGGGCAGGAGGATTTTGATTCGTTCATCGTACCCGGCATCTGCAAAGTCCTGCAGATCCGGCCCTTGGAAGACGATTCGTTTGAAATGGGGAGAGAGCGTTTCCGCTTTGGCTACAGTGACGCGGAAGGGAATCAAGGGTACAGGACGATTGGCTTGTTTTTCCATGGCTGGCTTTCTTTCGGTTGGGATTCATGGGTCGACCTTGGTGTCGGGTTGTCGTCGTTCAGGTTGCGGCGGTTAGGGACGTTGGGGTTCGGTACGTCGGGGTAACCGATGCGGAGAGCAGGACGCAGGGGTTTGCGCCAAGGGTTTTACATCATTGGGTTGTTCGGTGTCATCCTGCCGAGTCATCCCAGTGTACGTGTACATTACAGGCCCCGCCAGAGTGGGCTTCGAGACTATGGAGGGGTGCCGGGGTCATCAAGGGGGCACCGGTGGATCCATCGGTCACCACAGTGGAAGCGATGTCGAATACCTCGCTGACCAGGTTCTCGGTCATGACCTCATCGGGGGCGCCCAGGGCGACCCTCCTGCCATCCTTGATGGCCAGGATCCAATCCGAGTATCTGGCGGCCATGTTCAGGTCGTGGAGAACCATGAACACCGTGACGCCCTCCTGCCTGTTCAGGGTGCTCAGCAGGTCAAGGACCTCCAGTTGGTAGGCGATGTCCAGGTAGGTGGTCGGCTCGTCAAGAAGGAGTATATCGGTCTGCTGGGCCAGGGTCAGGGCAATCCAAGCGCGCTGGCGTTGGCCTCCGGACAGACGGTCGATTGGACACCCCGCCATATCGGTCAGTCCGGTTAGGGCAAGGGCCCGTTCCACCGCCTTCTCATCCTTGGTTGTCCACCGCTCGACGAAGTGGTGGTGGGGGTATCGGCCGCGAGCGACCAGGTCGGCGATGGTGATGCCGGTGGGGGCTGACGGGTTCTGCGGTAGCAGCCCCAGGATCGTCGCCACCTTGCGGGTGGACATGCTGGTGATGGGTTCTCCGTCCAGCATGACGGCACCCGAGGCCGGTTTCAGTATCCTTGCCATGGCCTTGAGGAAGGTTGATTTTCCGCACCCGTTGGGTCCGATGATGGATCCCATCGTGTGTGGGGGTACATCCAGACTCAGGTCCTCGATGACCGTACGCCCGCCATAGGTGAGGCGAAGGTGCGAGGCGGTCAGCCTATGTGCGCTGCTCCAGGAGTCGCCTGCCGGGGGTGACGTCATGATGTTCAGAGCTCCTGTCTGCGGGTCATGAGGACCATGATCGCGATGAGAACGGGCCCGCCCACAATGCTGGTGACGATGCCGACCGGCACCTGGGTCGTGGGCAGATGCTGGGCGACGATGTCCGACCCCAGGACCAGGCAACCACCTACCAGGCCCGACTGGATAAGGGCTGATGCCCCCCGGCCTACCAGGACCGCGGCGATGGGGCCGGAGAGAAAGGAAACGAAGGAGATGGGACCGGTGGTCGCCGTTGCGACGGCCAGGAGCAGCACACCTACGATAATCACCTGGAACTGGACGCGGCTTACCCTGACTCCCAGCCCTGCGGCCATCTCCTGCCCCAGTTGCAGGGTGCTGACATTCCTGTCGAGTGCCAACAGGAGCATGGCGCCGAGCAGGGTTGCTGTTGCCAGTATCGGCAGATCGGTCCACTGGGCATCGGCCAGACTGCCCGTCAGCCATCTGGTCGCAGTCTGGATGTCCCACTGGTCGCTGCGAATCATCAGCCAGGAGCCCAGTGCGTTGAACCCTGCGGCCACTCCGATGCCGATCAGTATCAGCCGGGTCGGGTCAAACGAACCGCGCCAGGCCAGGGCCATGACCAGGAGGGCTGTCAGGAGACCGCCCATGACCGCCAGGCAGGCCAGTGGCATACCCGAAAGGCCCAATACGACAATGCCGAAGATGGCGGCCGTGTTGGCTCCGGCCGTAATGCCGATGATGTCCGGGCTGGCCATCATGTTGCGCAGGAGGTGCTGGAAGCCGATCCCAGCCATGCCGAACGCCATGCCGGCGACACAGCCGATCAGTGTCCGGGGCAAGCGCAGTTGGAGAATCACGAACCTGGTACCTTCGTCGCCCTGCCCCCAAACCGCTCCCACCAGGTCGTTCATGGAGTATGTGCGATGTCCCAGAACCAGGTCGGCCAGCGCGAGAGCAACCAGGAGCAGCACAAGCAGAATGGTGACTGCCAGTGAACGAACGGTATGGGTCCGTCGTATCCGCTGCAGGTCGGTCATCGTATCGCGCCTATGCGAATCATGAAGGGAACAAACGACCATGCCTATACCTCTGTGGTTCTTCTGCGCCCGGCCAGAATCACGAATACGGGAGCCCCGATCAGTGCCGTGACGATGCCGACCTCCACATCGGATGGACGGGTGATTATCCTGCCAACCACGTCGGCGCCGACCACCAGGAGGGGACCGATAAGGATGCTCAGGGCCATGATTCGCCTGTAGTCGGGGCCTATGAGCAGTCGTGCCACATGGGGGACCACCAGCCCGACGAAGCCGATCGGACCCGCCAGTGCCGTACAGGAGGCGCAGAGGAGTATCGCCGCAAGCCAGGCCAGGCTGCGGACACGTCCGACGTGCATACCCAGTCCTTCGGCCATCTGGTCCCCCAGGGCCAAGGCGTTGATTCCGGGCGTCAGGCAGAAGGCGAGTATCAGCCCAAGCGCAAGAAGAGGCAGGACCGGCATCATGAGGTCGAACCGGGCGCCGGAGATTCCGCCCACCTGCCAGAAGCGATATGAGCTGATGACATTGACGCGCGGCAGGAGGATGGCGGAGGTAAGAGACCCCAGTACCGAACTGATCACGACACCGGCCAGGGTCAGCCGTAGCGGAGATGGACCGGATGGCCCCAGGGAGCCTATGGCCCAGACGACCAGTGCGGTCGTCGCACTGCCCAGCAGTCCCACCCAGACATACTGGACCGGTGTTGATAGGGAGAAAAAGGCCATGGAGCAGACGATCGCCAGGGCCGCCCCCGTATTGAACCCCAGGATCGACGGGTCCGCCAGTGGATTGCGAGATATGCCCTGCATCAGGGTCCCGGCCACCCCGAGCCCGGCACCGACCAGGAGGCCGAGGACGGTGCGGGGGATTCTCAGGCGGATGGCCGAGACCGCGATGTCATCCGAGGAGGCGGACAGGGCATGGAGGATGTCGGAAGGGCTGACGGAACGGGAGCCGAAAACCAGGGACAGGGCGCAGACCATGACCAGGCAGACCGCCAGGATCAGCCCGGACAGGACCATGGGTCCGTTTCCCTTGCCATGCATGACGGCCTGCTGAGTGTCAGGGCGCGGTGTCATTGCTGGTCGCATATCGGCACCCCTTATCCCTCTTTCATCCCCTCACCTGCGGCCTGAATCAGACCTTGGAGGCGGCCTCGCCCAGAAGCCCGGCGTAGGTGTCGGTCGTCTTCTGGATGGACAGGGCCGAGGGGTCAAGGGCATTGGCCATCTCGCTGTCGTTGTCGATGACCACGACGGATCCGCGCGCAACTGCGGGAATCTTGGAGAGAAGGGGGTCCTTGCGCATCGCTTCAAGCAGGTCCGGGGTGCCGTAGGTGACGATGATGTCGACATCCTTGTACCTGTCGGCATGCTCGGAGGAGATCTCCTTGTAGAAGTCCTTGGTGCTCCTGGAGTCCTCCTTGATAGATTCGGGAGTATCCAGGCCCAGGTCGTTCAGGAATTGCGGACGGGCGTCGGAGGTGGTGTAGACGCTGAACTTGGAGAGCTTGGAGGCGTCGAAGTACATGACCGCCGCGGTCTTCCCATTGATGGCCGAGTTGGCCTCGGCTGCCTTTGCGATGCGCTCCTCCAGGTCGGCTATCAGATTCTTGCCCTTTTCGGGTTCTCCGATGGCCTGGGCGGTGGCGGTGATGACCTTGCGCCAGGGGTCGCCCCAGGCAACCTTCTGATATGCGATGGTGGGCGCGATTCTGCTCAAGGTGTCGTACTGCTTCTTGGTCATGCCGGAGAGCAGGCCGATGATCAGATCGGGCTTGGATGCGGCGATGGCCTCGACATCGGTGCTGTCTGATTCGTCATGCAGCTTGGGCATATCCGCCTTGTCCACATGCATGTCATCCAGGGCATCCTTGGTCCAGGTCAGGTATCCGCCATCCACGGTCTTGCCGAAGGCGTTCTTCTGGATACTGACCGGCACGACTCCCAGGGCCAGGAGATTGTCGGGAGTGGCCCATCCGACGGTGGCGATGCGCTTGGGCTTGGAGGGTATGGAGGTGGTGCCGTAGACGTGATCGATCTTGACGGGGAAGGAGCCTTGTCCTTCCGAAGCCTTTGACTGGCTGGACGAGCCTGCCTGCGAGCCCGATCCGCAAGCGCCAAGGAAGAAGAGGGCGCTTGCCAGCACCAGGATGACTGCGATAATGCGCTTGAATCGAGTGAGGGAAAGGAGTGGTCGAATGTGCATGTGGTTCCTTTGATCGTGCTGTCTAATTGGCATGGTGCACCAGAGCCAGGTACCAGATGTAGCATCGGCCCGACGGGAAGAAAAGAGTTGATTTCCTTGGTTGCGTGTGTTAAATGGCACGCTGTAAAAACGAGGAGAAAGCGAGGGTTGGGTCCGATCGACATCTCATGACCTTCGGCGAAACCATCCAGCGAAGTCCTTGTTCTGCTGGCCTCTTGCTCTGTCGGCTAGATATACGGATCCTGTCGGATATTAAGGTTTGACAGACGCAGAATTGTGACTGTTCCAGGCCTCTCAGACCTTCACCTTTCACGATGCTTTCCTTGGATTGCGGGAGGGCTCTGCCCGCTCCTTTATCTTTCTTTATTTTCGCTCTTTAGTCTGGCTCCTGCTGCACGGAAACGAATAGGAGCTGACCATGCGTTACATATTGAGGACCGAGGGGCTGACCAAGGTCTTCGGCCACAGACAGCGGGCCGTCGACCAAGTGTCCCTGCATGTTCCTGAGGGCGGAGTCTACGGGCTCCTGGGTCCAAATGGGGCTGGCAAATCCACTACTTTGAAGATGGTCACAGGCATGTTGCACCCCACTGGCGGATCCATGATTCTGGATGGGCACCCCTGGTCGCGCCGGGACCTCTACGACATCGGCGCCCTGATCGAGCAGCCGCCCATCTACTCCAACCTGACGGCCCGCCAGAACCTCAAGGTGCGCACAACCCTGTTTGGTCTGCCCGATGAGCGGATCGACCAGGCGCTCTCCATTGCCGGACTGAGCGATACGGGCTCCAAAAAGGCCGGGCAATTCTCACTAGGCATGAAGCAGCGTCTGGGGATAGCCAACGCCATCCTGACCAACCCCCGTCTGCTGATCCTGGACGAGCCCACCAACGGGCTGGATCCGCTGGGCATCGAGGAGTTGAGGGGGATGATCCGCAGCTTCCCGCAGCAGGGGATGAGCGTGATCGTCTCCAGCCATATCCTCTCCGAGGTGTCAATCCTGGCGGATCACATCGGCATCATCGCCGACGGTCGCCTGGCCTACGAGAATGAGCTGCACGCCGGAGAGGACCTGGAGGGGCTGTTCATGGACGTGCTCAGGAGGTCACGATGAACGAGAGGAATGCCAGCGAACTCATCCAGCAGAATACGACTACTTCAGACAACCGGGCCGAGGCAAGGCTCGGGACTAGGGGCAACGGCATCCCCTTCGGCAGAATCCTGGCAGCGGAGATCATGAAGGGCCGGTCGGCCGCACCCAGGAGGATGGCCCTGGCTTTCCCCCTGGTGCTCATTGTCATCGTGGCTTGCTTCGCATTCGGACTGCACGCCTGGTTGCCCTCCTGGGTCAACTACTGGTATGTCCTGCTCCTTCCGGCCATGACCGCCCTGATAAGCGTCGCCGTGGCCAACATCGACGGCAAGCAACGGTGGAGGACCACTCTGGCCCTGCCCGCCGCGCCCGCTCTGATCTGGTGGGCCAAGATCGTCTACTGCCTGCTGCTGGTCGGCCTCGCCACCCTGCTGGCTCTGGGTCTGTCGGCGCTCATAGTCGCCATTTTCGGGGTCGGGGGGCCTTCCGTAGTCGACTTCGTAGTCAGCGCCCTGATGCTGGTCCTGGCATGCTCCTGGATGATACCGACGGGACTGGCGCTGACCGCCCGGTTCGGCGTTCTGGTCGGATTCGGTCTGCCTTACATGGCGGACCTGCTGGCCTCGATCACCTTCTGGGGGAACCAACGGCTATGGCCCTTCCTGCCGCCCGCTGCCATGATCAACCTGCCGGTGCCTTTCATGAAGGTCATGCCTGATGGCGTGCCCCTGGAGACCGAGGACAACAGCCCGATCAAGGCTGCGCTGTCTGTCTTCGGCGGACAGAGCCTGACGGCCTTGGTGGCCTGTCTGGTCTGGTTCCTGCTCCTGTCCGTCCTGACGGGAATCTGGTTCTCGCGAAAGGAGACCAGCTGACATGACTGGGATGACAGTCGGCCGGGTCGTTGCCTCGGAAATCGTGCGTTTGCACGGATCTGTGCTCATCGCCATCCATGTCGTCTGCGGGTTGGCGGCAGGACTCGTCTGCGGTGCCTACTTCGCCGCAGCCCCCTATGATCCCGGGTTGGAGACCGATGCCTTCTTTCAGGTCCTGGGCGCCTTCATGCCCCTGATGGCCGCCATTGTCGTTGCCATAAACATCGAAACCGAGCGTGAGGCCGGCGACATGGCCAACCTTCTGGGGATTCCCAGCCGCCGTCTGGGTCTGGCGGCCAAGGTCCTGGTGCTCTGGCTTCTGGGTCTGCTGGCACTGGCCCTGGCGGCTCTGGCCTTCTGCCTGCCCATGGTTCTGGCTGGCGGACTGGGTGCACCAATCTCGGCCGTCGCGCTCGCCACCGTGGGCATGGCAGGTGGTTCCCTCTGCCTCTACCTTTTCTCCATCGCCCTGGCCCTGAGCTTCGGCCGGAACGCGACCATCGCCATTGGTGTCCTCGGGGCCGGAGTATCCATCAGTTCCCTTGGTGGCCTCTTCAACGGCCTGTACAGCCGTACCCTGTCCGGCGCCGCCAGCACTCCCGGGATCAGCCAGTGGATACCCTTTACCTGGCCTACCAGGTTCGGCTCCCTGGGAATCGAGCAGGCCCTGGCCTTGACCATGCCGGGAGGGGAGGGCCTGCGTGCCTCAATCGGCGTGACGGCTGTGGATAATCTGGTTCCTTGTCTGGTCCTTACCCTGACCCTGGGCCTGGCCCTCCTGCTCTGGATCGGCAGGTTCGAGGATCGGCGCAAGGTCAGCGATTAGACTGGATTACAGGGCATCCGGTTCGTAAGGAATCTGTCCTGCAAGAAAATCGTCCTGCAGGAAATCAAGCTTGTAAGAATCCTGGCCTGCAAAGGTTCATTCTCAAACGCTGCTGGGCCGGGTCGCTAAGCGCAGAAAAGGAGCCAATCGTGGCTGATGTGCACGCCGGAGGTTCCCCCGGGGACGATCGGCATCGGGCCTCCATCCTGGTGGTGGATGACGATCCAAGGATCACCACACTGCTGATGGCGGCCCTGTCCAAGGACGGCTATGCCGTGACCGTGGTCAACGAGTCGCGGAAGGTCGTAAGCATGGACCTGTCCTCGGTCGACCTGATTCTCTGCGATGTCATGATGCCTCACATGGACGGCTTTGCCCTCCTGGCCGCCATCAGGGAACGGGTGTCCTGTCCGATCATCTTCCTGACGGCCAAGACCGACGAGGATAGCGCGGTCCTGGCCTATGGCCTGGGCGCCGACGACTATATACGCAAGCCTTTCGGCATTGCCGAGCTCCGAGCCAAGGTCAGGGCGAGGCTTTCCCAGGGCAGTCGGCGCGGGCGCCCGCTCTTGCATTTCGGACCCTTGGACATGGACCTTCAGGCGCGGCAGATCAGGGTGGACGGGCACAACGCCAATCTGACGGATGCAGAATACCGCATATGCGCCCTGCTGGCAGAGCATCCAGGTCGGGCCTACGCGCCCATGCAGATATGGGAGGCCTGCCTGGCTGCAGAGGATGATCCGGCCGCCGATGATACGGACAGCGATGCCACGGCTGCGGTCAGAGTGCATCTGAGCAATGCCCGGCGCAAACTCAAGGCCTTGGGGGTGGACCCCATCAGGACCATCTGGTCGGTGGGTTACCAATGGGTGGCCTGACCGACGGCGTACCCGAGTCGCCGATGGAACAGAGCGTCAACAGCAAGGGCCGGCCAAGCCGCAAGGGAATGCCCATCGTTCTGCTGATCATCAGATACTTTCTCTATGTGCTGCTGATTCTGGCTCTGCTGTTCGCCGGCATATATATGGTCTGGATAAACCTGGGGGCCAGGGGCGACTTCTTCTGGGCCAACTACGGCGAGCAGCATCTGGAGAAGGTTGGGCGCTCCATTGGCCGTACGACCACTGTTGACGAATCCCTGATTCCCGCTGCCTACTGGTACCGAACCTATGACAGTCAAGGGCATCCCGTGGGGGGCGATATGAAGGGCGGCATGGCCAGCGAGGCCGACCAGCTGGCAGCCGACCATCGGGAGCATAGGGCGTCTAAGCCATCGGAAGAGCGGGAAAAGAAGACGGGACGGCCCCTTGCCACTCGTGCAAAGCCGGATGCGACCTACGTCGTCTATGCCACAGCCGATGGGCGGCCATGCGTCCTGGCCTATCGGATTCAGCCGCAGTGGGCGTCAAGGCAGACCCGGGACCGCTATCCCAATCCCCAGAACCTGCTGCTCGCGTCTTACGGGATCGCTTTGCTGCTCACCCTCCTGTTGGTCGGGCTGCGGGCGGCCCATGTCATATCGTCCAAGCTCAAGGTCTTCAACCAGGTGGCTGACGACATAGGGCGGCAGGATCTGGATGTCTCACTGCCCTGCAGCAACGTGCTGGAGATCAACCGGGTGCTGGGGTCCTTCGATAGGATGCGCGCCACGTTGAAGGAATCCCTGGAGAAGACCTGGATGGCCCAGGAGTCCCAGCGTCGGCAGGTGGCGGCCCTGGCACACGACCTGAAGACGCCGCTGACCATCATGCGAGGCAATGCAGACCTGCTGGGGGAGACCGGGCTCAGCCGGGAGCAGCAGTCCTACCTGGACTCCATCGAGGATGCCATCCGTGAGATGGCCGACTATGCGCAAGCCATCAGCCAGGGTTCCGTGGGCACGGCTTCAGGGCGATCCGGGGTTATGGCGGTTGCTTTGAAAGATGTGGTCAACAACCAGGCCCAAGGCTACCTGAATGCCCGGAGTCTGCGGCTTGAGCGGGATGACCGTCTAGGTTCCGACACCGGTCAGGTTTCCGGTGACGCGGCTGACCTTACCCGAGCGATCATGAACATCATCGCCAACGCGGCTGACTACTCGCCGGACCATGGCCTAGTGACGTTGACCTGGAGGCTGGAGGGTGGTCAGGAGGGCGGGCGAGCCCTAGTGGTGACCGTGCGTGACCGGGGTCCAGGTTTCAGCAGCCGGGCTCTGGCCCATGCCACGGAATGGCTCTATCAGGCTGACAGCAGTCGGCACGGCTCCAGCGGTCACCATGGCATCGGCCTGGCTGCAGCGCGGTCGACTGTGGAAAGTGCAGGAGGCCGCCTAATCCTGGCCAATGCAGCCAGTGGCGATGGCGCAGCAGTCACTGTATCTTTGCCAGTGCAGTGAATTCAGTGGAGCTGATACCGGTCACAGCAAACAAAGATTAGGAAATAGTGTTAGTCGTGGGCCAATAATTATGAAAACATCAATTATTTAGCAATCGCTTTAGTAATTGATTACTAAAGTTTACCATTCTTTGGCAGATCTGTACGTTACAGATAATAGAAATTATCAATCTGTAGGGATCTGCATATAAAAATCAGATGACGCTGAACAGAGCGATCTGTCGTTGGAGGAGGCGATAAGAGCGCAGGGGAAAAGAAATGAATCCCGAGGTCAAACCTATTCTATAGCGAAAGCCTGATCGACGGCAAAACGGTGGTTTCGGCTTGCATCAACGGCAGACACATAGGCGAAGAGGCCTGTCTGCTGCAAGACAGCAGGCATCAGCGCAGGCAGTCATACCCGATCGGAGATGCCGATGCCCGTATGACGCCTACGCAGCTGTATGAAATTGAAACTATTTGAGATGACCGGAGAAGCCTCAAGATCGTCGTCAGGGCCCGACATGAAAAATACCGTAATACGGTTCAAAACGCACGGCCGGCATGGAATATAGGTGCCGTATCCTCTTCTTCTTTTTCGCATCATCCTATCTGGTATGAGAAGCCCGGAGCGTACGTCATGTATCAGCCCACGCCCACTCGTTTAGGCTATTAACCAGCGGTCTGATGCCCGGTCCGGCTCCTTAAGCCCGTAGGCGATCAACATCGTCGTGATCATATAGTCATCAAAAAACAGATAGCTGATTGACTGTGCGGAACAGCGAGGGTCATGTCTTGACAATGAGCAATTCCAAGATTTATTCCTGCGTGCCCTGTGTAAGGTTCACGTGCTGTACTCCCAGCTAAACTTTACTGCTAGATATCCCGTGGTCAGTCTAGTAATGACTGCATATCATGCTGGAAACCAAGCAGCCAATAAATGTCATTAAAGATATCTTTAGAGGGCAAGACGATAGTTTGAATCGTCTGTTCCTTTGTTGAGGTGAGAACCTTGCTGCCGGTGGATCGTATTTTCCGCGCATATTTATATATAGCCAAATTATTCACATTGGTATCAAGTTTATTAACAGCAATACATATAGGAGAGTAGAATTGGCAGACAATATTTTCCAAAGGAAACCATTGATAGTTCTATTGGCCAAAACCATGATTCTATTTGACGAAGCGATTGATTGTATTCTCTGTGCCGCCATGACTATTGTCTGCTCCGGGGAATTGGCATGAATGACTTGTGCGACGAGCTCCTCGTTTTTAGCGTCTAAATGGTATGTTGTTTCGTCAAGCAGCATGATCGGCCGCCTTATGGACAACAGCCTTGCCAGGGCCAAGCGATAGCGTTCACCGCTACTCAGCAATACACCGCGTTGCCTGCTGGGGTATCCAATCCATCGAAGGTGTCTCTCACTTTGGCGTGAGGTTCACCTTATTTAAGGCATTCCAGCAGCCTTCATCGGATACGCCGTTCTTGTTCATCGCCAGATTCGTTCTGGAAGAACCGGAATATATGGGGGCATCGTGTTCTATATAGCCGATCAGAGAACGTACATAAGAGGAGCTGAGAGTTGAAAGATCAATACCATTAAAGAGAACATGGCCATGATTTGGCTTATAGAATACCCTTATAAGGGCCAGCATGGTTGATTTGCCCGCTTCGGATGGTCCGACTATCGCGTAGACGACACCGCCTTTCATATGCACGCCCGCTTCATTCAATTGGAGCCCGCCACGATTGTTCCGTGCGTCATCATACGGAATATCAGCATGGTCAAGATCGATGTCAATCTGATCGGAGTTGGTGACCTTCCTTTGGACCCTACTGGATACTGCTCATGCTGATGTCGCATCTTCGGTCGGCATTCTCATTATCGCTTGAATGCTGGAGTTCGCGCCCAACGCTCTGAACAGTCTGCTATATGTCGAAGAAAGTGTCGCCATAGGCGTGGGCATCATTTCTAGGTACATAGAGAAGTTACCAGTTGCTGAACAGTCATCACTCCTTTGGCCACTTGGAAAGCGCCGATTCCCGATACAACCATCAGGCACAACTGCATTAAGGCCATTCCTGATGGCCATATCAGTGACTGCTTCTTTGAAATTAGACGACCGGATGTGCACGCTTGCCTGGCTTCTCGCCGATTTTATTGGTCTCACGCTCCGTGGCGTTGAAGGCCCTGATCCTTTTCAAACTCATCAAAGCATCAGTGGCTGCAGACGTCATATCTCCTATGGCCGTTTGAGCCCCTCTGGAGCAGTCTCGTAATTTTCCGGATAAGACTACCAGTAAACCGACAGTAACAAGACAGGTCGAAAGAGAGATAACGAACATGACGGGACTGATTATGACCATTCCCACACACGCGCCTATGAACACCAGTAAAGTGCCAAACACTTCTGGCAATTATCGGTCAGCAATCGCTTCAGTTCATTTGTATCAGATGAAATAATAGAAATTACGTTGCCTGTATGCGACTGGTCCAGATCTTTGAACGGCAAATGCAGAATATGCATTACTAGAGACCGTCTCATATCGTTCAACAGCAGGTAAGCGTCAAAAGAAGTGATTGCTGCGCCG
Organism: Bifidobacterium sp. W8104; assembly: GCF_016100735.1. Classification (NCBI taxonomy): domain Bacteria; kingdom Bacillati; phylum Actinomycetota; class Actinomycetes; order Bifidobacteriales; family Bifidobacteriaceae; genus Bifidobacterium; species Bifidobacterium sp. W8104. Next base: position 1,067,403 of record NZ_JACFRW010000001.1, read on the forward strand.
GACAGAAACACTCCTGCCAACGCTATTAGAGGGGCACTGCGGATCGCATGTTATGCTGCACGCGTCCAAGAATGACATTGACAAGCTGTGGCTGAGCCAGATTTAAGAGGGCGCTCGCTATACTTAGCAGACTAACCGTGAATAAAACACCCTTATGGATTTCAAAAGGCGGGGCACGTCTATCAAAGATGCGGTTTTCTCATTACTATTCCGCTTGTGTGGCGACATTTTCGTCCTTTGTTGGGGGTGGTTACTCACCGACTGCACGTGATATGACCCTCACAGAATCCTCGGAACGCGCGCACAGCGCCTGCACGCCTGTGACGAGGGCGCCTACGACAATAGCGAGGAGTGCGATGACCGCCCAATATCCCCATTGAACGCTTATCTTTGCGCTTCCCAGATATCGTTGCAGCATGAAGGCGGTGCCGCAGGTGCTGAGCAGTGTGATGACGAAGGCGAGCAGCACCGAGGTGACCATCGAAATGAGACCATCGAGGGCTCCCAAAATGCGCAACTGTCCGGTACTGGCACCGGATACGTATGTCAGCGCCAGATCCAGGCGTCGCCCTCGTGCGGTGATCATCAGTCCGGAGATTGCGCCCACCAAAGCGATGATGAGCGCAGGGCCGAGCATGGCCATCAGGTTCGTCAGCATGTGTGGGTTCACGTTCATGGAATGGCCGTTACTGGCGAAATTCTTGAGGCTGTCGGTCAGCGTATGCAACACACCAGAGAAAGTCATGAGCAACGACAAGCCGGCCGTCATGGGAATGATGGTCGCGTTCTGTCGTTGGATCCTCCCAACGGCCTGCTGCCTAGCGAGTTTCCAGGTGCTGAATGGCAGGGGGAGAAGATGCGTCCATCCTTTGGTGAACCAGTGCATGACATAGGGAGCCAGAACAGCCAATGCGAAGATCAGGAGGAACATGCCTCCCATGGAGAACCCAATGAATCCTGTCACTCTGGACTCTATGGGATTCCTGCCGGAAATGTGCGTGGCGAGCTCGCCAGAGTCTATCTTGCGTGTAGCTGTCCCCGGGATGATGAGCGCGCATATCGCTCCCACGAGCAACGATGCGCCTAGCAGAACACGGAATGCGTTCACTTGTCTCGGCGGGTTTTGTGACTGCCGAAGCGCCTCTATCGGCCTGATCTTGGATAGTGTGCGCACGGTCAGCACTGTGCCTGCAAGGACGGCGACTCCGGCAATGGCCAACCCAGTGCCGATGGATGCCAGCAGCTGGGTTGCTTGATACGTCAGTTTCAGCTCGAATGCTCTGGCCAGGAGGTCGAACAGATATGGTGCTGCCAGCGGCGTCAGGAGGGATGACGCTACTGCTGCCAAGATGAATAGGACGATGATGATAGCCAGATTCCCGAAGAGCAGCTGCCAGGGCGTGGCGCCTTGAAGGACCAGCAATGCTAGTTGGTGCCTGCGCTGGTTCAGAGCGGCGGTCACGACCCACAGCATCACGAACACGGCTATGACCACGCTGAACAGCATTGCTGGGCCGGAAAGGTTGGCGCCTAACCCGGCATCCGGTCCGTGGTAAGCGGCATCAATAGCCCTGCGCGCGGCGACGATAGTGCACACAGCGGTCTGGGAAACGATTAGTGACAGCCATACGCCGGCCCATACGGCCGGGGCTGCTTTCAGATCAGAGAGTGCGCCCCTCATATGCGGGCCCCGCTCTCCGTATCAGCGTTCAGCACGTGGCCATCACGGACCTCAACGATCTGGTCGCACTGTCCGGCTACCTCTCCACTGTGGGTCACTATTACTACGGTCCTGCCCGCATCCATAGCCAGGCTTTTGAACACCTGCATGACCTTGGCGCCAGATTCCTGATCCAAGGCTCCAGTCGGCTCGTCGGCGAAAATGATATCTGCATCGGAGAGCAGCACTCGTGCAAGCGCGACACGTTGCTGCTCTCCGCCTGAGAGCATCGTCACGCTCCTTTTTTTCTCGTTTGCCAATCCGAAGTACCGCAACATCTCATCCGCTTTTTGCTTGGGGAGTCGACGGCCGCGCAGGGTGAATGGCAGCGCGAGGTTCTCCTCCACCGTCATGCTCGTGATCAGGTTGTAGGATTGAAACACGAATCCCAGATGTCGACGCCGAAACCGAGTGAGCGCGGACGCTCGCATATGTGTGATGTCATGCCCTAGAAGGGAGATGCTTCCGGATGTCGCACGTTCCAACCCCGAAAGGCAGTACAGCAAGGTGGACTTTCCGCTGCCTGAGGGGCCGACAATCCCCGTGATTCTTCCGGGCTCAGCATGGAAGTCGACATGGTCGAGGATGGTGATCGAATCATCCTTCCTCGGAGTCACCGTCATTGTCAATCCATTTGAACTCACTGAAGCACCACTCATCACCGTTCTCCCATCATCGCCGTTCTCGCGACTTATAAATCTTCATCAGAATATTGCTATGGATGCCATACAAGGATGGCGCCCATAGACTTACATGACTGTTGTCCCTGCCGTCATCAGGGCAAAAATGACAGCCCATGCCATTTTGGTGAATGCGTCATCGCAGTGGCATATTTTTGTGGATTAGCTGCAGGTCCATCAACTCCAGATATTATCATGCCCACCGCCGTGGCATGCAAATATGCTGACGCCGCTATGATGAGCGGCTTCATCATTCATGGCGATATTACTATTCTGCAGATCGATAATGTTGTGCATTTTGTCCGTCTCTCTCCTCTCTTTCTCGTGTTTAGTGCTATTTCCAATGGTGTCTCCACTGAAAGGATCGTTAGGGCAGACGGCTGGCAAGAACTACCATGGTTGGCCTATAAGACTATTTACTGCTCAGATAACGCCAGCTGAGCCTGTCGAATAATCACAAGAGGGTCTTAAATAGGATTCTCAGGGCAGATAAGGGTTTTTATGCCAGATGAGCCCAAATTGATTAAAGCTTTTCTAATGAAGATCTAGTATTTTTTTTGGGGGGGGATTCGGCAACTAGGGCGCTGCCAAGTTAAGTGCAGCAAAGATACCGTCTCTGTCATGAGACAGGCCTGAGAATGCATACTGAAGCAAAGGCCTTGACGACTTCGGCCGTGTTTATGTATATTATTGGTTCAACTTGGCAAGCATCCACGCAGCGTTTTGGTCTGGCCGCCTCTGATTTCTTCCAACGGGCCTCTGAAGCGTTGACTACTCCGTGGCATAAGCAGGAGAGTGGCATGACTGGGTTGACCAGCGATCCCAAGCATGAGAAATCGACAGATACCGGCGTGATCCCGACTGCAGGGCAGGGCCATGAGCAGAGGCGCAGAGTGAATGGCCCCGTCCTCAAGGACCCTTCTATAGTAGGTGTCGATCAGGTTGCCCTTGCTCTGAATGTGGACCCCGACCGGGGCCTGGATGAGGCCGAGGCGGCGCGTCGGCTGGACAGGTTCGGTCCTAATGAGCTGGCTGGAGCGCCTCCCGTTCCTGCATGGAGGGAATTCCTTCAACAGTTCAAGGACCCCTTGGTCTATCTGCTTCTGGCAGCCACGGCCATTTCGTTGGTGGCCTGGGTGGTGGAACGCTCACATCCGGCATCAGGAGGCGGGGAGCCCCTGCCCTTTGATGCCATCGTCATCATGATCATCCTCATCCTTAATGCCGCCCTGGGGTACGCTCAGGAGGCTAAGGCCGAGCGGGCTGTGGATGCTCTGGCGAGCATGACGGCCCCGCACGCCTCGGTGCTGCGAGGCGGCCGGGTGGTCAGCCTGGAGACCAGCAGGATCGTGCCTGGTGATGTAGTAGTCCTGGCTGAAGGCGATTCGGTCGGCGCCGACGGAAGACTGTTCCAGGCCGCGGGTCTGCGCGTGGCCGAGGCATCGCTGACCGGCGAGTCGCTGCCGGTGGGCAAGCGGCCCGGTCGGCTTGACCAGCCCAAGGCTCTGGGTGACAGAACCAACATGGTCTTCAACGGCACCGCAGTGACCCAGGGGAACGGGCGCATGATCGTCACCTCTACTGGTATGGACACCCAGGTCGGGAAGATCGCCGACATGCTGGCTGATACCCAGGAGGAACCCACGCCCCTACAGAAGGAGATGGCCCGCGTCTCCAAGCTCCTCGGACTGGCCGTCTGCTTGATTGCCGCCCTGGTTTTGGCTGCTTTGGCCCTGATGGAAGGCTTTCAGACAACCCAGGATCTGATTGATTCCCTGCTCATGGCCGTATCTCTGGCCGTAGCTGCTGTGCCGGAGGGGCTGACGGCCATCCTGACTGTGGTTCTCGCCCTGGGCGTGCAGCGCATGGCCAAGCATCATGCCATCGTCAAGAAGCTCAGCTCGGTGGAGACCCTGGGATCGGCATCAGTCATCTGCTCCGACAAGACAGGAACTCTTACACGCAATGAAATGACCGTTGAACGGGTGGTCGTCCCCTCGGGGCAGGTCAGGCTCACTGGCACCGGGTACGCTCCGGAGGGAACCATGCAGCCGTTCGAGGCCAGTGGGTCAGATGATCAACAACTGACAGATACCATTGGTTCATCTCTGGCTGAGGCAGTGGAAGAGACCCTGATGGTCGGGGCCATCGCCAACGACGGAGACCTGCATTGGCAGCCGGTCGAGGCCGAACCTGATTCCCAGGCCCAGTCTGGATCCGGGCAGGGTCACTGGCAGAGCGTCGGCGATCCCACGGAGGTCTCTCTGATTGTCGCCGCTCGCAAAGTCGGCGCTGATGCCAAGGCTGACGGCTACCGTCGTTTGGCTGAGATTCCTTTCACGTCCGAGCGCAAGCTCATGTCGGTCCTGGCCGCTCCGCGTGACGGCAGCGAAGGGCAATCGCGTCTCTTCTGCAAGGGTGCTCCCGATGTGCTGCTCGGCCGGTGCGCCCGGATTCTCGAAGACGGCCAGGTCAGGCCTATGACTAGCGCTGACCGGGAGAGGATACTCGCCCAGGTCAGCCAACTGTCCGGCGATGCCTACAGGACTCTAGGACAGGCTTTCCGGCCTGTATCCGGTCAGGAACTGTCGTCCCTGACCGAAGATGACAAGGGGGAGAGGCCGTCAAGCACGATTGGGACAGGCCAGACGGACCGTTTGTCTAAGGAGACTCAGCGTGCTTCCGCAGTTCTCCTGTCTGCGGACAAGGTAATCCAGGAGAGCGCCCATTTGGAAAGCGATTTGATCTGGGCGGGCATGGTCGGCATCATCGATCCGCCTCGGACTGAGGTCCGCCAGGCCGTGGCTCAGGCTCACAGTGCCGGCATCAGAACGATCATGATCACTGGCGACCATCCACTCACTGCGGCCAGGATCGCGGGTGACCTGGGCATCACCGAACCCGGCGGCCCCGCCTGCACCGGCGAGCAGCTGGATGCCATGGATGCGGACCAGCTTCGGGAGACCACCTCCAAGGTCTCCGTCTACGCTCGCGTGGCCCCCGAGCACAAGCTGAAGATCGTCGAATCGCTTCAGGACCAGGACAAGGTCGTGGCCATGACCGGCGACGGCGTCAACGACGCCCCTGCTGTAAAGGCTGCGGACATCGGCGTGGCCATGGGCATCACCGGGACCGAGGTCACCAAGGAGTCGGCCAAGATGATTCTGGCGGACGACAATTTCGCCACCATCGTCCAGGCTGTACGAGAGGGCCGGGGCATATTCGACAACATCCGCAAGTTCCTGCGCTACCTGCTCAGCTCCAACATGGGCGAGGTTTTCACGGTCTTCGGGGGCGTGGTCTTTGCGGGTCTTCTGGGCATATCGCAGCCCGGCGTGGCGGGCGTGACCGTGCCGCTCCTGGCCACTCAGCTGCTCTGGATCAACCTTCTGACCGATGCGGCTCCCGCCCTGGCCATGGGAGTGGACCCGCAGAGCGACGATCTGATGGGCCGTCCGCCCCGGTCCGTCGACGACCGGGTGATTGACCGGAACATGTGGGTCGACATCGTCTATATCGGCCTGGTCATGGCCCTGGTGACCCTGATTGGCATGGACATGCATTTGAGTGGCGGTCTCTTCACTGACAGGTCGGTCCAGGCGATCGGCCATGAGGCGCAGATGCGTGAGGCGCGGACCATGGGCTTCACGATCCTGGTCTTCGCCCAGCTCTTCAACGCACTGGCCTCCCGCTCCTCCCGCAAGTCGGCCTTCCAGGGGCTCTTCAGCAATCCCTGGCTCTGGGGCGCCATCGGCATCTCCATCCTCCTGCAGCTTCTGGTGATCTATGTGCCCTTCCTGGGCGAGGCCTTCGGCACTGTTCCCCTCCAGCCTCAGGCCTGGTTGGAGTGCATCGCCCTGGCCTCCCTGGTCCTTGTGGCCTCGGAGCTGCGCAAGCTGTTCAACTGGGCGATCAGACGGATACGGGCATAACATCGCTTCTTCCTGATGCGGCGACCGCACTCACTGCCGCTGCATTAAGTGAGGACACAGTTTGCGCCCTACTTCATCTTCCGCAAAGCCATTGTGGATCAGCTGTGTAGAGCCAAGGCTGTTGTTGCTAGGGGGGAGCGAGCGCATCCGTGTCCGGCATCATTCTCGTTCGGGCGACTTTGGTTGTAGCAGAAGACCGCTTCGTCAAAGTTGGCTTGGAAGCATGAGTAGTCGGAATCGCCCAGCGCAGCATGAAGCAATGGATGCATGCTATTGCTGTCAGCTATGTGCATTGATGCCTTACCATGCACTGCAATTTTGCATTAAAGTAAGAAATTGTCTGTAATTTTGCACTTTAATGCAAAATTACAGACAACAAGGAAGGTGGGCTCCCATGGAGAAGATGTCTCAGGTTACGGTGCGTATATCCGATGCAGACAAGCAACAGGTAGATCGTATCGTGAAGGAGCTTGGTCTGGATATGACTACGGTCACCAGAGCCTTTTACAAGCAGATCATTCGGGAGCAGCGGATCCCCTTGGACTTCAGCTTGGATCTACCTGTCGAAACCGAGGAGGCCTTGGAGGAATCGCGCCGTATGGCCATGAGGGGGAAGACTAAGGGGTACGCCACAGGAAAGGATCTTGTGGATGGCGTGCTGGCAACTGCTGGCGTGGACCGATGAGGCTTGCGCTGGTTCCCACCGGTGCTTTCGCGAGAGACCTGAAGCGCCTGGCTCGCAGGCACGTCCCATTAGAGCCGGTCGAGGAGGTGCTAAATCTGATAGCAGAGAATTCCGAAGCGTCGCTCCATACATTGAAGGCGCATCATCGGATGCATATGCTGCAAGGTTATGCAGCTGTGTATGAGTGCCATGTAGGCAATGCCGGAGACCTACTGCTGGTGTGGCATAGGGAGGGCGATGCTGCCTATATTTTGCGACTAGGTTCCCACGAGCAGGTGTTTGGAAGGCGCGGTAGATACTGAGATTCAGTAAATAGATCAAAGTTGTATCAGGGACCTGGCTCACTGTTGCGCAGGCAGATGATCTGTGCGGAGCATAGTGGCTGGTATTAAATAATCGGTAATCCAAAGTGCCCCCCGTGGGACTCGAACCCACAACCCACGACTTAAAAGGACGCTGCTCTAACCATTGAGCCAGAGGGGCAACAGCTCAACACTACATGTTTGTTCTCGATTTTTCCAGTTCGCGGCAAGCCGGTTCTCGGGCGAAGCAAGACCGAGAACCCGTACAGATCAACGAAGAATATCAACTTGAAACGCTACCTTTCCGCCCACTTAAGAAGGTTGTTGAGATGCGTGGGAGAGAGGTGGGGCAAACTCTGAACCTGCCGACGGGATCCGTGCCGGACAGTAAACCAATCTGCCAGTCAAAAGCTTCTGCCAGAGCGTAGTGCGGCTTCCTATCAGTTGCGCAGTGAGTGTGGCTCTGTTTTGCCATCTGCAGATGGCGAAGTGGCGGCCGACGTTGATTCCCTGTACTCGGATTGAAAGAATCATCCCTGCGAGGCGGTCCGATTGTCCTCGCAAGTACCCTGAGGGAGGGAGCTCCGATGAAACATCCGGCTCAATACACACCGCCGCGTGTACAGAGCGTCACAGGCCAGTACCGGCATTCACCCGTTTGCAGGCGCGGGATACTGCTATGAAGTGTACCGTCGATCCTTCCGGCAAGGGCGAGCCCTTCGCCATTCGCGCATCCGGCCTGTGCAAGCAGGTTTCACCCAGGAAGGGGGAGACCATCACTCTCCTAGACAATGTGGAGTTCACTGCTTCCTGGAGAGCCCTGACCGGGATTATAGGGCCATCGGGCAGCGGCAAATCAACCCTGCTCTACTGCCTGGCTGGTCTCGAACCCGTCAGCTCGGGCCAGGTGGAAGTCCTGGGTCGGCGCATCTCTGCCATGGGGCCTGCAGCGTCGGCGCGATTTCGGCGCGCGCACCTGGGCTTCGTTTTCCAGTCCTATAATCTGGTGCCTTCGATGAGTGTGGAGGACAACCTCAAGCTGCCCTTTATCCTGCGCAAGACCCGCTGGCCGGAGAATCAGGCGGCCAAGCTGCTGGACAGACTGGGCATCAGGGGGCTGCTCAAGGCCAATGTAACCCTCCTGTCAGGGGGCGAGCAGCAGCGTGTGGCCCTGGCCCGGGCGCTGATTTCGGATCCCGCAATCATCTTCGCCGATGAGCCAACGGGCGCCCTTGACCAGGAGACCGGCAATGCGGTCGTCAATGAGCTCGCCGCCTTCGCCAATAGGCCGGGCCATGCAGTGATTATGGTCACCCACAGTCCGGAAGTCGCCTCCCGCTGCAACACGCTGGTGCATCTCCGTGACGGTCGCATAGCCACAGACGATAAGGTTCCTATGCCGAAAGCCGGCATCTGATGCGACTTCTTCTGCGAGATTTCAAGGATGCCCCCTTGGTCTGGTCTGGCGTCATGCTCGTGCTGATTGCCTCGCAAACCACGATCGGCCTGCTTGCCATGATGCTCTCTTCAGCCAAGGCCCTGGGCGACCTTCCCGGCATGGCCGAGCAAGGTCGCACCGCCTACCAAAACTTGATGATCCCCTTCGTAGCACTTCTCGTTGCCGCAGTATTGATCGTTCTGCAAGTCGTTTCGTCGGTGATCAACCAGCGCAGACGCAACCTTGCCCTGTTAGCCCTGCAAAGCGCCACGCCCTGGCAGCTGACTTCATTGACCTGTCTGCGCGTGCTCATTTTGGCGCTCGCGGCCAGTGTGGTCTCGCTGACGGCCTCTTTTCTGCTGGTTCGTCCCCTCTATGCTTGGGAGACCTCGCAGTTTCTGATCGGCAAGCAGCCTTTCATCGTCAGCCACCAGCTGGCTTCCTGGGCAGCAGGAACCTCATGCGGAATATTGGTGGCCTTGATTGGCACGCTGCTGACCATCCGAACCATCAGCAGGATCAGTCCCGTGGAATCCCTGCGGGCTGCAATCATTCCTCCAAAAACAGCAGGTTTAGCTCGTCGTATCGCTGCTGACTTGTGTTTGCTGGCGGCATCGATAGCCATGCTGATGCCGATTATGCAAGCGCGGACCATTCCTGGTGAGCAACTGGTCCGTTTGCACACTGCGGCACTCATTCTGCCTATCGCCATGGGAAGCACTTTCGGCTTCATGCTCCTGCTGGCCGCAATCTGTTTGGCGGGTCCCTCCCTGCTGGGTGCGGTCACCAGCGGCTGGACCAGGCTCGTCGCTCTTCACAGCCCCTCATGGCTGATCGCTTGCCGGCAAGCCAGTGCCCGCATGCGCAGCCTCAGCTCCACGGTCATACCGTTGGTCGTGGGGGTTTCATTGCTGATGATGACCGATTCCTTCTATCAGACCAGCGCCGATTCCAGTCGCTTGCTGCCTCCCAACCTGGATGTCAGCAGCTCTGATTTCTCCATGCTCATGACGCTCCTGGGCCCCGCGCTGGTTGTCACACTGGCTGGAGTGTGCGCCGGATACCTGATCTCAGCCCACGGTCGAAGCCTGGATCTGTCCCTTATCTCGATCGCTGGTGCGGACCCGAATCAACTTGAAATCATGGCCGCTCTTGAAGGGTTCGTCATGGCAACTACCGCCGTATTGATATCCTTCACCTCCAGCCTTCTGCCGGTCATGGCCTATGCTGTCGGATTCCGCAAGGTCTTCGGGGCTGCCAGCATTGGCATACCATGGGCTCACTGGGCGCTGGTCTATCTGCTTCTGACTTCGGCGGCATCACTGGCTTCCTGGGTCACAGTGCGCAAATCAGCAGGTCGTTCCCCTGCCGGTGTGATAGCACAGTACACTGGCGAATGAACCTGGGCATCCTCGGCATGCGGTGTGAGGGGGGCGCGATGAAGGGCATGGCAACCAACCTGTTCGAGCTGTTGAGCAATCAACGCTTGACCAGATTCGTCATGCCTCTGCTGAGCCTGATTTATACGCTCCTATACGTCAGCGCCCCCATGTTTCCTCCGGGCTGGGCCGGGGACATTCCTCTGCCCGTTTGGAAGACTGTCATCGGCCTGATCGGACTCCTGTGTTCCTGCCTGTTGTACTGGAGCAGACAATTTCCCCTGCTCATCACGACCGTGGAGACCCTGGTATACATCGGCCTGTCATTTGCCGCCTCGGACGATAGCTTCCTGATACCTCTGGTAGGCGCTCTTTATTTCTGTGTCTGTTTATCGTCAGCACCCAGGATTGCGGCAGGCGTGAGTGAGGCAGTCGCGGCCGTCAGCCTGGTCACTGTCAGTATGCATGCCGGGCACATGCTTTTGCTGGAATGGTCGGCTCGGATGGCTGTCATCATGGCTGTAGCGGCCGCTGCCATAGCTGTCAGGTCCTACCGGAGTCGGCGCGAGACGCAACGGCGTGAGGAGCAGGAGCGCATCCGCTCTGAAATGCTTGCCAGGCAAAGGGATCAGGCTATATCACGTGCCCAGGTAGCAGGGGAGTTGCACGATAGCGTGGGCCATGACCTCACCACGATCATCGCCCTGACCCAGGGATTCGCTGACTCGGTTGAGATCGAAGAGCTGCAAGAGGTGCTTAAGGGCGTCAACCAAGTGGCTAGGGATGGGTTGTCTGACACCCGACAAGCCGTCCGTACCCTTGTCCACGAGCATGAGGCGCTACCTGAAGAGTCCGATGACGATGGGTGCAGGTTTGGCTCCAGGCTGCATACGCTCGACGAACTCGACACCGTGATCGCCCATGCCCGCGCGGCTGGGCTGGCTGTCGTGTCTACTAAAACAGGCCATCATCGGCACGATCCCAGACAGGACAGCCTCTGCTTCATCGTCAGCAGGGAGGCCATCACCAACACGCTCCGGCATGCCTCGGACCCGAGCACCATCGTCATCTCCCGTGACTATGGACAGGACGGCACCCTCCGCATCAGCATCCACGACGATGGGCATGGGGATGAGCATGGGCCAGTCTTGGGCGATCAGCAACCAGCCATTCATGATCATCCAGGAGTGGGGCTCAAACAGATTGGCGAGCAATGCCGACTGATGGGAGGGAGTCTGAGTTGCGGACCGAGCGAGAACGGGGGATGGACGGTAAAAGCCGTCCTGCCTGGCACCAGCGAGAAAGGGTGCAACGCCCATGATTGACCTGATGCTGGTCGATGACCTTGCGCTCCTCCGCAAGGGGTTGGTACGCATGATTGAGGCCGACCACGATTTACAGGTAGTCAGACAAGCCTCCAACGGTCAGGAGGCGGTGACCATGCTTCGGGAGATGAAAGCAGCCGCCCAGCCGTTGCCTCGAGTGATCCTGATGGACGTTCGCATGCCGGTGATGGACGGCATCAGTGCCACTGCGGTCATTGCCAAGGAGTTCCCCGACATTCGCACGCTGATTCTGACCACCTATGACGAAGACGATTACGCCTTCACCGGTCTGCACGCAGGCGCCTACGGCTTTCTGCTCAAGGACGTATCCACGAGAGATCTGCACCGAGCCATTCACGCAGTAGCTGATGGGGACGCAGTGCTCACCCCGCGCATCACAGCAGAGCTCATCAACCGCGACAGAGCCTATGCACGGCATAAGGTCAGTGACCCGCAGGCCAGGCAGCAGCTGGATAAGTTGACCCCTAGGGAGTACGAGATAGCCGGACTCATCGCTCAGGGGCTGTCCAACCAGGAAATAGCCCAGCGCCTCACTCTCGAAATCACCTCCGTCCGGCGCTACGTAAGCCGCATACTCGACAAGACCGGTCTGCGAGATCGTACGCAAATTGTCATCACATGGTTTCAGGCCGGAATGTCTGACTGACGATCCATGACCAGCCATTCGGGGCATTGGGAGGAGAAAAGTAGAAAGAACGATAGATTCCAGAGCGACGCTTTCGTTGACCTGATGAAGCTGAAGCTGGGAACTAAAGACCAGAACTTAAGTTTGGAAGAACCTTATTGAACATTGTGATTCTTGCTGTATTGAGTTCCGACTATTCACCCATGCGCGCGATGTCCCTGTGGCGCTTGTCCTCTTTGAAAACCCCAGTTCCGTTGAATGCTGCTCAGGTAAGCTGAAACACAAAGTGGTGGCCAAGCACTCGACAGAGGAGGTGGACCATGAGAATCCATCTGGTGAGGTTGGACCGGCCGGGGGCGGTGGATGCCGAAATGATCTGGGAATATCTGCAGGCCTGCCGTTCTCAGCCTCAGGATGAAGCGGCTGGTCTCGGCCCCTTGGAGGGCTGCCACAGCCTGGATGAGGTTCGTCGGTTTGGTCTGCCGGAGGTGGCTCGTCAGGCGCGTGGTGATGATCTGCCGCCGGGGTTTGTGCCAGCTCTGCAGTTCGCCGCCATGGACCCCAGCGGCAAACTGGTGGGGATGATTCAGCTGAGGTTGCAGCTTACGCAGGCGCTTCTGCGAGTGGGCGGCAACATCGGCTATTCAGTTCGTCCGGATTGTCGCCGGCTGGGCTATGCCGGGCTGATGCTGGATGAATGTCTTCGACAAGCTGCCACTCTGGGCATGAGTAGGGTCCTAATCACCTGCTCCCCGTCGAATCTGGCCAGCCGCCGGACCATCCTTTCGCGTGGCGGGCAACTGGAGAATGTGCTCCCCAGCAGATCTGGTCAGCCAGTAGAACGGTATTGGATTGATTTGTCTACGAAACGAACAGATCAGTAAACGCAATCTTGGATGCAAAAGCAGCTTTCATGTAATTGCTTCCTGGCTAGGCTCTCTGCAATGATTTTCTCCGGCTATGACGTATATGCGCATCCAGAACGCGAACTTATTTTAAGCTTATTTTGAGCGAATGCCGGTTAGTGTATATTTTGTTTTTATGCACATTCCGTGCATTATGTACGACGGCAAAGGAACCGCCATGAGACAAACAGCTTCGACACAGAAACCATCCGATAAGCCGCAAGTCATTGCTGTCAGGTTTTTTGCCCTGGCATTAATTCTCGCCCATGTTATATCGTTTGCCACCGGTTCACAGTTCTGGGGTTCATGCACATACCCAGCAGCTTGGCTAATGATGATTGTCTTCATGATGGTAAGAGACTGGCGGCGAAACGGTGAAGGCCAGCATCATTCGAGATAGCCAATACGCGAAAAGGGCGAAATAGTGGGTTCCGTCGATAACTTGCAGAGTTTCGCATCATCGCCGTCGCTGTTCGTTCGCGCGGTCTACTGTTGTCGGCGGTCAACCTCCCCACTGGTGAGCATGAGCCGGGGGAACAAGCATCGCACTTTTCTCAATATCCGCTTTTGCTGATACTGGTATGGCTTCTCTTACCAAAGTGCCGATTGGGAACAAAGTAGATGTACCCGTCCGCCCCTTGGCGGCCCGCTTGATAAATGGGAATATGCTGTTCCAGCTGCAGGTAAACCAGTAGTGGAATCAGTGTTTGCCAGTACGTGCTCTTGGATGCCATAATTTGTGGGACGGTGGCGGTTTTATGTCTGATCCAGCTTGTATTTTATTAGAAAATGCCTGAAATTCTGGGCTCATGGGTGAGGAAAGAATATGGCTTAATAAGCTATCGTAGTTGAAGCAGATGGTCTCATGGAAAAGACCATCGGAGCCAAAATCACCATACTATGCTGGGCCGGAATTTGGACTGATTCTTTCCTCCACCTGCGCAGACTCAGCAAATTGAAATAGTCATGAATAGACAAGCAGCAATAGACGACACAACCCGCGCTTTACCACATCAGTATTGACGCTGAAAGGCTCTGGAATGGGCAATATCGAAGTAAGCATATCGAACCTTACTGTTCGAATAAAGAACAAAACGATTCTCTCTCATCTTTCATTGGAGGTTGAAGAAGGGGCCTTCCATGGGGGTCATCGGGCCAAATGGCGCTGGAAAGACAACCTTGTTCACCGTCTTGGAAGGACTGCAAAAACCGGTTGAGGGAACGGTCTCTGTTCTGGGCAAGACGCCCTATCCACGCAACCTGGCCCTGCTGCGCCAAATAGGCATCCAGCCTCAAAAGTCGTCCTTCTTCCCCAAAACGACGCTCCTTGAGCACCTTACTGCAGTGGCCGATATCTACCAGGTGCCTCGGTCGCGTGTGGACGATCTTATTGATGCATTGAAACTGGATCATGTGGCATCCAACAAGGTTGAATCATTGTCCGGCGGCGAACAGCAGAGACTGGCCATCGCCACGGCTGTCGTCCACCATCCTCGGCTGCTCTTTTTGGACGAACCCACTGCTGCCCTCGATCCTGAGTCACGCCATGACCTTGTGAGCCTGCTCAAATCGAATCAGCAATTGGCCGCCACGGTTCTTTATACAACGCACCATCTGGACGAGGCGGAGCGGTTGTGCAACGTGGTCTCGATCTTGGCGGATAAGCATATTCTCGTGACGGCCAGTCCCAGCAAGCTTATTGCGCAAGCAGAGATGGAATCGACCATTCTTCTTCCGAATGCCTTGGATCAGGCCGATCATGTAGCCCGTCTCATGGGAGCTGACTATGTAAAAACCACACCCGACGGTCTGACAGTTCGCACCAGGGATACCGGAGTTACTTTCGCGAAATTGGTTGATTCCGGGATCAATACAAGCCAGGCGCAAGTCAAGGATGGGCGTCTGGAGGATGTCTACCTTCGCCTTCTCGAAAAGGAGAACGTCAAATGAACAGCTTCAAAACTCTATTCAAGTTGATGTTCCACTACGATATTCGTGACTGGTCCACTTTGGTTTTCACCTTTCTCTTTCCTATAGCCTTGTTGCTGGTCCTGGTCCTGTCTTTTAAGAGCTACGTTCCTGGAGTTGATATTGCCAGTCAAATCAGCGCCAATGTCATTGCGTTTGGTGCGGCCTATGTGGGTATTTTTGCGGGTGCTTCGCACCTTGCCCTCTGGCGTGAGAATGGCATGCTGCAGACGGTTCGCAATTTTCCTCTATCCTGGAATGTGATTATCCTCTCCCAAGCTGTTGTGGGTATCGTCGTTCTTCTGGCACAAGCTGTAGTGCTTGTCGTCTTGGGAATGATTATGGGAATGCTGCTGAAACCGACATTTTTGTCGGGATTGCTTCCCCTGGTCCTAGGCTACCTCTTGTTCTTTTTCCTGGGTGTCATCATCGCCATGATAATTTACTCCATCGCAGGGGTATCCATCCTCGCGAACATCATTATTCTGCCCCTGGGCTTCATTGGCGGAGCTATGATGCCTGTCAATATGCTGCCGTCCTGGGTGCAGACCATCGCCCCGTATACGCCCCTATACCACATGCGGGAGGCCTTATCGATGATGCTGATCGGATCGGGCACCTGGCCTCATGCCTGGCTCGGGATCCTCTACCTGGCCGTGGGCTGCATTGCCTCAGGGCTTGTTTCCATCTACGGATTTCGCTGGAAATGATACTTTTGATGGCTATGCATCTTTTGTCGCCATTGCAGGAGATTTCTCGAATGGTAGTTGCGGACCTTGCTGAGCGTAATTCCTGCGATAGTCTTCCTACTTGCCTGCGACTGCCTTGGGTGTAAGAGGGGTCCTGAGCATCTGCTGACCTGCCAGTGTGAAAGAGACCGATAGATTCCTCGTGTCTTAGCGCGTCTGTGGGGTTCTTCTGAGAGAATGGCAGGTATGGTCTGGATGATTGTCCTGGTATGGGTGCTGGTGGTGGTGGCATTCATCGTATTTGTCATGCGCTTGGCGCTTGGCGAGTCCCAGGACCGTGCTTTTTCCCAGTCTCTGGATGAGCGTGTGCGTAAGGCCGCCCGCCGTCAGCAGGAGCGGGAGAATAAGCTGCCGCGGATTGCAGGAGGGCATCTGTCTTTTGCCCCTGGCTCGGGCGAGGATGCGCCAACCGCTGAAGACCTTGCACATCCCTATCCGGTCTATGTCAACTCCTCCTCCGTGGTGGAGGTTCGAGGCATGCTGGCCTCCGATTCCACGGACGAGATAAATCTGCCCAGGCCACCAAGCGCTGATTCTGCATCGTCGACTAGCCCGAGGCAACGGAGGAATGCCGTGCCATCGGTTTCTGCGGCCTCTGGGCCTCCAGCCCCCAGGAACGTCACCTTGCGATCATCCAGCCCTGAGCATTCGCATCCGCAGCGGCGGGAGCCTCAACCCATCACCTCCGACGTCATGCCTTCGGTCAAGAGCGGTTCGCAGACGGACAAGGGTCACCCGAGCGGAAAGTGACCGCTCATGATGACCATCCGTGTCCCTTTTCGCCTTTAGGCTGGTATCTATGACAACACAGCAGCTCCTTATTCTTATCGCGGTGTTGATCGTCCTGGTGCTGGCGGTGGCCGGCATTCTGGTGGCGGTCCGTAAGCGCCGGTCCCGGGGGGATTCCACGCGCCCAGGCAGGGTGCAAGAGTCTGATGATGGCCGCTCTTCTCTGTCCCCGGAGTCGGCGACGGCTGTAGCCTCCGATTTGGACGCTTCTACGGGTTCAGCGGGTTCAGCGGGCTCAGTCGATTCAAGGGAGTCCAGTCAGTCGTCCTCAGTCGGGCAAGTGGCATCGTCGGCGCAGGAGGAGCTGGCTCATCCGGAGACCTCTGCATCCCGTATGACCAGGCTCAAGGCCAGGCTGGCCAAGAGCCCCAACCCCTTCGGCAAGGCCCTCTTTGCCATTCTGACCAAGGACCATCTGAGCGAGTCCGACTGGGAGGATGTGGAAGACACCCTGCTCATGGCGGATGTGGGTGCCGAGGCCAGCGAACAGCTGGTGAAGCAGCTGCGCGACGATGCCCGGATCACAGGGCAGAAGGATCCTGCAGCAGTGCGTCGTGGCCTTCGTCAGCGCCTGATCGATCTGGTCGACCCCGATATGGACCGAACTCTGGTGGCTGCCCGACCCCAGGCCAACAGGCCGTCGGTCATTATTATGGTGGGCGTCAACGGCACCGGCAAGACCACCACCGCGGGCAAGCTGGCCAGGCTCTTCGTGGCCGATGGCAAGTCAGTGGTCATGGGTGCCGCCGATACCTTCCGTGCCGCCGCCGCTGACCAGCTGGAGACCTGGGGCGGCAAGGTGGGTGTGCCCGTGGTCCGCAGCGACCGTGACGGTGCTGACCCTGCCTCCGTGGCCTTCGAAGCCGCCGGACGAGCCAAAAATGATCAGGCAGATGTTCTCATTGTGGACACGGCCGGTCGTCTACAGAACAAGGCCAATCTGATGGACCAACTGGGCAAGATCCGGCGGGTGATCGAGAAGAACCTGCCTGTGGACGAGGTTCTGCTGGTTCTGGATGCCACCACCGGGCAGAACGGGATGATCCAGGCCAAGGTCTTCGCCCAGGCCATCGGGGTCACAGGCATTGTCCTGACCAAGCTGGACGGCTCGGCCAAGGGCGGCATTGTCATATCTGTTCAGCGGGAGCTGGGCGTGCCCGTCAAGCTGGTCGGGCTGGGCGAGGGACCCGACGATCTGGCCGTTTTCGATCCGGAGTCCTTTGTCGACGGCATCCTGGGAGACGAGTAGTCCGGCCGGCCGGTTGGTCATAAGGTGGTCATCCAATAGTCACCCGCAGGTAATGCGGCGGTGACCTGACCGTCATCCTCTTCCTGTTTGATGAATCGGGAAGTGGAAGAGAATCTGACGTAGGCTGTCCGGAGGGAAGTCCTCGTTATTGGGAACTGCCCGCTCGGATGGGGAAAAGAGAGGTGTAGGCATGGATTCTGGAAATGCTGCCTGGATGCTGGTAGCGGCATCCATGGTTTTCCTGATGACTCCGGCGGTGGCTTTCTTCTATGGGGGTATGGTCCGAGCCAAGGCTGTACTCAACATGATGATGATGTCCACGCTGGCCATCGCCGTGACTGGGGTTATCTGGGCCTTCTGGGGCTGGTCGATTTCCTTTGCAGGCAAGGACATCGGAGGCGTCTTCGGCGACCCCATCACCGGCTTCCTGCTCAAGGACACGGTCACGGCCAAGGACGGGGTCTTCACCTCGCTTGATTCCGCAAACGCCGCCTACCCGCACACGGTGGACATCGCCTTCCAGGCCGCCTTCGCCATGATCTGCGTGGCCCTGATCTCGGGAGCCCTGGCAGAGCGAGTCAGAATCAGCACCTGGATGATCTTCGTGGCCCTCTGGGTCACCTTGGATTACGCACCCATGGCCCACATGGTCTGGAATCACGGACTGCTGGCTGCCGATGGACCCATCTCCAACGCCATCGGGGCTCAGGCGCATGACTTCGCAGGCGGTACGGTCATCCACATCAACGCGGCAGTGGCAGCCCTGGTCATTGTGCTCATCATCGGTAGGCGAATCGGCTTCCCCAAGGAGTCCATACGTCCCCACAATGTGCCCATGGTCATGCTGGGCGCCTTCCTGCTCTGGTTCGGCTGGTTCGGTTTCAATGCCGGTTCCGCCTTCGCCGCTAACGGCACGGCTGGATATGCCTGGGTTTCCACGACCATAGCCGCCAGCGGCGCCACCCTGGGCTGGCTCTTTACTGAGCGGGTCCGCACCGGGCATTACACCGCCATGGGTGCAGCATCCGGCATGGTCGCCGGCCTGGTGGCCATCACTCCAGCGGCCGACGTGGTTTCGCCGCTCTGGGCCATGGTCATCGGCCTCTTGGCTGGTTTCGTCTGCTGCCTGGCCTGCGGGCTCAAGTTCCGTTTCGCCTACGACGACTCATTGGATGTGGTGGGCATCCACGGAGTGGGTGGTTTATTGGGCACACTGCTGATAGGCTTCTTCGGTACGGGTACGGGCTTCCTGGCCGGCGGCAATTTCCGGCAGCTGCTGGTTCAGTTCCTGGTGGCGTTGATTGCGATCATCTACGCAGCTGCAGTAACCGGTGTGATCGCCTTTGCGCTGGAGAAGACCATTGGTTGGCGAGTCAGCAAGGATCAGGAGGTCATCGGCGTCGATCAGAGCGATCAGGGTGAGAGCGCCTATGACTTCGGGTCCATTCTGAACTGATCAGAAAGGAAGGCAGCATGAAACTCATTACCGCCATCGTTCAGCCCGGGCGGCTGGATCAGATTAAGCAGGCCCTGACCGAGGTCGGCGTGCACGGCATGACCGTCTCGTCAGCCCAGGGCTATGGTCGGCAGGGCGGCCATAAGGAGGTCTACCGGGGCAGCACTGTCAAGGTGGACCTGGTTCCCAAGGTGCGTCTGGAGGTGCTGACCGAGGATCGCCGGGTTGACGAGCTGGTCGACACCATCGTCCAGGCTGCCGCCACCAACACCGTGGGCGACGGCAAGGTCTGGGTGCAGACCCTGGACTCGGTGGTCAGGGTTCGTACCGGGGAGACCGGCGTAGACGCCATCTGAGGCAGCCGCCTGCTGATCAGTTTCGGCAGGATCCCGCCGCTGTGGCCGATTTCATGGTCTAGCGGTCGGGGTCCTGCTTTTCTATGTTTTCTATGTCTTTTCAGGCTTCCTTGACCTGGCTTATTGTCCCCATCCAGACATCGGTGCGCGTTCTCAAGCCGTTGCAGATGGCCCTGACGCCGATGAAGAGGACATTGAGGACGGCCCAGAGCATGGCTATCCGCCAGGTGGGTGTCCAGTTCATGGCCAGGGCCGTCATGCCCAGCAGGCCGATCAGGTAGATCACAGCCGTCAGGGAGCAGGTGGCCGCCAGGTAGCGATAGTCCCCGGCCCCGATCAGGATTCCGTCCAGGGCCCACATCCATCCGGCGACGGGCATGAAGACTCCCTGGACGATCATGCCCACGGTGATCAGCGATCTGATGGCCGGCGTGGGGCTGAACAGGGGAGCGGCGAAGAGGCCCAAGGCGATCATGACCAGTCCGACCAGCACTCCCATGGCCATGCCGGCCTTGGCTGACAGGTCGGTCATGACCCGTGCCCGTGACCGCCGTCCGGCGCCCAGCTCGGTGGCTACCAGTGACTGGCCGGCGATGCCCACGGCATCCAGCATGTTCAGTCCGAAGTTCCAGGCCGAGTTGACTCCTTGGTAGGCCGCAAGCACCTGCTCGCCCAGATGGGCCGCAGCCACCACGGTCATAAAGAGGCAGACCCGCAGGGCCAGTGTCCGCAGGAAAAGCGGGAAACCGTCGCCCATGCTGGCCGCCATGCCTGAGAGCCGGGGCCGCAGCTGGGCGCCTTCCCGACGGGCCCATACCAGGGCGGGAATGGTCAGGAAGAGCCCCATGGCCCACTCGGCAATCAGGGTGGCCAGGCCCGAGCCCAGAATGTCCATGTGCAGTCCGAAGACCAGAAGGACCTCCAGGGCGGTGTTGAGGATGGCGCCCGACACGGCGGCCACCAGGGTGATCTTTACCTTCTGCAGTCCGCGGAAGATGCCGTTGGCCGCGTAGACCAGGAGCATGGCCGGAAGGCCGAAGACCAGGGCATTCAGATAGGTCTGCGCCGCCTGCAGGACCGGCCCGCGGGCTCCCATCAGGCTGCAGATGGGCCGGCTCAAAGCCAGGAGCAGGGCGCAGACGACCAGGCCGATGACGAAGGCCAGCCACATGCCGTCCACGCCGGCTTGCATGCCTTCCCGGCGGCGGCCGGCACCCATGAGCCGGGCCACCTGGGAGGTGGTCCCGTAGGCCAGAAAGATGCACAGGCCCACGGTGGTCAGCACCACAGTGGATCCGATGGAGAGCCCGGCCAGGGCCGAGTCGCTGATGTGGCCCACGATGGCGGTGTCGATCATGACGAAGAGCGGGGAGGCGATCAGCTGGCCGAAGGTGGGTATGGCCAGTCCGGCAATGGTCCGGTAGGTCGCCCGCCGCTCTTCCGGCGTGATTGATCCGGTCTTGGTTTCAGGGATGTTCCTGTGGCTGCGCATGGACGCCATGCTAATGCTCTGGACTGAAGACACAACCCCTGAAAGCCAGTCCGTGGACGCCCTGCCGGTAGGTGCAGTATCACCAAACAGCCCTGAGCGCAAGCTGGATTGGTGATGTGGAAGACTGTCCCCAAGTTTTGCACAGAGTTGTACCCATGAGGTGGATAAGTTGCGCACATGTCCTCTAGGACACGCCTTGAATGTGGATAACTTATTTTTCTGTACACATGCAGGACCGGCCCCGTGCCCGTCCAGTTCCGTCGGCGCGCCCTGGTGAATGCCTTGGGTGAAATCCTCATCTTAGGGCTGTCAGGGACGGTCCTCTTCGTAGAATCGTGGCTATGGCTTCCGATGACTACACCGACTACACCCATCCCGAACAGCGTCCCACCGATCGTGCCCAGACCGGCCGTGACATGCTCTTCGACCGGGTGCCCCCGCATGACGACGATGCGGAGATGGCAGTGCTTGGCGGCATGCTCATGAGCAAGGATGCCATTGGCGAGGTCAGCCAGATGATCGACATATCCGACTTCTATCAGCCCAAGCATCAGACCATCTACGAGGCCATCGTCACCCTCTTCTCGGCCTCCCAGCCGGTGGATGCGGTCCTGGTGGCCAACGAGCTGCTCAAGTCCGGGGACCTGGAGAAGGTGGGGGGCACCGACTATCTGCACTCCCTGGTGGCCTCGGTCCCTACAGCCGCCAACGCCACATATTATGCGGAAATCGTCCACCAGCGGGCCATCCTGCGCAATGTGATCGCGGCCGGCACCAAGATCGCCCAGCTGGGCTACTCGGCCGAGGGCTCCCAGGCCGAGGACATCGTCAACCTGGCCCAGGCCGAGGTCTACGAGATGAGCGTGGGCAGGGTCCGCCAGGATTACGAGGCCATCGGGCCGGTCGTCCATGACACCCTGGACCAGTTGGACAAGCTGCAGAACGGCGACATGGAGCGGGGCGTGCCCACCGGTTTCAAGAGCATCGACGACGTGACCCAGGGTCTGCAGCCCGGGCAGATGATCGTGGTGGCAGGCCGCCCCGCCATGGGCAAGTCCACCCTGGGCATCGACTTCGCCCGCGCCGCGGCCCTCCACAACAACATGACCACGGTGGTCTTCTCCCTGGAGATGAGCAAGACCGAGCTGGCCCAGCGCATCATCTCGGCCGAGACCGACATCCCCCTGGTGGCCCTGCGCCGGGCGGACGACATCACCCCCGAGCGCTGGAACACCCTGAACACCTTCTGGAGCAGGCTCCAGGATGCCCCGCTCTTCCTGGACGATTCGCCCAACATGAGCCTGATGGAGATCCGTGCCAAGTGCCGTCGGCTCAAGCAGACCAACGACCTGAAACTGGTGGTCATCGACTACCTGCAGCTGATGACCTCGGGCAAGCGGGTCGAATCCCGCCAGCAGGAGGTCTCCGACTTCTCGCGCGCCCTGAAGCTGCTGGCCAAGGAGCTGGAGGTTCCGGTGGTGGCGCTGAGCCAGCTCAACCGCGGTCCCGAGATGCGCAATGACAAAAAGCCCATGCTCTCCGACCTGCGCGAGTCGGGATCCATCGAGCAGGACGCCGACGTGGTCTTCCTGGTCCACCGACCGGACTTCTACGACAAGGAGGACCGCCCGGGCGAGGCCGACATCATTCTGGCCAAGCACCGCAACGGCCCCACCGACACCTTCAAGCTGGCCTTCCTGGGCGAGAAGTCCAAGTTCAAGGACATGCCCCAGGACTACCAGCAGGGAGGGGTCTGATCATGCGGTCCAAGACTTCCAAGGCGCAGCCTGCCGATCAGCCCGGTCGTCCCGGTCGGCGCTGGCGCTCGCTCCTGGCCCTTCTGGTCGGCAAGGCGGTGCGCCTCGTTTCGCGTCTGTCCCATCACGGCGGTTCGGCCCTGCCTGGCAAGGTGGTGGAGCGGATCGACCCGGGCTTCTTGGCCAGGACCCTGTCGGAGCTGCCCCGTGGTGTGGTCCTGGTCTCGGGGACCAACGGCAAGACCACCACCACCCGGATGGTGGCTTCCATGCTGGAGTCCCTGGGGCTCAAGGTCTTCACCAACCCGACCGGGTCCAACTTCACCCGTGGTGTGGTCTCGGCCTTGGTTTCCACTCTGGGGCTGTCCGGCCGGCTGCATGCCGATATCGCCGTCCTGGAGCTGGACGAGGCCTATGCGGTCCACTTTGTGCGGCAGGTCAAGCCCCGCTATGCCCTCCTGCTCAATGTCATGCGTGACCAGCTGGACCGGTTTGGGGAAATCGATACTACTGCCCGGCTGCTGGGTCAGGTGGCCCAGGCCACCACGGGCACGGTGGTCCTCAACCGTGAGGATCCACGCATCGCCAGGTTGGCCGCCCAGACGCCGGCCCGGACCGGTGTGGCCTACTTCGGTCTGTCAGACGATCTGCTGAGCTATTTCCCCACCGATGACGACATGCATGCCTCGGATCGGGGTGCCGATGGTGCCGGTGCGGCCAGCACCTCCCGCCCGATTCGCCCCGGTCACCGGTTGCCGGCCGAGGTGACCCTGGAAAGGGTCATGGACCACCGGGCCGCTTTCCGCCTGGATGGGCGGCTTCTGGAGACCGACCTGCGTCTGGAGGGCGTCTACAACCTCTACAATGCGGCCGCTGCCTTGGCGTTGGTGAGGGTCGTTCTGGAGGACAGGGAGCCAGATAATGCAGCACTCATGGACGCCCTGTCCAAGGTCACGCCCGCCTTCGGCCGCGGGGAGGTCATCACCTACCAGGGCGCGCCGGTTGAGCTGGTCCTGGTCAAGAACCCCATGGGCTTCCGTCTGGCCCTGTCCTCCTTCGACCCTGCCGGGCAGGACACCATGATCGCCATCCGCGACGAGTATGCGGACGGGCGTGACATGAGCTGGCTCTGGGATGTGGACTTCACCTCGCTCAGGGATACCGGTGTGGCCATGGTCTCCGGCACCCGGGCCTACGACATGGCCCTGCGCCTGGCCTATGACCAGGTGCCCGCTGAGGCGATCGAGACCGACCTGGATCGGGCGCTGACAGCCTTTCTTGAGGTGCACCCAGGCCGACCCAAGCGAATCTACTGCACTTACACGTCGATGCTCCGGCTCCGGTCCGCCCTCGGCAGGATCACAAGCGTGGACGATGCCGGGGTGGGCGCATGAGCGAGCGAACCAAAAGGAGCGCAGGAATGCCGCAGCCGCAGGATAAGACCAAGGCCGTGGGAGACCATCCGCCACTGCAGATCCTCTCCCTCTACCACCGTGACATGAACATCTACGGGGATTCAGGGAACATACTCAGCGTGACCCGCAGGGCCGAGCTGTACGGATTCCGTCCCACGGTCCGCTATTACGATCCCGGTGATGCCTGGCCGGAGCGGATCGATATGATTCTGGGCGGCGGCGGCCAGGACCATGGCCAGGAACGGATCATCGACGACCTGCGGGAGCGGGGCGGTCTTCTGCACGATCTGGCCGACCAGGATGTGCCCATGCTGATGATCTGCGGGCTCTATCAGCTCTTCGGCCATTATTTCGAGACCTCCGACCATGAGCGCCTGGAGGGGGTCGGCATTCTTGACGTGCACACCATTGCCAAGCCCGAGCGGATGATCGGCAACCTGGTGGAGCAGGCAGAGGACTTCGGCAGGGTGGTCGGCTACGAGAACCATTCGGGCCTGACCTACCTGGGTGAGGGGGCCCAACCCCTGGGCATGGTGACCGAGGATGGACGCGGCAACAACGGCAAGGACCACACCGAGGGGGCCCGATGGAAGAAGGTCATCGGCACCTATATGCACGGGTCGCTGCTGCCGAAGAACCCGGCCATCACGGACTTCCTTATCGAGGGGGCAGCCGAAAGGCGGTACGGCCAGGGCACCTTCGCCCAGATGAAGACTGCCATGGACCAGAAGAGCCGGAGCGAGCTGGAGCGCCTGGACTCCCTGGCAGATCAGGCCAGCCGTATCGCAGCCTCCAGGCCCAGATGAAGGGGAGCCTGCAGTTCCGCCTGCGGGTCCTGCGCAGATTCTGATCAGCGGTCGGGGACAGTGCCAGGGGAGAGACGTTGCGGTCCCTCTTGCCATGGTGTCGAATCGGATCGGTCAATGATAACCGGCTAGACTGTAAAGAGAGACGGCCGCTCGTCTCTTGGCGGTCAAAAGAGCCCGGTACTTCAAGGGCGTATGAATGCTGGGAGGCATATCATGTCGGATTTGCATATCGGTGACGGATTGCACAAGGTGCTTCTGGCTGGCATCGGAGCCTTGGCCACAGGCGTGGAGAAGGGCCAGGAGG
Source organism: Bifidobacterium sp. W8104 (assembly GCF_016100735.1). Classification (NCBI taxonomy): domain Bacteria; kingdom Bacillati; phylum Actinomycetota; class Actinomycetes; order Bifidobacteriales; family Bifidobacteriaceae; genus Bifidobacterium; species Bifidobacterium sp. W8104. The sequence continues at coordinate 1,092,759 of NZ_JACFRW010000001.1, forward strand.
TCATTGACAACCTGGTCAAGAAGGGTGAGCTGACGGTCGAGCAGGGAAAGATTCTCAACACTGAGCTCAAGCGGAACAGACAGAACCCTCCCGCTCCTGCACCTGCTCCCGCTCCTGCTGACAGCGCACCTGCACCGGCTGCTGGCGCGCCCAGGCCTGCGACTCATGTTGCTCCTGATTCCCGCCGTCCCGACCACGAGCCCCTGGCGCCAATGCCGAATCGTCGGTCCGGGTCCATCCCCATCACATCCAATGATCCCATTGCGGGTCAGCAGGGCTGAAGGCGGTCGATTACTGTCAGCGTCGGTCGTCTGCGCCGGAATGTCTGCCGCTGGTCGGCCATGCGGATAAAGGACGCAGGTGAGTGGTGAGTATGGATGCCATGAACGGGCATGATGCCCCTGTGCAGACCATCGGCCTCTTCGGGGTCGGTACGGGAGAGCGGCAGGGGGCGGCAGTAAGGATCCGGCACAGGCGTGGCAGGGCCCGTCGACTGGCCGGGATGATCCGCATTGCCAACCGGTTCGACATCATCCATGGTCTGACCCCGGTCACCATGCGCCGATTGTTCGAGGCGCTCGGGCCCACTTTCGTCAAGGTGGGCCAGATTCTCTCCATGCGTTCGGAGATCCTGCCGGAGGCCTTTTGCCGTGAGCTCTCCAAGCTGCGCGCCGACGCGGATCCCATCCCGTATTCCGTGGTGACCAGCACCCTGGCCGCCGAGTATGGTCGTCCGCTCGACCAGATCTTCTCCTCCATAGACCCTGTTCCCCTGGGGTCGGCTTCCCTGGCGCAGGTGCATCGGGCCCGCCTGGTCAGCGGTGAGGACGTGGCTGTCAAGGTCCAACGCCCAGGGATTCAAGAGACCATGGCCCAGGACATCGACATTCTGCGCAGTATGGTCAAGTGGGCCTCCCGGTTCATCCGCAGCACCCAGGTGATCGACATCCGCGGGGTTGTCGAGGAGCTCTGGGAGACCTTCCAGTCCGAGGTCGACTTCCAGCAGGAGGCAGCCAATCTGGCTGAATTCAAGGATTTCTGCAACTCATACGCCTACATCGACTGCCCGAAGCCCTATCCCGAACTGTGCACCAGGCATGTGGTGGTGATGGAATACATCGACGGGATATCCCTCTCACGGCCTGCCCAACTGGTGGCCCAGGGCTATGACCTGAAGGAGATCGGCACCAAGCTGGTCGACAACTATGCCACTCAGATCATGGACCGGGGCTTCTTCCACGCCGATCCGCACCCCGGCAACATCATCATCCGCGATGGCTGCATAGTGCTGATAGACCTTGGGATGGTCGGCCGCCTGGATAAGGTGACCAAATCGGCTTTGAAGGACATGATTTTTGCGGTGGGCCGCGAGGATTCACCGGCTCTGGCCCAGGGGCTGCTCCGCTTCGCCGGTACGGGAGAGGCCAGGGCCGAGGACTACCCCTACCTTCTGGCCGATCTGGATGCGGTCGTCCAGCGGTTCGGCAAGCTGGATCTGGCTGATCTGGACATCGCCGAATATGTCAATGCCGTTATGAAGCTGGCCGCCCGGCATGGCATCAAGGTGCCGGGGTCGGTCACCATGGTGGCGCGGTGCCTGGTCACCCTTGAAGGACTCCTGGACGAGTTCCTGCCCGAGGCCAACATCGTGCAGATCATCACCGATCATGTCGCCTACAGTCAGGGCACTGGATCCATCCTCAAGGAGGAGACCCGGAAGCTGGGCATCCAGGGCGACCTGGCCCTGCATGGGCTTTTGGGCGCCCTGGCTGAGTCCCAGACCGCGGCCAAGATGCTTACCCGTGGCCAGCTGCGCGCCAATGTGCAGCTGGTAGGCTCCGAGGAACCCCTGCAGCAGCTGTCCGACATGGTCAACAGGCTGACCATGGCCCTGATTGTCGTCGGCCTCTATGTGGGCTCCTCAATCGTCTACTTCGCCCGCATCAAGCCGGTGGTCTTCGGCATCCCGGTGGTCAGCATGCTGGGATACGTGGTGGCCTTCATTCTTTCGGTCTGGATAGTCCTGGACATCCTGATCAAGCACCGGGCCCTCAAGCGTCGGCGACGCAACGGCGAAGCCTAGGTTGAGAGCCCGTTCATCCCATATGGGTATAGACACTGTCTGATGCTGAATCAGCCGGCGAAGTCCTCCACGGTTTCAGGGGATTCATGGTTCATGAAGGCCGATTTGCCGGTGTCCATGGCCCGCAGTCGGTCCATCTCCTGGTCAGTGAGCTGGAAGTCCCAGATGCCGAGGTTCTCGCGCATGCGCTCGCGGTGGGTGGTCTTGGGGATGATGATGACCCCGTCCTGGACCAGGAAGCGCAGGGCCACCTGGGCTGCGGTCCGGTCGTGCGCCTGCCCGATCTCGGTCAGGGTCGGATTGGTGAACATACCCTGGCGTCCTTCGGCGAAGGGTCCCCAGGACTCGATCCGGGTGCCGTACTTGTCCATGTAGGTGCGTTCCTGGGGGCGCTGGTGGAAGACGTGGGTCTCCAGCTGGTTGACGGCCGGGACGATTCTGTTGAACTTGACCAGGTCCACATAGCGGTCGGCATAGAAGTTCGAGACGCCGATGGCGCGCAGGACCCCCTGGTCGTAGAGGTCCTCAAGGGCGTGCCAGGCTGCGTAGTAGTCGTTGAAGGGCTGGTGGAGGAGGACCAGGTCCAGGTGGTCCGTGCCCAGCTTCTTCATGGACTCCTCGACCGAGGCCTTGGTCTTGTCGTATCCGTAGTTGGTGATCCAGACCTTGGTGGTCAGAAAGACCTGGTCGCGGTCGAGGCCGCTCTGGGCCAGGGCATCTCCGACGGCCTGCTCGTTTCCATAGGCCTGGGCCGTGTCGATGGCCCGGTACCCGGTCTCCAAGGCATCCAGAACCGAGCGGCGGCACTCGTCGAGGTCGGCGATCTGGTAGACGCCGAAGCCTTCCATGGGCATGAGGACGCCGTTGTTGAGCTTGACGGACGGGACGGAGGTGGATGAATCATTCTGCATGGTATTGCGCTTCTTTCTTGGCAGATTGCTCGACGGAGTTGGTTAAAGGCGGGGCATGCCTCTCTGATCTGCTTGTTCAAGGATAGGGCCTTGGAGCAGCTTGAAGTCAAGCCGGCAAAGCGCGTCCGGCCTCCTGCGATGCTAGCGTGGGTAGTGGAGTAGCTGATGGCTGGAGGCGATGATGGGGTCCAAAGCACGATTGGCCGGCAAGGTCACACTGGGTCTGGGATTGGGGGTTTTGGGGGCCTGGTGCTGGGCTCTGGCTCCTGGTCTTTCAGTGGTTGCTGGTCGGAGAAAGCCCGTCGGCCTGTCGCTGCATCCATATGCCCATAGGGGTCTGCACGATGCTGGCTCGGGGATGGAGACGACCAATCCCAATTCTGGGCAGGCTGCCTACCTGCACCGTATTCATGACTGCCTGAAGGTTGCATCCGGCAGGCCCTTGGGCAGGCACGCCTCGGCTCCGACCAACCCCCGTCGGGTGGTGGCGCCCGAAAATTCGCTGGCTGCCTTCGAGGCGGCCTGCAGGGCCGGCTACGGGATCGAGCTGGACGTTCATCTCAGTCGGGACGGACAGGTGGTGGTTATTCACGATGGAGACCTGCAGCGGGTGGCTGGCGTCAACCGAGCAGTGGCGGACCTGACCTGCGATCAGCTGCGGAGGATCCCCCTGTGCCCAAGCCCTGCCCAGGCTCTTGAGTCCGGGGAAGGGATTCCCGGCTCTGCCGACCACGATGGCGGTCCCGAAACGGAGGGCGGGGACGGGGGCCTCAACGATTCAGAGGTGCAGCATGTGCCTCTTCTGTCCGAGGTGCTCGCTCTGGTGGATGGCCGGGTGCCCTTGGTTGTCGAAATCAAGATGGATCGGGGCTTGGATCGGGAGCTTATGCGTCGGACCGATGCCCTCCTGTCCAGGTACCAGGGCCCCTATGTAATTGAGTCCTTCAACGTCCTGGCCCTTGCCTGGTATCGGGTTCACCACCCAGGCGTCACCAGGGGGCAACTGGTCGCCCCCTACCATGGCCGGGTGGATTCGCGCTCCTCGGCCCTGCGCTGGATGGCCGGGTCCCTCCTCTTCAACTGGCTGGGGCGGCCGGACTTCGTGGCCTGCGAGTGGCACAGCGGGCACTCACTGCCCATGCGCCTGTATCGGTTCCTGGGTGGAACGCCCATCGCCTGGACCGTCCGCTCCGAGCGTGCACAAGAGGAGGCCAGTGCGGACTTCGACGGGATCATCTTCGAGTCGTATCTGCCCGAGAGCTGAACCAGCTATACAGGCCTGAGGCCGCAGCGGCCAGGCCTATGGCCCAGAGGGCCATGATCAGGAAGTAGCCGTAGGGGAGAGGAACGACGCTCATGTCCACCTGGCCGGACAACTGATGGAAGATGACGGCCAGCACCCCCGCCATGGCCAGGGCTGAAAGAAGGATTGCCGAAAGGGCATCGATTACTGACTCCACAATCGAGGAGCAGACCAATGTTCCACGTGAAACACCGGCAGCCTGCATCCTTCGGTTCTCCTGGCGACGTTCATTGACTGCGATGGCGCATGCCTGGATCAGGAATATGGCCGTTAGGACGATGGCCCCGTTCGCTATCTGGGGCATGGCCCGTTGCACCTTCTGTGACCTTTGGATGTTGGAACGAATGTACTCCTTCTTGGTGCAGGCCTTGATGCCCTTCCTGTCCCATGAAGCATTGAGTTGACTGATCAGATTGCCTGTCCGAACTCCTGGGGCGGTCCTGGCCAGGGTGGTCGATCCACTGTTGTCGGGCGCCAGTTGCGACAGGTCTGCATCCGTCATCAGGTATTCGCCCGTCTGCCCTGTCGGGGTCATATCGACTACGGCGGTGATGGTCAGCGTATGGCCTTTGTCGTACCTGTCGATCAGAGTCAGCTTGCGACCAATAGGGTTTTTCTCCTGGGTGCGGCCACTTGCAATAACGGCGATCTTGCCCGGCCCCAGGTCAGCAGCGGAGCCCTTGATGAAGATTGGGCTAATTGTATTGACGCTCTTGCCTGCTTTGTTGACGTGCATAGCCATGACGGAAGGTTCGTCATTGCCGCCATTATCTTCCTTGTCCGCAGTTGTCCAGGATCCCTCGCTATAGGTGACTGCGGATTCGATGTCTACAATGGACCGAAGTCGGCGATCCAGGTCTCTTGGATCATTGGTCTCTGCGTTGATCATGGTTTCGGCAGCGATCGGCTTATACCGGCTTATGGCTTCTTGTGCCCAGCCGGATCGTCCCAGGGCTATAAATCCGGTTACGATGACCAGCATCAGTATGATCGGCACTGCTACGGCGGTGGAGCTCCGGTTTTCCTTCCGCGCCCTTTGCCGCGCCAGGAGACCGGCGCCTCGGAAGGCCAGTTGGAAGGGGATGCCGATCAGGTTGGCACAGGCCGGAACCAGGACAGGGGCCAGGGCGCCGATGATGACGAGCAGACAGCCGGTCGAGGCCATGATCTGGATTTCAATGTCCATGCCCTTGAAGCGGTGATAGACCATGGCCAGTCCTCCAGCCAGGCCGGCCAGGGCGATTATCAGGCGAAGAGGACCGATTGACTTGGTCCCTGACCGATTTCCCGAGTCCTGCAGGGCCTCGATGGGAGAGATCGCGGTAATCCTCCTGGCAGCGAACCAGGTTCCCAAGAGGCCTGCCAGGAGTATCCCTACGAAAGTGAAGAAAATTCCCGTGGGGTGGGGATGCGCGGTCATTTCCAGCGCTTCAAAGCCTGAGTTGATTAGGGACTTGGCGAATGCGGGCACCAGCAGGCATCCCGCCAAACTGCCCAAGAGGGCGGCCAAACCTACCGGAATCATGAATTCCAGTAGGGAGATGAATCTCACGGTCCTGGGAGAGGCGCCTGAAAGCCGCATCATGGCATACTCGCGACGACGGCGCTCGATCAGGAATCCCACAGAAGTAATGACCAGGAAGATGGAGACGAACCCGCATATGCAGGCGTACCCTATGGATATCTGTGAAGCGCCGTCTTGGAAGGACAGGGTCATAGCGCGGTCGTAGGAATTCATTGTGCGTGTATCCGGCATTCCGTCGCCCTTCCGAGCGGCAATGGCTACCTGGACCCAGGCGCTGGTAAGGACCGAAGCGGCCATGACCGCCAGGACCATGACCGTGTAGGAGGACCGATGCTCATGCAGGAAGGAACGCACCAGGGAGGCTAGGCCAGGAGTGCGGGCCTTGGTTCGACCTGCGGTTTGCGAGCCACCCCCACCCATCGGTCCTGAGGCCCCGGTTCCTGCCAGTGATCCACCTAGGGAAAGGGACTTGCCCTCCATGGTGTGCTCCTTTCTCGCCCTTGAATGCTGCTGTTCTTATTGCAACACCGGGAGATAGCCCACTCAGGGTGTTTTCAGGGTCAGACCAGGGGGAGAACCAGGGTGGCGATCAGCGATTAGGTACTCTCGTGCGAGAGGTGGGCAAGAGGACAGAGGGCGAGAGGGTGGAAGTCGAGGGATAGACGGTTGGGAGAATAGAGGTTGGGAGGATTACAGACATGATGACTGGTTCGCTAAGCTCCATGGCATTGCAGAGCCGGCAGTTTCTATAGCGACGACTTCATAGCGAACCTATCCTCGCTGACGGGGTAGGGGAGGGAAGCCTAGTCCATTTTGCACAGCATCCGCCGGGACGGCCATCGAACACCGTTGAAAAAAGGACCCGAATCGTGCAGATTCGGGTCCTTGTCAGGTATGGGGTTCGTGCCCCGTCAGTTCGTTGGATCAGTCGATGACGCCGTAAAGGCGGTCGCCGGCATCGCCCAGGCCGGGCACAATGTAGGCATGCTCGTTCAGTTTCTGATCGACTGCGCAGACCACCACCTTGAGGTTGATGGAGGGGTCCATCTCCTCCTTAAGGCGGTTCAGGCCCTCGGGAGCGGCCAGAATGTTGATGGAGGTCACGTCCTTGGCGCCGCGCTCGGCCAGGTATTTGGTGGCGGCGATCAGGGTGCCGCCGGTGGCCAGCATGGGATCCAGCAGGAAGCACTGACGGCCGGAGAGGTCCTCCGGCAGGCGGTTGGCGTAGGTGATGATGTCCAGGGTGTTCTCATCACGCTTGAGGCCAAGGAATCCGACCTCGGCGGTGGGCAGCAGACGGGTCATGCCGTCAAGCATGCCCAGTCCGGCGCGCAGAATGGGAACCACCATGGGGCGCGGGGAGCAGAGCTTCTTGCCCACCATGGGAGCGACCGGGGTCTCGATTGGGTGGTCTTCGATGTCCAGATTTCGGGTGGCCTCATAGGCCTCAAGCATGACCAGTTCGCTGATCAGCTCGCGGAAGGTGTTGGAAGGGGTGTTTTTGTCCCGCAGTACGGTCAGCTTGTGCTCGATCAGCGGGTGTTCCAGTACGTGAAGTTCCATACCTCTCAGCGTAGCTCAGCGGGTCGGCTTCTGGTAGCGACCGGCAAGCCATGCTGCCTTCGATTTGGGAATGGAAATGAAAACGCCGAACCATGCAAGCGCCTGTCGGCGCAAACGCCGCTCGCAGCGGCAACAAACGGAGCCCGGGGCTTAGCCATGGTCCGGCGCAGTCCCCATTGTAGGGCATGCCAGGCCTGATCTGCGCTCACGGCGCGCTTACGCTTCCGGCTTGAAAGGGTGGCGGGTTCTACTCCAGCCGTCCCCGCCGCCAGAGTGATGCGCCCCGCATGAAGTCACGGGCCGTCTGGTTGAGGGAGTTGACGGTGCGCTGGGCCGCGTCCACCTTCTTGGCCTCCTGACCGTCCAGCTGCCGGCTCTGGGCATCCCGGATGGTGGTCTTGATGCCGCGGGCGATCACGTCGCAAAAGGCTCCGGCCCGTTCCAGGGCTATGGCGAAGTCGCCGGTGAAGGCTCCGGAGAGGATGGAGTCGGCGGTTCGGATGATGTCGTCGGCCTCCGGAGCCTGATCGACGCCGGCTATAGCTGATGCAGCGGTGTCGGTGGGCTCGCCCAGCCGCCACAGACGACTGATTCCATCAGCGTCCTTACGCATCCAGCTGCGAAGCATGTAGAGCCGCCAAAGAATGCCCGGCAAAGAGTCGGGGTCGCTATCGCTCCAGAGCTCGGCCACGACATCCACGCCCTCGCGGTCCACCAGGGTCAGAACCCGTTTTACGATGACGGGGTCGGCGCTGTGGTGGACCCGGTCCAGCAGGGAGGCGGCCGAAACGTGGCTCATTTCGCTGATTTGCTGCGGGTCCATGCCTCCGGAGAGCTGGTCGGCGATGGCCGGGTCCAGCTGGCCTGGGCGTGAGGGCCGGGATGCTCCGGTGCCGGATGCCACAAATCCCGTGCGGGAGGATCGGATTGAGGATGAGCCGATTCTGGAGTTGCTGTCAGTAGACAATGGGAGTCACCTTCTGTATGTCGATGATGGTCGGATGATTGGGGTCGCCGGTCAGACTGAGGACGACGGCGTTGCCGGTGGGCATGAAGGGGGAGTCATCGGGCAGCCGTTTGGACAGCGATCCGCTGGAGCACAGCCCGCGCAGCTTTTCAAAGATACCTCCCAGGACCGGGCGATGCATGCAGATCATGGTCGTTCTGTTGCCTGTCAGCAGGTCGGCCATCTGCCTGTCCAGCCAGCTGTGGGCCTGTTCGGGGCGGCGGTGGTAGGAGGACTCCGTCAGGCAGGCCACCATCTCCAAGGGCAGATCTACCTCATCGGCGTAGGGTCGCAATGTCTGCACACAGCGGATCCAGGGGGAGGACAGGAGGCGGTCGGGCGCAAAGCAGGCCAGCTCCCGAGCCAGGGCGTAGGAGGTGCCGGCGCCCCTGGGGGTCAGAGGACGATTCGCGTCCTTGCCTGTCCACTCCTTCCGGGCAATTGCCTTGCCGTGACGCACGATGATCAGCTGACGAGCCCGGATGCCGCCCTGCTCCACCCGGTCCACGAAGGCATCCAGTATGGTTCTGTCACTGGGGTGGGTCAATAGTTTGCGCGCTTCAGAGGCTCCGACCCATCGGATCTGGTCGACTTCCCTGGAATCAGGCCGGTGGATGGGTCCCAACAGTGCGCTCTGACCGGCGGCGTGTTCCGAGTCGGTCGGTGTAGCCATCCAGTAGCAGATATGTTTGAGTCTGCCGCCCTTACCGCCCCGGCGCCGGCCCTCGTTGTTCAGCGGATATTCGGCATCCCCCAGATATGGCCCCAGGCGGACAAGACAGCCTGTCTCCTCACCGACCTCGCGCACGGCCGCCCGCATGTGGGTCTCACGGTTCTCCAGCTTTCCCTTTGGCCAGCTCCAGTCGTCGTACTTGGGACGATGGACCAGGCAGAGCTCCAGCTCATCGAGGTCGGAGCGTGGGTCGGCTCCTGGGGCTGCCCGGCCGTCGTCGCTGAATTTCATCCATCCCTGGAAGCTAGTGCGCCACCGGTAGAGGATGGCTCCGGCTGCCTCGACCGTCCTGCTCATGGTCGGATGCCATTCCGATCGTCCGCCTCGGCAGCAGACTCGCCGGTCTGGAGGCGCATCATCATCGCCTGGCCCTGGGTGTTCGGGCGTGACGGTCGATCAGGTACTCCTGCGAGTCGACCAAAGGTCGGCCCTGATCATCGCGACTGTGGCGCACATAGGTGCCGTCGGGCTGCATGTGCCAGGAGCTGGTGGTGTCGGCCATCTGCAGATCCACGTAGTCGATCAGTCCCTGCACCTGCTCGGGCGCGGTGATGCGGACCAGTGCTTCCACACGGCGATCCAGGTTGCGGTGCATCAGGTCGGCAGAACCTATCCAGACCTCCGGTCCGGCCAGGGGGCCCTCACCGATCTGGGGGCCCTGGGAGTTGGCAAAGGCGAAGATGCGGCTGTGCTCCAGGAACCGTCCCAGGATGGAGTGGACTCGAATATTCTCGCTCAGCCCGGGCACACCTGGCTTCAGAGCGCAGATGCCACGCTCCACGATGTCGATGCGGACCCCGGCCTGGCTGGCGCGATAGAGGGCGTCGATGATCTTTTCGTCCACCAGGGAGTTGACCTTGATTCGTATCCATGCAGGCTTGCCGTTCAGAGCGGTCTCTTCCTCACGGGCGATCCGCTGCAGAAGCCCGGAGCGAACCGTGCGTGGGGCTACCAGCAGGCGGTGGAAGGAGGACTTGGGCGCATAACCTGACAGCTGGTTGAAGAGCCGTGTCAGGTCCTGTCCCACCACGGGGTCACAGGTGAGCAGGCCCAGGTCGGTATACTGGCGGGCGGTCTTGGGGTTGTAGTTGCCGGTGCCCACGTGGCAGTAACGACGCAGGCCGTCCTGCTCCTGACGAACCACCAGGGAGAGTTTGCAGTGGGTTTTCAGGCCCACGATTCCGTAGACCACATGGACGCCGGCCCGTTCCAGCTGGCGAGCCCAGGCGATGTTGGCCTCCTCATCGAACCGGGCCTTGATCTCGACCAGGGCCAGGACCTGCTTGCCGGCGTGTGCGGCATCCACCAGGGCATTGATGATGGGCGAGTTGCCTGAGGTTCGGTAGAGGGTCTGTTTGATGGCCAGCACTCGCGGATCGGCCGCCGCCTGCTCCAGGAAGGCCTGGACCGAGGTGGAGAAGGAGTCATAGGGGTGGTGAAGGAGGATGTCATGCTCACGGATGGCCGCGAAGATGTCCTGGGCCTGGCTGGATTCCACCTCGGCTATCTGTCGGTTGGTGGTGGGAATGAAGGGGCGGAACTTGAGGTCGGCCCGGTCGATGGACTGCAGCTCGAACAGGACCGTGCAGTCCAAGGGGGCTGGAAGCCGATAGACCTCTTCCTGGTTGACCCGGAGCTTGCTGGCCAGCAGCTGGGAGAGGAAGGGAGAAGCGGAGTCGGAAATCTCCAGGCGGATGGGCGGTCCGAACCGCCGCTGCAGCAGTTCCTTCTCCATGGCGTTGAGCAGGTTTTCGGCGTCGTCCTCCTCCACATCAATGTCTTCGTTGCGGGTGACGCGGAAGGAGCGGGCCTCCTTGATGATCATGCCTGGGAAGAGGTATTCCAAGTGGGCGATGATCAGGTTCTCCATGGTGATGAACCCGTAGCGCTCCTCCCGACCCTCCTCATCGGTCAGATCGTCCACAGGAACCAGACGGGAGAGGTTGTCGGGAATCTTGACGCGGGCGAAGTGGGTCTTGCCCGAGGTCGGGTTCTCCACCAGGACCGCCAGATTCAGGGAGTTGCCTGAGATATAGGGGAAGGGATGGGCCGGGTCGACAGCCAGCGGGGTCAGCACCGGAAAGACCTGGTTGCGGAAGAAGTTGGTGAGCCGTTCCTGCTCTTGGCTGCTCAGTTGTGTCCAGCTCAGCAGGATGATGCTTTCGGTGGCCAGATCCGGCAGGATGTGGTCGATGACATAGTGGGCATGCTCGTCCTGAAGCTTGTGCGCCTGCTCGGAGATGGCCCTCAGTTGCTGGCGAGGGCTCATTCCGCTGGCTGCCGTCACAGCGATGCCGGTGTCTACGCGACGCTTCAGACCCGCCACGCGGACCATGAAGAACTCATCGAGATTGCTGGCGAAGATGGCGGCGAAGTTGGCACGCTCCAACAGTGGCACGCTCTCGTCTTCGGCCAGTTCAAGCACGCGTTTGTTGAACTTGAGCCAGCTCAGCTCCCGGTCGAAATAGCGGTCCTCAGGCAAGGGCGAGACCGGGTGATCCGAGTGCCTGGATACATGTCGTGCCTGGCCGTCGGTCTCGGCAATATGCTCCGCGATCTGGCTGCGTAGCAAGGCCTTGGAGGGTGCGTCAAATTTCTGAACCATACCATAGCACTCTATTCGCAGGTGCCGTCCTCTGCAATCGTTGATAAAGCTTGTGGATAAATAGGAACGGCCCCCCGCAGGAGGCCGTTCCCACAAGGTCGGTCCAGATGGAATCTCTGCACAACATCATCGTTGCAACGGTCAAGTCTTATACACCCGTCCAACGTATCGGTCCTAGTGGCCATACACTTTGTGGGCTTCCGGGTTCTCGAACCGTCCTTGTATATGCCATTATGCCAGTTTTCAGGCCGCTGGCAAGCCTGTCCATCGGCTGGGGCGGGGAAGGCTGCCGGCTTGGTCTTTTGTGCGATTGCGTGCATTGCGGCAGGCTGAATACGCCAAGTTTGGAGGAATCTGTTGCTTCTGTGTGATCATCTGTGGCCTTTCATGGGCATGGGCTCAAAAATGCTGTAGTTTCAGGCGTGTCGTGGTCTTGATGCGTTTTTACACAGAGAGGGCGAAGCGATGTGGAGGCATGGGGTCATTCGACCACATCCGTTCCGGGGACTGGTGCTGATGCCAGTGGGCGGGTGTACTGGTAGCCATGACTGGAATGAGCATATGTAGACCGCCGAGGATAAACGGCGGCATGGAAGGAAGGGAGCCCGGACGGACTCCGCACTCCTTTAATTCAGTCGGGTTGTCTCCGGAATGCCGACCAGGGAGAGTGGCGGGCGCGGTCCGACGGTTTGATTCTTCAGGATCCTCAGGATCAGGTCGCCTGCAAGACGAGGATGCCGTTGGGCTCGAGCAACCCATCCCGTCCGATCGGCGGATTGTGGGTGAAGATGCTGGATATGAGTCTGCCGTGACCGGTCTGGTCTTTCTCTCGGCCTCGGGAGGAATTGGGCTGACAACCATGACGGCTCTGATGGCCAAACAGCTTCGGGACATGGCCCTGTCATGCGCTCTGGTGGATCTGGACCTGGATGGCGGAGGGATGGATGTCCTGGTCGGCATCGAGGGGGCGCCTGGCATGCGGCTTGGGCGAATCCACGCGCCCCTGGGCCGGGTGGATCCTCAGGCGCTCCGTGAAGAACTGCCGATCTGGGATGGCGTCCCGCTGCTCAGCAACGATCCATGGAGTGCCCCGCCACAGGGCTGGTGGGACCTGGATGCAGCAGTCAGCGCAATGGCTGGATTTGCTGATCTCTTGCTGATTGATGCCGGTCGGGGCCAGGGTATGGGTAATCTGCGCTCGCTTAAAGGGCTGCCTTCGCTGTTGATGGTGGACATGACCGTGCTGGGCCTTGCACGGGCGAAGGCACTTCTCCATGCCCTGAATGGCAGCAGAGGTGCTGGTGATCGAGCCCGAGACAATCCATTGATTTCATGTAGGCCGCCCATGGCTCTGATTGGAATGATGCCCGCACAGCACCGGGTCAGTCATGGCGTCGACCCAGAGCAGGCGGAAGAGTTTCTGGGCCGATCGCTGGACGTGGTTCTTAAGCCGCACCAGAAGCTGTCGGCATCCGTTCTGGATGGGCGTGGCCTGGAACGGGTGCCGCGTGCTTATGCCCGGGCCCTTCATCCCCTGGTTGAGCGGATCGCAGGAATGATCGTCGTCGGGGAAAGAAGAGAAGAACGGATCTCTTCTCGCGAATCGGCTCGGTCCGGGGCTGTCAAATGATCATAGGAAGCGGGGAAAGCAATGAAGGTCGATTCTCTGACGACGATTCCGATCAGCCGCCCACTTTCGGATACTTGGATGGGCTGACGAACGATCCTGCGGTGACTGACATCGCAGTGACCGGGCAGGGCAATGTCTGGATCGACCGAGGCGGGGGCATGGAGGAGGTCCTGCTTCGGCCTGGATTCGCAGGCCCTCGAGCTGTGAGGGACTTTGCCGTGCAGTTATGCGCTCAGCTGGGACGTCGCCTGGACGATGCCCGGCCCATGGCTGACGCTTCCAGCAGGGAGGGGATCAGAGTCCACGCCGTGCTGGCCCCGCTTGTTCCCGAGGGTGCCGCCATTTCCATCAGACTGCCCAACAGACACCCGCCAAGCCTGGAGGAGCTGGCTGCTGCCGGGCTGTGTCCCGCCAGCTGGCTCTTCATCCTTCGGGCGCTGGTGGTCAATCGGGCCAGCATTCTAGTGACTGGTGGCACGGGTGCAGGTAAGACCACGCTCCTACGGGCCCTGCTGGGCATGTGTCCACGGGAGCAGCGGCTGGTCGTCGTGGAGGAGGTGCGTGAACTGGGTCGTATCGCCGGCCATGGGAATATGGTTTCCTTGGCTGTCAGAGAATCCAACGTTGAAGGGGCGGGGGGTGTTGGGCTGGTCGATCTGGTGAAAGCCACATTGCGCATGCGGCCCGATCGGGTCATCCTGGGCGAGTGTCGTGGCGAGGAGATAGCTGATCTGCTGCGGGCTTTCAATTCCGGTCATCGGGGCGGCATGGCAACGCTGCATGCCGACAATGTGGAACGCGTTCCCGCCAGGTTGGCGACTCTGGGGTTGCTGGCGGGGTTGCAGCCGAGGGCCCTGGCTGCTCTGGCGCAGGGGGCGTTCGATGCTGTTATCCATCTGGAACGTTCCGGCGGCCATAGACATATCGCTCAAATTGGCCGACTGACAACTGCAGCTGATGGCCGGCTTCTTGGGGAGGCCGTCTGTACATGGACAGGCCGAGGGGCCGCTACGTATGGAACGGCCTGGTCAAAGTTCGCCAGGCGGTGGGGCATTGTGACCAGCGCCCCGGCGAGCGTTCCGTAGTTGAGGTGGATTATGCATGACGAGACTGCAGCCTGGCTGGCTGCAATGATGACGGCTATTGCCTGTCTGGTCTTGCTCGCGCCTAGCGGCAGCGCATCCGCGAGACTGAAGGCCATGTCAGTCAGGCCCTCTGCACAGTCGGATAGGCCCGGCCTGGCGGTGCTGGTCACTTCCCTGCTTGCCTATGTCGACAATGGAGGCGGTCTGGTAGAGGCTTTCGAGGAGGCATCCGGGCGGCGGTTCGCCACCCAGGAGGTCACGCGGGAACGTGTGATGGCCATGCTGGAGAACCGGTGCCTGCCTCAGGAACGGGGGCCGACTCTGACGATTATGGCCCAGGCTCTGATGGCCTGTTATGGTCTCAGCGCCATCCTGGGCTGCCGGGCTTCTGATGGGCTGCGGACTGTGGCAGCTATGCAGAGGCGGCGGGCGGCACTGGATGAGGCGCGAGAAAAAGCCTTTGCTGTGCCTAGGGCCACGATCCGCCTCCTGTCAACCTTGCCGGTGCTGACCATCATCATGGGAGAGTTCATGGGCGCGCGACCGTTGTCCTTCCTATGCCGCCCAGGCCTGGGAACCATATGCCTGATCCTTGGGGCGGCCTTCTATGTTTTTGGTCTGGTTTGGATACATCTGCTGATGAACGATCTGGGCAGGGAGGATCTATGGATCTGAAACCACTGATTGCCGCCCTGTCGACCATAGTGGCCTTGCTGCTGATGGAATCCGACGGCCAGAGTGAGCGATTAGCCGATGAGCAGGTCTCCACGCCATCCTTGAGCCTGGTATTGGCCTTGTTGGGAGTCGCTGTTCGTCAGGGGGCCTCCCTGCCTAGGGCCCTGGGTGTGGTTGGTGGACTGCTGCCAGGCCCTTATGGGCTTCGGATGGTTCGCGTGGCTCACCTGCTCGGACGCGGCAACGGATGGGATCTGTCCTGGTCGGGAGCGATCGGGGATCCTGATTATGGGCAGTCCATGCAGGTCCTGGCTGACTGTCTGGAGCCGTCCTGGCGTTTGGGATCATCACCTCTGACGCGTATCAAGACGACCCTGCGCCAGCTGGATCACCATGCCCGCAGCGTGCTGGCCCGGGCCACAGCGGCGATAACCGTCAGGCTGCTGGTGCCGACCGGACTGTGTATTCTGCCGGCCTTCGTGCTGATCGGAGTCATCCCCTGCATTGCGGCCTTCGTAGGCGGGATTTCCTGAGGGTGGAGCCCATATGGGCAGTTGTCCACAGGCTGCCGACTCAGCTCTGTTCGTCCACATGCATCCGATAAGGCGACCGAGACGGACCGGAACGGGCACAGTGAAAGGTACCGGATGCCGATTCCCTGAGGAACGGCCATTCGCCGGGGCGGGGAAGACACGGAAAGGCAAAGGTGAGAACGATGACATATTCACAGGAGGTTGCGACGGTCTTCCATCTGCAGGCCAGACATTCAGGAGGGCAATTGGTGCCAGCTGAGACATGGCCTGCTGTAGGTGCCGGATCCCGGTGGCTGCAAAGAATGAGGCAGCGTTTCAACCGGTTCATAACGGCTTTGTACGTTCGCATCAGCCAAGCCATGGACTCTGCAGCGAGTGCCCTGCGTGCGCGGATGAGTGTGGTGCTGGCCAGGCCTGAATCGGGGGCCATCACTGCTGAATACGCTGTGATCATGGTGGCAGCTGCCACGCTGGCTGGTGTATTGCTGGCCATTGTCAAGTCCTCTTCCACGCGCACTTTGCTGATGGGTCTGGTCAAGAAGGCGCTTAGTGTCGTCGGCTGAGAGACGGTCCGTGTGGAGCCGACGGTGGCGATCCGATACCGGTACGGTAACGGCCGAGTTCGCCATCGTGCTTCCCGCCGTCATGGTTCTGGCTCTCTTACTGCTGACGCTGACCCAGACGATCAGGATCGGCATGGTCTGTCAGGATGCAGCCAACGCGGCTGCCAGGGATCTGATCGTCACCCGGGGCAAGGGTGATCCCCAAGGGCTGGTGCACCGGATGGCCGGTCCGCATGCTCAAGTGCAGTTGAGCCCATTGGCCGGGCAGACGGCAGTCAGGGTGTCATGCCCAGTGGTTTCCGGCCCGATGGGCGTGCTGCCTGCACAGGTTCATGGCGATGCCGTGGCCATATTGGAGGAATGAGTCATGCTCGGACATGTCAGGAGGAAGCGCGCGGAGCGTACCGGTTCATGGCTAGGGGGTTCGGATCCTGGCTCCGGTACGGTTCTGGGCATCATGCTGATGGCTCTGGTTGGCCTGGGTCTGGTTCTGGCGGCCCTGCTGGGCAATCTCATGATCTGCCGGACGCGTGCACGCACCGGTGCCGATGTCTCGGCTCTGGCTGCAGCTTCTGCCCTGGACGAAGGACAGGCGCAGCCCTGTACTCTGGCCTCCCGGGTCGCCCGTCTCAACCGCGGGGTCCTGACAGACTGCCATGTGGATGGGAGCGACGTGAAAGTCTCGGTGGGGGTAGACACCGGAGTCTCGATGCTGCCGCGTCTGATCCAGTCGGCCCGGGCGGGGCCCGAGCCCTGTGAATGAGAACAGGAAGCGTGGTCGGAAGCCTTCGGAAGGAAAGCGAACGTGTCTAAAGAAATGGATAGCCTTGAACCATGGCACTAGCACTCTATCGGCGGTATCGGCCTGACACCTTTGACGGCATCATCGGTCAGAAGCAGGTCACGGTGCCCCTTACCCGAGCTCTGGATGAGAACCGGCTGACCCATGCCTACCTGTTCTCCGGTCCCAGGGGATGTGGAAAGACCAGCAGTGCCCGGATTTTCGCCCGCTGTGTCAACTGCGCCAAGGGACCGACCAGCCATCCCTGCGGCGAATGTGACAGCTGCAGGGATCTGGCCACGGGAGGCCCCGGTTCCATCGACGTGGTGGAGATTGACGCCGCCAGCCATAATGGCGTCGACGATGCAAGGGAGCTCAGGGAGCGGGCAGGCTTTGCCCCTGTGCGTGACCGCTACAAGATCTTCATTTTGGACGAAGCTCATATGGTCACCCAGCAAGGATTCAATGCCCTGCTGAAAATCGTCGAAGAACCGCCGGAACACGTCATGTTCATCTTCGCCACCACAGAGCCGGAGAAGGTGATCGGCACTATCCGCTCCCGCACCCACCATTACCCCTTCCGTCTCGTGCCCCAGGAAGTTATGGGGCCTTATCTCGAGGGCATCTGCGAAAAGGAGGGCATCAAGGCCGAACCCGGTGTCCTCAAGCTGGCCATGCGGGCTGGAGGCGGATCGGTGCGTGACACCCTTTCTGTGTTGGACCAGCTCATGGTAGGCGCTGACGAGCACACCATCACCTATGATGCGGCTGTAGCTCTGCTGGGGTTCACTCCTGCCGCACTGATCGGCGAAGCTGTGGATACGCTGATCGACCACGATGGTGCTGGTCTCTACGGGGTCATTCAAAAGGTTGTCGTCGGCGGGTTCGAGCCCCAGCGCTTCGTTGAGGATCTGCTGGCCCATGTCCGCGACCTGCTGGTTCTCAAACTGGCGGGGGATCGGGCTGAAAGCGTGCTGAGCGAAGATGGCGACGACGACCAGGTGGCCGATCTGCGTCGGCAGGCGGATGCTTTGGATCTGCAGGTCCTGACCAGAATGGCCGACATCATCAACGATGCGCTGGCGGGAATGAACGGGGCCACCTCGCCCAGGATGCGCTTGGAGCTGCTGGCCGCCAGGCTGCTGGCAATTGGCTGCGAACCTATGGAGCAAGCATCGGCCGCAGGGGCAGCTTCCCCCTCCGGGTCGGCCACGGCGCCCGCCCGCGGTGGGTTCATTGGCGCTGACAGGTCGCAGCGGAGCGGTCGGCCGTCCACAGCATCGCAGTCTGGCAGTGCTGATGGCGCTGATCGCCCCGAACAATCCAGCATGGCAGGTTCGCCATCTGTTGCAGCGCCCGCCTCCTTTGCCGGGCCACAGACCATGGCCGGCTCTCATTCCGATTCCTCCGCTTATGGACAGCGAGAGGGCGAAGAGCAGTCGCCCCATTCCGGCTCTGATCCTATCCAACCCGAGCGCAAGGAAGCTCCCTCCTGGCCGACTGGACAGGCGGAGGGACAAGCTAGGCCATCCAGTTCCTCCAGACCCGCCCGGTCTGCGGAAACACCTCGGCCTGCACAACGGGAGACTGCGCAAGGGCAGGCAAACGAGGTGCCGACTGGTACAGAGCTGGATAAGCGCTGGGATGCCCTGGTTGCTGCCCTGCCTGATGAGGTCCGCCAGTATGTCGTGCGAGACCGGGTGCCCACCGTAGCCATGACAGCAGGCCCATCCGGCCGCAAGCGGCTGTCTATGACCTTCGACCGTCCACTCAGTCAGCATGCCTTCGCCATGGCCGTGGCTGCACAGTCGGTTGACGGGGAGACCAAGGTGCCGCGTATCGTCATGGTCCGCGCTCGCCAGGAGTTCGGACAGTCCACCATGATCGCCCCATCGGGGACGGCTGCCAACGGTGAGACTGTGGAGTCCGTCAACAGGATGTCTCCCCAGCGCCGGGCAGAGGTCAAGAAGGAGGTGGCTCTAGCGCGAGCCGGTTTAGCCACCATGAACCTTGGGGCGGCGGTCATGCCTCATGCGGCCACAGAGCAGGGGCATGCCCCTAGAGGGATGACGGCCTCGGCCGGTCATGATGGCGGGGCCGGAGCATCGGCATCGGACGGGAAGTCCACTCCTGGAGAAGCTTCAGGCGACGGGAGCTCCGACGACGCTCACCACCCGGTCGGTGGCCCTGTCCAGTCGTCTTCGAAACCGCTTCCAGCGGCGGGTTTCGGCTCGACCGCTTCAACGGTGTTGCCGGACGATGATCCCTGGGCTCACCCCATGCCAGCGACTCATGCGCCGCAAAAGACCTGGCAGCCTGATCAGGGCGGCGATGGATCCACTGGCCAGAAAGACCATGAGCCCAAAAAGGTGGCCCTGCCGGACATGAGCGATGACACGGATCCTTGGGCCGTGCCCGATTCCGGGACCAGCACCGCAGCCTTTGCGGAGTCTTCCAACAGTCAAGGCCATGAAGCTTCGGATCAGGGGCTTGAAGTTTCGAAGTCGGTTGATTCGTCGGGTCAGGGAAGCGCCTCGGTTGCAACCTCGAATTCGACATTGGAGACCGGGTTGGCTCCCGGAGATGTGGCTGCGGCAACTGGCACCCCAACCTCGTCGGACAGACGGGGTGACGGTCATGGTTCGAGTACCGTCGGTGGCTCGGATGACCCCCAGGCAATGGCAAAGGCTTCTGGAGCTGAGGGCAGGGCGATGCCAGCAGGCTTCGCCAGTCCGGCCTCCGGTGGTTCCGATCAGGATGGGGCCTCGTCTGCTGCAGTCTCCTCCCAGGCTTCAGGGCCTTCAGTGGATCCCGAGGACGATGTCTATTCCATGGACGATGCCAGGCTCGGGGCGGACAATGCCATGAACCAGGATGAACTGACCAAATTGTTTGACGTGACCAAGGTGGAGGACTTTGCTGCTGACGACCCCCAGAATCCGATCAACGTCCAAAGGCGCCGGCAGGAACAGGCACAACGACAGGGAGGTGAATGATGGCTGCTACCTATGATGGAGCCATTCAAGAGCTGATCGACGCCTTTGCCCAACTGCCGGGCATCGGTCCCAAGGGTGCGCAGCGCATTGCCTTCTACATTCTGGGAGCCGATCGGCGCAGTGCTCAGGATCTGGCCGATGCCATTGTTGCAGCCAAGGAGAAGGTCCGGTTTTGCGAGATCTGCGGCAATGTCTGCGAGACCAGCCCCTGTCCCATCTGCCAGGATCCGAGACGTGACCGCAGCATCATCTGCGTAGTCGAGGAGCCCAAGGATGTCATGAGCATCGAGCGGACCGGAGAATACCGGGGTCTTTATCATGTGCTGGGCGGGGCCATCGACCCTATGTCCAACGTCGGGCCCGGCGATCTGCGCATTCCCGAGCTTTTGAAGCGGTTGGGCACGGATCAGGTCAAGGAGGTCATGCTGGCCCTGGATCCCAACATTGAAGGCGAAGCCACCACCACCTACCTGGGACGGCTGCTGGGCCCTCTGGATCTGCGGGTCACCAGGCTGGCCAGCGGCCTGCCCGTCGGCAGCGATCTGGAATATGCCGACGAGATCACCCTTGGCCGGGCAATATCCGGCCGTCGCGATCTGTAAGGCCTGCGATCACTGATTCGCAGCCTCCCTGGCTGCCGTTAATGTTTCGCATATTGGTGGAGGGGGTCTGATAGAACGGTGTCGTTCGTATAATCCATGTAATCAACATGTTGCAGATGATGGTCTAGTGGCTTAACCGTCGCGGGATGGAACAGCAGTGGCACTTATCGTTCAGAAGTATGGCGGGTCCTCGGTGGCGGACTCGGACTCCATCAAGCGTGTGGCCAAGCGCATTATTGACACCAAGCGCGCCGGCAATGACATTGCTGTGGTGGTTTCCGCTATGGGGGACACCACTGACGATCTGATTGACCAGGCCATGGATGTGGATTCCAACCCTCCTGCCCGAGAGATGGACATGCTCATGACGGCCGGGGAGCGCATCTCCATGAGCCTGCTGGCCATGAGCATCCATGCACAAGGCGAGCGCGCCCATTCTTTCACCGGTTCGCAGGCGGGATTCATGACTGATGCACGCTACGGCGCAGCCCACATCCGCCATGTCCGACCCCAGCGAGTCATGAAGGCCCTGGACCGAGGCGAGGTGGGGATTGTGGCAGGCTTCCAGGGGGTCAACCCCGACGGCGATGCCACCACCCTGGGTCGTGGCGGCTCGGATACCTCGGCTGTGGCCCTGGCCGTGGCACTCAAGGCGGATGTCTGCGAGATCTATACCGATGTGGACGGGGTTTTCACCGCCGACCCGCGCATTGTTCCCACCGCCCGTAGAATCGCCCGCATTTCATATGAGGAGATGCTGGAGATGGCGGCCGGCGGATCCAAGGTGCTGGCCCTGCGCTGCGTGGAGTATGCCCAGCGCTTCCGCATGCCCATCCATGTGCGCAGTTCCTTTTCCCATCGCCCAGGCACGCTGATCATGCCTGACGATGTCGATGCTGACAAGATTCCCAATTTGGAGACCGGCCAGCTGCCGGATCGCCCCGCCGCACGCGCTGACAGGTGACGGGATATGACGGAAGGAAGGAAATGACCAACGGCGAATCCATGGGCGACCTGTTCCCGGACCTGAACGGCCCTGAGTCACCCATCATCTCAGGGGTTGCCCACGACCGCAGTGAAACTCAGGTCAGCCTGCGGGCCGTGCCCGACCGACCTGGCGTGGCCGCACAGCTCTTCACCATCCTTGCCGAGGGCGGCATCAACATCGATATGATCGTCCAGGCTGGGGCGGCTACCGGCACTGTGGACATCTCCTTTACGTTGCCGTCCGCTCAGGCTGATCAGGTGGTCCCCATGCTGGATGACTCCCGCGAGCAATTGGGGTTCCGATCAGTGGACATCAATCCCGAGGTGGGCAAGGTGACCCTGGTAGGCGTAGGGATGAAAACCCATTCGGGCATCACTGCCACCTTCTTCCGGGCGTTAAGCGAGCGACATATCAACGTGCTCATGATCTCGACCTCCGAAATCCGCATCTCCGCCCTGGTGCCCATCCAGGACCTGGACGAGGCGGTACGGGCCATCCATACGGCCTTCCACTTGGATGCTGATCAGGTCGAGGCGGTCGTTTACGGCGGCACGGGTCGCTGAGCAGAGAGGAGAGAGCAATGACGGATAAGGCTGATTTGGCGAGCAATGGACGCCGTGGCATCAATGTAGCCGTCCTGGGTGCCACCGGCCAGGTAGGCATGGTCATGCGCCGGATGCTGGATGAACGGGACTTCCCCGTGGCCGACCTGCGATTCATGGCCTCGTCCCGGTCTGCAGGCGAACAGCTGCGCTGGCGTGACAGGACCATCACGGTCGAGGATGTTGAGC
The DNA here is from genome assembly GCF_016100735.1 of Bifidobacterium sp. W8104. Taxonomy (NCBI): domain Bacteria; kingdom Bacillati; phylum Actinomycetota; class Actinomycetes; order Bifidobacteriales; family Bifidobacteriaceae; genus Bifidobacterium; species Bifidobacterium sp. W8104. Next base: position 1,115,132 of record NZ_JACFRW010000001.1, read on the forward strand.
AGGCCGACCTGAGCGGGATCGATTTGGCCATCTTCTCCGCCGGCGGTTCGACCTCAGGAACCTGGGCCCCGCGTTTCGCCGAGGCCGGAGCCTACGTGGTCGACAACTCCTCCCATTGGCGGATGGATCCCGAGGTCCCCCTGGTGGTGTCCGAGGTCAACCCCGAGGACTTGGATCTTATCCCGCGGCGGATCGTGGCCAATCCCAACTGCACCACCATGGCCTGCATGCCGGTGTTGAGTCCCTTGGCCAAGGCATACGGTCTGCGCCGTCTGATCGTCTCCTCCTACCAGGCTGTGTCGGGGGCTGGTCGTGCCGGCGTCCTCCAGCTGCGCGACGAGGCCAAAACCGCCGTGGAGCAAGGTGCTGACCGGCTGGTCTTCGACGGATCGGCCATCGAGTTCCCACCGCCCACCAAGGTGGTGCGTACCATTGCCTTCAACGCCGTTCCCTTCATCGGCGCTCTGGTCGATGATGGCAGCGGGGAGACCGACGAGGAGCAGAAGCTGCGCAATGAGAGCCGCAAGATCCTGCACCTGCCTGATCTGGCCGCCTCCTGCACCTGCGTGAGGGTAGGGGTCTTCACGGCCCACGGCATGAGCATCAATGCCGAGTTCGAGCACGATGTCACCCCTGATCAGGCCCGTGACCTGCTGTCCAAGGCCCCCGGAGTAAGTCTGGCGGAAATACCCACTCCTCTGGACGCCGCCGGCAAGGACCCCAGCTTCGTGGGTCGCATCCGCCAGGACCAGGCCGTGGAGGGCAAGAGGGGATTGTCCATGTTCGTGGCCAACGACAACCTGCGCAAGGGCGCTGCCCTCAACGCCGTGCAGATTGCCGAGCTGATCGCCCGCAAGCACTTCGCCGACAGGACCTGATTGTGCATCTGGGCTGATCGGTTCTACCAGGCTCCGTCTGCCTGATGGTTTTCATGCAGGGTCAGCCCTGCTTGGCCTCTGCTTGGCTCGGGGTTTGTGAAGCTTTTCTGCCTGCGCTCCTCTGCCGTTGTTCCAGCTCAAGTATCCCTTCGGCCGTGTCGCGGTCGGTGGCCAGTGCAGAGATAAGCCCGGCCCGCAGACAGGCGAGGATGCTGGCAACTTTTTGCGGCCCCCAAGCCACGCCTATGACCAGAGGGATCCGCTTCAGGCGTTCGAATTCAATCGATATAGTGCGTTCACACAGGCTGGTTCGGATGTGGCGACCCTGGGCATCGATGTGATGCCCGCAGATGTGCCCCACGGCCTTGAGCTCGGTCACCTCCTTGATGAAAGCTGCATTCTCGTAGTCTTTGAAAATATGTCCTGACCTTCCCTCCTTGACCGACCCGACTCCCACCACCGCAACGTCGGCGTGTCCGCCCAGAGTCAGGGTGTCGGCTATCTGGCGTTCTTTGCGCATGGCTTCAGCTACGGATGTCGAAGAAAGGATCATGGGCACCGGCAGCGACGAGTAGCTGCCACCCAGTCGCTGGGCCAGCATGCGGCATATCTCCGGTGAATCCGTCATAGGATTGGTCGGCGACAGGGAACCGATCATCTGCACGACCTTGGACTTTGCCCAGTTTTGCAGGGGAACTTCGCGAACCGTGTAGGCGACGGCGTTGCCATTGGAGACGGTTATCAAAGAGTCGGGCCTGGTCTGCTCGACCAAGAGAGATGCCGCGCTTCGGGGCACAACGTCATATCCGGTGCATCCTTGCGGTGGCTCTGAGACTCGGGCGCAACGGAGGTTGAATTGTCGGATCAGCCTGGACTCCAGGTCTTCAAGCCGCTCTAATGGATTCTCAATGGAGATCTTCACCAGTCCTCGGTCTTGGGCCTCTTTCAGCATTCGGGAGACGGAGGGTCGGGAATAGCCTGTCGCTGTGGCGATCTGAGACTGCAGCATGTGATCCTGGTAGTACATGCGGGCTACGCGAAGAAGCAGCTGGACCCGCTTGCGGGCATCGGAAGTGGTCATCATCTGTAAATCGCTGAACATATGTACATGTTATCAGAATTTGCATACACGAGCCCAGCTGTCCCAAATGGTCTAAAGAAGGCTCTTGTAATGCTGAAAATGAAATATATATATAGCAATAGAGTCATTGTCAAAGTACATATGTTCATCGATATCCTTGTTGTTCTCTGACGGTTCACATAGTCTGTTTCCCGTCAAAGGCACCGGAAGGAAAAGCCTGAAGACCGGTGCCGCGAAATCGCAGAGCACAACCAACAAAGGAGTTCACATGGCATTTGCACGAACCATTCTGGGAGATGTCGACCCGAGCACGCTTGGCGTAGTCAACAGCCACGACCATCTGATCCGGGTGGGAGCCGGTGAGGTCTACCTAGACAAGGACCATCAACTAGATTCAGTTGAAAAGGCAGAGACCGAGGCCGGATATTTCGCCAAGGCCTCGCTGAAGTGGAGCAAGCAGGGTGGCACCGTGGTGGATATGTGCCCCATCAACTGCGGCCGTGACATCGAGAAGCTGGCTGAGGTGGCCCGCTCGGTGGAGAACCTGCAGATCATAGGGGCCACCGGCTTCCATCGTGAGCATGTCTACCTGGAGACCCAGTCACACTGGATCAACCGCTACAGCGTGGATCAGATCGCCGATCTGGTCATTGCCGATATCCGCGAGGGCATCGACCGCAACGACTACACCGGTCCCCTGGTGGATCGCAGCCCCTATAAGGCAGGCGTCATCAAGATCGGCACTGCTTACGGCGCAATCACGCCCTTCGAACACAAGTGCATGGAGGCTGCTGCCAAGGCGGCCATCGAGACCGGCGCTCCCATCAACACGCACACCACCTATGGAACCTGTGGTCTGGAACAGGCCCAGACCCTGATTGGATTGGGGGTCCCCGCCGACCAGATCGCGATCGGGCATATCCAGCGCAACGCGGATGTTTACTACCTGGAGGAGATCCTGGATCTGGGCGTCTATCTGGAAATCGACGGCACCAACAGGATCAAGTATCAGCCCGATTCCAACAGGATGATGGAGCTCAAGGCTTTCAAGAAAGACGGCTATGAGGACCGTATCCTCCTGGGCACGGACTCCGGCAAGCGCTCCTACCAGAAGGTCTACGGCTCTGTGAGCGGCGTGGACTACAACCCGGCAGTGGACGGCCCCCGCATGATCGCCGAAGGCTTTGATCCCGACTACGTGGACAAGCTGCTCATCCGCAACGCCCACAACTTCTTCTCCTTCCGTAAGGAGGCCTGAGCGCGATGGCAGCAGACAAGACCCTGGAACGCCCCCAGCTTCAGATCGCGCTGGACACCTTTGATATGCCCTCGGCCCTGAGGCCTCTGAATGCGGCCGTCAGCCAAGTGGATGTCATCGAGTGCGGAACGGTTCTGATCATCGCCGAAGGGCTGAGAGCCGTGCGCGAGATCCGTGCTCTCTATCCCAATAAGACCATCCTGGCTGATGTCAGGATCGCCGAGGCCGGAGCGGTCATCTCCCGCGCCTGCTTCGAGGCGGGTGCCAGCTGGGTCTCGGTGGTCGCCGGGGCCAGCATGACCACGGTCGAGCAGGTGGTGAAGGTGGCCCAGGAGTTCGGCGGTGAGGTCCAGATTGAGCTGGGTGAAACCTACGATCCCGAACAGGCGCGCGAATGGCGGCGACTTGGAGCTACCCAGGTCATCGTCCATCGTTCTCGCGACGCTGAAGCGGCCGGCAAGCTGACCTGGGGGGAGGACGACAAGGATCGCATCCGCCAGCTGCATCAGATGGGCTTCAAGGTCACTGTGACCGGCGGGGTCACGGCCAAGGATCTGCCCTTCTTCCAAGGAGTTCCCGTCGGAGTGGTGATCTCCGGCCGCGGCATTGTCAAGGCTGACGACCCCCTGGCCGCTGCGACCGAGCTGCGGGAGACCATCGGCAGGGTGTGGCCGCAATGAGCGGCAGCATCACCCTGGGCATCTATGAGAAGGCCCTGAAGTCCCCCGCCGAGCCGGATGATTGGGATGCGTTCATGTCCCAGGTGGCGGCCGATGGGTTCACCTTCATGGATCTGTCCATTGACGAAAGCGACAAGCGGATGGCCCGCTTGGACTGGACGGCTGCCCAGGCTTCCACCTTCCGTCAGGCCGCTGACCGCCAGGGCGTCCAGGTCGGAGGGATCTGCCTGAGCTGCCACCGTAAGGTTGGCCCTGGCTCGGCCGATCCGGCTGTCCGCCGTCAGGCCTATGAGATCTTCCTCAAGGCGATCGATCTGGCTCATGAGGCGGGCATTCCCCTGATTCAGGTAGCCGGTTACTACGCCTACTACGAGGACCCTGATCCCGACCAGCGCGCCAGGTATGTGGAGGTTTTGGCCAGGGCGGCTGAGTATGCGGCCCAGGCCGGCGTCATGCTGGGCATAGAGAATGTGGATGGCAATGACATCACCTCCATCACCAAGGGTCTGGCCATCTGCGATCAGGTCGGGTCCTCCTGGTTGAGCATGTACCCGGATATCGGCAACCTCTACGAGCAGGAGCTGGATGCCGTGGCTGAGCTCAGGGCTGGAGCCGGCAGAATGATGGCCATCCATGTCAAGGATGTGCTCCCAGGGCAGCCGCGTCGCATCACCATGGGCGAGGGCTGTGCCGATTTTCCCACGGCTTTCGCCGAGCTGGCCCGGCAATCCTGGTCGGGGCGGATCATGCTGGAGATGTGGAACGATGATTCGGACCAGGCCGATCAGATCGTCGCGAATGCAAGGAAGAAAGTGGAAACCTGGCTGCGAGGGGCTGACATGGAGGTGCTTGACCCCAGAGGCTGAAGTACAGGTCGCAGCGGTCACGGTTGCGACCCGGGGGTGGTTGTGCCGGTCCTCCACCCCCTTGGCATCGGCAGGGAGGCAATGATGCCAGCGGTCGCCCCTGGAGGGTCGACCCGATCGGTGCGAGTTTGAATGTGACAGGTCGTAATACGGAATGAAGCGGACGTCGTGGTCCATTCTAGAGAAGCGGCCATGTAGACAAGGAGCAAGTGATGGCAGAACATGCATATGACCTTTCGACCATAGGAGAGGGGCAGATCAGGCTCACGGTCAGGAGGGGGGAGCGGCTGATGAACGCCCGGTCGGTCCTGATGAATCCAGCCTGTTCCGAGGCCAATGTGGCTGGAGTGTTGGCTCAGCTTCAGCGCAAGACCCTGTGGACCTCTTCGCTGCCGGAGGGGGATTTGGGCGAATACGTCCTGAGCGAGTACAGGTCTGTGGGTGTTGATCTGAGCACCATGGTCCGCAAGCCGGCCAGCCGGATCGCCCTCTACTTCATGGAGCCGGGCGAACCCCCCATGCCGGCCAACGTCATCTACGACCGCGAGTACACCCCCTTCAGGTCGACGGGGATCGAGGATTACGACTGGGACCGGATGCTGGACACCCGCCTGCTCTTCCTGACCGGCATCACCGCGGCCCTGACCGATACCACGGCCCAGGTGGTGACTTATGCGGCCGAGCAGGCGGAGAAGCGCGGCATCGACATCGCCTTTGACGTGAACTTCCGCAGCAAGCTTTGGTCTGGTGACCAGGCCAGAAAGGTTTTGGAGCCCATTGCTCATAAGGCCCGCATTCTCTTCTGCTCCATCAAGGACGCCAAAAGCGTCTTCGGAATCGAGGGGACAGGCGAGGAGGTCTGCGAGCAGCTCTACCAGCGCTTCGGCAATGAGTACATTGTTTCCACCAATCACTTGGATGGTCCTTACTTGAGAACCTCCAAGGGAATCAAGAAGTACGTCACCACGACGGTTCCGGTGGTGGATCGTCCCGGCGCCGGGGATTCCTTCGTGGCTGCCACCCTCCACGGCTTCCTCTCCGATGATGTGGAGTGCGGTGTCAGGTGGGGACAGCGGGCCGCCGAGTATGCCCTGACGCATATGGGCGATCTGACCCGTATCCGCGCCCAGGAACTGGATATTCCGCTGGGCGGGGATATCAACCGTTGACCGTTCCTTCATGATCCAAGGCCGCCGCAGCATTCTCCAAGGAAGGAGAGAGCGACCTGGATCCTCAGGTCAGATCCGTACGGGGGTCGGGCCGCCATCATCATGACCATCCGAGAAAGAAAAGCACCATTATGAGTGATACACATGTCACACAGGCCGGGGAGACACTGACCGCATACGAGCAGATAGACGCTCGTCCTCTGACCGGACATCAGAAAAGCATCATCGGCCTGGCCATAGCCGGCAACATATCTGAATTCTTCGATATGTTCCTGATTGGTTTCGTGGTCTCCCTCCTGACTTCGGCCTGGCACCTGACCGGGGTCTCCGCTGGAATCATCCTGGCCTGCTCCGGGCTGGGCACGGTCATCGGATCCATCCTCTGGGGGCGTTTGGCCGATCGCTTCGGCCGCAAGCATGCCTTCCAGTGGTGTGTTCTCTGCTTCGTGGTCTTCACGGCCCTGTCGGTCTTCCTGCCTGACGGTGCCTGGATCCTGCTGGCCATCCTGCGAATCGGCGTGGGTGTCGGCGTAGGCGGCCTGAACATCATCTCCATCCCCTACGTCCAGGAATTCGTGCCGGCCAGACAGCGCGGCATGCTCTCCGGCCTGGCCTCGGTCTTCATTCCTCTGGGTCTGCTCCTGGGATCCGTCTCACAGAGCCTGATTGGCGACAATTGGCGCGTGCTGGTGGCCCTGGGCGTTATCCCTGTCCTTCTGCTGTTCTGGTTGGCTACCGTGCCCGAGTCCCCCCGTTTCTATCAGAGCGTGGGCCGTGACGACGATGCCCGCAAGGCCTTGGCATGGGCTCTGGAGCTTCCCGTGGACCAGGTCGGTGCCCTGCCCAAGGTCGAGCAGGAGCAGAAGGCCAGCTATCGCCTGCTCTTGTCCAAGCATTTAAAGCCGCTGATCATCATTTCGGTTGGCTCCTTCTGCTTCATTCTGGGTTCCTTCGCCATCCAATCCTGGGGTCAAACGCTGATGAAGGATGCTTTCGGCTTCTCAACGCAGATGGTGGCCTACCTGTTCATGGGCGTCTCCGTGGCCGACTGCATCGGCAGATTCGGCTCTGCCTGGCTGGCTGACATCATCGGTCGGCGTTGGACCATGTTCTCCTTCGGCATCATCGGGGCTCTGGGATGCTTTTACGCGGCCTTCTTCCACAATTCCGGCTGGCAGTTCTACATCGCTGTCCTGGTCATCATGACCTTCGCCGACGGTGTCTTCGGCATTCTCAACGCTTTCGGCGGCGAGCAGTTCCCCAACGATGTTCGTTCCACCGGACTGGGGCTGGGATACGGCATCGGCGCCACGGCCAAGATCGTAGGCCCTATATTCATGGGGCTCCTGGTGGGCGGCGACTATGTCTCCCAGCACATCAACATCGGCGTTGTCACCACGGCATTCACCTTCTTCGGTGTCTGCCTGGTCATCGGCGCTGTTATTTATCTCTTTGCCCAGGAGACCAAGGGCAAGGATCTGGAAAGCCTGTGAGGATGCGCAGCAGGGTCTGTGCACGCAGGTAAGCAAACCGGGCCGGCTTTTCGCAGGAAGGGTCGGCCCCTTGTTGGGAATGGTGGTGGTTCGTATGACGTCCTTGGCTGATTTTTCTGATGAGGTACGTGTCGAAGTGGGATTGGTTCGTGAGCATGTTGCCGCCCTGCATGAGCAGTTGATCAAGTGGGGGCTGGTGGTGTGGACGGCGGGGAATGTCTCGCAACGCCTGCATTCAGCCGACTTGCTGGTGATCAAGCCATCCGGGGTGCGCTACGAGCAGTTAACGCCGGAATCAATGGTGGTCACGGATCTGGAAGGGCATGTGGTGGACGGATCTGCCGCCCCCTCCTCGGATGTGTTTTCGCACGCCTACATCTACCGGCACATGCCTGAAGTATTTGGCGTGGTGCATACGCATTCGACCTTTGCTACGGCCTTTGCTGCAGTGGGCCGGTCAATTCCATGCGTATTGACGATGATGGGTGACGAGTTCGGTGGTCCGGTGCCGGTGGGTCCCTTCGCCTTGATTGGTTCGGACCAGATAGGTCGTGGGGTGGTCGAAACCCTGGCGGAACATCCGGGCTGTCCTGCGGTGCTCATGCGCAATCACGGCCCCTTCACGGTCGGTGCTGATGCTGAGGCTGCGGTCAAGGCGGCGGCGATGACGGAGGAGGTGGCGCGTACGGTGTGGGCTGCTAAGCAAATCGGTACGCCTGTGCCATTGTCCGACGAGGATGTGGCCAGTCTGAACGACCGTTATCAGCACGTGTACGGCCAGCACTAAATCGGAATACGATACCTCGCCCTGGCAGGTGAGTGTCGAGAGTGTAGGTGCTCGCGGGGGCAGATTCGAATTAGACTGGAGGCCATGACCAGATCTTCCCAAGAAGTGCAGCGGCAACTGGATCGGATCGTGGCCCTGGGCTATCCGGATGTGGCGGACATCAGCGCCGCCGCCTTCAGAGCCTTGGCCCAGCCCCTGATTTCCGCGCTGGAGTCCACTGAGCTGGGCGAGCAGGTCCTGCTCATCCCCACCAGAGAGCTGGTCTCGCCCGAGTCGCTGATCGCCCGGACCAGCATCAACCGCATGGCCGGCTTCACCACCATGCCGCCGCGTGACATCGCCAGCTTCCTGCCGCAGAACGGGTTCGAGCCGCCCGAGGGTCCCTTTTACATCGTCCTGGAGCCCCATACCGGGACCTGCTACACCAACCGCGAACCCGACGTGGCCCGCAAACTGATCGACTCCGACGACCGTCTACCTCTGACCTTGGAGGAGGGGCTGGCCATCGCCACCCAGCATCCCGACTGGCTGGCGGTCAAGAACGGCTTCAACCTGCTGGGGTCCCACAGCGCCGATGGGCGCGTGCCTAGCATCTGGATGAGCCAGAACGCCCCCCGTCTGGGTTCGGTCTGGCCTAACTCGCGTCACACCTGGCTGGGCAACGCTTACTGCGAGGGCCGTCGCGGCGTCTCCCTCTTCCAGTGAATCCTTTCCACTGAATCTTATGAAGTGAGCACTCTGTCAGCGCTTGCATCGTGTGGTATTTGCATCCTTGGCAACCTCGCGAATTATGCCAGGCTCCGCGCGCTCGCCTTCCGCTGCGTCGTAATGCGGACCCGGACCGCATGTCCTGGCCCTCCTCCGGTAAGATAATGACACCCCCGGTGCGGTTTCGACATGCCCGAACGCCTATAGCCGGGCGACATTGTGGTTTCCGACGAACGAAAGAAGGAGGAGAGATGGATCAGGATCGTGCATCCGTGTTTGATCTTGCGGCCCAGGCCGCGGCGTCCAATGGAGGGAACAACGATCTGCTGCTGCCTCCCCCCAGGTTTGTGGGTTCGCCGCAGAAGCCCAGCGCCATGCCCTACACCAAGTATGTGGCCTACAACAAGCAGGTCCCCTTTGACTATCCGCAGCGCACCTGGCCGGGCAAGACCCTGAAGCGGGCGCCTCGCTGGTGCTCGGTGGATCTTCGCGACGGCAACCAGGCCCTGGTCGACCCCATGGATTCCGAGCGCAAGCTGAGATTCTGGAATCTGTTGATCTCCATGGGCTTCAAGGAGATCGAGGTGGGCTTCCCCTCGGCCTCCGAAACTGATTATGACTTCATCCGCCTGCTGATAGAGCGCGAGCTGATCCCTGACGACGTAACCATCGTGGTCCTGACTCAGGCCCGCGAGCATCTGATCCGCCGTACCTACGAGGCCCTGCGTGGGGCCAAGCGGGCCGTGGTCCACTTCTACAACTCCGTCTCGGTCCTGCAGCGGGAGGTCGTCTTCCACAAGGACAAGGCCGGCATCAAGCAGCTGGCCACTGACGCAGCCGAGCTCTGCCGATCCCTGGAGGCCGATGCCGGGGGCACCGACCTTTCCTACGAGTATTCGCCCGAGTCCTTCTCCGGCGCAGAGCCTGAGTACTCCCTGGAGGTCTGCAACGCGGTCATCGACGTGATCCGGCCCACGCCGGAGCATCCCATGATCATCAACCTGCCCAACACCGTGGAGATGACCACCCCCAACGTCTTCGCTGACGAGGTGGAGTACATATCCACCAACCTCAAGGACCGGGATGCGGTGGTGCTCTCCCTGCACCCCCACAACGACGAGGGCATGGCTGTGGCCGCCACCGAGCTCAGCCTGCTGGCCGGGGCTGACCGGGTGGAGGGATGCCTGCTGGGCAATGGTGAGCGCACCGGCAATGTTGACATCTGCACGGTGGGGCTGAACCTGCTGGTCCAGGGGATCGATCCCCAACTGGACTTCTCCGACATGCCCGGCATCCGTCGGACGGTGGAGTACTGCAATCAGATCGCCGTCTCCGAGCGGCACCCCTATGTGGGCAACTTCGTCTTCACAGCCTTCTCCGGCTCCCACCAGGATGCCATCAAGAAGGGCCTGGATGCCCGGCAGCAGGCGGCCCTGCGCGCCAACGCCAACCCCGACGACTTCCTCTGGCTGGTGCCCTACCTGCCCATCGATCCCAAGGATGTGGGCGGCAACTACGAGGCCATCATCCGGGTCAACTCCCAGTCGGGCAAGGGCGGCATGGCCTACCTGCTCAAGGCCAACCATCATCTGGATCTGCCCAAGCGCCTCCAGGTGGAGTTCGAGCGGCTGGTCCAAAGCTATGCTGACAGGACCAAGCGCGAGGTCAAGGATGCCGACATCTGGCGGCTCTTCAAGGACGAGTACCTGCCCGTGGAGGCCGGCGGGAGCGTGGTCGGCGGCGAGTCCATGGCCGACCAGCGCGACGAGACCCTGCAGCAGTGGGGCCGCTTCAAGCTGCTGAATGTGGCAGTCACTTCCGGCGAGGACGGTTCCGACACAGTCCTGGATGCCACCCTGCTGGACCGTGGGCTTGCCCCGGGCGATCCCGAGGAGCGTCGTCGTGTTCAGGGACATGGGAACGGTCCTATTGCGGCCTTCCTGGATGCACTCAAGTCCCTGGACCAGACCGTCTCGGTCCTGGATTACGCCGAGCACGCCATGACCGCCGGCACGGATGCTCTGGCGGCTTCCTACGTGGAATGCCAGGTGGGCGAACCGGCCAGGTCCCGGGTGATCTGGGGTGTGGGCATCGACTCGTCCATCTCCACCAGCTCCCTCAAGGCCATCATCTCGGCGCTCAACCGCTTCCAGCGCGGCTGAGGGCCAGAAAATCCAATACCCGTCATTCAGGTCCGATCCGGACGCACAGCTACGCCCGGGTCGGACCACATTGTCTGAACTGGTATACCGCTGGCTGGTTTACTCCTGGGTTGACTCGGTCCCTGAGTTGCCCTGAGTGCTGCCTTCGTTGCCGCCCTCATTGCTGCCGCTGTTGTCTTCGTTCTCCGTTCCACCTCCAGCGCCAGCGCCTGAACCACTGCCGGATCCGGACTGCCCCTGCTCGGAGTTCTGGCGCTGGGAGCGCTGCTGGGGGGCGTATGAGTATTCACGGTTGCGCGTGGACGAGCTGCTCTGCCTGGATCCGGTGCCCCAATTGCCTTCCGGGCCACCGACCTTGCCGTGGTCCTCTGCATCCGGGAAACGCTCCACCGGACTGTTGCCCAGGGCCGACTTCATGTATTGGGTGAAGAGCTGGACCGCATAGAAGTCGTCGTGATAGCGATCCGGCACCTTCAGGGCCCCGCCGTCCTGCCCCTGGTTCCAGACGGCGAAGGTGGTCAGGAGCGAGGGGGTGAATCCGATGAAGGAGATGGCGGTCTGGTCATTGGCCGTGCCGGTCTTGCCGGCGATGGGCCGCCCCAGGGAACGGGCATAGGACGCAGTGCCACGCTGGACCGTGGTGGTCATGGCCTTCTGCAGCAGAGCCACCTGATCGGCGTTGAAGACCTGATCAGACTGGATTGCGGCCGTGTAGAGCTCCTGATCCTTGGCGTCCTTGACCTGAGCGACCAAGTGCAACTTGGGCCGTTGCCCTCCATTGGCCAGAGTGGCGTAGCCCTGGGTCACGTCATAGACCGAGAGAGCGTCCACACCCAGGGTGTCGAAGGTGGTCGTATCGTCGATCTTTCCGGTGATGCCGGCTGTGTGGGCCACTTGCGCAACCTTTTGCGAGGTCACGTGCTCGCCCAAGTCCATGAAGACCGTGTTGACCGAATTGGCGAATGCCGAGTAGAGGTTGATGTACCCGTAGCTGACATTACCGGCGTTGGCGACGGACTTGCCCACGCTGGAGAAGGTACGCGGTGAATTGCCGTTGAAGACCGTGTTCAGGCTGACCCCGTCCTGGATGGCGCCCAGGAGTGTGTAGGCCTTCATGGTCGAACCGACCTGGAAGGTCGCCTGATCCACGTTGTTGAGCTGGTGGGTCAGGTAGTCGTCACCGGCGTACAGGGAGATGATGGCCCCGGTCTTGGGGTCGACCGAGAGCCCTCCGATCTGCAGGGTGGGCGGCAGATGCTTGTTGCCTGTGGACGGACTGGCCACCTGGAACATCAGATCCTGTTTGTCCTTTTGTATGGTGGTGATGATCCGGTAGCCGCCTGTATCCAGGTCGTCCGCAGTGAAGGGGGCCTTTTTGCCGGAGGACAGCTCGTTGCGGACCATGCGCAGCAGGTAGCCGTTGGGTCCCTGGTAGACGTTCTGCGGCATGTATTTGATGGTCTGCGGCATTTGGGCGCTGGCCCGGTCCTGATGGCTGATGTAGTGGTCCTCCTCCATGATGGCCAGCACGCGGCGGAAGCGCGACTCGGCCTGCTTGGGGTTGACCGCCGGGTCCCAGGAGGCCGGGGCGGGGATGATGCCAGCCAGCATGGCTGACTCAGGCATGGTCAGGTCCTTGGCGTCCTTGCCGAAGTAGTTTTGGGCGGCGGCCTGGATCCCGTAAGCACCACGGCCGAAGTAGATGGTGTTCAGGTAGTTGCACAGGACGGTGTCCTTATCCTCTGTCCTGGAAATCTTCAAGGAGAGAATGGCCTCGCGCAGCTTGCCCTTGTAGGTGGTGGTCTCGCCCAGATAGTAGCGCTCGGCATACTGCTGGGTGATGGTGGATCCGCCCTGACGGGTGCCTTTGGTCACGTTGTTGAAGAGCGCTCGGCTGATGCCTTTCAGGTCGATGCCGTTGTCCTTGTAGAAGGTGCGGTTCTCCGAGGCGACGACCGCATTGCCCACATACTTGGGCAGGACCGCGCAGTCGATGATCTCCCGGTTCTGGTTGGCATAGGTTCCGATGGGGGTGGTGCCGTCCGCATAGTAGACCGTGGTCTTCTGTGCCAGGGCCTGCTTCTCAGGCGGGATGATTTCAGTGGTCAGATACAGGTATGCGAAGGCCGCCGCTCCGGTGACCAGCAGCAATCCCAGAAGGGCCAGGGTCCACTTAAGCACGCGATGCGACTTGTGGGGCCGTCTGCGACGTGGTCCGCCGCCCCGGGGATTCCGGTCGGCATGCCGCGAGGTGAGCCTGTCGGCACGATTCCTGCTGCCGCGCGCTTCGGACCGGGTCCTGCGTGTGGGCGAGGTCGAACTGACTGAACGAGTCTGATTGGCCATGCCAACCACGCTAACCGGCGGGGCTGAGAACTGTTCGACCTAAGGCTGAACGTTCATCATTTTCGTACGTTTGCGCCATCCTTGGTGGTCTGTACTGCTCATTCCTCCATGCTATTCAGCGGGAGAAGGTATGCTTAGGTTGGAATAACTCAGTAAATCAGAGGAGTTTGTATGAGCATCCGTGTAGCTATAGCGGGCGTGGGCAACTGCGCTTCCTCGCTGGTACAGGGAGTCGAGTATTACAAGGACGCCAAGGATGATGACAAGATCCCGGGCATCATGCACGCCAATTTCGGCGGCTACCGCATTCGTGACGTGGAGTTCGTGACCGCCTTCGATGTGGATTCACTCAAGGTCGGCAAGGACCTGAGCGAGGCCATCTTCGCCTCGCAAAACAACACCTACAAGTTCTGCGACGTTCCCAACAAGGGCGTTGAGGTCCTGCGCGGGCCGACCGGCGACGGGCTGGGCGAGTACTACAAGAAGATGATCACCGAGTCGGATGCCGAGCCCGTGGATGTGGCCCAGGTCCTGCGCGACAAGAAGGTCGATGTGCTGGTCTCCTACCTGCCCGTCGGCTCTGAGCAGGCCGACAAGGCCTACGCCACCGCCGCCATTGAGGCCGGGTGTGCCTTCGTCAACTGCCTGCCTGTCTTCATCGCCTCCGACCCCGAATGGGCCCAGAAGTTCCGCGATGCAGGTCTGCCCATCGTGGGTGATGACATCAAGAGCCAGGTTGGCGCAACCATCACCCACAGGGTCATGGCCCGCCTCTTCGAGGACCGCGGCGTGCGCCTGGACCGCACCTACCAGCTGAACGTGGGCGGCAACATGGACTTCATGAACATGCTGCAGCGCACTCGCCTGGAGTCCAAGAAGGTTTCCAAGACCCGTGCAGTCACCTCCATCGTCCCTCACGACATGGATCCCCACAACGTCCACATCGGTCCTTCCGACTACGTGGCCTGGCTGGATGACCGCAAGTTCGCCTTCGTGCGTCTGGAGGGCACCACCTTCGGTGACGTCCCGCTGAATCTGGAGTACAAGCTGGAGGTCTGGGATTCGCCCAACTCGGCCGGTATCGTCATCGATGCCCTGCGCGCCGCCAAGATAGCCCTGGACCGCCACCTGGCCGGCCCGGTGCTGGCACCCAGCTCCTACTTCATGAAGTCGCCCGCTGTCCAGCATGAGGACAACGAGGCCCGCCAGCTGGTCGAGGACTACATCGCCGGCAAGGTGGAGGGCGACGAGAGCGCCCTGGACGCCGATGTCAAGGCCGCCAAGGAGAACGGCAAGGACGTCTGGCACGCCTGAGTAGAACAACCCAGTCGGGCGCTGTCATGCGCCTGATATAAGCATGTGGCCGACCTCTTTCGGGGGATCGGCCACATGCTGTTTATATGTTTGGTTTGTTTATATAGCTGGATCGTAGATTTGAATCGGCGGACTTCAGGCATAGTGCCCAGCCCGCCGATTGCTGCTGTTGACCCTCAGACCATGGCCAGGTCAAGCACATTCACTGAGGCCGGATCCAGGCGGACTGTAATTTCACGTCCTTCGGGGATGTCCGAGACATCGACCTGGCGAGCCCTGACCTGGTCCGGGTCGGATCGGGTATTGCAGGCATGTGGATCCTGTGCAGAAAGGCTTTGCATGCCCGCAGGACGCACAGACTCGGGCAGGGTCAGCGTCGCTTCGGCGGCCGAGGCCATGTCGGCGTTGACCAGATCCACCATGATGTGTCCGTTCTTGACCGAGGCAAAGACGTGCAGGGAAGGGTTGTCGGCCTCCGGCAGGCTCTGGACCGCCCGGGCCCCCTGGTGGCACCGGTACATCATGAAGACGTCGTAGTTGGGGGTCAGGATGGTGGCGTCGTCCTCGGTCAGGATCAGCGAGTTGAGGACGTTCAGGGTCTGGGCATTGCAGGCCATGGACACCTTGTCGCATCTGGACTGGAGGATATCCAGCGTCAGAGCCGAGGTGACCGCGTCGCGCATGGTCACCTGCTGCCGGAGCGCCGGACGAGCCGTGAAGGCATCGCCATGCCAGTTGCCCCATTCGCCCATGACCAGGTCGACCCTTGTCAGCCTGGAATCCATGGTGCTCTCAGGGTGGGGCATGGTGGCCAGGCAGGCCTGCATCAGATCCCACTGCTGATCGATGACCTCACCGAGCTCAAGGGCGCCTCTGATCACCCGATCCCAGCCGTCCTGATCAAACCGAGTGGAAGTGTCGTCGGGATGGTCGATGTTCCAGTTGTAGAAGTGCAGGTCGTAGGCGGCGATGGGTGGCTGGCGGTACTGGGCCAAAGCCTGGAAGAAATCCCTGGTCCAGCGCACCCGTTCCATGGGCTTGTTGCCGTCCGGGCCGCAGGCGATGGGCCGGATCATCGGGGGTTGATCCCCGTTCTCGGCGAAGGTGGGCATGGCCGAGGCGAACATCCGATAGCGGTCCGCGTACATGGACGGGGTCATCGTCCCCCCGCCGGCCCAGGGCTCGTTGCCCAGACCCCAGAACTTCACGCCATAGGGGGAGGGGTGGCCGTTGGCGGCCCGCATGGCTGACATGGCCGTGCCCGATGGACGGTTGCAGTACTCCATCCAGTCGCGCATCTCGGCCACGGATCCGCTCAGCATGTTCACGTTGATCCAGGGTTCGGCGCCAACGGCCTGGCACAGTCTGAGGAATTCGTCGGTGCCGAAGCCGTGTCCGTCGGGTTGGTAGGTGCCGAAGTTCTCGTTGTACCCCACCGGACGCTGATCGCGTGGCCCGACCCCCTGACGCCAGTGGTAGGTGTCGGCATAGCAGCCGCCGGGCCAGCGTAGCAGGGGAGGTTTCAGTGCTTTCAGGGCCTTGAGGGTGTCCGTGCGGATGCCGTCGGTGTTGGGAATGGGGGAATCCGTTCCCACCCATAGTCCCTGATCGATGCACTCGCCGAGGAATTCGATGAACTGGCCGTGCAGGTAGGGGCTGATGGTGCCGGTAGTCAGGCGCGGGTCGATGTGGATGCTCACTGTTTGGACTCCTTACTTGATGGTGCGGATGCGGCTGATGAAGATGCAGGCCAGCAGCACCAGGACGATGGCGGTGGGGAAAACCAGCTGGTAGGACTTGGTCACCGAGACGATCAGCGATGTCACCATGGGCCCCACCATCTGGCCCAGGGTGGTGGCGATGTTGAGGATGCCCAGATCCTTGCCTGCCTCCTCGGCATTGGGCAGAACGTCAACGTTGAGCGCCTGGTCGACCGACCCATACATGCCGTAGCCGAAGCCGCCGATGGCGGTGAACAGGATCATGCCCAGGGGGCTGTGGATGATCCAGGGCATGGCATAGCCCAGGGCCAGAAGCAGGCTGGCGATGACCACGGGCATCTTCCTACGGCCGATCCTGTCGGAGATCGGGCCGGCACCCAGGGCGGCGATCATGGAGACCACAATCAACACCAGGGACATGGTCGACATGGTGGCCGCCGAGTCCTTGACGGACTGGCCCATGTAGTCCTGGAGGATGAAGAGCTGGTAGTTGAGAATCATGTAGTAGCTGAACAGGAGCAGGGAACGTCCCACGAAGGCCATCCAAAAGTCGGGCGCATGGCGAGGCGGGCGGAAGGATTCCAGGATGGAGCGCAGGCTGCTGCTCAAAGCGGGCATGTCCTTTGATGAGGGCTCCTTGGGCCAGATGACCACTGTGACCAGTCCGGCCACGCCCATGACCATGCCGGACATGATCCAGCCCGGGATCTGCATGGTGATGAAACGGGCGCCGACCAGCGTACCCAGGGAGTTGCCCACCAGATTGCCTGCCGATATGAATGCCGACATGGTGGCCCGCTGTGACTCGGGAACACGGTCGGAAAGGGATGCGACCACTGGCGAGATCATCATGTTCAGGCCGACCATGGCCAGGCAGTAGAAGATGCCGATGGCCCAGACGTTGGCAATGATGCCCATGAGGAAGAGCGAGATGCCGGCTATAAGGCCGCCGGAAACGACCCAGGGGGTTCTGCGGCCAAAGATGGAACGGGTCCTGTCGGACAGGTTGCCCACGATCAGGTTGGACACCAGGGAGGTCAGGGCCGTGGTGGCGTTGAAGACCCCGGATATGGCCACCTTGGACCCCGGAGCGATGTCGGTCAGGCGTTGGGGCAGCAGGACCGAGGCGACGATGGACAGGGCCATCATCCAGAACAGATTGAAAACGAAGAAGGCAATGCAGTATCGGCTTTTAGCTGCGGTGCCGAGCTCTTGCCTGCCTGCTGAATCGGCTTGTGTCATTATCCAACTCCCTCTCTTTCGGTGCGTCTGTGCACAGTGGGGAAGCGCCGTGCTTCCTGTATTGTTTTATATCTTAAATATATGAAATAAGCAAGAGGGCAGGTCATTGTGGGCGGTTCCGTCAAGGGAGCGTCTAGGGAAAGGGGCTATGTACGGCTTAGGACGGTCTGTCGGCCAACGGTATGATGATTCTGATGAGTGATGCGAATAGGAAGACCACCAGTAGGGCGGGCGGAGATCAGGTTGGACGCCTTCCGGGCCGCCCGATTGGCGCCCGCCAGCGGATGGCCCCCGGTGAACGCCGCAGACAGATAGCCCAGGTCGCCGCCCAGATGATCGCCTACTATGGCACCTATGGTGTCTCCATGCAGGCCATTGCGGATGCCGTCGGTCTGACCTTGCCGGGACTGCGTCATTACGTCCGCACGCGCGAGGAGCTGCTCTCCCTGGTCATCCAGGTCTACTACGACCAGGGTTCCTTCACCTTTGGGTCCAAGCCCGGCGAGCGCGATGAGCTGGCCATTGGTCGAGACCGGGAGGGGCATCCCCTCTATTCGCTGCCGGGTTATCTGCGTCGTCTGGTCAAGGAGAACGCCGAGCGTATGGTCCTGGTCATGCTCTTCATGCATTTGGCTGTAGAGGCTCACGATCCGGCTCATCCCGCACACGAGTACTACCGTAATCGCCATGCCCGGATGATCGACTTTATGGATGGGATCCGTTGGAAGCTGCCTGAGCCCTATCGGGATCGGTCGGCCTTCCACCGGTTGATTAGAACCGTTTATTGCACCATGGATGGAGTGCAGATCCAGGCACTGACCAATCCCGACGACGACATGATCGCCCTGTGGACAAAGGCGGAACCCATTCTCTTCCCGTCACCCCAGTGGGATGATTGCCGCTAGAGGGTCGACAGGAATCGGGTGCTGTTTCAGTCCTTGGCGGGGCCTACCAGGGGAGCGATCCGCTTGTCCCAGGCATCCAGGGCCGAGTTGATGACCTGGTGCATGTCATAGTAGGCGTAGGTGCCCAGGCGGCCGCCGAATACCACCTTCGGCTGTTGGGCCGCCAACTGCTTGTACTGGGTATAGAGGGCCCGGTCGTCGCTGGTGTTGATGGGGTAGTAGGGCTCGTCGCCCTTGCCGGCGAAGCGGCTGTATTCCTCCCAGACCACAGTGCGCTCATGGTTCTGCCGGTCGTAGCGTTCGGGGTTGAAGTTCTTGAACTCGATGGCGCGGGTGTAGGGCACGTCAGGATCGGAGAAGTTCATGACCGGGCAACCGAAGTGGTCGTCCTCGTCGTAGCGGCGCTCCTTGAAGTCCACGGTCCGCCACTTGAGCTCGCCCAGACGATAGTCGAAGTAGCGGTCGACCGGGCCGGTGTAGACCACGGGGACCTGTCCCACCAGAGCATCCCGATTCCAGGGCTGGGAGTTGTCGAAGAAGTCGGTTTGCAGACTCACCTGGATGCGGGGGTCGTCGATCATCCGCTCGAACCAGGCCGTGTAGCCGTCCTTGGGCAGTCCCTCCCAGGTGTCCTTGAAGTAGTGGTTGTCGTAGTTGAACCGCACCGGAAGCCGCTTGATGATGGAGGCGGGCAGCTGGGAGGGGTCGGTCTGCCATTGCTTGGCCGTGTAATTCTTGATGAAGGCCTCGTACAGGGGCCGGCCGATCAGAGAGATGCCTTGGTCATTCAGGTTGCTCGGGTCGGTCCCTGCCAGCTCGCCAGCCTGCTCCCGGATCAGTTCCCGGGCCTGCTGGGGGGTGTAGTGGGCGTGGAAGAACTGGTTGATGGTGCCCAGGTTGATGGGCAGGGGGTAGACCTCGCCCTTATGGGTGGTGTAGACCCGGTGGGTGTAGTCGGTGAATTCGGTGAAGCGGTTGACGTACTCCCAGACCTTGCGGTTGGAGGTGTGGAAGAGGTGGGCACCGTACTTGTGGATTTCGGCTCCGGTCTCCTCATCCATGTAGGAGTAGGCGTTGCCGCCGATGTGGTCGCGCACGTCGATTATGCGTACCCGGGCTCCGCTGTGCTCGACGGCCTGCTGGGCCACGGTCAGACCGAACAGGCCAGCACCCACAATCACCAAATCAGCATCCATATCAGCCATTCGTCTTCAGCCATCCATCCCTTGTCGCTGTGATGCCGGGCTATTTACTATCTATTGCCATCGTCCGGCATGATCCGTGATCGACCGCTGGAGTACGGCGATCCTGTTGCCTACATGTTAGCGAACAGGTCTGGTCAGGGAAGCTGCGGGCGGCAATATCGACCGAATACGCACCTGACATGGATGGGTCGGCGCTTTCCAGTGGACAAATGGAGCCCGTCTGCTATCATAGTGACTTGCTCTCACGTGGCGTTATGTCACCCAATCCCCCCAGGGCAGGAATGCAGCAAGGGTAAGTGGCCTCTGGCGGGTGCGTGGGAGTTTTCCATGTTTGGCTTTTGGCTAGGGGTTGTCCTGATGCGTGGTTGGCATCGGCGGCATCCACTGCCACGCAAGAGGCAAGGGCGCGACTATGACCGATCAGAAGATTCCCGTTTCAGTGTCGTCATTCATCGAGCGGATGACCGATTTATGCGGGGACCGGCATCCGGCTTGGGCCAGGGTTTTCCAGGAGGCTTTCGCCAACACGCTTTCAACCACGGTCAGGAGGGAGGATGACGGCACTACTTTCCTGCTCACTGGAGACATACCGGCCATGTGGCTGCGAGATTCCACGGCGCAGGTACGTCCCTATCTGGTCATCGCACGCGACGATGACGATATGGCTGCCATGATATCGGGCCTGGTCAGAAGGCAATTCGCCTACATCTGCATAGATCCGTATGCCAACGCCTTCAATGAGACCCCTTCAGGGGCTGCCTGGGATCCCGATGACCGGTCGGACTTTGCCAGCCCCTGGCTTTGGGAGCGCAAGTATGAGGTGGATTCCCTCTGCTATCCGGTTCAGTTGGCCTGGCTGCTCTATCGCAATACGGGACGGACGGACCAATTTGACGCCAACTTCATCAAGGGGGTCCGCCGAATTCTGGATGTCTTCGAGCTGGAACAGGATCATGCCCGCTCGCCTTATTTCTTCATGAGGAAGACCGATCTTGCCCAGGATACTTCGTCCGAAGAGGGTCGTGGCCATCCGGTGGCTCCGACAGGGATGACCTGGTCGGGTTTCCGCCCCAGCGATGATGCCTGCACCTACAACTATCTTGTTCCCTCCAACATGTTCGCTTCAGTGGCCATGGACCTCCTGAAGCGAATCTTTACTGGCCCCTTGGATGATGCAGGGTTGGCAGACCGTGCAGACAGGCTCGGCCGCGCCATCCGCCTGGGCATAGAACAGCATGGGATCACCAGGAATGCGGCAGGGAAAGCCATCTATGCCTATGAGGTGGATGGACTGGGCGGGGTCGGTGTCATGGACGACGCCAATGTTCCCAACCTGATTTCGGCTCCTTATATAGGGTTCTGTACCTTTGACGATCCGATTTATCTGGAGACGCGTCGTACCTTGCTCAGCCCGGAGAATCCATACTACTACGAAGGATCCTGGGCCAAGGGAATCGGATCCTCCCACACTCCAGCCGACTATGTCTGGCCTATAGCGCTGGCCATGGAGGGACTGACAACCAAGGACCGTGACGAACAGGGCAGAATATTAGACATCCTGGTTCAAACCGATGCCGGCACTCATCTGATGCATGAGGGATTCGACGTCAACGATCCGAGCAAGTACACCCGCCCTTGGTTCAGCTGGGCCAATATGATGTTCTGCGAACTTGCCATGGGCTATTTCGGCATCCGTGTCGAACAGTAGCCTCGGCGCAGACCGCTGCTAGAGCGATTCGGCTGTGACCAGCCTGGCAATCCCGCGTTCTGCCAGGTAGGCAGCATCGTTCGCGCGATCCTGGTTAGTGAATAGGGGGGATTCGCCCGAGTCTGCGTCATTCATCCAGGCTTCGAAAATACGCCCGCCAGGTGCGCAAGCACTGCGGATTTGCGACATTCCCTCTGGGTCCGAGGGGAGGACGATTGCGACGCGATCCCGATTTGCGTTGCCACCGTCCTGCCGGTCATTCGGGAGGTTGTGGATCTCCTCGGCCAGACTGGCGAAGAGTCGTCCGAGCTCCTTGACCTGTCCTTCCTGATCAATCAGCCCCAGGTCATACTCCAGATCCGGGAAGTCGGCCAGGCTACGGTTCACGTCATGGGAACACCACCAGGTGATGCCGAACAGATCCTCGGCCTGCGCCATCCTTCTGACGGATTCCTGCATGAAGGTTGGTGCTTGGGCGGCGGTCATGACGTTGAGCGGGGCACCGATCTCCTGGGCCCAAACTTGCCGATGGGCTTGATCCTCGTAGGCTTTGGCCAGTTCAATCAGGTAGCGGCCGTGGTTCAGACACTCCGGGCTGACGGGCCCGTATTTGCTGGCGACGCCGTTGAATACCCAGGCATGGACCGTAGACAGGCTGCCGATATGCCCCTGCTGAACCGGGGTGAAGGCGTGGCCGGGCAGGTACCAGACTGCATCGTCTTCGCTATGGACCAGAATGCGATGGTCCTGCTCAGCACGGGCAGCCAAAGGGCTGATCAAGGCGTCAATCCAGGCTTCGACCTGCTCGCTGGTCGCCGTCATGCCCAGTGGGTGCGCTGTTCCAAGAAACTGATTGCACTCGTTGCCCACTGTCAGCCCCCGGAACCCGTCCAGGTCTTCAAGGCTCCTATAGACCTGGAAGATCAGGTCGGCCTCGGCCTGGACGGTCGGTTCGTCAGTGAATATGTTCCTGGCATGCCATGTGGTTACCCAAGAAGGCAGGAAGTCGAAGCTTGACAGGTGCCCCTGGATCACGTCCACGAAGGAGTCAAGACCACGTTGCCCGGCCATGTCGACCATTTGATGCAGGTCGTCCAACCCTTGACGATTGATCATGGTTCGGTTGGGTTGAAGGATTGGCCAGAGGGGGAAGACCCTGATGTGGTCTGCCCCCAGAGAGGCAATCTGGTCCAGGTCCCGGCCGATTGCCTGCCAGTCAGGGTTCAGCCAGGTATGGAACCATCCGTGTGAGGGTGTGTAGTTGACGCCGAATCTCATCCCTGCTTACTCCTTGACTCCGCCGGTCTCCACGCCGTCGAAGAAGTAGCGTTGGAAGGCCACGAAGAAGATGATGATTGGGATTAGGGCAATGACGGCTCCGGCTGCAATCAACCGCGGGTCGGTGACGAAGGCGCCCTTGAGCTTGTTCAGTCCGATGGTCAGGGTGTACTTGGACTCGTCTCCGATGACCACCAAAGGCCACATGAAGTCGTTCCATGCTCCCACGAAGGAGAAGATGGCGACTACCATCGCCGTGCCTCTGACTTGGGGCAGGCAGATGTGGATGAACCTCTGCCAGACATTGGCGCCGTCCACCTCGGCCGCCTCTTCCAGTTCGTGAGGGATCGAAGCAAATGCCGTCATCATTAGCAGGATGTTCATGGCTCCGCACAGTCCGGGCAGGACGACTCCCAGCAGGGAGTTGTTCAGGTGTAGTCCCCGAATGGTCAGGAACTGCGAGACCAGAACGGTTTCGCCGGGGATCAGCATGCATCCGAAGATGAATCCGGCCACCAGCTTCTTGCCGGGGAACTTGAGCCTGCCCAGGGCATATCCCGCAAGTGTGGCCGTCACCAGATTGCCTACGACGTTGATGATGGTGACGATCAGCGAGTTGAGGGCATAATGCAGAATCGGGATCTGATGAAAGACCCTGATGAAGTTGTCCCAGGTGAAGTCCTTGGGGATGAAATAGGGCGGGATGGCGTAGATGTTGTCTCCGCGTCCTTTGAAGGCCAATGAGACCTGCCAGATGATGGGACCCACCAGAAGGATGAACAAGACGGTGCATGCCAAGTACCGGATGACGGTCCCCGGGGTGATTCTGTTCGCGCGCATCAGTTGTCCGCCTTCCTCTGCACATAGAACTCGATTGAGGTGATGATGCCCAGGATGAAGAACATGATGATGCTCAGGGCGCTGGCATAGCCGGTTCTGGCGGTCAGACCCGTGCCCTCGCGCATGATCAGCATGGACATGGTGACGTCCTTCCCGCCCATTCCTCCGGTGCCCCCGGTAAGCATGTAGACCTCATTGAAGACTCGGAAGGCTGCGATGGATGAAAGGAGCAGGATGAGCACCATGGTCATCCTGCAGCCGGGCATGGTCACCGAAATGAACTGGCGAACCGGACCGGCTCCGTCGATGGAGGCAGCTTCGTAAAGGCTGTCGTCTATGTTGGCCAGAGCCGCCAGATAGATGACCATGTAGTATCCCAGACCTCCCCAGATGGTGACCAGCATGGCGCTGAAGAGGAGCAGCCAACGATCCTGGAGGAAGGGAATGGGTTCTTTGATCCACTTCAGGCCCATGAAGATTGCGTTGACCAGGCCCTTGGCGCTCATCATATTGGTCCAGATCAGTCCTGATATGACCGATCCGGCTACTGCGGGCACGTAGAAGGCCGTCCTGAAGAAGCTCATGATCTTAGTCTTCTTATTGACCAGTACAGCCAGGATAAGAGGCAGTATTACCATGCAGGGAGCCATGCATAGGGCGTAGATCGTTGAGTTCAGCAGGGCCGTGTGAACCTTGGTGTCGGCCAGAACGGCCGAGTACTGGCTAAGTCCCACGAATTTCCCTGTACGCAGGAGCGTCGAATTCGTGAAAGAGAGCCGGATCGTGTTCAGGAACGGATAAATCGTAAAAACCAGGGTAAAGATGATGGGAATGATCAGGAAGAGCCAGGGGGACCAAGGCTTCATGGTCGAAATGGACCTTGAGCCCTTGCCCTTCTGTGGCTGATGCTGATCAGCATCATGGGCGGGGGTCACACGGGCCCCCGCTTTCTGGTTGGCGGCCAGGCTCATTGGGCCAGCCTGTCGTTGGCGTCCTTGACGGCGGTGTCCAGGGCCTGCTTGGCAGAGATCTGCCCGATGACGGCCTGCTGAAGCTGCTCGCCCAGTTCATCCAGGTCGGACTGGATGAACTGTGGAGGATCCATGACCTCGCCGTTCTTGATATTGGCAGCCAGCATGACCAAGGTCTTGGACTCGAGGCTCCCATCATCCTTCCGGAAGTAGGGGTCATCCACGCCCTTGGCTGTGGAGGGGAAGGTCTGGGAGCTCTTGGCGAAGTCCACCTGGTTGGTGTTGTTGGTCACGAAGGCAGCGAACTTGTGGGCGGCGTCCTTGTGCTTGGACTGTGAACTCACAGCCAGAATCTCCGCATTGAGGCTTTGATGCCCGCGTGTGATGGCTGGAGCCACGGCAAGATTCTTATAGATTTCGGGTGCATTCTGCTTGAAGTCCTTCAGGTCGTACATGAAACCGCTGCGGGTGGCTACAGATCCTTGCTTGAACAGGTCAGTGGTTTGCGATCCCGACGCGGCGACGGCCTCCTTGCTCATCATGCCGTCCTTATACATATCGACGTAGTGCTGAACCAGCTCCACGCCCTTGGGCGAGTTGAAGGTGAACTTGGTCTGGTCCTTGTTCATGATTTCACCGCCGTACTCGCCGAAGGTGCCGATGGTGGGCAGAGCTGCGGACCACTGGTACTTGCCCTTGCAGGTCGTGGCCATCTGATGGGAGGCCTCGAAGTAGGATTCCCAGGAGTCCGGCAGCTTGGCTGTGTCCATGCCGCATTCGGTCAGGATCTTCTTGTTGTAGAAAGTCGGACCAAGTGTCAGGTACCAGGGGTATGCATAGGCTCCGTCGTCGCCGAAGCCCTTGAAGGTCACGCTCTTCCAGGTCCCCTTGGTGTACTCCTTTTCGATGCCTGGATTGGCTTTGGAGACATTGTCGATGGCTCCGGACTTGGCCAGGATGTATGCATCCTTTGGCATCATGTCCATTACATCAGGCAGCTGGTTAGCAGCGGCATCGGTCGAGAGTTTGTTGGCGTATCCGTCGCCGGGCTGATCGATCCACTTGACCTTGATGCCGGGGTTTTGCTTTTCGAACTTGGCAATGAGCCCGTTGAAATAGTCTTTGTAGACGCTTTCAAGGTTTTTGGTCTGGAAGCTGATTGTGCTGTTTTCCTTGTCGGCGCTCTTGTCTGACGATCCGCAGGATGCTAGTCCTGTCATCATGGCAAGAGCCCCGCAGGCTGCTATGAGTTTCGTGATTCTGGTCGTATTCATGATTGCGTTTCCTTTCCTAACTATCGGTATATGAGGTGATGAGGTACTTGGTCAGCGGGTCACTCGCAGGGTGGCGAGCTGGAAGGGGGAGAAGACGAGCTCGGCTGAACTGATTGCTGAACCGTTAGTGCAGGTGAGGGCTTTATGCTCGTCAGCGGGCAGGTTATCGCCCTCAAGAGTGTCCGTTTCACGCACGACGGCCCCGGCGAAGGCCGAGGAGGGTTTCAAACGGACCTTGGCGGTGGATCCGGCCGCCTCGTAGAGGCGCAGGATCAGGTCTCCACTCCCGTCGTCAGCCAGTTTGATCCAATCGATGACTACGGTTCCTTCTAGAGAGTCCAGGGTCACAGGCGGCTCGATTTCGGGCACGTCGTTCAGAATCGGCGCGTTGACCCGATTGGCCTCGTCCAGGGTGTCGGCCAGGTTGTTGCCGGCCGAGACGGTCCAGTGGAAGTCGTGAATGCCTGTATCCGTGTCCGGGTCGGGGAAAATCGGCGATTCCAGAAGAGACAGCCTGACCATGGTGCCGGATGGTTCGTTCGAATCATTCCGAAGCGGGTAGGCATCGGCCCCGTAGGTGCTGGCGTTGACCACTGACACGGATTGACGCGAATCCGCGATTCGGACGAATCGATGTGTGCAGCTTTCGAACTTGGCCTCGTCTCCAGGCGTGTTCTTGGTCACAGGCCGATTCACATACCCGTACTGGCATTCGAACTGGCCCTGGTCTGCGATGATCGAGACTGGCATGCGAACCTTCAGGAAGCGCTCCTTCTCACGCCAGTCGATCCGAGCTGAGAAGTCCAGGGAGTTTGACCCGGGAGACAGGCTGATCATGGTGCGGAAGCTGCTGGTTCCGTATCCGGCCTCTACAGTGACTTCGGCCGAACCGTTCTGATTGACTTTCGCTTGGACGATCCTGGAGTCGGTCACGGTTTTCCCGGTCAGGAGCGCATCGCGCTCGATATCCCAGGCATCCCACATGGAGGGTTGATCGATGAAGAGCTCATAGACGCCCATGGTCTCGCCCTCGGCGACCATTTCTAGGTTTCGGGCTGTATCCACGCAGGAGGTGACTGCCCCGGCGGCATTCAGCCGAACCCGCAGGAACCCATTGTCTAGCAAGCAGCCTTCTTCGGTCTGGGTGAGGTTGACTGCCCGACCTTGACGGATTGGAGACTGTGGAGTCCAGGAGCCGCCTGTCTGCGCAAAGGGAAGCAATTGCGCCTGAGGCAGGATCGGAAGGTCGGGATGGTTTGCCGTCAGAGCGTCGCAGGCGGATCGGATCAGGCTTTCAAGCTTGGCTAGGTCTCGCTTGTATGCCTCCCGGGCCTGGCGATGCACCCAGGCGATGGCTGATCCGGGCAGAATGTCATGGAACTGGTTGAGCAGGAGGGTCTTCCAGATCTGGTCGAGGTCCTGGCGGGGATAGACGTATGACCCTCCGTCCAGCGCCGCCATGGCGCATAGATACTCGGCCATGCGCAGAAGGGACTCCTCCTGGCGGCATCCCCGCTTCATGTCCTGTTGAGAGGTCAATGTTGCCCGGTGGAGTTCCAGATAGAGCTCGCCCTTCCAGACCGGCATCTCCGCTCCGGCGGTTGCCGGCATTTTCCGGCCAAGGGACTCGAAGAACTCATCCGGAGTGCCGATGGTCACCGGCGGCACCCCTTGCAGATCAGCGAATCTGTGGACCCGGCCCAGCATCTGCCTTGTAGGACCCCCGCCGCCATCGCCGTAGCCGTACAGAATCATGGCCTGGTCCGAAAGGTCCTTGTCCTTGAAATTGTGCTCTGAGTACTGCAGTTCCTTGGCGCTAACCTGGGCCCCATAGGTGTCGGAGGGCGGGAAATGGGTGAGAATCTGCGACCCATCGATTCCTTGCCAGAGGAAGGAGTGATGGGGGAAGCGGGTGGTGTCTGACCAGGCAATCTTCTGCGTAAGGAACCACTGGTAGCCGCTGCGCCGGGCGATTTGTGGGAAAGCGCCGGTGTAGCCGAAGCTGTCAGGCAGCCAGATTCCCTTGGGGCTAAGTCCGAACCTGTCCCGGAAGTACCGTTGTCCGTAGGATATTTGTCGGATTAGGGATTCACCGCTGGGCAGCATACCGTCGGATTCAACCCACATGCCTCCCACGGGAATGAACCTGCCCTCGGCTACTCGTGCCTTGACCCTGGCGAACAGATCCGGGTAGCCTTCCTCAAGCCAGGCATATTGCTGGGCGGAGCTCATGGCGTAGGTGAATTCCGGATCCTCGTCCATCAAAGCCAAGACATTTGAGACGGTTCTTGCCACCTTGCGGCGGGTTTCCCTGACGGGCCAGAGCCAGGCGGAGTCTATATGGGCGTGGCCTATGGCTGTGTGCCTGAGCCCAACTTTTTCGGCAGGGGTCGACAGCACCTTGGCCAGGGCTTGACGGGCTGGGCCTACGGTCCGGGCTCTGTTCTGGTCGTCATAGAGGTTCATGGATGCCTGGAGGGATTTGGCCAGCGTCCAGTACCAAAGAGAGTCCTTATCCTGGATGCCGATGAGTTGGCTGACTGCATCCAAGTCGGCCCTGTAGGCATCCAGCTGTCGGTCATGCAGGCAGACATCCGCTTTTCGGAAGGTATAGGGCTGGTCGGGCCTGCCTGTAGGCCCAGCGCCGAGTTCAGTCCTGGCGAACGACGGTACTCCCAAAATGACAGGGTTGCAGGCTGCTTCCAGGTAGAGGGTGAAGGAGCCATCGGCAGCAATGGCTGAATCGACTCCGGCTGGGCCTATCAGAGGTACCCAGGTGTTCAGCGGATGGACGGCCTTGATGACCGTCCCGTCAGGTCGAAAGACCATCCCTTCTATGTGCCCGCCTACGAAATCGGGATGCCAGCCCAAATCGATGTTCAATTCAATGGGCCGGTCGGGCACAGGGTTAAGCATGTCGACGGGTATCTTTCCCTTCAGCTCAAACCAGGTGGTTCCCCAGGTGGTTCCCCAGGTGGTTCCGAGCCTAAATGGTTGGAATTCCGCTCTTCCGCTGCGTGCGTCCTCCAGAAAGAGCGCCGGCGGTACAGGTTCTCCGGGATTTTCGTGGCTGCGGACCTGGCATGTTGACAGGGCCGTGTCCACATAAGGGCTGACGCGTTGACGAATTACGCGTTCGCACTTGGTAAGTTCTCGCTCCACGTTGAGATACATGACGCTCCTTAGAGTCTGCTGGAATACGCCAACACCGCGCTGACTGCCCCCGGCTCCAATGCTGGCGAATAACTGCCATGCTAACATCTTTTTGTTAACATTATACACAAATTGGGACGAGTTGATGATTTCTCTTAGACAGCGGAATCAGGGAGACGGTTGATTGGCAGGGTTGGTTTCCTTGTATATTGCCATTTTGCCCGCTGAAAAATCGTAAAGATGGTGAATTGAACGCGTTAGTCGGACGGGGTGTCGGCTGTCGACCCAGGGGTTGGATAGAGTCTAGAGGTATGACCAACAAGCGCGAGCAGGGCGAAGCACAACAGACTTGGTACCGGAGCCCGAATGAGCAGACCGAAGAGGATGGCAGTCATGTTGACCGGGATCCCCTGACTTCTCGCCCACGGATTTCAGCCCTGGTCCTGTGCCTGGTCTCCGGCCTGGTCTGCCTGGGTCTGGCGGCTTTGGTCTGGTGGGCGGCCGTCTGGACTGTTCCCGGGCAGACCTACGACGACATGGCCCTGGCCAACT
The DNA here is from genome assembly GCF_016100735.1 of Bifidobacterium sp. W8104. NCBI lineage: Bacteria > Bacillati > Actinomycetota > Actinomycetes > Bifidobacteriales > Bifidobacteriaceae > Bifidobacterium > Bifidobacterium sp. W8104. The sequence goes on from NZ_JACFRW010000001.1 coordinate 1,144,723, forward strand.
TCCGGGGTTTTCTTGACCAGGCGCCCCTGGTCAAGTCTTATCTGGGGCTGTTTACCATTCCTTATGTGACTGTGGCGATCTGCGTGGTGCTGGGTCTTACAGCCCTGTCGGTTGTTCTGGCTCGCCGCCGGTGGTGGCTGCTCGGCCAGGTTGCGATTTATGCTCTGGTGGTCTACGGGGCGGCGCGTGTTCTCAAACGCTTCCTGCCTCGTCCTGTGCTGATCCATGCTCAGGCCTCCGCAGCCAATTCGGCTCCATCCGGGCACACCATCCTGGCTCTGGCGGTGGTCCTGGCCCTGCTCTGTGTGGTGCCGCGCGTTTGGAGGGCCCCGGTCGCCTTGATGGGATTCGCCTTTGATCTGTCCGTGGGCTGCTCGCTGGTGCAGGGCGGCTGGCACCGCCCCTCAGACGTGATCATGGGCACTCTTATTCCGGTTGGTCTCTGTCTTATTGCCCTGGCCGCCACTCGAGGCACCGGGATGGATGTTCCTGGGACCAGAATGTCCTCGGCTTCGATCCAGATTGTCTCCACACTGATGTTGGTTGCGGGGTTCCTGGGGATTCTCTACGCCTGCTATGTCATCTGGCAGGTCAGTCCTGGTCTGGAGATCGGCGCCCGGTGGACGGCCTATGGGGTTCACTGCTCGGCCGTCATAATGATGGCCTCTGTTCTGTCGCTGACCCTGGGACTGGTTCTGGCAATGAGGCAGATCACGGCCTCGCCTCTGACCAGGATGGGCCTTGTCGGTCGGCCTCCGGCTCCGCCTCAAAATGACTGAGGTCGATCTCTGGGCGTACTGAGCGCCTCTGATTCATCCACCATCAAACTCGGGGATCCACACCCGCGCACATAGCCCCTTGATTTGCATGGTGACGGAACCTCGTGAGTAAGATGGCGTGCGAAAGAACACAATATAAGGAGAGGCCATGGCATCCGGCAATAAGCTCGTCATTGTTGAGTCGCCAACCAAGGCAAAGAAGATCGGCGGGTACCTGGGCAAGGGCTACACGGTCATGGCTTCAGTGGGCCATATCCGCGACCTGGCCCAGCCATCGCAGATCCCGGCCTCCCAAAAGAAGGCTTACGGCAAGTTCGGCGTAGACGTGAATGATGGCTTCAAGCCCTACTACATCGTGGACGACAAGAAGAAGCACACGGTGTCCGAGCTCAAGAAGGCGCTGAAGAACGCCGACGAGCTCTATCTGGCCACTGATGAGGATCGCGAGGGGGAGGCCATCGCCTGGCACCTGGTCCAGACCCTCAAACCCAAGGTGCCGGTAAAGCGCATGGTCTTTCATGAGATCACCCCGGAGGCCATCAAGAATTCGCTCAAGCACACCAGGGACGTGGATGCCCACATGGTTGATGCCCAGGAGACCCGCAGGGTGCTGGATCGGCTCTATGGCTACGAGCTTTCGCCGGTGCTCTGGCGCAAGGTGGGTCCGGGGCTGAGTGCCGGGCGTGTCCAGTCTGTGGCGACCCGGCTGATTGTGGAGCGCGAACGTGAGCGCATGACCTTCGTCAAGGCCTCCTACTGGGATTTGCTAGCGCGTCTGATGCAGGAGGATGCCGGGGAATCGGCGTCGTCGAACGGTTTTCAGGCGCGGATGATCAGTCTGGGGGAGCAGCGGCTGGCGGTCTCCAAGGACTTCACATCCAAGGGTCAGCTGACGCAGGCTGCTGCCAAGGAGCAGGTCCTGCAGCTGGATGAACAGCATGCCCGGAGCCTGGCAGAGGCTTTGAAGGATCAGGACTTCACGGTGACGGGTATGGAGACCAAGCCCTATCGGCGGCGTCCCCAGCCCCCATTCACCACGTCTACCCTGCAGCAGACGGCTGGCAATCGGCTGGGCATGAGTTCCCGGGCCACCATGCGCGCAGCCCAAGGGCTCTATGAGAACGGGTTCATCACCTACATGCGTACGGATTCGGTCACCCTCTCCCAGGAGGCCATTGCCGCTGCCCGCAAGGGGGTCGAGCGTGAGTATGGTGCTGAATACCTTTCGGCTGAGTCCAAGCAGTATGTGACCAAGACCGCCGGCGCCCAGGAGGCCCACGAGTGCATCCGGCCCGCCGGTTCCACCTTCCACAGGCCCCAGGAGCTGGCCGACCGCCTGGCCCCTGACCAGCTCAAGCTCTATACCCTGATCTGGCGGCGCACCCTGGCTTCGCAGATGGCCGACGCCACCGGGTCCACAGCCACCATCCGCCTATCGGCGCAGGCTGGCAAGGAGGGTACGGCCCTCTTCCAGGCTTCAGGCACCGTCATCAAGTTCCCTGGCTTCCTCAAGGCCATGGGCGCAGGCCCTGAGCAGGCTGATGAGGATTCATCCCTGCCTCCGGTCCAGCAGGGGGACGTACTTCGTGCTGCCTCGGTAGAACCTGAGGGGCATGAAACCCAGCCGCCGGCCCGTTACACCGAGGCCTCTCTGGTCAAGACCCTGGAGGCCAAGGAGATCGGTAGGCCTTCCACCTACGCCAGCATCATTTCGACCATCATCGACCGCGGATACGTCTACGAGCGTGGCCGTGCCCTGATCCCGTCCTGGTTGGCCTTTTCGGTAGTCGGATTGTTGGAGACCAATTTTCCCAAGTACGTGGACTACCAATTCACGGCACAGATGGAGAACGGCCTGGATATGATCGCCCACGGCAAGGAGCGAGGCAAGGACTGGCTGACTCGGTTCTACTTCGGCTCGGGTCCGGGTGCCGCTCAGAACGCTGACCAGGCCCATCAGGGTCTGCAGGAGCAGGTGGCCCAGTTGGGGGACATCGACGCCCGCAAGATCAACACCATCGAGATTGGTGATGGCCTGCAGGTGAGGGTCGGCCGCTATGGCCCCTATCTTGAGGATACGGCCGACCTGGATGCCGACGGCAACCCCAAGCGGGCCTCACTGCCGCCCACCATGGCTCCGGACGAGCTGACCGTGGCGGCGGGCCATGAACTGATTGCAGCCAACGCCGGCGGTCCCCGTCAGCTGGGCAAGGATCCGCAGACCGGTGGTCGGGTCGAGGTGCGCAAGGGCAGATTCGGGCCCTATGTGGCCCTGATCAGCCCCGAGGGGGAAGCGGCCGAGCAGAAAAAGCCGACCGGCAAGACTGCGCGGACAGCCAAGCAGACTGGTCCTAAGCCCAAAATGGCATCGCTTTTCAAGACCATGGATCCGGATACGGTCACCCTGGAGGATGCCCTGAAGCTGCTCAGCCTGCCCAGGACGGTGGGCAGCATCGAACTGACCGATGCCAAGACGGGAGAAACCAGCCAGGCGACCGTCACAGCCAGCAACGGCCGTTATGGCCCCTATCTGACGGCCACCAAGGCCGACGGTGGCACCGAAACGCGTTCGCTGACCGACGAGGGACAGATCTTCACTATCGACCAGACCGGGGCCAAGGCCCTTTTCGATCAGCCCAAGTACGGACGGCGTTCCCGGAGCGCGGCCAAGCCCCCTCTTCGTGAGCTGGGTACGGACCCTGACAGCGGCAAACCCGTCACCATCAAGGACGGGTTCTACGGTGTCTACATCACCGACGGGCAGACCAACAGGACCCTGCCCAAGCAGTACACGGCCCAGTCCATCGAGCCGGAGGTGGCCTTCCGCCTGCTGGCAGAGAAGCGCGCGGCCGGACCAGCCAAGCGGCGCGGCCGGACCACCCGCAAGTCGACTGCACGAAAGTCCACGGCCCGCAAATCGGCATCCAGCAAATCTGCAGCTGGCAAGTCGGCCACTCGCGCCCGCAAAGCCACAAAGAAGACCAAAACCACCAAGACTTCCAAGACTACGGAGCATCAGGCATGAGCGATGGTTTGTTCATTTCCTTCGAGGGCGTGGATGGTGCAGGCAAAACCACCCAGGTCCAACAAGCACACAACTATCTGCAGGAGCGTGGCCTGCGATCCCTGGTTACCCGCGAGCCAGGGGGCACCCCTGTCGGATTGACCATCCGGGAACTCGTCCTTCACGGTTTGGCCGCCTTTCCCTCGGTCGCCGTGACCGGGGGTACCGACGTGGTTGACTCTTCCGACGATTTGGCCCCCAGGACCGAGGCCCTGCTCTATGCGGCGGATCGGGCCGAGCATGTGGCCCAGGTGGTGCGCCCGGCTCTGGAGCGAGGAGACATTGTGCTTTGTGACCGCTACCTGGACTCCTCAGTGGCCTATCAGGCCGGAGGCCGTGATCTGTCGGCGGATGTGATTCGTCGGCTGAGCCTGTGGGCCAGTCAGGGCCTTATGCCCAAGCGCACCTACCTGCTGGACGCGGATCCGTCTCAGTCCGAGTCGCGTCTGGATCATGAACCCGATCGGCTGGAGTCGGCTGGCGACGACTTTCAGCAGCATGTGCGTCAGGCATTCCTGCAGTTGGCTCAGAATGAGCCCGACCGGTTCCTGGTTATCGATGCCACCCAATCCATCGACCAGGTCTGGCAGATCATCCAGGACGATTTGGACAAGTTGGTCGAAGGGCGTGAGCTGGATTTGCCTCAGGTCGATGATGACAATGACGAGGCTGACGCCCATGACGATGCCGACGAGGATGAATCGACGGCAGGCTATGAGGACGATGAGCAGGATGCCGAGTCGGATTGGACCGAGGCTATGGATACGCCCGATCAGGCACCGGAGGCTGATGCCGACCAGGACGACCAGGACATGGAGGCAGCGACAGTCGGTGGGGATGCTGACGACGATTCGGTTCCTGTAGGTTCCCGCGCTCGGCGGCTGCTCCGGTCCCGACTCCTGCGGAAGACCCGATGAGCGTCTGGGATGCCATTGTGGGCCAGCAGCCCACGGTCGAGCTACTCAAGCGGACGGTGGCCGCTCAGGCGCAGGGTCATGACGAGGTGGCGCAGTCCTGGCTGATCTGCGGCCCTCCTGGATCAGGGCGTTCCAATCTGGCCCGGGCTTTCGCGGCAGCCCTGATCAGCCCGGATCAGGGATTGAGCGACCAGCCCACCCGCGTCACTCAGCAGGTTCTGGCCGGAACCCATCCGGATGTGACCATACTGTCCACCAACAAGGTCACCATCGGCATCAACGAGGTCAGGGAGCTGATCATGACCTCGGAGCAGATGCCTTCAACCTCGCCTTGGCGGGTCATCATCATCGAAGACGTGGACCGGATGCTGGAGCGGACCACCAATGTGCTGCTCAAGGAGATCGAGGAGCCTGCCGAGCATACAATCTGGCTTCTGTGCGCACCCAGCGCCCAGGACGTGCTGCCCACCATCCGCTCACGGACCAGAGTGCTCAACCTGGCGGTGCCGTCCAACACCGCAGTGGCCGATTTCCTGACTGACCAGGTGGGGGTGGACCGGCCCCTGGCCGCCAAGGCCGCCCGTCTGGCCCAGGGGCACATCGGCATCGCCCGCCTCTACGCCACCAGGGATCAGGTCTTGGCCGACCGTGATGAGCTGGTAGTGGGCCTGCTGGGCCTTAGACGCGCTTCGGATGCCGTGATCCTGGCTGGCCGGGTGGTGGATGCGGCCCGGGATCAGGCCACTGCCACCGTGGACGATGAGGTGGCCAGGGACGAGCGGGAGTTTCGGCAGATCAACGGCCTTAGGGACAAGGAACGTATTCCCCGTCAGCTGCGTGGGGCCTATCATGCCTTGGGTGGCAAGGATCAGGTTCGCCGTAGGGTCACCAGACTGACCCGGGATGTGCTGGACCGCAACCTGAGCACCCTGGCCAGTGTCTACCGGGATGTGGGCATCCTGCAGAACGGAGCCGAAGAGAAGGCGGGCCTGGTCAATTTGGAGAATCGGGCGGCAATTGCCGATCTGTCCGTCAGACTCTCCAGGCAGGGGGCCATCGACCGTATTCAGCTGATCGCCCGGGCTCGCAGGAGGCTGGCTGCCAACGGTTCGCCGCTCCTGGTCTTTGAGGCCCTCTTCTGCACTCTGCTGGTCTGAGTATGAACTTGACCTCGTCGGCTGGGCGGGCGAGAATCGAACCATGAGGATTATCACTGATTTCGGCACTATTCCCGATCGGTACGCCAAGCGCGCCCCTCAGTCCCTTACCCGAAAGGGACGTCCTGTAGTCTCCTTCCCCTTCCGACTCGAGGATGTGCCCCGGGAGGCCTACTACCTGCACTGGATGCTGGTGGATCCTGACTCCGTGCCCGTGTGCGGCTTCCCCTGGATTCACTGGTCCCTGGCCAACCTGCCCATCGAGGCTTTGCTCGCCTTGCAGCCTGAGGGGACCGGAAGCTCTGTTCTGGCGATTCCCGAGGACTTCTCCAGAAATCTGTCTAATCTGATTCCCGGCGTGCCCCAAGGGCGCACCTCGGCGGCCTCGCCCCTGGTCATGGAGAAGGATATCGCCGACGACCCCGCCGTGCTCATGCGTTACAACGGTCCCACCCCTCCAGACCGGGTTCATGACTATGTGCTGTCGGTCTGGGCCACACAAGAAGCTTTGCCCGACTTGGAGGAGGGGTTCTGGCTCAATGCCCTGGCCCATGCCATCCATTCCGCCCAGCCGGTGGCCGCAGCGGCTCGGGCCTGGCTGCCAGCTGATGCCTGACCTGGTTGGGGCGGTCTGGCACTAGAGTGAGGCCATGCCCCAAGTGCGCAGACGGCCGTCATCCCTGCCTGCCCACGCAGTCGGGTGCAAAGGCATCCTCGACTTCCGGACTGGGTGATGACAGTTGACCGCGACCAGATAAAAGGAAGACGTTTACATGCCCTGCACCACGCTTCTGATAGGCAAGCACGCCAGTTACGACGGGTCCACCATCATCGCTCGGAATGAGGATTCAGCCAACGGGGAGTTCCGTCCCAAGCGTTTCGTCCTGGTCACTCCCGACCAGCAGCCCCGACACTACCGCAGCGTGATCAGCCACCTGGAGATTGATCTGCCCAAGGATCCCATGCGTTACACCTCGGTGCCCAACGCCGTGCTCGATCAGGGGCTCTGGGCCGAGGCGGGCGTCAACAGCGACAATGTGGCCATGTCGGCCACCGAGACCATCACTACCAACGAGCGCGTTCTGGGTGCCGATCCGCTGGTTGAGCTCACCCCTGCACAGGGCCGTCCCGGCGATGAGGGCTACCTGGCCGAGGTGCCCGGAGGCATCGGCGAGGAGGATCTGGTCACCATCGTCCTGCCTTATATCCACTCGGCACGGGAGGGTGTCCAGCGGTTGGGCTCCCTGCTGGAGCGCTACGGCACCTATGAGATGAACGGCATCGCCTTCAGCGACGTGGATGAGATTTGGTGGATGGAGACCGTGGGCGGCCACCATTGGATAGCCAAGCGGGTGCCCGATGACTCCTATGTGACCATGCCCAACCAGCTGGGCATCGACGAGTTCGATCTGGACGACGCTTTCGGGGATCAAACCGACCACCTCTGCTCGGCCGACCTGCGGGAGTTCATTGCCGACAACCACCTGAACCTGGCTGTGGAGTCAGCTTCGCCCTTCAATCCCCGCGATGCCTTTGGTTCCCATAGTGATTCAGACCATGTATACAACACGCCTCGCGCCTGGTACATGCAGCGTTTCCTCAATCCCTATGACGAGATCTGGGATGGGCCGGACGCCGATCATGCTCCCACCAGCGACAACATCCCCTGGTGCCGCCAGCCCGAGCGGCTGATTACCGTGGAGGATGTCAAGTATCTGCTCAGCTCCCACTATCAGGGCACTCCCTACGATCCTTATGGGCGGACCGGCGACGAGCACACCAAGGGGCTCTACCGGCCTATCGGCATCAACCGCAACGACCAGCTGGCCCTGATCCAGCTGCGCCCCTACCGGCCTGAATCCTGCCGGGCCATCCAGTGGATGTCCTACGGGTCCAACGCTTTCAATGCCTTGGTTCCCTTCTATGCCAATGTGGAACGGACGCCTGATTATCTCGCTAACGCTACGGATCGTGTCTCCACCGACAGCCTCTACTGGTCCGATCGGTTGATTGCTGCACTGTGCGATTCGGCTTTCGCCGGCACTTCAGCTGCAGTCGAACGCTACCAGCAGAGCGTTGGAGGCGAGGGCCATCGTCTGATTGCCGCTGCGGATGAACAGGTGGCCAGGCTGGAGGGCGCCGACAAGGGCACGGATAACCCCGAGGTCCGCCAGGTGCTGGAGGCTGCCAATCAGGACATGGCCGACCGTCTGCGCAAGGAGACCGACGACCTGCTGAGCCAGGTGCTCTATACGGTCAGCATGGGCATGCGCAACGGCTACCACCTGTCCGACAACTGAGCCATCCGATCGACAAGGATCATAAAGGAGGAGAGCCTCATGACGGGCTTCGACGATTACGTCAGGCCGTACGGCCTGTTTGACAAGATCGACGCCTTCGGCTACCTGAAGGATCTGCAGGATCATCCGGATATGCCGCGCAAGCATGGCCGGGTGCTGCTGGTTACCGCAGACACCCCGCTCAAGGCATCGCGTGGCGAGGGCAAGACCACCACCACCATTGCTCTGATCGACGCCCTGCGCGCCCGGGGGGTGGACGCCGCAGCTGTCCTGCGTCAGCCCAGCATGGGCATTACCGCTGCCGGGTCCAAGGGTGGCGCCTCCGGTGGCGGCAAGTCCTCCCTGACTCATCCTGAGCTGGTGGACTGGGGGCTGTGCGGGGAGATGGCGGCCATCGAATCCGCCCAGAACCTCTTGGTCTCCTTTGCGGAGAAGGCTGTGGACGAAGGTCGGTTGGACACCGTCCTGGTGCCCCGCGTCAGCGAGGTGCCCTCACGGTCCTTGCGGCAGATCACCGTGGACCGAGGCAAGGGCGACCTGCCTGAGCGGACCGTGCTCACTCCCACCTGTGAGCTCATGCAGATTGTGGTGCTCTCCCGGAGCATGGAGGAGATCGAACGGCGTGTGGCCGCCATGATCGCAGGGACCTTGGATGGCCGTCCGGTCACCTTCGGTGAATTTGTGGACCTTTGGCGTATCACCGGCATTCTGACAGACGCGGTCAAGCCAGCCTTCACTCAGACCTTGGAGGGCTCTCCGGTCTATGTGCATGGCGGGCCATTCGCCAACGTTTCCATCGGTATCCCCAGCCTGGTGTCCGTGGAGATGGCCTGCGCCAGGCACGATGTGGTCGTCGTCGAGGCAGGCTACGGAGCCGATGCCGGCGCCCAGAAGTGGCTGGACATCGCCGCACGCGAGTATGGGGCCCAGTGGCCGGCCGCAGCCGTGGTCGTCACCCGTGCCACCACCTGGCGGGACGATCCCAAGCTGAGTTGGCGCTACCCCTTCCATGTGCACCGTCTGGAGGGACTGGGCATCCCCACCTTCCCGCTGATCAACCTCTGGGAGGGTGAGGACGACCAGGTGGATTCCCTGCGACAGACCGCCGACGGCCTGGGCTTCCGCAGGCCCATCGCGGGCAACCTCTTCCGTGACGGGGGCAAGGCCCTCGAGCCTCAGCTGGACGATCTGATCAAGGCCCTGCAGGAGCCCGTGAACGCCCAGGCGGATACAGCCAGCCTGCATGATATGTCCGTGCCGGATCGGATTCGCTGGATCGCCCAGAGCGCCTACGGTGTGCCGGCTGATCGGGTCGTTGAGCGTGAGGGCTTCCAGGACAGCCTCCAAGCGGCCTCCGACCTGTGCAACAAGGCAGGCATCTCCCTCGACGATCTGGTGGTGGTGGCGGTCAAATCGCCGGCTACCATGACCGACGACGACCGGGCCGACCAGGACAAGCGCACGGTCACTCTGAAGAAGGTCGAGGCCCATACGGGCGCCGGCCTCCTGCAGGTGAACCTGACCACTTCCCTGACCACGCCCATGCCCAAGATCGTCTGAGCAACCTATGCATGGATTCGACAGGTCTGTGACGCGCCGTGTTGCGGGCCTGCCGAAACCGTGTATAGTATCTACTTGGCTCTTGAAAGTGCCCTGCCCCTATAGCTCAGTTGGCTAGAGCAGCTGACTCTTAATCAGCGTGTCCGGGGTTCGAGCCCCCGTGGGGGCACAGAGTCAAAGCCCAGCAGTCGCAATGGTTGCTGGGCTTCTTCATACCCTGGCAATATTCGAAGAATCCAAAATGTATGCTAAATGTATACCAAATAGCATCAGGGGGAATTCTGGCACTCCCGGCCTAGGATGAGACCTTGTTGAAGCGGGACACTTTGGGGTCTGCCGATTAAACGATTGCTGAGTTCCCTGCCTTGTTTGTCTGCCGCCCTTCACCTACACGGCGGTGGTCGTGAGGTATCTTGATGAAGGCAGAAGAGTAGGGAGCCTGCTCTCTGGCGCAGGCATAAGGGGGCTGGCGTTGACGTATGTGACCATTCGCGATGTGGCTGAGCGGGCCGGGGTATCACCTACCACGGTCTCGCAGATCCTGCACGGCAAAGGCCGCTTTTCGCGCAAGACCAGAGACTTTGTGCTGAGCATGGTCAGGTCCATGGGCTACGTGCCTGATTCACGGGCCCGAGCCATGCGCTCTGATCCGGTCAAGACCGTGGGGCTGTTGGTGCCGGACTTGCGCAACGCCTATTTCGCCGACATGGTTGCCTCCATGGAGGAGGAGCTCTATGCCCGTGGAATTTCGACGCTGATTGGTTCTTTCGGCGAGGATTCGGCTCGACAGGATTCCTTTTTGCGCAACATCATGGGCCAGCGGATCGATGGGGCCATCGTCGTGCCCAAAGGGGTGCCCACCCATGGCATAGAAGATGTAGTCAGGTGGGGGCTGCCCCTGGTCTTTGTGGATCGGCGGGTGCCCGGTCTGACTTCGGTCCCCTACATCGTTTCGGACCCTAGCCAGGGTATACGTCAGGCACTGCAGGCTCTTTTCCGGAAAGGCCATCGCCGGGTCGGCTTCGTCTCGCATTCCTCATTGGCTTCGACCACCCTCTATGAGCGGGAGAGCGCCTTCCGCGAGCTGACTGCCGACATGATGCCGGACTGTGATTGCCCGGTCGTAGATTGCCAGGGGGAGTATGACTCGCGTGTGGCGGGTCTGGATGTGCTGATGGCTCACCATGTCACGGCTGTCATCTTTGGCTACTCGCCGGATGCCATCACCATGATCGGTCTGATGCAGAGGCGTCGGCTCGTCATAGGTGCGGACATCTCGGTGGTTTCCTTCGATGACATTGAGGTCTTTCGGCTGATGACCCCGCAGGTGTCGGTCATATCCCAACAGGCCCAGGAGATGGGTCGTCGAGGTGTGCGGGAAGTGCTGGAGCTGATCGGGGCCCGTGAGGATGCCGATGATGGTGGCGGGAAGTCTGCTTCGCCACCAGAGGCCGATGTCGGCGGGGATCGGCACATGGTTGCTATTCCCACCATCTTCATCGCCAGGGATTCGGTCGGCCCACTGCACCGCGACTGATGGCGAATCACATACCATACCTGACATTGGACATCCGGTATTGACACGCTGCTGTTGACAGTGATGATTTAACGTTTTATCGTAATCATACGACAGCGATAAAACGTTAAACCAATGGCGTGAACGCTGTACACCGGATGATGATGAAGCGTCGACTTCCCGTGAAATTGCGGGGGAGAGTAATACCGGTCATCAAACCTCACGGTCACGGCGACCGGGCGGTGGGTGACCGCTGATACGGGAATCGATGCTGGCGAGAATGTCGCGTGGCGGCTCGTCTGATTCCGGTTGACGGAAGTTCCGAGAGGAACGGAAACGAGGAAATCAATGGAGAGCCGGAAGAAATCAATTCTATGCGTTGACACGGGTGTGGACGATGCCCTCGCACTTTGCTACGCCCTGTCTCACGAGGATCTTGACCTGATCGGGATCTGTGCCTCCTACGGCATGGCTACTGTCCCCAAGACCTACTCCAACACCAAGCACATTGTGAACAGTCTTGGCAAGGGCGACCAGATTCCGGTTTACATGGGATCTGAAAAGCCGTTGCAGCGAGATCGCGAATATTCGGGCACTTTTCATGGCATGGATGGACTAGGCAATCAAGATCTTCCTGATATCAGTGGCGATGCCACTCCGGAAGAGTCGGTCGACTTTATCGTTGACAGCATCAAACGTTACGGGGAAGACCTGCAGATCATCACCACTGGGCCCATGACCGACATGGCCAAGGTGTTGCTGCGATTCCCCGACGGTCCCCTTCCAGGTTTCAGCATGGTCAGTATGGCTGGTGCAGCTATAACCCCAGGGAACTGCAATCTCTATTCCGAGGCGAATGTGATGGTAGATCCAGAAGCGGCCAAGATCTGCTTCGAATCGGGAGTCCCCATCACCATGGTTGGCTTGGATGTCACCAGGAAGACTCTGCTTACTGGGAAGGAATTGAAGGTCTGGCAGGGTTATGACAGTGAAAGCGCCAAGATTCTCAGTAAGGCCGTGGGGTTCTATCTTGAGGCCTACCGGGTTCACCACCCCTATCTGGCGGGCTGTGCTTTGCATGATCCTCTGGCTGTTGGTGTAGCCATGCATCCTGATCTGGTCACTACCATCCCGATGAACATCACCGTCGTGACTTCTGGGGAAGCCGATGGCGATACCGTGGAGAACCTGGACAAGGTGGCCGAAGAGCCTACCACCAAGGTGGCCCTGAGCGTGGACGGCGAGCGGTTCATGAAAGACTTCTACGCCCACATGGACGCGGTACTTCGCTAGGAAAGGCAATTGAGAGCAATGAACGAGAAATCTACTGACGAGCTTGAGGAGTCGTTGATCCTCAAGGCTATGCCTTTCATGATCTTCATCTGCTTCATGCAGGTCTTCAGCGATAAGATGTTTGGCATTGTTTCGCCTGACATTGCCGGGACTTTCGCTCTTTCCCCGGCTCAGGTGGGTTGGCTGACGACCATAGCATCCCTGGTATTCGGCGTGGGCGGCGCTATCTATTCCACGCTGTCGGACGATGTATCGCCGCGTAAGCTATTCACTGTCGGAACGGCCATGTTCGGCATCGGCTCCATCCTGATGGTTGCCTTCCAGTTCTCTTTCTGGCTGATCATCGCCGCCAGATCGGTGCAGGTAGCCGGCGCTGCTGTTATTCCTGGATGTTTCGTAGTCTTCGTGCGCAAGTATCTGTCTGCCGATAAGCAGGCCAAGTACCTTGGTTTCAATACAGCCATGTATCAGCTGTCAGCTGCCTTGGGTGCTGTGTTCGGCGGATTCGTCAGCAAATACCTGTCATGGCAGATGACCATGATCGTGCCTGTTATAGTGCTCATCGCCCTGCCGGCCGTTCGTAAATATCTTCCTGACAAGGCCAAGGAGACCGGCAAGCAGCCTGCCGAACGCATGAATGTGGTTTCCATTGTGATCTTTTCAATCGCTTTTGCGTTGATTCTTATGGCCATCAACAAGAATACGATTATGTGGTGGGGCTTGGCGCTTGCATCCGTCGTGGTCTATGTGATCTGCTCCAAGATGGTCAAGAACCCCATTATTGATATCACCCTGTTCAAGGTACCTAAGTTGGTGTCGGGTTCGCTGGTCGGCGCCATCGTCTATGGGGTACAGATGTCTTTCTTCTTCGTCTTCCCCTTCCTTATCAAGGCCAATTACGATGTGAGCAGCGCGACAGTCGGCATGATGTATTTGCCCGCTAACATCTGTGCGTTTCTCTCTGGTATGTCATCAGGATTCATCACCAATAAGATCGGGTCGAAGAAAGGCTTCCAGTTGGGATGCCTGATCATCCTGCTCTCACAGTTGATGTTCGGATTCTGCTTAGGCGGGAACATCATCTTCATGTGGATAGCCCTTGCTCTCTTCGGCGTTGGCTATACGGTTATCTACCCGGCATATAATTCGATTCTGCCGAATTCTCTGCCCAATGATGTTGTAGGGCGGTGCATGGCGGTCAACAATCTGCTCAACCGACTGATCAACACGGCCATGATAGCCGTTGCAGGCGTGCTCATGTCGGGCTCTGGTCTGGCCAAGAAGATCATTCCTGCCATGGGACACACAGATAAGTCATTCATCTATTCCAATGTCTGCTTCATCTTTGCAGTGGTCATTGTCATTGGCATGGTGTCCTACTACTTCGTCTTCAGGAACGTGAAAGAGGACAAGCAGCAGGCCTGACGAGGATATTGCGAATTCATCGGCATTTCCATGACCGGTTCCCTGCTGTCCTTTGGACTGGTGGGGAACCTGGCATGGACCCGTAGCGCCGGGAGAGTACCTCTTGGCGCGGGAAGGAACCATGATGAAACGTGGTTTGCGATATGACTTCTCGCTGCTGGCCCTTCTGCTCATACCAGTAGGCGTCTCGGTCAATGTGGTGGGCTATCAGCTGTCCTCGATTCTGAAATTCCCCATCTTTATCGACCAGATAGGCACCCTCTTTGTGTCAATGCTCGGCGGCCCTTGGGTGGGCTTGGTGACGGGGCTCATGGGCAATGTGATCAACGGCATGCTCAATCCAGTGGCCTTCCCCTACGCATTGGTTGCCATGGCTACAGGGTTTGTGGCCGGGCTGCTCTCCCGCTGGCGGTGGTATACGAACATCATCGGCGCAGTGGCCGCCTGCTTCGTAATCAGCATTGCGGCGGCCGTGGTCAAGGCGCCGGTCACCATAGCTGTTTTTGGCGGAGTCACTGGCGCCGGTAGCGATCTGCTGACAGCAGCCTTGCTGGTGACTGGGACCAGCCTGATCAAGTCGGTTTTTTCGACCAGCATCTTCACCGCAGTGGCCTCTACAGCCATCGATGTCTCGGTCAGCTGGGTGATTCTGCGCAAATTGCCGGACAGGTTCCTGATCAAGTTCAATTACGGATCCCCCTATGTCAGGAAGGTTGCCGCGGCATCATGACTGGTTTCATAGACCGACTGTATCCGTCCTCCAAGGCGGCCATGGTGCTGCTTGCCATTATTGTCGGCATCTTCACCCCTGGGTACCTTCTGCAATATGCCATGTTCCCGGTTTTCCTGCTGTTGGCGATCATGGCCGGTAACGGCATGAGGTTTTTCAAGGCCTTCCTCTCCTCCGTAGGCACGGTCGTTCTGGTGATCTTCCTGGTCCAGGTCTTCATCGTCCGCTATCCAGACAGCGCGCATATCTGGGCATTCATTGCCTTGTCTCCCACAGGACTGGACAAGAGTCTGGGAATCACTTCCAGGATCGTATCCAGCGCTTCGGCCATCATGTGGTACTTCCAGGTGACCACGCCCAAGGACATGGTCTACGCCATGGAACAGGCGCATCTGCCCAAGAAGGTCACGTTCGTGATCATGTCGACCATTGGCATGGTCCCTCAGGTGATCAACCGTTCCAGGACCATTATGGATGCGCAGAAATCCCGTGGCATCGAGACCGAGGGCAACGCCTGGGCACGGGTGAAGTTCTTCGTGCCCATGTTGGGACCATTGATTTTCTCCCTGATTCAGCAGACCGAGGAACATGCTCTGGCCTTGCAATCCCGTGCTTTCCTGGCGCCTGTTCCCAAGACCTCCCTCTATCGCCTGGACAAACACACGATCGACCGGGTGATTCAGGTGATCTGCCTGCTGCTGTTGATCCTGTTCATCGTATGGAGGGTCTGGAAATGAGTGTCATCAGTCTGGAACATGTGGGATACCGTTATCCTCTGGGCCGTGAGGATGCCGTGCGTGATGTCTCCTTCCAGGTGGAGCAGGGGCAGGTCTGTGCGCTTCTGGGTGCCAACGGGTCGGGGAAGACCACTATCTGCAATCTGATCCGCGGCTTCATACCACGCTTTTATCGGGGAGAGCCGACGGGTCTGGTTCAGCTGGCAGGACGGCCTGTGGAGCAATACGACGACGCGGAACTGACTGAAACCGTCGGCTACTCCTTTCAGAATCCTTTCACGCAGATGTCCGGCGTCAAGGACAATGTGCGGGAGGAGATCGCCTATGCACTGGAGAACCTGGGCATAGAGAGGGATGCGATGGCCGCGCGCGTGGACGACATGATAGAGCTGCTTCATCTGGGCGACATCGCCGATGCCAATCCGCTGGAGCTGTCCGGAGGGCAGCGGCAGCGAGTGGCCATTGCCGCAGTACTGGCGACGGACCCACCCATCGTCGTTTTGGATGAACCCACCTCCCAGCTGGATCCGCAAAGCACCGAGGATGTATTCAACATCATCGCTCTGCTCAAGCGACAGGGCAAGACCGTCATCCTGGTTGAGCACAAGATCGATCTGGTGGCCCGTTACAGTGACCTGGTCATCCTCATGGAAGACGGCCGGGTGGCCATGAGTGGGCCAGCGCGTCGTGTGCTGACCGATCCACAGGTCTTGGATCACGGTGGTCAGTTGCCGGAGGTCACCCGCTTCTTCCTGGAACGCAACCAGAAGCTGGGGTTGAATGATCCCGTGCCGCTTTCGGTCGAGGATGCCATAGAACGCTACGGACGGAAAGGGGTCTGAAGATGGCCTATCTTGAGTTGGATAAGGTCAGCTATACCTATCCAAATGGATATCAGGCTTTGCGGGAGGTCAGCCTGTCATGCGAGCTTGGGGAAGCTGTTGCCATCATAGGCTGCAATGGGGCCGGCAAGACCACCATGGTCAAACTCATGAATGGACTGCTCAAGCCCACTCATGGTCGCGTAATGGTGGACGGGACCGCCACGGATCAAGAGGATGCCGCCCATGTGGCAGCCAAGGTCGGCTATGTCTTTCAGAATCCGGACGATCAGATCTTCCAGGACAGCATCCGTCGAGAAATAGCCTATGGGCTGGTGAAAAAGCATGTTGCCCGGGAACGTATCGGGGGGCGGGTCGCTTGGGCCGCTGAAGTCTGCGGTTTGGAAGACAGCCTGGATTCCCATCCCTACGACCTCCCGTTCTCGCAGCGGAAGTTTGTCACCATAGCATCGGCTTTGGTCATGGATCCCCAGGTGCTGATTCTGGACGAGCCTACCGCCGGTCAGGACAGGGTCGCTACGGACTTGCTGGCAGGGATAATCCAGCAGGTGACGGCAATGGGTAAGACTGTCATCACCATCAGCCATGACATGGAGTTTGTTACCCGTCATTTCCAGCGTGGCATCGTCATGGCCGACAGACAGATCCTCATGGATGGGCCCATCGCTCGGATCTTCAGGGACGATGATCTGCTTGAACAGGCCCATCTGGCCCGTCCCTACCTGGCGCAGCTAGCTCAGGCCTGGGGCTTCCATGACGTGCTCACCTCCGAGGATTTCATGGCGGCCCTGCCGCAGACATCGTTACTGACGAATCGGTGACACTGCCCCCCCCCCCCTGGGATAATGTTCCTGCAGTCTACGTAGTCCAAGTGACTGGTTGATCGGAATTCAACGAATTATTTGGATCAATGGAGATCGTGAGCGCTTCTCAGACTGGTGTCACCACATGTTTTTATTGAATGATGCCCATGCATTGGCCCATGTATGACCGGTTGGGGTGAAGGGTCGAGTGGAAGATTCGCTCATGACCAGGTTGGCCGCTGAATGTGTCGGGAGCGGCGCGGTCGCCGACGTGGATCTGGAGGGCGCCAAGGGCTGCCATTCCGGCTGGCTCACTATTGTCATGGCATGGGATATGGCTTCGGAGTCATGTTTCCCGCGCCTATGCCCGGTGGGATATCCGGAGCCCACATCAATCCGGCCATGACTTTGGGGCAAGCCATCATCGGCATCTTCCCATGGAGCCAGGTTCTGCCTTATATTCTGGCGCAGCTGGTCGTCTACGTCTGCTACTTCCCGCACTACCGCGTAACCAAGGAGCCTGCGCCGATTCCGGGCACCTTCTGCACCACTGATGCCTCGGGATCACCTGTCGATTATTTTGTCAATGAGTTCTTTGGCTTGGCACCCCGGTGCTGGTCCTTGGAGTCCTCTGCTGTCTGCAGGGGCCATGGGGATCTAAGGGGTTGGCTGCCGCCCCATCGTCGTCGGCTTGATCGTCTGGGGGGGGGGGTCACCTCTCTGGGCGGTCCCACCGTCCCCGGTCTGAACCCCACAGGCGATTTGGTGCCGCGCTTCCTGCACTGGATTCTGCCCGTGCCCAATAAGGGGGACTCACGCTGAGGCGAGGCTTGGATTCCGGTGGTGGTGCCCATCATCGGTGCCATCGTCGGAGCGATGATTTCCAAGAGTCTTTTCGCTGCCTGATCAGCGGTTTGGTGACAAGGTCCCGTGCTTCATTTTGGAGGCTCAGGACCTTATTCATTGCGTAGTCAAGCTTGTGTGTAGTCAAGCTTGAATGGTTCGTACTGCCATGGATATGATTGACCATATATGCCCGATTCCTCGCAATGAGTGCATCGGAGATGGGAAGGCAGGTACGACCATGGGGCGTCTTCAAGGCAGGAAAAAGCGCGAGCCGTTTGTGCTCGAGCACGCCAGTATCGCGACCGGTGATGAAAAAGGCACGGTCCAAAAGGATATGTCTGTTCTGGTGTCCGCGGACGGCCGGATAGAGCAGGTCTGCCCAACCCCGCTGGCCTACGTGCCTTCCGGATACCACCGGATCAACGCTACGGGCAAGTTTGTGGCACCTGGACTCATCAATGCCCATACCCATCTCTTTGCCGACGGCAAGCCCCTGTCTGGCGGTACGGACCTGTCGCCGCGTGTGGTCGACGCAGCCTTGAAAGTGGTGCACAGCCCTGCCGGCAGAGTCCTTATGGATGCCAGGATCAAAGGCACCG
Source organism: Bifidobacterium sp. W8104 (assembly GCF_016100735.1). NCBI lineage: Bacteria > Bacillati > Actinomycetota > Actinomycetes > Bifidobacteriales > Bifidobacteriaceae > Bifidobacterium > Bifidobacterium sp. W8104. The sequence goes on from NZ_JACFRW010000001.1 coordinate 1,163,291, forward strand.
TTTCCACGCTGCTCAATTCGGGAGTGACGACCATTCGTACCCTGGGTGATGTGGGCTATGAAGCGGTTCGTCTGCGCGACAGGATTGATGCTGACGAGCTGGCCGGCCCCCGCATGTTGGCTGCCGGCCCCCTCCTGGCGATTCCCGGAGGGCATGGCGATCCCTTCATAGCCCTGTCCTGCTCCTCTCCCGAAGAGGCCAGGCGTCGGACCAGGGAGAACCTGGATCATGGGGTCAATGCCATCAAGGTAGCTGCGACCGGCGGCGTCACCGATGCCACCAAGCTTGGCGAGGCCGGCAGCCCGCAGATGACCGAGGAGGAAATGGCCGCCGTCTGTGATGAGGCCCATGAGTTTGGCGTGCTCGTCGCAGCACACGCTCAGAGCCCCGAGGGGGTCAAAGCCGCTCTCAAGGCTGGCGTGGACACCATCGAGCATGGCAGTGCCCTTGACGACGAGATGATCGGGCTCTTCCTTGACAATCCGCGCTCGCTTCGTGGTTTCTCGGCCTTGGATCCCACCTTGTCCGCCGGGCTGCCGCTGGTCAAGATCAGTCAGCAGGAGCTGGGAATCAGCGACATAGTTCGTGGCAATTCCGAGCTTGTCGTCGACGGCATGGTCAAGAGCGCCAAGCAGGCTCATGAGAACGGCATTGCCGTCGGCGTCGGCACCGACACCGGCATGACCTTCGTGCCCCAGTACGGCACTTGGCGAGAACTCGACTATCTGGTGCGGTACGCTGACTTCACTCCGGCGCAGGCCTTCCACGCCGCCACCCAGGTCAATGCCCGAAACCTGGGCTTTGACAATGTCACCGGCTCTGTCGACACGGGCAAGGATGCGGATCTGATCGTCCTTGACGAGGACCCTGCCAAGAATGTGCGGACACTGGCTGATCCCAAGCTGGTCATCGTTCGTGGCAAGCCGGTCTGGCGTCCTGAGGTCAAGCACTTCGAGGAGATCGACCGCCTGCTCGACAGCTTCTGACCATTTGTCTTGAGGCCTTCATAGGTGTGTACTCATCTGGCTCACTGATGATTCATCGATGACCGGATGGTATGCAAGCATGTCGGTATGCACAAGGGAGAACCGAGAGTGGACCAGGCCGGCCAGGCCAAGGTCGTAGGAAGGTTGGCGCCTTCGCCGACCGGGAGAATGCATCTGGGCAATATCTATGCATGTCTGGCGGCCTGGCTCGGTGTCAGGTCGCAAGGGCCTGGCGGGGTTCTGCGGCTTCGCATAGAAGATATAGATACGCCACGGGTGGTCAAGGACGCTGCTCGTTGGATCATGGATGACCTGGCCTGGCTGGGATTGGATTGGGATGGCGAGGTGGTCTACCAGTCCCAGCGCGCCGATGCCTACAGGCAGGTATTGAAGCTGCTGGAATCGCAGCAATTGGTCGGTGGGCAGCCTCTGATTTATCCCTGCTTCTGCTCCCGTGCCGACATCCGCGCGGCATCGGCGCCGAATGAAGGTGACGGGTTCATTGTCTATCCCGGCACCTGCCGAGGACTTTCCCCTCAGATCGTCAGTGAAAGGCTGGCCCGGGCGCAGAGGCACAGCCTGCGAATCGCGGTCCCTGATCAGCCCGACGAGTCGGATGCCATCTGTCGCTTTGACGATCTGATCTTTGGCCCACAGTCATTCAATCTGCCCAGGCAGGTCGGTGATGTGGTAGTCAGACGTTCGGATGGTTTGGTTTCCTACCAGTTGGCGGTGACGGTGGATGACCTGGCCATGGGTGTCAACCAGATTGTGCGGGGAAGGGACCTACTAAGGTCAACAGCCATTCAGATGTGGATTCGGAATCATCTTCAGCCGAAGGCTCCTCGCGTTCAGTATGCCCATTTGCCTCTGATCGATGGCGTGGATGGCAGGAGGATGTCCAAGCGTTTCGGATCGCCGGACCTGGGATCACTGAGAAGAGACGGCTGGTCGGCAAGGCAGGTGCTGGGGGTCTGTGGCTGGCTCCTGGGACTCCTGGACCATCCCAGACCTGCCAGTGCGCAGGAACTGCTGGATGGTTTCACGTGGAACACTCTGGCCGCCGACCGCAGGGACCGACGGCTGGATCTGAGCAAACTGAATGTTGCTGCCGCAAAGCCGAGTCTGTAAGCTCTTCGACCTGAATTTCGTCGTTGATTCCCTCCTTCCGCTTTCTCCCGGGCTTGTGGGCTTGCCGGTATGAGCCACTGGCTACCATGGCCTCAGTCAAGACTTCCGGATTTTTAAGGAGGTAGCGGGTCATGGTCGCCTATATGGACCACAAGGATCTGGGTAATCGGCAGGTCAGCCAGGAACGGGCCAGGCAGATTGCGGATGGTATCAAGCGCGTGGCTGAAAGGATCGCCAAAGCGGAGGACTCCGCCGGTCGAAAAGAGGGCTCGGTAACCCTGCTGGCGGCCACCAAGACCCGCGATGTGGGCGAGATCATGGCAGCCATTGATGCAGGGGTGCGTCGGATCGGCGAGAACCGTCCCCAGGAGGTCACCGCCAAGGCCCAAGGATTGTTGGATCTCTGTCGGGATAGGGAACTGGCTCTTGGCGCCAATGCAGCAGACAGTGATTCACTAAGCGCCAGCGTGGGCTTCCATCTGATCGGGCAACTCCAATCCAACAAGATCAATAAGATCCTGCCATATGTCGACACGGTAGAGTCGGTCGACGGGCCCTCGCTGGCCCGGAAGCTGGCCACGCGGGCACTGGCTGTGGGCAGAACTGTGGGCATACTCCTGGAGGTCAATGAGTCCGGCGAGCAGGCCAAGTCGGGATGCGCTCCAGACCAGGCCCTGGATCTGGCTTATGAACTGGCTGCTATGGAGGGGATTCAGCTTAAGGGGCTGATGACCGTAGGTGCGCATGTGGACGACGAGGCTGTCATCAGGAGCGGATTCGCCCATCTGCGCGGTCTGCGCGACCGCATCAGGGATTCTGGGGAACCGGGCACCGACACCTGCACCATGCTGTCCATGGGAATGACCGGAGACATGGAGTATGCGGTGGCTGAGGGGTCGACCGAGGTTCGTGTAGGCACAGCCATTTTCGGCCCACGGGCTTTTATCTGACCAGTCACCATCTGTTTGGGAGCCCGATTCTGTCAAGAGGCCCGGTCTGGGGCTAAACTGTGCCCTATGAGAATCGCGCGTTTTTCCTACAAGGACACCCCACGATACGCCTTCGTGCAAACCGACAAGCAGGACGGCAAGGATTACCTAGTCGAGCTGAGCGGCTACCCCCTGACCGGTCAGCAGGTCGAACCCACCGGCAAGCGTTACCCCCTGGACGACGAGGATGTGCGGCTGTTGGCCCCGGTCATCCCCTCCAAGATCTACGGGGCGGCCAAGAACTACCGCGCCCATGCCGCCTACATGGCTGAGCATGGCCAGTCCTCGAATCCGGAGCCACCGGAGAAGCTCATGCTCTTCATGAAGCCCTCCACCTCGGTCATCGGTCCTGACGACCCCATCGTCAAGCCCTCCTACAGCAAGGACATGAATTACGAGCCCGAAGTAGCCGTTGTCATAGGCAGGATGGCCCGGAAGGTGAGCGTCAACGAGGCCATGGACCATGTGCTGGGCTACACCTGCGTCAATGACGTGACCCTGCGTGACCTGCAGAAGAACGACCCAATGTGGACCCGCTGCAAGGGCTTTGACACCGCCTGCCCCCTCGGGCCCTGGATCGAGACCGACCTGGACTATCGGGATGCGAAGATCTCCTTCAAGCTCAACGGGGAAGATGTGCCTGAGGCCAGCGGCACCACCGCCAACCTGATCCACTCCATCCCTGAGCAGATCGCCTTCATCTCCAGCTTCGCCACCCTGCTGCCCGGCGATGTCATCATGACCGGTACCCCTAACGCCACAGGTTCGTTGAAGAACCGTGATGAGGCCACGGTCCAGGTGGAGGGAATCGGATACCTGCGCAATGTGGTCATCGATGAGTAGCAAATAACAGGAACAAAGCAAGGTAAAAACTTGAGTCGTTTAGGCTCAAGTTTGGGAATAGGTATCCTCCTTTCGCTGTTGTAGAAGACAGATGAACCCGTGACGAGGCCGGGTGAATGATTCGGCTGGCCCCGCCGAAGAATGTTGGAGGATGCTCTATGAATGAAAACTTCACCACCATGGCTCAGCAGGCCATCGGCGATGCCATCCAGTCGGCCTCGGCGGCCGGCAACCCCCAGGTGGATGTGCTCCACCTGCTGGACTCCCTGCTGCGTCAGCAGTCCGGTGTAGTTCCCGGACTGATTCAGGCAGCCGGTGGTGACAGTCAACGGGTCGGAGCCGAGGTCCGTCAGGCCCTGGTGGCTCTGCCGTCAGCCAGCGGATCCACGGCTTCGCAGCCCGATGCCAGCCGTCAGCTCAGCATGGCTCTGGCTCAGGCCGAGAAGGAAATGCAGGCCATGGGGGACGAATACGTCTCCACCGAGCACCTGCTCATCGCCATCGCCCAGGGTCCCTCGCAGGCCGCCGATATCCTGAACCGGAACGGTCTGCAGGCCGACACCCTGCGCAAGGCCGTGCCCCAGGTGCGCGGCGGTGCCAAGGTGACCAGCCCGGATGCCGAGGGCACCTACAAGGCCCTGGAGAAGTACTCCACCGATCTGACCGCCCAGGCCAAGGAGGGTAAGCTGGACCCGGTCATCGGCAGGGACCAGGAGATTCGTCGTGTCATGCAGATCCTGTCCCGGCGGACCAAGAACAACCCGGTCCTTATCGGCGAGCCCGGTGTGGGCAAGACAGCCGTGGTCGAGGGTCTGGCCGAACGCATCGTGGCCGGTGATGTGCCCACAACTTTGCAAGGCAAGAGGCTGATCTCCCTGGACCTGAGCTCCATGGTGGCTGGCAGCAAGTACCGTGGCGAATTCGAGGAACGACTCAAGGCCGTCCTCAATGAGATCAAGAGCGCCAACGGTCAGGTCATCACCTTCATCGACGAGATCCACACCATCGTCGGTGCTGGTGCCGCCGAGGGTTCCATGGATGCGGGCAACATGCTCAAGCCCATGCTGGCCAGGGGTGAACTGCGCCTGATCGGCGCCACCACCCTGGACGAGTACCGTGAGAACATCGAGAAGGACCCGGCTCTGGAGCGCCGCTTCCAGCAGGTCTTCGTGGGTGAGCCCTCCGTGGAGGATACCGTGGCCATCCTGCGTGGTCTCAAGCAGCGTTACGAGGCCCACCACAAGGTGACCATCGGGGATGATGCCCTGGTGGCTGCGGCCACCCTGTCCAACCGGTACATCTCTGGTCGTCAGCTGCCCGACAAGGCCATCGACCTGGTTGACGAGGCCGCTGCCCACCTGCGGATGGAGCTGGACTCCCAGCCTGAGGAGATCGACGAGCTTCAACGCCGCGTCACCCGTCTGGAGATGGAGGAGATGCAGCTGAAGAAGGCCGATGACCCCGCCTCCAAGGACCGTCTGAGCAAGCTGCAGGCCGAGCTGGCGGATTCCCGCGAGAAGCTGGGTGGTCTCAAGGCCCGCTGGGAGAACGAGAAGGCCGGCCACAACAAGGTCGGCGACCTGCGCGCCCAGCTGGATGCCAAGCGGGTCGAGGCCGACAAGGCCACCCGCGAGGGTGATCTGGAGAAGGCCTCCCGCATTCTCTACGGGGAGATTCCAGGCATCCGCAAGCAGCTGGCCCAGGCGGAGAACGCGGCCGAGCAGGCCAAGAATGCCGCCAATGACGCTGGTCCCGATGGGGCTGACATCGCCGGCGGTCCGGCCCAGGAGCCCATGGTTCCTGACCATGTGGATGCGGATTCCGTGGCGGAAATCGTCTCTGACTGGACCGGCATCCCTGTGGGACGGCTCATGGAGGGCGAGAACGAGAAGCTTCTGCATATGGAGGACTACCTGGGCAAGCGGGTGGTCGGCCAGCAGGAGGCCATCCATGCAGTCTCCGATGCGGTCCGGCGCTCGCGTGCCGGCATCGCCGACCCTGACAGGCCCACTGGGTCCTTCATGTTCCTGGGCCCCACCGGCGTGGGCAAGACGGAGCTGGCCAAGGCCCTGGCCGACTTTCTCTTCGACGACGAGAAGGCCATGGTCCGCATCGACATGTCAGAGTATATGGAGAAGGCCTCGGTCTCCCGCCTGATCGGCGCCGCCCCCGGCTATGTGGGCTACGAGGAGGGCGGCCAGCTGACCGAGGCCGTACGTCGGCGGCCCTACTCGGTGGTCCTCTTCGATGAGGTGGAGAAGGCCAACCCTGAGGTCTTCGACCTGCTTCTGCAGGTTCTGGACGACGGCAGGCTGACCGATGGCCAGGGCAGGACGGTGGACTTCAAGAACACCATTCTGATCATGACCTCCAACCTGGGCTCACAGTTCCTGGTCCGGGATGACCTGGATGAGGAGGCCAAGCGCAAGGCCGTCATGGACGCGGTGCACGCCAACTTCAAGCCCGAGTTCATCAACCGGCTGGACGATCTGGTCATCTTCCATCCGCTGACCCGCGACGAGCTGGGTTCCATTGTGGACATCCAGGTCAAGCAGGTGGCCCAGCGGTTGACCGACCGGCGCATCACCCTTGATGTCACCGACTCCGCTAGGGAGTGGCTGGCCAACATGGGCTACGATCCGGCCTTCGGCGCTCGTCCTCTGCGTAGGCTGGTCCAGACCGAGGTGGGCGATCAGCTGGCCAGGATGCTGCTGGCTGGCAAGGTCCACGACGGCGACACGGTCCTGGTGGACCAGACCGGTGGCGACCACCTGGAGTTGACCGCTTGGCCCACTGAGAATCTGGTCGATGACTCGGTCACGGTCGACGATGTGACTGCTGATGGCGATGCCGATGCCGGCGATGGCGGACGCGATGGTGGTCGTGGCCGTCATGCCGCGCGGGGCGACGATCAGGATCAGGCCCAACCTCGCTGAGATCAGTTGGGGTCGGCGCCGGGATGATTCCCGGATGCCGACCCCAATTTGCATCCTATGGTATTTTTGCCGATTCAATCCATGGCTGCAGCCGGGTCCTTGCCCTCTTGCATGGACTCCCACTGGCTGTCGACGATGATCTGAGGGCGCCGTGCAGCGACTGTCGGAAGCTGGTCCGTGTCGATCAGGGCGAGGTGCAGCCAGCGGCGGCGCAGGTGCCGCAGCCGGTGCAGACGACGAACGTTGAGCATGGCCAGGATGGTGGACAGGGCCCCTGTTACCGCTGCAATCATGGGGTTGAGCATCCAGCCTAAGAAGGGTTGGCAGATTCCGGTGGCGATGACCAGGGCGATGAAGTTGTAGACAGTGGACCAGGTCAGGTTCTGCCTGATGACCCGGGTGGTGGCTCTGCTCAGTTCTATGGCCCTACTGGTCCCGTCCAGGTCGCCCTGGTGCAGGATCAGGTCCGGCTGCGGCAGGGCGATGTCGTCTGCGACGTCGTCCATGTCAGCCTGGAGTTTTGGACCCAAAGTGATGCCCACCTGAGCTCTGGCCGTCAGCTTGGGATCCGCTCTGGTCCCGGCCGCCAGGGCTACCAGGCTGGTTCGGCCCTGCTTTGCGGCGGAGGCGGTTTCTTGACCGGTCCGATCCGCGGAAACGCCCCTGTTGGTCCGGGTCAGGTCGTGATTGAGCCGATCCAGGCACTCGCGCTTGCGTTCGGGGGTCAGCCTGGTGATCAGCATATCCACGCCCGCCTGGCGGGCCGCCCGCTCAATCCTGTCGTCCGGCTGGTGGCTCCCATCAAGGATCAGGCTGTTTACCCGCAGGGCGCGTAGATGGGTGGCGGCCCGGGTCAGGGATTCTGCGTTGACAGCCTGGCCCTCCGAATCGTCGGGATCCAGCAGAGAGGAGTCGTCCAGAATCAGGGTGCGCACCCGGCCCAGGTGGTTCATGGCTCTTGGCGAGGTGAAGAGCAGACCGTGGGCCAGACCCGTCTCCAGGCTGGTTCGGAAGGCCATGGGGATGGTCATGGCTGCGACGGCGGGGCAGGCGATGGTCAGCACACAGACGGCATTGCCTACAGCGTGCGCCAGGTGAGGTTGCGGTCCCAGCATGAGCCAGAGCATGAAGGTCCAGACAGCCAGAATCATGATCAGGGCGATGGCTGTATGGACGATCCGATCCATCCTGCGCATGGCGGGGGATCGTTCAATCAGGGCCTGGGGAATGATTTTCGCGAGCCTGGCTGCATAGGTGTTGTCGCCGGCGGCATCCACGCGGATGGACAGTCGGCCCTCCAGGACCTTGCTGGAGGCCAGGATTCGGTCGCCGGGTCCGCATGGCCGGGGTCTGTCACCGCCTGTCAACTCGCTGTCGTCCACCAGGGCCGACCCTGACTCCACAACCCCATCGGCGGCTGGGCGCTCTCCTGTGCGTACCAGGAGCAGATCGCCTGGGCGGATCCGGTCACGTGCAAGGATTTGGGCGGGAACCGTCTGCGGATGCTCGGAATCGGCCACCAGACCTGAGGCTGGCCGGATCTCTGTCAGGTGGTTCAAGGAGGCCACCAGGGAGGCTTCCATTCTGGTGCCGATGACCCGGGCCAGCAAGAGGAGGGTGATGACCACGCCGACCAGATCGAAGTAGGGGGATCGGGAGCCCTCAGGCAGCAGGGACCCGGCCAGGCAGGTGGCAAGGCTGTACAGGTAGGCCAGGCTTGTGGCCAGCATGGCCAGAAGATCGGGGCTGCAGCGGTGCCCGGTCATGGCCGTCCACCCGTCCATGAGTATTCCGCGGCCGCAGTAGAAGATGACAGGAGTTATCAGAATGGCCTGGACCCAGGGGCTGGTCAGCCAGGAGGGAATCAGATCGGGGCCGAAGCGGTCGAACAGATCCAGAACCAGAACGGGCGCGGTCAGCAGGGCACTTACGATGGTCGGCCTGAGCAGACGGTGGCTGCGGGAGTCCAGATCGGCCCCCCATTTGCCCCAATCCTCGGGATCGCGCCAGGGGCGTTTGGTCGGGGAGTCCGCGGCTGCATTCTGGTCGTTGGCGTGGGCCGACGGCATAAGGAAGTACCAGATGATCAGCCAGGTGACCGCACAGGCCACGACCAGATCGGCTATCGCCAGGAAGATATCGATACCCACGGATCTCCTTCGGTCTTGCTCCAACCCCTTGATATTTCCTATTCTGCCCTTAATTGCGGTCCGGCACCGGTCTTAAGGCCGATTCCTTGCGGAAAAAACGAATTCTCCAATTATCGCCGGCAGCCTGCCGCGCCGATCTGGTTTCCGGGTCCAGTGCAGGAGGTTTACTAGAACATATGTTCGATTCTACGTCATCGGTGGTCATGGTGGTGCTTCTCCTGCTGATCGGTATAGTCCTGGGAGGACTGGCCGGATATGTGCTGGGTCGCGCCCAGGGTCGAAGGGCCGTCGGCATGGGGTCCGACGGCCAGGTGGATGAGTTGCGCTCGCAGCTCGATCAGGCTCAGGAACGGCTCCATGGATCCGATGCGGCTCTGGTGGAGGCGCGGACCAAGGTGGACGGTCTGAACCGTGAGCTCTCCTTTGTCAAGTCACAGCTGGCCCAGGCCCAGCAGGCCGAGCAGATCAGAATCGAGCAGGAGCGCCGCCGCGCCCAGGCTCAGGAGGAAGAGAAGAGGCGCAAGCAGGCTCAGAATCTCGAGGAGGAGAGCAAGGTGCTCTCGGCTCTGGCCCCAGTGCAGAAGAATCTGGACGCCCTTCAGCACAAGGTTGCCCAGATCGAGGAGGGCCGCAAGCAGGAGATGGGCTCCCTGGGGCAGCAGCTGAAGAGTCTGGGCGAGCAGCAGGGGCGACTGGACAAGGAGACCAGCTCTTTGGCTTCGGCCCTGCGCAACAACAAGGTACGCGGCGCCTGGGGCGAGGCTCAGCTCAGGAATATTGTCGAGTCTGCTGGGCTCTTGGAGCATGTCGACTTCGACACCCAGGTTGTGGTCACCGCCTCGGATGGCCGCGTTCTGCGTCCCGACATGGTGGTTCATCTACCCGGCGGCAAGACCATTCCTATCGATGCAAAGGCTCCCTATTCCGACTATCAGCGGGCCTGCGAGATCCCCGACACCGCTTCCGATGACGAACTGCACCGTCGTGACGAGCTGCTCAAGGCGCATGCCCGGGCCCTGCGCGAGCACGTCAAGGCCCTGGCCGACAAGGAGTATTGGAACGCCTTCGATACGGCCCCGGACTTTGTGGTGGCCTTCATCCCCAACGACTCCCTTCTGCAGGCCGCCCTGGAGGTGGATCCCACCCTGATGGACGACGCTTTCGCACAGAAAGTGGCCCTGACCTCGCCGGTGACCCTCTGGGCTGTGCTCAAGTCGGTGGCCTACGCCTGGCAGCAGCAGAACCTGTCCGAGGACGCCCGCACCCTCTTTACGCTCACCCACGAGCTCTATGACCGTTTTGTGGTTCTGGGCGATCGGGCCAACAAACTGGGCCGTTCCATCACCGCCACGGTGACCGCCTACAACAAGTTCGCCTCCTCTTTGGAGTCGCGCGTTCTGGTCACCGCCCGCAAGCTGCAGCAGATGGATCCCTCCAAGGTCATCGATTCGGTCGACATGATTGATTCGGACAAGGGCAATATCAGGGAGCTGACCGCCCCGGAGACCACCGGTGAATCTTCGAATAAGATTGGACAGTGAAGAACGTAACACAATTTCCGCCAGTCTTTCTTGCGGACCAAAAGAAGCGCACTATAGGTTTGAATGGGAATTGTTGCTCTTTGCCCATTGTTGCTTTGATGGTTTTGGTCTAAAGGAGTGTAGATAGATCAATGTCAGACTGAAGTACATGTTGAGGGTAAAGTAGTTCGCAAAGGAGAGCGGCAGCGTATCAGATTCAAAAGGACTCAAGATTGGCAAGTTTGTATAGTGATCTTTGCCTCTGGCTTCAGCTCCTCAGAAGCGAAGGCCATTTCAATTCGGATCAGTACTGTATTGAATCTTATCTGTTACTGCATGTAGGCAACTGAAGCGAAGGGCGTTATAAGTCATATGAGCAGTTCCGACAAATCTGTAGGGCTTATAGAAAAAAGCGGCCTGGATTTGCGTCGTTCCAAGAGCCTGTTCTTGATTGCGATTATTCTTATTTCATGCATTCCGCTGTTATCTAAAGTGATGTATTGGGGATATGACTTAGAATTCCATCTTTTCAGAATACAAGGTATAGCCGATGGCCTTCGGCATGGACAGTTTCCGGTCCGCATGCAATATTCGCAAGGTGGGGGTTATGGATATCCAGTCTCCATTATGTATGGGGATTGGCTTCTGTATATACCAGCGCTGATGCATATAGCAGGTCTCTCATTGTCTTTATCGTACCGATTCGCTCTAATACTGCTAAATGCGGCATCAGTGGTTCTGACTTATTATGTCTGCAGACGCGTTTTTCAATCGGACTTGATCGGGATTTGTGGTTCTGTTCTCTGGAACCTATCACTATACCGAATTATGGATATTTATAAACGGGCAGCTGTGGGTGAATATGTAGCCATGGCTTTCTTCCCTATAGTCTTATTTGGACTTTGGTCATGTCTCCATCCAGATCGGAATGGCGCTTCCAGACAAGGCTGGATCTGGTGTGCACTAGGTCTAACAGGCATCGTCACCTCTCATACACTCAGCATTTTCATGCTTGGTTTGGTGATGATTCCGATTTTGCTTTATTCTCTTGTTTTTCGTAGTTCGGTTTATATCTGGGTCCAGTTTGTTAAGACGGCCTTTCTTACCTTTGGCTTGAGCCTGAGTTTTCTTGTTCCCTTCATTTCCTATAGTCAATCTGCAAATCTGGCCGTGTATGCGCTCCCCACGGATTTCAAGATAAAGCGAATGGCGGATCACAGCGTTGAGCCCGGGCGTTTTCTGGAACTTTTCGGAGCTATGTTTCGTCCGGACATTGAGACATCGCCTTCTTTGGGGGGTATCCCTATTTCTGTGGGATGGGCCATTTTGACAGGAGTTTTTATCTGGGCAGTCGTTTGTTTCTGTTTCAAGCCGCGCGCACGGGAAGACTACCTAATTGAGCGAGCTAAGAAATGGGAGACGGTGCCTGTCCTGTTATCAGCTCTTATAGCCTTGTTCTTGGCTTCATCTTTGGTTCCTTGGCATTCCAAACCACTTGAGAAAATCATAAGTGCATTGTCCAGTGTGCAGTTCCCCTGGCGCTTCATTAGTCTTGCGGTCTTTTTCATGATCATTCTTGGTCTTTGTGGTCTGTCTATGTTGTACTCACATACAGATTTGAAGACTGTCGGCAGAAAAGCCGTAGTGGGGGTTACTCTCCTGGCATGTCTTGAGGGTGGGTATGCACTCGGATTTTTCATGGAGAATACCAATAAGTTCACTCCTCATTCAAATCAGGAAAACACCTTTGTAATCGAGAGCATCATGAATGGGGAATATCTGCCCAAGGGAACCAATATTTTCGAGGTGTATCCCAATAAAGTGGTCAATCATGAGCCCGATGTCAAGATGGCAGAGCTCAAGAACTTCTCGTTAGACCAAGGACGCGCTATCGGCTCGGTCAAAACTCAGGCTGAACCCGGCGAAGTTATTCTGCCCCTGTTTTCTTACCCTAATTATGCCATTGATTGTCAGCCGTCAACCAATTGTTCACTATCCTCTACTGGGGGCGGAACAAACTTCTTGGTGGCCAGGTTCCCCGCGAACTTTGATGGCAAATTTGTCTTGAGTTATCGGATTCCTATGTTGTGGAGAATAGCCGATGTAGTTTCCTTGGCAGCCTGGATTATGCTTATTGTCTGGATCTGCATCAGGAGGTTTCGAAACTCTCCAGTAGGCAGAGGAATTCGGATTCGCCACAGAAGGTAGTGAAGTCGTAGTCTTGTGGGGTAACCAGGAGTCTTCGTAATCTGCCCTTGGAAAGGTGTACCGGTATAACATGGCTGATATAAAGGGTGAGGGAGAAAATAGAAGGACACTTACTGTTCTGGTTCCCTGCTATAATGAACAAGAGACCCTTCCCATTCTTTTTGAAAGGATGTCGAATCTGGTCGATTCAAAACCCGAGGGTCTCATTCTTTCTCTTCTTTTTGTAGATGACGGATCAAGAGATGATACGCGTACACTGATTCGTCAGTATGCGTCTATGCATAGTTATGTCCGTTACATATTCCTCTCCAGGAATTTCGGCAAGGAAAAGGCCATGCTGGCAGGTATCCATCATACGGATACAGATGGCCTGGTAATTATGGATGCCGATCTTCAAGATCCACCCGAGTTGATACCGGAAATGGCCAAGTACTGGTTTGAAGGCTACGAGGATGTTTATGCGCGACGGCGTTCAAGAAAGGGAGAATCCTGGGCGAAGAAATTTACTTCGCACATGTATTACCGTGTGCTGCAAAAAGTGTCTAGAGTGAGCATTCAAGAAGACACCGGAGATTTTCGCCTGCTGGATCGCAAGTGTGTAGATGCTCTGAAGCGTTTGAACGAATCGGAACGAAACTCTAAGGCTCTTTTCAGTTGGATCGGATTTCGCAAGTATGAGTTTCTTTACGATAGGGATGCCCGAGCGGCGGGTAATTCCAAGTGGAAATTAGGACGGCTGATCCATCTGGCGCTTGATGGGATTACCAGTTTTACCACCGCCCCGCTTAAATTGGCCACCTGGATTGGGCTAGGTGTTTCATTTCTCGCCATTGTTTATGCACTGATAATTCTCTTCAGGACGCTCGTTATGGGAGTAGATCTGCCAGGGTATGCATCAACCATGATTGCAATACTGTTGCTAGGTGGCTTACAGTTACTGAGTCTGGGAATCATAGGAGAATATTTGGGAAGAGTATTCATGCAAACAAAGGATCGTCCCAATTATCTGATTGAAGAATTCAACTTAGAGGATACGCAGAGTAATAATCCAGCGAAGAATCGTCCACATGATTAACACTAATGTCAGTTGATTCACCAGACTCAAAGATCAATATGAAGGAGGCGGCGGTCACATGAGTAATCAGCATCGAGAGCACGTGCCCGATCGATCAAATTCATCGATGCACGATGGAGATTTTAGGAAGACCACTGTCCATGGTTTGGATGATTCAGGGGAGGGTTTTGACGGACTGTTGAACACAACCGATCAACTCCGCGTGCTCTTGGCTAAAGAGATCAATGGCAGGCCATTTACGGAGCTGAGTGGGGTCACGTTCAATCATCGGGGTGCGGAGCTTGCCGGACATGTGCTTCTGGATATGCTCGAGGATAGAGGGTATTCAGTGGACGATTACGATGCCGTCGGTGCGCTGACAGCCGCCGCTGTGCCGCTTGCCGATGCAATGCTTCACGCAGCAGCGTCGAGAGGTCAGTCTCTGGACGCTTTTGTTATGGATTTTGTATATCCGTCAATCAAGGGCCCCTCTATTCGTGGGAAGCGGGTCATTCTTCTTGATGCTTGGCTCAGTCAGAAATCGTATGTTCAGACTTCGTCTTTGGTGACCCTGAGAAATGGAAACGAGCTCAGCCTCGACTGCAGTATTATCCGGCATCAGGACGCCCGGCCCTTGGCAATCGCCTCTCTTGTTGGAGGTCTGCATCAGCAGACAATTCCTGGTAGCTCAGATAGTGACGGCGTCGGCAATCAGAACCCGACAATACAAGTGATTGACCCGGTCGATGGTTCAAGCACAAGCCTTCCATTTATCTGTGCCTTTGATGAGAATCAATTCGCTCCTGCAGATCACGAGGCAAGCGTAGAGCGGGAACAAAGTCATTGAGAGACCCAAATCCGATTACCCGGGCGGCGCTTGAATCCGGAGAACCCGTTTTCCGCCAGGTGGGGGTCGGCCCCTGGCGGGAGGAGCATCCCGAGCGGCCCCTGCCGACGGAGCCGTGCTATGACCCTGAACTGCTGGAGCAGGGGGATCGGCGCAACGTCCTGGACCGGTACCGCTATTGGAGGGTCGAGGCCATTCGGGACGACCTGGATCGCCGGGGTCGCCATGATTTCGAGGTGGCTGTGGAGAACTGGACCCACGATTTCAATATCGGCTCCATGGTCCGAACCGCCAACGCCTTTGGAGCTCGCCGCGTCCATATAGTCGGTCCTCACAAATGGAATCGCAAGGGCTCGTTGATGACCGAGCTCTATCAGCATGTGGTCCACGACCCCGACATAGCAACCATGACGGCCACCCTGCAAGAAGAGGCGGCCGGACAGGGGGAGTCCGCCCCCCGCATGATCGCCATCGACAACGTCCCCGGGGCTGTCCCCATGGAGACCTACCGCTTTCCTCGTCGCTGCCTGCTCATGTTCGGCGCCGAGGGGCCGGGGCTGTCCAAGAAGGCCTTGGAGCTGGCCGACGATGTGGTTTATATCTCCCAGTTCGGATCGGTGCGCTCCATCAACGCCGGGGCTGCGGCTGCCGTGGCCATGCACTCCTGGATCTGCCAGCATGCCGGAGTTGCGGGTCAGTCGGACCAGGTGACTCTGCCATGATTGTCGTCGACTCGCTGACCAAGCGCTTTGGCTCCCGCAAGGCGCTGAACCGCGTCTCCTTTACGGCCAGGGACGGTCGGGTGACCGGGTTTGTGGGGCCCAAAGGGGCCGGCAAGTCGACAGCACTGCGCATTGCTCTGGGGCTGGTTCGCCCTGACACAGGCAAGGCCCTGTTCGATGGCCAGCCCTTCGTCCGGCTCTCGTCGCCCATGCGGACAGCGGGAGCGGTACTGAATCCACGCAACGCCCATCCTGCCTGCAAGGCCAGGGACCACCTGCTGGCCCTGGCTACGGTCAACGGCATTGATCACCGTCGGGTGGACCAGGTGTTTGAGATGGTCGGCTTGCAATCGGTCGCCGACAGGCCGACGGGATCCCTTTCTCTGGGGATGAGTCAGCGGCTGGCCCTGGCCGCTGCCCTGCTGGGTGAACCGCACAACCTGGTTCTGGATGATCCCCTTGACGGTCTGGATCCGGAGGGAGCCGACCGGGTGAGAGACATCTGCCGCAGCCTCGCCTCACAGGGCAGGGCAGTCCTCCTAAGCTCCCGTAAGATCAACGAGGTGGCTCAAATCGCCGACGATCTGGTCATCATCGCCAAGGGAAGGATCCTGGAGAGAACGACAGTGGCCCGATTCATTGGCGAGCACTCCCGTGACTCCATCTATGCGGTGACGCCACAGCCGGATCAGTTAAAGGCCGCCCTGGCCACGGCTGCCGGAATCGGCATCACCCGTCTGCCGCCAGACGAGAGCTGTCCGCCGGATGCCGCCCGTTTCCGCATCCAGGGCGCGCCCCTGGCTTCGACGGCCTCGATTCTGGCCCAGGAGGGTGTGGTTCTCTACGACTTCCAGCCGGAGGAAGTTTCCTTGGAACAGGCCTACAAGGACATGATTCACGGCAGAAGGGATGCGCGGCCATGAGTGCCGACAGCGGCCGCCGAGTCCGCCGGAGTCGGCGAGAGGTACCCGCAGGGCCTGATAATGCAACCCCACGGCATGGCTCCGCCTTCACGCGGCTGCGTCGGACTTCGGTGCTGTCCTTCCTGGATTCACGTCGTCCGTCAGGTCAGCTGACCCTTTTCGGGGCGGTTCGAGGTGAGCTGCGCAAGATGCTCTCCCTGCGATCGACCTGGGTCCTGCTCCTGATCGTCACGTTGCTGCAGCCGTTGAGCACCGGCCTGACGGCCTGTGCGACCCAGATTCTGGCTGGCCCGGGCTGGCGGACCAATCACCTTCCGGATCACCTGCTGCCTGCATCCACTGACGTTTTCTGGTCGGCCGTCGTTTCGGGCCTGTTCCCGGCCATGATTGTGGCGGGCATTCTGGGTGTTCTGGTCCTTACTCGCGAGTTTTCCAGAGCCAACATTGAGAGCACGCTGACGGCCAATCCTCGTCGGGGCATGGTCCTGATGGCCAAGGGTCTTGCCTTGGCCTTATTGACTTGGTTGGCGGCACAGATAGGCCTGCTGCTCAGCTGGATTTTGGCGACACTGCTTCTGTCGGGCGGATCGGGGGCCTTGCCTGCCTACAAGCCCGGGCTGGTCCTGATTGATTTGCTGGGTGGCCCGCTCATGGTGGTCCTCTTTGCTTTGATGGCCCTGGGTCTGGGGGCCGTGAGCCGCTCCAAGGCTGGTGGGATCGGCCTGTTCCTGGGGCTGACCGTGATTCTGCCATTGATTCTGGGACTCCTGGCGGGTTTGGTCCCTCATGCCGACTGGCTGCAGATCCCCCTCAGCCTGACCCCAACCAGCCTGCTGAGCACCTTCCTTTCAGGTCTGGGCCAGGCAGCAGGGGCAGGCATCGGATGGTGGCCCACCTGGTGGCAGTCGGGCCTGATCATGATGGTCTGGACGGCTCTATGCTGTGCTCTGGGAACCCTGGTCTTTAGGCGCGCAGACATCGGTTGACCCTGTCTTCTGCGTGTCATAGAGCACCCATATGATAAGTAGTATGCCAACTTTTACACGTGAAGAGATCAAGCACTTGGGCGATTTGGCCCGGATTGCTTTGACCGATCAGGAGGCTGACCGCCTCAAGGGCGAACTCAACGTGATCGCCGATTCCATTACCAAGGTCCAGCAGGTGGCCGGCGACGACGTGCCCCCCACTGCCAATCCCATTCCTCTGGAGGCCTACCTGCGCCCCGACGAGGCTGAGGAACCACTGACCCAGGAGGCTGCTCTCTCGGGGGCACCGGTCACCGAGTCGGGCATGTTTGTGGCCCCGCGCATTCTGGGTGAGGAGTGAGACGATGAGCGCACAGGAAGAATTGGTCAAGCAATCCGCCTCCGACATGGCCGCACAGCTGCGGTCGGGGCAGGTCTCCAGCCGCGAGCTGGTCCAGGCTCATCTGGATGTGATCGAAGCCGCCGAGCCCAGCATTGATGCGTTTTTGCAGGTGAGCGCCGATCAGGCCCTGGAACAGGCTGACGCCTTCGACCAGCGTCTGGCCCATGACGGCGCCGAGGGGCTGCCGGAACTGGCCGGCGTTCCCATTGCCATCAAGGACATGATCGTTACCAAGGGCATTCCCACGACGGCCGCATCCAAGATCCTCGAGGGATGGGTGCCGCCTTACGATGCCACCGTCATCAAGAAACTCAAGACCGCAGGGATGCCCATTCTGGGCAAGACCAACCTGGATGAGTTCGCCCAGGGATCCTCCACTGAGCACTCGGCCTTCAAGCCCACACACAACCCCTGGGACACCGAGCGGGTTCCGGGCGGCTCGGGCGGTGGTTCGGCCTCGGCCGTCGGCGCCTTTGAGGCCCCGCTGGCTCTGGGTACCGACACCGGCGGGTCCATTCGCCAGCCCGGATCCCTGACCGGCACCGTGGGCGTCAAACCTACCTACGGCGGCGTCTCCAGGTTCGGGGCCATCGCCATGGCCTCCTCCCTGGATCAGATCGGTCCGGTCTCCCGGTCTGTGCTGGATGCGGCCCTGCTGCAGGAGGTCATCGGCGGCTATGACCGCCGAGACTCCACATCAATTCCCAAGCCGGTTCCTCCTCTGGCCCAGGCCGCTCGTCAGGGCCAGAATCGCGATCTGAAGGGTCTCAAGGTGGGTCTGGTAAAGGAGTTGGGCGGCGAGGGCTACCAGCCCGGCGTCGAGGCCCGCTTCAACGAGGCCGTCTCGCTTCTGGAGTCCATGGGCGCCGAGGTGGTCCAGGTCTCCTGCCCGCATTTCCCCTACGCGCTGGCCGCCTACTACATCATCATGCCTTCCGAGGTCTCCTCCAACCTGGCCCGTTACGACGGCATGCGCTACGGACTGCGGGTCATGCCCCCCGAAGGCGTCCCCCAGACGGCTGCCAACATGATGGCTGCCACCCGTGAAGCCGGGTTCGGCGACGAGGTCAAGCGCAGGATCATCCTGGGCATCTACGCCCTGTCCGCCGGCTACTACGATGCCTGGTACGGCTCGGCCCAGAAGGTTCGCACCCTGGTCATCCGCGACTTTGAGAAGGCCTTCGAACAGGCCGACGTCCTGGTCTCTCCGACTTCGCCGACCACGGCCTTCCGCTTTGGCGAGAAGATGGATGACCCGCTGGCCATGTATCTGAATGATGTGGCTACCATTCCGGCCAATCTTGCCGGCACCCCGGCCATGTCGATCCCCGCCGGGCTCAGCGACGACGGGTTGCCTGTCGGCTTCCAGTTCTTCGCCCCCCAAATGCGTGATGAGGTCATGTACCGGCCTGCCGCAGCTCTTGAGGCGGCCCTGGAGGAGCAGTGGGGCGGGCCCATCTCCAAGAAGCTGTCCACCCCCTGGCTGGATGGCCTGGCTCAGGATTCGACCAAGTAGGCATCGGAAGGAAACGGAATCACAATGGCTGAAAAACTTATGAAGTACGCCGATGCCGTGGCCAAGTACGACCCGGTGTTCGGCCTGGAGGTCCATGTCGAGCTCTGCACCAACACCAAGCTCTTCTGCCCGGCCCATATCGAGTTCGGCGGCGAACCCAACACCCAGCTGACCCCGGTCTCCCTGGGCCTGCCCGGCAGCCTGCCTGTGGTCAACAAGACCGCCATCGACTATGCGGTCAAACTGGGCCTGGCCCTGCACTGCAAGGTCAACGAGTGGAGCCAATTCGCCAGGAAGAACTACTTCTACCCGGACATGCCCCGCGACTATCAGATCTCCCAGTATGACAAGCCCCTGAATGGTGAGGGTTACCTGGATGTGGAGCTGGACGACGGCAGCATCTTCCGTGTGCCCATCGAGCGGGCCCATGTGGAGGACGACGCCGGCAAGAACACCCATGTGGGCGGGGCCGACGGCCGCATCGAAGGCGCCGACCACTCCCTGGTGGACTACAACCGTGCCGGTGTCCCCCTGGTCGAGATCGTGACCAAGCCCATCGAGGGTGCCGGGGCGCGTACCCCCGAGGTGGCCGGGGCCTACGTCCGGGCCATCAGAGACATCGTCCGGGCCCTGGGCATCTCCCACGCCCGGATGGAGCAGGGCAACATGCGTGCCGACGTCAACGTCTCTCTGCACGCCGGGCCGGATGCCCCTCTGGGGACCCGGTCGGAGACCAAGAATGTCAACACCTTCAAGGGCATCGAGAAGACCCTGACCTACGAGATCCGCCGTCAGGCCGCCCTGCTGGAGTCCGGTGGGGAGGTGCTGCAGGAAACCCGCCACTGGGACGAGTCCACACAGACCACTGCCGGCGGCCGGGTCAAGACCGATGCCAACGATTACCGCTACTTCCCCGATCCTGACCTGGTCATGGTCCATGTGACCAAGGATCATATCGAAGAGCTCAGGGCCCAGATGCCTGAGATGCCGCGCGAACGTCGCGCCCGTCTCAAGAAGGAGTGGGACTTCACCGACCGGCAGATGCAGGACGCGGTCAACGCCGATGCCGTGGATCTGATTGAGGATACGGTCAAGGCTGGCGCCACGGCTGCCGGAGCCCGTAAGTGGTGGCTGGGCGAGATCTCCCGCGAAGCCAACGCCCGTGGGGTCAGCCTGCAGGAGCTGCCCATTTCGGCTCAGGATGTCGCCGATGTGGAGCAGCTGATCGCTGACGGCAAGCTCAATGACAAGCTGGCCAAGCAGACCGTCTCCGGCGTGTTGGCAGGAGAAGGCAAGCCCGCCGAGGTCGTCAAGAAACACGGCTACCAGGTGGTTTCGGATGACGGGGCCCTGGACGCAGCCGTCGATCAGGCCCTCAAGGACAACCCGGACATCGTGGCCAAGCTCAAGGGCGGCAATATGAAGCCCATGGGCGCTATTATCGGAGCGGTCATGCGGGCCACCAAGGGTCAGGCCGATGCCAAGGCGGTCAGCAAGATCGTCATGGAGCGCATCGCCAAGTCCTGACCGCGCCCGGTCCGCCGGCCCGGTCCCATCGGGTTCGGACCGGCGGACTGCCTGGCTTCTCATGGTTTTCCCAGGGGCCAGGGATTACAATTGATTGCCATCGCAAGGTGGCGATCATGGAGGTGACGTGATGTCTATGAGCGGCAGGGGCAATGACCGACCGCAAACGCAATCCGAGGGATCCGAAGACGCAGCGAACAGACAGCTGCCCGACCGGATCGAGATTCCCTACATCCGCGGCGAAATGTTGCACCTGCGGCCGGCCGTCATCGCCGATCTGACGGCAATGGACCAGTTGGAGGCCTTCTACAATTCCACCGGCATCACCGGTAAGGGGCCCAGTGCCGAACGAGCCGTGGTCAATGCCTGGGTGCGTCGGTCGGTGGCCTGGTCCAAGGGCCTGGCTGCCCGTGATTCGGGTGTGGGCGATCCCGAGTCCCGCCGCACCCTGGCCTGGGCCATGGTCACTGACGCGGACACCGACCAGGACGGCTCTCCCGATGCTGATGCTACCAAGGGGGTTATCGGCATGATCTTCCTGATCGACGTGGACGGCTGGTCCCGTTCGGCCAGGATCCAGGTGGTCCTGGGCAGGCACTTCCGCGGACGCGGCTACTCCCGGGATGCCATGCCCAGAATCATGACCTACGGGTACGCGGCTGCTCCTACAGGGCTGGGCCTGCACCGGATCTGGGTGGCTGTGCCAGAGAAAAACACCCGCTCGATCTCCGTCTATCAGTCCCTGGGATTCATGATCTCGGGCACCTCCCGTGATGCGCTCTGGGACGCCGAGAACGGCAAGTATCAGGATCAGATCGTCATGGATGCCCTGGTCGACGAGTACGATCCCATCCGTTCTTTGAATGCTTTCGGCATGCATGTTATCCGTGAAAATCCCGGTGTGGCCGAAGCCCTTGTCGCACACGGGTACACCGCGGATGAGGATGGCGACATAAGCGGGTCCGAGTCCGGGGAGTCCACTCCGGCATCCCAGAATTCACAGACATCAGGTGACCAAGCCAATCCGTCCCCGAAAAGTAGTTCACATTCAGGGAAACCTGCTGAGGACCATGCAGGCTCCAACAGCAGGACTGACAAGACGGCGGGCCCTGGTCAGACGGACGCCAAGGATGCGGGGAAGAAGTCCGGTTCCGAAGAACCCGTTGCCGAGCAGTCTGGCGAGGAGCATACAGCGTCGGATTGGGCCTACGGGTCGGCTGAGGCCAAGCGATCCAAGCGCGCCTGGTGGCGTACGCTTGGCCATGGCCGTGATCGCGCGAATGGAGGTAGTCGATGAGTGCTGAGGATCTCGACAACTACGAGACCAATGCCGAATTGGCCTTGTATCGCGAGTACCGTGACGTGATCAAGCTGTTCACCTACGTGGTCGAGACCGAACGGCGGTTCTACCTGGCCAACAAGGTGGACTTCAACGTCCGATCCGCTGGGCAGGACGTCTACTTTGACGTCCGACTGACCGATGCTTGGGTCTGGGATGTCTACCGGTCCAGCCGGTTCGTCAAGAACGTCCGGATCGTCACTTTCAAAGACGTCAATGTGGAGGAAGTGCAGAAGACGGACATCGATATCCCTGACTCGCTGGGCTAGACAGCGCGTGAGGGCGAGCATCATCACGTTTGTTCCACGCAATGGCGGGAATTCGTGTGGGAAGTCGCTCGGTAGCATCTGACTGGGGACGAGCCGGGTACAGTGGTGATGATTTCATACGGTTTTCAGGAGGTTGGCATGGAGCGCAAACAGTCCGTGGTTGTCATCGGCGGAGGGCCCGCCGGCTTGACAGCGGCATGGGAACTGGTCAAGGACGGCGGCGACGAGCGCTATGACGTCACTGTGCTGGAGGCCACCAACGCTTTTGGCGGCATCTCCCGTACGGTCCGACACAACGGCAACCGCATGGACATCGGCGGCCATCGGTTCTTCTCCAAGGATGACCGGATCATGGACTGGTGGAAGGAGGTCCTGCCCCTGCAGGGTGCGCCCTCCTATGACGATAAAAAGCTTGGTCGCCACCACGACCTGGAGCCCGGCGGCCCCGACCCGGAGAAGACCGACCGGGTCATGCTCAAGCGTCACCGCGTCTCCAGGATCTACTGGAACCACCACTTCTTCGACTATCCCATCTCCTTGACGCTCAATACACTTAGAGCTATGGGCTTCAAGCTGACCATGCAGGCCGGATTCAGCTACCTGAAGTCCGTCGTCCACAAGCTGCCCGAAGACAATCTGGAAAACTTCTATATCAACCGCTTCGGTCGCAAGCTCTACTCCATGTTCTTCGAGGGCTACACCGAAAAGCTTTGGGGCCGTCACCCCCGCGAGATCAGCGCCGACTGGGGCGCCCAGCGGGTCAAGGGGCTCAGCATCATGGGCGTGCTCAAGAACGCCTTCCAGAAGCTGCTGCCCAAGAAGCGCGACGCCCATCAGGTCGAGACCAGCCTGATCGAGGAGTTCTGGTACCCCAAGCTGGGTCCGGGGCAGCTCTGGGAGACCGTGGAGCGACGCAATGTGGAGCACGGAGTCCACGTGATCACCGATGCCCGTGTGATCGGACTGACCCAGCAAGACGGCCACATGACCGGTGTGGTCTATCGCAACGCTGATGGCAAGGAGGTGACCCTGAAGGCTGATCAGATCATCTCCTCCATGCCCATCAAGGACCTGGTG
Source organism: Bifidobacterium sp. W8104 (assembly GCF_016100735.1). NCBI lineage: Bacteria > Bacillati > Actinomycetota > Actinomycetes > Bifidobacteriales > Bifidobacteriaceae > Bifidobacterium > Bifidobacterium sp. W8104. Next base: position 1,186,696 of record NZ_JACFRW010000001.1, read on the forward strand.
GAGGCCATCGCCCACGAGGAGCCCTCCACTGACAAGGAGATGGTCAGGGTGGCTCAGGGCCTGCCCTACCGCGACTTCGTGACCGTTGGCCTGCTGGTGCGCCACCTGCGCATCCGCAACACCACCTCCATCAAGACCCTGGGCAACCCGCCCATCGTTCCCGACTGCTGGATCTATGTGCAGGACCCAGGCTACAAGATGGGCCGCATCCAGATTTTCAACAACTGGAGCCCCTACATGGTCAAGAATGTGGACGGCACTGTCTGGATTGGCCTGGAGTATTTCTGCAAGGAGGGTGATGACTTCTGGAGCATGAGCGATCAGGAGACCACTGACTTCGCCATCAAGGAGCTGACCCGGATGGGCATCATCAACGGACCTGCCGACGTGCTGGATTCGCACCGGGAGCGGGTGGTCAAGGCCTACCCGGCCTACTTCGACACCTACGCCCAGATGCCCGAGCTGGTCAATTGGCTGGACTCCTTCGGCAACCTCTACTGCGTGGGCCGCAACGGGCAGCACCACTACAACAACCAGGATCACTCCATGGCCACATCCATGGAAGCCGTGGCCAACATCAAATCGGGGCGTACCGACAAGTCCAACGTCTGGAACGTCAACACCGAGAAGTCCTACCACGAACAGAAGTAGGCAGGCCACGGCCTTCGTTTCCCTTCAAGCCTCCGACCGCAGGGCCGGAGGCTTTGTCATTCACGACAGGGCTATAGCTGGCGCCTTCAGGGGCAGGCCCAGCAGCTGCGAGAAGAAGGCCACGCTTTCGCGGACACGCTGGCGGACCAACTCTCTGATCTGCGGATGACCTGCCGCCCCTCTGCCATTGCTGACGATGGACGAGAGCCCGTCGGCCATCAGCCACGCCACAGTACGGGTGCCGGCTATTTGGATCAGCTGGGTCTGCGGCAGGTCGCCCCGATCCAGCCAGCGGTCCAGGGCCTTGGTCAAGGGGTCGATGATCTGCCTGACGAAGCCCTCCATTACATTGCTGTTGGTGCTCAGGTAGTTGTACCAGTTGGCCTTATCCGCGAAGATGACATCCATCTTCCAGATGGCCCTTATCAGGTGCGGGCAGATGTCGTCCAAAGCCTCTTGAACGCTCAGGTCAGGATTCTGCAGAATGTCGACCACATTGTCCACGTAGGAGGCCAGGTAGGTGCGCACGCAGGCATCTATCAGGTCGTCCTTGGATTTGAAGTAGTAATAGAAGACGCTCATGCCCACGCCCTTGCCGTGGTTCATGGCGTGGATTACATCGCGCAGGGAGGTGTTCGCAGCGCCTTTGCGGTCGAAGACCCGCATGGCGGTGGTTACGAATTCGCTCCGCCGTTGCTCACGCAGAGATGATCGATCATTCATACGCCCAGTCTAGAGGCTTACCCATGAATTTCTGGACACGCAGGCCGATTCTTGCACCCGTCGGCCGCACGTTGTAGGCTTATGGAAGTTCGATAAGCCGAGTCGGCATCGAATTTTCACGAGCGGTACCCCCGCACTATTCTCAAGCTATTTGCCTAGCCTAATTAGGCATAGCGAAGGAAAGGCATTACAACAGTGGCAACAAGCCAAGATATTCATTCCATGAAGCTGCCCGAACTCAAGGAATTGGCCAGGCAGCTGGGGTTGCGCGGTATTTCCGGCATGCGCAAGCCTGTCCTGATCGAGACGATCGAGGCGGCACGCTCGGGCGGCAAGGCCCCTGAGGGAGTAACCGTTGGTAAGCCCAAGGCTGCGGCCGCCGTGGCCAAGGGGGGCCAGGCCGCCGATCAGCAGCAGTCGACGAAGCAGGAGGCGAAGTCCTCCGCGGAAGGCGGACCGGAGACCACGGATACCAAGGAATCCGAGGAATCCAAGGACGATCGTCCTGTCGGAGACCTCTTCGATGTTTTGGGCATTGACGATCATAAGAGCGGCCATAGCGAGCGCCGGACCCGCTTCCCCCATACGGTGGCCGACGAGGAGAACGTGGTCATATCCCGTCGCCGTCACCGCAACACGGATTCATCCCGAGGCTCCCACACCAACCGTGGTCGGAGCGAGCGGGAGCATGATGATGAGCGCGCAGGCTCCGGTTCCGGTTCTGTGCGCAATCTGGACGACATTCTGGCGGCACTGCCCTCACGGAATGACCGGCCCCGTCGACGCAGCTACGAGGATCGCGGCGAGGAAGGCCGTGACTACCGTCATAACGGCTATGATCGCCGGAACCGGGGCGATCGCAATGACCGCAACGATCGCAATGACCGGCGCAACCGCAACAACCATCGCAGCAACGGCCGGGATCGTGACTATGAGCCCAGGGAGAACTTCAAGCCCGAGGATCTGGTCCCCGTGGCAGGCATTGTGGATGTGCTGGACTCCTATGCCTTCGTTCGCACCTCCGGTTACCTGCCCGGCCCCAACGACGTCTACATCTCCATGGGCCAGGTCAAGAAGTACGGCCTGCGCAAGGGCGATGCCGTGCACGGCTCCATCCGTCCCCCCCGCGAGGGCGAGCACCGCAATCAGCGGCAGAAGTTCGTTCCTCTGCAGGCTATCGACACCATCAACGGTATGAGCGTGGAGGAGGCTGCAGGACGGCCCCACTTCAACAAGCTGACCCCCCTCTATCCGCAGGAGCGCATGCGGATGGAGACCCAGCCCAAGAACATCACCGGTCGTCTGATCGACATCGTCGCCCCCATCGGCAAGGGCCAGCGCGGTCTGATCGTTTCGCCGCCCAAGGCCGGCAAGACCCTGACCCTGCAGTCCATCGCCAACTCCATCACCGCCAACAATCCCGAGGTGCACCTGATGGTGGTACTGGTGGACGAGCGGCCCGAGGAGGTCACCGACATGGAGCGCACGGTCCAGGGCGAGGTCATCTCCTCCACCTTCGACCGTCCCGCCAGCGATCACACCACCGTGGCCGAGCTGGCCATCGAACGGGCCAAGCGCCTGGTGGAGCTGGGGCAGGATGTGGTGGTCCTTCTGGATTCGATGACCCGCCTGGCCCGCGCCTACAACATCTCGGCCCCCGCTTCCGGCCGTATCCTCTCCGGCGGCGTGGACGCGCAGGCCCTCTATCCGCCCAAGCGCTTCTTCGGCGCCGCCCGCAACATCGAGAACGGCGGCTCTCTGACCATCATCTCCTCGGCCCTGGTGGAGACCGGATCCAAGATGGACGAGGTCATCTTCGAGGAGTTCAAGGGCACCGGCAACATGGAGCTGAGACTGACCAGGGATCTGGCCGATAAGCGCATGTTCCCGGCCATTGACATCAATGCCTCCGGCACCCGGCGCGAGGAGTTGATTACTGCCCCCGAGGAGCTGGCCGTGGTCTACCGGCTACGTCGCCTCCTGGGTGGCATGGAGACCGAGCAGGCCTATCAGACCCTGGTGCCCAGGCTGAAGAAGACCGCCACCAACCGGGACTTCCTGGCTGCCATCAACCAGTCCATGCTGGCGCAGAAGTGACTCGGGCCTGACGCCTGACATGTTTATTGGGCCCCATCCGCGATTCATTTCACGGGTGGGGCCCAATGCATAAGCAGCGCCGAAACAAGACAGTCGTTTAGGACCATGATCTATTCGAAGCCTGTCAGTCCTGGTTCTTCATAGATTCGTCTCCGCTCTGTCATGCTGTCATCTTGTTTTCCCGCCGCTGGAATCTGGCAGCCATAACAGCTCCCATGGCCAGCAAGCCAGCCATGACCAGCAGGATTATGCCGGTGCTGCCGGTCAGGGGCAGGACGGCCAACTGATCGTAGGTGTAGGGCAGGGTCTGATCCTGCTGGTCCACGCCGACCAGGCTCCAGTGAATGACCGTATCCACCTGTCCGGGCCTGTAGCGTGGAGTGAGTGCCAGCCAGGCGCCATTCTGGTACTGCGGTGTTCCTTCTGCAGACAGTCCCGCGAAAGTTACCGATTTGACCAGGCTTCTGATCACAACGGCCTGTGGCGTCTTGCTGTTCAGGTTCGCCCCGGACTGGTCGTCGCCCAGCTGGCCCGCATCGTCGGCGCCCCATCCGTAGGCCAGACCGTCAGAGCCCAGGGCCAATGAGCTCGAGTCACCCGTGCTGACGGCAGTGAACCTGAAATCTTCAGGCACGTCCTTGGGTTTGGTCAAGAATGTGGGATCTGCGCTCTCTGCGGCATTGCTCCAGGTCAGAATCCGCCCGTCGGAACCCAGAGCGGAGGATGCTCCGGTGCCGGCACTGATCTGTGTAATGGCAAACCCCGTCGGCAGTCCGTCGGGAAGGGCCAATAGGGCGGGGACTTTCTTGCTCTCACCTTTGACCTGTCCCCAGGTCCAGATGCGTCCCTGGGAATCCAGGGCCAGAGCCTGATGGTCTCCGGCGCTAATGGCGCTCATTTCGCCCGTCAGTCCCTGGACAGCAGACGGTGTGGGGTTGGCGCCGTCAGCCTTGACCGGCAGGGTGGGATCGCCCAGCTGGCCGGAATCATTGCTGCCCCAGGCGTAGACTTGTCCATCCACGGTCATGGCCAGTGAATACCGGCTTCCGGCGCTGATTGCCGTTATGGTCGTCGGGATTCCGGTCACCATGGCAGGGCTGGTTCGCCCGTCTGGCGAGACGGTATCGCCACCGGCGTTATCCAGGCCCAGCTGCCCGTACTGGTTGGCACCCCAGGACCAGACTCGTCCCTGGGAATCCAGAGCCAAGGCATGTCCGCCGCCTGCACTGATGGACCGGATCTTGGCCGGCAGGCCGGGTACCAGTTGGGGCCGGTTTTGGGCATTCAAGGTGGAGTCGCCCAGCTGGCCGACATCGTTGTTGCCCCAGGCATAGACCTTCCCATCGGAGCCTAGGGCCAGGCCATAGTCACCGCCTGCGCTGACCTGGGTGAAGACGAAGCCTGCCTCCGCCTTCTCGGGCTTGTCCACTCGGACCGGCATGGTGCTGGCGTTGCCCTTGGAAATGTTCGCGTTGCCCAGTTGGCCGTTGTTGTTCTTGCCCCAGGCGTAAGCCATCCCATCGGAGCCTAGGGCCAGGGACCAGTGGGAACCGGCACTGACCTGGCTGAAGCGAATGCCCCGCAGGGCCGGCGGCGTCAGGGTGATCTTCGTTCCGCCCATCTCGGTTCCATGGTCTGGTGTCATGGTCCAGTTCTGACTCTCAGGGCTCCAGTGGGCCTTGAGCGTCATGGAGCTGGTGACTGGCTTGGAGAAGTCGTAGGCGGTCTTGCCTAGGAACCAGCCATCGAAGCGATAGCCGGCCTTGGTCGGATCAGTGCCGGGACGAACTGCCCGCTCTCCCGCTTCCAGACTCTGGCTGGGTGGCGCCGGTGAATCGCTTTGCGACTGGAAGGTTACGGTCACCCCGCTCGACAGGTAGCGGAAGGGCAGGTGGACCAGGGTCTGTTCTTGATCGTTCAAGGTCCATGTCAGGGTCACATCCACCAGCCCTGGGGCGTGCGGCGGGGTGGTAGCCTTCCATGTCCCGTTCTTTTGCGCCTGCATTCCGGTGGTGATATCCGTTGTGTCGAATTGGAGTCCGGTCAGTTTTGCCGGCCAGGGGAAGGCGACCGCGGAGGGCCGGTTATGGGCGTCATCGCCGCTGGTGCCCTGACCCAGCTGACCCATGTTGTCACGTCCCCAGCTGTAGGTCAGGCCGTCGTCGCAAATTGCCAGGTTATACTCCTCGCCAGCGTCGATGCTGATCCAGTGTCGGCCGGCAAGTTTCGGATCCTCCAAACGTTCCGGAGTGGTCTGGGGGCTGTCTGCTGCAGAGGTCTTGCCGTCGCCCATTTGTCCGTAGCTGTTGTCGCCCCAGGCCCAGATATTGCCGTCGGAATCCAGAGCCATGGCGTGGCTAAGATAGAAATTGCCACCGCTAGTGATGGCAGTGATTCTGGTCCCCTGCGGGAAGCTGACCTGGACCGGGTCTTTGAATATATCGGTCTTGCTGGCGCTTGACCCGTTGCCGATTTGGCCGGCTTTATTCATACCCCAGGTCCAGACCCTTCCCTGGTCATCCAGGGCCAGGGTGTTTGCGAAGCCGTTTGCTATGGCCACCACATGGACCTTGTCAAGGCCGTTGATCTTGATCGGCTTAGAGTTGCCAACAACCGCGCCGGCGGACGGGTCCAACTGGTGGTCAAGGTTGCTTCCCCATGACCATACCGTGCCAGCGTCATCCAGAGCCGTTGAGTAGTTCAGCCCGGTCTGCAGGGCGACGATTTTGTGATTCTTGTCGAATCCTTGGATGAGGCTGGGCCTGTAGTCGCATATGCCTTCGCAATCATGGCTACCGGTCTCCCCCTCGCTGCAGGTGCCCCAGCCATAGACGTTGCCATCCGATCCTAAAGCCAGGGTGTGGGTGTAATTGCCGTTGACGGCCTTGTAGGTGAATCCGGCCGGCGCTCCTTCAGGCAGCATCACCTTTACCAGATATTCTGAGTAGTTATGCATGCCGCTGTCGGCCACATTGGGGTTGCCCAAGGTCTTCAGATAGTTGTACCCCCAGGACCAGAGGGTGCCATGGTTATCCAGGGCCATGCTGAAGAACTGACCAGCGTTGACGCTGACGAACCGAAAATCCTTGTCATTGCGGGCCTCTTCGGGCCGGGGCACCCTTATGGGAGTTGACCTGTTGACAATAGTGCCGTCGCCTAGCTGACCGGCACGGTTAAAGCCCCAGGCGTAGACGTTGCCATCCGATCCCAAAGCCAGTGAGAACCTGATGCCTGCACTGACCTGGCTGAAACGGACACCGGAAGGCGGGGGAGGGGTAAGTGTCACCCCGGTGCCTCCTGATTCGGGGCCCTCCTGCGGCTGCATGGTCCAGGTCTGATCGGCCCGGGCCCACTTGGCTTTCAGGGTCAGATCCGCGTGCACAGGAGCGGAGAAGTCGTAAGCGACCTTGCCCGCGAACCATCCTTCGAGGACGAACCCTCGGCGGGTGGGTTCAGGACTGGGGCGCGTAACCTGGGCGCCATCGACCACAGTCGAAGTTGTCGGAGCCACGGACTGCATGTTGTAGTCGAAAGTGACCGTGTGGCTGGTGGCATTCGATGGGGAAGAGGCGGTTGAGGTCGGCTCCGGGGAACCTGCGGTGCCGGGCGAAGGCGAGGACGGCGAGGTGGGCGATGTGCTGGCAGCAGGCGCTGATTGTCCTGTTGCCGTCGCATGAGTGCCGTTGGCCAGGGTGGGAATGCCGGATGGCGATGATGACGGACCGGGGGAAACCGAGGGAATCTGTCCGGGAGTATTGGTTCCAGTACCAATTGCTCCATTTCCCTGAGTTGCGACTGCGGTCTCATTGGCTTCCGGCGCTGCTTGACCGAATTGCAGGCCGAGCATGCTGCAGGTGACCAAAATACAGCATAGGCTGACGAGCACTGTGACGCGATGACTACGTACCATCTTCATGTGAAGGCATCCTCCCCCCATGCGTCCGGCACTTGCATAGGCAGGTGTAGGCGAACGAGACTCTCCCCAAGAGTCAATAATCCCATCCAATACAATAACACCACTGGCAAGGTGGAGAGGAGCCCGGCATAGTCGCCTAGGGCGCTTGATTAGACTGGTATTTTATGAGCGATGCAAAGACGGAAACAGTGATCGATGACCAGGCGCAGAGCGGGGGTCCACAATCCCAGGCCGCCCGCCAGGTGGAGGAGCTGCGTGCCGATGTGGACACCATTGATGCCGCTATAGTCGCCATGATGGCTGAACGGTTCCGGGTGACCCACCGCATCGGGCTGCTCAAGGCCCAGGCAGGATTCGCCTCGGCGGATATGCACCGGGAGAGTGCACAAATAGCTGCCTTGCGAGACAAGGCTGATGATTACGGGCTGGATCCTGAGCTAGCTGAGGCCTATCTGCATCTGGTGGCCGATGCCGCAAAGCGCGACCATGAACGGTTGGCCAGCCAGGTCAACTCACGCTGAGCAAATCCGTCATATTGTCATGGCCGATGGCTCGGGTCAACTCCTATGCCATCGGCCATAAGGTATCAGTGAGTGCTGGCTAGGGTCTGATGGGCTGTTTCCAGGTAATGTTGCCTCGCTGCCAGGACTGTCACCGTCACGAAAAGTCCTACAAGCAGTATGACGAGCAGACCCTGGCTGCCGGTCAGGGGCAGAATATCCCTGTAGGTAAAGGGCAGGCTCTCAGTCTGAGAGCTGCCTTGGCCCACATCCCAGGTGATATTGACTGTTGTTTGGCCTGCCTTGAAGGCTGGGGTATAGAAGGTCCAGGTATTCCATGATCCCCATGTGTCGGCTGTGCTGCTCCGGGTCAGTTCAAGAACTGATGCAGTATGCGGATCCGTGCCGACTGTGGCCGAGCTGATGGTCAATTGCGGCGGGCAGACCAAGGTGGCCGCCTTGACTGAGTCGCTGTCCAAATTGGTGCCGAGCTGCTTGCCGCCATTGTCACCCCAACCGTAGGCCATGCCGTCGGAGTCGATGGCCAGGACTTGGCGCTCGCCTGCACTGATCTGTATGGTGCTACCGTCCTTGCTCACCAAAACGGGGGATGTGCTGATGGATCCTGAGATGGAGACATTGCCCAGGGCGTTTTGACCGTTGTTTCCCCAGGTGTAGATTCGCCCTTTGTCGTCGATTCCTGCGCAGAACCATCCTCCGGCGCTGATCTCGGTGGGTTTGAATCCATCGCTGCCTCCGTCGGGATCGGCCACCGGGGTTGGTATTGCGGCATCATTGGTGTCTCCGGTACCCAGTCGCCCATCGGTATTCGCACCCCAAGCATAGGCTTTGCCGTCTCTGCCAATGGCCAGGGAGTGCGAGCCTCCTGCGCTGACCTGAGTGGCGAAGAATCCCGTTGACCCGTCCTCGTATTGCACGGGTGACGATACCGACACAGGAGTGGCCTGTGAGGATTTGGCATTGTTGCCCAGTCTACCGCTGTCGCCGTATCCCCAGGCGTAGGTTTGCCCGCTTATGCCGATAATCAGAGAGTGCTGATATCCCGCACTGACCTGTCTGGCCTGGAATCCAGGACTGGTGGCGCTTGCGTTGACAGCTACAGGGGCAGGGGCGTTCCCGCTCGTGTTGCCGTCGCCCACCTGTCCGCCGTTGCTCCTGTCTCCCCAGGCGTAGACCTGATGGTCCTTGCCGATGGCCAGGGAATGATAGCCTCCTGCACTTACCTGGGTGTAGGCGAAGTCGGTACCTGCGTCGGATGGCTTCTTCACTTGGACGGGCGTCTTGCTGCTGTCCTTGCTGCCGTTACCGAGCTGCCCCCTGCCGTTGTCTCCCCAGGCGTAGGCATTGCCGTCACTGCCGAGGGCCAACGAGAATCCATATCCAGCACTTACCTGGGTGTAGGCGAAGTCGGTACCTGCGTCGGATGGTTTCTTCACTTGGACGGGCGTCTTGCTGCTGTCCTTGCTGCCGTTACCGAGCTGTCCCGTGCTGTTGTTTCCCCAGGCGTAGGCATTGCCGTCGCTGCCGACAGCCAAGGAATGGTTTTTGCCTGTGCTGACCTGGGCGAAGCGGATGCCGCGCTGCGAGGGCGGAGTGATGGTGACCTGGTATCCGCCAGTGGACGGACTGACGGTTGGGTCGACGGTCATTTGAGTCGAAAGCGTCCAGTGCGCGACCAGGGTCAACGGGTCCGTTACCGGCTTGCCGAAGTCGTAGGCAACATTTGAACTGCCGTCAGCCGCTTTGACGAACCACCCGTCGAACAGGAAGCCCGTCTTGGCCACGGTCTGCCGGGGTACCAATTCGCCTTCCTCGATGTCCTTGCTCGTCCATGCAGCTCCAGTGCCTCCCTCAGGGTCAAGCGTTATGCGTTTCTTGGTCCGATCGAAGGTGTAGTCGAACTGCTGTGTCTGCCTTGAGTCTCCGGTATCGTCGGCAATAGTCCATGTGATGGTGAAGCTGGAGGGGCCGTACGGGTACGCGGGCGTGACAAAAGTCCAATCTTGGTTTGCATCCCAGGTGTCTTTGCCTGTCTGGGTCAGATTCGTGGCCGGCTTGGTGCTGCTGGCCATGGTGCCGAAGATGACCTTAATCAGGGCGATCTGCGGTGACTGTGTGGTGCCGGGCACTGAGGTCGCTCCGGTTCGTCCAAGCTGGTTGTAGTAGCTGTATCCCCAGGTGTAGAGCAATCCGTCAGACCCGATGGCCGTCTGGTGATGGCTGGAGGTGGACACTGCGGAAGCCTTTATTGACTGAGCCAGTGTGATGGCTTTCGGATTGGTTTGCCATGCCGTATTATCGTTCACACCGTTGCCCAGCTGGCCGTAACCCTCCTTGCCCCAGGTAAAGATCCTTCCGCTGTCATCTATGGCTTCCGATCCATCGTCGCCTGCGCTGAAGGCGGTGATGTTGACAGCATCGGCTCCGAAACTGATCGCGGTGGATCCTCTCGTACTGACATTGGTATCTGTGGTGGAGCCGATGGCGGTGCCGGAACCCCATCCATAGAGGTCATGATCCGTATCCAGCGCCAGCACGTGCTGGTAGCCTGCGCTGATGGCGATATAGAACCGGGTATCAGGCTGTCCGGTGTCCAGGTCTTGGACACGTGTCGGTGTCGGACTGTCATTAGGGGCGCCGTTGCCAAGCTGCCCCTTGTCGTTCTGGCCCCAAGTCCAAGCGTGGCCTTGATTGTCCAGGGCCGTGCCCGAGGTAAATCCTGCGCTGATGGCGGTGATGTTGGACAGCGCCGTGACCTTGGTAGGGGTGGAATGGCTGTCATAGTTGCCGATGCCGAGCTGGCCGTAAGTGTTGTCGCCCCAGGTGTAGACCGTGCCGTCCGAGGCCAGGGCCATGGCATATGCCCGTCCTGCGCTGATGGCGGTGATTTTGGCATTGTCTGTCTGTGCTTTTACTGGTTCGTTGGAATTATCGGTAGTGCCGTTGCCGAGCTGTCCCTTGCCGTTGCTGCCCCAGGTGTAGACCGTGCCGTCCGAGGCCAGGGCCATGGAATAAGCATCCCCGGCGCTGACGGCTATGAAGATCTTTCCTTTTATGGCATCATTTTCGGTGATCCGCACCGGCGTTGTTGCCGTGCCTGAGTCTTTGCCGTTTCCCAGTCCGCCGCTGGCCTGATTCCCCCAGGCGTAGACGTGTCCGTCAGAACCCACAGCCAGGGTGTGGTAGCGCCCGGCGCTGGCCTGGGCAAATCTCACTGCTCTGGGCTTGGGGGGAGTCAGGGTGATTTTGGAGCCCCCGGTGTCGTCGCCATGGAGGGCATCCGAGGTCTTCCATTTCATGTCTGACGAAGACCAATGCGCTTTCAGATTCAGTGGCCCGGTGACCGGACTGCTGAAGTCGTAGGCCACATTGGAGCTGCCGTCCGCCTCCTTGATGAACCAGCCGTCGAACAGGAAGCCTGCCTTGGTGACGGTGGGGCGCGAAGCCTGCTTGCCTGCGGTGACGAACTGGTCCGAGGCTGATGAGCCTCCGTCCGAATCAAAGGTGATCTTCTGGGCAGTGGGTGTGAATGTATAGTTGCCGATGCTTTGCCCCTGTTGTGCAGCACCGCCAATGGACCATTGACCGTCGTTGATCCTGATCTTGGTGGTTCCGTAAGTGTGGTGCGGGGTAGTGACCGTCCATGGGGTATTTGAACTCCAGGTGTCGTCGCCTGCTGAAGTTCGGCTAATCGGGCTGTTGGTGTCGGTCTTGGCTACATCCGTCCTGCCGAAGGTTACCTTGGCCAGGTCTATCTGGGGTGGGCCGACCGCTGCAGGCTTGGTCTGCGAACCGCTTTGAGGTCCCTTGCTGCCTTGTCCCAGCTTGCCGCTTTTCGCTTCCCCCCAGCTGTAGGGGAGCCCGTCCGAGCCGATGGCCAGACTGTGCCGGCAGACATCGAATGCGGCGACTGTGACGCCTGTCAGGCTCACCTTGGTCATGATTGATTTAGGATTTGTGGTTCCATCGCCCAGCTGGCCGCTGGAATTGCTGCCGAACATGTACAGGCTGCCCGCAGAGTCGACCACCGCAGAGGAGTAGTCCCCGGCGCTGACTGAAACAGGCGTCGCCGCTTCCGTGGGCCAGCTTAACAGACTGGGGTAGAAGGAGTGAACGCTGTCGGTATTGGCGTCATTGCCCTTGGTCAGGGGATAACCCCAGTAGTACACCTTGCCTGTATTGCTCAGTGCAAGGACGTGCAGGTACCCTGCATCGATGTCGGTGTAGACTGTGCTGTCTGGGTTGCCGGTCGAGTCGCCGTAAATGCGCGATGGAGTGTAGACGTTGGAACCACTGCTGGTGCCGTCCATGGTGCCGATGCTGAGCTGGCCGCCCTGGTTGCGTCCCCAGGCGTAGGCATGTCCTTGGCTGTCCAGCGCCGTTTGAAAATCGTATCCGGCACTGATGGTGGTGAAGGTGACGCCGGATGAAGAGACCGCTGCTGGTGAAGAGTTGACGTTGACGCCCGTGTGCCCGTTGCCGAGCTGGCCGTATTCGTTGTCTCCCCATGTGTAGATCGTCCCGCTGGAGGACAGGGCCATGGCATGCCAGTATCCGGCGCTGATGGCGGTGATGGTGGCATTAAGATTCGCCTTTACCGGTACTGAAGAATTCGTGGTGGACCCGTTGCCGAGTTCGCCGCGACTGTTGTCGCCCCAGGTGTAGACGGTGCCGTCCGAGGCTAGGGCCATGGAGAATGTGGTTCCCGCGCTGACGGATATGAAGGTCTTTCCCTTGATGGCCTCGTTTTCGGTAATCCGCACTGGCGTGTTTTTGTTGGTTGTGGTGCCGTCGCCAAGCTCGCCCTTGCTGTTGTCGCCCCAGGCATAAACGTGGCCATCCGAGCCTACGGCCAGGGTGTGGTCATGACCGGCGCTGACCTGTGCGAATCTGACCCCTCTGGGCTTGGGGGGTGTAAGTGTGATTGCAGAGCCCCCGGTGTCGTCGCCGCTGACGTCGGCCGTCGTCCACTGGGCGTCGTTGACCGATGACCAATGGGCCGTCAGCGACTGCGTGCTGGTGACCGGCTTGCCGAAGTCATAGGCCACGTCGGAGCCCTTCAGGAACCATCCGTCAAACAGGTAACCTGATTTGGCGACGGTGGGAGGTGATGCCAGATGGCCTGAGGTTACTGTCTGGCTCAAGGCCGGTGAGCCGGACGTCAGCGAGCCCCCGTCAGGCTCGAAGGTAAGGGTATATGAGGATGAATCCCTGGTCTGTGGCGACTTGGCTCTCGGTGAGCTGTTCCTGATGGGTTTGTCCGTCTTTTTCTCGTTGAACGGTAGGATGGACTTGAAAGGCGAGGGATTGTTGCTGGCCAGCGGTGATGGTGTGGCGGTCGGAGCAGCGGCCCCGGCCTCTGCCTCGCCGCCCGTCCTGAGCAATGGACTCACGCTGCTGTACGGGCTGGGAGAGGGCGTTTCCGTGGTAGGCGAAGGCGCCGTATCGCCTGTGGTTGCGTATGCTCCTGTTGATGCGCCGATCAGTGCCAACCCAACCATGGCTGTCAGTGTCATCAGTCTGCGGATGCCATGAGCATTCCCCATTCGATTCTTCCTCCCCAAGCGTGCCGATTCCCCAGGTCGTAGCCCCAAAATCTGCGTCGGTGCACACTAAAATAAAGTCCCTCTATAACTTCTACTGTAGCATTGCAATCTTCGAGCAGTTCATAGTGTCGTGATCAGGCCCTTGCAGGACAAATTCGTTGCAAGAGGCATGCCGTTGATTGTGGAAGCCGCACTTTTTGTATGAGCGACGGGGGTTCGATTGGCATTGCGGATTGCCACGATGGTTGCACTGATAACGGCCTTGTCACCAGTGACGCCGATAAAAAACCGGGGCGGTGCCTATGGCTGAACCGCCCCGGTTGCATTGGGAATTGTGAAGCCTACTTGCGAGGCTTCTTGGCGGGGGGCTCGCCCAGCTGGCTGGTGGTCACACGGATGCCCGCCTCATCCTCGCCGGCTCCCGTCGCCTCGGACTGAGCGGTCTCCTCGACCAGATCCAGATCTCCGGTGACCCTGCCCGCTTCGGCTATGTCGTCCAGGGCGGCCCTGACGGCTTCCAGGCCCTCCGGCGCCACGCTCAAGGAGGCTGAGAGGATGGGGGTCTTCATGGAGACCTTGGCCTCGGACTTGATCCGCCGCAGGGAGGCCAAGGCCGTGCCTGCCCAGGCCAAAAGAGCCGAATCCTGGCCCTGGGCAGCTGCCCGATAGGATTCCGGACGCGGCCAGGAGGCGCGGTGGACCGATCCGTCCCCCTGGTGCATCCACTGCCAGGCCTCTTCGGTGGCGAAGGGCAGGAAGGGTGCCAGGAGACGATCCAGAGCATCCAGGACCAGCCCCAGGGTTGTGCGGGCGCTCAGCACCTGGGCCTCGTCAGGGGTCCTGCCGGTGGCATCCGCGGTCCCGTAGGCCCGGTTCTTGGCCAGCTCGATGTAGTTGTCGCAAAAGTCCCAGAAGAAGGATTCGGTCACCTCCAGGGCCTTGGAGTGCTCGTAGGATTCCAAGGCCCTGGTGGCCTGGTCGATCACCTGGGCAAGGCCGGCCAGAACCGCGCGATCCAGGGGGACCGTGACGTCAGCGGGGTTCCAGGTGGCCTCCGCTGACCGGGTGACCTTATGGTTCTCATCCTCCCGACCGATGGCCAGGGCGAACTTGACGGCGTTGAGGAGCTTGACGGCCAGGCGGCGGCCGATCTTCATCTGCCCCTCATCGTAGGTGGCATCCAGGCCCAGCCGGGCGCAGGACGCCCAGTAGCGCACGGCATCGGCGCCATACTTCTTGATGGGTTCGTCCGGCACCACCACATTGCCCTTGGACTTGCTCATCTTCTTGTGGTCCGGATCCAGGATCCACCCCGACAGGGTGGTGTCGCTCCAGGGCAGGCAGCCGTTCTCCAGGTGGGCGCGGTCCATGGAGCTGAAGAGCCAGGTGCGGATGATGTCCTGGCCCTGGGGGCGCAGGTCCATGGGGAAGGTGGCCTTGAAGAGGGCCTGGTCCTGTTCGCCCGGCTCGGCCCAGTGGGTCACGATCTGGGGGGTCAGGGAACTGGTGGCCCAGGTGTCCATGATGTCCTTCTCGGCCGTGAAGCCGCCAGGATGGTCGCGCTGGGATTCCTCGAAGCCCTCGGGCACATCAGTGCTGGGATCGATGGGGAGCCTGTCCTCGGCCGGGGTGATGGGATGGGCGTAGTCGGTCTCGCCGTTCTCCTTGACCGGATACCAGAGGGGGAAGGGGACTCCGAAGAAGCGCTGCCGGGAGATCAGCCAGTCGCCGTTCAGGCCCTCGACCCAGTTGTTGTAGCGCACCCGCATGAAGTCCGGGTGGAAGTTGAGCTCCTTGCCGCGCTCCAGCAGCTCCTGGTTCAGTTTTTGGTCGGTGCCGCCGTTGCGCAGGTACCACTGGCGGGAGGTGACGATCTCCAGGGGCTTGTCACCCTTCTCGTAGAAGTTGGTCATGCGCTTAGTGGGCTTGGGCTCGCCGTCCAGGTCGCCGGACTCGCGCAGGGCGTCCACGATGATCTTGCGGGCTGAGAAGGTGGTCTTGCCTTCGGTCTGCTCGAAAATGCGCCGTCCGCCCTCATCGGTGATCCAGTCCGGCACGTCCATGACGATTCGTCCGTTGCGCTGGATGATGGACCTGGTGGGCAGATTCAGATCCCGCCACCACTGCACGTCGGTCACGTCGCCGAAGGTGCAGCACATGGCGATGCCGGCGCCCTTGTCCATCTCGGCGGCGGGATGGGCCAGGATGGGCACCTCCACCTTGAACAGGGGGGAGTAGACCTTCTGCCCGAAATACTTCTGGTAGCGCTTGTCATCCGGGTGGGCGATCAGGGCGCCGCAGGCCGCCAGCAGCTCAGGCCTGGTGGTCTCGATGTATATCGGCGTGCCGTCCGCGAATCGGAAGGCCACCCTGTGGTAGAAGCCGTCGTACTCGCGCGACTCCAGCTCGGCCTGGGCCACGGCGGTCTGGAAGGTCACGTCCCAGAGCCCGGGGGCCTCCTTCTGGTAGGCCTCGCCCCTGGCCAGGTTCCGCAGGAATGCCTTCTGTGCCACACGGCGGGGATGCTCGCCGATGGTGTGGTAGGTCTGCGACCAGTCCACCGACAGGCCCAGCGACCGCCAGAGTTGCTCGAAGAGCTTCTCGTCCTCGGCGGTCAGTTCCTCGCACAGTTCGATGAAATTCTGACGGGAGACGGGCACCTGGTCCTTGGCGCTGATCGTCTTGCCCTTGGTCCCATGGAAGGGGGGTTTGAAGTCCGGATCGTACTTGAGCGAGGTGTCCACGCGGACACCGTAATAGTTCTGGACCCGCCGCTCGGTGGGCAGGCCGTTGTCGTCCCAGCCCATGGGGTAGAAGACGTCGTAGCCCTGCATCCGCTTGAACCGGGCGATCACGTCGGTATGGGTGTACGAGAAGACGTGTCCGACGTGCAAATGCCCCGAAACCGTGGGCGGCGGGGTGTCGATGGAGTAGACGCCGGAGCGCTCGCGGGTGTTGCGGAAGCGGTAGACGCCGGACTCATCCCAGTCGCGGCACCACTTTTCCTCCAGGCCATCCACGCCCACCCTGTCGGGCAGGGGGGTCAGATGGGCATTGACGATTCCTTGGTGTTCAGCAGACATACCAGCATTTTATGGACGAACAGTGACAAGGGGCGCCGGCCTTTTCACCCTTGGATGCGCAGGTTCCACAGGGGCAGGTAGCGGTCCAACAGAGAGCTGGGCATGCCCTTCAGGCGCGGGGCGGTGAGGACCAGGGGCGTGCGCTGATACAGCCAGTCGCTGGGGGAGAGGTCGCTGACCTGTCGGGCAAAGGCCTTCAGTCGCTCGGCATAGGTGTTTTGGTCGGTGCAGTCCGTCACCTGCTTCCAGGAGTTCTGGACATCGACGTTGTCGAAGAGCATGGTGGAGTCGGGGTCGGCGAAGCGGTCGATTTCATCATTGTCCATGACCATCAGGGCCATGTCGTAGTCGCGGCGGTTGAGCACCTGGTCGCGGAAGGTGGGCTGATCCACCATGGAGACCTGGGTGGGGATGCCTGCTGCCTTGAGCTGTGTGCGCATCAGCTCGCCCACCTGGCTGCCGAATTCGCGGGGATAGACCAGACGCAGACCGTTCTTAAAGAAGGAAGGGCGGTAGTAGGAGGACCGATGAATCGCCTGGGCCCGGTCGAAGGGGAAGGCCTGCAGGTCGGGATCGTAGCCGGGGCTCAGCTGGTTGAGTGGTCCGCCCAGCGCCTTGGCTCCGCCTCCCTCCAGTTTGGCAATGGCTTCTCGATCCAGGGCGTAGCGGACGGCCTCGCGCATATGCTGGTCGGACAGCGGGCTGGTTGCTATGTTGTTGAAGGCCAGGACCACATTGTCTGTGCTGGGCGTGGCGGTCGGCGTCCTGTGGGCCTGCGCGGCGGTGGCGGAATCCATGTCCACTACAGCGTCCAGGCGTCCCTGGTCCAGATCCTTGATGGTCTCTTGCGGGCTGCCGGTATAGGTGAAGATCACCTTGCCGATAGCGGGCTTGTCCGGGCCTCGGTAGGATTTGTTGGCAGTCAGGGTCAGGCTTGTGCCCGGTTGCCAATCATCCACCTGGTAGGGGCCTGAACCGGCTGATTGAGTGGAATAGTTGACCCGGGCCTGGCGGTCGTAGACTATGCCCGCCCGACCGCTCAGGGCGGTCAGCAGCCTGGCGTTTGGGCTCTTCAGGCCGATCACCAGTGTGGCATCATCGGGGTTGGTGACCCTGGCCAGTCCGTCCAGGTCCCGATGGCCCTGGTACTGGTGGTCGATGATCTGGTGCAGGGACCAGAGGGCATCCTCCGAGGTCAGGCGGCGTCCGTCGGCGAAGCGGGCGTCATCGCGCAGATGGAAGGTGTAGAGCAGGCCGTTTGCGGAGACCTCCCAGTTCTGGGCCAGGCCGGGCGTCGGCCGACCTTTGGCGTCGGGCCTGGTCAGGGTCTGGTAGACGTTGCCCATCAGGGCCTGGTCAGTGGCGCGTCCTGGTTCGGTGCGGATGTCCAGGGAGACGGGGGCCTGGCGGGCCCGGATGCGCACCATTCGGCCTGAACCCTCCTGGGCCCAGGGCAGCCGCCAGCCCCCTTGGCCCGTCACCAGCGGCCAGGCCATGTAGGTGCCCGCGGTCAGGACCGCCAGTACCAGGAAAAAGATGATTCCGGATCTGATTCGTTTGTATCTGCCGCGTGCCATGGTCTTGATTCTACCGAGAGGACGGTCCGGCAAGGATCTCGGCGCTGGGGCATGTTTCGGCCAACGGGCAGTGGAGGCAGTCGGGCTTGCGGGCGTGGCAGGTGGCCCGGCCGTGCAGAATCAGCCTATGCGACAGATTGGTCCAGTCCTCGGGCGGGAAGCAGTCGCAGATCTCATGCTCGATCTTCACCGGATCAGGGTGGGCGCTGCGCCAGTCGGTCCGCCAGCGCAGACGGCCGGTGACCCGGGTGACGTGGGTGTCCACCGGGAATCCGGGGATGTTGAAGGCATTGCCCAGGACCACGTTGGCGGTCTTGCGCCCCACGCCGGGCAGACTGGTCAGCTCCTCCATGGTCTGGGGGACCTTGCCGCCGTAGTCTTCGGTCAGCATCAGGGAGAGCCCCAAGAGGTGGCGGGCCTTGGCATGGTAGAAGCCCACCGGGTGGATGATGGCCTCCAGTTCGGCAGGCTGGGCCTGGGCCATGGTTGCGGGGTCAGGGTAGCGCTCGAAGAGTTCGGGGGTCACCGAGTTGACCCGCTTGTCGGTGGTCTGGGCGCTCAGGACCGTGGCCACCAGCAGTTCGAAGGGGTTGCGGAAGTGCAGGGCGCAGACCGCCTCGGGAAAGACCTGGCAGAGGATGCGGTACTCCTCGTGCATGCGGGCCAGGCGCCGGGCCTTGCTTTCCCTGCCTTGGGGGCGCTTTCGATTCGATGATGCATCAGTCACTGTGATCGGTTTTCTTCTTCTTGGAATCCTGGGGTTGTTCGGGCTGGCTGTTTTGTTGCTTCTGTTGCTCGGC
The DNA here is from genome assembly GCF_016100735.1 of Bifidobacterium sp. W8104. NCBI lineage: Bacteria > Bacillati > Actinomycetota > Actinomycetes > Bifidobacteriales > Bifidobacteriaceae > Bifidobacterium > Bifidobacterium sp. W8104. The sequence goes on from NZ_JACFRW010000001.1 coordinate 1,205,610, forward strand.
TGGGTCTGGGTTGGTCCCGGCATCCGGCTCCGGTTTGGGCACTGATGTCATCCGTGCCGAGGAGGGCGGGTCGAACCTGTATCCCACGTTGCGGACCGTGCCGATCAGGTGCTCGTACTCACTGCCCAGCTTGGCCCTGAGCCGCCGCACGTGCACATCCACCGTCCTGGTGCCGCCGTAGTAGTCATAGCCCCAGACCTCCTGGAGGAGCTGGGCTCTGGTGAAGACCCTGCCTGGATGCTGGACCAGGTATTTGAGCAGCTCGAACTCCTTGTAGGCCAGGTTGATGGGACGGCCGTGGATTCGGGCCGTGTAGCTCTCGGTGTCCACGACCAGATCACCCGAGCGGACCTGACCGGTAGGTACCTGATCTTCCACCTCTTCCGGCTGGGTATCAGGCTTGAGCGTCGGTGTTACGCGCTGGCAGACCAGACGCAGTCGGGCCTCGACCTCGGCCGGGGACGCGGACTGAATGATGACGTCGGCCACGCCCCAGCTGGCATTGACCACAGTGAAGCCGCCCTCGCTCAGAATAAGGATGATGGGCGTGGACAGGCCCGAGGCCCGGGTCAGGTTGCAGAGGGTCTTGGCCTCGGCCAGGTCGTCGCTGGCGTCAATCAGCAGCACGGTGTCCTCGGGCATTCTTACCAGGGAGGCGGCATCCAGGGGCAGGACGCGCACCCGATGGGAGAGCAGGGCCAAGGCTGGCAGAACCGATGCCGGGTCCTCGGCGCAGGTCATCAAGGTCAGATCCGTCACGGGGGTACCTTCTTCCCTGTCCGTTCGTCCATAGCGGGGGTGGATTCGTTGAACAGTCGTCATCATTGTACAATCGGCCCGTCACAGGGGCTCTGAGTTCACAGGATGGCCTTGCCCTAGGATGTGACGTATGGCTCCCCGACGGGGACAGGCAGGAGGACCCATGGCGCAGACCGTAAAAGAACCCCGGGATGGGCACGCGCCCGCCCTGACGCAGTTGCTGGCCCTGGCGGCCCTGATCCTGCCGGGAGTGGCGACGGGCTTGCTGGCCGAGCCCCGGGTCGCTCGAGGGGTGCAGGCCGTTCTGGTTCTGGCGCTGGCATTGGCCATGCTGGCCTCTTGGCCACTGGTCGGCCAGGGCATACGAACTGGTCCAGACCGGGCTGTGTTCGGTCTGCTTGCCTTGGCAGCTCTGGTGCCGACCCTGGCCGTGCAGGGGCCTGGTGCCCTATGGGCCTCGCTGTCGACTGCGGCATTCCTGCTGGCCCTCCTGGCCGTATTCATGTTCGTTCGGCAGATGCTGCGTCGGGACCGGCGGATGGTCATCCGTGGCATTTCTGCAACCGCCATGGGCGGGGTGACCGCTGTCGCCGCCTCGGGGTGGGTCTTTCTGCCGGAGCTGGTCAGAGGCCTCCATCCCGACCTGATGCCGATTCTGGTGATGCTTGTGGCCTTGCTGCTGCTGGTCGGGCTCATGACCTCGGGTTACCGCTGGGCCCAGGAGGCAGCTGATCGGCGTGGGGCCGTTGGTCTGGCGCTGATGTCGGTTCTTCTGGCCGGATCCATCGTGGTTCTGGCCGCCATGGTCTTGCAGACGACGTTCTGAGTCAGGCATTCATCAGGTGGTCCAGAAGGATCTGGATGCCCATGACGGTCAGAATGATGCCGCCGGCGATTCTGGCAGGCTTGCGCCAGCGGGACCCGACCGCGTATCCGATGCGCAGCCCCAGAATGGAGGCCGCAGCCGTCACCAGACCGATGACCAGTGCGGATAGCCAGATGTTGATGCCCAGCAGGGCCATGCCTGCCCCCACGCCGAATGAGTCGATGCTGGTGGCGATGGCTGCGGGAAGCATCTGCCGCCAGGAGAAGCTCTCCTCGCCGTTCGTTCCCCCTTCCTCGCCATAGACGCCCTCGCGGATCATATTGACCCCGATGGCTGAAAGGATACCGAAGATAATCCAGTGATCCACGGCGGCCAGGGAGTCCTGCAGCATGGAAGCGGCGAAGTAGCCCAGCAGGGGCAGCAGCGTCTGGAATCCGCCGAACCAAAGTCCGACCAGCCAATGATGGCGGGCCCGCAGTCGGTCCACGGACAGTCCCTTGCTGATGGAGACGGCAAAAGCGTCGGAAGATACACCTAAAGCGATAAACAACAATCTCAAGAACACGGCATTCCTTGAAAGGGTTCATCCCCGGTGGGATGGGCCTCGACCAGGTCTCCTCAAACCCGCCTACGCCTCGGGAGCGTCGAGCGCGGAACTGCCGATTGGAGTCGGCTTTGAATTCGTTGAATGCCGTTCACATGCTACGCCATAACAATATGGACATGGATTCTACCTGTCAGTGCTGGAACAATCAAGCATGACATGAGACTGGATTTGGACTTTCAACGAGCCACGGTCACAGTCAGGCTGCCCCTGCTGAGTGGATGGCGTTACTGGTCCTGGTAGGTGACGGCATAGAACTCGCCGTTCTGGAAGCGGGCCATGTACACATCGCTGACCTTGTGGATGCCCTGCTTGGCCAGCTGCTCGTCAAGCCAGTCCTCGTCCCGTCCCATGGTATCCAGAACGTCGGGATTGACCCGCCCGTCCATGACCACCGGATAGCGCACGTCCTTGTCGCCCTCGGAGATGATGGTCAGGCCGCCGTTCTGCTCGACGATGCCCCGCTTGACGTCGCGGATGTCGTTGATGCCCTTGGTGCGCAGCTTGAAGTCCACCTCCTTGGCCGTCAGGTTGACCTTGAGGCAGTTCTGGACCAGCAGTTTGCCATTCTTGATGATGGTGACCGGTTCGCCGTCGATGTACTTGCCCACCGCGTGGATGTGGGTCTTGGCGTACCGGGTGATGAGAATCAGCGCAGCCCATATCAGCAGGATGACAATGTACTGGGCCATGGAGATGCTGTCGCTATAGATGACCCCGCCGATGATGCCGCCCAGGACGTAGTTCTGCAGCTGGTCCATGGGCGAGGTGGGCGCCAGATTCCCCTTACCTGTCACATTGATGAGCAGGGTGATGAAGAGCAGCCCGACGATCAGCTTCAGGGCAACGTTGACGTAGAAATTGATATCCATGGGTCACTCTCCGATCACGGTGATGTCTGGGTGGTACAGGTCGGCCCGCTGTAGCAGGAACTCGGAGCCGGAGCTGTTGAATACCAGGGTGTAGTAGCCCTTGGGGGTCTTGATGATCATGTCGTTGTTGCGCGAGGTGTCGTTGATACAGATCCTCTCAGGATCGACCTTGAGCTTGGCGGCGGACTTGTCGATGACCGTGGTCAGCTGTCCGCTCTGCAGGCTGGCCGTGCGCAGATTGGTGTAGTCGCTGTACTGGATGGCCGCCGCCAGCAGGAGCAGGGTGGCCAGGATGATGGACAGATCCTTGTACTTATGGTTCCAGCGATGGCGGGAGTACATGAATAGGAAGAAGAGGAAGGCCAGGGCCAGAAGGACGACCACGATGATCCTGATCATGGTCCAGTTGCTCTGCCCGCCCTTGAGGTATTGGTACGTATAGAAAGTCATAGCCGCTCCTGCCCTTGCGCGCGCACCCGCAATTCGCAATCGTAGACGACCGGAGGCGTTTTGGGAGGATTTGGGCATGCAAAACCCCGGTTCGGGCGCTCGATTGGGCCCTTGCCGGGGTGGTTGAGACCGCTGGGCGGCCTTGAGAGGTCAGTGCTGGGCGGCCAGGCGCTCGCGTGCAGCCTTGATCTGGGTCTCGGCAGCCTCGGCGTTGGTCCAGTAGTCGCCGGGCATGACCTCCTTGCCCGGCTCCAGGGCCTTGTACTGCTCGAAGAAGTGCTTGATCTCCTGCTTGTGGAAATCGGAGACATCGTCGATGTCCTTGATGGCGTCAAAGCGGACGTCGGCGGGCACGCAGAGGACCTTGTCATCCCCGCCGGCCTCGTCGACCATGTGGTAGAGGCCTACGGCGCGGCATTCAACGATGCAGCCCGGGAAGACCGAGTCGGGAATCATGACCAGGGCATCCAAGGGATCCCCGTCCTCGCCCAGGGTGCCGTCGATGTACCCGTAGTCATCGGGGTAGCCCATGGAGGTGAAGAGGGTGCGGTCCAGCCTGATATGGCCGCTGTCGTGGTCCATCTCGTACTTGTTGCGGGAGCCCCGGGGGATCTCGACCAATACGTCGAATGTCTCTGCCATTGTCCTGTCTCCTTTTCGGTCTGGACGGCATAGGTATGTCTCATACACAGCATAACCGTCCCGCGGCACATTCGACCACAGTCTCCCGCTCACGCACCTATATGCCCAGCGGCCGCTCATACTCAAGGCATGGGGCGGGTGAAGAGTGAGGACGAGTATGAACAAGCATAGATGGATCGGCCTCTTGGCGGCTCTGGCTGCCCTGGCGACCCTTGCCGGTCCGGCGGCCCCGGCCATGGCTGGCGGAGGATCAGGTCATGCCGGTGGCAGACCAGTGCCCTCCGGCGGCCAAAAGGTCCGGCTCTGGCAGGGTTGGGCCTACAAGGATGATGACCAGGGGGCTTTTGGTGGCTATGAGATAGGCAGCGTAGACAGGGCGTTCTCCCAGATGGGGGTGGTGGACGGAGGCAATGCCACTACGGCCCGGGTCAAGCGGCAGGCTCTGGATGAGGCCAACGGCAACTGTCAGGCGCGCTTTAACGAGGCCCATGCCGACCAATCCGGACAGGGCCACTGCCGGGTGACCGGCGTGGGCGTGGTTGCCGGCTACCGTGGGTCCCGGCGTATCTTTGATGGAATCTCCGTGGCTATCCACAAGCTTTGGATGGATAACTGGCGCAGCCAGGTGGCCAACAGCACCTTCAGCAACCGTGGGGTGACCTATCGGACCAGCGACTCCTTCTGGGATCAGTCCAACGACAATCTGGACAAATTCGCTGACGAGTATGCGGGCAACGAGAAGGGCATCTCCCTGGTGGTGATCATGCTCAACGACTACGAGCCCAAGCCGGCCGATCTGCCGCCGGATCCACCCGATAAGCAAGTGGATCGGGGCACCAGCGCGGATGGGATGACCAATCGCACCCATATCGTCACTGGAACCGGTCGGGGCGGTCGCGAACTGACCTTTACCGATGTCTTCAACCCTCAGGGCAAGCAGTACCGTGTCAGTGGTCAGCATGTCAGAGACCAGACCAGCGGCGAAGACCTGACCGACCAATTCGTTTTCAACACCGCCGAAGGGACCAGGCCGCCTGGTGACCGGGCCACAGCGACCTGGAAGGGCGGGACCCTGCCGGAGGAACACCGCTGGGCATGGCAGCTGGATGTGACTGTCGACCGGCCGGAGACCGGGGTTATCTTGGACCAGGGGAAAGTCCATTGGAAAGGCGGCGCCCATGAGGTTGACCAGTCGACCCCTGAGCGCCGTACACCCACCTGGAAGCCCAGGCCGGACAAATCCTGGATTCTACGAGACACTGCCACGGGGGCGTGGAAGAGCGTAATAGACCCCCAGTGGAGTAACGGGACTGGTGCTGATGGACATGCCTTTTTGGACGGCGACCAGGTGGGGTCGGTGGTCAACGCTACTGTCGAAGCCCATCTGATTGAGGCCCCTAAGGTTTTCGCCCTGACCGACGACTGGAGCGCCGCCGACTATTTGGTTGATCAGGATGGGGCTCGGGCCATTCGTATCTTCACGGCCAGGGCCAAGGCGGATGCAGACGGGCACTATCGCCGCAGCAGCGTCGGAGACATCGTGACCAAGGGCAGGGATGTGACCGACCGTTTCGAGATCAGCGTGACAGGCACTCGGGCGCGGGCCCAGGCCAAGAGCGGGTGGCTGAACGGCCTCAAGGGGATGGAGGACCCTGTGCAGGTCACCATGCTGGTTCCCTTCACGGTCCGATTTGCCAACGGCGGTGGTGCGGCCAAGGTTCGCAAGGATCTGGGCGGAACACCCGACCAGGAGCTGACCTTCTGCAAAGCGCCTGACGGCCATGGCAACCAGGGCGAGGCCCTGACCAATTCGGGCTCCCAAACGGTCAACACGCAGAGTGTACGGACCAACAAGCCAGGCATCTGCGGATACCTGCCTCCGGTGCGCAAGGATGTCATCTCGGAGGCCGGCCAGGGCGGTCAGCAGGCCAGTGTTGATGGCAAGGTGGTCTTCCCTGGTCAACGGTTGGAGTATCAGCTGGATACCCAGCCCAGCCTGCCCGACAAGCTGGCCTATCCTGTCGAATCAATCATCCTGACGGATGTCTATGACCGCTGGTTTTTGCCCGACAAACAGACCCTTGAGGTGACTGACCTGCAGAGCGGAGATGTCATCGCCAAGACCGGATACGTCACAAATTGGAAGGACAAGGACCATAGCCTGCGGGTGACCATTACCGACCCCGCCCGTATCGGCCGGTGGCGGGCCGGGGGCAACCCCAGAATCCGTCTGCGCTTCGAGGGCAGGGTTGACCCCAAGGCCCCGACGGATCATCGTGTGGGCAATCAGTGGGTGCTGACGCTGAACAACTCGCTGACTCCCTCCAACCAGGTGAGCAATCCGCCGGCTGACTTCCATCCTTCAAAGAGCGATGTCAGCACGCATGATCCAGGCATCAGCATCGATGGCAAGGTGCTTTTTGTGGGCGACCGTGGTGTCTATCGGATCAGTCTGGACGCCCGCCGAAAAGACACCGCCTATCCGGTCTGGCGGTTGGGCATGACGGATGCCTACGACGCTCGTCACCTGGATATCGATCCCAAGGGCATCGAGGTTCTGGGTTCCGATGGCCGTGATTACACCAAGGCCTTCAACATTCAGGTAAAAAACGGTACAGTCCTGGTCTTCGCCAAAACCGTTGATACCTATGTTCCGGCCACCGGCGTGACCCTCAAAGGGAATCCCCAGCCAGCCGATCTGGCTGCCTATGCTGCTGCCCGAGGTCATAATCCCCTTAGAGAGCCTGCGATTGACCAAGGGCTGCTGGGGCGCACTTACGATCTGGTCCTGCCATACACGGTCATCCGTGCGGAAACCGGTCACGTGGTTCGCAATCAGGCGACCCAGATTGTCAACGACCTGCATAAAGCGACCAACGTGGTCGCCAATCCGGTCAAGCAGCTCAATCCCGCCAAGGATGTGGTAGTCGCAGTGGGTGGAGGAAGCGCTCATGGTGGCAGCATCTACCGTGACCGACTCTTCCTCTACCGTCTGGACTCCAGTCTGCTGCCGGCCGGACGTGCCTATCCGCAGGTAACGACCTGGCGGATTGAGGATCGGCTGAACCCAGCGGTGGATCGGTTCACCGGCCATTGGGCCGTCTACGCAACCCAGGACCTTTACGAGAGTGGGCGCATCCTGATTCATCATGGACAGATTATGGCTGGTTCAGATATGACCGCAGATGTCCATGGCGGTCCTTTGTTTACTATGACTGCAGACCCTGCAGGTCTTGTCAAAGTGGAGGCTACATCGCGGTATCTGGCCTTGGTCAGCGCTTCAGGCGACCGCCCGGTCGGTTGGAGGGCCTACCTGCAATGCAGGCGGCTTAAGAACGTGGAACGTCATGAGAACCGATTCACTGAGTTCTATCAGGACAAGACCCTGGGCTCCAACACGGTCTGGACCAGTACGCCCGATATGACGCCGGCTTTGCATATCGAGAAGTTTGATCGGGTCGGCGGTATGCCCAAGGGTGATCGGGATCAGCCGGAACAGGCTCTCCGGACTCATGACGATGTCCCCATTGTCTTCCGAATCACCAATGATTCTCCTCGTGATCCCAGCGATGGAACCGGAGCAGTCTTCCCTGCCCGACAGCTTCATCTTGAGGATCAGACAGTCGTGGGGCAGGGGCGGGTGACCGGGATCCGCTATCCGGATAATTGGTCGACCCTTATGCTCCGTCCTGGCCAGTCAGTGGACGTGCATGCTAGGGTGACGGGCATATCAGGTCGGCACACCGACAGGGCCAGGGTGATCGGCAGTCCTCTTGTGCCCTGTCCTGTAGAAGCTGAGGCGTCCCTTCCTGAAAGGGAAGATGCCGGCAAGGCTTCTCTACAGCCTGATTCTCGGGGCGTGATGGTCGAAGGTCATCTGCTGTGCTCGGATCGGGCCGTCCGTTCCAATAGCGACGATTGGAACGCCCTTGGGGAAGCACTGCCCAAAACCGGTGCAGCAGTGGCTCTTCCGCTGGCCATCGTTGCAGTGGCGGTCGGGACCGGATCGCTTCTCTCGGGCTTGGTCAGGCGGGTGTCTAAGGGTCATGGGAGGCGGCAGTGACCGCCGATCTCAGGCGTCCAGCCCATGCGTGTCCCCCGGTCTGTGGTCTTTCTAACGGGGCCACTGCTCATCCAAAGGTGGCCGTGATCCATCACAGGCCAGGTAGACACGGGCGATGCGCATGCCGGCCCGTTCCGGCTCCAAGGTCAGGACGTGCCGACCGCCGGTCAGCTGGACGGCGGTCACTTCCGACCATCCCCAGACATGCTCGGTGGCAAAGGTCATCAGTCTCCCTCCTTGGGGGAACAGATCGTCCGGGGCCAACGGGTCGCCGTCCAAGATCACATGGCAGGAGTCCTCCAGGTCGGAGGCGAACTGGGCCAGCAGCCAGATCCGGTAATTGCCTGGCCTGCCAACCTGGAAGGACAGGTTCATGCCGGGAGCTCGACCGGCATCGGGCCAGAGCTGTTGTCTTGGTTCGGCCCGCATGGCCAGGCCCCGGCCCCTGTGAGTTGGGGCGTCGGTGGGAACCCAGCAGCCCTTCCAAGGCTTGCCGTTTTGTGGCCCATCCTGTGACAGCCAGGCGTTTTCGTCCTGTCTCAGGCAGTCGGGGGCCTCAAGGTAGATGCGCTCTGGAGTCTTGTTGGTGTCCTTGTTCTGGCTGAGCTTCTGCTCATGCTGATGTCCGGCAGGCCAGACCAGCTTCGGCCGGGTATACAAACCGCCGTGCAGCCAGTAGTCCTGGTCGAAGTAGGGTACAGGTTCGTTCGGAGCGTGGTCCGGATCAATTCCGTAGTCTCCAATAGCCAGATTCCGCAGGGGGCGGTCCAAGGTCTCGGCCGTGGGCGTTGGCTGATGGTCCGTAATCTGATTGCCGGTCTGAGCCCTGTCCATGTCAGATGAGTGAGAGCTCCCATTATCAGCCTGTTGGGAGGGCCGGCCGTCCGCCACCCAGGTACTGAAGGCCGGTCCCAACCGGCTGGTCCGTTCGCGACCGGTGTTGATCACGATTTTGTCGATGCCGAAGGAGTCGTCCACGGCGATCAGCTGCAGCCGGTGGGGTCCTGCCTTCAAATAGGGCAGGATCATGGTCAGTTGCTCGGCGTTGTATACGATGGTCTCCTGCCAATCGCCACGGAACTCGTCAGTGGTGGGCGATTCCAGGATTTCGCCCCGGGTGCCATCAAGGCTGACACGCAGTCGGATTCGCCCACGTGAGTTCAGGGTAGGCAGCCGGTGGGCCTCCAGACGATGGCGGCCGGGGGTCTTCAGCCAGAAGTCCAGACTCAGACAAGCCCCGCTTCCTGATTCCGGGTCGCTCCATCCCCGGGTCTGCATCAGGTCCGGGCCGAAACGCCCCAGGTCTTGGGTCGCCAGCCAAGTAGTGGCCTCCGTGAGGTCGTGGTTGACGCGTCCGCGTGAAGGGTCCATGCTTATGTGGCCGTCCGCCTCGACGTAGCCAGTGAATTCTTGTTTGAGGCCGGGATTCTCACCTACCAGAACATCGACTCTGATTGGGGCCGACCAGGCTTTTTCGGTTGTCTCCGGGTTGCAGGGACAGGTGATGATGGTTAGCGTGCCCTGACGACCCGCATGGGTTGAGGCGTTATCGACCCGTACATGGATTCGCCACTCGTCCCCGACGATTCGCCGCTCCTCTGGCAGACGGATCCAGTCCTGATCGGCGCTGAGGTACACTTCCTGGGCAGGGCTGCCCATGAGGTCCAAGTCAATCCAACGGTCGGTGATGCCATAGGGATCAAAGACCAGCTTGACGTGATCGTTATCGCCGGGGACCATGGCACCCTCCTGTGCTCCTTGTGGCGTCAGGATCAGCCCCCGGTTCGGTTGGACCTTGACCGGTCTGCAAGCCGGGTACTGAGGCAGCGTGGGGGGAGGGAACCTGTTTGGAGTGAGGATGCCATCCCAGCAGCCCTGGGCAAGTTCCTTGTTGTACCAATGGAGCAGAGCCCGGATCATCCCCTGGAAGAGATGGGAGATCCTCATCTGCCTGTCGGCGGCCGGCAAGGCGCCCCGGGAGGCCTCAAGACGGCTGCGGTCCGCATGGTAGAACTGGGCGTTTACGTAGTAGACCATGGCGATCTTCAGATCCACCAAAGATCGGTAGGCTTCGCGAAACTCCGGCTTCATGCTCTTGCCAAGACTGTGCGAGCGCTCAGCCAGTTCCCGTAATGCTGCCAGGCGGCCGCCGGCCTCGTCGTCGTAGCCTGTCTGGGTAAAGGAGTCCTCGTGCAGGTGTTCGATTTTGCTCTGATTATTGATTCGGTAGTAGCTCATACACAGGTCGGCAGCCTCAGAGCCGCGATTGTCATCGAAGGTCTGGTCGAACCAGGCGGCCACGAAGTCCCGGGCCGACAGACTGCGGTGATCCTCGTCAGCATTCCAGGCCAGATGGAGGAAGTAGGATCCCTCCAACTCCAGGCGTTTGATGGCTCCCAGATTATCCACCCATACCCGGCGGATGCCCCGATCCCAGCACTTGCCCAGCTGGTCGTTCATCAGAGCCAGGGGAGTGGATGAAGTGCACCGGTAACTGGTCCTCGGCGGCGCCCAGTAGGAGCTGTGGTAGTAGACTCCATTGCCTCCGCTGCGTGCCTGTTCGTCCTGATTAGGGAAGCGGCGCATATACCCGTAGTTGTCGTTGACCCACATGATCGTCACATCTTCGGGCAGGTCCAGGCCTGCGTCGTAGAGGGGCAGTACTTCCTTGTAAGGAATGAAGAGCTGTGGGACCTCTTGTGGTGATCGGCCCAGGTGCTCACGCAGGATGTCCCTCTGGTCATGAATGATCCGACCGAGCAGATCGACCCGCGCTCGCAGGCGGCCCTCCTGGTCCAGGTTCGGATTCTCGTCGATGGCGCGCGTGGTCAGGCCCGTGTCGTGTATACCGCGCATGCCCAGGGTCCAGGTGACCTCGTAGTTCCGGTTCATGTCCACGCTCTGCGACCAGTAGCGCCGAATCATATCCCGGTTGCCTCCTGGCAGCGAATAGTCATAGTCCACATGCCTGCCCTGGGAGGCTACCCAGGGGTCCCACTCATGCTGGTTGCTCCGAAGGAGCATGTCGCAGTGGCTGCTCCCGATGACCACCCCCATGCTCTGGGCAAGTCTGCCGTTGCGCGGGTCGGCGTTGAAGGCGTTGACGTGCATGGCCGGCCACAGATAGTTGCCACCCAGCCTCAGGATCAGATCGAAGACTTTTTCGTAGGTTGCTGGTCCGATGGTTCCGTCCGGTGTGTGCAGGCGAGCCCAGTCGTCCAGCTCTTCCTCGTCGTTGATGAAGAAGCCCCGGTATCGGACCGAAGGCCAGTCGAAGACGCGCAGGTCGCTGGGCAGGCATATCCGCTCATGGCGGCGGGGCGGCACATTCCCCCACCAGTGCAAGGGTGAGATGCCGATGGCCCGGCTGAGGGCGTAGATTCCGTAGATGGTTCCGCGCCGGTCGGCCCCGACGACATAGAGGGTGCCGTCGACGACCTGCAAGGTGAAGCCTTCCCAGCGATACTCTCCTTGGGGGTCCTTGAGTGGGGTCAGATCAAGCTTGTTGGAGCAGACAGCCGAATCGATCCAGCTGGAATAGCGCAGAGTGCCCAGGCAGATGGTCGGGCTGCCCTCATCGATCTGATTGGCCGACCTCTGGGTCCGGCCCGTCACGGTTGCGAAATCCCTCATCAGATTGCCTGCCGCAATTTGCACGGCCGAATCCTCCCCATGATCCAGCAGCCAGTTAGGCCGGACCCCTGAAGCGGACAGAACTGCGCCCGACCCGGCGGTCACTGGGATGGTTCCGGGCTGGGGATGAAACAAGGTGACCATGGTGGCGCTCCCACTGTCCACTGATCAGGCGGATGCTCTGCCGCCCGTGTTCGGACACCCATAGGCTAACACCGGATTAGGAAAATTTTCAAAGAGAAAAAATACGACTGTGAGAGCCTGATGACCGCTTCATTCCATTACCATGGTTGGAGACGCTTAGAGTCCAGCAGAGCCGGGAGGCGATCCGATGAGCAAGAAAGTGACGCTGGCCGACGTTGCCGCCAAGGCGGGGGTTGCGGTGTCCACGGCCTCCAAGGCGCTGCGCAACAGCGCACAGGTCAGCGGTCCGACAAGGGCCAAGGTGTTCAAGGCTGCCGCGGAGCTCTCCTTCTCGCTCAACGAGCGTCAGAAGCAGTCCCAGCCTCCCAGCCTGCCCAAGTCGGTGGGCCTGGTCACTTCGGACCTGGACGGCCAATTCTCCATGCCCATCCTGATCGGCGCGGAAAGCTACTTCGGGGTCGAGTCCATTCCTGTTTTTCTCTGCAACGCCGGCAGGGATCCGGCTCTTGAACAGCACCATATTGACAATCTGCTGGCCTATGGCGTCAAAGGTCTGCTGATGGTCGGATGGCGTACCGATCCGCGGCCGGCACTGACCAGCTGTCCGGTGCCGGTTGTCTATGCCAACCAGGCGTCCCTGGATCCCTATGACTGCTCGGTCGTCACCGACAACGAGGATGTCGGGCGGTTGATGGTCCGGCATCTGGTCGAGGGTGGGTCCAAAAGAATCGTGTTGATCGCCGGCGATCCGGCCTTCCAGTCCTCGGTCAGACGGCTCAAGGGGGAGATGGTTGAACTGGATAGTCGGGGGTTGGTTGCCGTGCGTACCGTTCGGTATGGGGGCTGGAACGAGGAGACCGGACGTCGTACCATGGTTGGCTTGCTGGATGAGGGCATCGACTTCGATGGGGTGGCTTGCGGCAACGACGAGATAGCCCGGGGGTGCCTGGATATTCTGCATGACCGGCATGTTTCCGTGCCGGATAGGGTATCGGTGGTCGGGGTTGACAATCGGCAGGTCATTGTCGGCAACTCGCGTCCCCCGCTGACCAGCGTCGACTTGAATCTGAAGGCCATCGGCACCAGGGCAGCCAGCTGCCTGGCTGATATGCTGGACGGCCGAGGTCACCAAGGTATCGAATGCGTCAAGGGCACACTGGTCCAGCGCGCCTCTACCAGAATGCCCTTGTAAGGCCGTTCGCCGGCAGATTTCAGAAGGTCATACAATCGCGATTTCACTGGCACAAGTGAATCTTGAGCCCTTTAATGTACAGAAACTTTTTACTCAACGAACTTTTATCTTCCGATAATGGCCAATGCTGGAGTTGCCGCAAGAAGTTAAGGTCGCAGGTCGTCTAGTCTGGTTTCCAATGTGATCGAAATTGATTCCTTCGGTGTCTCGTATCCCGCTCGGTGAAGAAAGGACATACCATGACCTCACACCGCTCAGAGTCGCATTGGGCTTAGATTCCGGCTGATCGCGTTTCCTGCGAGATCGGACCCTTGATGGGATGTCCACCTCATGCTTGGCCTCACTGCTTTCTGTTCTGCACTGCGTCTGATTTCCGCGCGACTGGGGAAGTCGACCTTTGAGCGTCTACCGCAGAAGTCCGGACGCGGAGGGAGGTTGGCGGAATCAATTCTCCTCTGCGTCTAGCAATACCACGCCCTGGGGCGGATTGCTGTATAAGGCTCCCACGGTCTCATGTGGCAGGTAGGGCTCCTCCATGGAGGCGATTTCTTCGGGTGTGAGTTCCAAATCCAGGGCAGCCGCCGCATCGTCAAGATGCCGGGCCTTTGTGGCACCGATGATCGGTGAAGCAACGCCTTTGGCCCACTGCCAGGCGATGGCTGCCTGGGCCATAGGTACGCCATGCTGCTCTGCCACTTTTTGCACGCGGTCAATGATGGCCAGGTCGTTGTCTTCGGCCCTGTCGTACTTGCCGCGCGAAACCTTGTCAGTGGCGTTGCGCAGTTTGTCGGCGGTCCAGGTGGGCCGTGTCAGATGTCCGGCGGCCAGAGGGCTGTAGGGCATGAGCGAGACGTTCGTCTGTTTGCAGAAAGGTATCAGATTCTTCTCGTCCTCCCGGTAGAGCAGGTTGTAATGGTTCTCCATGGCGCTGTAAGGGGCCCAGCCGTTGTCTTGGGCGACTGTCTGCATATCCTCTGAAACTGGCTGGCGTACATGGCCGAGGCGCCCAGCGCTCGCCCCTTGCCAGCCTGGACCAGATTGTTCAGCGCTTCCATGGTCTCCTCGATGGGCGTTTCATAGTCGAACCTGTGGATGATGTAGAGGTCCAGGTAGTCGGTGCCCAGCCGTTTGAGCGTCCCATCAATCTCCCGATGGATGGCCTTGGATGAAAGTCGCCCCTCATTTGAAATAGACCTTGGAGGCGATGACCACCTGGTCGCGGCCCGTATGCCTCCTAAGCGCCTTTCCCAGATAGTCCTCACTGGTCCCGGCGGAGTAGCCGTTGGCTGTATCGAAGAAGGTGATGCCCCAGATCCAGTGCGTGCGCAACGACCGCGTCAGTCCCTTCCTCATCCAATGTCCAGTCGTGCATGGTGCCTGGTTTGCCGAAACTCATGCACCCCACGCAGACTTTCGATATGTTGATGCCCGTTTCGCCCAGTTTTGTGTATTGCATTCGAACCCCCTTGGCCTTCCTTGCTGCGGATGCAAGCATGCTAGCAAGTTCAAGTCGGTGGAAGTCTATTTATAAGATAGATGTAGTGTTTAGTTCACTGAACGGAAGATGATCTATGCTTGATGAACGCTGAAGCCTACTTTGGTGTGCTCCGAGCCAGTTCAATTTGAAAATTACAATGTTTGTGCGTTATCGATATCGACCGTGCAAGCATGCTAATGTACTTCCATTAAAGTCAAAGCGAGCTTTTCAAAATGCACGTTAAGAAGAGTAATGGAAGTACATCGTTTAACTTTTATAGTGTTTCAGTAATTGCTGCATCATTCAATCGCACTTGACCATAAAGACAGATATACAGGAATGTTCCCGCTTATGGACAGCTTAGTCCCATTAAGCGAGGAAGTACTCTGGTCAATGGGCAAAGCGGATTTGAATTCCTCCGCTAGGGTATAAATTCCACGGTATAACCAATAGGTATGATGATTTTTAGGACAGACGTAATAAGAGAATAAGTGCACTCTGCTTTCTGCGATTGTATTCAATTGAGGAAGAGATTGACTGATGAAATAGCTGGTTTTAGAAGCATCAGGATTATTGGAAATAGAGAAACGGGCTGCATTGTCCTTTCCTGGAAACAGTGCAAAGCATGTCTCGTTTTTAGCAGGACCATGTATTCGCCAAGCTACATCACACATACCAGAATCATAAAGTGGTGATTCATTCGTAATTAACTTGTCGGCCTCTTTGTTTTCAGTCATGAAATCGATAGCAAGCGACGGCTTTGTATAAGGCTGATTAATGGGTGGCACATTTATTTCCACTTGTGCATCGACGGAGAGTAGTTGCATCGCTTTGCCCCTTCTTTACCATTATGATTTACTGCATTCATTCGAGTGCTTTTGTAGCATCACTATGAATCGTCGTGATGGTGCAACCCTGCAAATTCAATTATATACATAGCTTCTATTAAGAAGTAATTTTATAGGAAAAACCGCTTCGAAATTAAAGATCAGCTCAGCAGTCACGCGATCAGTCAATATCAAAAAGGCTAGAGCGAAGAAAACTCCTAAAGCTCTACCTATGTAGATGGTCCAGCATGCCAGACTCGCGAAAGCATATGCTGCTCTTTTCAGGATGAGTTTGTAGGCGCAATGCAATGTGCGAGCTGAGGGTACTGTATCGACCAGACACCTACAAGAGCCACGGCAAGTGGACCCAGAGTATTTTCCTTTGCATGGTGTTTTATGGTGACACTGGTGAAAATGCCGGGGACCCAAACGCACCCGGTTGGAAATCGGGTAGTAAACACAAACCCATCTCCCAGTCTCATAGATGTGGCCTGAGCAATGCCTTCGGACTAATTGCCAACTGCGCATGCCATTATTCCCCGCTGATACAATTAACGTAAAAGTTGAAGTTAACCTTTAATGAGGAAGGCTCACGTGGCAAGTGGAAACGATATGAGCTGTGGTACTTTTTCGCATTTGTTGCGTTTCAAGCGCTCGCATTACCCGTATAGCGATAAGTATCTCCAAGAGGTGGGCAATTCGCCGGATAGTCATGCAAGGACGGAAAAACAGCATATGGTGCAGTGGTTTGCAGATAATGCAACGCATGGATCAGGCGCTTATTTCCGGCAGAGGCCGAATAGTAGTGCAAAAAAATGCTATAACAAATTGGAGAATGCTGCATTGTTGCTGTGGATTGCCGAGGCGGTCGGTATTGAAGAGTCGATCGTAGAAGCTGCTTTTGAGGCTGCGAGGCAGGCGGGAGACTATCGCCGGGCCTGCGGCGCAATCCGCAAGGTCATCACCTGGCCCATGATTATTGAATCCTTGTAATGGCATTGATGTAAATCAAATATAGTTTTCATTAAGTGTCGTGTCGGAGGTACTCGGCTTTCAGTGCAGATTGCGTAGAGCAAGGGTAGTTTTCGACATAGGTTCGGAAAGAAAGGGTTGCATATGCCCGAGATTATTTGTCCCAAATGCGGAACCGCATTCACCATTGACGAGGCCGGATATGCCGATATCCTGAAGCAGGTTCGTGATAAGGATTTTGACAGGCAGCTTCATGAACGGCTTGAGCAGACTGAACGTGAGAATAGCAAGATCCGCGAACTGGACAAGGCGCAGGCCGAGCAAACCTTGCAGAAGACCAAAAGCGCCAAGGATGCCCAGATACAGGAGCTGCAGGCAAAGCTGGAATCTGAGCAGGCTGCAAAGGAATTGGCTGTTTCAGAAGCCTTGCGGAAGGTCGAGAAGGAGAAAGACGATCTGAGCGCCAAACTGGATAAGGCCGAGTCGGAGAAGCAACAAGCGCTCGATCTGGCAGAGGCCAATTCCAAAAGCGAGCTGCAAAAGGCGGCTGCGGACAAAGAGGCCGAGATAGTCAAATTGCAGAATCAGCTTGATGCTTTTGAGTTGCAGAAGAAGCAGGAGCTTGCCCAGGCTCTGGGTCCGGTGGAGAAGGAGAGGGATGATTTCAAGGGCAGGCTTGAGAGGCTGCAGCTCGAGAAGGAGTCGGAGGAGAAGCTCTCCAAGGAGCAGCTGAAATCGCAGCTGCAGGCGGTCGTCGCGGACAAGGATTCCGAGATAGCAGAGTTGAAGAGCAACCTGGACAAGGCTGAGCTGCAGAGCAAGGTCGAGGCCAAGTCCCTCAAGGAGCGTTACGAGGTCCAGATCCAGGATCGTGACGAGCAGATTGAGCGGCTGCGTGATCTGAAGGCGAAGCTGTCCACCAAGATGGTGGGGGAGACGCTTGAGCAGCATTGCCAGATTGAATTCAATAAACTGCGGTCCACGGCCTTCCCCAATGCCTACTTCGAGAAAGACAACGATGCGCGGACGGGCAGCAAGGGCGACTTCATCTTCCGCGACAAGGATGATTCCGGCACGGAGATCGTGTCCATCATGTTCGAGATGAAGAATGAGATGGACACCACCTCCACCAAGCACAAGAACGAGGACTTTTTCAAGGAGCTCGACAAGGACAGGCGGGAGAAGGGCTGCGAGTACGCCATCATGGTCTCTCTGCTGGAGCCTGACAGTGACCTGTACAACACGGGTATCGTGGATGTCTCCTATCGCTACCCGAAAATGTATGTCGTCCGTCCGCAGTTCTTCATACCGATAATCACCCTGCTTCGTGATGCCGCCAAGAACTCTTTGCAATACAAGAACGAACTTGAAGAGGTGAAGGCACAGAACATCGATATAACGCATTTTGAGGACGAGTTGGAGTCTTTCAAGAGCGCTTTTGGCCGCAATTATGATATCGCTTCGAAGAAGTTCAAGACCGCAGTGGAGGAGATCGACAAATCCATCAACCACCTGAACAAGATCAAGGATGCCCTGCTGGGCTCCGAGAACCAGCTTCGTTTGGCCAACAACAAGGCGCAGGACGTGACCATACGAAGACTGACCAGAAACAATGAGACCATGAAAGCCAAGTTCGACGAAGTAAAGAAGTCAAAGGCGATAGAATCCTGAGACCGTGAACGTTGCAGTCATGTGAAGGGATGGATGTAGACGGCTTTCTTCAATTTTGTAGTCGGGCGGTCCATCCATATCTGACTGCGTCGTGGACCAGCGTGCTGTTTTGCTGCAAGTACGCTGGGATAGAAAAAACAAAGGCTCGGAATCCAAACGATTCCGAGCCTTATTGGTAGCGGGGTCAGGATTTGAACCTGAGACCTCTGGGTTATGAGCCCAGCGAGCTACCGAACTGCTCCACCCCGCGTCGGCTGTTCAACACAGCAGTTATCTATGTTACGGATTCCGGCGCACTTGTCAAGTCCGTGTGTGGGCATGCCTGCGCTGGGCCATAATGGAGTCATGCCTATTACCATCCCCACCGGATTGCCGGCCAGATCCATCCTGGATTCGGAGCGCATCTTCGCCCTGGAAAGCCACGAGGCGGAGCGCCAGGAAATGCGTCCGCTCAGGCTGGTCATCCTCAACCTGATGCCGACCAAGGTGGAGACCGAGACCCAGCTGCTGCGCCTGATCTCCAAGTCACCGCTGCAGGTGGAGATCGACTTCATGAAGACATCCACCCATCAGGCCGTGCACACCAGCATGGATCACCTGGTCAAGTTCTACGAGAATCTGGATTCCTTCCAGGACAACTGTTATGACGGTCTTGTCGTGACGGGCGCCCCGGTGGAGCAGATGGACTTCGAGCAGGTCGACTACTGGGATGAACTGACCCACATTCTGGACTGGGCCTCCACCCACGTCTTCTCCACTATGTATCTGTGCTGGGGGGCCATGGCCGGGCTTTACTACCGCCACGGCATCGCCAAGCGCGACCTGGATCGCAAGGTCTTCGGGGTCTTTCCCCAGTATCTGCAGGACGAGTACTGCTTCATCACCAATGGTTTCGACGAGATAGCCCTGCAGCCCCACTCCCGCTGGGCCGGGGTGGACGAGGACCAGGTGCGGGCCTGTCCGGATCTGCAGGTGCTGACCTGGGGTCCCCAGTCCGGCCCGGGGCTTATCAGCACCCAGGATTTCTCAGAGATTTTCGTGCTGGGTCACTGGGAGTACGACCGTGACACCCTGGCCCACGAGTACCAGCGCGACATGGCCAAGGGCCTGGATCAGGTGCCTTTTCCGGTCAACTACTATCCTCACGACGATCCGACGTTGGAGCCGATCTTCTCCTGGCGAGCCCACGCCAACCTGCTCTGGCGCAACTGGCTGAACTGGGTCTACGAGACCACCCCCTACGACTTGGACCAGGTGCCCACTCTGCGGGCTGCTGGCCGGCTAGGCACCGACCGATCTATCAGACACGCGCCTGCCAGCCCACGCACCGACGGTTATCGGCCCTTGACGGGTGACGGGTACGGGCTTATTCCGGGCGCTGTTAAGAGTTAATGACGATTGCATTAAGTTCATCATCGGCCTGTCCACGCCGCGGTGCGGATTGGACCTGCGGCCACTATTTGTGACACACTGGATGAATCTATGATTACCGTGGCTCGTGGTGTGGGCTACACTACCCATACGGTGCAGCCATGAGTCGCATGCGCGCTATAGTGTTCACTGTGTCGTTCAGGAGGCGATAGATGCTAGAGGCAATGGGAAGTGAAGCTTTCAGTCTGGCCATGGCCAAGCCGAGTGAGCTGCCTTCCATCGATGATTTCCTGCCTCCTGAGATTCTTTTCCAGGGAACGCCCTTTGCCATGAACCGGATCATCCTGATCAGATTCGTGGCCATGGTCATCATTCTTCTGGTGCTGGGGATCACTGCCGCAAGGGCCAAGCTGATTCCATCCCGCTGGCAGGGGGCAATTGAGTGGGTCATCGAGTTCATCCGTGACTCGGTCGTCTATGACACCTTGGGCGAGATTCGTGGCAAGCGCTACGTGCCCATGATCACGACCATCTTCCTGACCATCCTGGTCTTCAACCTCTGTGGCATCGTGCCAGGCATGAACATAGCTGCTACGGCCACTATCACCATGCCTCTGGTCTTCGCCATCTGGACTTTCTGCCAGTACATGGTGACGGGATTCCGGGAGCAGGGTGTCTGGGGCTACTTCAAGTCGGAGCTCTTCCCGGCTGGTGTGCCCTGGCCTCTCTATATTATTCTGACGCCCATCCAGCTTCTGGAGATGGTCATCGTCAAGCCGGCCTCTCTGACCATCCGACTCTTCGCCAACATGATCGCCGGCCATCTGCTGGTGGCGGTTACCCTGGCCTTTACCCAGTTCTACATTGTTGAGGTCAGCAATAAGGCTTTGGCACTGGCTGGCGTCGGCTGGTTTGTTCTGGGCTTCGCCCTGACGGCCTTTGAAATCTTTGTGGCGGCCCTTCAGGCCTACATCTTCGCCATCCTGACCACGGTTTACATCTCCATGAGTTACCCTGAAGAAGGTTGAGCGAAAAGAACAAGCCGCGGTCGGCGTTTTAAGCGGTCGCAGCACATATTCGTTGGTTCCGACCAGTAGACGGGGGTCGGGGCCGAACCACAATCCAAGAACCGGCAACGGTGGAGGAAAGGAAAATAAATGGACATCATCACACTTGCTGAGGTCTCCGGCAATCTGAGCATCCTGGGATACGGCATTGCAGCTCTCGGCCCCGCGCTGGGTCTGGGCATCGCCGTCGGCAAGACCGTCGAGAGCATGGCTCGCCAGCCTGAGATCAGCGGACAGCTGCGCACCACCATGTTCATCGGCCTGGCTCTGATCGAGGTGCTGGCCCTGCTGGGCTTCGTGGCGCTCTTCATCGCCTGAGCCGTGTGATTCTTGCATGATCCGGCTTCGATAAAGGAAAGGAGGAGCCAATGTACGCTCTAGCGGTAGGCAAAGGGATCAAGCTGTTTATTCCTCCGATTTACGACATCTTCTGGTCGCTGGTCATCCTGGTCATCCTGGCCGTCTTCTTCTACAAGTTCTTCATGCCTAAGTTCCAGGCCATCTTCGATGAGCGCTCGTCCAAGATCGAGGGCAACATCCAGAAGGCCGCCAAGGCTCGTGAAGAGGCGGATCAGGCCCGTAAGCAGTATCAGGATCAGCTGGGCAAGGCTCGTGTTGAGGCTTCCCAGATCCGTGATGACGCCCGCGCCGAGGCCTCCAGGATCGTGGCGGATGCCAGGACCCGGGCCGAGACCGAGGCCAACCAGATCACCGAGAACGCCCAGCGATCCCTCAAGACCCAGCAGCAGCAGGCGCTGGTCTCGCTCAAGGGCGAGGTGGGCACGCTGGCTACGGCTCTTGCCGGCAAAATCCTGGGCTCGCAGCTTCAGGATGATGCCGTGCAGTCCTCCATGATCGACTCGATCATCGCGGACCAGGGCTCGGACAAGCGGCAGGCAGGATGACTGATTGGCGGACGATGGGAACGTTGATTCCGCGAAAGGGGAGGTGACATGCGAGGAGAGACTTCGCTGAGCTCCGACAAGGAGACCAGGGCCAAGTATGCCCCTTTGCTCAAGAGCAAGGGGAAGGATGCCCTCCGTGTGGCCATGGAGCTCTATACCTTCGTGACCCTGCTCGATGCCAACAGGCCCCTGGAGCGTGCGCTGACCGACCCCTCCCGTCCTGCTGAGGACAAGTGGCGGGTGATCGACACCATCCTGGCTGATAAGGCCGATCCGCTGACCGTGGATATCCTCCATGATCTGACCGATCATCAGTGGAGCCGTGTGGTGCACATCGCCAACGCGGCCGAGGACATGTCAGTGGATGCCACCGCCTATTACGCCGATGCTCTGGGCATAACCAACCAGGTGGCCGGCGAGCTGGCTGAGATCCATTCGGCCCTGCTCGGGATGCCTCTGGTACTCTTCCGGCTCTCGGACGAGTACAGTGATTCCAAAGCCCGGGCCGACCTGCTCAGGGCGCTCCTTGACGGGCAGCATATGCATCCGGTCACCGAGCAGATGGCCCTGAACGCCACCATCGACCTGCGCGGACGGCGCTTCCCAGACACTATCGTTTGGTTGGTGGACCGCTTCTCCGAGCATATGGACCAGGTCATGGTCACCGTCACCACGGCGGTCTCCATGAAGGACGAGCAGGTCAGCCGCCTTCAGGAGGTCTACGGGCGCAAGCTGGGCAAGCCGGTCCACATCAACTCGGTGGTCGACCCCTCGGTCCTAGGCGGCATGAAGGTCCAGTACGGCTCGGTCTCCACCGACGGTACGGTGGCCACCCAACTGAAGCACCTGAAGCGGCGGATGGCCGTGGCAGGATGAGCAGGGGACCAACAGACTTGAACAAGAACAGAAATAAGGAGTGATCATGGCAGAAATGACCATTGATCCCGCCGTGGTGCGCAAGGCGCTCGACCAGTTCGTCGAGTCCTACAAGCCGACGGACACCCCCACCCAGGAGGTGGGCTACGTCCGTACGGCCGGTGACGGCATTGCGCATGTGGAGGGACTGCCTGGTTGCATGGCCAACGAGCTGCTGACCTTCGAGGACGGCACGCTGGGTCTGGCTTTCAACCTGGACGCCCGAGAGATCGGCGTGGTCATCCTGGGCGACTTCGCAGGTGTCGAAGAGGGCCAGGAAGTCCACAGGACCGGTGAGGTGCTTTCGGTGCCCGTCGGCGACGGCTATCTGGGGCGTACGGTCAACCCCCTGGGCGAGCCCATCGACGGCCTGGGCGAAATCAAGAGCGAGGGCCGCAGAATCCTGGAGGCTCAGGCCCCCGACGTCATGCACCGGCATCCCGTCGACGAGCCCCTGGCCACCGGCATCAAGGCCATCGACGCCATGACACCCATCGGCCGCGGTCAGCGCCAGCTGATCATCGGCGACCGGCAGACCGGCAAGACGGCCATCGCCATCGACACCATCATCAACCAGAAGCGCAACTGGGAGTCCGGAGACCCCAAGAAGCAGGTGCGGTGCATCTACGTGGCCATCGGTCAGAAGGGCACCACCATCGCCTCGGTCCGTTCCTCCCTGGAAGAGGCCGGCGCCATGGAGTACACCACCATCGTGGCCTCCCCGGCTTCCGACTCCGCGGGCTTCAAGTACATAGCCCCCTACACCGGTTCGGCCATCGGCCAGCACTGGATGTATGGAGGCAAGCACGTCCTGATCGTCTTCGACGACCTGAGCAAGCAGGCCGAGGCCTACCGGTCCATCTCCCTGCTGTTGCGTCGTCCGCCGGGGCGTGAGGCTTACCCTGGCGACGTCTTCTACCTGCATTCGCGTTTGCTGGAGCGCTGCGCGAAGCTCTCCGATGACCTGGGCGGCGGATCCATGACCGGTCTGCCCATCATCGAGACCAAGGCCAACGATGTTTCGGCCTACATTCCGACCAACGTGATCTCCATCACCGATGGCCAGATCTTCCTGCAGTCCGATCTGTTCAATTCCAACCAGCGTCCCGCCGTGGACGTGGGCATCTCCGTCTCCCGTGTGGGCGGCGCCGCACAGACCAAGGCCCTGAAGAAGGTCTCCTCGACCCTGAAGATCTCCCTGGCCCAGTACCGCTCCCTGCAGTCCTTCGCCATGTTCGCCTCGGATCTGGATGCGGCCTCCAAGGCCCAGCTGACCCGCGGTGCCAGGCTGACCGAGCTGCTCAAGCAGCCTCAGTTCACCCCCTACTCCATGGAGAAGCAGGTTGTCTCCGTCTGGGTGGGTACCCACGGCAAGCTGGATGATTTGGACCTGGAGGACGTGCTGCCCTTCGAGTCCGGGCTCCTGGACTACCTGGACCACAACACGGACATCCTCAAGACCATCCGCGACACGGAGGACTTCACCGACGACACTGAAAAGGCCCTGGATAAGGCCGTGGACGAGTTCGCCAAGACCTTC
The DNA here is from genome assembly GCF_016100735.1 of Bifidobacterium sp. W8104. Classification (NCBI taxonomy): domain Bacteria; kingdom Bacillati; phylum Actinomycetota; class Actinomycetes; order Bifidobacteriales; family Bifidobacteriaceae; genus Bifidobacterium; species Bifidobacterium sp. W8104. The sequence goes on from NZ_JACFRW010000001.1 coordinate 1,229,540, forward strand.
GTGACCCACAAGGGCCAGACCCTGGATGGCCACAAGGCCGATCAGGACCAGGAGCAGCCTGTGGCCGTCCAGCAGGAGAAGCTGGTGGCCGACGGCAAGAGCGGCAGCAAGGCCGGGAAGCGGTAGACCATGGCCTCACAACTCGCATTCAAGTCAAGGATCGCCTCCACTTCGGCATTGGAGAAGATCTTCAATGCCCAGGAGATGATAGCCTCCTCGCATATCGCCAAGGCCAGGACCGTGGCCCTGGAAGCGAAGCCTTACTCCGATGCGATCTTCGATGCAGTCCAGGCCCTGGTGGCCCACACGGACGACATCCGCCATCCCATTGTCAGGAAGGACGAGAAGAACCCGCGCGTGGCTGTTCTGGCGCTGACGGCCGACCGTGGCATGGCCGGGGCCTACACCTCCTCGGTCATCCGCGAGACGGAGTCCCTGCTGGCCCGACTGGACCAGCAGGGCCGACAGCCCCAGCTCTTCGTCTACGGTCGTCGCGGTGTCTCTTACTACCGCTACCGCAACCGCAGCATCGTCAAGACCTGGGAGGGTGACAGCGATCGGCCCGGCGTGGATGTGGCCAGGGAGATCTCCCAGGCACTGCTGGAAACCTATATGACTCCAGCGGCCAAGGGGGGCGTCTCCGAGCTCTACATCGTCTACACCGAATTCATCAACATGGTGGTGCAGAAGGTCCGGGTGCTGCGTATGCTGCCTCTGGAGCTGATCAGGCCGGACCAGGAGCAGCCTGAGGAGGCCATTGATGCCCCCGTGCCGGACGACGAACATGGGCGCCAGGGTGACCGCTATGCGGCCCTCTACGACTTTGAGCCCAACTCCCAGGAGGTGCTGGATGCCGTCCTGCCCAAGTACATTCAGTCGCGCATCCATGAATGCCTGCTCACTTCGGCCGCCTCGGAGACAGCCAGCAGGCAGAACGCCATGCACACCGCCACTGATAACGCCAAGGGGCTGATCGATGACCTGACCCGCAGGCTCAATGCCAGCCGCCAGGCGGCCATCACGCAGGAACTTACCGAGATCGTCGGCAGCGCCGATGCGCTCAACAAAGAGGAAGAGTAGGAACGCCAATGGTTGCACAGCAAGAACAGCCGACCACAGCGAGCCGCAAGCCGGATTCGGCCTCCATGGGGCGCGTCACCCGAGTCCAGGGTTCGGTCATCGATGTGGAGTTCCCGGCAGGTCACCTGCCGGACATCTACAATGCCCTGACCGTGAATCTGAGCCAGTCCTCGAACACCGAGGGCGAGTCGCTGACCACCATCATGCTGGAGGTGGAGCAGCACCTGGGCGATTCCACGGTCCGCACCGTGGCCCTGAAGCCCACCGACGGCCTGGTCCGCGGCGCCACCGTCACCGATACGGGCGGGCCCATCATGGTGCCCGTGGGCGACGTGACCAAGGGGCACGTCTTCGACGTGGCCGGCAACATCCTCAACAAGAAGGAGGGTGAGCAGATCAAGGTCACCGAACGGTGGCCCATCCATCGCAACCCGCCCGCCTTCGATCAGCTGGAGTCCAAGACCCAGATGTTCGAAACCGGCATCAAGGTCATCGACCTGCTGACCCCTTACGTGGAGGGCGGCAAGATCGGCCTGTTCGGCGGCGCAGGCGTGGGCAAGACCGTGCTCATCCAGGAGATGATCCAGCGCGTGGCGCAGAACCACGGCGGCGTCTCCGTCTTCGCGGGCGTGGGAGAGCGTACCCGTGAGGGCAACGACCTGATCGGCGAGATGGACGAGGCCGGCGTGCTGGAGAAGACCGCACTGGTCTTCGGCCAGATGGACGAGCCCCCGGGGACCCGTCTGCGCGTGCCACTGACCGCCCTGACCATGTCTGAGTATTTCCGCGACGTGGAGAACCAGGATGTGCTGCTCTTCATCGACAACATCTTCCGGTTCACCCAGGCCGGCTCCGAGGTCTCCACCCTGCTGGGCCGCATGCCATCGGCCGTGGGCTACCAGCCCAACCTGGCCGACGAGATGGGTGCCCTGCAGGAGAGGATCACCTCGACTCGTGGCCATTCGATCACCTCCCTGCAGGCCATCTACGTGCCGGCCGATGATTACACCGACCCGGCGCCTGCGACCACCTTCGCCCACCTGGACGCAACCACCGAGCTCAGCCGTGACATCGCCTCCCAGGGCATCTACCCGGCTGTGGATCCGCTGGCATCCACCTCCAGGATTCTGGACCCGCGCTATGTGGGGCAGGCCCACTATGACTGCGCCAACCGGGTCAAGGCCATCCTGCAGAGGAACAAGGAGCTCCAGGACATCATCGCCCTGATCGGCATCGATGAGCTGGGCGAAGAGGACAAGACCACCGTCAACCGCGCCCGCAAAATCGAGCAGTTCCTGGGCCAGAACTTCTACGTGGCTGAGAAGTTCACCGGTCGCAAGGGCTCCTACGTGCCTGCGGACGAGACCATCGAGGCCTTCACCCGCATCTGCGACGGTGCCTACGACGACGTGCCCGAGCAGGCATTCTCCGGCATCGGCGGCATCGACGACCTTGAGCACAAGTGGCACGATATGCAGAAAGAATACCGGTAGTCATGGCGGACACAGGCAAGGCTTCCATGCAGGTCAACATCGTCTCGGCGGACAGGCCCATCTGGTCGGGTCAGGCGCGGTCGGTCACCGTGCCCGGCACCAAGGGGTCCATGGGCATCATGCCCGACCACGAGCCGGTGCTGGCCCTGCTGCAGGAGGGCAACATCCGGGTTCAGGCCACCGATGGCAGTCGTCAGTCCTTCCATGTGGACAGCGGATTCGCTTCCTTCGACAGCAACAAGCTGACTGTGGCCGTGGACCACTACCTGGAGGATGCTGATCAGGGACAACAGTCCTGACTTCCTTTCCTCTTCTGCCCGGCTGGTGCACTTGCATCGGCCGGGCTTTTTCTTTTTCGCCTGGAACAACGACTGATATATTGGCACCTGTGCGAATCATTGTTGCCGACTGCTCCGCCGAATACTCCGGACGTCTCAATGCCAGCCTGCCGCCGGCCAGGCGCGTTCTGCTGATCAAGGCCGACATGAGCTGTCTGATCTTTTCGGAACTGGGCTCCTACAAGCCCCTGAACTGGATGTGCGCCCCCTGCACCATCAGGGAGATCGAACCCGAGGAGGCGAGCAGGGACGACGCAGATGCCAAGGCTGGTTCCGAGGCCGGGACCGGGCCGGATGAGGTAGTCGAAGCTGCCGCGCCCGATGCGCTGATCGCCCAGGAGCAGGATCAGGACCAGGCTCGGCCTGTCCGTAAGGTCCTGCGTGTTTCGGCGGTCAAATCCAGCGATGTACTCACCATCAGGCTCTACCAGGTCTATGCCGATGACAGCTACGACCTGGGGATGGATCCCGGCTTGGTCAAGGACGGTGTGGAGGCGCATCTGCAGCGTTACCTGGCTGAACAGATCGACCGGATCGGTCCGGGGGCCACCCTGGTCCGCCGGGAGTATCCCACGCCCATCGGCCCAGTGGACATCATGGCCGTGGATGGCCAGGGACGGCATGTGGCCATCGAGATCAAGCGGCATGGGGGCATCGACGGGGTGGAACAGCTGACCCGCTACTGCCGTCTGCTCAATCGCGACCCCCTGCTGGCCCCTGTTCGTGGGATCTTCGCGGCCCAGACCATTACACCCCAGGCCAGGGTTCTTGCCGAGGACAGGGGATTCGAGTGCCTGATCCTGGATTACGAGGCCATGAAGGGCGCTGATAGCGATGAACTGACCCTCTTTTGAGACGGTTTTCAGTCTTGTATCGTCTTGCATAGTCAATATGTCAGGCAGCTCACATAGATTCTCATTTGGCTCTATAAGACCCGAAAAGCTACTAGATATTGGGGTTTATGGCCTGACACGCCACTACAGGTGGTATTGTGCTTGCGTCTGGGATTGTGTAGAGTGCAAACGACAGGTTCCAACCAGAGGGCTATAGGGCTTGGAACATAACGGCTACATGTAAGGGAGAGGCGATCATGTCCATCACGGTCTACACCAAGGCGCACTGTCCCCAGTGTGATGCCACCAAGCGTCAGTTGACCAAGCAGGGGCTGGAGTTCGAGCAGGTGGATTTGACCGAGGATCAGACCTTGATCGACCAGTTCATCGCCCAGGGATTCAAGCAGACCCCCATCGTAGTCACTGACCAGGAGACGTGGAGCGGGTATCGCCCCGATCTGATCAGGAAGGTAGCACAGAGCGCCAAGGTCTTTGCCTGATCAAAGCACTCGGAGCCCGGTTCACGAATATGTGGACCGGGCTTTTTTCATAGCCTGGCCAGCAGTCGGGTTAGTGCAAATCGCGTTGTGCGCCTACTTGGTTAGTAGATGCTCGGTAGGTAAGTAATTGGCTGATTTTTGTTCTGCAAGTGCTTAATCAGCTGGACTTGTTTGATTGGGCACTGCCTACTTGATAGGTGTTGCAATGACAGAGAGGCCATCTGTGGTTTTGGAGTGTATCCGACAGTTTCAGAAGGCATGATCTGCAGGTGTCGGTTGGCCTTTGTCGACCAGTGGTCATCTCATTGGTGCTCTTTGCTTGCGGCATAAATACGAATCGCCGTCGAAGTTGCTGTGAGAGCGGATGATAACGCGGTATCCGGTATTCGTATATCCGAAAGCAGAGGAAACCGGCTCGCGTTCCCTAGGATGGTCCACTATATGCCGCAGGCGGCGGGAAGCGGGCGAGAAGCAGTGAAGAGGAGACGATGAACAGGACTCAAGCAAGTAGGGGGGTGGGGGCATGAATTGGACCTTCATGGCGCAGAATCTGCATTTCTTCGTCAATGCGGCCTATGTCACGGTCTTCATCTCCTTCTTCGGCGTGGTGTTTTCCATGCTGATCGGGCTGGTCTGCGCCGGGCTGGAGGTCTTCAGGATTCCCCTGCTCTCGCAGGTGGCCAGGGTATACATCGAGCTGTCAAGAAACACCCCGCTCCTGGTTCAGCTCTACTTTCTGTATTTCGGGTTGCCCAAGCTTGGGGTCAACTGGAGCGCACAGACCTGCGCCGTCGTCGGGCTGGCCTTCCTGGGTGGCTCCTACATGGCCGAGGCCATGCGTGGCGGACTGGAGGCGGTGCCTCGGGTGCAGACCGAGTCAGCCCGCGTCCTGGGATTCACACGAGCCCAGACCCTGTCCAGAATCGTGCTGCCCCAGGCTCTGAGCAGCGCCATACCTGGCGTGGTGGCCAACATCATCTTCCTTATCAAGGAGTCCTCGGTGGTCTCGGCCATCGCTCTGGCCGACGTCATGTATGTCACCAAGGACCTGATGGGCACCTCCTATGACACCTACGAGTCCCTGACCCTGCTCATCGTCACCTATCTGGTTATCCTGCTGCCCATCTCCGTCATCGGAACCGTTCTTGAGCGGAGGTTCGACTATGCACGGCGTTGAGGTGCTCTTCCAGCCAGGGGTCATGCCCAGGCTCTTCCAGGGGCTCTGGGTGACCGTCTGGATAGCCGGCGTTTCGGTCCTGCTCTCCCTGCCCTTGGGCTTGGTGGTCGGATGGCTGATGACACTGCGCAACCGTCTAGTTCGCTTCCTGATGAGGATCTATCTGGACTTCATTCGTATCATGCCCCAGCTGGCCCTGCTCTTCATCGCCTTCTACGGGCTGTCCAGGGCTTGGAACCTGAATCTGGACGCCACCGGCGCCTGCCTGCTGGTCTTCGTGCTCTGGGGCGGGGCCGAGCTGGGCGACCTGGTCCGCGGGGCCCTGCAGTCCATTCCCCGTACCCAGGTGGAGTCGGCCTATGTGCTGGGATTGGGTTCCTGGCAGACCTTCTCCAGGATCATCCTTCCGCAGGCCCTGCGCCGACTGCTGCCGGCCAGCGTCAACCTGGCCACCAGGATCGTCAAGACCACCTCCCTGGCCGCACTGCTGGGAGTCATCGAGGTCATCAAGGTGGGTCAGCAGATCATCGATGTCAACCGTTTCGCCTATCCCCAGGCGACCCTGTGGATCTACGGGGTGATCTTCTTCATGTATTTCTTCATCTGCTGGCCCCTGTCCCTGGTGGCCCGGCATCTGGAAAAGAGGTGGGCCCATGACTGAGGGGCAGACGACGGCGAACCAGGCACAGGACGAACAGGAGGAGCGGGCGGTGCTGACCGTCGAGCATCTGGTCAAGCAGTATCCGCAGGCGCAGAGCCCTGTACTCAACGACATCTCCTTCCAGGTGCCCAAGGGCAAGGTCTTTGTGGTCCTGGGTCCTTCGGGCTCAGGCAAATCCACCCTGCTGCGGACCATAGCCGGGCTGGAGCCCATACAGGGCGGCCGCATCCTTCTGGACGGTCAGGTGGTGGAGACCGGTCATCCCCTGGGTAAGCACGGCGGAGGTCCTGGAGGCCTGATGTCGGGCAGCCGCAGCTCCGACCTGCGCACCAGGATCGGGATGGTCTTCCAGAGCTATGACCTCTTCCCCAACAGGACCGTGCTGGACAACGTGACCCTGGCGCCCGTCCTGGTCCAGAAGCGCAAGCGGGACCAGGCACGGCAGGAGGCTCTGGAGCTGCTGGACCGGGTTGGTCTGGCCGACCGCCGGGATGCCTGGCCCAGCCAGCTCTCAGGCGGCCAGCGGCAAAGGGTGGCCATCTGCCGGGCGCTCATCCTCCATCCCGAAATCATGCTCTTTGACGAGGTGACCGCGGCTCTGGATCCTGAGATGGTCCGCGAGGTCCTCCAGGTCATTCTGGAGCTGGCCGACCAGGGGCTGACCATGATGATCGTCACCCACGAGATGGCCTTCGCCAGGGGCATCGCCGACCACATCGTCCTTCTGGATGGAGGCACCCTGGTCGAGCAGTCCGACGACCCGGAGGCCTTCTTCACCCACCCGGCCACTGACCGGGCGCAACGCTTCCTGTCCACCTTCACCTACGAGCGCAGGCGGGATCAGGACCAGGATCAGGAGTCCCGATGAGGACTCCGCATATTCGTCCGGCGGCATTCGCCGGAACCGTCCCCAGGGGCGGCCAAAGGAAAGAGAATAGGAAAAGAGGGATCATGACCGCAAGGGTAATGAACCGATTGATACGGGCGGCGCTGGCCACGGGGGCGACGATCGCAATGATGGCTTCCATGGCGGCCTGCGGCCCTTCGGCGGCCACCCCCAGTGAGGCTGGAAGCGGCTCGGGGAGCAACTCCGGCTCCTCGGCGGCATCCGGGTCTGCACGCACCCCGGAGCAGATCACCAAGTCCGGGAAGCTCAAGGTGGCGGTCTTCACCGACAAGGCCCCCTTCGGCTACGTGGACAAGGACGGCAAGAACCAAGGCTACGACGTGGTCCTGGCCGAGCGCCTGGCCAAGGATCTGGGCGTCAAGCCCGAATACACCTCGGTGGACCCGGCCGCCCGGGTGGACGTGCTGTCCAGCAACAAGGTGGACGTGGTCCTGGCCAACTTCACCGTCACCGATGATCGCGCTCGCAAGGTGGACTTCGCCAAGCCTTATATGAAGGTCTTCCTGGGCGTGGTTTCCCCGGATTCGGCGCCGATCAAAGATGTCAAGGAGCTGAACGGCAAGACCCTGATCATCGCCAAGGGGACCACGGCCGAGCCCTACTTCGAACAGCACTACCCGGAAGTCAAGCTACAGAAGTATGACCAGTACGCCGATGCCTACAACGCCTTGCTGGACCACCGTGGCGACGCCATGAGCACCGACAACACCGAGGTGCTGGCCTGGGCCAAGGCCAACAAGGGCTTCTCGGTGGGCATCACCAAGCTCGGGGACGAGGCGGTCATCGCTCCGGCCGTGCGCAAGGGGAACAAGCCCCTGTTGGACTACATCAACAAGGAGCTAGTCAAGCTGGGCCAGGAGCAGTTCTTCCATGAGGACTACCGCAAGACCCTGGAGCCGGTCTACGGCAGCGAGGCCAACCCCGACGAGATCGTGGTCGAGGGCGGCAAGGACTGACCCGGCCGTCCGGTTTATGGCAGGGGCCCGTACCCATCCGAATGCGACTGGATGGGTACGGGTCCCTGTTTCTGCCTGAGTTGGGGGATTGTCTGGTCAGTAGGCGGCCAAAATATCGACCACGAAGATCAGGGTCGAATTGGCCGGGATGCTCTGCTGTTTCTGGCTGCCATAACCCAGCTCGGGCGGAATGACCAGAAGAACCTGAGAGCCTACGGTTTGGCCGGCCAGACCCTGCTGCCAGCCCTTGACCACCTGGTCCAGACTGAAGTCGCTGGCCTCACCCCTGTCCCAGGAGGAGTCGAACTGCTTGCCGTCGGCGGCCAGCCAGCCGGTGTAGTTGGCGCTGACGCTCTGATGCTCGCCGACCTTGGCGCCCCTGCCCTTGATCAGGGGCTGGACGACCAGTCCTGCCTTGGGCTTATACCCGTTGAGATCCAGTGAGGGCTTGCCCTTGTCGTCCAGGCTGATCCTGGGCAGATCGCTGGGCAGGTCGGTCACCTTCTGACCCTGGGCGCGGGTCAGGTTCTTGGACCGGGAGACGAAGGTCAGGGCCATAATATATGAGTCGGTCGCCTGGCTGCTGCCGGAGCCTGACTCATCGATGCCCACGGCCACGGTGGAGTTGACCTTGAGGCCCTTGAAGGTGTCATAGTAGGCCGGGATGGATTTCCTGCTGATGACGATGGAGCACTCCGGGCTGCTCTTGTCCCAGGTGGAGTTGATCACCTTGCCGGTCTTGGCATCCAGGGCCAGACTCCTTGTGCATACGCGGTCCCCGTCGCGGATGACCTCGCCGTTGCCCTCCTGGATGACCTGGTGGGTCTGGTTCTCGACCTTGAAGGGGGTTTTGAAGCTGATGTCGGGCTTGCTGCCAGGTTTGCCGCTGGCTGATACGCCCTGCATGGTGTCGCCCGAGTGCCCGCCTCCGTCAGAGTTCCCGCTACAGGCTGACAGTCCGAGACATAGGGCAAGAGCGGTCATGGCGCCCAGTAGACGCTTGCTGCCTGATTTCCTTGCGATGATGGTCATAAATGACCAGTTTAGGGCTCATGGGTGATTTCCCGGTGCCGGAAACCATCTCATAGGGGGCCGACGGTAGAATGTGGATGATATGGAGCAAGTACCCGAGGAAAAAGATGAGATGACGCGGCCTGGCAAGCCCTCGCGTCACAGCATGATCATGCGCGGCATCGTCACCCCCATCTTCGGACTGCTGGCTGTAACGGCCATTGTGCTGGGCATTCTCAACGCCACGGTCTGGAAGCCTTCGGCTCATGTGGATGCACATGCGCGCACCAAGGCAGCCTATGTAGTGACCGATCCGGGTGTGCTTCCCCTGGTGGACAGCAAAGTGACCATGCGTGTGGATGCGACATCGGCTGGGGCTTCCGCGTCAGCAGATCAGGATTCACAGAAGCCCACCGTCTGTATGGCCCTGACCACGGCCAAGGATGCAGCCGGTTGGACGGCTGGACATGATGTGGCCCGGGTGCGCGGCCTGGATAATTGGCAGACCCTGTCCGTCGGCAGGGACACCAGTCCCGGCAAGTCCGTCAAAAATGATCAGGGCGTGGCCTTTCAGGATTCGGATATGTGGCAACAGGTCACCTGCTCCGACAGCAGCGTGTCAATGTCCCTGAAGACCGACGATTCGCAGGCCGTCCTGCTGGTGGCGGTTCCCCAGGGCGCTCATTCCCTGGGGCTGGAGATGCTCTGGCAGCGTGACAAACTGCCCAACTTCGCCATGCCCTTCTACTTTGCCGGCGGGCTGCTGGTCCTGCTGGCTGTCCTTTCGGCTACGGTCTTCGCCATGGATCCGGCCAAGCGCCGCAAGCAGACCGAATCTGAACAAGAGGATGAAGAGACTCCCGAGGTCAGTGTGGTCCAGGCCCTGGGCAGCGCCATTCTGCCTGGTCTCGGAAATCGGCATACCCCGGCTTCAGGCCGACGCCTGCGTCACGCTCGTGGCCAGGCGCGGCAGGGGGATCCAGGACCCCCGCCCAGGCCGCCTGTGGTGATTGATCCGCGCAATCGGAACCTGGTCGCTGACCAACAGGAGGGTGACGACCGGAGAGCCGACGATATGTCGTCCACCAGGGTCATCAGCAGCCAGGAGATGGCCTCCTACCTGGCCAGGCTTGCCCACGAGGGGAAGGAGGAGCGCCAATGAGTATGAACAAACCGTTGAACGGGGTGGCGGCTGTAGCGGCGTTGGCTTTGTCCCTGGCCCTTCTGCCGGGTCTGTCTGCCTGTGAGGGGCAGGTTCCCCAGGCCCGCCGGACAGAGCCTCAGAGCACTGCAACCACTGCTCCTGCGCCCAACCTGACCCCGGCCCAGGAGGCACGTATCCGCAAGAACATCGGGGCTGTTCTCGATCAGGCCAACGAGGCCAAAGACCCGGCCGGGCTGGACCAGCGGGTCAGCGGCCCCCAACTGGAGATCCGCACCAGCGAGCTGACCATAGCCCGGGCCACCGGGCAGTTGGATCCCAAGACGACCATCCCCACCACCATCGCCCAGACGGTCATTCCCGGCGATCCGGGCTGGCCGCGTTCGGTCTTCTCGATTACCACCACCACGCAGGATCAGCAGTCCAAGCGCCTCTTGGTTCTGGACCAGGAGTCCGCCCATGACAACTACAAGCTCTGGGGGGTGGCACGGCTCTTCCAAGGCGCCCAGCTGCCCAAGTTCCCGGTGGCCACGATCGGCGCCAGGATGGGGCAGGGCGACGATCAGGGGCTCAAGGCTACACCGGTGGAGGCCGTGCGCCGCTATGCCGACCTCCTGCAGAACCCCCAGGGCAGCAAGTATGTCAAGGAGTTCGCCCAGGATGACTTCCGCAACTCCCTGGGCACGCTGACTCAGGTTGTCCAGCAGGGAATCGAAGCCAACAAGGGCAGTCAGTCGCAGACCTTCACCCCGGCACAGGGGCAGCTGCGGGTCATGCACTCCTCCGATGGGGGCGACCTGGTCGTGGCCCGGATCGATTCGGTCTGGACCAGGCAGGCAGGTGAGGGCCGTGAATCCTCGCCGGCCTCGGATGCGGAGACGGCCCTCTTCGGGCAGGGCAAGCCCACCAGCACCATGAAGGTCACCTATGTCAACGTGATCGCCCTTTACGTGCCTTCGGCGGACTCGCATGAGCCCATCAGGGCTGTGGGCGCCGAGCGTGAGCCCATCAAGGTGGAAGCGGTCTGAGGGGCGGGATTGCGCTGGGTGAACGCCCGGGCCTTGGACTAGATTGGCTTTCAGGAGTTTGCAAGCGAGGGCGGGCCGAGGCTGCAGTCGGCGACCGCGGGGTTAAGGAGGACTGACATGGCGAACAAGAACGGGCAGGGGCAGCCGGGCGTCTCACTGGCAGGAGCGGTCGACCTGGGTGCGCTCAAGCACCAGGTCGATGCCGAGCCAGGCCAGCAGGGGGGTGCGCCCGCAGCCGGCGGCTATGTGATCGATACCACCGAGGCCAGTTTCCAGGCCATGGTTCAGACCTCGACCACCTTCCCCATTCTGATCCTGCTCTGGGTGCCCACCGATGACCGCCTCTTCCCCCTGGCCACCCGTCTGGCCCAGGTCGTCAACGCCCAGGAGGGGCGCATTCAGCTCTCCCGCATCGACATCGCATCCAATCCGCAGATCGCCCAGACCTTCCAGGTGCAGGGCGCCCCGGCCCTCTTTGCCCTGCTGGCCGGCAGGCCCATGCCCATTCTGCAGGGACTGCCCACCGATGAGGAGATGAGCCAGATCACCGATCAGCTCATCCCCCAGGTGATTCAGATGGCGCAGAAGGCCGGCATCACCGGCAGCGCCCCCTACCAGGAGACCAGCGATCAGGGACAGGACGAGCAGGCCGGCCAGGCAGCGGCCGATGTTATTCCGCCTGCCCATCAAGAGGCCCACCGGCTGGCCCAGGAGGGCGACTATGCAGCCGCAGCCGAGGCCTATGGCAAGCTGGTCCAGGCCGATTCGACCGACGATCTGGCCAAGCGTGAACAGGCCAAGTGCCTGTTGATGGCACGTTCGGCCAAGGCCGATGTCCGCAAGGTCCGTCAGGCGGCTGCCGATGCCCCTGACGACCTGCAGGCCCAGTTGGATGTGGCCGATGTGGACATGATCGGTGGCCAGATCCAGGATGCCTTCGATCGCCTGCTGGACTTCCTGGCCGGGCACCGGGATCAGACCGATCCCATCCGGCGCCGTCTGCTGGAGTACTTCGTCATTCCTGAATCGACCGATCCTCGGCTGGCCAAGGCCCGTCGCCGTCTATCCACGCTGATGTACTGAACCGCTCTTGGGTCAGGACTCGCGGTTCCCGTCGAAGTTGGTCAGGAAGCGCGGTCCTTCGGTTTTCAGCTCCTGATCGAAGTCGGCTGACCAGTCGCCAAAGGGGCGGTTAGCCAGCCCATCGTTGGAGAACCGCGGATCGTCGGTGATCTCCGTGGCGCAGAAGTCGGGGATGGTCAGGTCGGTCACCGGCCCGGTCCGCTCCACCTCGGCCACCACCAGGGGGGCGTTGCCGTCCCCGAAGACATCCAGGTTCCACCAGTCCTCGTCCAGCCAGACCCCATACCGGTTCTTGACGATGGGAATGCCGCCGCGCAAAACCAGCTCCAGGGCGATTCCCGGGTCTATGGCCCGTTCGGCCTCGTAGCGGGTGCCGCCGACGGATGGGCCCTTGGCCGTCATTGAGGCAGCCTCGAAGTGGTCGCCTTCCTCAAGCAGGGTGTGGAGGGCATCGGTCCGGGCCGTCATGGGCACCACCGGGTCCACCTGCCCCTGCAGGCGAACCCGCAGGGCGAAGTTGTCCTCATGCACGTAGTAGCTCTGCACAATCAGGGTCGGCCGACTCTCCCCGAGCAGCTCCCGGGGGAGGTCCCTGCAGAAGAATCTACGCTCGAATTCGAAATCGTCCTCGTCCTCATTCATGGCCATGCTTCCCATGGTACGGTAGGCCGGTTGCGGCCACCATTTGCTGTCCACAGCCCATTCGAGTTGTCCAGGTATGTGAAGGCCGCTTGTGATGGCCGGGTGAAGGAACTACAGTGGAGACTATCCCGAGAGAAGATCATCCGGGAATGTTGGCGGCTTCGCGCCACCGCATGAGGATGCAATGGCGCAACCGGGGCGGTGGCACGAAGCCTTGCCATCACAATAACTACGAAACGCCCGGAATCCTGCGGCAACACGCCGAGAGTGGCTGGAGCCGGACCGACACGTCAGGACGCGCATGGGTGCGAAAATGCGCAAAGTGTCCTAGTATGGTCTCTGTTGTCCACTGGAAAGTGGCTGTCGGGTTCGTAGCTCAGCGGATAGAGCGTCTGTCTCCGGAACAGAAGGTCGAGGGTTCGAATCCCTTCGAGCCCACCAGGATGAAATCCCTGCGGTCAGGAAGAGTGCGGGGGTTTTCCTTATGCGACTCCCGTCTGCCATCGTGCCTGGGATTATGATCTTGGCACTCACTGGATGAGGCAAGCGCACCCCCTATGCGTCACGATATGTGTGGTGAATCACTAAGCTTTTGAGGAACATGGCCCTTGGCCCGCTCGTGTCCTCGTTCTCAGGTGCCATAGTGAAAGGGTAAGACCGAACGTCGGGGAGGACCGACGCTTCCGCGTTGCGGCGGAGCCTCCTTTCCCGGTGAAGCAAAGGAGTTCACATGGCCAATCGAATCAATGCAGGGGATGCTGTCCTTCACGTCCTGGAGCAGTGGGGGGTGCCGCGCATCTATGGCCTGCCCGGCGGTTCCTTCGACTCAATGATGAACGCCATCCACAACGAGCGCGAGCGCATCGACTTCATCCAGGTCCGTCACGAGGAGGCCGGAGCCCTGGCTGCCGCCGGCGAGGCCAAGCTGACCGGCAGGATCGGTGTCTGCTTCGGCTCGTCGGGCCCAGGGGCTGTCCACCTACTCAACGGCCTCTATGATGCCCGTGAGGACGGTGTGCCGGTGCTGGCCCTGGTGGGCGAGGTGCCCCAGGCCTTTATGAACATGGACTTCTTCCAAGCCATGGATGAGGTGCCTATCTTTACCGATGTGGCCGTATTCGCCCGGGCCGCCACCAATGCCCAGGGGCTGCCGGCCCTGGTGGACGAGGCCATTCGTCGCGCCTACGCCAGCCACGGGGTCTCCGTGGTCATCATTCCCAAGGATCTGGCCTGGGCCGAGATCGACGACCGCCCGGTGGCATCCGCGCCCAACTTCCGCAAGCCGGAGCCTCTGAAGCCTGCGGCAGACCAGGTCAGCAAGGCAGTTGAGATCATTCAGTCCGCCAAGGCGCCGCTGCTCTACTTCGGCCAGGGCGCTGCCGGGGCCCGCGATGAGCTGGTCGCCATGTCCGAGCGTTTCAAGATGCCCATGGTCTCCACCTTCCCGGCCAAGGGGATTGTGGAGGACACCTATCCTGCCTACCTGCAGTCGGCCGGCCGTGTGGCCACCAAGACCGCCACGGAGGCCATCTACACTTCGGATCTGACGGTCTGGGTGGGTTCGGACAACCCCTTCGGGTCCATGTTCGTCACTCCCAACACCAAGGTCATCCAGATCGACCTGAACCCGGTCAAGCTGGGCAAGCGCTTCCAGGCCAACGTGGTTCTGGCCATCCAGGCCGACGCCCGCGAGGCCCTCAAGGCGATAACCGCCGCCGGCCAGGACCAGGAGGAGTCCGTCTTCTACAGGGCCTGCCTGCGCAGCAAGGAGAACTGGGACCAGTGGGTGGCCTCCTTTAACGAAGACACTCGCACGCCCCTGCGGCCCGAGCCCGTCTACCACGTCATCGATCAGCAGCTTGAGGACAATGACATCGTCATCCCCGACGTGGGCAATGTGGATATTGACTTCCTGCGTCTGCTGCATCTGAAGCCCACCAACCGCTGGACCGTCTCCGGCAAGCATGCCACCATGGGCTACGCCGTGCCGGCCGCCCTGGCTGCCAAGCTGGAGCATCCGGAATCGACCGTCTACTCCCTGAGCGGCGACGGCGGGTTCGCCATGCTCGGCGAGGAGGTGCTGGCCCAGCTCAAGTACCATGCACCGGTCATCAACGTGGTCTTCTCGAACCGTTCCCTGGGCTACATCGAGGCCGAGCAGCGCGACGACAGCCATCAGCCTCTGAGCGGAGTGGACCTGCCCGACACCGACTGGGCCAAGGTCGGCGAGGGCATGGGCGCCCTGGGCTTCACCGTGCGTACGGTGGCCGATGCCCGCCACGCCTTCTCCGAGGCTCGCAAGGCCGACAGGTCTTCGGTCATCGACGTCAAGCTGACAGGAGCCAGCCCTCTGGACACCCGCTATATGCGGTTCCCGGAGACCTGCTCGGATCCGGACCAGGTCGAGAAATTCGTCAAGACCTACGAGGCCGGCGATCTGCGCTCCCTGGCCTACTGGATGGGTCAGGAGGCTCGCAAGGGCTGAGACCGGTACCGCTTGCGCCGGGCGGGCACTCCTATAGTGGACGGTGTCCGCCCGGGGCTTCGGCCCGTCATGGGTGCGGCGGACCTGAAGAAAGGACGGACCCATGGAAGATGGACCGGAAGAGATCGGCACACCATATGCGCCCCAGGCCTTGGGAGCCTACAGTCAGGCTGTCAAGGCCGGGGGCTTTGTCTTTGTCTCCGGACAGCTGGGCATCGACCCGGACACCGGTGAGCTGGTGGAGGGCACTGCGGCTGACCAGGCCACCCAGGCACTGAAGAACGTCAAGAATATCCTGGATGCAGCCGGCAGCGGCATGGAGAGGGTGGTCAAGGCCACCATTCTTATGCGGCGGGTGGAGGATTTCACCCAGGTGGACCAGGCTTACTCCCAGGTTTTCATCGGCTCGGTGCGGCCGGCCCGTGTGGCTTTCGGTGGTGCGGACATCCCCAAGGGGGCCCTGGTCGAGATCGAGGTCGTGGCTCTGGCCTGATGCAGGCCGGTTGCTGGTCCCCGCCGTCGCTAGACTTGAGGGCATGAGTCCTGAAGCACTTGCCCGTATCATCTCTTCGACCGCCGTCCAGATGGCTCAGTTAGGCCGCCTGGGAAGCCTGGAGCCCGACATGGTTCCTGACGCCGACCATCTGGCGGTCATGCGCCCCAAGGACCGTTCCCACGGGGACTGGTCCACCAACATCGCCATGCAGCTGGCCAAGAAGGCTGGCATGAGGCCTGCCGAACTGGGGCAGGCCCTGGCCGAGGCCCTGCGGGAGGCCGACGGGATCGCCCAGGTGGACGTGGCAGGGCCCGGCTTCATCAACATAACTTTGGACTCGGCCTCAGCGGCTGCTGTGGTCGATGCGGTCCTGGAGGCGGGACCCGCCTTCGGAAGCAACGATCACCTGAGCGGGCGCACGCTCAATCTGGAATTCGTCTCGGCCAACCCCACGGGTCCCATCCACATCGGCGGCACACGGTGGGCGGCTGTGGGCGACTCCATGGCCCGGGTCCTGGAAGCCAATGGCGCCAAGGTGGTCAGGGAGTATTACTTCAACGATCACGGCACACAGATCGACCGTTTCTCCCGTTCGCTGGTGGCGGCGGCCCACGGCGAACCCGTGCCTGCTGACGGCTACAAGGGCTCCTACATTGATGAGATTGCCTCTCGGGTGGTCAAGGAAGCGGCCGACCAGGGGCAGGACATCCTGGCCATGCCCAGGGTGCGCGACGAGGACGGTGCCGAGGGTGACAGCCCCCAGCGTGAGGCCTTCCGCACCCGGGCCGTGCCCATGATGTTCGCCGAGATCCAGCAGTCCATGCGTGACTTCCGGGTCAACTTCGATGTCTGGTTCCATGAGAACAGTCTGTACGAGTCCGGCCAGGTGGACCGGGCCATTGATGAGCTGCGGGCCAAGGGCGACATCTTCGAGAAGGACGGGGCTACCTGGTTCCGCTCCACCACCTACGGCGACGACAAGGACCGGGTGATCATCAAGTCCGACGGTAACGCAGCATACGTGGCGGCAGACATCGCCTATTACCTGAACAAGCGGCGCAGGGCCAAGGATCCCTGCGACGAGGCCATTTACATGCTGGGTGCCGACCATCATGGCTATATCGGCCGGATGATGGCCATCTGCGCGGCCTTCGGAGACACCCCCGGCGTGAACATGCAGATTCTGATCGGCCAGATGGTCAACGTGATCAAGGACGGCCAGGCCGTGCGCATGAGCAAGCGGGCAGGCAACGTGGTCACCATCGACGACCTGGTGGATGCCGTGGGTGTGGATGCAGCACGGTATTCCCTGGCCCGCACCGACTACAACCAGAGCGTGGACATCGACCTGGACCTGCTGGCCTCGCATACCAACGACAACCCCGTCTACTACGTGCAGTACGCACACGCCCGTTCCAAGAATGTGGATAGGAACGCAGCACAGGCGGGCATCGACCGGTCCGGGGCCGACCTGTCCCTGCTGGACACTGCCGCCGACAACGATGTTCTGGGCGTCCTGGCTCTTTACCCCAATGTTGTTCAGACTGCCGGCGACCAGAAGGCCCCCCACCGGGTGGCCCACTACCTGGAGCAGCTGGCTGGGGTATATCACCGCTGGTACAACCTGGAGCGCGTGGTGCCCATGGAGCCCACTGGCCGGGCGGATTTGGACCAGGACGAGGACAGGAATCCACAGCCGGCCCGTGCGGCGGCGCGTCTGCGGCTCAATGACGCCGTGCAGCAGGTCATCGCCAACGGTCTGGGTCTGTTGGGCGTCCAGGCCCCGGACCGTATGTAAACCCTCAAGGTCACCGGGAGGTCGTCGATGGAAACAGGGATGTGCGGGCTGGGGCCCGACGGGTTCTGGCCCGGAGCTCTGCAGCGGGACAGCGAGGGCATGCTGACCATGCACGGGTGCTCCATGGAGGACCTGGCCAAGCGTTACGGCACCCCCATGTATCTGATGGATACCGCGATGATGGCGGAACGGGCCTCGGCCTTCCGTCAGGCGGCCCTGCGGGATCTGGGTGGTGCGACCACCAGGGTCAGCTACGCCGGCAAGGCCTTCCTCAGCAAGGAGACCGTGCGGATCATGCTGCGCCAGGGGCTGGATATCGACACCTGCTCCCTGGGCGAGATGCTGATTGCCCAGGCCGCCGGCGCCCCTGGCCGCCGCCTGGTCCTGCACGGCAACAACAAGTCCGACCAGGAGATCGACCTGGCTGTGAAGGAGGGCTACAGGGCCATCGTCATCGATGCGCCTGACGAGCCTGCCCGAATCGCTGCTGCCGCAAGGGCGCAGGGACGTCGCGCCAAGGTCATGCTCCGGGTGACCGTGGGGGTGCACGCCGGCGGCCACGAGTACATCTCCACAGCCCACGAGGATCAGAAGTTCGGCATTCCCCTGCTGCCCCAGGGCACCGATGTGGGCCTGCTGGACCTTGGGCCTGAGCCGGGTACCTGCGAACAGACTGGGGCAGCGACTTCGGTGGCCACGAACGAAAACGGCACCTCGGCTCCTGTCGATTCCGTGCTCTCACCCTCCTCTTCGGCCCTGTATTCGGCTGCCAACGGGCCCGCTGAACCGGCCGATCCCGCACGGATCAAAGCCATGTCCGCCCTGGCCGACGGACCGGCCATCGCCCTGCTCAAGGAGATTCGCTCCCACGAGAAGGAACTGGAGCTGGTGGGCATCCATACCCATATCGGCTCCCAGATCCATGACTCTTCGGCCTTCATCGAGGCCGCCCGGCGCATGATGCTGCTGCGGCACACCTTCTGGGCCACCGACGGTTACCTGATGCCCGAAGTGGATCTGGGCGGTGGTTTCTCCGTGCCCTATACCCCGGATGAGGACCGGATGGACCTGGACCAGACCCTGACCAGTCTGGGGGCTGACATGGTCGCCATCAACCGTCGCCTGGGCATGCCCATGCCGGTCATTGCCTTCGAGCCCGGCCGCTGGATCGTGGCCTCCTGCGGCATGAGCCTGTACCGGGTGGGCACCGTCAAGCCCGTCCCCCTGTCTGACGGAAGCGTGCGCACCTACGTTTCGGTCGACGGCGGCATGAGCGACAACATCCGTCCGGCCCTCTACGGGGCCGAATATACCGCCGTCCTGGCCAACCGACATGGCAGCGGGGACCGGATCCAGGCCCGTGTGGTGGGCAAGCACTGTGAATCGGGGGACATCCTGGTGCAGGATGTGGCTCTGCCTGCGGACATCCGCAGGGGTGACCTGCTCCTGGTGCCGGTGACCGGCGCCTACGGGCGGACCATGGCCAGCAACTACAATCAGGCTCTGATCCCTCCTGTGGTGGGCCTGGACCTGTCCGGCGCCCATCTGATGATGCGGCGGCAGACCATGGATGACCTGCTGGCCCTGGACCAGGGATGAGTCCCGCCCCGGATGGAAGCGGCCGCCGGGGTGGATACGGGTGTCGGATTGGCTTTCTAAGATGGAGCAACACACGGTGACCGGCCCCGTTGGGGCGGATGGAGGATCCATATGCCCAGGAATACGCAACAGCAGGAGGCCGTCAGGCCTATCCGCATAGCACTTCTAGGGGCAGGGACCGTGGGATCCCAGACCGCTCGCCTCCTGGTGGAGCAGAGCCAGGATCTGGCCAGTCGAGTGGGTCGTCCCCTGGAGTTGGTGGGCATCGCCGTCCTCCATCCTGACAAGGTCAAGGCTGATTGGATCGATCCGTCCCTGCTGACCACAGACTCAGCCGGTCTGGTCACCCGGGCGGACATCGTCATCGAGCTGATCGGCGGCATTGAGCCGGCCCGCACCCTGCTGCTCAAGGCCATTGAATCCGGCGCCAGCGTGGTCACCGCCAACAAGGCCCTGCTGGCCCAGCACGGTCCCGAGCTCTACCGGGCTGCCGAAGAGCGGGGCGTCGACATCTACTTCGAGGCGGCCGTGGGCGGGGCCATCCCCATCGTGCGGCCCCTGCGCGAATCCCTGGTGGGTGACGGCATCACCAGCCTGGTGGGCATTGTCAACGGGACCACCAACTACATTCTGGATGAGATGACCACCAAGGGTCTTCAATTCGACCAGGCCCTGCGCGACGCCCAGGCCAAGGGTTTCGCCGAGGCGGACCCCACTGCCGACGTGGATGGGCTGGATGCAGCCGCCAAGGCCGCCATCATGGCCACGCTGGCCTTCCACACCGATGTGCGCCTGGATGATGTCCCCGTGGAGGGCATCCGCGCCATCACCGCCGACGATATTGCGGCCGCACAGACCGAGCACCGGGTCATCAAGCTTCTGGCAGTGGCCGAACGTGGCGAACAGGGCATCTCCGCCCGGGTCTACCCGGCGTTGATCCCCGATAGCCACCCCCTGGCCTCGGTCCATGGCAGCTTCAACGCGGTCTTCGTCACCGCCAAGGCCGCCGACGACCTCATGTTCTACGGCCGGGGTGCAGGCGGGGCGCCCACGGCATCGGCCGTTGTGGGGGATGTGGTCACCGAAGCCCGCCACATCGTCCAGCATGGCATGGGCCCGGGGATCCCCATGTACGCCAACATCCCCATGGCTCCGCTGGATGCATCCCGAGCCGCCTTTGCCGTCCGTTTCCTGATCCACGACAAGCCTGGCGTGCTGGCGGCCATCGCCCAGGTCTTCTCCGAGGCGGGCATCTCCATCAACGGAGTCAATCAGGACATCAAGCCCACCCTGCATGACCCGGGCTACAGCGGCGAGATCCAGCAGCTGCGCGTGGTCACCCACCTGTGTGACGAGGTGACCCTGCGGAAGGTGGTCGAACGGATCTCCACCTTTGACTCGGTCACCGGACAGGCATCCATCCTGCGCGTCTTCGATCGGCAGGCCCGATGATGGCAACTGCTGCAGAGGGCCCGTCCACTGTGCGGGTGCGTGTGCCAGCCACCAGCGCCAACCTGGGCTCGGGTTTCGATGCGGTCGGCCTGGCGCTGGACTACCATGACGAAATCGTCTTCACCCGTTCCGTGGACCCGGGCGACACCACCGCCTATGTGGTTATCAAGGGTGAGGGGGAGCGGACCCTGCCCCGAGACGAGACCCATCTGGTTGTTTCCGCCTTCCGTCGGGCCTGTCAGGTCTTCGGACTGCCAAGGTTCGGCTTCATCATGCGCGCCGTCAACCGTATCCCCCAGGCCAGGGGGTTGGGATCCAGCGCCGAGGCCATCGTGGCCGGGATTGCTGCGGCTGCGGCTTTCGCCCACGTCGGTCCCCTGCGCCGTGATGCCGTCTTCACGCTGGCCGCCCAGATCGAGGGGCATCCCGACAACGTGGCGCCTGCCGTCTATGGGGGACTGACCGTCTCCTATGATCTGGCCACTGGCGAGGGGGTGGGTTCCCTGCCCATAGCCGGGGGCGCGCCCTTGGAGGGCGGTTACCATACCCTGCGTTACCAGGTGGACCCGGCCATCAAAGCCACAGTCTTCGTCCCTGGTGCTCATCTGTCCACGCAGAAGGCCCGGCAGGCCCTGCCCAACCGGGTGCCTTACGCGGATGCCGTTCATAACCTCTCGCGGGCGGCCCTGATTCCCGGCGCCCTGAACCCAGGGTCACTGGACGACCTGGGAACCGAGGCAGCCGAGCAGGCCGCCAGGGCCAACGCCCTGCTCTTCGTAGCCACCCAGGATCGGCTCCATCAGCCATACCGGGCCGGGCTCATGCCCTCCTCGACCAAGCTCCTGCAGCTCCTGCGCCGTCAGGGTTACGCGGCGGCCGTCTCAGGGGCTGGACCATGCATTATCGTCCTGCACTACGGGGATGCTGAAAATCAGCTGCGGATCCTTACCAAGGACTATCTGGATTCCGGTCGCTGGCGGATTCTGCCCCTGGATGTGGACTGCCAGGGTGTCCAGGTGGAACGGGACCAGGAAGGCAATCGTGAACACTGAAGACAGACATATTCCGCTCATCCTGGCCTCATCCTCCCCCTCCAGGCGCCGGCTTCTGGTCCAGGCAGGCATTGACCCCATCATTCGACCCTCAAAGGTGGATGAGCCAGCCGTCCTGGCTGAACAGGCCGGAAAATCAGGTCGTCACCTGGATGACCTGGATGCGCGCGAACGGGTCGGCGTCTTGGCTGAGGCCAAGGCCTCGGCTGTCCAAGCGACCATGGATGCCGTCAAGGATGCCGAAAGGCGCTCGCGGGGCGAACTGGTCACGTTCAGGCCTCTGAATCAGAGCGATTCCGGTGCATCCTCCCGGAATCCCATGAGCCAGGTCCTTGGGGCCTGGGGCGGGATGATCGATGCCGAGCGCGGACCCCTCCTGCTGGGATGTGATTCGCTATTCAGTATGGACGGGGTCGTCATGGGCAAGCCTCACAAACCGGAGCGTGCTCTGGAGCGGCTGATGGCCATGCGCGGCCGAACCGGCGCCCTGGTCACCGGCCACTGTCTGATCGATCTGGCCACCGGCCGACGGGCCAGGGCGGTCAGCAGCGCTCAAGTGACCTTCGGAGACTATGACAGGACCACCATGCAGGCCTATGTGGCCACCGGCGAACCGCTTGAGGTGGCCGGATCCTTCACCTTGGAGGGATTGGGCAGCGCCTTCATCCAGGGCATCCAGGGCGATCCCAGCGGCGTGATGGGATTGAGCATGTCCACCCTGCGCTCCCTGGCCCAGGAGCTGGGCGTCTCCTGGCCTGACCTGTGGGCCCAACGGGTCCTGCCCGAGCGGCAGCAGACAGAGGGATTGACGCATGGTCCTGAGGGACTGGTCGCCCCCGTGGAGAACGTCCACCAGCCTGGCGACGGATGGGTGAACTGCGCCTGCGGCAGGCGGCACTGGGGACTCAACGGGGCTGCCGGAGTCTTGCTGGCCCGGCGTGATGCCCGCACCGGCGCACCGGTCAGCGTGCTTCTGCAGCACCGGGCGCGCTGGAGCGCCGAGGGCGGCACCTGGGGTGTGCCGGGCGGCGCCATCTCGGACGGGGAGAACCCCTTGGAGGGCGGCCTGCGCGAGAGCTATGAGGAGGCCAACATCCGCCCGGAGGACATTCAGGTGGTGGGCTCCTACCTGGAGGACCACGGCCCCTGGGGCTACACGACCATCCTGGCCTTCGAGCGTCCCGGCCATCAGGTCGATCCACGAATGAATGACGATGAGAGCATTGCCCTGGAATGGGTGGATCTGGACAAGGTCGCGGACCTGCCCCTGCTGAAGGCCTTCGGTCAGGACTGGCCGTACTTCCGGCAACGCCTGGAGGCCCTGACGGACGAAAGCTGAATGGAAGGCCTGGTCTGGCGTGTCAGCTCAGTAGCAGGGCGACCAGGGCGATGACCACGGGGGAGCTGATCGTGCTCAGCAGGATGCCGTCCCTGGCGAAGGTGGTTCCCACCTCGTAGCGGGCTGCGTAGTTGTAGACGTTCTGGCCGGTAGGCAGGGCTGCAAGAACCACGCACCCGTACAGTTCAGCCCCGCTGAAGCCCATCATGAACCGGGCCAGCAGGTAGGCGATTATGGGCATGACCAGATTCTTCAGAATCACCGCGCAGAGGGTGGCACGATGGTCGGTGCCCTGGCCCATGGGCCGCGAACCCCGCAGGGACATGCCGAAGGCCATGAGAATCATGGGCACGGCCGACTGTCCGATCATGTCAATGGGTTTGTAGACGAAGTCGGGGATGATGAAATGTCCGACTTGGGCGCTGATGGCCGAAATCACTATGCCGCTTATGGAGCCGATGAGGATGGGTTGCTTCAGGGGCTGTTTGAGGATGGTCTTGATCGAGAGCCTGCCAGAGGTGGTCGCGTCCAGAACGGTCAGCCCAATAGGAGTGAACAGGGCTTGCTGCATGACCAGGATGGGTGCCACCAGTGTGGGATTGCCCAGAATATAGGTGGCTACAGGCAGCCCGATGTTGTTGGAGTTCAAATACAGGGAGTCCAGAGCGCCGATGGTGGCTTCGGCTGCCGGCAGGTGGAAGCTGGCTGCGTTCAGGGCCACGAAGAGCAGGCCCACAGCCGCCGCCGACAGGAAGGCCACGATGATGCTGGGGTGGAAGATGACCGACAGCTTCTGCTTGGAGAGGATGGCGAACATCAGGCAGGGTGTTGAGACAAAGAAGGAGAACTTGTTGAGCACCAGCTGGGCCGTGGGACCGCCTACCTGGAAGCGGGCGGCCACATACCCCACGGCGATGACCACGCCGATGATAAAGAACCCTTCCATGGCACTGAGCAGTCCAGGCACTCCGGCATCCTCCTCGTCTCGCATGGTGGACGGCGGCCTTCCAGGCGGAGTGCCACCGCTTCCGTCCTCCCCATTGTGCCACCCGGAGCCCATGCTTGCGGCTGCAGGTCCATCCGCGCTCCTTCGGCCCGCTAGCATGGCACTATGGCCAAGAACACACAGACGGATATTGATCTTCTCGCCGGCGTCCGGGAGGCTGAACCTGCCCAGGCCCTGGCAAGGATACTGGAGTCCATGACCGCCCTGCCCTCGGTCAGCGGTCAGGAGGGCGCCCTGGCTGATGCCGTCCAGAGGGCCCTGTCCTCACGCTCCGACCTCGTGGTCCGACGGCTGGGCGACACGGTCGTGGCCTCCACGCAGCTGGGCCGTCCCCATCGCATCGTCCTTGCCGGGCATCTGGACACCGTGCCCGTGGATGGGAACCTGCCCCCGCGCTGGCTGGAGCCCGGCGATCCGCATATCCGCACCGATCCGGCCGCCGCCCACCCCGGATCCCGGGTGCTGTACGGTCGGGGCACCGCCGACATGAAGGCCTCGGACGCCGTATTTCTCCATCTGGCGCTCACCCTGCAGGAGCCGGTCCATGACCTGACCTTCGTTTTCTACGACCATGAGGAGGTCCAGGCCGACCTGAACGGGCTGGGCCGGGTGGTGGCCGCCCACCCTGACTGGGTGCGGGGGGATTTCGCCATCATCGGCGAGCCCACCGACTGCGCCATAGAGGCCGGCTGCAATGGAACCATGCGTTTCGACCTGATCACCCACGGCACGACGGCCCACTCCGCCCGGGCCTGGATGGGCAGCAACGCCATCCACGCCGCCGCGCCCATCCTGGACCGGCTGGAGCAGTACCGTCCGGCCACGGTGCGGGTGGACGGCCTGGACTATAGGGAGGGGCTCAACGCCACCATGATCGAGGGCGGTCTGGGCACCAACGTCATTCCCGACCGCTGCCGGGTGCATGTCAACTACCGGTTCGCCCCCGACAAGAGCCTGGCCCAGGCCAAGGAGCTGATGATGGGCCAGGGGACAGGCGCCGAGCTGGGCAATGGCGAGCATATGGCCCGCGGCGGGGTCTTCCAGGGATTCTCGGTGCGCATGTGCGATGAATCTCCCGCGGCCCGTCCGGGTCTGGATTCGCCATGGGCGCGTTCGCTGGCGGACCTGGTCGCTCGGACTACGGGCCAACAGCCTCGCGCCAAGCTGGGATGGACCGATGTGGCGCGGTTTTCAGCCCTTGGCCTACCAGCCGTCAACCTGGGTGCAGGGAACCCCCTGCTGGCCCACAAGGCCGACGAACAAGTGCCCCTGGATGACCTGGTCCGGCTGGAGGCAATACTGGTCGAGTGGCTCAATGGACCTGAAGGCCGCTGATTTGTGTCATACTAGAGGACGGTGGTTCTGCCTGACCACTTGCAGCGTAGGCGTTGATCCCCCCGGATGGAGACCCAGTGATCCGTACGGGCGTCGGTGTCCGCCTGCGTCAGGAAGACTTTTTGCCAAGGCGTTTCGATCGGGCGTACGCAGGTGCGCGGCTGCAGTGAGAGTGCAGCGTGAGGACGGATCGGGACCGTGAGAGCGGCGCGAGGCGGCGTGCCGCAAGGAGCATTGTGCCCGAAAAAGCGAATAACGAGGATACCCAGGATAATAGGTCCACCATCAGGGATGGGCAGGAGCGGCAGGTCGAGGAGACCGCCGCTTCCGGCACCCGTCGCCGCGCCGGACGGCGTGTGGTCAGGGTGGCCGGCGCCGCCGGTGCCGACGTGCCCGTGAAGGTCGAGGCCGAGAAGCGCAAGGCCAGCCGCAAGGCCAAGGAGGAGGACGATGAGTCCAAGCCCGCCGCCACCCGTCGCCGTCGCGCTCGCAAGCCCAAGGAGGATCAGGCGGCCGATCAGAGCCTGCAGGACCACCCCGGCCAGGATGCCCGGGAGGATGAGAACGAGTCCAAACCGGCCAGGACGACCACCCGTCGTCGCACCCGAACTACTGCCCGTCGACGCACCGAGGAGCATGCCCAGGAGGGCGAACCTGATCAGGAGCGTCAGGAGCGTGCCCTTGAGGCTGTGGAGGCACTGACCTCGGGCCGCAGCCAGAGGGCAGTCCGGAAGGCCGAGGAGCAGGATGAGCATCCGCGCGCCGCCCGTGCCTCCCGTCCCCGCCCTATGACATCCCTGCTCTTCCAGGAGCCCGTCATACCCGTCTCCCGGCCTGAGGAGGATGAGCGCGAGGAGCGGGACGATGAAGACGAGGATGCCGAGCAATCGCCCAAGACCTCCCGCCGTAGCAGGTCCAGGAGCACTTCGGAGGGTGGTTCACGCCGTTCCCGCAGGCTCAACGCCGAGGAGCGCCGGGCCGCTGACGAGGTGGAGCGCATCGAGGAGGATCTGGATCACGAGGGCATCACCTTCGTGGTCGACGAGGACCAGGAGCAGGACGAGGATCAGCAGGAGTCCGGCACCCGCACCCGTCGCCGTCGCCGTTCCAAGAGCGATGACGAGGACTCTGAGAAGTCCGTTTCCACTCGTCGCCGCCGTCGTGGGCACGAGCAGGAGAAAGAAAGGGACAAGGATGACGAGGACGAGGCCCCGCTGACCCGCCGCCGTCGCCGTCGCAGGGGTTCCAAGTCCGCTGAGGGCGAGTCGGAGGAGTCCGGCGCCCGCCGTTCGCGCAAGCAGCAATATATCGACGAAATCACCGACGTGGAGGGCTCCACCCGCCTGGAGGCCAAGAAGCAGCGTCGGCGGGACAACCGCCGCGAACGCTCCCGTCAGTCCCAGCTGGTTGAGCAGGACTTTCTGGCCCGCCGCGAAAACGTCAACCGTCTGATGGTGGTGCGCGAGAAGGAGCATCACACCCAGATTTCGGTCATCGAGGATGACATCCTGGTCGAGCATTACGTCTCCGACATCCAGGAGGTCTCCACTGTCGGCAACATCTACCTGGGCCGGGTCCAGAACGTCCTGCCCAGCATGGAGGCCGCCTTCGTAGACATCGGCCAGGCCCGCAACGGCGTGCTCTACGCCGGCGAGGTCAACTGGGATTCCACCCGTCTGGAGGGCCAGCCCCGCCGGATCGAGCTGGCCTTCAAGTCCGGCGATCCCGTGCTGGTCCAGGTCACCAAGGATCCCATCGGCCACAAGGGCGCCCGCCTGACCTCGCAGGTCACGCTGGCCGGCCGTTTCCTGGTCCTGGTGCCCTCGGGCGGCATGACCGGTGTCAGCCGCAAGCTGCCCGACCGCGAGCGTTCCCGCCTCAAGAGCATCGTCTCCAGGGTGGCTCCCAAGGACATGGGCGTCATCATCCGTACCGCGGCCGAGGGGGCCAGCGAGGAGGCCCTGACCAAGGACCTGGAGAACCTGCAGCGTCAGTGGAGCAAGATCGAGGACAAGCGCAAGGAGTTCCTGCACGGCAAGCGCCCCAAGCTCCTGCAGGGCGAGCCGGACGTGGCCATTCGCGTGGTCCGCGACATCTTCAACGACGACTTCGCCAAGCTGGTGGTCCAGGGCCAGGGGGTCTACGAGAGGGTCCGCAACTACCTGGAGACCATGGCCCCCGACCTGAAGGAGAAGCTCGAACACTGGGATCCGGCCGAGCACCAGGGCAAGGATGTCTTCGACCGCTGGAGCATCGACAGCCAGCTGCGCAAGGGCATGGAGCGTCAGGTCTACTTGCCCTCCGGAGGCTCCCTGGTCATCGACCGCACCGAGGCCATGACCACCATCGATGTGAACACGGGCCGCTTCATCGGCAAGGGCAAGTCCCTGGAGGAGACGGTGACCCGTTGCAACCTGGAGGCCTCCGAGGAGATCGCCCGTCAGCTGCGCCTGCGCGACATCGGCGGCATGATCATGATCGACTATGTGGATATGGTCATGCCGGCCAACCGCGACCTGGTCCTGCGCCGCCTGGTGGAGTGCCTGGCCCGGGACCGCACCAAGCATCAGGTGGCCGAGGTCACCTCCCTGGGGCTGGTCCAGATGACCCGCAAGCGGGTGGGTCAGGGTCTGGTCGAGGCCTTCTCCGAGGAGTGCCCCACCTGCCATGGTCGAGGCTTCATCCTCCACGACAAGCCGACCATCTCCGCCTCCTATGCCGATCCATACGCGGTCAAGGGCGGCGATCCCTTCGTCAAGACCAACAAGCATGGGCATGGTTCCTCTTCCAAGGAGACCTTGTCCACTGGTTCGACTCCTGCAGTCAAGGCCAAGCTGGCCAGGATCGCTGCGGCGGCCCAGGCGGCCTCGGACGAGGACGACGCCCAGGCTGGGTCGGCGGATGTCGCCAAGGAGTCATAGACTGAATTTCGTTTTGTCGGCGGGGCAGGCACATTTGACGACGCGGTGTGTTTGCTTCTATACTGGTTAGCTGGTGTCTGGACGGGTTCGTCAATCGAATGGCGGGACTCGGATGCCGGGCGCATACAGCTTTGGACAACAGGCAAGGTAGGGCTATGTACGCGATTGTGAAGGCCGGAGGCCATCAGGAGAAGGTCGAGGTCGGTGACCAGATCACGGTCAACCGTCTGGCTGCCAGGAAGGGCGAGTCGGTCGAGTTTCCGGTCGCGCTGGTCGTCGACGGATCCAAGGTGACCATGGCCGCCAAGGATCTGGCCAAGATCTCCGTCAAGGGCGAGGTCGTGGACGACGAGGCCAAGGGCCCCAAGATCAACATCCAGAAGTTCAAGAACAAGACCGGCGTGGCGCGCCGCAAGGGTCACCGCCAGAAGCAGACCGTGGTCAGGATCACGGCCATCGCCTGAGGGCCTAGGTCGAGGTAGGAAAGGAACCAGACATGGCACATAAGAAGGGCGCGTCCAGCTCACGCAACGGGCGCGATTCGAATGCACAGTACCTGGGCGTCAAGAAGTTCGGCGGCGAGGCTGTAGTGGCCGGCAACATCATTGTCCGCCAGCGTGGCACCAAGTTCCATCCCGGCCAGAACGTCGGTCTGGGCAAGGACCACACCCTCTTCGCCCTGACGGACGGAACCGTTCGGTTCGCCAACCGGCGTGACCGTAAGGTCGTTGACGTGCTTACCGCCTGATTGCCCCTTATCGGCATGGGCCGAAGGCCATCCCTGTATAGGGGTGGCCTTTTTGCATATGTATGGAGATGCCGGGCATTCAGCTCTCAGGGGCCGCATGTCAGGCCGGATTGAGTACCATGGGCCCCTATGAGTGCATTTGTGGATCAGGTCACCGTCCATGTCAAGGGTGGCGACGGCGGCAATGGGGCGTCCTCCATCCGCCGCGAGAAGTACAAGCCCCTGGCCGGGCCCGATGGGGGCGACGGTGGCCAGGGCGGCTCGGTCATTCTTCAGGCCGACGCCAACGCCACCAGTCTGCTGGACTACCGCTTCCTGCCTCACCGCCAGGCCGGATCGGGCACCATGGGTCTGGGCGGCGACAAGGACGGCAGCCGTGGCCAGGATCTGATTCTGCCGGTGCCGGTGGGCACTGTGGTCTTCACCGCCAAGGGAGGCCAGGGCGAGCGCAAGCAGCCGGGTGAGCGCCTGGCCGACCTGGCTCATGCGGGGGACCGGTTTGTGGCGGCCCAGGGTGGCGTGGGCGGATTGGGCAACCGCTCCCTGGCCACCAAGGCCAGGCGGGCTCCCGGCTTCGCTCTGCTGGGGGACCCCGGTCAGGAGCGCGATCTGGTGCTGGAGCTCAAATCCATCGCCGACGTGGCCCTGGTGGGCTTTCCCAGTGCGGGCAAGTCCAGTCTGGTGGCGGCCATGAGTGCGGCCCGACCCAAGATCGCCGACTATCCATTCACTACCCTGGTGCCCAACCTGGGCGTGGTCCAGGCAGGGGAGGGTCGCTTCACCATGGCCGACGTGCCAGGGCTGATTCCGGGAGCCTCCCAGGGCAAGGGCCTGGGGCTGGAGTTCCTGAGGCACATAGAGCGCACCGAGATCATCGCCCATGTCATCGATTGCGCCACCCTGGAGCCTGACCGGGACCCCATGAGCGACTATCGGGCCCTGGAAGAGGAGCTTTCCCGCTATGCCGACCGTCTGGAGCTTCCGCTGGGGGTCATCCCCATGGCCGAGCGGCCCAGGGTGATCATCCTCAACAAGGCCGACCTGCCGGAGGCCCGCGAACTGGCCGAATTCGTCCGGCCCGACTTCGAGGCCCTGGGCCTCAAGGTCTTCATAGTCTCCACAGCCTCGCATCAGGGGCTCAAGGAACTGGGCTACTACCTGGCCGGTTTGGTGGACCGCCTGCGCAGGCAGTTGCGCGAGCAAGAGGAGACCAGGCAGGAGGAGCGTGTGGTCATCCGCCCCCTGGAGCGTCGGCGCAGGAATGCCGACCAGTCCGGGGACTTCACTCTTGAGCGGCATCAGACCCGGTCCGGACAGACCTGGTTCAGGGTCTGCGGTGCCAAGCCCGAGCGCTGGGTCCGCCAGACCAACTTCGACAACGAGGAGGCCGTGGGCTATCTGGCCGACTGCCTGGCCCGGATGGGCGTGGAGGATGCCCTGCGCAAGGCCGGTGCCAGACCCGGGGACGAGGTCCGCATCGGTCCTGGCGACGATGCGGTGGCCTTCGACTGGGATCCAAGCGTGGCGGCCGGCGCTGAAATGCTGGACGGCACCCCCCAGGTGGCCCGGGGTCGTGACCTGCGTCTGGAGGAGAGCCAGGGGCTCAACCGTCGCCGCACCAACAGCGAACGCCGCCGCCAGTACCACCAGATGATGGACGCCCGGCAGGCGGTGCGTCAGGTCATGGAGCAGGAGCGGCGCCAGGGGCACTGGGCCGATCCCTCCGTGGACGACGATCCCCACGATAGGCAGGGTCTGCTGGGGCGCGGGGACACGGAGTCCGCCGGTTCGGAGGAGGCCGGGCAATGACCGGAGGGGAGGGATCCGATGAGGCCGCGGTCCGCTCCCGGGTGGCCCAGGCCCGCACCATGGTGGTCAAGGTGGGATCCAGCTCCCTGACCGATCCCCACGGGCACCTGGACCTTGGCCGCCTGCGTTCGCTGGTGGGCGCCCTGGCCTCGGCTGCCGTCAACGGCGCCCGCCTGGTCCTGGTCACCTCCGGGGCCATCGCAGCCGGCTTCGGCACCCTGGGATTCGACGAACGCCCAGGTGACGTGGCCACCCAGCAGGCTACGGCCTCGGTGGGCCAGGGTCTGCTCATGGCCCAGTACGAGACTGCCTTCGCCCGCTATGGCCTACGTGTCGGCCAGATCCTGATCACCGCCCGTGATACCACCCATGCCGTCCAGTACCGCAACGCCCGGCGCACCCTCTGCCGGCTGCTGGATCTGGGGGTCATCCCCATCGTCAACGAGAACGATGCCCTGGCCAGCAACGAGATTCGCTTCGGCGACAACGACCATCTTTCGGCCCTGATCGCCAACATCGTCAGTGCCGATGCCCTGGTCCTGCTGACTGACGTGGATGCCCTCTACACCGAGCCCCCATCCAGGCCGGGCGCGCGCAGAATCGGCTTCGTGCCCGATGTGGCGGCCATCATGGACCAGGTGGATGCCCAGGGGTCCGTCTCCGGGCTGGGGACCGGGGGCATGTCCACCAAGCTGGAGGCGGCGCGGATTGCTGCGGCCTCCGGCATGCCCGTGGTCCTGACCCGCGCCGACCTTGCAGGTCCCGCCCTGGCCGGCGACATGGTGGGCACCCTCTTCGCCCCCATTCGTCCGCGGGGCTCCTCGCATCGGCTCTGGATCAAGTTCGCCTCCCGTCCCCGGGGCGGCTATCTGGTGGATCAGGGGGCTGTCAAAGCCCTGCGTGGCGGCCGGGCCAGCCTGCTGGCAGCTGGCGCCAGAACGGTCCAGGGTGAGTTCTCGGCCGGTGATCCCGTCTGGATCCATGATGAGTCAGGCCACCAGGTGGCCAAGGGCCTGTCCGGCTACGATTCCGAGGAGGCCCAGGACATGCTGGGCCTAAACACCAAGGAACTCCGCCGTCGACTGGGCGCCCACTATGCCCACCCGCTGGTGCATAGGGACTCTCTGGTCCTGGTCTGAGCACAGCCCTGGGGGTGCTGGGCGGTAGCATGGCAACATGACTATGGCGCAATGGCAGACCCTGAGCAGACGCATAGATGCGGTGGCCCCCAGTGCCACTCTGGCCGTGGATTCAAAAGCCAAGGCCATGAAGGCCCAGGGCATGAATGTGATCAGCTTCGGTGCCGGCGAACCCAACTTCCCCACGCCTGACCACATCGTGCAGGCGGCGGCCCGCGCCTGTCTGGATCCACGCAACCACCGCTATACGCCTACGGCTGGTCTGCCCCAATTGAAGCAGGCCATCGCCGACAAGACCTTGCGCGACTCGGGCTATCAAATCGACCCGGATCAGGTGGTGGTCACCAACGGCGGCAAGCAGGCCGTCTACGAGACTTTCCAGATCCTCTTGAACCCAGGCGATGAGGTCATCATCCCCGCACCCTGCTGGACCAGCTATCCCCAGATGGTTCTGCTGGCTGGCGGTCGGCCGGTACCGGTGCTCAGCGGAGCCGAACAGGGCTATATCCCCACCCTGGAGCAGCTGGAGGCGGCTCGAACCGAGCACACCCGTGCCATCATCCTCAACCTGCCCGCCAATCCAACCGGGGCGGTCTGGGACGACGACCTGGTGGCTGCCGTGGACCGCTGGGCCATGGAGCACCGGATCTGGGTGATCAGTGACGAAATCTATGAGCACCTGACCTACCAGGGGGCGCACACCCCCTATCCGGGCGCCCTGGCGCCCCAGGTGCGCGAACAACTGATTGTGGTCAACGGTGTGGCCAAGACCTATGCCATGACCGGCTGGCGGGTGGGCTGGCTGGTCGCACCGCTGCCGGTGGCCCAGGCGGCCGCCAAGCTTCAGGGGCATATGACCTCTAACGTGGCCAACGTCTCCCAGCAGGCGGCCCTGGCTGCCCTGACCGGTGGCCTGGAGGACGTGGAAGCCATGCGGTCGGCCTTCGCCCTGCGTCGGCGGGCCATCGTGGATGCCCTGAACGCCATGGAGGGGGTGACCTGCCCTGAGCCTCTGGGTGCCTTCTACGCCTTTGCCGACGTGACTGGTCTGCTGAATCGGCCGGTGGGTCCGAAAGGCACGGTCTGCTCTACTTCGGGTGATCTGGCCGAGGTCATCCTGGAACAGATCCAGGTGGCGGCCGTACCAGGCGAGGCCTTCGGCGCGCCCGGCTGCCTGCGCTTCTCCTACGCGTTGGCCGACGACGACCTGGCCGAGGGCATGCGGCGCCTTGGGGACTGGGTCGGCGCCTGATTCGGCTCCTGGGCAAAATGCCCTCGGGGCAACACGGTTGGACGCAATCCATCCTTTAGGCTAAACTAGCGATTTGGCGGTTTTTCCTCCCGGTCGAGTAGGCTGGTGGGAAGTTCCGATAGGGAAGTGGCGCAATTGGTAGCGCAACGGTCTCCAAAACCGTAGGTTGTGGGTTCGAGTCCCGCCTTCCCTGCCAAGGCTTGCAGCAGATGATGCAGAACAAACGAAGGACGGATGACCATGGCACAGAAGGATGGGGCTGAGGAAGCCAGGCCGAACTTCTTCATGCGTATCGGGCTCTTCATCAAGCAGGTCATCGATGAGATCCGCAAGGTCGTGACCCCCACGGGCAAGGAACTGGTGGGCTGGTCCGTGGCCGTCTTCATCTTTGTGCTGCTGCTGATGGTCTTCGTGACCGTGATGGACTTCGGGCTGGGCAAACTGGCCTTCCTGATATTTGGCTGAGCCGTGACAAGGTAGAAGGTGGAGTGATCCATGAGTGATGATCTGACCAGAGAGGGATTGGACCCCGATCAGGCCGCTGAGCCGGTCCCGTCGGCGTCCAACGATGCCCCCACGCAGGAGGATGCCCAGGTCCAGGATCAGTCTCTCGGGTCCCCTTCTGAGCAGGCTGAGCAGGACAGCACACCCGCCGAATCCGCCCAGGCCAATGACACCCAGGCCGATTCTTCCGATTCCGACGACCAGACCGACCAGGAGGATCCCGGTCAGCGGGCCGTGGATGAGTTCTCCAAGAAGCTGCGCACCCTTGAGGGCAAGTGGTACGTTCTGCACACCTACTCAGGCTATGAGAAGCGCGTCAAGGCCAACGTGGAGTCCCGCGTGGCCTCCTTCGGCTTGGAGGACAAGGTCTTCCAGGTGGAGATTCCCATGGAGGAGGTCGAGAAGCACACCGACAAGGGCAAGAAGGTCGTCACCCGCGTGCGTGTGCCCGGCTATGTGCTGATCCGCATGTGGCCCGACGAGAACGCCCGCCGCATCATCCGCGACACCGAGGGTGTCACCGGGTTCGTCGGCCCCAGCAAGGAGCCGGCGCCGCTGACCCGTAAGGAGGTCGTCCAGATGATGGCCCCCATGATCGCCTCCGAGGCCCTGAAGGCCGCCGGGGACAAGCCCGAGGCCGCCAAGAAGCGCACGGTGGAGGTCTCCTACGCCGTCGGCGATCAGGTCACCGTCACCGAAGGACCCTTCGCCACCATGGCCGCCGTGGTCTCCGACGTGGAGCCCACTACGCAGAAGCTGACCGTTCTGGTCTCCATCTTCGGCAGGGACACCCCCGTGGAGCTGGGCTTCGACCAGGTCGAGAAGATCGTCTGAGCGCCGTTGGCCGGTCCCCGGTCGATGCGATAATCGTCAAGCTTGTGCTCCCCTGTGGAGCGCATTTGGAAAGAACAGGTTGCGGGAGGGGATCTATGGTCTCCGACATCACCGCTTCGTAGAAAGAAGAACCAGCATATGGCTGCAAAGAAGAAAGTCACCGCGCTGATCAAGGTGCAGATAGAGGCCGGCAAGGCCAACCCCGCACCCCCCCTGGGCCCGGCTCTGGGTTCCCACGGCGTGAACATCATGGACTTCTGCAAGCAGTACAACGATGCCACCAAGGACAAGATGGGCCAGGTCATCCCCTGCATCATCACCGTCTACGAGGATCGTTCCTTCACCTTCATCACCAAGACTCCGCCGGCAGCCGACCTGCTGCGCAAGGCGGCCGGTGTCTCCAAGGGTGCCGGCAACCCGCTGACCACCAAGGTGGGATCCGTCACCAAGGCCCAGATCCGCGAGATCGCCCAGACCAAGATGGAGGATCTGTCGGCCCGCGACGTCGAGGCCGGGATGAAGATCATCGAAGGCACCGCCCGTTCCATGGGCATCACCGTCACTGACTGAAATTTTCGTTGTGAGCGGTAGGGCACACGCTTGCCCGCACCGCGACTGCTGATAGGAGAAGCAGATGACCAAGCGTTCCAAGAAGTATCGCGAGGCGGCCGAGAAGGTCGATCGCACCAACCTGTACACCCCCGAGGAGGGTATCGCCCTGCTCAAGAGCATGCCCAAGCGCGGGTTTGACGAGACCGTGGAGGCCGTCTACCGCCTGAACGTGGATCCCCGCAAGGCCGACCAGCTGGTCCGTGGCACCGTCAGCCTGCCCAACGGCACCGGCAAGACCGTGCGCGTCCTGGTCTTCGCCCGTGGTCCCCAGGCGACTGCAGCCGCCGAGGCCGGAGCCGACGAGGTGGGCGACGACGAGCTGGTGACCAGGGTCGCTGGCGGCTACCTGGACTTCGATGCCGTGGTGGCCACCCCCGACATGATGGGCAAGGTCGGCCGTCTGGGCCGCGTGCTGGGTCCCCGTGGCCTCATGCCCAACCCCAAGACCGGCACCGTGACCATGGATGTGGCCAAGGCGGTCACCGAGATCAAGGCCGGACGTATCGAGTTCCGTGTGGACAAGAACGGCAACCTGAGCTTCCCCGTGGGCAAGGTCTCCTTCGAGCAGCAGGCTCTGGAGGAGAACTTCCACGCGGTCGACGAGGAGATCAAGCGCCTGAAGCCGGCCACGGTCAAGGGTCGCTACATCACCAAGGCCACCGTCACCACCACCATGGGCCCGGGCGTTCCCCTGGACATCGCGGTGCTCTGAGCCGGTTCGGCTGTATACTTCCAGAGCGGGAGACCTTCGGGTCCCCGCTCTTTTTGTATCTTGGCCAGGAGCACTTGGCCCGGCACCAGTCAGTCGGCGCTCGGATGCGACCTACGGATTCTACCGATGATCAGGGCTGCCTGGAGGACGAAGGATTCTCGCGGGTCCATGGCATCCCAGCCGGTCACCTCCACGCAGCGCCTGAGTCGGTAGCGCACGGTGTTGGGATGGATTCCCAGCTTCTTGGCGGTGATCTCCAACGAGTTGCCCGAGCGGAGGAAGGTGAGCAGGGTGGTCGGCAGGGGCCCGTCCGGATCCTGTCCGGCCAGGCTCAGATAGACCTCCTGGTAGAGCTGGTCGGCAGCGTCCGTGTCCCCGTTCAGGGCTCGTTCAGGCAGCAGGTCGTCGGCGTGCAGTGGCCTGGGCAGGGCGGCGGTGATGGGGTCGGCAACTGACGGGGCCGCCGCGTGCGTGCTCAGGGCGGCTCGGATGGAGGCTCCCGCACCGGATATCCCATGGTTCGGTGGCCCCAGACAGACGGCTGATTCGTCGGCGAAGAAGCGCAGGATGGAAGCGCAGAAGTCGGCCGGGGTGCCCGACCGGTCGGGGTCGATCAGGACCACCATGAGCCCCTCGCTCTCGCCCACCAGAGCCCTACCGCCTTGACGGGCCACCGTGGTGTGGATGGGCTGGCGGGCATTCTCCATGCCCTGTCCGTCTTCGTTGCCCCGGGCCTCGCCAACGACGGCGAAACTGTCGAACTCGGTCGGCCAGCCCAGCCGGGCCAAATCGTCAATGGTCCGTGTGTCCGCTGTTTTCTCGATCAGATGCCGGATGATTCTTGACTCTGTCGCGGCCTTGTGTCCGTTCCTTGCCTCGGCCAGGTCGGCGTAGAGAGCGGCTGCTGCGGTGGCGGCATGACGGGTGTAGACCAGCGTCGACCGTTCCCCTTCGGCCCCCATGGTCCGGCCAGCCTCCTCAAGCATGTCCAGAATGACCCGGGTCAGCTCCATGGCCCGGTGGGGGCCCAGGCTCCGGGAGAGCTCGGCTGGCACGGGGGAGGGGACTTCACCGTCTTCTGTGCCTTGTAAGTCGAGTCGGGAGAGCAGGTCGTCCAGGGCTGTTCGAACGACCCCCTTCAAGGTCCTGCGCCCGTCGGCGGGCAGGGACCTGGCCCAGGGCAGTGCCTCCTCCAGATGATCCAGCGTCTTTCGGAGAATCTGCTGCATGGCGGCATCGGAGGCGGCAGGTGCCCGGTGGGCTTGCTGAGTTTCTGCAGGGTCGTCGTCCTTCGGTCTGGACCGTTTCGACTTGCCGATCATGACGGCCGGTCCATCAGGTTTTCGGCGCGCGCGCGGCGGCTCTGCCGGACCATGTCCAGGATCAGGAAGGGCACCACCATGTCCACCGGCAGCATGTGCCGTTCGAAGTTGTTGGCGGGGGCGGTGATCATGACCCCCATGATCAACAGGAGGGGGAACCAGCACAGGACCCCGCGCCAGTTACCTGCCGCCAGGCGGGCGACGATCAGCAGCAGGGCGGCCACCACCCAGAAGTTGGCCCGGGCTACCAGGCCCAGCAGGGGGGTATCGGCCCAGGTTCTGACGAATCCGGTCACCCCGTTGCGCCAGTCGTGGCACCAGGCCGCCAACCAGGAGCCCGAGTTCTGCACGTAGCCATTGTTGAGGTAGTAGGACATGGCCACGTAGGCAGGGTCGCCGGGGTCGAAGTAGCCATAGGACTCGGCCAGGAAGGCATCCAGGTAGATCACCGGGTTGCGCATTCCCACTTGGAGCCAGGCCCGATTCAGCCGGGACAATTGCTCGGGCGTGACGGTCCTCCAGCGGTAGACGATCAGTTTGGGTTGGTTGCCCGAGGACTTGACCCGGTCGGCCTCCCAGGGGGTGTATTGGATGGCGGCGTTGTCCAGGTCCATGATGGGCTCAAGGTCGGCCCTTGCCTGGGCTGGAATCCCCTGGGGGTTAAGCTTAGCCACCCGGGCGATCTGCTGCAGCTGGATGCTGCGGCTCTCCACGGGATCGCCCTGGATGACCGTCCCCGTGGCCGTAAGGGCCCCGGTCACCCCTGTGAACAGGACCAGGGGCAGCAGAAGCCCTATCAGGATGGTGGCCCATTGGCGAAGGTGGACGATCAGGGCCAGGACCAGCTGGGCCAGGACGATGTAGAGGGCGTACTTGGCGCTGATCAGCATGATCAGGGTGCTCAAGGCGAGGGCGGGCCGCAGTCGGGCCGCTTGGCTGGTGTAGAGCGGTGAGTTCTTGTCCACAGACTCCAGCTGGTGCCAGATGCCGAACCACCAGATGAAGGCGAAGGCGAAGAGGGGGGACTTGGTCAGGCTGAAGGTGCTGAAGACCACGAAGGGGGAGAGGAGGAAGAAGAGCATGATCAGGGTGCGGGCCAGTGCCCCGACATGTTCGGTTCCGCTCCCGCGCAGGAAGCGGTCGGCAGTGACGGCGCAGCAGAAAGCGGCGAAGATCACCTGCAGCCCTGCCAGGAGCACGATGCCCGCATCATAGGATCCGGTCAGATGGTTGGAGGCCATGATGGTCATCCCGTAGACGAGGGTCAGTACCATGTTGTGCTGGTCGGTCAGGAAGGTGGGATGCTCCGGCCACAGGTAGTGGCCGATGGGGTAGACGTCCATCTGGGTGAAGGCATTGCCGCCGTAGGGGGGCTGATCGCCCTGCAGCTGGGCCAGGAAGTTGGCGCATTCCTGGGCCTGCGCGTACAGGTCGGCCCCGTAGGCGGCCAGCAGGGTAAGAAAAGCCCAGGCCCATCCCAGCAGGAGCAGACGCATGATGGGTCGCCAGCCACTGGTTTGTCTGGTGATGAAGGCCGCGTAGGCACGCATCCGCGGGCGCTGTGCCAGGGCGGTCAAGCGCTGTGGCATCCGGAGGGGTCCGCAGCCCAGCAGAATCCGGCGACAGGCCAGGACCAGTGCCAGGCAGATGGCCAGGGTTCCCAGCATGATCAGCACCTGGGGCAGACCCACCTGTGCCAGCGAACCCTGCTGACGGTAGATGGGGCCCAGACCGGTGCAGCAGGCAATCCAGAGGCAGGCCAGCAGGGCCAGGACAAGGCCGAGGGTCCGGGATGCACGGGAACCAGGCCTTCCGGTCTGCAAGGCTGATGTCCGCACAGGTTGTTCGCCCGCCTCTCTCGCTTGCGCCCTTCCGCTGTCTGCGCTCAAAAGAACCCCTTTCGCGGGTCATGCCTGGTCTACGGCTTCCCCATTTTATCCAGTGCCCATCCGAGGATGCGCTCAGAGCTGTCCAAGGGTCTCCTGTGAAAAGATACAAAAACCGGCCGCCGCTTTTGTGGGTGGTTCGCTACCGGGGCTGACCCCTTGTGCCGTATAGTGGAACGCGTGCCTCATCAGAATATCAAGTGGCAGCCATCGGCATCGCTGGACAGTGGCGTACTCTCCTCGATCGTGGTGCTCGACACCGTCGATTCGACCAATACGCTCGTGGCTCATGCTCTGGAAGCCTCGACGTATTCGGATGCGCGCGACCGGGTCGAGCGGCTGTTTGGGGGCGGTGAATCGACAACGAGCACGGAGACCGTGAAGGGACTGGCCTCTGGCACAAGGGGAAAAGCCGAAGATACGCCTCGAAAAAATGCCCGTCAGGGTGTTTCTACGACTACACGATACGAGGGAAGAGTCGCAAGTAAAGGTATTCGGCGATGGCCGGGCGCCGGGGGGAGCACCATGCCGCTGAGCGTAGCGGTTGCCGATGCGCAGTCCCGGTGCCGCGGTCGTCTTGCCCGAACCTGGGTCAATCAGCCCCGACGTTCCCTGCTGGCCACTTGGGCCCTGCCGCTGCCCACCAGCTTGCTGACCGGACCCTTAGGTGGATGGATGCCCATGGTGGCGGGACTGGCTGCCTTGGAAGGCCTGCAGGATGTGCTTGGGTACCACGGCTGCCGGCTGGCTGACGGCGGCGACCCGAAAAGGGTCCTGACCCTCAAGTGGCCCAACGATCTGTTCTGCCGCGGGGCCAAGCTGGGGGGCATCCTCTGCGAGCTGGTCCGGGTGGATCAGGACTGGTCGGCCCTGGCTGTCGGCATCGGCATCAACCTCCTGCTGCCCCGGCAGGCGCTGCCCATTGCGGAGTCCACCTCCCTGCAGCTGCATTACCAGACCCTGCCCGACTACCAGACCCTGCGCGACGATCTGGTCGACGCCATCAGCTGGCACCTGAGCGGGGAGATGGCCCCCATCGGCCTTGACGGGTCGCTGGACAGGACCTTGAACGGGCCACAGGGGCTGCGCTCGCGGATTGTCGAACTCAGCTGGACGCTGGGCAGGCGGGTCAGGGTCGTTCCCGTGGCCGGTGAGCCTGTGGAGGGCCGGGCCCTGCAGATCAATCCGGATGCCTCCCTGCGGGTGCGGTTGCCCGACGGCAGCCAGGTCGACGTTTCCACGGCAGATGTGGGCGTCCTGCCCGAAGTGGCCGCTGTGGGGGCCTAAAGCCCACCCTGTCCATACTTTCCGTCAGTCCGAATCACCCTTGAGCAACCAGTGAGGAGAGGGGAATGAAAAAACTGCTGATCGCCAACCGTGGCGAGATAGCCCTGCGGGTTGTGCGCACCGCCCAGGAGATGGGCATCGCCACCGTGGCCGTCTATGCCGACCAGGATCGGGATGCCCCCTATGCCCAGATGGCGGACGAGGCCTACCTGCTGCCTGGGGACACCAACATGGAGACCTATCTGAACGAGGATCTGATCGTCTCCATCGCCCGCAGGTCCGGCGCTGACGCCCTCCACCCGGGATATGGCTTCCTGTCCGAGTTCTCCTCCTTCGCGCGCAAGGTGATCGAGGCGGGCATCACCTGGGTGGGGCCGGATCCGGAGGTCCTGGACGAGCTGGGTGACAAGATCACCGCCTGCAAGGTGGCCGAGCGGGCCCGGGTGCCCGTGGTGCCAGGCCTGAGCGAGCCCGTCACCGACATGCGCCCACTGCTGGACTTCGCCGACGAGCACGGCTATCCGGTCATGATGAAGAAGGCTGACGGCGGCGGCGGCCGGGGGATCACCCTGATCAACGACAGCGACGAGCTGCGCACCTTCTACATGAACCATGATGCCCTTCAGGGCGGCGACCTGGGCGACTACTTCATCGAGAAGTTCGTGGACCGGGCCCGGCATGTGGAGACCCAGTCCGGCAGGGACAGCCACGGACAGTTCACCGTCTACTCCACCAGGGACTGCTCGGTACAGCGACGCAACCAGAAGCTGGTTGAGGAGGCGCCGGCCCCCTTCCTCTCCGACGACGTGATCGCCCAGCTGGAGGGATTCTCCCGCCGTCTGTTCGATACGGTGGGCTACGTGGGCCTGGGCACCTGTGAGTTCCTGGTCACCTCCAGGGACGACGTCTACTTCATGGAGGTCAACCCCCGGCTGCAGGTGGAGCATACGGTCAGCGAGCAGGTGT
Source organism: Bifidobacterium sp. W8104 (assembly GCF_016100735.1). Taxonomy (NCBI): domain Bacteria; kingdom Bacillati; phylum Actinomycetota; class Actinomycetes; order Bifidobacteriales; family Bifidobacteriaceae; genus Bifidobacterium; species Bifidobacterium sp. W8104. Next base: position 1,270,965 of record NZ_JACFRW010000001.1, read on the forward strand.
GCGGACTGGACCTGGTCCGCGAACAGCTGCGGATAGCCGACGGCGGCTCCCTGAACGTGGCGCCTCCGCCCCGAGGCCACAGCTTCGAGCTGCGCATCACCAGTGAGGATCCTGCCACCAACCTGACCCCCAGCTCCGGGACCATCGAGTCGATTCAGTGGCCTTCCGGCCCCGGCATCCGCGTGGATTCGGGCGTCGAGGTGGGCGACACGGTCTCGCCCAGGGACGACTCCATGATGGGCAAGCTGATCGTGACCGCCCAGGACCGTCCGTCGGCCGTGGCCAGGGTCCGTCGGGCCCTGCGCGAGATGAGCATCAGCGGGGTCCCCACCCCGGCCGGCCTCTTCCAGAAGATCTTCACCAACCCCGAGTTCACTGCCGAGGGCGGTCACTCCTTCGACGTGTCCACCAAGTGGCTGGAACGGGTCTATCTGAATGTGGAGCCTGCCTCCAACGGGAGCGGCCAGCCCGCCTCGGTCTCCGGCGCCTCCTCCCAGCAGCAGGATCGGGACAGCGATCCCATGGAGACCTACAACGTGGAGATAGACGACAAGAGGGTCAGGCTGGCCTTGCCCCAGTCGCTGCTGGGAGGCATGGGTGGTGTCGGCGGCCACGGCGGCATTTCCCGGCCCCGGCAGCCCCTGCGCGGGCGCGGGCTGCGCGATCAGGAGCCCGGCGCCCCCCGGCAGGATGCGGCCCGGTCCGGCATCATCGTGGCCACCATGCAGGCGGTGGTCACCCGCATCAACGTGGCCCCCGACCAGGAGGTGGACAAGGGCGACCTGTTGGTGGTTCTGGAGTCCATGAAGATGGAGAACTACGTCTATGCCCCGGCCAAGGGCCGCGTGAAGACCATCGAGGTGTCCGTGGCACAAGGGGTGGATCCGGGTCAGACCCTGGTCACCCTGGATCTGGGCGGGGAGGAGCAGGCATGAGCGTCACCGAATCCACCTTGGGCTCCCAGCCGGTGCGCCAGGGCATCCATCGGGCCGCCGCCCTGGCCAAACAGGCCGAGGAGCACGCCCGCGACCGTCAGCATGCCAAGGGCAAGCAGACCGCCCGGGAGCGCCTGGATCTGCTCTTCGACAAGGACACCTTCGAGGAGGTGGGCCGTTTCGCCGGCGGCGACATCGCCGGAGACCAGGCGGGCTCTGCGGTCATCACCGGCTTCGGCCTGGTCTACGGGCGCAAGGTCGGCGTCTACGCCCAGGACTTCTCCGTTCGAGGCGGCACTTTGGGCCGGGCCGAGGGTGAGAAAATCTGTCGGCTCATGGACATGGCCCTGCGGATCAAGGTCCCCATCGTGGCCATGATCGACTCGGGAGGCGCCCGCATCCAGGAGGGTGTGGCCGCCCTGACCCAGTACGGACGCATCTTCCGCAAGACCTGCCAGGCCAGCGGCTTCGTCCCGCAGATCTCCCTGATCCTGGGACCCTGCGCCGGCGGTGCCGTCTACTGCCCGGCCCTGACCGACCTGATCATCATGACCAAGGAGAACTCGGACATGTTCGTCACCGGTCCCGACGTGGTCAAGGCGGCCACCGGCGAGACCATCAGCATGGACCAGCTGGGCGGCGGCTACGTGCACAACACCCGTTCCGGCGTGGCCCACTACCTGGGCGAGGACGAGGCCGACGCCATCGACTATGCCCGGACCGTGCTGGCCTACCTGCCTGCCAACAGCGGCCAGGAGCCTCCCCGGTACGCCTTCATCTCCGGCCATGCCGAGCGCCAGGCCGCCAAGCGACTGGCCACGGTCATCCCCGAGAACGACCGGCAGCCCTACGACGTGCTGGACGTCATCCATGCCATCGTTGACTACGGCGAGCTGGTCCAGGTCCAGGAGCTCTACGCCCGGTCCATCGTGGTGGGCTTCGCCTGCCTGGAGGGCCGTCCGGTGGGGATCGTGGCCAACCAGCCCATGGTGGACGCGGGCAGCCTGGATGTGGAATCCTCCGAGAAGCTGGCCCGTTTCGTCCGCCTCTGCGACGCCTTCAACCTGCCGGTCATCACCCTGGTGGACACCCCTGGCTACAAGCCGGGCTCGGACCAGGAGCACGCCGGCATCATCCGCCGGGGGGCCAAGGTCATCTACGCCTACGCCAACGCCCAGGTGCCCATGGTCACCATTGTGCTGCGCAAGGCTTTCGGCGGCTCCTACATCGTCATGGGCTCCAAGGCCATCGGCGCGGACCTCAACTACGCCTGGCCCTCCTCGCAGATAGCAGTGCTGGGAGCCCAGGGTGCGGTCAACATCATCCATCGGCGCGACCTACAGGAGGCCAAGGAGGCCGGCCGGGACGTGGATGAGCTGCGCGACCGGCTGGCCCAGGAGTATGAAACCAGCACCGTCAACGCCAATCTCTCCCTGGAGATGGGCGAGCTGGACGCCATGATCGACCCGGAGCAGACCAGACCAGTCCTGATCCAGGCCATGGACCTCCTGGCAGACAAGCAGCGCGTCAGGGTCAACGACAAGCACCACGGCAACCAGCCTCTATGAGCTTCCCCTCGTCATTATCAGCAATCCCCAACTCTCTATGAATAGGACATCATGACTAGTACATTCTTCATCAACCGTCTCGCCGAGCAGCCGCACGCGCTCATGTTCGCCGGCCAGTCCAACCCCTGGACCGTGGCCCTGGCCGATCTGCAGGGCGATCCCGACATCGACAAGGCCCTGAGGGAGCGGATGGCGGCGGCCACCGACCTGCTCAGGGCGGTCAAACCCGACCTGCTGGCCACCAACGGCCGTCAGCTGGACCTGTTCGGCTACAGGCCTGACCCGGTCAGACTGGGACCGGCCGCCGACGCGGCGGTCAGCGTGCCCGGCATCGCCCTGGTGCAGCTGGGTGCCCTCATGGACATGGACCAGCTGGGCTACGATGCGGCCCAGGCCCGTCCGGTGGCCCTGCTGGGACACTCCCAGGGCATCATCGGCGTCCACATGGTCCAGGAGATCCAGGCAGCTGGGTCCCTCAAAGCCGCCCAGGGCGCCATCGACCAGATCCTGGCCACCGCCATGCTGATCGGCGCGGCCGGCACCCGTCAGGCCCGTCGTCTGGGCATCCACCGCCAGGGTGAGGCCACGCCTATGCTCTCGGTGCGCGGTGCCACCCGCCGTCAGGTGGAGGTCCTGATCGATCGGGTGCCCGGCGCTCGCGGCCCCATCAGTGTGGCCGTGACCAACTCGGATCGCAACCTGGTCCTGTCTGGCTATCCGGAGGATCTGGCCGCCTTTGCCATCGAGGCGGGCAAGGAGGGCGCGCATCAGCGCCAACTGCGCGAGGACAAGGTCCGTGGCGGAACCGCTTTCTCACCGGTTCTGGAGTACCTGGATGTGACCCTGCCCTTCCACTCGCCGCTCATGAAGGACGCCGTGGATCTGAGCGTGGACTGGGCCTCCCGCTGCGGTCTGGACACCGAGCGTGCCCGGGTCCTGGCACAAGAGGTCCTGCTCAACCATGCCGACTGGGCCGGCCGGATCGCCGAGGTCATGGACCAGCAGGATGCCGCCTCCCTCTGGCTGGTGGATCTGGGCCCGGGCGAGACCCTGGGCAAGCTGGTGGACAACCTGGTCCAGGGCACCGGCGTGGGCGTGGTCGAGGCCTCCAACCAGGCCCGGCGCGCGCAGTTGTCCACCATGGAAGAGGATCCGGCCAGGACCCAGGACTGGTCCAAGCTGGCTCCCCGTCTGCTTGAGACACCGGCCGGTCCCCGGGTGGAGACGGCCTTCAGCAGGTTGACCGGCAAGCCCCCGGTCATGCTGGCCGGCATGACCCCGACCACCGTGGAGCCCGAGATCGTGGCTGCGGCCGCCAACGCCGGCTACTGGGCCGAGCTAGCGGGTGGTGGCCAGGTGACCGCCGAAGTCTTTGATCGCCATGTGTCCCAGCTGGAGGACCAGCTGCAGGAGGGCCGCACGGTCGAGTTCAACGCCATGTTCATGGACCGTTACCTGTGGAACCTCCAGTTCGGCAGCCAGCACATCGTGCCCAAGAAGCGCGCCTCCGGCACCCCCATCGACGGAGTGGTCATCTCTGCCGGCATCCCCGAGCTGGACGAGGCCATCACCCTGATCCGTCAGCTCAACGAGGAGGGCTTCCCCTACGTGGCCTTCAAGCCCGGCACGGTGGACCAGATCCGCCAGGTCGTCGCCATCGCACGCAAGGTAGCCCCCACCCACATTCTGATGGAGGTCGAGGGTGGGGCCGCCGGCGGCCATCACTCCTGGGAGTCCCTGGACGACCTGCTTTCGACCACCTACGCCGAGGTTCGCGCCTGCCCCAACATCGTTCTGGTGGCCGGCGGCGGCATCGGCACCCCTGAGCGGGCGGCCGACTACATCAGCGGCCAGTGGTCCCGGGCATACCATCTGCCGGACATGCCCGTGGACGGCGTCATGATCGGCACGGCGGCCATGACCGCCAAGGAGGCCCACACCAATCCCGAGATCAAGCGGGCTCTGGTGGCCACCCCCGGCATCGACACCTCCACCCCCGATCCGGATCCCTTCGCCCCCATGGGCGAGAAGTGGGTGCCCAGCGGCAAGTCTGTTGGGGGAGTGGGCTCCGGCCTGAGCCACCTGCACGCCGACATCTACGAGATGGAGAACTCCTCCGCCGAGTGCGGCCGCCTGCTGGTCCGGGTCATGAAGCACCCCGAGGAGCTGGAGACCCGCCGCGGGGAGATCATCGAGGCTCTGAACAAGACCGCCAAGCCCTACTTCGGCGATCTGGAGACCATGACCTACCAGAACTGGGCCCAGCGTTTCGCCGACCTGGCCTACCCCTGGGCCGACGACACCTACATCGACCGCTTCCTGCACCTGCTGCGGCGCATCGAGGCCCGTGTCTGCGAGCGTCAGAGCGGCGAGTTCGACTCCATCTTCGCCTCCAGGCAGGATGTTGCCGAGCCGGAGCAGGCGCTTCGCCGGCTGCATGAGGCCTATCCCCAGGCTGCCGAACTCAAGGTGGTGCCCACCGATGTGGCCTGGTTCCCCGTCCTGGTACGCGAGTACCCCAAGCCCATGCCCTTCGTGCCGGTCATCGACAACGATCTGCTGCGCTGGTGGGGTCAGGATCAGCTCTGGCAGTCCGAGGACCCCCGCTACGGCGCCGACTCGGTCAGGGCCATCCCCGGACCCATCTCTGTGGCGGGCATCACCACGGTGGACGAGCCGGTGGCCTCCATTCTGGGACGGTTCGAGCAGGCGGCCATAGACCGGGTGCGCGACCTGGACAGCGGTCCTGCCAAGGCCTACAGTCAGCTGGCAGGCGCTGCCGACGCACAGGAGTTCATCCGCCGCAGCCCCAACATCTCCTGGGTGGACCACCTGATGGCCAATCCTGCCTATGGGACGGCCATGGACGACCCAAACTACACCATCACCGCCACCGGCCGGGATGACCAGGGCGAGCACTACGACCTGGACATCCACCTGGACACCTACTGGGACGACGACCCCGACGGCGGCCTGGACCGGCATGCGGTGCGCGACATCGTCGTACCGCTGACCCTCAAGAGCGACCAGGTCGGCCTCTTCCCGGTGGTCGACCGTAGCCGCCTGCCCAAGGATGTCTACGCCTTGCTGGCCGATACAGCCGGCATCGGCAACATCACCATCACCGGCGACAAGCTGGAGGCCATGCCTGTCATCGAGAAGGACGGCGATGACCCTGACCACCCCTTCGGTCTGGCCCACAGCGGTTACACCCTGGCATCCAACCTGGGCTTCGACCATGAGGCGGCCACCGGAGGCGCCCTGCCCGATGCGCTGATCCCCTCAGGCTTCGCCCCCGACGCCCTGGTGGGTCCTGCCTGGCCGGCCATCTACGCAGCCCTGGGATCCGTCTATGTGGATGGCTTCCCCATCATCGAGGGCCTGCTCAACGCGGTCCATCTGGACCACCTGATCGAGCTGGAGGTCAGCGAGAAGCGCCTGCTGGAACACACCGGCCAGCGGATCGAGCTGACCAGCTGGGCCGAGCCCTACCAGGAATCTTCCTCCGGCCGGGTGGTGACCATCCATGTGGTCCACGCCGCCCAGGACGGGACCGTGCTGGCCCGCGAGGTCGAGCGTTTCGCCATCCGTGGCCGCGCCTACAGCGACCAGCTTCCCCAGGAGGCTCCCGAGTACGGTGGCATCCGCGCCGACACGGTGGACACACCACGCAGGCTGCTGCGCCGCGTCACCGTCACCGCCCCCAAGGACATGACCGCCTTCGCACGCACCTCCGGGGACTTCAATCCCATCCACACCTCCAGGCGGGGTGCCGCGGTCTCCGGCCTGTCTGCGCCGCTGGTGCACGGCATGTGGCTGTCGGCCACCGCCCAGTATGCGGCGCAGGCCACCGACGAGCAGGGCGTCCACTACGAGATCGCCGGATGGACCTACAACATGTACGGCATGGTCCAGCTGGGCGACAAGGTGGAGATCAGCCTGGAGCGTGTGGGCAAGGTCCGCCATGGTGGCCTGGTCCTGGAGGTCACCTGCAGGATCGACGGCCAGCTGGTCTCCCGCGGCACGGCCATCGCCCGCGCCCCACGGACCGCCTACGTCTATCCCGGCCAGGGAATCCAGCAGCAGGGCATGGTCCTGGACGAGAGGGCCAAGTCTCCGGCCGCCCGCGAGACCTGGGAACGGGCCGATGCCCTGACCCGCAGCAAGCTTGGGTTCTCCATCCTGGCCGTGGTGCGTGATAACCCCCACACCCTGACGGCCAAGGGGGTCACCTACCACCATCCGGAGGGTCTGCTCAACCTGACCCAGTTCACCCAGGTGGCCCTGGCCACAGTAGCCTTCGCCCAGACCGCCCGCCTGCGCGAGTCCGGCATGGACATCTGGCCCGCCTACTTCGCCGGCCACTCCCTGGGCGAGTACAACGCCCTGAGCTCCTTCGCCGGGGTCATGTCCCTGGAGACGGTCCTGGAGCTGGTCTTCCACCGCGGGTCCACCATGCACTCCCTGATCGAACGTGACGAGCAGGGACGCAGCAACTACCGGATGGGCGCCCTGCGTCCCAACCAGTTCGGCGTGGGCGACTCCGGCGTCAAGCAGTATGTGGAGTCCGTGTCCAAGGAGTGCGGCGAATTCCTGGAGATCGTCAACTACAACCTGGCCGGCCAGCAATACGCCGTGGCCGGGACCATAGCCGGTCTGGAGTATCTGCGTGCCGATGCCAACCGTCGGGCCAAGGAGGCGGGTGGCAAGCCGGCCTTCATGTACGTGCCCGGCATCGACGTGCCCTTCCACTCCACCCTGCTGCGCAAGGGGGTGCCCGAGTTCCGCGACACCCTGGACGCCCTGCTGCCCGAGCATATCGACTACTCCCGCCTGGAGGGTCGCTACATACCCAACCTGGTTGCACGGCCCTTCCAGATGACCAAGGAGTTCGCGGCCTCTATCCTGGAGGTGGTCCCTTCCGAACGCATCAAGCAGGCTCTGGACGATCCCAAGGTCTGGGACCAGTATGCGGCCGACGACCAGAAGCTGGGCCGTCTGCTGCTGACCGAGCTGCTCTCCTGGCAGTTCGCCTCCCCTGTGCGCTGGATCGAGACCCAGGCACTCATGTTCGATGCCCCCGAGCAGGGCGGCCTTGGCGTGGAGCAGCTGATTGAGGTTGGGTTGGGTCATTCGCCCACCCTGGCCAATCTGGGCACCAAGACCCTGAAGCTGCCCGACTTCCGCGAGCGTCACGTGAGCGTCTACAACCTGGGCCGGGACGAGAGCCGGGTCTATCTGACCGACACCGATCCCATGGCCTCAGTGGAGGAGGAGCCCGCAGCCCCGGTCCAGGAATCCAGCCCTGAACCTGCTCAGGCTCAGGCTGCTGCGCCTGCACCGGCATCGGAGCCAACTCCAGCCCCTGCCTCTGCCCCTGCGGTAGCCGAGGATTCGGCTCCTGCTCCGGCCCCGACCGTCGGTGGCCCATCAGGTGCCGATGTGGCCGACCTGCCCTTCAAGGCCTCGGACGCCATCGCCGTTCTGCTGGCCTACTCCACCAAGATCCGTCCCGAGCAGATCGGGCAGACCGACACCACCGACACCCTGACCAACGGCGTCTCCTCCAGGCGCAACCAGCTGCTGATGGACATCAGCTCGGAGCTGGGCGTGGCCAGCGTGGACGGAGCAGCCGAGGCCAGCATGACCGACCTGAGTGCCCTGGTGAACAAGGTGGCCCCCAACTATCGGCCCTTCGGTCCGGTGCTCTCCGACATCGTGCGTGAACGCATCCGCGACCTCTTCGGCCCCTCCGGCCTCAAGCTGCAGCAGGTCGAGCAGCGGGTCTCCGACGTCTGGCAGCTGGGTGCCGGCTGGGTCTCGGCCACGGTGGCCAGCCTGGTCCTGGACACACGTGAGGGTGCCTCTTCGCGTGGCGGCGATCTGGCGCTTCTGCCCACCGAGGCTGTCTCCACGGTGCCTGCGGCCAATGCGCTGATCGACCAGGCTGTTCAGCAGGTGGCCCAGCGTCACGGCGTCACGGTCTCCATGCCCTCTGCAGGCGGTGCCGCCGGCGGTGCCGTGGTCGACTCCGCTGCCCTGGATGCCTTCGCAGCCCAGGTGACCGGCTCTGAGGGTGTGCTGGCCTCCACTGCCCGCTTCCTCCTGGACAAACTGGGGCTTAAGCCTCCGGTCGTCCAGCCTGGCGAGAATGAGGATGCTGCCGTTGTGGCCGCCGTCGATGCCGAGCTGGGCAGCGACTGGCCCGAGCAGGTGGCGCCACGGTTCGAGGCCTCGCGCGCCGTCCTCTTCGACGATCGCTGGGCCAGCGCCCGTGAGGATCTGGCTCACATCTACCACGAGCACGATGATGACCGCAGTCATCTGAGCTTCGTAGGAGCCGGACGCGAGGTGCACGATCAGGCCGTCTGGTACGCCGAGCAGGCAGACAAACGCGGTGAGCAGGATTTGGCACGGGTCTTCAGCGGCATCGCCGACCAGGCCATGACCCCTGCCGACTCGGACCAGACCGCGGCACGATTCGCCAAGGACGTGGCCGTGGTCACCGGCGTGGCCCCCAAGTCCATCGCAGGGTCTGTGACTGCGGGCCTCCTGGAGGGCGGGGCGACGGTCATCGCCGTCTGCCATTCCCTGAAGCCGCAGACCGTCATCTGGGCCCGCGACCTCTACCGTCGCCATGCCGTGGGCGGTGCCCGTCTCTGGATCGTGCCCGCCAACCTGTCCAGCTACCGGGATGTGGATGCCTTGGTCGACTGGGTCGGCAATGAGCAGCGCAAGACCACGGGGGCCACGACCACCGTGCTCAAGCCCGCCTACGAGCCCACCCTGCTGCTGCCCTTCGCAGCCCCTGCCATGCACGGGACCATGGCCGACTCCGGCCGGCTCTTCGAGTCCCAGGCCCGGCTCATGCTCTGGAGCCTGGAGCGCCAGATTGCCGGGTTTGCCGGCATCGGGGCGGACACCGATGTCGACCACCGTCTGCATGTGGTCCTGCCCGGCTCGCCCAACCGCGGCATGTTCGGCGGCGACGGAGCCTACGGGGAGGTCAAGGCCGCCCTGGACGCCATCGTCAACCGGTCCCGCCCTGAGCAGGACTGGTCGGGGCGGGTCACTTTCGCTCATCCGCTGATCGGTTGGGTCCGGGGCACCGGGCTCATGGGCGGCAACGATCCGCTGGTCCAGGTGGTGGAGCGCCACGGCATCCACACCTACTCCACCGGTCAGATGGCTGATTCCCTGCTGGAGCTTTGCACTGTAGAAGCACGTCAGCAGGCCCTCCAGGCCCCGCTTCAGGCCGACCTGACCGGCGGCCTGGGCTCCAGCCCGCTGGACCTCAAGGCCCTGAAGGCCGAGGCTGCCCAGGACGACGATCCGTCGACACCGACTCCAGCCGGAAAGTCCGGGGATGCATCCGCAGATGCCGACAAGGATCCGGACCGGGTCATCAAGGCCCTGCCCACACCCCGGGTGCCCGCCCAGGCCCCGGTGGATCTGCAGGATTGGCAGGGCGTGACCGCTCGGCCCGAGGATCAGATCGTCATCGTCTCCATCGGCGAGATGGGTCCCTGGGGTTCCGGCCGCACACGCTTCGAGGCCGAGATGGGCATCCACTCGGATGGACAGGTCGACCTGAGTGCCGCAGCCGTGCTCGAACTGGCCTGGAACATGGGTCTGGTCGAGTGGCAGGACAGCCCCAAGCCGGGCTGGTACGACACCGACGGCGAGCTGGTCCCCGAGCAGGACATCGCCGAGCGCTACCACGACCAGGTGGTGGCCCGCTCCGGCATCCGTCCCTTCGACGACGGCATGGGCTCCGACTACCGCAAGGGCACCAATGAAGAGGAGGTCGACGTCTTCCTAGATCACGACGTGGCCTTCTCGGTGCCCACCAAGGACATGGCTCAGGAATACGTGGCCCAGGATCCGGACCACACCAGCATCGCTCGCGACGAGCAGTCCGGCGAGTGGACCGTCACCCGTCTGCCCGGCTCCCGCATCCGCGTGCCGCGTCGGGCCACCATGTCCAGGACCGTGGGCGGCCAGTTCCCCAAGGGCTTTGACCCGGTCAAGTGGGGCATTCCTGCCTCCATGGTCGGGGACGTGGATCAGATCGCCCTCTGGAACATCGTGACCACCGTGGACGCCTACCTGTCGGCCGGATTCACCCCTGTGGAGATCCTCCAGGCCGTGCACCCATCCAAGGTGGCCTCCACCCAGGGGACCGGCTTCGGTGGCATGGCCTCCATGCGCAAGCTCTACCTGGACCGCTTCCTGGGCAAGGAGATCCCCACGGACATCCTCCAGGAGGCCCTGCCCAACGTGGTGGCCGCGCACGTCATGCAGTCCTACATCGGCGGATACGGCAACATGGTCCAGCCGGTCTCGGCCTGTGCCACGGCTGCGGTCTCCCTTGAGGAGGGCGCCGACAAGATCGCCCTGGGCAAGGCGGACTTCGTGGTCACGGGCGCCATCGACGACATCGGCGTGGAGTCGGTCATCGGCTTCGGCAACATGAACGCCACCGCCGATTCCGCCGAGATGTACGCCAAGGGCATCCAGCCCCGGTTCTTCTCCCGGGCCAACGACCGTCGGCGCGGCGGCTTCCTGGAGTCCCAGGGCGGCGGGACCATCCTGCTGACCAGAGGCGACATCGCCCTGCACATGGGTCTGCCCGTGGCTGGCGTGGTAGGGTACATCCACTCCTTCGCAGACGGTGCCCACACCTCCATCCCCGCACCCGGGCTGGGGGCTCTGGCGGCCGGCATGGGCGGCAGGGATTCGGACCTGGTGCGCTCGCTGGCCAAGCTGGGTGTGGACCCCGACGACATCGCCGTGGTCTCCAAGCATGACACCTCCACCAACGCCAACGACCCCAACGAGTCCGAGCTGCACAACACCCTGGCCCACGCCATCGGGCGGACGGACGGCAACCCGCTCTACGTCATCTCCCAGAAGAGCCTGACCGGCCATGCCAAGGGCGGCGCCTGCATCTTCCAGATCAACGGGCTCACCCAGCTCTTCCGGTCCGGGGTCATCCCGGCCAATGCCTCCCTGGACTGCGTGGATCCGGTCCTGAGACGCGACGACCATCTGGTATGGCTGGAGCAGCCTCTGAAGGTGGGCAGGATCAAGGCCGGACTGGTTACCTCCCTGGGCTTTGGCCACGTCTCCGGCATCGGGGTCATCGTCAGCCCCGGAGCCTTTGAGGCGGCTGTGCTCAAGACCTCCGGCCAGGAGGTCCTGGACCAGTGGCGTCGCCGGGCCAACGACCGCCTGGCCACTGGTCAGCGCCGTCTGGAGGAGGGCCGCATGGGTCGGGCCCCGCTCTACGAGCCCATCGACAACCGCCGCTTCCATGAGGACGGCCACGGGTACGTGGGCCATGAGGTCGAGAAGGCCATGCTGCTGGATCCCCAGGCCCGACTAGGTGCCGACGGCTACTACGACCGGAGCTGAGAGCAACCCGAGTTGGTCGATTCCCCGTCTTTTGCAGTGGGAGATGGGAAATCGGTGAGAGTTCAATCGCTGCACTGATCAGGGAGGTGGGCCAGACGGCTCACCTCCTCTTTTGTTATGGATAGATCTCATCAACTGCTCGTACTCGGGTGATTGCTCTCTTCACGGGAGCGTGGATTGAAATGATTCTGGGTACGTCAGGCTTGGTTATGGCCTTCACTTGTCTTGTCCCACACAGGCATACGATCTGTATCTGGTTTCAGTACGATTAAGAAGGGCGTGCATTGGGTTGCTTCAAAGCTGCTTGAGGGACAGGCGGCCCTTACAACCTGAACATGATTGGACCCCATTCATGAAAAGGTATAAAAAAGTAGATGGGTGGCCCAGGTTTTACTTGGGATTATTGCTGGGCCACCCGAATGGCCGAACTTGTCTTGGGGGAGTCGTCCGGCCGCTTACTCGTGCGAAGTGTTAGTGTTAGTGGCCGCTGCTATGGGATTCCTGCTGCTGAGGTTTGTTGCCATAATACTCATGCCAAGAAGCCCGACCACCATAGCCACGCCGATATTTTTCCCCTTATGCTGTGGGCGGGACCCTTAAAAGCTGACGCAGGTACTGGTTGTTGGTGGTGTCGGATCGGACGATTTACTGCATTGAGGGGATTGCCTGTTTCCAGTTGCCTATTCGAGTTGGTTTCCTAGACATGAGTCCTTATGCCTGAGGCAAGGCCTAGGGACTGGAAGGTTCCTATGCTGACTGGAGGGATTTGTAAGGAGTACCGCTTTATCTTTCAGAACAAAGACAGGCATGCCCCGTGTGTGCACGATGTTGTCGTCTAAACCTCACTGATTATTGTTGCCCCACGGATAGGTGTCCTTGATGGGAAGCGACAGCCAGTGAATAATGGTAGCTCGTACTGACTCGGCGTTTCCGCAAAGACACCGCACTCATCGGTGTTTGCTGCGCTCGTAGATATAACTATATTGCAGCAAGGTATCGTGCATGTCTAAGGAAATAAAACGAACATCGCGACACCAAAAGCTACACCGCACAATCCGAATATCGTAGCCCCAACGAGCTGCTTCATGTAATCTGGCTCGCCCCAATTGTTTTTGAGGTCATCTGAACATAATGACAGAAAATGTTTAATGGCTAATATCATTTCATTTCCTTTCTTGAGAAGGAGCTGCAAGATGAAAAGCTGCCAAAATTAGGTAGGGTCAATCTGTCGATACTGAAGCAGAACAAGTTGTCGCATAGGCTATGATGCTAGCTCCGCAGCAACAAGCTGACATCTGACCTCATCTGCAAACAAATCTCATCTCTTCGTTAATCAAAGCAGAAGAACCTAGGCTAACTACTCGGCAATTATGTTTGGCTATAGTTCCCTTCTCAACTGTGGCCAACTACTTGTTTCCCGCTGTTCTCGTTTTTGAGAACTGCATAATAAATATCTGTTGACGTTGCTTTAGATGGTATCAGAAGAATTAATGCTCATACTGTTATCGTCCGCATGATTTCAGCCATTGCAATCGATGCTCGGGCATAGTGGAATTTCCATCGTCGAAAGACGAGGCTGATGTGCGCGGCGAACTTGCCGCTGTCAATGTCAATTCCCTATTATTTTCTTTCTTCAAGATCGAATGGCGGCTTGATATCAGTCCGATTCGCCTCGCTCTGTAAAAATGAAAGATCTTGCGGAATATTTGTTCTTTTCCATACATAGTATTCAGTAATGAGTGGCTACCGCGTTAGCATGAATAATCCCGCAGTGCTCAGGCAGTCGCGGGTACACGCAAGATGTTCCTCGGATCCACGGGATTGATCCATGCATACCCAATGAAGCGATACTGGCGAGAGAGGGTTTTTATTCAATGTGGATGAACTGCCTGATATTAGTTCGGCCGGCAAGGGCCAGAATTTCTGTATGAATCTTCACGGTTATCCGTGGGGGAGGGGTAATCGGCGCAGGTCTCCATGTCGCACAGGGATTCGGTCCAGAGATGTCTACATAGGTTTCGCGCTGAATTAAACCTCGGATGACCAATTTACTGCATGTTCCGGCCGGCCCATGTGCTATGCTCTGTACCGAGCCAACGGCTTTGCGGGCGTAGCTCAATGGTAGAGCCTCAGTCTTCCAAACTGATTACGCGGGTTCGATTCCCGTCGCCCGCTCCATGATTATCGTTGGTATTCCGCCATTCTCGGCGGGTTTTCCAACAACTTGGAGCGGTCAGGATCGGGTCTGACTGAGCGAAATCTTCCCCAGCATTCGGCGCTTTACTGGTTAAATGGGTACACGATAGGATACGCATCGGAGATGCTCAGCTGACTGCAGCAACAAGGCCTCCCAGATGTCGCACAGGTATCGTAATCGTCCAGGACGGGAGAGGCTACTGGCATTTCCACTGGAACCATCTCTGGGTTCTATGACCAGGTTGGACAGTTGATAAAACGGGCCGCCAGGAATGGAAAGCTAATTGAGTTGTTATATCCAGTCAAGTATGCTTGGTGCATTACGAGGTATGAAGCTTGGCAAGAATGCTGCCGCTTCCTTAAAGATTGAAAGAGATTCGAGATTACTTTAGGAAAGACACTGCTGGCAGCCCGCGGTGTTGATGGTTGTTGGGCATTGTTCAAGGGATTGGCGGGGTGATGATAGTGAGTATTGTGGCATCCGTCGGTTTTGCGCTGTCAATTATCTGCCTGGTCGAGTGTGTGACTCGTCTATTCCCCAAAGGAGTGACCGCTGGGAGAGCGACCTTTGTTGTTCTGCTATGCCTGGCGTTGATTATTCTTGGGTTTGTCTCCTTGCATTTCATGGGTGGCCCTAAGGGTTCCATTCCCATGACTAATTGGATTATCGCTATAGTGCTGCTGGTGATATACGTGGCTATACGGTCGGCGTTCGCCATTGTCAAGCAGATACATAGCGGCCAGCAGTATACGGATGAAACCCAGCTATAGTGTGCTGCGCCATGCGCACTAATGCCTGCAGCTTGCTTGCTGCTGGAAGCCGTATCTTCTTCGCATGCCTGCACGATGGGTACGGGCGTCGTCGCGGCATTGCAGGCATGCCTATTGTTTTCTGGTCACTGTTGTTCCCATGATCTTATCGGCGAAGGTCTGCCCTCTGCCATCCCATAAAGGCCAAAGAAAACCAATGAAGAGCGATGCGAAATCAGCAAGATGCGCTATCTCCCGCACGCCCATTCTCAGACCGGATATGGGCAGGTTGGAATCCTGATCGCATACCTGAAGCTTGAGGAGACGGTGCGCCCAGGATTGCCCATTGCGCGCGGACCATGCGGAAATCACGCAGGCAACAGCCACAGAAGCGCAATCGATCCAGGATTGAGCAGATCCGCCTGGCGAAGATCTTCCAAATGCAATGGTCCCCACCAACTGCGATAGCAACGATGCAGGCAATACTATGCGAAGCAGTTACGACGCCACTCTGCGCCACCATAAAGCTGACATTATTACCCTTCTCTCAACACCACTCTCTTGCTTTTATTGTCGGTACGATAAGCGTAACCCTGCATTGTCTATGATGACGTTCTCTGGGCTGCGCATCGAGAGCGAAGGACTCAAGCAACTCCACTCCGAGCTGGAAAAGGTCGCAGTGCTTCCCGAACAAACAAACAGGCGTGAACCACTCTAGCTGAGATTCACGCATAGGCATAAGAGCATGACCGAGTGATTTGAACTCCTGATCAATGTCTAGCTGCTCATGATTCTTTTGCCACTGGTTTCTGTACCTCCGTTCGCAGGTACGTGGCAAGCTAAGGACAATGTATGCTCATCGCCGCTTGGATTGGATTCCTGTAGCTTCAAGCCCTGCGAAGAACCTCTGAGTTGCTGCGCTGAATGTTCCTAAATGATTTGTGTGCGGTTGTCCCAGCCCGCTGACTTCCAAGCAGGCTGCTGACTTCGCTCTATGAGATATGGCAGACTCTCACTCTATCTATTCTTATCCATACCTTCCTTTCTTGCTAACCTCTTGTTCCTTGTGGTTTATCCCTTTCTAGGGCTGTTTGTGCAAGATTGCAGTGATTGTTGATTAGGACCCCAGGTTGTGTAGTTTTCGAGTTTCTGATCGGATGATTTGCTGCAGTGGCCGATGAGGGGCATACTCAGGCCTATGGAAGATGCCGGGTTTGGACAGGTGCTGGGGTTGGGTCATGATCTGGTCGATGTGAAGGAGTTCGGCCGGCAGCTGGCCATGCCAGGCACGCGTATGACAAGCTTGTTCTCACCACGGGAGCGGCGGCAGGCCGAGCAGCGGTCCCTGCTCAAGCGTGACGATATAACGGCGCATTTGGCGGTGCGCTGGGCTGGTAAGGAGTCGGTGCTCAAAGCTTGGTCGCAGGCGCTGGGGTCTGAGCCATCGCCCTATGATCTGGATGATTTCCCCTGGAGCGGGGTGGAAATCTTGGACGACGGCCGAGGTCGGCCGAGCGTAAATCTAGAGTCCTCCGTGGAAGCCAGGCTTTACCATTCCTTGCCTCTACCCGGTGGTCAGGTCGATCGAGTGCAGTTGTGCTGGCACATCGCTCTCAGCCATGATGGACCGATGGCTTCGGCGGTTGTACTTTTGTGCAGGCGTATCTGAAACTAGACAAGGACATGTGACGCATGTGGTGTTAATCCCTGGCTATAGCCTTAGGTGGCTAAATATGAAGTCTTCGGCATGTGAGGCGATACTTTGACTGTGTCGAAGTCGAATTCGATCTTCAAGGCTTCAGATGTAGTCAGCACATGTATTACATGCCTCGCTCCAAGGGTTGACTGCGGTTCGCGTGTAGACTACATACAGCCTCCTCTTGAGGCGTGTTCCCTGCTTACGTGGAGGTGATCCCGGCGCAGCGTTCGGTTGTGCGTCTGCAAGGAATTCAGGTGCGGCATGGCAGGGGCGTGATTTGGGCCGAAGACGCAAAGGACCGCCCCTCCGGCTTCGGAGGGACGGCCCTTTCGTATGCCCGGCGGGCTCAGCACCCGGAAGTGATCGCAGGATGCGTCACGCACATGTAGTGATGGGCTCCGTCGATCTGCTCCTGGGTGTAGTGATCAGGGGCGGGAGCGTAGCTGGAGCCGCTACCTCCCGACGAAGGCGCAGGAGTGATATAGCCGCCTCCTGATCCGCCTCCCCGACGAGCGGTCTGGCCGCTGCGGGATCCGCCTCGTGCATATCTGGAGCCGTTGGAACGGGCCGAAGTGCTGGCAGAGCCGCCTCGTGTGTGGCCCGAGGAAGGCGCCGGAGCCGCAACAGCCGCCTGCTGGGCCTGCTGATCGGCGGCCTGCTGATCGGCGGCCTCCTGATCGGCTTTGGCCTTGGCGGTCTTCGAGTCATTGACTGCCTGCATCTGGCTGGCGAGGTCCTGGATGGCCTTGCGCCGCGCGTTGGTGTCTGCCTTGGCGTCGGCCTGCACGGCCTTGGCCTGGTCGAGCACCGTCTTCAGGGCGTCGCGCACAGCGTTGTCCGCCACCTGGCCGTCGCTGCCCGAGAGCAGCGAGTCCCCGTCAGCGATTGCCTTGTCCAGGTGCGCCTTGACTGTCCTGGCCTCGTCATGGGCCACCTTCTCCGAGGCCGCTTTGACGCCGCGGTCGGCGGCATCAGCCTTGGCGGCAACTTGGGCGGCCTGCTGTGCCAAGGCTCTCAACGAACTCCACGAGTCGTCCACGCTGCACGAAGGCACTGCGGGGACGGAGGGCTTGGCGGCCTTGTCCACGGCGGCCACGACCTTGAGGTCGGACACGTCGCCCTGGGGTATGGCCCGGGCCCGCCGCTGCGCCGCAGCCCGGTCCGTCTTGTAGGCCTTCACGCTCCGAGTCGCGGAAGCCGCTTGCGACCGGCAGTCGGCCAGGGATTCCGCCTTGACATGCGAAGACCAAGCCCACACCCCTAGCAACAGGCCCGCGGCAACCACCAGGACGGCCACGAGGCCGACGATGAAATGCCAATGGTCGGCCTTCGCCGATGCGCCCTGCGCATTCCCCTTCCATGCCATGACTGATTCCCTTCCCTCATGGTGCAGGCCTTGTATGGTCTGCGACAGAACGCCTGCATCCTCGAAGATAATCCTTACTGATGCAAACTTTTTGCGCATACTACGCGTATTCCCCGCATACGTGTGAATAATCACATTTGTAGCAGGTTCGCAGGACTTGACTTCATGCGTTCCCTGCATCAGCGGGCGTGATTCCATCAAGGGGAACATCGTTGTCATTGGTCCAATCCTCTTCGCTTACTCTCAGCTCAAAGATTTCAGAACGGATGGCTGGTAGGTTCGCCACGATAATTCAAAACCAACAACCAGAGTGATTTCGAATCGTTCTGTCGTCGCGTGGGAGTGCAGCAGGTATGTCTTTCGCTCTTTGTTTTTGACTTCAGTGCTCGCATATATATGGGGTCGCTGCTGGTGTCTCTGAGCTCATCGATGAGGGCAGGCATAGGGAATACCGCGATAAGTGCAGCCAACTTTACATCTTCAGCCTTGTCTTTGAAGGAGGTAAACGGTTTTGGGCGATTGGTTTGGCTAGCGTATAACCCTGCTAAATATGTTTTGATGGGATCACGCCCAATCTTGAGGTTGTGTGGTGTGGCCAGACAAGGACGAAGCTAATGGAACTTACGTGCTAGTACCAATGAATGGATCCGGTGAGAAGGCCTATGCTAATGGTGTGTGTCAGTATGATCTAGAGTGTCCTGTACATCGTCATCGTCCAGGGACGACGTGTCCGGTGGTTTACCGCAAGAGGATGGCTGCAGCGCGTGAGGCCGAACGCCGTCAGCGGCAGCGTGACGAGCTAATAGGAGTCGTCGTCTTCGTGGCGGTCGTTATCATTGGCCTTGCCATCCTGAATAGGGTAATCCCAGGATTTCTGAGCACTCTGCTGGAGGGTCTCGGCGTCATGAACAAGTAAATGCCAAGCATTCCTGACCCCTGCTCGCAGTCTCAATGCCAAGAAGGTCTTACTATATGCTCGACGGTCATCGCGCCGAGCGCGATACCTGTCCCAGTTTTCAAATCATGTATTTGAAATCAGGCGAGCTCACACCGCGTAGCAATGCTATGCGGGGCGTTGCCCATGGTGGTCAGTTTGTACTTTCGGATTGCTGCCAAATACCTTCACTATCAGACTGTGGGGCCGACAGAGATGCTTTGGATGCACTTCGATGGTCAGGCGGCCCGGTTTTATTATCAGCAGATAATTGCCAAGCGAGGGCCGATCTTCGCCCTGGAGCAGGATGAAAAGGCATTGCATCCGCTAAAGACCATTTACAACATATTTCGGTCCGGCACCTATTTATCCGAAACAATGCTTGCGAAATATGTGACGGACATTCTGACCTGGTTCGTTGATGCGCCGGTGGGGCAGGGTGACATTGACAGGAGCGGTCATGACATTCAAATGGTGATGGACATATATTGCCAATCATCAGCTTGCCATTATGACTGGTCTCGGTGAGCGTAGCTTCATTAGGGTATTCAAAAAGGCAGCCGGTTATACGCCTCATGCCTATGTTATGGACGCGCGAATCAATGCGGCTCGAAGTATGCTTAGCAATTCCTCCAAGCCTGTCGAACAGATTGCTCTGAATTGCGGATATTCCAAGCTGTCCGTCTTTTGCAGCGCTTTTAAATCCAAAGTAGGTATGCCTCCTATGGAGAACCATCGCCGTACTTTGTAGATAGCGGATAAGGTCAATGACTGCGCCAAGCAAATGCAGTAGCTGAAGAGGAGTAACTTATAAAGTGTCTGTAGCGCAAAGCAATCTAGCTATAACTTAAAACGTCACTATGGCGCATGCTTGGATTGTGGTTGGTTTGTATGCATGATCGGCATTGCTGAATGCTGTGGTCAGAATACAGACGTAGTCGCCGCAAGGCGTGGATTGAAATGGTTTCTGGCTGTTTAGTAGAATAAGGCTATGGCTCATCGGCCTAGGCTGATGAGCCTTTATAACTTCGTTAGATTTTCCCTAGATAAAACCAAGCTTCAGTAATCGTATAGATATACGTAATATATAGTTCATTCTAAATAACCATAAACCGAATTGACATTATTCATTAATAGGTTTATATTTCTGTATCAGAACACAAGTGATCGCCTATACAAAGGAGATGGGGCGATGGTTGAGGATTCTGCGTTCATTTGTGAGAAGCCGGTTTGCGTATGGCGATTGACGGCTTGGATTCAGGTCAATACAGCGCAACCGCTCAACAGCGACCTAAATCAGGAAGAGATGATCGCATGACGACCGAAGGCGATGAGATAGACGAGTATCTGGCCCGCACCTCGAAAGATCATGGTTTTGAGGTCTGCGTGCAGCATCTGGTGATGACTGGATGTCTTGATGCAGCGTTCGCCGGCAGGCTGGCTGGTTATCTGTATGACCAAGATCAGGCTGATATGGGTCTGGATACAGGCCTTCTTCACGACATAGGCAAGTATTCGGAGGAATTCCAGAGGATGATCAGGGAGGCCTATGATGAGCAGTAGTGTCAATCACTCTTCATACGGGATGAAAGTAGCCTATAAGCTCCATCTTCAAGAAGCCACATTTGCCATTGCAGGGCATCATGCTGGTTTGCCGGATTTTGGCAATCGTATTGATACCGAGAATTCAAGCACCTTGGTCAGCAGAATGAAGCGTCCTAACCCTGATGCCTCGCATTGGAAGGATGAGATCACTCTTCCCGAAGTCAAGCCGCTTCCTTCTTTGGGCTCACATTTCTCGGACATGATGCGTATCCGTATGCACGAATCAGCGCTAGTGGATGCGGATCGGTTGGATGCTGAGTTCTTTGTCAATGGCAAAGTAGAGCGCGATGAATCACCATTTCTCGAGCAGCTGCTTCAGGATCTCGGTCCTGATCGTCTGTCCAGCTCAATTATGCCGCCTCCACAGGAATTACGCGAAATAAGCAAAGCGCTGGCTGGGCAGCTGCGTGAGCATCAGTCAATCAGAATCAAGGCGCTTGCTGAAATCATGGAGCGCAGGGCTGAATCCTTTCTGTCGGCGAAGGCGAGTACGTCGTTGAATGAAAAACGCAATGCCATATTGCGTGACTGCCTTACTCACGGAGCCGATCCTGAATGGAAACCAGGTCTATACACGTTGACCGCTCCTACAGGCGGTGGCAAGACAGACTCCTCACTTACTTTCGCGCTTGAACACGCCAAAACGCATCATATGGACAGGGTTATTTACGTCGTCCCGTACACGTCAATCATCGACCAGACGGTAAAGGAATTCGAAACCCTCCTTGGGCCAGATGCGGTTCTACCACACTATGCAGATGCTGCTTTCCAATTAAAAGAGGAAGACGAGCTTACAGCAAACGATTTGCATCGCAGTTTTGCGGCCGAGAACTGGAACATGCCGGTTATCGTAACCACTGCTGTGCAGTTTTTCGAAAGCCTGTTCGCCAACAAGGCCTCTAAACTCAGGAAGATTCATAACATAGCTAACTCTGTTGTGATCTTCGATGAGGCCCAGACCTTGCCCTTGCCTCAGCTGAAACCATGTGTACAGGCCATAGCTGAACTGGTTGCCAATTATCACGTCACCGCGGTGCTGTGCACAGCAACACAGCCGGCCTTGCAGGAACTGTTTGCTCAGGCTCTTCAATGCCCGAATCTGACCATCCCTGAAATTGCACCATTAAGCGAAAAGGAGCGCTCGGAATTCAGGCGCAACCGAATCGTCGATGACGGTCATAAGAACATGGATGAGATGGCTGAAGCTGTAGAAGGCCATTATCAGGTTCTGTGCGTGGTCAACACACGTAAGGAAGCGCAGTACATCTCCGGAGCGGTGCGAAAGCATGGTTTTGAAGATGGCACTTTCTGCCTGACTACATTGCAATGTGCCTATGACAGGGAACGTTTGCTGAAGCAGATACGGGATCGCCTCGCTCAAGGAGAATCTTGCAGGGTCGTATCCACGTCTTTGATAGAGGCCGGAGTGGATGTCGATTTCCCCGAGGCATATAGGGAACAGACAGGCCTTGATTCGATTCTTCAGACAGCTGGCCGTTGCAATAGAGAAGGTCGACGTGAAGCGGATGCCTCATTGGTTCATGTTTTTTCGACTGATGAGGGCCAGGTTTCGTTTTTGAAACAGAATATGTTGGCTTTCGAGTTGGTACGGGAAGGCAATGCTGACCTGGCATCTTCAAAAGCGATTCATGAATATTTCACCAGGCTCTTTGGAATGCGAGGGGACGAGAGTCTCGATCAGCGTCAGATTCTTAAGGCTCATGAGCGTGGAATATCAGGATGCCGTATGCCGTTCGCGCAGATTGCTGAGCTTTTCAAGCTGATTGATACGCCAACTGTTCCCGTCTATATACCGGTCAACGAAGAAGCGAGCGCCCTGTGTGCCCAGCTGACTGATCCTCGTTGCTATACGCGAGGGCTGTTCCGCAGATTGGGCCGGTACGCGGTCAATGTCTGGCCTAGACAGCTGGACAGACTCAAAGAGGCTGGGAAGATATCCGCTTTGGCTGAGCACGGTGCCAGGTCGGATGACGATGCATTTGTTCTGCTGGACATGGGCATGTACGACAGTGCTACAGGTCTGCAGGTCGATGAAGATCAGTTGCCTCAAAACGGTCTGCAGTATTGATGGCTGAATCGTAATTAGCAATACCGGCAACAGGAAAGGAGACCAATGACAGTACAACTTGAGGTCTGGGGTCCGTACGCCCTCTTCACCAGACCGGAAATGAAAGTAGAGAGGGTCTCGTACGACGTGATGACGCCGTCGGCGGCACGAGGGATTCTGGAGGCTGTGTTCTGGCATCCGGGCATGGTCTGGCGGATTGACAGGATCGTGGTTATGAATCCTATCAGATTCACCAGTGTTCGTCGCAATGAGGTCAGCAGCGTGATATCGGCCGATACTATCCGGTCGATGATCAATGATCCGTCCAAAGACAGCGCGATCTATGCTTCCTCAGACATTCAGCAGCGTGCCTCCACCATTCTGCGGGATGTTCACTATGTGATTGAGGCACATTTTGATATGAATAGCAAAGCTGCTGCAGGGGATACGCCGGCTAAGTTCATCAGCATGTTCAATAGACGAGCTCAGAACGGGCAGTACTATCACCACCCTTATTTCGGAACACGGGAGTTCCCTGTCGATTTTCGGCTTTGGGATGTCGATAAGGGTCAGCCCAAGGGATTCGAAAATGGTCATCGGGATCTGGGGTACATGTTATACGACATGGACTATCGAGATCCTGCGGATCCGCAACCTATGTTTTTCAGAGCTGAGTTGATTAACGGCGTGCTGGATGCAACTGATCCGAGGGTGAGCTCATGATTGGCGAACTAGTCAGACTTTACGACCGGCTGGTGGAGGCTGGTCAGGCACCGCGGTATGGATACAGCGTTGAAAATGTTCCGTGGGGACTGGACATAGCGGATGACGGGGCCATAACCCATGTCATTCCGTTTGGGACATTGACAAAGAACAAGCAGTTCAGACGTATGATGCCTGTTCCAGCACATGCATTACGAACGGTGAAAATTCAGGCTAATTTCCTCTGCGATAACTCCTCTTACCTGCTAGGTGCAGATGCCAACGGTGCAACAGACAAGGCGGCCAAGCGCTTTGCAGCTGCTGCTGAATTGCATCGTCAGGTGCTTGCAAACGCCGAAGATGATGAAGCCCGTGCAGTGCTCGCTTTCTTTTCCCGGACGCCTCAAGCGGCAGTTGTCGAGGAGAAATTAGGCGAAGGGGACTGGAAGAAGGCCTTGACCGGTAATTTCGTCCTCTGCCGCAGCGGCTTACCTTTATCTGAAAACCCAACCATGCAAAGATACTGGGATTCATGGTTCTCTTCGGGTGACGAGGACGGTGATGATCCGGCCGCTAGTTCTGAAACCATGCAAAGTGTTGTTTCGGGCCAAGCCGTCGTTCCCGCTCTTACTCATCCAAATATCAGAGGCGTCCGCAACGCACAATCCAGCGGATCCGCACTGGTGTCTTTCAATGCGCCAGCGTATCTTTCCTACAACAAAAAGCAGGACCAAAATGCTCCTATGAGCAAGCGTGAAGCTTTCGCTTACACCACAGCTTTAAATACTGTGTTGAAGGACGATCAGTACACAAGAACTATCAATGATAGTTCCTTGACGATTGTCTCTTGGGCAGAATCAGGACAGGCTGAGTACTCAGCCGAGATGAACATGTGTATTGAAGGCGCCGTAGGGGTTGATCAACAGGATCTGATAGCCACTGTCACGGCCTTGTCTAAAGGAAACCCAGTTGATTTCAATGGTGTCAGGCTTAATCCGGATGAGCATTTCTATATCCTTGGACTTGCCCCCAACGCCGCCAGACTTTCGGTGTCCTTCTTCTTGAAGGACACCTATGGCAGTTACATGGAGCATGTACGTCGGCATTATGAAGATCTGGATATCGAACGCCCGAAATTTGACAAGCGTCGTGACCTACCTGTGTGGATGCTGCTTGCGCAAACTGTACCGCCCGCCAATGGTGGGAAAAAGAGGATCCCAGCTTCCCCCCATACAGTTTCCGACCTTTTTAAGGCCATTCTTACAGGTTCGCCCTATCCTACGTCGCTCCTGACTGCTGTTGAGAACCGCATAGGCGTTGAGCATGACGTGCCCCGCGCCAAGGCTGCAATCATCAAAGCGTATTTTCTTCGTCACCCAAACAACCAATGCCCTAAGGAGGTATTGCAAGTGTCCATCAACAAAGAAAGCACTAATGTGCCCTATGTCCTAGGACGACTGTTCGCCCTATATGAGGACATACAACATGCTGCGAATCCCGGTATCAATACCACGATTGGTGACCGCTTCTTTACTAACGCATCGACCATGCCAGCCGTGGTTTTCCCGCACTTGGGCGATTTGGCGAAAAAGCACCTGCGAAAACTGTCGACGGGAACGCGCATTTACTATACCAAGCGTATCGCCGATCTGATGACCCGAATCGGCGAGAACTTCCCGACGAGGTTATCGTTGCCCGAACAGGGGGCTTTCCAGCTCGGATATTATTTCGAGACTCAGGAGCGCTACAAGGGCAAGAACAAAGACGACAATAAGGAAACCAACAAGGAAGAAGGAGTTGTAAATGAGTGAGCAAACTGCGAAGGCAATCCAAAATAGATATGATTTTTCCATTCTCTATGATGTTGAGAACGGCAATCCCAACGGAGATCCAGAATCAGGCAATATGCCACGAACCGATAGTGAGACCGGGATTGGAATTGTCACTGATGTTTGCCTGAAGAGGAAGATACGTAACTATGTGCAACTGATTAATGGGGATAAGGCGCCCTGGCGTATTTATATCAAGCAGCAGGTTCCGCTGAACCGCCTCGATGCTGAGGCGCTGAAAGCGGTTGGCGTCAATGGGGATCCCGATGTGGACAGTATCGGGAAAGCCTTGAAGAAAGCCAAGAAGGAAAACGGCGAACTGGATAGATTAATCCTCGATTACATGTGCTCCAATTTCTTCGATATCAGGACCTTTGGCGCGGTGATGACCACATTCGTCAAGGGCGGGTTGGCCTGTGGCCAGGTGCGTGGCCCTGTGCAACTGGGATTCTCGAGGTCCATCGATCCGATTTTTCCGCAGTCCATCACCATCACCAGGGTGGCCATTACTACGGAAAAGGACCAAGAGAACAAGAACAACGAGATGGGCAATAAGTCCATCGTTCCTTATGGTTTATATCGTGCCGATGGCTATGTGAATGCCAAGCTTGCACAAAAGACCACCGGATTTAGTGACGAAGACCTGGCTATGCTTTGGCAGGCCATTCTCAACATGTTCGAGTTCGACCATTCCGCGGCTAGGGGCAAGATGGCCGTTCGCAAGCTCTATGTCTTCAAACACAGCAACGATCTTGGCGATGCTCCCTCCTACAAGCTGTTCGATAGCATTCATGTGGCTCATAAGCCTGAGGTTGAGACACCGCGCAGCTTCTCAGATTACGATGTGACGGTCGATACTTCAGCTATTCCGCAGTCGGTCGAACTGACTGAAATGGTGGATGGCTGAGTCTGCTGCAATGAGTGATAATTCCATGGACTTGTCCATGGCCACAGGGCCGGCCGAATATCCTGAGGATGAATGGCTGGCCCTGTCTGGCATTCAGCATTTCGAATTCTGTAAGCGCCAATGGGCATTGATCCACATAGAGGAGCAATGGCGTGACAACACCAGAACATATGCAGGAGACTTCGAACATCGGCGTGCTCACGACTACCATGCTTCAGAAAAACGTGGCGATACCTTGATATTGCGCGACCTGCGTGTATTCTCCCGAAGGCTGGGAGTGGTCGGCGATTGTGACATCGTCGAATTTCATGCAGCTCAGGATGGAGTTGCATTGACAGGCAGAAGAGGACGGTGGACACCCTATCCTATTGAGTACAAGCATGGTTCCAGCAAGGTCAATAATGCTGACCGTTTGCAATTGTGCGGCGAAGCCATGTGTCTGGAAGAAATGCTCTCCTGCAGTATCAGCCAGGGGGCATTGTTCTACCAGCGGACCAAGCGCCGTGAAGTGGTCGAACTCAACGATGATCTTCGCGCCCAGGTAGTCGATGATCTGGCGCAGATGCGGGACCTTTATCGGCGAGGCCATACTCCAAAGGTGAAGCCAAAGACGGGATGTCGGGCATGCTCATTGAAGGATATCTGCCTGCCCGAGCTTGTGCATAAGTCTTCCGCTGCTGACTACATTCGAAAGACCTTGAAAGAGCTGTAGGGGTAATTTGAGCAATGAGAGTCTATTGAGGGAAAAACACCAGAGGGAAGCGATGATTCATTGAGACAGATGTTGAACACCTTGTTTGTCACTACAGAGGATGCCTACCTTTCCCTGGAGCAGGAGAACGTCGTGGTGAATGAGGGGGACCGCGTCATGGGGCGGATTCCTCTACGTGCCTTGGAGTCTATTCTTTGCTTCAGTTACAAGGGTGCCTCGCCGGCCTTGCTGGGTAAGTGCAATGAGTTTGGAGTCTCATTTGCCTTCTATTCTCCTCAGGGCAAGTACTACGGGTCTGTGCTTGGAGAAGCTAACAGAAATGTGCTTTTGCGACGCCGTCAGTATCACATGGCCGATGATGATAATGAGGTCTGTTCGATTGCAGCCTCGTTCGTCATGGGCAAGATATTCAATGCGCGGCAGGTGTTGGAGCGCGCTACCCGAGACCACGCTTTACGGATAAATGTGCCTCGTGTCAAAAAGCAGAGTGCCCGTCTGTTGGCAGCCTTGCAGGAATTGGACGGTTGCCTAACAGCGGATTCGGTTCGTGGTGTGGAGGGGGAGGCCGCGAAGTGCTACTTTTATGTCTTTGATGATCTCATCCTCACAAATAAGGATGATTTCTACTTCGAGCAGCGCAGCCGTAGACCACCGATGGATAGGATGAATGCTCTGCTCTCATTTATCTACGTGCTGCTTTCCGGAGATTGTCGTTCTGCACTTCAAGGTGTTGGCCTTGATCCTTATGTTGGGTTCTTGCATACAGACAGGCCAGGTAGATCTTCGCTGGCCTTGGATCTTGTTGAGGAATTGCGCCCCGTCTTTGCGGATCGGCTGGCTTTATCTCTGGTCAACACCCATGTGGTTAAGGCCGGGGATTTTGAGGTTCGAGAGAACGGAGGAACTTACCTTAACGACAAGGGGAGGAAGCAGGTGCTTTCAGCCTGGCAGAAGCGCAAGAATGAGCAAATCATGCACCCCTTCCTTAAGGAGAAAGTGCCATGGGGATTGGTTCCTTATGTACAGGCATTATTGCTGGCTAGATACATACGTGGGGATATGGATGCCTATCCTCCAATGTTCTGGAAGTAGGGTGGAAGAATAATGATGGTGGTTGTTGCCTATGATGTCGACACCTGTGAGGCGGCTGGGCGGAAGCGGTTGCGACAGGTCGGCCATGAGTGCATGAAGTTTGGGCAGCGTGTACAAAATAGTGTGTTTGAATGCGTGGTCACTCCTGCCGACCGTGAGCTCCTAAAACAGCGGCTGATGACGTTGATCAATCCTCAGGAAGACAGCTTGATTATGTACGACCTGGGTGCCAGATATTCCCGAAGAATCCACTACTACGGGGTGAGGCGCCATATCCCCGTTGACCAGGTGATGATGCTATAGAGCCAATATGAGCTTGGATATATGATTTTGGTTGTATCGTGTTGTTCCAGCAACTGAAATTAGACGTTGGCTAAGTGATTGGTGTAATTCTGTAAACAGTGCATTATGCTGACTGTTATTGTGGATCATTGTTGGCGCGAAACTCTAGCAATCATGTATTCATATGATCCTTCGCGCCTAAGATTGTCGCTTCTGGATCATATTCGGTCTCAATTTCGTATGTTGTTGTTTGCTGAGTTCTTTTCAAATCTACAAGCAGACAGCTATAGATGTGAAGAAAGCTAGAATTCTAGTGAAACTGATAAACGGTTGCTTGATAACTGAATAGTGACGTTATCGTCTAGAGACAGAAGCTGAGTACCTGAATTGGTTTTTTTTTGGGGGGGGGGGGGGGGGAGGCGGCACCCCGAAAAGGCCATACAAATATTGGTGGTTGTTTGGATGATTGTTGTGTCGGGGCCAGTACTGGAGGGG